>CAVSIA010000009.1:0-247092 GCA_963727575.1 uncultured Alphaproteobacteria bacterium
AGGCCGAACGCCAGGTCGCCCTCATACTGGGGATCCGTCAAAAGAGTGACGATGTGCTCGCCGAACTGGCGCGGCGGCATCGGCGCGCCGAAACGGGTGAGAAACTCTTCATGCGTGACACCCATCTTGGCGCTATACGCTGCCGTCCCGGCATTGCCCACGCCCGTGCCGGCGATCATCTGCCGCGGAACGACGGTCTGGAAGCGGATATCCAGCTTCTTCTCGGACGATACGCCGTTCGCATAGTTCGCCATGAGCCACAGCATGCGTTTTGCGCCCGCATAGCCGCCCGACATCGGCGATCCGGAGACCGCCGCACCGCTCGATCCGACCAGGACGCGGGCACCCGGCTTGAGCGGCAGGTTGAGCGCCGCCTGCAGCCAATAGAGCCCGGCCTTGACGTCGTGCTCCCAGATTGCGGTGAAATCCGCCCAGCTGATCTGGTCCAACCGGCCCATGCGCGGCGTCGCGCCGGCGTTCAGCACCAGGATGTCCGGGCGAACCTCGGCAAGGATGCGGTGGGCGGCGGTCTCGTCGCTCACGTCGGCGGGGATCGTGGCGACGCCCAGCCGGGTGCGGACGGCATCGAGGGCGTCCACGCCGCGGGCGACCACAGTCACCGCGGCGCCGTGCGCGACCAGGGCCTCGACCAGTCCCAGACCCAGGCCGCGGCTTCCGCCGGTGACGACGACAGTCTTATCCTTGAGGCTCATCGGTTCTGCTCCAGTGTTTCGATGAAGCTAGGACGATTGAGGCTCGAAAAAGGAGTCAATCGACGCCGCCGAAGGGCGCGCGATCCCTGGAGCACCCTCGACCCGAGGCCGGAACCATACAACGCCGCGCGATGCCGATGCATCATCATCCGAGCCCGACAGCTCGCGCGATCATGAGCACCCCTGCCCCGACCGCAATGGCGCCGATGGCCCGGGCCACGCGCTCACCGGCCGGCAGGAGACGCTCGGCGGTGATCGCCGCCGTCACGACGGCCATGGCGCGCAGGTCCATGACCCCGATGACAAGGAGGATCGCCGTCAGGCCGGCGCAGCAGGAGATGCAATGGAGGCCAAGGCGCATGCCGTGCCGTAAGGCGGTGCCGGCCTCCGCTGGCGACGCCCGGCCGCGCGCCGGAGCCTTGCGGCAGCAGGCGAGCTGGTGGGCTTTCCAGGCAGTGAACTGGAGCGCGCCGGCGATCACCACCACCACACCGGCCGCGGCCGGAACGGCGTGCGCCAGCGCCGGCTGGCGCATCTCGACCGCGGCAAGAGCAACCCCCAGCGGATAGACGGCCGTTCCGATCACCGTCCAGACGAAGAAATACCCGACGCCCGACAGCGCGGTCAGCAGGCCCAGGCGCGCCTCGCCTGCACCGCCGACCGCCTGGCGGTAGCGCAGCAGCATCGGCACCAGCGACGGCAGCATCATCGCCACCATCATGACCGCCCACATGCCGACAAATGAGACCGCCGGGCCAAGCCATGTCCATCCGCACACCGGTATCCAGGTCATCGACATCGTCCAGCCGCCAGGCATCGGCATTCCGCCCATCCCCGACATCGACGCGCACCAGACGATCGTGACCGCGGCGGCGGCGGCGAAGAGCAGCGCCGAGACGCCGACGAAGGCGCGATCGGAGGCTTGCCCGGTTCGCCTGCGAGCGTGGGTGGCGCCACAGACGCCGCACTCAAGATTGCTGGCGGAAGACGTCACGCCGGTCATCACGCCATGCTCCGTTTCCAGCGGCGCCTCGCGGGGCACGATTCGATATCGAAGATCAGCGGCAGCAGTCATCTTTCGGCTCGTCGTGAGGCTCGTATTCGTCGTGCCGCTTCACCCAGCTCATGGTGCCGCCTGTCTCGTTGCGGCCCTTGGGGGTGAGATCCAGCCAGGCGAAAGCGCCGATCAGCGTCTCGTCGCCGCGGTGGTAGGTCGAGTAGGTGTGGAACACCTCACCCTCGTCGTTTTTCGCAAAGATGCTGACGCCGTGCATGTCTTCGCTGCTCGTGATCGGCGTGCCGTAATTGTAGATCGCGCGGCCGGCCGCCATGTCCTCCTTGGTGAAGGACACGCCGAAATCGTAATTGAAGTCGGAGCCGTTCGAGGAGACCCACGGGAAAGTCCAGCCCATGCGCCGCCTGACCTGCTCGATCCGGTCGAGCGGCGCGCGCGAGATCGCGGCAAATGCCAGGTCGGCGTGCTCGAAGTGCTGCCGCGCCGCGTCGGTATGATCGGAGATGAAGGAGCAGCCGGGGCAAAGATGATCCGAGCCGGGCGCCAGCATGAAGTGATAGACGGCGAGCTGGCTGCGGCCGCGGAACAGACCGGCGAGTGTGCATTGGCCGTCAGGCCCGTCGAACACATAGGGCGTCCCGACCTTGACCCAGGGCAGTTGACGGCGCTCGGCGCGAAGTGCGTCGAGCTCGTGCGTCATGGCCTTCTCCTTGGCAAAGAGTGCCTTGCGGGCGTCGAGCCATTCCTCGCGCGAGGCGATTTTCGGCGGCGACTGAAAAGTGGTCGTCATGACGATCTCTCCTTTGAATGCGGGACTGAATTAGGCGGCCGGGCGCCGCGGCTCTGCGCGTCGCCCTCCGAGCATCCGTTCGGCCGAGCCGGCACCTGCTCCTCAACGCATGTCGTACTCGTCGTGGCGGCGCCACCAGACGCCCTCCTCGTTGCGCCCTTTTGGGGCACGGTCGAGCCACTGATACATGCCCCACAGGCTGTCCACCCCGCGGGCATAGGTGGAGTAGCTGTGATAGACGACGCCGTCCTCCAGCACGAAGGCACTCATGCCCGGACGGTCGCGCGTGTAGGTGGCGACGTCGGTGCCGGTCATGGCCGCGATCTGCGCCACCGGGCCTTCCTCGCCGCGCAGCGTCCACTGCTGCACGGTCTCGCCCGCCAGCGGCTCGGCTGCCGCCGGTGCGCTCATCGCCGGCTCGCGCCGGTAGTTGTACTCGATGCCGCCCTCGCGCTGCTGTTCGGGCGTGAACCAGACGTTGAAGTCGGCGTTGAAGTCGCTGCCGGCCGAGGACGCCCACGGGAAGGTCCAGCCCATCCGCTCCTTGAAGGTCTGGAGCTTGGCAAGCGGCGCCCGCGATACCGCGGTCAGCATGACGTCGTGGTTCGCCAAATGGACCGCGATGCCGTTGAAGCCGTCCGCGATCGAGGAGCAGGACGGACACCCGGACGTGTAGTCGGGCCCGAACATGAAATGGTAGACGAGGAGCTGCGAGCGCCCTTTGAAAAGATCCGCCAGCGAGGCGCTCCCCTCATCGGTCTCGAACCGATAATCCTTATCGATCCGGACCCAAGGCAGCGCTTGCCGTTGCCGCGCCACCTCGTCGCTGCGCCGCGTCAGCTCCTTCTCCGCCTCGATCAGCCCGAGCCGCGCTCCAAGCCACTCCTGGCGGCTTCCTGTCATGTGTTTCGTCATCGCTCTACTCTCCTGATGTCGTTACATCGGCGTCGTCAGCCCGCCTGTCCGGGCTGACGCGGCGCGTTCGGTCAGGCCGGCATGCGCTGGTCGTATTCCTTGTGCAGGCGGAGCCAGCCGTCCCAGAACGGCGCCGGCTCTTTTCCGCTCGCGCGGGCGACCAGGATGTCGAGATGCATGTGCCAGCCGGCGCCGACCTTCAGCAGGGTATCGCGGTCGGGCAGGCGGCGATGGATCACGGTGAGCAGCACCTCGTCGCCCTGCGGCTCCAGCTCGAAGGAGACGCCGCCGCTGCGTCCCCAGGTGAAGGCGAGCTTGCGCGGCGGATCGAGCTCGGTGATCCGGCTCTCCATCGAATGCTCTTCGGGGAAGCCGTCCGGGCGCTGGCCCGGCGGGTCGTTCAGCTCGTCGTTGCGCCAGGTCAGCTTGAAGGGCGTGTCCGACCTTCATTTCCATTTCGCCCGCGGCCAGCCATTGGCGGCGCAGGTCGCTCTCGGTGAGATAGGCCCAGATGCGCTCGATGGGGCCGGGCAGCAGGCGCTGGATCTTCAACGTGGCGGGCTCGATCAGCTCGCCATAGGCGTCGGCGTCGCAAGTTCGTTCATCGGTCGTCTCCTTTGTTCGGGGCGGGCGTTTTGCGGGCGTCCTCTTCGCGGAGGAGCCGTTCGAGCACATCCAGACGGTCGGTCCAGAAACGCTCGTAGAAGCTCAGCCACTCGTGGGCGCTGGCAAGCGGTCCGGGGTCGAGGCGGCACAGATGGGTGCGGCCGCGCACCTCGCGGCGGATCAGCCCGGCGTTCTCCAGCACCTTGATGTGCTTTGAGGCGGCAGCGAGCGAGATCGCGAAAGGTTCCGCAAGCTGGCCGACCGTGCGCTCGCCACCGGCGAGTTCGCGCAGCATCCGCCGGCGCGTAGCGTCGCCGAGGGCGTGAAAGACCGAATTCATCTGAGACGTCTCTAATTCAACCATGTGGTTGAATATATGCGCGCGATTTTTGATTGTCAACCGATTGGTTGAATATCAGGTCGACGCCTGGGCGCGGACCGCGCGGAGCCCGGAATTGTTGGATCTCGAAGTGCGGATTGCGGGCTGAGGACCGGGGACGATCTGTCCAGCGCTCGGAGACCAGATCAGCTTCGAGGCGCAATCGCCCTGCTGTAATCCTCAGGCTTGAAGCCGACCAGGAGCTTGCCGCCGCCAAGATCGAGGACCGGCCTCTTGATCATCGACGGCTGGTCGAGCATCAGCGCGACGGCCTTCTTTTCGTTCAGGCCCTCTTTGTCGGCGTCGGGACGCTTGCGGAAGGTCGTGCCGGCGCGATTGAGCAGCGTCTCCCAGCCGACCGTCTTGGCCCATGTTTCCAGCCGTTCGCGGTCGATCCCGGCGGTCTTGTAGTCGTGAAAGGCGTATTCGACGCCATGGCTTTCCAGCCAGGCCCGCGCCTTCCTCATCGTGTCGCAGATCTTGATGCCGTAGATCGTGATGGTCATAGGACGGGTTCGCTCATCGTCAAAACAGCTTCATAATCAATCCACCGACGGCCATCTGACTCCGCAGATAGCCGCTGTATTTGGCCAAGCCGTCCGGCGCGTCGACCAGCCGCCGATGGTAGAAGATGTATACCGCGAGCCGTCAGGATTTTGCGCTCTTGAATTCAAAGGAGAATTTCGCCGATCCGGAACCTGTTCGGTTTCAGCGACTATCGGCATCGATCGGTCGATTCTCAGGATCCTGACCGACACGGCAGCGATCCGCCGTCTTAAAATACCGTCAACCACGGCCGACTGCGGATGGTTGGAGCCTGAGGCTATCGATGCGATGCTTTCAAGCAACCAAAGATGAAGGCGCGATACTCGCGATATTTCAGCGGCTTGCCGCGTCTTCATTCTATCATCGTTCAAGTACTCCGGCCCAAGCCGCAGCCGCAACTTCACGAGCGTGACGGTCGATTAGATCGCCGTGCGCCAACACGATCTGCTGAAAGTTCCACGACAGGATGCGCCGAAGCGATTTCGCCGCTGCCTGACGGTCGCTCCAGCCCATCCGGTATTCCGGCGCGGGACGGGGATTGTTCCACATGCGTAACACGTACTTGAACAAGAATTTCAATGCCCCTCCTGTATGGGGCGTCGCGTCGGTGAAGTTCTCAATGAGGTCAACAAGGATCAACGTGCGGCTGGCGCGGTGAAACATCGCGACCTCGCGCATGATACGCGTGCCCTTCACGAGCACCTGGTCGATTTCATCGACCCACTCCGCCGGAGCCACGTCACCGAGCAGGCCATCATATTTCAGGCCGGGGCTCCTGCTCTCAACCCCGGGGCAAATCCATGTCTTCGCCCTTGGAAACGCGTCTTGCGCGGTGGCTGCGTATATGTGGTGAAAATTTCCGGGGGCGACGATATGGGCGACCGGACCTAGCGCCGAGATCTCTTCGGCGATCGCCGCAGTGATGTTGCATGGCGAGTGCAGCATAAGTCGGCCAGATGCGAGGCGGACCACCGTCATTCGTGCCTCGAACCGCGTACCCGCCAATCGCATGGGATATGCGCAAAGCCAAATCTGATCCACGACATAGGGCGTGAGGGGCACCGCGGTCCTCCGGTGGGACGATGTGCAGGCAGCCTGTAAGATCGAACGCAATATTTTTGCTGCGACCCTGTTTTTGCAACTCGTGAGCCGTTGCGTTTACGGTCGAAGGCATAATGGCACATGACGCGTTCACCGCGAACAACCTGCGGACAATTGCAAATGGACCAGCGACGAGCTTGTTTCCAAGACCTCAGAGGAACTTACGAGCAGCGGTGGCCGATCGATTGCTATCGACAACTTTTGTCTCACAACAACTGCCTCCAGTCCGCTGCGCTATCCAATTCCACGCCAGCGTCCCCCGGCTCACTCCCACTCGATGGTGCCGGGTGGCTTCGAGGTGATGTCGTAGACGACGCGGTTGATGCCCTTCACCTCGTTGATGATGCGCGTTGCGGCGCGGCCGAGGAAGTCGTGGCTGAAGTCGAAATAGTCGGCGGTCATGCCGTCGGTGGAGGTCACCGCGCGCAGGGCGCAGACGTAATCATAGGTGCGGGCATCGCCCATCACGCCGACCGTCCGCACCGGGAGCAGCACCGCGAAAGCCTGCCAGATCGCATCGTAGAGCCCGGCCTTGCGGATCTCGTCGAGATAGATGGCGTCGGCCTTGCGCAGGATGTCGAGCCGGTCGCGCGTGACCTCGCCGGGAACGCGGATGGCGAGGCCGGGGCCGGGGAATGGATGGCGGCCGACGAAACTGTCGGGCAGTCCGAGTTCGCGCCCCAGTTCGCGGACCTCGTCCTTGAACAACTCCCGCAGCGGCTCCAGCAGCTTCAGCTTCATCCGCTCCGGCAAGCCGCCGACATTGTGGTGCGACTTGATCGTCACCGACGGGCCGCCGGTGAACGAGACGCTCTCGATGACGTCGGGATAGAGCGTTCCCTGCGCCAGGAAATCGGCGCCGCCGAGCTTGCCCGCCTCCTCGTCGAAAACGTCGATGAACAGGCCGCCGATGGTCTTGCGCTTGCGCTCGGGATCGTCGACCCCGGCAAGCGCGGAGAGGAACCGGTCGGAGGCTTCGACGTGCACCAGCGGGATATTGTAGGCGCCGCGGAACAGCGAGACGACCTCTTCCGCCTCGCTCTGGCGCAAGAGGCCGTGGTCGACGAAAATGCAGGTGAGCTGATCGCCGATCGCCTCATGGATCAACACCGCGGCAACGGCCGAGTCGACCCCGCCGGACAGCCCGCAGATCACCTTTGCATTGCCCACCTGCGCGCGGATCTTGGCAATCATTTCGTCGCGGAAGCGCCCCATCGTCCAATCGCCGGTGCAGCCGGCGATGTTGCGCACGAAATTGGCGAGCAGCTTTGCGCCGTCGGGCGTGTGCATCACTTCCGGGTGGAACATGAACGCGTAGAAGCCGCGCTTTTCGTCCCCCGCCGCGGCAAATGGCGCATTCGCGGATGCAGCGTAAATCTCGAAGCCGGGCGGAAGCTTGATTACCCGGTCGCCATGGCTCATCCAGACCTGGTGCTGCTCGCCCTTTTTCCAAACGCCATCGAAAATCGGGCTGTCCTTGACGATCTCGACGAAGGCGCGGCCGAATTCGCGGTGATCGGAGGGTTCGACCTCGCCGCCGAGCTGATCGGCCATGGTCATCTGACCGTAGCAGATGCCCAGTACCGGGATGCCGGCCTTGAAGATCGCATCGGCCGCGCGGGGCGTTCCGGCTTCGTGAACGCTCGCCGGACCACCGGAGAGGATCACCGCCTTGGGTTTCAGCCGCTCGAAGGCGTCCCCGGCGAGCTGGAACGGCACGATTTCAGAATAGACGCCGGCCTCCCGGACGCGCCTGGCAATCAACTGCGTGACCTGGCTGCCGAAATCGACGATGAGGATCGTATCTTGCATAAGCGCCGGTAACACCCGCCGCGATGCGCGTCAAGCAGCTGGATGATTGCATGCGGACACGGCAAATCCAGCGGCGACCGGAACGCCCGGCCACCGCGTGGTTTTCCTGTTCGAAAATCGTCCGTCGATCAGTTGTTCGACGGCGCTGAGGGCGCGGTCTCAGCCGGCTGCTCGGTCGGCGCCGCCCCCGTGCCGTTCGACGGAGCGGACGACTGCCAGACATCCGTGCAGCCCATCGGCGCGTCCGATGCGGTGATCCGCGTGTTCACTTCAGCACAGGCCCATTTGCGCAAGGGATCGGGCATGTTGCTGTTGACCTGGACCCAGATCTCGTCGTCGGCGGATGCGATCGTGTAGGTGGCATAGAGCCAGTAGCCGAACACGATGATCGCCACGAGGATAACGATTCCCAAAAGAGTTTTGATAAAGCCCATTGTTAACTCGCTTTTTTATTAAGCTTGGTCTCCGAATGCCGACCGCCAGCCTAACGACGACGCCAGGGTGTGGCGATGGGTCGAGGCCCGCCCGATGAGGCGAAACCCGGCATTCTCACGAACTCGTGAGCCGACGGTCATGCACACAACACAAGCACAACGGCGAGAATGCGGCGGAGTTGCCCTAATTTGAAAGAGCCTTTCCGCGCTGATGCGGAATCGGCGCAACTAAGCCGTATGATCTAAGATATTGACGTAAAAGCCGTCCGTGCCGTGCCGGGCCGGCGTCAACTGGAGCGCCACCGTATCGTTGCCGTCGGCAGGAGGCGCGGCCAGCGTGGATTGCGTCCAGACCTGCCGCCAGGGGTGCGGCGCGAACTGCGGAAAGCGCTCGATGAACCAGCGTGCCTGGGCGTCGTTCTCGGATTGCAGCACCGAGCAGGTCACGTAGACGAGGCGGCCGCCCGGCTTGACCAGCGTCGCCGCGCGCTCGAGCACCTGCTGCTGATCCTCGATACGCTGTGCGAGCGCCGCGGGCGTCAGCCGCCATTTGGCATCCGGCCGCCTGCGCCAGACACCGGAGCCGGAACAGGGCGCATCGACGAACACCACGTCCATCCGCCCGGTAAGGGCGTCCAGCGCGGCGGTATCGCCCGCCGGCAGCACCTGCACATTGCGCGCACCCGCCCGTTTCAGCCGCTCGAAGATCGGCCGCAACCGCTGCATGTCGGCGTCATAGGCGTAGATCTGGCCGGTATTCTGCATCAGCGCGGCAACACCGAGCGTCTTGCCGCCCGAGCCGGCGCAGAGGTCGATGAATTGCAGGCGCGCGGCCCCGCCCGACAGGAAGGTGGCGATCTGCGAGGCCTCGTCCTGAAGCTCGAACCAGCCGCGGCCGTGAGCCGCTTCGGCCTCGACATTGGGGTTCTTCTTCTGCAGATCCGGCGCGGGGATGCGAACGCCGGCCGGCGAATAAGGGGTCGGCTGCGCGCCGTATTTTTCCAGCGCCTTAAGCACCTTGGCGCGATCGGCCTTGAGCGTGTTGACGCGCAGATCGATCGGAGCCCGCTCGGCCAGCGCCGCGCCTTCCGCAACCGCCGTGTCACCGAATGCGGAGCGGAATTCGCCGAACAGCCATTCCGGCACGTCGGCGCGCACCCAGTCGGGCGCCTCGGCAAGCCGTTCGCCGCCGCCCGCGAGAGCGGCCTGCTCGTCCTGCGTCAAAGCGTTCGGCGCGTGCTCCGACCCGTCGCAGAGCGCCGCGATCGCCTCGACATCATAGGACCAGACATGACGCAAGGCGCCCAGCGCGAGCGCGCGCGGCGCGTCCCCGCCCATCATCCAGCCGAGCGATGCCTTCCGGCGCAGCGCGTCATAGACCAGCGTGCCGATCACCGAACGGTCGCGCGATCCGGCGAAGCGGTGGCTGCGCCCCCAATCGGCGAGCGCCATCGACGCCGGCCGGTGCCGCTCGATCATGTCGCCGAGCACTTCGATTGCCGCAGAAATCTGTCCGGAAAGCCGCATCCGCCTGCCTATAGCCCGACGATCAGGCGCACGGCGACGACCACGAGCATGATCAGCAGGATGAGGAAGCCCAAGCCAAACACCGAGCCGCGCCACGGAAGGACATTGGAGGTGCTGTGAATGTAGGCGTGGACGATGCGGCTGATGGCAAAAATCCAGGCCAGCGCGATCATCAGATAATCGGCGCTGCCGGTCTCGAAGGCGATGATGCACAGCGCATAGAAGATGACCGGCAGTTCGAACTGATTGCGGTAGCAGTTGGAGACCTGCCGCGCCGCCTCCGGCCCGCGCGTGTCGTCGACGGCGATATCGGCCTGGGTGACGGCACCCGCTTTTATGGCGTCGCGCCGCCTGAGGCTCATCCAGATCAGCAGGACCAGGGTCAGGCCCATCTGGACGAAGACCGGATAGAATATGGCGGTGCCCATCGCCGCAATCCTTCTGTTACGGCCGAGCGCACGCTATCGCGTCGCACGTCCGGGCGCTGCAGGGATCGCCGCCCCTGTCAGCTGAATGTCGGATAGTTCGGACTTTCCCGCGTAATCGTCACATCGTGACTGTGGCTTTCGCGAAGCCCGGCATTGGTGATGCGGATGAACTCGGCCCGCTCGTGCAGCTCGGCAATGGTGCGGGCGCCCGTATAACCCATCGCCGCGCGCAATCCGCCGACAAGCTGGTGCAGCACGCTGCCGACCGGCCCCTTATACGGCACCTGTCCCTCGATACCTTCGGGCACAAGCTTGAGCGAGTCGCTGACTTCCTGCTGGAAATAACGGTCGGCGGACCCCCGCGCCATGGCGCCGATCGAGCCCATGCCGCGATAGGATTTATACGACCGCCCCTGATAGAGGAACACCTCGCCGGGGCTCTCATCGGTGCCCGCGAGCAGCGAGCCGACCATGACGCAATCCGCGCCGGCGGCCAGAGCCTTGGCCAGATCGCCGGAATATTTGATGCCGCCATCGGCGATCGCGGGCACGCCGGCGAGTTTGGAAACCTCGACGCAGTCCATGATCGCGGTGAGCTGGGGCACCCCGACACCGGCGACGATCCGCGTCGTGCAGATCGAGCCCGGTCCGATACCGATCTTGATGGCGTCGGCGCCGACATCGATCAGCGCCTTGGCGCCGTTGCCGGTCGCGACATTGCCGGCCACCACCTGGACGGAATTCGACAACCGCTTGATGCGCGCGACGGCCTCCAGCACGCGGCTCGAATGGCCATGCGCGGTATCGACCACGATCATGTCGCAGCCGGCATCGATCAGCCTTTCGCTGCGCTCGAAGCCGAGATCGCCGATCGTCGTTGCGGCTCCGACCAGCAGCCGGCCGTGATCGTCCTTGGCCGCGTTCGGATGCTGGCGGGCCTTTTCGATATCCTTGACGGTGATCAGGCCGATGCAGTGATAGCCATCATCAACCACCAGCAGCTTTTCGATGCGGTGCTGATGCAAGAGCCGCATCGCCTCTTCGCCGGTCACACCCTTGCCGACCGTGACGAGATTTTCCTTCGTCATCAGCTCGGCGACGGGCTGTTCCATATTGGTGGCGAAGCGGACGTCGCGATTGGTGAGAATGCCGACCAGCTTGCGGTCCGAGCCGCCGTTTTGCGGCGGCTTGACCACCGGGACGCCGGAGATGCTGTGGCGGCTCATCAGCTCGAGCGCTTCCCGCAGCGTCGCATTCGGCGCGATGGTCAGCGGGTCGACGACCATGCCGGATTCGTATTTCTTGACCTTGCGGACCTCTTCGGCCTGTTCGGCCGGCTCGAGATTGCGGTGAATGACGCCGATGCCGCCCGCCTGGGCCATCGCAATCGCCAGCCGCCCTTCCGTTACGGTGTCCATCGCCGAAGACACGATCGGGATGTTCAGCTTCAGCCCGCGCGTGACCGAAGATGCAACGTCGACCGATGTGGGAAGCACTTCAGAATGGGCCGGACGCAAGAGAACATCGTCAAATGTGAGCGCAGTGTCCGCCCTCAATTTCGCCATGTGGTGAACGCTCTTCATGGGGCCATCGCAAATCGCTGCGACAGCGGTTTGCCGCCGTTATTTATCACTTCGCCGCCCCGCTGCCTAGCCTTGCGCCGGGTCGGCTTGCACTTCTGCGTCGGTTTTTCCTCTGAAACCTGTGGCCAGTACGTAGAGCTCCGAGGAGTCGGCGCGGCTGGCCTTGGGTTTGACATGACGCACGACGGCGAAATTCCGCTTCATCCCGTCGAGCAATTCGCCCGCCGTGCCGCCCTGCAAAACCTTGCACAGGAACGCTCCGCCCGGCGCCAGCACGGAGATGGCGAATTCGAGCGCGGCTTCGCACAGGGCCATGATCCGCAAATGGTCGGTCTGGCGATGCCCGGTCGCCGGCGATGCCATGTCCGACATCACCACATCGGCGCGGCGTCCGCCCAGCGCTTCGATCAACGCCGCCGGCGCGCTCTCGTCCATGAAATCGGCGTTGAGGAACGTCACGCCGGGGAGCGCATCGACGGGCGTCACGTCGATGGCAAGGATCGCGCCGCCGCCATCGCCCGCCTTGACCCGGCGCGCGGCGATCTGCGACCAGCCGCCGGGCGCCGCGCCCAGGTCGACGACCGTGCTATTCGGCTTCAGCAGATGGTATTTGTCGTCGATCTCGATGAGCTTGTAAGCCGCGCGCGACCGGTAGCCGTCCCGTTTCGCCGCCGCGACGTACGGGTCGTTGAGCTGGCGCTCCAGCCAGCGCGTCGAGGACGGCTTGCGGTATCTCGCGGTCAGCACGCGAACCTTGAGCCCGCGTTCGCCGCCCTTCGATCGGGACTGACCGGCTTTGTCGCCGGGAGATTTTGCCATGTCTTTGGCTATCACGGGGATCGTGCGCCCCGCAAGCGGCGAACGCCACGCGCGATCGCGTCATGTTGAACGGCATCGTGCTTTAAGCGTCGTGCCCGTTCTGGCCAGCCTGGGCGTCCTCGGCCATCAGGCTCATCAGAATGCCCTCGCGCAGTCCCCGGTCGGCCACGCGCAACCGCCGGCAAGGCCAGGTGCGCATGATGGCTTCCAGAATAGCGCACCCCGCCAGGACCAGATCCGCCCGATCCGGTCCGATGCAGGGCTGCAGCGCCCGGTCCTGATAGGACAGGCCGACCAGCGCGTCGCCGACCGTGCGGATCTCGTTTTCGCTCAGCCAGCAGCCGTCGACACGGTTGCGATTATAGCTGTCGAGGCGGAGATGAATGCCGGCGATGGTGGTCACCGTGCCCGATGTGCCGAGCAGATGGGCGTGCCGCAGGTTCACGCGCCGCAGAAAGCCGTGCTCGGCCTCGAACGGGGCCAGCTTGTCCTCGACCGCGCAGACCATGGCTTCGAAGACCGGCCGGTCGACCGAGCGCCCGCCGAACTGCTCCGCCAGCGTGACCACGCCGACGGGAAGCGACGTCCAGGCTGCGATCGCGCCCTGAATGCGCGCCCGGTCGCCCAGCGTATGGCGTTTGGACCGGCCCAGCCGGCGCAGGTCGACCCATATCAGCTCGGTGGAGCCGCCGCCGATGTCGAAAACGATGGCCCAGTCGCAATTGCGGTCGAGCAGCGAGGCGCAGCCTGCAACGGCAAGGCGGGCTTCGGTCTCCCGGCTGATGACTTCGATGTTGAGGCCGGTTTCCTTGTACGCGCGCTGGACGAAATCGCCGCCGTTTTCCGCCACCCGGCACGCTTCGGTGGCGATCAGCCGCGAACGGCGCACATTGCGGCGCCGCATTTTGTCGGAACAGACCTGCAGCGCGTCGAGGGTGCGATCGATGGCGGCGTCCGAGAGCCGGCCGGTCTGGCTGACGCCCTCGCCGAGCCGGATGATTCGCGAAAAGGCGTCGATGACCTGGAAACCACGGCGCGACGGCCGGGCAACGAGCAGGCGGCAATTATTAGTGCCGAGGTCGAGGGCGCCGTAGACGGCGGCGGGGCCTCTGCCATTTTGGTATGCGAAGCGGACGCCATCGGCGCCATGGGCTGTATGTTGGCCTTGCGGCCGGGGCAAAGGCGCGGGAGGTTTTCCGGATTTGGCGCAACCCACCTCGGCCGACGCCCCACATGCGGACGACTTGCCGATCGGCACAGCGTCGCTGCTTTGATCCATCCGCTCAGTCACAGGCAGCCTTTCGAAAGGCGGGTCTTCCACCCCAGATCCCCACCACCCGCTAATGTATCAGCCATAATGCTGCCGTAAAGTGTTTCGCGCAGCGCTATCAGTGATTTGGGTATTTAAAGTTAGGTTGTTTCAAATTGGAACGACACGCGAACGGGGCCGGCGTGACCGATTTCCAGGCCGATTCCTTAGCGGGGCGGGCGGCGGCGCGCCCGGTGAGACGGATCGGCAACAGTGTCGAGGCGTGTCCCGGTCGGGCTTAGCGGGTGGCCCGGCCATGGCGGCGCAGCGCGTTTCGCCGGGCGAAGGCAAGCGCGGCGAACACGGCGATGGAGATCCCGCACACGATATAGACGCCGACGGCGATGATCATTGCCAGGTGCGCGTCCGAGACGACGTTGTGCAGCGTCTCGCCGAACTCTTCCCCAGGCAGGAAGCGGGTCGCCTCCATGGTGGCATAATGCATCGACGCCACGGCCAGCCCGAGCGCGATGGCACCGAGAAACGTGTCGGTCACGCCGCGCTCGCGAAACGCGAACCAGAGCGCAACGGCCGAAACCTGCGCCGCGATGATCACCGAGACGGCGACGCCCAGCCAGGAATAGGAGATCAGGACGCCGCCGCGCACCGCGTTCATGCCGAGATAGTGCATGCTGCTGATCCCGGCGCCAAGGAACAGAGCGCTGACCGCCAGCGTGTGGCTGCGGATGTCGCGCCGGTTCAGCGAGGCGAGCGCGATCACGGTGAAAACCACCACGATCAGCGCCGAAACGGCGGATTGATAAACCTCATAACTCAGCTTGACGGGCAGGACGACGGCCATCATGGCGACGAAATGCATCGCCCAGGCACCGCCGCCGATGCCGATCCCGCCAAGAAGAATACGGATCGCCGCTTCCGGTCCGCGAATTGCGCGAATGCCGGTCATCATGACCAATCCGGTAAAGAAGCCGAGAATTGCCACCGCGATCGAGAGGACGACGAGGGGCGGATCGTAGGTGAATTCCATCAGGCGTCTCGAGGAAAAGCTGCGGCAATAAAGGCTTGGATATCGGGACGGCTACAAGACGTATGCCGGGTGCTTAAAAGTCCTTGGGCGGCAAATGCAGCGAGACGATCAACTGCCACAGGCCGCACGGAAAAACATAAAATATTGTTTAGAATGCAGAATGTCAGATCCCAATCGTCTTAGAAGAATAAGCGGAAAACAGCATCGATACGCGGCAATGACTTGAGATTCGCCATAATCGCACACAGCAAGCGGCAATTACATACGGAATATTCCGAAGGGCGAGTCGGGAATCGGCGCGTTCAGCGCCGCCGACAGCGCCAGGGACAGGACCCGGCGGCTCTCCATCGGGGTGATGATGCCGTCGTCCCAGAGCCGGGCGGTCGCGAAATACGGGCTGCCTTCGCGGTCGTATTGGTCGCGAATCGGCGTCTTGAAGGCGTCCTCGTCCTCGGCGGACCACGTCTTGCCGTCCGATTCAAGCCTTTCGCGCCGCACCGTGGCCAGCACGCTCGCCGCCTGCTCGCCGCCCATGACCGAAATCCGCGAATTCGGCCAGGAAAACAGAAAACGCGGTGCGTAGGCCCGGCCGCACATGGCGTAGTTGCCGGCGCCGTAGGACCCGCCGATGATCAGCGTCACTTTCGGTACGTTGGCGCAAGCGACGGCCATGACCATCTTGGCGCCGTCCTTGGCGATGCCGCCCGCCTCGTAGGATCGCCCGACGATGAAGCCGGCAATGTTCTGCAGAAAAAGCAGCGGAATGCGCCGTTTGCAGCACAGCTCGATGAAATGCGCCGCCTTCAGCGCCGATTCCGAATAGAGGATGCCGTTATTGGCGATCACGCCGACGGGAATGCCTTCGAGATGCGCAAAGCCGGTGACGATGGTGGTGCCGTAATTGGCTTTGAATTCATCGAGTTCGGAGCCGTCGACGAGCCGGGCGATGACCTCGCGCACGTCATATTGCACGGCAAGGCGCGAGGGCACGATGCCCTGCAGTTCCGCCGCATCATAGGCGGGCGCACGCGGATCGGCGAAGACCAGGTCCGGCGATTTTCGGGCGTTCAGATGCGAGACGATCCGGCGCGCGATGGCCAGCGCGTCCTCGTCATCCTCGGCATAGTGATCGGCGACGCCGGATTTGCGCGCATGGACATCGGCGCCGCCAAGCTCTTCCGCCGTCACCGTCTCGCCGGTCGCGGCCTTCACCAGAGGCGGGCCGCCAAGGAAGATCGTGCCTTGATTGCGGACGATCACGGTTTCGTCCGACATGGCCGGCACATAGGCGCCGCCTGCCGTGCACGAGCCCATGACCACGGCGATCTGCGGGATCGCCGCCGCCGACATCCGCGCCTGATTGTAGAAGATGCGGCCGAAATGGTCGCGATCGGGGAAGACCTCGGTGTGATAGGGCAGATTGGCGCCGCCGCTGTCGACCAGATAGATGCAGGGCAGCCGGTTCGCCTCGGCGATTTCCTGGGCGCGCAGGTGCTTCTTGACGGTCATCGGGTAATAGGTGCCGCCCTTGATCGTCGCGTCGTTGCACACGATCATGCATTCGCGGCCCGAAACCCGGCCGATGCCGCTGATGATGCCGGCGCCGGGAACGTCCTCGCCGTAGAGCCCGTGCGCGGCGAGCGGCGACAGCTCAAGGAAGGCTGAGCCGGGATCGATCAGCTTGCGCACCCGCTCGCGCGGCAGCAGCTTACCGCGCCCCGTGTGACGGCTTCGCGCCGTCTCGGGGCCGCCTTGGCTGGCCGCCGCACGCAAACCGTCCAGCTCCGCATTCAGAGCCGCGAACGCCTTGCTGTTGTCGGAAAATTCCTCGGTAGATGTGGAGATCTTGCTCTGAATTCTGGCCACGCGCCCTGTCCTTTGCCCACGCCGTCCGATGCCGGGCGCGCCAGATTATGCCTTTTTTCTAAAGCGTTTCCACCGGTCCGCCGGCATCCTTCCACGCTTTAAATCCGCCTTTCAGATGCGCGACGTTCTCCATGCCCATGGTCTGGGCGGTCTGCGTCGCCAGCGCCGAGCGCCAGTCGAGCGCGCAATGGAAGATGAAACGCTTCTCCTCGCCGAAGACCGGTTTGAAATAAGGGCTCGCCGGATCGATCCAGAATTCGAGCATGCCGCGCGGGCAATGCACCGAACCCGGAATGCGGCCCTCGCGCTCGAGTTCGCGGATGTCCCTCAAATCCACGATCACGGCCTCGCCGGACTCCATCGCCGCCATGACGTCTTCGGGCTCAAGCTCGCGGATCTCGCGTTTGGCCGCTTCGACCAGCGCGTCGTAGCCGATCTTCATTGCTTTAGACATGGGAACTCACTCTCTAGCACGCCGCTTTGCCTGCGTAGCTTTATTGAAAAAGCTAAAAAACTCAAGACCTGGCCGCCCCTGGAGGCGGCTCATATTTATTTTTCCACTGGCTCCAGTAACGCCGGAAACCGGTTACCAGCTCCTTGGATTCCGGCATTCGCCGATTCTGCTCGAAGAAGCTGCGCAGATATTCGATATACGCGCGGCCCAGCCCATAGGTCAGCGCCGCCGCCGTCGTTCCCGTAATTGCCGACCCGGCGATCGAGCCAATGCCCGGGATCAGCTTGACCACCTGGCCGGCAATGAAGCGGCCCCCCGCGGTCAGCCCCAACGCGCCAAGCAGCGTCACCGCCATCGCCTGAAGGTCGGATCGCTGCAGCTTCACGCCCATATTCAGGCTGACGCCGATGATCATGCCCACCTGTACGCCGAACACACCCGCCGCGTCGGCCAGCGGAATCGGCGTCGCGCCGGCGGCGCCTGCTGCGGCCGCCGCGCGCTTGACGATGGTCTCGCAGCGCCGCAGATTGGCCTCCAGATTGCGCGAGGCGACATGCCATGCCGCCTCGACGGCATTGGGGATCGCCTCTTCCGTCGCCTGCATCAACTCGCCGAGCCCCATCTGCGGAAACGTCTGGCCCTCGATCTCGATCGGAGCCGCCCTGACCCTCACCACGGCCTTCGCCCCCGGCAGAATGCCCTCGACGGTTTCCTTGAACGATGGCGCCATTCCCGCTTTGGTCAGCACCGCTATGACCGGAATGCCTTCACGCGTCAACATTTTGACGAGCGCCTCTTCGCCCGGCTGCACCGTCAGGGACGGCTCGTCGATGCACAGCCAGGCAATGTGGACGTGGTCGAACGGGTCGTTGGAGGCGTTGCGGCTTTCGACCTCGCGCTTGAGGCCCTCCAGCGTCTCCTCGTAACGCTCCATTTCGAGCCCCTCGGTATCGCACAGCCGCAGGATGTCCGCCTCGCTCGGCTCAAGCGGATACCAGATCCGGCCGCGCGTGCGCGGACGCCCCATCAGCGTATCGCCGACATCCGCGCCGAAGATCGCTCCGATCAGCGTGGTCTTGCCGACCCCGGTGCGTCCGGCGACGATGATGTTGAAGCGGCCCAGACTCTTGCGGATTTCGGTCAAGCGTTCTTCCCACACGGAGAGGGGCAGCCTTGCGCCCGCCCCTTTGATGATGTCCCAAAGCGCGTCCTCGCCGATCGCGGCAACGCCCGGTTCGGCGCTTTTGGCGGTCGCCCGGCTGCGGCGTTCCGCAATCGGGCCGGGCTCCCGCGGCGGCGGATGACCGACGAGGCGATCGAGTATCGGCTGCCAGAAGCGCAGCCGCGTCAGCTTCTCGTGCCTTAAATGGGCGATGCATACTGCAATTTTGAGCAGGTCGGCCGCATTTGCGCGGACAAAATCGCTACCCGCCGGAGCCGAGCGCGTGCCTTCCATTCCGGTGCGCGACAGTTCGACGATCTGCCGATCGGCCTCGTCGAGATGCCTCGGCCGGGCCGGCGCGCCCAACCGGGCCGCAGCCCAGGACGCAAGCCGGATCAGCGGCGGCTGGTCGGCGCCTTCGGCGACCCCCTTGTCGATCAGCCGCTCGACCGCATCCGCCACCGCATCGGCATTCGCCGAAGCCTCGACGCCGGCAGCGTCGCGGATGGCCGCCATCTCGGCGCGCGTCGCACCGAGCAGCAGCGCCCGCAAATCGCTCCCGTCCCGAAATGCCGCGGCGATCTCTTCGTCGGTTCGCATTGGGCCTTTCCTCAGCTCATGCTAGGACTTTAGGCGATCTGGGATGGTGCGCCATGGTTTTAAAGTCGATAGACCAGCTTCGCAGCGGGTTGCAGGACGTGCTCGCCGCCGGCGAGGACATCGCCGAGCGGATCGCGCTGGCCGAGGTCGACACCGTGATCCACACGCGCCTGCGCGGGATTCTGATCCCCACGATCGTTGTGGGGCTTCTTTTCGGCGTCATCGAAACCGTCGCCGCGTTGATCGACGATCCCGAAACGCTGCGGATTGCCGTGACCTGCCTGGTGCTCGGCGCGGGGCTCTACGGCACCTGGGCGGTCGTGTCGGGGATCGTCGAAATTCTCCCCGTCCTGGCCCTCTGGTCGGCAACGCGGGTCGGCCCGCACAGGCTCGCCCAGCTGCTTCTCTACCGGCTGATTCTCCACCGCCTGCGCGAAACCTTCACCGGCCCGGCGGGCAAGCCGTCGACCGCGGGACATATCGCCCGCTATGCACTGAAATTCTCGGGGCGCGCATCGAGCTGGGAAGGCCTGGCCTACCGGCTGGCCGAGCAGATCGCGCCGCGCATGGTCCGCCACGGCATTGCGCAGACCGCGGCCGTAATCGTTCCGGTCATCGCGGCCTGGGCCTATTACAGGTTCCAGATCTTCCCCGACATCATCCACGCCCAGACCGGCCTCGGGCTATGGAGCGCCTTCCTCTACCCCGTAGCCGCCGCGATCGACGCCGTCGCCGGAACCGCCTTGCGCCACGGCCTGCTGCAGAGCTGAGCGGAGGCTATTCGCGCCGCATCATCCGGTTGACGAGCAAATTGCTCCATGAATTCGCCCGGAACCGCTCGTTGGTCGCCTTGTCGTCGTAATGCTGATCGATCCAGTCGAGAAAACCGATCGGCTCGTCGCTGGCATGGGCAAGATAGCGATCGAACACGGCGTCCAGAACGCCCGTATCGGCGTGACGGATATGGCCGTAACGCAGGCTGAGCTGGCGCCTGGCCTCCGCAACCGGCCGGCCCTCCTTGAGGATCATGTAGAGCACGCTCATCAGGCCGGCGCGATCCGCCCCCGACTTGCAGTGCAAAAGCATCGGGTATTCGATCGACTCGAACAGCGCCTTGGCATCGTGAAAGAACCGGCGCGAAGGCGCCTGGCGGGACTTCACCGTGAAATTGACGAGGCGAATGCCGTGTTTTTCGCAAGCGATCTGCTGCAGCCGATAGCTGCCGCAATCCCTGTCGCCGCGCAGATTGAGGATGGTCTTGATGCCGCGGCGGGCGAGCAGCCGGATATCATGGGGCGAGGGCTGGCTGGACCGCCAAGCGTCGGCGGCGAGGCGATGGCGGTTCGGATAGACGGCACGGAAAATGCCATGGTCGACGAAAATCAGATCGAAATAGTCGAGAACGGGATCCAGCGAACGGCTCAGCCACTCCGGCGATTTGGCCGAAATCGAATGCCGCATGGCGCGATAGCTGCCCTGGACTGCGCGCATATAAGGCCGCGTCAGCCTCTTGGTCTGTCTGATCATTCCAGCCGGTCCAGCCCCTCGATCCACCTCAAGCGTGCCGACGCTGCATACAAGCCGGGGTCTGCCGGATCAAGTCGGAGCGAGCGATTTGCTTAAAATGGTGACACAGAAGCCGCAGCCTAATGCAGCACGAACCTTCCGTCTATGAACTGAAACTCCGTTGGCGACACAAGTTTTTTGTGCGCGACGGTGACCTTGTACAAGGGACCGTCCAGATTTTCGTGCCAGTAGGTCAGAAATGCTTCCAGCTTGGGGAAACGCGGCGCCATATCGTAGTCTTGCCAGAGGAACGACTGCAGAACGCCCGGATGATCCGGCATACGATAGAGAATTTCCGCAGTGGTCAGACTGTATCCCAGCAACTGCTGGGTAAAATGCTGATCTGTCATCGGCACCTCTTCAGTTGACGAGCATCCACAAAAGGATTATAGCCTCACCCTCCCTTGATACGCAATTCTCGTTAAAAAACAATATCTTAGCAGCACTCCGGCAAGAGTGCTGCCAGCACTCCATGCGCCCTCTCGACCGCGGGCTCCGAATGAACCTCCTCCGGACAGGAAAGTTGCGTAGGCTTCGCGTTTTACTTAGATGGACCCCGGCTGTGGACATCGGGGACTTGGCCCTTGCAGCCAACCGCGTCTGCGCGTATCAGCGGTTTATACAATCTCTGGTTGCGGAGGCGATGTGCGGTTTCCTATCTCGGCTTTCATCATCACCAAGAATGAGGAGGCGAGGCTGCCTGCGGCGATTGCCGCGCTGCGCGGCTGGGTCGACGAGGTCGTTGTCGTCGATTCGGGTAGCAATGACGCGACGGTGGAGATCGCGCGCGCGCTGGGAGCTAAGGTGCTTCACCGGGACTGGACCGGCTATGGACCGCAGAAGCGCTTTGCCGAGCAGGCCTGCCGCAATGACTGGGTGCTGAATGTCGACGCCGACGAGGTGGTCACGCCAGAGCTTGCCGACGAGATCCGCGCGCTTTTCCTGAGGAGCGCTCCGTCCGCTGCCGCTTATCGGATCAAGATCCTGACCGTCTATCCCGGTGACGCCCGTCCGAGGCCTCTGGCAAACGATTACAATGTCGTGCGGCTCTATCACCGGTCCATCGGCAGCTACCGGCCGCATCCGGTTTTCGACCGCGTCATCGTGGATGCCGTCGAGCCGAAGCAACTCACGGCTCCGATCTTCCATTATCCATTTCTTTCGTTCGAGCATGTGATCGAGAAGAACAACCGCTTCAGCTCGTTCCGCTCCTCAAATTCCAAGGAGGCCAGCAGCACCGTTCTTGCGCTACGGCTCCTCGTTGAATTCCCGGTGAATTTCGTGAAGTGCTATCTGTTCCGGCGCCATTTTACGGGCGGGTGGAAGGGCTTCTATTTCTCGATCTGCCATGCGTTCATGCGCACCAGCCGGATCGCGAAGATGCTCGAGACGGATTGCGCGTCCAAGGGCGCCGGCTTCTCTCCGAGCCGGCTCGACGGGCCGGGCCGGTGCGATCGTCGCCCGCCGTGGCGCTGGAGCGGCAGACTCAGCGATTGAAGATCCACGCCAGATAGAGCGATCGGCGAGGCCAGAAGCCGCTCAGCGTCCGGCGGACGCCACGAACGGCCGTCTTCACCAATGACCGGCCAGCCGCCTTTCGATCGGCAGCGCTGTTCGCGTGAGGAAACGGCTTGCTCGGCACCGGTTTGCCCAAAAACGCACATAGCGGTTCCCAGGCCAAATCGGTGAGGCTCATGACAAGCAAGTCGTCGGGTCGGCCCTCGAAATAATCGCGCACGCCTTCATTGTGAGTCCGATAAACCTGGAGGCAATGCTCGGGATGGGCAACCGGCGATTTCCCGGAACCGTAGATGAAGGCGTTCATCGGGCTCTGGCGATCACCAAAGTGGCGCACCATGCTTTTCAGCCACTCGTCCCGCTTTCGTTCCACCAGGATGAACTTGGATCCGGGGTATAATTTGTCGAGTTCTGGATAGAGAAAACACCAGGGATTATCCTCGAACGCATCGAACCTGGTCAGCAGCGGGGAGACCATATCGATCAGCTTTTCGCGGGTAACCTCCCCGTCGATCCGGAATTTCTTCCCCGGCGCATTGAAACCGGCATTGCCCCGGACCCGAAATCCGAGATGCCTCAATGCGCGGCCGACCGACGTCGTTCCCGTCTTCTGAAATCCCAGACAGAAGACCTTGGCGTCGTCTCCCCCCATTTTTGTCCCCCCCAATGTTCATTGCCAGTGAACGGCTAACCACCCGGGACTTTTGAAATGTTTGAACATCTTCTTGACCGGGTTCGGCTCCGGCCACTCGCCCGCAAGGGCCTCGTGCACGTCGGGCTTGCCGGTGAATGCGATGAGCTTGGTCTCCGGCGGAAGGTTCGGCGCACGGAACAAGCGCAGGGGCCAGGGCGGCATCAGCGAGTGCTTGAAACTCACGCACCATTCCCCGGGCCAATAATCCATCTCCTTGATCTCGTTGGAGATGAAAGTCTGGCTGTTTCGATATTTGCGCAGGAAATGAAGCGGATCTTTTTCGAGCATCTCGAAAAGATAGGCATGGGCGCCGACGTCGAACCGGTAGCACGACGTGTTGCCGACACGGCTGTAGATCTTGGAAAGCCGCGAGCGCGTCGTCCAATTATGGATGACGCAGAACGTCGATGCCGGGCAGAAGTCGAAAAAATCGTCAATCAATCCCGACACGACGATATCGAGATCGAGGAACAAAGCCGGCCCTCGCAGGTCGATCAGCGAGTCCTGCCAGAGTGAGATTTTCCTCCAGGGGCGATGGGCCATTTGCGGCGGAAGGTTGATCGGCGGCAAGGGGTGCGTCTCGACCTCGGATCGGATTCCCAGGGTATCGTCGGTAAAGCAGATGAAGCGCAGCGGCCGCTGCGTATTGCGGCTCACCATCGAGTACAGTTTGTTCACGTAGTCCGAGCCGTAAAGTGTCCCCCACTTCATACAAATTACGGTTTGGATCATGTTGGATGACATTCGGTTCGGGCCAACGGATGTTACTCGCTTCGATCAGTGACGCACATTTCCGGCAGGGATAAGTCGTCAATCGCGTTTTTGTCTTCCAGGCAAATATATTGCGCTCCAGCCGACGGCGACGCGGCGACGCGCAGCCCGAGCGGAAATTTTGACGACGAGATCGTGATTGGCAAATGCTAAAGGCGGCATTGCGCGCGAGATCGGCAAAGCCGTCACATATGCGCCACAGCGACGCAGGGATCTTTCCCGCGCGCTGCGGAGGGAGCCGGAAAGCCGCCGGGCTGCATTATGCGGAAGTGCAAAAATCCATCACCGTCACTGAGTAACGAAGGTCGCCGCTCAGGACGTGCCGCAATGGTCTGCCAGAGAGCCCGGCGTCAAAGGCGCCGAATTACACGTCCAAATTCGCCACCGACAACGCATTTTGCTGAATGAATTCGCGCCGCGGCTCAACGACGTCGCCCATCAGCTTGGAGAAGATCTCGTCGGCCTCGTCCAACTCGCCGACCTTGACCTGCATCAACGTGCGTACGTTCGAATCCAGCGTCGTCTCCCAGAGTTGCTCCGGGTTCATTTCGCCAAGACCCTTGTAACGTTGCATCGAGATGCCCTTGCGGCCCGCCGCATAGACGGCTTCGAGCAGCGAGATCGGTCCATAGATCGCGGTTTCCATGCCCTTGCGCTTCAGCATGCCGCTCGCACCGTAAACATCCTGAAAATGCTCGGCGAGCTGGTTCAGCTTGCGGGCGTCGGCAGACGCGATCAATGCGCGGTCGATGACATGCGCCTCCGTGACGCCGCGAACCTCGCGCATGAAGACCAGCCCGCCTTCGTCGGTGGCGTCGCCGCTCCAGCCGCGCTCCGTCTCGTCCGACAAGCTGTCGAGACGGGTGGCAATGCGCTCGGCCAAGGCGCGCGCCGCGCCCTCGTCCACCAGAACCTTGGGATCGAGCGCGCCGGTGATCGCCGCCTGTTCGACCACGAACCGCGCATAACGGCTGTGCAGCCCGTCAAGGATGGTCCCTGCCGACCGCGCTTTTTCGACAATCTGGCGCAGATCCGCCCCGGCGACGTGCTCGCCCGCGCCCAGTTCCAGAACGGCATCGTCGATGCCGCCGGCGATCAGATAATCCTCGAACGCCCGCTGGTCCTTCAGATATTGCTCGGAATTGCCGCGCTTGACTTTGTAAAGCGGCGGCTGGGCGATGTAGAGATATCCGCCTTCGATCAGCTGCGGCATCTGTCTGTAGAAAAACGTCAGCAGCAGCGTGCGGATATGGGCGCCGTCGACATCGGCGTCCGTCATGATGATGATGCGGTGATATCGCAGCTTGGCGATGTTGAAGTCGTCCCGTCCGATGCCGGTGCCGAGCGCGGTGATCAGCGTGCCGATTTCCTGGCTCGACAGCATCTTGTCGAAGCGGGCCCGCTCTACATTGAGAATCTTGCCGCGGAGCGGCAGCACCGCCTGAAAGGCGCGATCCCGCCCCTGTTTCGCAGAGCCGCCGGCGCTGTCGCCCTCGACCAGGAACAGCTCGGCCTTGGCCGGGTCGCGCTCCTGGCAGTCAGCCAGCTTGCCCGGCAGATTGGCGACGTCGAGAGCGCCTTTGCGCCGCGTCAGCTCGCGCGCCTTGCGCGCCGCCTCGCGCGCGATCGCGGCCTCGGCAATCTTCTGAACGATCGCCTTGGCTTCGGACGGGTGCTCCTCGAACCAGGTGCCGAGCGCTTCCGCCATGGTGCTTTCCACGATCGGGCGCACCTCGGACGACACCAGCTTGTCCTTGGTCTGGCTGGAGAATTTCGGATCGGGCACCTTCACCGAGAGAACGCAGGTCAGCCCCTCGCGGGCATCGTCGCCCGTGAGCTGCACCTTCTCCTTCTTGGCGATGCCGGACTCGGCGGCATAGGTATTGATCGTCCGCGTCAGCGCGCCGCGAAAACCGGCCATATGCGTGCCGCCGTCGCGCTGCGGGATATTGTTGGTGAAGCACAGCACGCTCTCGTGATAGCCGCTGTTCCACCACAGCGCCAACTCCACAACGACGCCGTCGCGCTCGACCTTGACTGCGATCGGCGTATCGAGCAGCGGCGTGCGGGCCCGATCGAGATAGCGGACGAAAGCCTCAAGTCCGCCTTCATACATCAGCTCCTCGGTCCTCGGCTCGACGCCGCGCAGGTCTGTGAGCACGATCCGCACGCCGGAATTCAGGAAGGCCAGCTCGCGGAGCCGATGCTCCAGCGTCGCGTAGTCGAAATCGGTCTTCGTAAAGGTCTCCTGCGAGGGCATGAACGTCACCCGCGTTCCGGACCGGTCCGGCGCGTCGGCGACGACCTTCAGCGGCTCGACCGCGTTGCCGTGCTCGAACGACATGGCGTATTCCTTGCCGGCGCGCCAGATCGTGAGATCGAGGCGGGCGGAAAGCGCGTTGACGACGGAAACGCCGACGCCGTGCAGGCCGCCCGAGACCTTGTAGGAGTTCTGGTCGAATTTGCCGCCGGCATGGAGCTGGGTCATGATGACCTCGGCGGCCGAGACGCCCTCTTCGTGCATCTCGGTGGGAATGCCGCGGCCATTGTCCTCGACCGTGACCGATCCGTCGGCGTTCAGCGCCACCAGCACGCAGTCGCAATAGCCGGCCAGCGCCTCGTCGATGGCGTTGTCGACCACCTCGTAGACCATGTGATGCAGGCCGGACCCGTCATCGGTGTCGCCGATATACATGCCGGGACGCTTGCGCACGGCATCGAGGCCCTTGAGGACCTTGATGGCATCGGCACCGTATTCATCTTCGGACATCGTCTTACGGGCGGTGTTCGCACTCATGGAAGCCAATCCTTCAACCCGTTCCTGCATGCCGAACCTCCGGCCGCACTGTTTCGCTACCATCGGTGGTGATCAAGCCATCCGCGACGGTGAAAAACTGGGCCTTGTGCCGAAGCGGGACAAACACGTCTTGATCCGTGCCTGTAAGCCATGCCTGCGCGCCAAGCGTCTTCAATTTCTTGGAATAATCCTTCGCGCCGGACATCATCCAGATGAGCAGCAATTTCGTCTAAAAGCAGCAAAGGCGCAAGCCCGCCGCGCGCTTCTTTCACCGCTTTCGCATGTGAGAGGATGAGGCCGATCAGCAGGGCTTTCTGCTCGCCGGTCGAGCACAGATGCGCGGGCATATCTTTCGGGCCATGGCGAACCAGCAGATCGGCGCGGTGCGGCCCGGAAAGCGTGCGGCCGGCGGCGCGGTCGCGGTCGCGGCCCTGGGCGAGCCGGCGGATATACTCGTCTTCGACGTCGACGGCCGGCTTTTCGTCAAGCTCCTGTTCGAGCGTCCCCTCCAGCGTCAGGACGGCGTTCGGAAAGTGAGCGCCGATGCCAGGCAGGCGGAGGCGCCGAGGCGTTCCACCGCCTCGATGCGGGCGGCGGCGATCGCCGTGCCGATTTCGGCCATCTGGCTTTCGATCGCCTCGAACAGGCGCTCGGAGCGCTCATTCGTCTCCAAGAGCCGGTTGCGCTGGCGCATGGCGCGGTCGAAATGGTTGAGACGGCGTACGATGGGCGCTGTCGAAGGTGGCCACCATGCGGTCGAGAAAGCGGCGGCGCTCCGAGGCGGCGCCGGTAAACAGCCCGTCCATCGCCGGAATCAGCCACAGCACCTGCAAATAGTCGCCGAGCACCCCGGCCCCGCCCGCCGTCTCGCCATCGATACGGACGGTGCGGCTGTTGCCGCCACGGCGATACCGCGGTCTGCTGGCCCGTCCCGAGCGCGACCATGTCGCCATCGGCGATAAGCTGCGCCGACACCGCCCAGTCGCCGCCGCCGTTCATGCCGCGCCAGTTCGCCGAAAGGTACGCCGCGCAGGCCGCGGCCCGGCGTCAGCATCGAAATCGCCTCGAGAATGTTGGTTTTTCCCGAGCCGTTGCGTCCGGTCAGAACCACCGAGCACCCGTCGAGGGTGACCGAGCTCTGCGCATAATTGCGGAAGTTGCTAAGGCTGAGACGCCCCAAATGAAGCCGTTTCGGAGCCATTCCGTCAGAGTCGGGCCAGCGGCCATGTGAAACCAAAACGGCCAATGCGTTTCCTGTCAGTCCAGCAATTCCGTAAATCGTCCCGCTCTAAACCGGCAAACACGCCAAACGCCCTCAGACCCGCATCGGCATGAGGACGTAAAGAGCGGACGTATCGTTTTCCTCTTGCAGCACCGTCGGCGCACTCGGATCGGACAGCTTGAACATCGCCCGGTCGCCGTCGAACTGTGCCGCTATATCCAATAGATAGCGAGCGTTGAAGCCAATTTCCAGGGGCTCGCCCTCATATGCCATCTCCAATTCCTCGGTCGCCGATCCGGACTCCGGATTGTTGACGGAGAGCACCAGCCGGCCGTCGGCAATATTCAGCTTCACCGCGCGTCCCTTTTCGCTGGACAGCGTAGAGACACGGTCGACGCCGCTGATGAAAGCGGCATTGTCGATCTGGATGATCTTGTCGTTATTCTGCGGGATGACGCGCTGATAGTCGGGAAACGTGCCGTCGATCAGTTTCGAGGTCAGCACGATATCGCCCGCGGTGAACCTGATCTTGTTCGCCGACAGGTTGACCAGCACATCATCGGTATAGTCGCCGATCAGCTTGGCCAGTTCCTGGACGGTCTTGCGCGGCAGAATGATGCCCGGCATCCCCATCGCGCCTTCCGGCAGGGGGACGTCCATTCGCGCGAGTCGGTGCCCGTCGGTGGCTACCGCGCGCAGAACCGCGCCGTCGGGTGTTTCTATGGCGTGGAAATAGATGCCGTTGAGATAGTACCGCGTCTCGTCGGTCGAGATGGCGAAGCGGGTTTTCTCGATCAGCCGCCTGAGGTCGCGGGCCGGAAGCTGGAAATTATGGGACATGCCGTCCAGCCCCAGCTCGGGAAAGTCATCGGCCGGAAGACAGGCGAGCAGAAAACGGGACGCGCCCGCCGTTATCGCGAGCCGCCCCTCCTCGCCCTTGCTGGCCAGTTCGATCTGTGCGCCCTCGGGGAGCTTGCGAACGATATCGTGCAGCGTATGCGCGGGCACCGTGGTGCCGCCCGGCGTCGCGGTTTCGGCCCTGGCGGCTTCGGTGACCTCGATGTCGAGATCGGTCGCCTTCAGATGCAGCTTTTCTCCGTCGGCGCGAAGCGACACATTCGCCAGGATCGGAATGGTATTCCGCCGCTCGACCACGCTCGTCACATGCTGGAGCGCTTTCAGCAGCGCGCTTTTTTCGATCAGCAACCGCATCGAACCATCCTTCACAACACTGGGACGCCGGGGTTACAGACGCATTCGCTCACGTCCTCAACCGGATCTCCGAACCACATCCGCCCGCCTGCAGCATAACGGATCGCGCGGAATTCCAAGCCCCCTATTTCGCCCTTCGTTCCCCAATCACCGCAGCGGCCCGGCGGTACCCTACGCCGATCGCACGGAAGCCAACGCACATCTACACGGAAATCGGTCAATCTGCTGATGACGCCAAGCCCGGCGCGAAGGCCGGACCTGGCATCTCATTCGGTCTGAAACCATGGAAGCCCACGCTTCCGACCGGCGCTACTCTTTCAAGAGCCTTTTCAGCACTTCCACTTCTTCTCTCAGCGTCGGATCGTCCTGCAGCAGAGATTCGATCTTTCTGATCGCGTGCAGGACCGTCGTATGGTCCCGCCCGCCGAAGCGCCGGCCGATCTCCGGCAGCGATCGCGAGGTCAACGACTTGGCCAGATACATGCCGATCTGGCGCGGCCGCACGATCGAACGGTTCCGCCGGCTCGACAGCAGGTCGCCGCGATTGACGCCGAAATGCTTCATGACCACGCGCAGGATGTCGTCGATCTTGACCCGGCGGGGTTCCTTGCCGCGGATCAGATCGCCGATGATCTGCTCGGCGCTGTCCACCGTGATCGGCTGAGCCGTCAGCTGGAACGCCGCGTGGATGCGGGTGATCGCACCTTCCAGCTCCCGGCCGCTTTCGGTGAGCTGGGAGGACAGATATTCGATCACCGGTTCGGGGATGCCGAAGCCGCGCTCCTGCTCCGCCTTTTCGGCGGCGCGGCGCTTCAGGATCTTGTAGCGGAGATCGTAGTCCATCGGTGCGATCTCGGCAACGAGGCCGCCGGACAGGCGCGATCGCATACGGGCATCGAAGCTTTCGAGCTGCATGGGCGGGCAATCCGCTGCAACCACTACCTGCTTGCCGCCGTCGATCAGCGAGTTGAGCGTGTGACAGAACTCCTGCTGGAACGTCCGGCCCTGCAGAAATTCGATGTCGTCGATCAGGAGAATGTCGATCGCGCGGATCTTGTCCTTGAAGGTGACGGAGTCGCGGGCCTGCAGTGCTTCGGCGAAGCTGTACATGAACCGCTCCGCGGTCAAATAAAGCAGCTTTGCCTTCGGCTTCAGACGCTTCACCTCCCAGGCGATCGCATGAAGCAGATGCGTCTTGCCGAGGCCGACCTTGGCATGAATGTAGAGCGGATTATAGCGCAGAGGGTGGTCGGCGACAGCTTCGGTGACCTGGAGAGCGGCGGCATGGGCCAGCCGGTTCGAGGCGCCAACGATGAAGGAGGAGAATGCGAACCGGCTTTCGAGCGGCGAGCCTTCGAAACCCTCCCATCCGGTCCGGCCGTCGCGCAGCGAGGTCTCGTCCGACCGCATCGGCTCGAGCTTCGTCGGCGCCGCCGGCTTTGTCGCAAGCTGTTCGTGCCGCCGGCGTTCGGCGAGCGCCGCGTCGTGAGGCTGGCGGACGCGGAATTCGACCCGGTCGACGCCGGACAATTCGGCGCGGCAGCAGGCGGTCAGACGGTCGGAGTAATGGGATTGCAGCCAGTTTCGCAGGAATTTCGTCGGCACGGAAACCTGAACCACGCCGGTGTCGTAAGTGTCGAGCTCCATGCGCCCGAACCAGCTCGTGAATACATCTTCGCCAAGTTCAGCCCGCAACCGGGTCTGAATGCGCCGCCATTTGCCATCGATCGCGTTGGCGCTCAATTCTAACGTCGTCACTGGAATACCCCGCTATAATGCTCCGCGGCAGTGGGAACTGCGCAAAGTCATCCACGCCGTCTCTTGGTGGACGGCTACTGAAATGATAGAAAGCTTCAGAGCTGGCGGACTTATGCCGCCTTCGATCTGAGAGAGATCAGGACCGCGCTGCGGCGCTCTGGCTGGCTCGGCAGAATTGCCGCCAATATGCGCGCCTTCTCGCACCGGTCTGCACCCGCGCTTTCGGCCTTGGCCACCGCTCCATCTCTGCAATAGGACGGCAGAGCTGGACTTAGCATCCGGCTGGTCGCAACAGCTTCAGGCATTTTGCTGCGCCAAGCCTGGAAAAGCGAAAGGTCGTAGAACTGGTCGCAAACCTGTCTGGCCAGGTCACGGTGCGTGATTGCGGCTAAGCTGTCCCGCCAATTGGCGGCTTCCTGATTGTGGACGTGATCGGTGGTCAACAGAACGCTTGTCGTCAGCTTTGCATGTGTCGGCGCCGACTGACGGTTCATGATGCCACGAGCCTTGATCCAGGCCCACGCGACGCTTCTCTGGCGGCGAAGTGCCATTCGCTGTCGCTCTAACCCGCTAAACATTAAAGACCTCCTGCTCGCCGACCGCATTCCGCACTTCTTCGTCTTCTAACGCCGCACAACTAGAAGCTTACATAGTGCGTGAAGGCAGTCTCCTTAGTAAACCACAAAAACCTTCGACTAAATCATCCGTGATCGCTCGCAATTGCCACGTTGCAAACGTCTTGAATGGCGGTACGCAATACAAAAAGGAAAAGTATCAGGAGGGGAAAACATCCCCGTTCGGATGGCTGAAAATATACACCCCTGCCCCGACGCTGGCAATCGACCCACTGCGGGGCGGCGCTTCGGGAGCGGCTTTCCGACAAATCGGGGGGTCTGGACGAACCAGACCGGCGACTCAACACGTTTGACGCAACCATTTGATTTAACGATAAAATTTCCAAATTCGGCGACTCGGCGATCAAGCTGTACGGGTCAACACGAATCCGCAGGATTGCCCCATTTTTTTCTTGATTGCAGAAAACGCCTTAACGCAATCTTAGGTTGCTAAAGGTTACCAAACTCTTAATTCCTTGATTTAAAACAGAATCTAATCCGCAACCGGAAAAAGAAAAAACGCCCAGCTTATGCTGGGCGTGACACGAATGCAACAGGTGATTTGCGAGTTCGCGAAAACCGCGATCGGCTAGGCCGAGATGCGCTCGAATCCGCGCCGAAAGCCGCGAAATTTTCCGCGATGCGGTATTTTTATGGACGATGCCTTTCTGCGCGCCGCGCATGATTTCGGGCTGCGCGTCCCGCAGCGCCGTTTCGGCCGCGGACTTGTCGCCCGACGCAATGGCTTCCTCGACCCTGCGGATAAAGGTGCGCACGCGGCTACGCCGGTTCTTGTTGATTGCCGTGCGGCGTTCGCTGACGCGAACCGCCTTCTTGGCGGATTTTGTATTGGCCATGTGTTCCTAAAACCTTGAAAACTGATCGATGGCTGATGCGGCTCTCGCCACGACGGCGCGCCCGAAGACCGTCAGCGTTACCACGAGGGGTAAGAAACGTAGTTGCGTGTATAATACTGGTCACTTAAGACGTCAATCGGTGAGCGCTCCGCGCCACTGCTTTGCACGCCTTCTTTAAGCTGAGTTCTAATTGCATCATGAAAATCCTGGTAACCGGCGCTGCGGGCTTTATCGGCTTCTTTACGGCGAAACGGCTGCTTGATCTCGGCCATGAGGTGGTCGGCCTCGATAATCTGAACGACTATTACGACCCCGAACTGAAGAAAGCGCGCCTCCTCCAGCTGCAGGGGCGCAACGGCTTCCGCTTCGTAAAGGCCGATCTCGCCGACCGTGCCGCGATCGATGAGCTGTTCCGGGAGGAGCGGCCGGAGCGCGTCGTCCATCTCGCCGCGCAGGCCGGCGTGCGCTATTCGCTCACCAACCCGCACGCCTATGTCGCCTCCAACCTCACCGGCTTTCTGCACATCCTCGAAGGCTGCCGCGCCGTCTCCGCCGAGCCATCTGATTTTCGCCTCGTCCTCCTCGGTCTACGGCACCAACACGCATATGCCGTTCAGCGTGCACGACAATGCCGATCACCCGGTCAGCCTTTACGGCGCGACGAAGAAATCGAACGAGCTGATGGCGCACAGCTACGCCCATCTCTACGGCCTGCCGGTGACGGGCTTGCGCTTCTTTACCGTCTATGGCCCGTGGGGCCGGCCGGACATGGCCTATTTCAGCTTCACCCGCAAGATCCTGGCCGGCGAGCCGATCGACGTCTACAATCACGGCAAGCATGCGCGCGACTTCACCTATATCGACGACATCGTCGAGGGCGTGGTGCGCGTCGCCGATCGGGTGCCGGAGCCGAATCCCGCCTGGGATGCCGCCTCGCCCGATCCCGGCACGTCATCCGCGCCCTACCGCATCTACAATATCGGCAACCACAACACCGTCGCGCTGATGGATTTCATCGCCGCCATCGAGGCCGCCACCGGGCGCGAGGCGGTGAAGAATTTCCTGCCGATGCAGGCCGGCGACGTTCCTGGCGACTTATGCCGATGTCGACGATCTGATCCGCGATGTCGGTTTTGCGCCGAACACGCCGATCAGAGGAGGGGATGGAGAAATTCGTCGCCTGGTACCGCGACTATTACGACGTTTGACCGTCCGGCGGATTCGGTCGCGGCGGGCGCGGCCGGCCAATGTCCCCGGCGATACGGGGCCAGGTAGTTGGCGGCCTGATAATGCTTTTCGGCGCTGAACGGCCCGACGAACTCGGACAGCTCCTCCGCCGCGGCCACAAAAAAGGCATTCACCCCGTAGAAGTCGCAGCCCACAAGCCTATAGCCCTGCCTTCGCGCCGAGCAGCTCCAGCGATTTCAGGCTCGCGCCGTACACGTTCGATCCGTCCCACACCGCCGCCGGATCGTAGGGGACGACAAATTCCCAGCTCGGCGGGATCGAGGCGTTGTATTCGATGCAGGCGGCGCGGGCCTTATAGCCGCCGAGCGCCTCCCAGATATAAAAGGTGTTCATGTCGAGATCGACGCTCAGATAGTCGAAACGCTCTGGCGCTCCGGCATCGGCGAGCAGACCGGCAATATTCTCGGCGGTGACCATCGCCTGGATCAGCCGGAGCTGACCGGATTCCAGCGGGGCGGCGAAATCCTTCCGGATCGCCGCGCAGCTTGCCGGGCTGCCCTCGACCCAGATGCCCGACCAGCCCAGCGTCAGCAGCAGCCGCGTGGTGTTCTCGCGGCCGTCCCCGGCGCCGATCTCGACGAAAAACCGGTCGCCGACGCCGATGCGGCGGAAGATTTCGGCGATGACGCCATCCTCCGGTCCCTGGCTGAAGCATTGCGTGGTTGCGAGGCAAAGCTCGCGCGGATCTCGGCCGGCTTGCAGCCGGGCGATCGCCAGCTCATAGGCAAGGGCGGTCATCTGTTTGCGCAGATCGTCCATCGGTTCGCCCGCTCAAGCCTCGACGCTGACGTCCGGCTCGCAGCGAACCGGAAAATTCAGCGAATTGGCGATGAAACACATGCGGTGCGCGTCGTTGTGAAGCGCCCGCGCCTTTTCCGCATCGCTCCCCGGCGCAAGCCGCACGGCGGGACGCAGCGTCACGTCGGTAAAGCGCCCTGCCCCGTCCGGCTCCTGGCGCATCTCGCCGCTCGCCTCGTCCCGATAGCCGGTGACCACGATGCCGGCATCGGCGCACAGATGCAGATACCAGAGCTTGTGACAGGCGGCGATCGAGGCGACCAGCAGATCCTCGGGGTTCCAGCGCGCCGCATCGCCGCGAAACGCCCGGTCCGCCGAGCCGGGAATGACCGGCTTGCCGCCGCCGGGGACTGAGATCTCGTGCGTGCGGTCGAAGTCCTTGTAGCCGGAGGTGCCGCTTCCGCGGTTGCCGGTCCATTCGACGACGACCTTATAATGATGCGTGTGTGCCGCCATGCTGCCTCTGCGGGGATCGATTAGCGATGCTTGAATGCCGGCTTACGCTTGGCGACGAAGGCGTTCATGCCCTCCTTCTGGTCCTCGGTGCCGAACAGCGACTGGAACACGCGGCGCTCGAAGCGCACGCCTTCGCTGAGCGTTGTCTCGAAAGCGCGGTTGACCGATTCCTTCGCCGTCATCACCGAGGGCAGCGAATAGCCGGCGATCTGTTCCGCCGCCTTCATCGCCTCGTTCAGCACGTCCGCATCGGGCACCAGCCGGCTGACCAGACCGCAGCGCTCGGCCTCCTGCGCATCCATCATCCGCCCGGTCAGGCACATATCCATGGCCTTGGCCTTACCGACGGCGCGCGTCAGCCGCTGCGTGCCGCCCGCGCCGGGGATGACGCCGAGCTTGATTTCCGGCTGGCCGAACTTGGCGCTCTCGCCGGCGACGATGAAGTCGCACATCATCGCCACTTCGCAGCCGCCGCCGAGGGCAAAGCCGCGCACGGCGGCGATGACCGGCTTGCGGCACCGGGCGATCCGCTCCCAGGGCGCGATGAAGTCGTTCATCATCACCTCGCTCAGGGTGCGGCCTTCCATTTCCTTGATGTCGGCGCCCGCGGCGAAGGCGCGCTCCGAGCCGGTCAGCACGATACAGCCGATGCCGTCATCCGCCTCGTACTCGTCAAGCGCCGTGTTCAGCTCGGCGATGATCGCGCCGTTGAGCGCATTGAGCGCCTCAGGACGGTTCAAGGTGATCACGGCGACCCGGTTGTTTTTCTCGGCAATGATCGTCTGGAAGCTCATGGGGCGTCTCCTCCGCAAGGGCCGTTATTTCTGGCACTGGTGGCAATAGAATGTCGAGCGGCCGTTTTGGACCAGCCGGCGAATTGTCCCGGAGCAGCCGCGCCGCCCGCAAGCCTCCCCTTCCCGGCCATAGACGGCAAAGCTGTGCTGGAAATAGCCGAGCGATCCGTCGGCCTTGCGATAGTCGCGCAGGGACGAGCCGCCCGCCGCGATGGCGTCTTCGAGGACTGCGCGGATCGCCGGCGCCAGCCGTTTGGCCGCGGCGGAGGCGCCCCCAGCGCGCGTGGCCAACGCCCCCGCCGGCGTTTCGGGCGACAGCCCGGCACGGTATAGCGCCTCGCAGACATAGATGTTGCCGAGCCCGGCGATAATCCTCTGGTCCAGCAGAAACCCCTTGAGCGGCTGTTTGCGGCCCTGCCCTCGCCGGGCAAGAAATGCGGGGTCCAGGTCCGGCCCCAGCGGCTCGATGCCGAGCCCGGCGAAATGCGGATGCGCGCCGAGCTCTCCAGGCCCGACCAGCGTCATATAGCCGAAGCGGCGCGTGTCGTTGTAGCGGATCACGGCCAGATTGCTCATCTCGAAGATGATGTGGTCGTGCTTGTCGCCGCCGCCGGTTTCATGCGCGAACTCGCCGAGCATCCCGGCGTCGGCGCGGTCGGCCAGCGTGCCGACCAGGAACCGCCCGCTCATGCCCAGATGCATGGCGAGGGTCTGGCCGTCGTCCAGGGTGGCGAGGAGATATTTCGCCCGCCGCGCCAGGCTTTCCACCCGCCGCCCTTCCAGCCGGGCGCCGAACCGCTCCGGCAGCGGGAAGCGCAGATCGGCCCGCCGCTGTTCGACGCGGGCGAAGGTCGCGCCTTCGAGCACGGGCTGAAGGCCGCGGCGCACGGTTTCGACTTCGGGAAGTTCGGGCATCTGTTACGCAGGGTCTCGCAATGTCGCATGACCATAGCGGCATGGCCGCAAACGCGCTAGGGTCCGACGCATGAATGACAACAACTCTCCAGCCGGCGGCGCTTCGTCCGGCAATGCCAGTTTCGGCTTCAGGACGGTGGGCACCACCGAGCGCCAGGGCCTCGTCAACGAGGTGTTCGCCCGGGTGGCGAACCGATACGACCTGATGAACGACCTGATGTCGGGCGGCATGCACCGGCTCTGGAAGAACGACCTCATCAATTGGCTGGCGCCCTCGAAAACGGCGTCTCAGCAACTTCTGGACGTGGCGGGCGGCACCGGCGACGTGGCCCGCCGCTTTCTCGATGCCTCCGGCGCAGGCTCGACGGCGACGATCTGCGATATCAGCGGCGAAATGCTCGACGCCGGACGCCGCAAGCTCGGTGGCCGATATGGCGAGCGGCTGCGCTTCGTGCAAGGCAATGCCGAGGTCCTGCCCTTCCCCGACCGGAGCTTCGACGCCTATACCATCGCCTTCGGCATCCGCAACGTCACCGACATCCCGGCGGCGCTCGCCGAAGCCTTCCGCGTGCTGAAGCGCGGCGGGCGCTTCATGTGCCTGGAATTCTCCAATGTAACGATGCCGATGCTCGACCGGGTCTACGACACCTATTCCTTCAAGGTGATCCCGAAGCTCGGCGAAATGGTCGCCAAGGACGGCGAGGCCTATCGCTATCTCGTGGAAAGCATCCGCCGCTTTCCCAGGCAGGAGCCCTTCGCCGACATGATCCGCGCCGCCGGCTTCGAGCGCGTGCAATACCGCAATCTGAGCGGCGGCATCGCAGCACTGCATTCCGGCTGGCGGATTTAACAGGGACGGGAGCGGCCATCGGTTTTTCGTTGACGCCGTAGCTTTTCGTCTCTTTTCGCAAAGATTAAGGCTCTCTCTTTACGCTCACCTTGCTATAAGGCGCGCATGATCAGCGCTGTCATCAATCTTGTCCGGCTCGCACGCGCGGGAACGACGCTCGCCTGGCACGGCGTCCACGTCCTGCCGGACACGCCCGATGCACCGCCGCCGATTCGTCTGGCGCGCAGGCTGAGCGCGCCGTTTCGCGGCAAATCCGAGGGGCGCGAAAAGCGGCTCTCCAAAGCGCTGGCGACGCTGGGGCCGAGCTACATCAAGCTGGGCCAGTTTCTGGCGACCCGCCGCGACATTATCGGACCGGCGCTGGCCGGCGATCTTGCCGAGTTGCAGGACAAGCTGCCGCCGTTCTCCATGGCCGAGGCGCACCGCGCGATCCGCGAGTCGTTCGGCGTCGAAACCGACCGGCTGTTCGTCAATTTCGGGGCCGCCCATTGCGGCTGCCTCCATCGCGCAGGTGCACAAGGCGAGCGTGCGCGAGGCCGATGGCTCGCTGCGCGATGTCGCGGTGAAGATCCTGCGGCCCGGGATCGAAAAACGCTTCCGCCGCGATCTGGACAGCTTCTATTTCGCCGCCCGGCTGATCGAACGCGTCCATGCGCCGTCGCGCCGCCTGCGTCCGGTGGCCGTCGTCGATTCGCTCGCCGAATGGACCCGGCTGGAGATGGATCTGCGCCTGGAAGCGGCCGCCATGTCGGAAATGGCGGAGAACGTTGCCCGCGCCGGCGATCCCGGCTTTCGCGTGCCCAAGGTCGATTGGGAGCGCACCTCCTCGCGCGTTCTGACCACCGAATGGGTCGATGCCATCCCGATTGCCGACCTGGCCGCCATCGACCGCGCCGGGCTCGACCGCGAGACGCTCGGCAATCACGTCATCCGCTCGTTTCTGCGCCAGGCCATGCGCGACGGCTTCTTCCACGCCGACATGCATCAGGGCAATCTGTTCGTCGAGCCGGACGGCACGCTCGTCCCCGTCGATTTCGGCATCATGGGGCGGCTCGGCCCGAAGGAGAAACGCTTCCTCGCCGAGATCCTCTATGGCTTCCTCATGCGCGATTACCGGCGCTCGGCGATCATGCATCTGGAGGCGGGCTACGTGCCGCCGCATCACAGCGTCGAAGCCTTCGCCCAGGCGCTGCGCTCGATCGGCGAGCCGCTGATGAACCGCACGGCCGAGGAGATCTCGATGGCGCGGCTGCTGCAGCAGCTCTTCGAGGTGACCGAGCTGTTCGACATGAGGACGCGGCCGGAGCTGCTGCTGCTGCAGAAGACCATGGTGGTGGTCGAGGGCGTGGCGCGCTCGCTCGATCCGAAGCTGAACATCTGGACGGCGGCGGAACCGATCGTGAAGGAGTGGATGGAAGCTGAGATCGGTCCGCGGGCGCGGCTCAATCAGGCGGCCGAGGGGCTCGGCGCGCTGGCGGAGCTGGTTGCCGATGCGCCCAAGCTTGCGGCCCAGGCGCGCCGCGCCGGGCTGGCGCTGACGACCGCAGGCGAGAACGGCCTGCATCTGGACGATTCGACCATCGAGCGGATGACCGCCTCGCAGTCGGAAAAGAACTGGACGACCCGCATGGCGCTCTGGCTCGGCGCCTGCGCACTGGCGGCGATCGCGATCAAGCTCTGGGTCTGACGCCAGGTTTGACTGGCCTTGCCGCCTCCTGCCGGGCAGAATGCCTGCCTATCAGGAGGCGCCGATGACCGACGGATCGACGAGCTGGACCGAGACAGACAGCGCGACTTATCGGGGCATTGCCCGCTATGCCGTACCGGATCGCGAGCGCCAGACCGTCATCATCACCGCACTCGTTGCGGCGAGCGATGCGGACGGCGCCGTTCTCGACCTGTGTTGCGGCGAAGGTCTGCTCACTCACGCCATCATGACCGCACTGCCGGGCGCCGCGCTTCTTGCCTATGACGGCTCGGAGACGATGCTCGCCGAAGCGCGGGCGGGCGCACCCGACCCGGCGCGCCTGACGACGAAGCAGATCGACCTTGCGTCCGAAGATTGGCGGCAATTCTCGCGCCCGCTCCGGGCTGTCGTTTCATCCCTCGCCATCCATCATCTGGATACGGACGAAAAGCGCGCGCTGTTCGCCGACCTCTATCGTGCGCTGGCGCCGGGCGGCGTGCTCGTCATCGCCGATCTCATGGAACCGGCCAATGCCGCCGGCAAGTGCGTCTCCGCCGAATTGTGGGACGAGGAAACGCGTCGCCGGGCGCTCGCCCTCGACGGCACGCTCGACGGCTTTCACGCATTCGAGCGCGAAGACTGGAACCTGTTCCGCCAGCAGAATCCGAACCATGTCGACAAGCCATCGAGCCTTGCCGAGCATCTTGACCGGCTGCGCGATGCCGGTTTCCGCGAGGTCGACGTGCACTGGATGGTGGCTGGCCATGCGATCATCAGCGGGTGGCGCCGCTGACACGGCTGCGCACAATTCGGCATACTTAAGTGTCTGGAAACAAAAAAAATTTTCGGCGCTCGGCGAAACCGTAAATGCGGTTAATGCGCTGGACTGCTGATTTTCCGTGGCGGGCCGAATGTCAGCAACGCGATTTGCGCTGCCGGAGCCCGCAAGAGCGCGGCAATATTGGTTAAAATGCGCGCTAAAACTTCGCCGCCTGCCTGAAGCTGATCTTAAGCGTGATCGAAGATAAACGGACTTGTGTTCAACACGTCCGTAGAAGCCACGCCACGAATTAGGGGGGCGCTCTCGGGCAAGGCTAACACCTACAGAAAAACGGAACGGAACAATGCAGACCAAAAACGAAGCTGGCAAGAAAGCTCTTGAAATCAAAAATGCTGCGATCGCCTTCGGTGTCTATGGCGACGGCTCCAAGCGTCTCGGCGACGTTGCGCTGACCAATAAGGGCATCGTCTGGAGCAAGGGCGCCGCGAAGAGCACCAAGGACGTCAGCGTGAAGTGGGACGCTTTCATCAACTGGATGCAGTCGCAGCTCGCAAGCCCGGCGAAGACCGCAAAGATCGCCAAGACCGCGAAGAAGCCCGTCTCGGCAAAGTCGCGCATCAAGGCAGCCGCGAACGGCGCTCGCGTTTCCACCAAGGCCGCTCCCGCGAAGAAGGCTCCGGCCAAGAAGGCGCGCGTTGCAAGGGCCGCTCCGAAAGCAAAATCGGCCTCCAAGAAAGTCCACTAATAATAAGAACACTGGCCGAACCAGCGAAGGTGCGAGCGATCAGCTGTGGACGAAGGGCTCAAGCCCGGAGAGCCGCAATTTCCGCTCCACCTTCGCCAGTTTTCGCGGTGGGCAGTCCTCCACCAGCGCCTTGATCCTGGCGATGTGTTCGGGCGTCGAGCCGCAGCAGCCGCCGAGGATGTTGACGAGCCCGTCGCGCGCCCATTCCTTCAGCTTGCCCGCCATCTCATCCGGCGTCTCGTCATATTCGCCCATCTCGTTGGGCAGGCCCGCATTCGGGTAGGCCGAGACATAGCATTCCGCGAGCCCCGCGATCTCGGCGACGGCCGGGCGCAGATGATCGGCGCCGAAGGAACAGTTCAGCCCCATCGAGAACGGCTTCAGATGCCGCATCGAATACCAGAACGCTTCCGGTGTCTGGCCCGACAGGTTGCGGCCCGACAGGTCGGTGATCGTCCCTGAGATCATGATCGGCAGCGTCACGCCGGTCTTCTCGAACGTCTCCAATACGGCAAAGCCGGCCGCCTTCGCATTCAGCGTATCGAACACCGTCTCGATCATGATGGCATCGACCCCGCCCTCGATCAGACCTTGTGTCTGTTCGCTGTAGGCCTCCACCAGCTTTTCGAATGTCACGTTGCGGAAGCCGGGATTGTTGACGTCCGGCGACAAGGACGCCGTCCGGTTGGTCGGACCCATCGCCCCGGCGACGAAACGCGCGCGGTCCGGCGTTTTCGCGGTCCATTTGTCGGCGGCCTCGCGCGCGATTCTGGCGGCGGCAACGTTAATCTCCGCGCTCAGCTCGGACATGCCGTAATCGGCCATCGAGATCGCCTGGGCGTTGAACGTGTTGGTCTCCAGGATGTCCGCGCCGGCTTCGAGATAGGCTTCGTGAATTTCGCGGATGATCTCCGGCTGCGACAGCACCAGAAGGTCGTTGTTGCCCTTCAGGTCCGACGGCCAGTCGGCGAAGCGCTCGCCGCGATATTCGGCCTCGCCGAGCTTATAGCGCTGGATCATCGTGCCCATGGCGCCGTCGAGGATGAGGATGCGTTCCTTGGCGGCTTTTTTCAGCGCGTCGATACGGTCTTGCCGAGTCATGCGGGTGATCTTTCTTGTTGCTTGGGCCGCTGTGGCGCGCGTCGCCGTTATGCCATTGCCCGGCTGATCTGGGAGGCGCCCTCATCGGCGCCGTCCTCATGCGGACGGATGCCGAGCAGGTGACAGATGGCGTAGACGAGATTGGCCCGGTTCAACGTATAGAAATGAAACTCGCGCACACCTTGCCGGGCGAGGCCCAGCACCTGTTCGGCAGCGACCATCGCGGCGATCAGATGCGTCGTCTCGCCGTCGTCTTCGAGCCCCTCGAAACGCTCAGCCATGCTCGCCGGGATGGTCGCGCCGCACTGGCCGGCAAACCGGGAGACCTGCGCGAAATTGTGCACCGGGATCAGCCCCGGCACCACGGGCACGTCGATCCCCGCCGCGCTCACCGCGTCCATGAAGCGGAAATAGTGATCGTTATCGAAGAAGAACTGCGTGATCGCGCGGTTCGCTCCGGCGTCGATCTTGGCCTTCAGATTGTCGATGTCGGCGACCGTCGTCGGCGAATTCGGGTGCTTTTCCGGATAGGCCGCGACCGAGATCTCGAAATCGGCGATCGCTTTGATGCCGGCGACGAGATCGGCGGCATTGGCGTAGCCGCCCGGATGCGGCGTATAGGGCTCGCCGATGCCGCCCGGCGGATCGCCGCGCAGGGCCACGATATGGCGCACGCCGGCATCCCAATAGGAGCGGATGACGCTGTCGACCTCCTCGCGCGTGGCGCCGACGCAGGTCAGATGCGCGGCCGGCCGCAGCTCGGTTTCCCGGACCAGACGGGCGACGGTCGAATGTGTGCGCTCCCGCGTCGAGCCGCCCGCGCCATAGGTCACCGAGACGAAATTCGGCCGCAGCGGACTGAGGCGCTCAACCGCGCTCCACAGGCTCGCCTCCATCTTGGCGGTCTTCGGCGGAAAGAACTCGAACGAAACGTCGATGTCGTGAGACCCTTCGCCGGTATGGGGTGGGGTGCTGCTCATGCGTTAGCCTTCCGAAAGTGTTTCCGCCGCTTGTCGCTTGTTCTTCGCCGCCGCGCCGGCCTTTGCCGCCAGCCACAGCGAAACCGTAAGCTTGCCCTCGCCATCCGTACCGGGATTGATTGTACGGTAATGGCTTGCGCGAAGGCCGCTCCGCTTCAGCCAGCCCTCGACCAGCCCCTGCTCGAAGCCAAGGCGGCGATGGGCATAATCGTTCCGCATCGCCTCGATGGCGTGGGGCGCGAAATCGACGATCAGCAACCAGCCCGACGGCTTCAGCAGCCGCGCCGCTTCGGCGACGGCCTTGGCAGGCTCGTCGAGGAAATGCAGAACCTGATGGATGACCACGGCGTCGGCGATGCCGTCTTCGAGCGGAAGATCGAAGATGTCGCCGAGCCGGACCTGGGCATTGCGCACGCCGCTGGCCGCAAGCCGCGCCCGCGCATGGGCAAGCATTTCGCGATTGACGTCGAGGCCGATCGAGCGCGCGGCGCGTCCGGCGAACAGCTCGAGAATGCGGCCGGTACCGGTGCCTAGATCGACCAGCAGATCGAACGGTCCGGGCCCGAGTGCCGCGAGCATCGCCGCCTCGACGGCGCCTTCCGGCGCGTGATAGGCGCGAATCTGATCCCAGGCCGCGGCGTGGGTCTCGAAATAGGCCTGGGCCGCGGTGTTCTTCTCGTCGCCGAGCGCATTGGCACGGGCGGTATCGCGGGCGGTCAGGCCGTCATCGGGATCGAGCGCGCCGAGCAGCGGCAGCAGCAACATCGCGTTCGGGCTGCGCTCGGAGAACCGGTAGAACACGGAGCTGCCTTCCTGGAATCGCTCGATCAGACCTGCATCGGTCAGGAGCTTTAGATGCCGGCTCAGCCTCGGCTGGCTCTGGCTCAGGATCTGGGTGAGGTCCTTGACGTTGAACTCGCCCTGCATCAGCAACAGGAGCAGACGCAGCCGCGTCGGCTCGCCCGCAGCTCTCAAGGTGTCGATCAGTGCGGCCGAAGGGACGGTCCCTCGCATTCTCACTACCCTACGATATAAACATATCTTTATATCCTTTTATCGGCTCTTGGTGTCAAGAGGCGAGGCCGCGGGCGGGCCGAATTAACCTCTCGTTAATCATCAAAGGGTAAATCTATTATCAACAGCCTTCGGTTGCAGGCGGATGCGTGGCAATCCGGCTTTACCTGCCGACTCGAATGGCTGTATGACTGTATCTGTCCCGTATAAATGTTGCGTCCTGGATGTTTCGTTGATGATCGTGTCGCAGTCCTATTCAAGTGCGTATTCGAACAGAATTCTTCTGGGTGACTGCGTCAGCGAGTTGAAGAAAATCCCAAGTTCTTCAATCGATCTCGTCTTTGCAGACCCCCCCTATAACCTGCAGCTTTCTCGCGAGCTCTTGCGGCCGAACAACACCCGTGTTGACGGCGTTCATCAGGATTGGGACAAGTTCAATAGCTTCTCGGCCTATGACGCCTTCTGTCGGGAATGGCTCGGCGAGTGCCGGCGCGTCCTGAAGCCGGATGGCGCGATCTGGGTGATCGGAAGCTATCACAATATCTTCCGTCTCGGCTGCGCGCTCCAGGATACCGGTTACTGGCTCCTCAACGACGTCATCTGGCGCAAGACCAATCCGATGCCGAACTTTCGCGGCCGGCGGTTTACCAATGCGCATGAGACGCTGATCTGGGCGTCGCGCGCGGAGGCCTCGCGCTACACCTTCAATTATGAAGCGCTGAAGGCGTTCAACGACGACGTGCAGATGCGCTCCGACTGGCTGATTCCGATTTGCTCGGGACCCGAGCGGCTTAAGGACGACGGCGGCCGCAAGGCGCATCCGACGCAAAAGCCCGAAGCGCTGCTATACCGCGTCATCCTGGCGACCACGGCCCCCGGGGAAATCGTTCTCGACCCGTTTTTCGGCACCGGTACGACCGGCGCGGTGGCCAAACGGCTCGGCCGCCGCTTCGTCGGCATCGAGCAGGACCTGGATTATGCCAAGGCGGCCGAGGAGCGTATCGCGGAGATCGAGACGCTGCCGCAAAACGACCTCAGCTACATGCGCGGGCGGCGCAACGAGGCGCGGGTTCCGTTCGGAACGCTGATCGAGCTGGGGATGATCAAACCCGGCGCCACGCTCTATGACGCTGGCGCAACGCTGAAAGCGCAGGTGCGCGCGGACGGCACGCTGGCGTTGGCGGGCGATCAGGGGTCAATTCACAAGATGGGTGCGCGAATTCAGGGCCGGCCCGCATGTAACGGATGGACCTTCTGGCACTTCAAGACCGCCGAAGGACTGCGGCCGATCGATGACCTGCGCGAACAGGCGCGCAAGCAGTTGGGACTGGCGCTATTGTCTTAAGGCTGTGCGCCGGGTCAAGACCGGCGCCGAAGCCAAGCGGACCTACGCGGCAGTAAGATCCTCGGCCGCTACCTCGTCGCACGGACGGGCATGGCGAAGATTGACTGCGTTGAACGCGCCGCAATGCGAGCATACCAGGTAGCGCTCAAGGCCCTTATTGTGGCCCCAGCCATATTCGACGTCGCGCACCTGAAGCGCCGCTTCGCCGCAATCCGGGCAGTGCACATTCTTCGTCGAGCTTAGAACCAGTCTCTGGGCGGCGGCCACCCATTCCGTCAGGTTCTTACCTCTCACCGCGCTCATTACTTCCTCCGATTGTCCTTGTTGGAAAGCCTTATGCTTCCTTGGTGATCCCCGAAAACGGAACTCGGTTGCAGGGACCGTCTGGTACCCCACATAGGTGCACCATTAACATTAGGAAAGCGATAAGGGCTATCCCACAATTGGAAACACCCACCATTTTTCATCCTATCATTGGCAAAACCTAAAGTATGTGACAAAAATACCGTGGTGCGGCGTAAAGACACTGGGGCGTTGATCTCAAGACCTTCTACCGGGAACAACAGCTTTAACTGGATGCCCTTGACGGGAAGCTTGACGGCTGCCTTATTCAGCGTCGCCAGTCGGCCGGATGACCGCTGCGGGTTTCGGCCCGCGGAGGAAAGTCCGGGCTCCATGGAAACACGGCGCCGGATAACGTCCGGCGGGGGCGACCCCAGGGAAAGTGCCACAGAAAGCAAACCGCCGCGGCATGTCCGAGGTAAGGGTGAAAGGGTGCGGTAAGAGCGCACCGCGCGGCTGGCAACAGACGCGGCACGGCAAACCCCGCCGGGAGCAAAACCGAATAGGGGCGGCTCGCCCGTCGCCGCAAGGTGACGGCAGGTGCGTTTTCACGCTGCCGCCCGGGTTGGTTGCTAGAGGCGTCCAGCGATGGGCGTCCCAGATGAATGGTCATCGCGGGTAAGGCCCCGTACAGAACCCGGCTTACAGGCCGGCTGGCATTTTCTTCGCGTCCCGCGCGCGGGCCTTCAGTTGGCCGGCTTGATCTCGATGGTGATCTCGTCGGCATAAAGGCCGGCGCGCTTTCCCGAAACATCGCCGATCGTGAAGCCGAGCTCGAAGGACGTGCCGGCGATCGTCGTCGGCGCGGACGCCCCGATCACTCCCGGCATGCCGACAGTCACGCCGTTGACCGACATCGTGTAAGGCACGCGCCATTGCTGGTAAGGCTCTTCCATGGCCAGCATGCCGCCTTTCAGCGACGTCGCTTCGAGCGAGAAGGTGATGTTGCTGCGCGCCTCGACAATCACGCGCTGGCTCTCGCCTTCGGTCAACTCGCCGAAATCGACGGTCTTCAGCGTGCCCGCCCCGGCGATATTGACGCCGAACAGCTCGCCGACCTGGCAGGTGAGCGGAAGTCCCCCCGTCGCGACGACCGATTGGGCATCGGGCGGCTGAGCACCCGGCGCCGCGGTCAATGTCAGCCCGAACTGCTGCTCGAAGCTCCCCGGCGGCAGAACCTGGCCGGCGGGAATATACGCCGAATAGGCGAAGTCGTGGCTCGCCCCCGCGGGGACGACGCCGCTCGTCAGCCGTTCGGCAACCGCCGGATCGAGGCCGGGCGCGGCGAGCGTTGCGCCGCTTTCGCTCCTGATCCGGTAGTCGAAACCGCCGCCTGTGCCCTGCGGCTCGAAACCGAGCTGGAAGGTGCAGTCCTCCGCCGAGCTGTTTTCGATCGTGACGGCGCGGGACTGCAGCACGTCGATCGCCTCGAAGGGGTTATATGGAGCCGACGCATCGGCGCTCGATACGATCCGCGCCGAACAGGCACGCGCGGGACCGGCGCTGCTGCCGAAAACAGCCGCCGCCAGCATCGCCCCTGCGCCCATTGCCCTGATCGCCCGCACCCTGCCGATCCCGCTCATTCGACCGGCCTCAGCGTCCCGGCGCGGTACAGGCCGACCGTGTCCTGCGGCACCGTCAGCGCGAACCGCGTCGGCGGCTGCGTCGCCAGCTCAAGCGTCCATCGCCCCGGCGCAAGACCCTGGGCCGTGAACCGACCGGTGCGGTTGGTGAACAGCTCGACCGTCTTATCGGGATTGGCGTCCTCGCGCGCGGCACCGGTCAGCAGGGCCACCGGCTTGCCGTCCGGCCCAAGCAGCGTGCCGAGCGCCGTCACCGTGTAATTGGAGCCGACCTTCAGGGCGTAGCCGGATTTGTTCTTCGGCTGCAGATCGAACAGGCCGTCGCCGAGATCGTAGCCCGGTGGAAGGTCGTCGACCTCGAACTGGACCCGATTCAGCGTGTAGGGCGCAACACTCGGCACCAGCGCCGGACCGAGCAGGTCGGTATGGGCCACCGCACCGGCCGGGCCCTTGCCGATGCGGATTTCGTTGTCGGCCAATCCTGCATAGGGCGAGACGATCGCGAAGCCGTCCGAAACCGGCCGGCCGACTGCGACGTGACCGTCGGCGAAGGCGATCGCGGTTTCGGCGCGCAGCGACGTGCGCTGGTCGATATCGCGCGCCTCGATGCCGGCGAAGCGGGACTCCTGGAACAGAGAGACATTGCCGCGATTGCCGGCATAGTCGACCGATCCATTGACGGCGAAATCGTCGTCCCGGCCGGCCGCCCCCGGTCCCGGCGCCTCGCGGGTCGCGTCTATCGACGTCTGCCAACTGCCCAGCCCCTGGCCGGACCGCTGATTGACCGCGACGGTGGCGCGTCCGCTCCGCGTGTCGAAGGACGAGGCAAGGCTCGTGTCGCGGTCCGGGCGATACTGCATTCGCATCATCACGCTGAGGTCGTCTTCCTCGCCATTGCGGGCGTAATAGCCACCGCTGACGCCGAGATTGAGATTGCTGCCGAGCGCGCGTTGGAGCGTCAGGTCCGCGTGGTAGCTGTCGCTGCCCTCCTCCCAGCCGAGGCCGTAGCCGCCGGACAGGAAGGCGGAAATCCGGAACGGCAATTCCGTCGAATAGCTGGCCGAGACGGCGAGCAGATCGTTATGCGCGCTTCGGTGCTCCGCCACGCTGTCGCCGGTGTCGGGGATGGCGGCGGTGAAGTCCGGGGTGCCGCGCCTTGGCCGAGAGGCGGATGCTGTGCTTGCGCCCGTCCGCGCCTTCGATATTGGCAAGCGCATATTGGCCGTCGAACGCCGCGCCCAAGCGCCCGTCCGCCTCGACGCTCCCGGCGCCTTCCAGCGAGAACAGGCCCAGCGCATTGCCGAACAGCACGCCCGCCCCGCCCATCACCGTGTTGCGGCTGCCCTGGAGATGGACCTCGCCGGTCATGCTCTCGGTGAGCCCGCGCCGGTAGAAGCCGCTGAGGAAGATGTCGGCGCTGCTATAGTCTGGCTCGCCGTCGTCGAAGCCGGCGGGGATGCCCGCGGCGAACGCCCATTCGGCGATGTCGGGCGAGAGCAGATCGCCGTCGAGAAACACCGAAAAATCGAGCTGCCGCCGATTGCCGACATCGTCTTCGATGACCAGCGTGACGTCGTTGACGCCGACGCTGACGGGCAAATCGCCGATGTCGTAGTCACCCGCGTCGAGGCGCAGCCGGCGGACCGTGAGGCCGTTGACCTGGACGTCGACGCTCGAAGGCCGCTCGATGCGGAAGGAGCGGCGGCTGGTGGCGCGGATATTGGTGCCGGGCTGGAGCTTGGAGTAGTTCCGCTCCAGCGAGATGCCGAGCAGGTCGGGCGTGTACTGAAAGCTGGTGCCGGCCGGATAGACGTCGCCGACGCTCGCGCGCACGGCATCCTCCTCGAAATCCTTGACCAGCCGGGTGCCGCGCCGTTTCAGACCGTCGCCGGACGTGCCGAAGGCGGAGACCTCGTCCGGTTCGTAGGTCGCCTCCGCCTCGACGACGACGCCCTGCCAGCGCGCGGCCGATTCCATGTCGAGACGCGGCGCCCGCAACCCCTCACGACCGGACGGCGACTCCCCGATATAGTCGACGGCGGTGCGCAGATTGAGAAAGGCGGAGAGTTCGGCCGGCTGGCGGGCATTCGGGCTCGCCATTCTGCGATCGAGGGCGTGAACGCTGATATTGCCGCGCACCTTCTGGTCGAGCGTCGGCTCGAACCGGATACCGACGGCGCCGGGATCGAAGCGGAAATCGAAGCCGGCCGCGCGCAGATCCGCCAGTGCGTAACAATCCGGGCCGCTTCCCTTCGCCGGGACCGCGCCGAGCCGGGCAAAAGTCTCTTCGCGCAGCAACGGCTTCACCGCTGCGAGCAGCGCGGCGCGCGGCGCCTGGACTTCTTGCTCGGGCGTGATCTTCACCTCGATGTCGCCGAGATAGAATTTGCCGTAGTGGATCGGCACCGACATTTCCAGCACCCGGCCGGTTGGATTGATGACGGGCTCCGGCGCGGCGTCGCTCCGGCCTTCCGCCGCGCATGGCGCAGCGGCGCCGGGCATGGCAAGAAGACATGCGGCGACGCAGGCGCAGGCGGCGCGCCATCGGCCAATCCCCACCGGTCGGACCATGGTAAAACCGAGCGTCTCATCGAAAACCAGTTCGCGCTGCAATCCACAGCCACGGGGCCGCGGACCGCTCCGTCAGGCTGCGCCGCGGCCTCAGCTCTCCGGGTGAAAGACGACGGCCGCCTCGATCCTGGACACGTTCGCCGGCACCTCGACCGGGAGAACGAAGCGGCGCTGCTTGCCCGGCTGGACGATGCCGAGCCCGACCTTCTGCGCGATTTCTCCGGATTTCAGCTCGGCCGACCAGCCGCCTCCGGAAAGCCGGATCGAGGATTGCGTCAGATAGGCGTGCTTATTGCCGGGATTCTTCACCGTCAGCGCCGCCAGGCGTTTGCCGCCTTTTCCCGAAATCGGCACGGCGCTCATCACCTGGATGTCGGACGTGCCCTGGAGAGGGGCGACGTTGACGGTGACGCCGAAGCTCATCACGATCTGAATGCCGTTCGTCCCCTTGGGCAGCTTCACCGGCACCTGGCCGACATTGAAGACATAGGTCCGGCTCTTGGCGATCTCCGGCTCGCCGATCCACTGCACACGGAACACCTGGGAGGCGCCCGGCGCGATCATCGCCTGCGCCGGATAGACAAGAAAGTCGTCCGGTGCAGGCTTGACGTTCTGCTCGCCATTGAGGCCTAGATCCAGGCTGGAAACCGCGATCTCCACCGGGAGCGCCTTGGTGCCGTTGTTGGATACCTTGAATGATTGGCGCGCGCCTTTGCCGCCCGCCGTCAGATCGAGCACCATCGGCTCGACCGACATCGCCCGGGCGGCGGACGGCATAAGAACGCAGGCCAACAGGGCAGCGACCAATGGATAAAATATCGTTTGGGAGACTCTGAACATGACAATATCCCTGAAATGTAACGGCATGGCCTGGGCCGGCTGACGCCGCACGAATGCGGGCATCAGCGGCGGCCTCGCAGTAACTTGGCGCACTTATTCGGACTACATGTGGGGTTACCACAAAGTTACGCTACCCGCATATTGCCCTTCACTAGCGGCATATCGATGTTTCTGATCTCGATCGGCATTATGAGGTCGCCAAAAATAGGATGAAGTCATCGTGCAATTCCTGAGCGACCGGCTTCTACTGCTGAAATAGAAGTTGATGGGCGTACCTCCCCCCCAAGTTAGCTCCACAGAATAGGGAATCCAGTTGTCGAATCCGGTGCAGGCGGCTTCCCCCGTCATGAGGCGAACTGGGGTGACTGTAACAGTGCTCGGTATATTGCAAAGTGCGTCTGCGAATGTTAGCGCGCCAAGAACATGCTTGATGACTTTAGCGTCATGCGCGATCGATCGGAACGGTAAACGTGGACACACCATTCCGGTCGTGGCTAGATAGGTCATCGCCCTCCGAAACCGTCGGCTCGTTGGAAATCGTGCAGTTCGCGACAGACGGTTGCCTCAAGGCCGACCGAATGCGAGAGCGCATCGACCGCGTGTGCGGACGGCATACCAGCGTCGTGGCAGCGGCTGCAACGGCAGAAAAAATCAGCATACGTTTCATTGTAATTCCCCATCAATTCAATCCAAAATTTCCTTCGAAGTATGAACCCTTGAGCGTCCTATCTCATCGGCCTCTCCATCCCTCATCCCACAAGCTTCCTGTCCCCCGGCAACCGAAAATCAGTTCTCTACGCTGAACGCGATGCGCAGGTCGTCCGTATACTGGCCGCTCGTCAAGACGGCTTTCGAGCGGTCCCCAGCTCACGGCTAACGATGCGTCCTGGCCCATCGCCGTGCGGTCTCCCGACCCCGCCAGACATCCCCCGCTCGCCTCGCTCAGGGCGGCGCCCGCGCAGTCGAGCGTCAGGGCCCCGCCGTCGTCGGCGAGGATTGTCAGCGTTGCCTTGTAAGGAAATTCGGCGGCAAAGCCTGTCCCGGCCGCGCCCTCGTCATTCCGCATTGCGCCGTTAACGGAAGAGAGGCGGTAGGTGAAAGGGGTATTGCAGCTGAGCTGAAAGGTGAACTCCGTCTGGCCGGAAGCGGCGCCTTGCGAAATCTCGCCGAGATCGAGGCTGGCCGGAGCGCCCGCAAGCGCACAACTGGGGCGGATCTCGCCGCGAAGTTCGATCTTCACGCTGTCAGCCAGCGGACCGGCCACGCTCTGAACCGATGTGAAGGTGGCGGCAAGCCCGGCCATCCCAATGGAGGCATAGGCGCGCGCGGCTATGGACCGACACCAAATCATAGGTACTATTACTCTTACGCACGAATACTGAGGTACTGAAATGGAGTTTTACTTGTCGCAATCCTACGACAACGATAATTAAAACCCGCCCATACCTATCCCAAAGCCAAATTTGCACAGCGTCCTAACAGGAATTTATTAGGGGAACCGCCTAATGTTCGGCGGTAAATGCTTCAGTGTTGCTCGCATACATCATGCGGCGCCGAAGCAATCCACGCCGCAACGCTCCCGCTTCCGTAGTCCTCCCTACCGCTTCGTTAACCTCTCATTGACCATTTCCAGACACACCGAGGGGAGAAAGTCTTTTCGCGGATCATGGGGGATTTCGGGAATGCGATGGGCACGAGGGTTGGTGATGCTTCTGGCGGTCGGATCGGCCGTCGGGGCAGCGACGACGGCACGCAGGGCGATGACGAAACCGCCTGCGGCACCGGGCAAGATCATGCCGCCGCCGGTGGAAGTTCTTGTGCTGCGCCGGGCTGTCGCCGCTGGCGAGACGGTCGCCGCCGCCGATCTGCGCTGGCAGCCCTGGCCCGCCGCCGCGCTTCCCGCCGCCGCCATTCACCGCCGCCCCGGCAGCGCCGCACCGGAGTTCCAGCCGGGGGTTGCACGCGCGCCGCTGATCGAAGGCGAACCCGTCGCCGATGCCAAGCTCATCCGCGCCGGCCAGGGCAGCGCGTTCGCCGCGCTGATCGCACCGGGGAGGCGCGGCGTCGCGGTTCCCGTCCGGGAGGAAAGCGCGGCCGGCGGCCTGATCCAGCCGAATGACCGGGTCGACGTGATGTGGACGCGCGGCGCCGCCGAAAGGAACGCTGCCCGCCCCGCAACCCGGACGCTGCTGCGCGGCGTCAAGGTGCTCGCGATCGGCCACTCGATGCAGATGCGGGAAAAAAGCGCCGACACCCGCACCGCGACCCTGGAGCTGACGCCGGATCAGGCGCGCATCGTCGCCAGCGCCCGCTCGGCCGGCGAGATTTCGCTGGCGCTGATTCCGACGTCCGACATTGCCGGGCTGGGCGACGGCGCCATCGACCGTCGAAGCGGACGCCGAGCCGCAGCAGGTGGTGGGCGTATTGAGATTTGGCCGGCGATCCGCCGCGCCGGCACTGGCAGGGGGACTGCGATGAAATCGACCTTATCGACTCTCACCATCGTCCTGGGACGGATCATCGCGCTCGTCGTACCGTTCATGATGGCGGCGCCCCCGGCCCATGCGGGCGACCCGGCGCTCACCGAGATCCGCGCCAGCCTCGCCGACCGGGCCGAAACACAACGGGCGGTGACGGTGGGGCTCAACAAGTCGACGCTGATCGAACTGCCGGACGACGTGCGCGAAGTCATCATCTCCGATCCCGACGTCGTCGAGGCGGTGGTGCGCTCCACGCGCCGGGTGCATCTGCTCGGCCGCAAGATCGGCCAGGCCAGCGCGAGCTTCGTCGGACGCGGCGGCCGGCAGTTGTTGACGCTGGACGTCAGCGTCGAGCGCGATCTGAGCCAGGTCACGGCGCTGATCAAGCGGCTGATGCCGAGCGCCGATGTCCGGCTGGAGGCGATCAACGACAACATCGTGGTGATGGGCCGCGTCGGCAGCCCGCTCGATTCCACCCGCATCGCCGACATTGCCGGGCGCTTCGTGTCGAACCGCGACCAGGTGCTGAACATGCTCGATGTCGAGGCGAAAGAGCAGGTATTGCTGCGGGTCAAGGTCGTCGAGATGAACCGCAGCGTGATCCAGCGGCTCGGGGTCGACATCCGCCAGGCGCTGGCGACCAATAGCGTCACCGTGGTGAAGATGGCCGAGGCGGCGTTCCCGCTGACCGGCGCTGCGGCCGCGGCGCTGCCTTATCTGCCGGTGACCGGTACGCTAGACGGCCCCGGCGCCGGCAGCACCGCCGCGCTCGGCTGGCGGAACGGCAAGCTCCAGGTCGACGCCATCCTGCAGGCGCTGGAGCGCAACGGCCTGGCGCGCACCCTCGCCGAGCCGAACCTCACATCGGTGTCCGGCGAGACCGCGAAATTCCTCGCGGGCGGCGAATATCCGGTCCCGGTCGGCAGCGACAGCAACGGCACGACGATCAGCTTCAAGCCGTTCGGCGTCGGGCTGTCGTTCACGCCGGTGGTGCTGTCCGAGGGGCGGATCAGCCTGCAGATCGCAACCGAGGTGAGCGAGCTGACCAATGAGGGCGCCGTGACCGTCAACCAGATCGCCATTCCGGCGCTGCGCGTCCGCCGGGCGAGCAGCACGCTGGAGCTGCCGAGCGGCGGCTCGCTGGTCATGGCGGGGCTGATTTCCTCGCAGACGCGGCGCAATGTCGACGGGCTGCCCGGCCTGCAGATCGCTGCCGGTGATCGGCGCGCTGTTCCGCAGCGAGGAGTTCACCCGGTCCGAAACCGAGCTGGTCGTCATTGTCACGCCGATGCTGGTTCGCCCCGCCGATGCCCAGGCGCTGGCGACGCCCGGCGACGCCGGCGGCGCAAGCCGACGCTCGCGGCGCAAAGCGCGGCGGATGGGCCGGGCGATACCGGCTTCGGCTTCATCGTCGAATAAGGAGGCGGGAGATCGCCATGAACACATCGGAAAAAACCGCGCGGCGCTGTCTCGTCGCCGCCACCGTCCTGTCGCTTGCGTCGCTGGCGGGTTGCGCCGGCGATTTCGCCGAGGGCGACATGTTCGCCGACGCGGGACCGCATTGCCAGGCCGGTCCGCTGGATGCGTCATCGTGGCGGCGCGGGCTGCGCCACGCGCACAAATCTTGCCGCGATCGCCGCGAAATCCTGATGATCTCTATCTGGCGCGCCGCGAAGGACCGCGCGATGCCACGCGCCGCGACAGCGTCATCGGCAGCTATGCGCAAAGCCAGGCCGGCGCGGCGCGATCGAGCGCGGCGGCGCCAGGCGCATCCGACAGCAAAGGGGGCACGCAATGACCGGACCGACCACGCCAGGACCAGATGCTCCCGGGCAACCGCCATCCGCCGGCAAAGCCCGCCCGCGCGGCACGCCGATGGCCGGCCGGGCGCAGGTGCATCTCTTTTGTGAAGACGCAGCGACTGCGGAGACCGCAGCGAGCATCGCGGCGAACCGGCGCTTTTCCGGCATCGAGTTCAATGTCCGCATGGGCGGCGTCCATGCGGCCCGCGCGACCTACGAGCAGAGCCAGAGCCCGGATCTGATCGTCGTCGAATCGGTGCTCGACGCCACCCGCCATGCTGGCCGATCTGGAGATGCTGGCGGAGGTCTGCGACATCGGCAGCAAGGTCGTCGTCATCGGCCACATCAATGACGTGCTGCTCTACCGCGAGCTGATGCGCCGCGATATCAGCGACTATCTGGTCGCGCCGGTCGATGCGACCCAGCTCGGCGAATGCATCGCCGCAGCGCTGAAGGGCGAGGCCGCGGAGGCGCTGGGCCGGGTGATCGCCTTCATCGGCGCGAAAGGCGGCTGCGGGTCGAGCACGGTGTGCCACAACACCGGCTGGGTGTTTGCCGAGCTGATGCGCGCCGAGACCGTGATCGCCGATTTCGATTTGGCATTCGGCACGCTGGGGCTCGATTTCAACCAGGACGCCGGCCACGGGCTCTGCGAAGCGCTGGCGGCGAGCCACAGGCTCGATACCGCGATGATCACCAACCTGCTGTCGAAATGCTCGGATCAGCTCGGACTGCTGACCGCCTCCTACGCGCTCGACGACCGACGCCGAAATTCAGGCCGACGACGCGCTGCGGCTCGTCGAGCTGCTCAGCCAGATGGTGCCCTTCGTCATGCTCGATCTGCCCGCGAATGGCGTGACTGGACCCGCGCTCTGTTCGAGAAGGCCGACGACATCGTGATCACCGCCGAGCCGGATCTGGCCAATCTGCGCAACGCCAAGAATCTGATCGACACCGCGCGCGCCGTCCGCGCAACCGGCAAACCGCCGATCCTGGTGCTCAACAAGGTGGGCATGCCGCGCCGGCCGGAGATTTCGCAACCGGCGATTTCGCCAACGCCGTGGATCTGGAGCCGAGCTCGGTGATCGGCTTCGATGCGCAAGCTCTTCGGCACCGCCGCCAATAACGGCCTGATGATCGGCGAGACCGCGCCGAAATCGCGCCATCTGGAGCTGTTCCGGGCGCTCGCGGAAACGATGGGCGGCAAAGCGCCGTCGCGGGGCGAGGACGGCGGTTTGATCCGGCCGCTGATCGATCGGCTGAGCCGCAAGCTGGCTGGGTGAGGCACTCGATGTTCGGCAAACGCAATTTGCAACCGGCCCGTGCCGTCCCGGCGGAAGCGGCCGCGCCCGCCGCTCCGTTGCGGCGTGAGCCGGCCCCGCACGCATCCGCCATGCCGCCTGCCCGCTTCAGCCAGGCCGGCCTCGACCATGAGCCGCGGCTTCATCCCCTCGGAGAAAGTTCTACGAGATCAAGCAGCAGGTTTCCGAGCGCCTGTTCGCCAGCATCGACCTCGGCGCTCTGGCCAAACTGCCGCCGGCCGAGGCGCGCAAGGAGCTGGGCGAGGTCGCCGGCGAGATCCTCAGCCTTGCCCCGGCCGCGCTCACCGCCGTCGAACGGGACGAGTTGCTGACGGAAATCTGCAATGACGTGCTCGGCTTCGGCCCGCTTGGAGCCGCTGCTCGCGCAGGACGGCATCACCGACATCATGATCAACGGCGCGCGCGAATGCTATATCGAGATCGACGGCCGCGTGCTTCCCGCGCCGATCCGCTTCGCCCATAATCAGGAGCTGGCCAATATCTGCCAGCGGATCGCCAGCCGGGTCGGACGCCGGGTCGATGAATCCACCCCGATCTGCGACGCGCGCCTCCCCGACGGCAGCCGCGTCAACATCATCTTTCCCCCGCTCGCGCTCGACGGCCCAGCCCTCACCATCCGCAAATTCCGCCGCGAGCGGCTGACGCTCGACCGGCTGGTCCGGCTCGGCTCGCTGTCGTCCGATGCGCGGACCATTCTGGAAATCGTCAGCCGCTGCCGCTGCAACGTGCTGATCTCGGGCGGCACCGGCTCGGGCAAGACCACCCTGCTCAACTGCCTGACCGGACACATCTCGCCCGACGAGCGCGTCATAACCTGCGAGGATGCCGCCGAGCTGCAATTGCAGCAGCCCCATGTCGTGCGCCTGGAAACGCGCCCGCCCAATCTCGAAGGCGAAGGCGCCGTGACCATGCGCGATCTGGTGCGCAACTGCCTGCGGATGCGCCCGGAGCGGATCATCGTCGGCGAGGTGCGCGGCGTCGAGGCGTTCGATCTGCTTCAGGCGATGAATACCGGCCATGACGGCTCGATGAGCACGCTGCACGCCAACTCCCCGCGCGAGGCGATGAACCGGCTGGAAGGCATGGTGCTGATGGCCGGTTTCACCCTGCCCTCGCGCGCGATCCGGCAGATGATCGTCGGCGCGGTCGACGTCATCATCCAGGTCTCGCGGATGCGCGACGGGCGGCGGCGCGTCACCCACATCACCGAGGTCATCGGGATGGAGGGCGACATCATCATCGTCCAGGACCTGATGCGCTACGAGGTGCTCGGCGAGGACGCCGATGGCGGGCTGATCGGCCGCCATCGCTTCACCGGCATCTCGCGCCCGCGCTTTACCGAACGCGCCCGCTATTTCGGTCTGGAGCAGCGGCTTGCCGAAACGCTGGCCGCCGCCGAGCGCGCCGAGGCGGCGTCGAAAAGCGGGGGCGCCTATGGCTGAGACCGGGCTCGGCGCGGTACTGGCGGAGGCGCTCGCGGCGGTCAGCGCGGCGGCGTTGATCTGCGCGGCCTTCTATCCGGTGCTGTTCCGCCCGCCCCTGTCGAAGCGGCGAAGCGCGGTGTTCGAAGCCTTGCTGAAGGGCCGCGCCCGAAACCGCGGTCACGGCGACGCGTTCCGTCCGGCGCGCCCAGGAGGCGGCGCTCAAATCGGTGCTTCAGCACGGCAAGTCCAACCGCACCTCGCAGCTCGACGCCCGCCTCGCCGCCGCCGGCCTGCAATGGTCGTCCCGCCTCTATCTGGCGGCCTGCGCCGGGCTGGCCGGGGCGATCTTCATCGCCGCACATCTGCTTGGCCTTTCCACCCCGACGGCGGCCACAACCGCGCTCATCAATGCCTGGATCCTGCCGCAGCGCTACCTCACCATGCGCGCGCAACAGCCGCCGGCAGGCGTTCCTGAACGCGTTTGCTCCGGCGGTCGATATGATCGTGCGCGGCGCCAAATCCGGGCTATCGCTGATGGATTGCCTGGGGATGGTTGCCAGCGACGCCTCGCCCCCGGTGCGGGACGAATTCGGGCAGATCGTCGCCCAGCTCCGGGCCGGCGTGCCGCTGCCCGCCGCGATGGAAAAGCTTGGCCTCGCCATGCCCGTCCCCGAAGTGCGCTTCTTCGTCATGATCATGTCGGCCCAAAGCCAGACCGGCGGCAATCTGACCGACGCCCTCGCCAATCTGTCCGGCGTGCTGCGGGACCGCGAAAAGATCGCCTCGAAAATCCGCATCGCCAGCGCCGAGGGACGCACCTCGGCGTTGCTGATCGGCTGCCTGCCCTTCCTGGTCATCGGCGCCACCGCGGCATTCGCTCCGCAATATGTCGCCTTCCTCTGGTCCGATCCCGATGGACGCCGCGTCGCCGCGTTCTGCGGGATCTGGCTGCTCGGCGGCTTCCTGGTCCTCGGCCGCATGTCGCGGATCGACGTATGAGGTTCGCCGATGGGTGCTGAGCTGTTGAACGACAGGACGGTGGTGATGGTGCTGGCCGGCATTGCCGCTTTCGCCGCGATCATCGCACTGCTGATGCCGGAGCCGCCCAATGCCCGACTTCTCGAACGGCTGAGAGGTGTCGCCCGTGAACGCGACCGGCTGCGCAACCGCCGCCTGAAGGATCTCGCCATCCGCAACAAGCGCTCCGTGCGCAAGGACGAAACCGGATTGCTCGCCCGGCTGGCGCGGCGTTTGAGGCCGGAGGACCGCAAGCCGGGCGGCGAACTGGCGGCGCGTCTCGGCATGGCCGGCTTCCGAAGCCACGGCGCGGAAACGGCGTTCCTGTTCCTGCGCGCGGCGACGCCGGCCGCTTTTCTCCTGGCCGCATTCGCCGCTCTTGGGCTATCGCCGCGGCGGAATGGGCCATTCGTCGGCATTGGCGATCTGCGTTGCCGCGGCGGCGGTCGGCTACAGCCTTCCGCGCCTCGTTCTCGACCGGCTGATCGCACGCCGGCAGCGAACCATTCTGCGCGCCTTCCCCGATGCGCTCGACCTTCTGCTGATCTGCGTGCAGTCCGGCATGTCCGTGGAGGCCGCCCTCGCCCGCGTCACCAAGGACATCTCACCGCAATCCATCGAGCTGGCCGAGGAGCTCAGCCTGACCATGGCCGAGCTGTCCTATCTTCCGGTAAGGTGGCGGGCCTATGCCAATCTCGGCGAGCGCATCGGCTTGCCCGCGGTCAGGCTGATCACCTCCGCCCTCGTCCAGGCGGAACGCTACGGCACCTCGATCGGCCAGGCACTCGCCGCCGCCGCGCGCGATGGCCGCGAGGCGCGGATTGCCGAGGCCGAGCGCAAGGCCGCCGCGCTGCCGCCGAAACTGGCCGTGCCGCTGGTGGCGTTCTTCCTGCCGGTGCTGCTGACGATCATTCTGGCGCCGGCGCTGATGCAGGCCAACGAAGCGCTGCACAAGGACGGGGCGGGCTTTATCGCAAAGGATCTCGGCCAAGGCTCGAAGCATCGGCCAACTGCGCCGTCCAGCCCGACCGCGATGCCTGGCGCAGCGCGCCGATCCCCATGAAACGGGCGATCGCCTCTCGCCTTGCGTGACGCAGTGACGGCGGCAGCGGTGCGCCGGCCAGCCGCTCGGCCGTCTCGAAATCGCCCGCAACCGCCAGCGAAACCGCAAGGTTGCGCTTGATCCGGGCCGCATGGGCGGCTTTCAGGTCGGGAGCGATCAGCGCCCGGCGGAACATGGCCGCCGCCTCCTTAGCGTTGCCATCGAGCAGATAGCTCATGCCGAGATTGTTGAGCACCGCCGCGTTGCCGCCGGAGAGCGACTGCGCCTGCCCGAGCGCGAGCTGCGCATTGCCGAACCGGCCCTGACGTCCCTCCAGCACCGCCTGCGCCGAAAGCGCGCGCCAATCGGCAGGATCGGCGGCCAGCGCACGCTGCAGAAGCTCCGTGGCCAGCTCGTCCTGCCCCGACACCACCGCCTGACGGCCATAGGCGGAGAGAATGCGCGTGTCGGAGGGAAAGTGGCGATGCGCGCCGGCAAGGACGGCGAGCGCCTGCTGGTTCGCGCCGGAGGCGGCCAGCGAGGCGGCAAGGGTCAGAGCCTCGTCCGCGGAGGAAGAAGCGGCGTTCTCGACGAGCTGGCCGCGCGGCGCCGCTGCCGATGTGGTGTTGCGCGACGTGCCGCCGTCACATGCGGCAAGCATGGTCGGCAGCACGGAAATGAGCGCGCAGGACCGTAAAATTGTCCGCATGCGTCAAGCATCCTAAAAATTTGAAATTATTAAGAAAATTCGCCGCCAAGTTGAAATAAGTAGAATAGCGTGCCGGCGGCGCTTTTATTGCGGACCGCGCAGGTTCAGGACGCGGAAGGCGGAGCGGACCAGAGCGTCCCGCGGCCCGCTTCCCCCCAGGCGCGCATTTCCGGCATGGCCATCATCGTATCGCGATACCGGGCCGCGGTGCCGTCGTCGCCGAAGCGGGCGAGGTCGACCTGATAGGTCGTGAACCGGCTGGCAACGGGCGCAAACATCGCGTCTGCGGCGGAAAACGCGCCGAACAGGAATTCGCCGCCTGCGCCGTAGCGGCGGCGGCAATCGGTCCAGATTTCGACGATCCGGGCGATGTCCCTCAGCAGGCCGTCGCTGGCGTCGGGGAAGGCGTACACATTGACGAAGTCCATCGGACATATGTTGCGCAGGTCGGCGAAGCCGGAATGCATCTCGGCCGAAACCGAGCGCGCGATCGCCCGCGCCCCCGCGTCCGACGGCCAGAGTCCGGCGTTTGGATAGTGTTCAGCCAAAAACTCTATAATCGCAAGACTGTCCCAGATGAGCAGATCGCCCGCTTTCAGCGCAGGCACCTTGCCCGATGGGGAGTGGCGCAGGATCTCCGCCCTGGTCTCTGGGCGGCGCAGCCGGACGAGCGTCTCTTCGAATGGAATTTGGAATGCCGTCAGCACCAGCCAGGGGCGCAGGCTCCAGGTCGAATAGTTCTTATCGCCGATGATCAACTGGTAATTCACGTTCATAGACCCGATCTCCGCCTCACAATCGACTAAAATTGACCCAAACCCCGAAGAATCGCTGCAAAGAAGCTAAGATGTTGCCAACATTGAAAGACCTCTCCGACCGAATTGCGACCCTGTTTCTCAAGCCGGGCGCTCAGGACGCGGCTTGTCCGGTCTGGCTCGCCGAGACCGTTAGGAACAATATCAGCCTTCCGCAAGAGATTTCACCCGATCACCGGGCCTGGCTGCAAACCCTGGATTTCAAGGCGGCCTCCGGCACATGGGCGCCGCTTCCTGGCGGGAACGGCCTCGACGGTGTGGTCGCCGGATCGGACGAGCGCCAGTCGCCCGCAACGCATCCGCTTTTCGCCGGCGGCCTGCCGACGCTGCTGCCCAAGGGCGACTATCGGCTGGGCTGGACGCCGGCCGATGGCGAGCTTGCCGCGATCGCGTGGGCGCTCGGGCAATACACCTTCCAGCGCTACCACGCCAACGGCAAGAACGGCATCAAGCGGCTCAGCCTGCCCGACGGCGCCGATCTGGAGCGCGTGATCCGCATCGCCGCGGCCACCTGGCTCGGCCGCGACCTGATCAACACCCCCGCCAATGATTTCGGCCCGGCCGAGCTTGCCGAGGCGGCACGCAGTGTCGCCGGGCATTACGGCGCCGGGTTCCGCGTCATCGAAGGCGACGACCTGCTGGCGGAGAATTTCCCGCTGATCCACGCGGTCGGGCGGGCCAGCACCCGCGCGCCGCGCCTGATCGATCTGCGCTGGGGCGACGGCAAGGGGCCGAAGGTCACGCTGATCGGCAAGGGCATCTGCTTCGACACCGGCGGCCTCGACATCAAGCCGGGATCGGGCATGCTGCTGATGAAGAAGGACATGGGCGGCGCGGCGGCGGCGCTGTCGCTCGCGGCGATGATCATGGGCGAAGGGCTGCCGATCCGGCTCCGCCTGCTGATCCCGGCGGCGGAGAATTCGATTTCCGGCAATGCCTTCCGTCCGGGCGATATCCTGCCGAGCCGCGGCGGGCTCAATGTCGAGATCGGCAATACCGACGCCGAGGGCCGGCTGGTGCTCGCCGATGCGCTGGCGCTTGCCGACGAGGAGGAGCCGGACCACGTCATCAGCTTCGCCACGCTGACGGGTGCGGCGCGCGTCGCGCTCGGCCCGGATCTGCCGCCGGTCTACTCGACCGACGCCGCTTTCGCCAATGCGTTGACCGAGACCGGCCGCCGGCTCGGCGACCCGATGTGGCCGATGCCGCTCTGGCAGCCTTACGATCAGCTCCTCGACAGCCGCACCGGCGACATCAACAGTATCTATTCCGAACCGTTTGCGGGCTCTATCATGGCGGCGCTGTTCCTGAAGCGCTTCGTCAAGGCCGCCAGGACCTACACCCATTTCGATATTTATGGCTGGGTGCCACGCCCGCAACCGGGAAAACCCGTCGGCGGCGAACCGCAATGCGCCCGCGCGGTATTCGATCATTTGAGAGGGATGTTTCCAAAAGCATGAACGCAGCCAAACTCGATCCGCGCCGGCACGTCTACCGGGAGGACCTGGCCGCCGCCTCGCTGAAGGACAGGGTCCAGGCCGCCCGCTACGTGCAGGGCGAGCTGCGCCAGGTAGTCGGCTCCGCCGCGCCCGTGCGGATCGTGCCCCGCTTCGACGCCCCACTGCTCACCGAAGGACTGTTCGGCGAGCTTGGCACCATCTACGACATCACCGAGGGCTGGGCCTGGGTGCAACTCGAACAGGACGGCTATGTCGGCTATATGCCGATCGACAACCTCTCCGCCATCATCGAAGAGCCGACCCACTGGGTGAGCGCGCGCGCGCACCTTCATCTATCCCGCGCCCGACATGAAGCGCCCGCCGATCACGCGGCTCAGCTTCGACGCCAAGGTCACGGTGATCGGCCGCGAGGGACGCTTCGTCGAGCTGTCGCGCGGCGGCTTCGTGTTCAGCGGGCACCTGCTGCCCATCGAGGAAAAGGGCAAGGACTTCGTCCGCCTCGCCGAGCGGCTGATCGGCGCGCCCTATCTCTGGGGCGGACGGTCGAGCCTCGGCATCGACTGCTCCGGCCTCGTCCAGGTGGCGATGCAGGCCGCCGGCATGACATGCCCGCGCGACAGCGACATGCAGGAGGCCGAGCTTGGCGAAGTCCATCGCCGAGCCGGACCTCGACAAGCTCCAGCGCGGCGATCTGATCTTCTGGCGCGGCCATGTCGGCATCGTCCAGTCTGCCGAGTGGATGCTTCATGCCAGCGGGCATCAGATGGAAGTGGTGGTGGAGCCTGTCCGCCGCGCCATCGAGCGGATCGCGGAGACCCACGGCGACCTTACGTCGATCAGGCGTATTCCCAATTTGAAGCTGAGCTGAGCACGGTCAGGGATGCGTGTCCCGTGGAGATGGGGATGGAAAACGGCTTTCCCGGAAAAGTCGCGCGCGCGAAAGGATATCGATCATGATCGTTTCCTTGTGAAATGATCTTGATCCAAGCCCCGCGCCGGCCCGGCTACTGGCTGAACATCCGCAGGCCGACCATGGCAAGCTCGGTCAGCACCCCGCCGACCAGCATCGCCGCGATCCATTGCAGGCCGCGCCCAAGGCTGCGCCAATAGTTCGTCCGCACACTAACCGTAATCACCTGGTCCGGCAGCGCCGTGTCGCCGACGATGCCGTTGTGGCCGATGCTGCGCGCGGCGATGATGAGCTGCAGCCGGCGTTGGCCGGGGTGATCGGCCGTCACCACCCAGCGCCAGCGGCCATAGGTCTCCGCCTCGTCCGGCCGCTCGAAGATCCATTGCGTTTCCGGGCTGAGCGGCTCGATGGTGAAGCCGCCGTCCGGCGCGCGCAGGGCGACGCTCATGGTCTGCGTGATCGTGATGTCATGGCGCACGGGCTGCGCCTGCCCCTCCATGCCGCGCGAGAGCATCTGCGTTTCCTCGCGCGAGATCCGCACCTCGATGCGCTCGGCGACGGCGGCGCGCATCCGGCGCGGAATGTTCTCGATGAGACGGCCGAGCACGACCTCATGCGGCCGGAGCGGACGCCGGGCACGCGCGGCGCGTGCTCGGTCGGCGGCGGTCCCGCGCGGCGCCTCGGCGACGGGCTCGTCCCGCTTGCGGCCGCGCTTTTTCTTCGCCGAAGCGGGCGGTGGCGGCGCGGCTGCAGGCACCGGCAATTGCGAGCGAGCCTTGGCGGGCGCCGCGCCGACGCGCATTTCCTCCAGCCGGCTCGCCGGCGGCACCTGCGGCTCGGTGCGGCGCGGAAGCGCTCTGGCCGTCGCCGCATTGTCGCGGAAACCGAAATCGGGGTCCGGCCGCCTGGGCGCGCGAAGAGGCACCGGATGTGCACCCGATCCGCCGCCTGGGCCCTTGCGCTCCTCGAACCCGTTGGCGTGAGGGCGTTCATACTCGGCCGGCCGGGCGGAAAATGGCCGGGGCGGCCGCTGCGGCATCGCCTGCGGGCCGGGCGGTATTTGCGGCGGCCGGGGTGCCGGCTGCATGGTCCGCGCGGCGGGCTCGGTGTCCCGCCGTTCCGGCGCCGGCCGCGGCTGGGCGACCGCCGTCCGATCGTCGTCGACCTCGATGTCCAGCTCGATCGGCTCTTCGTCGACGGCTTCCGCCTCGCCCAGCTCATCCGCCTCGTCCAGCACGATCGGCTCAGCCGCCGGGGCTGTCGCCTTGGCGTCGGCGGGCTCGTCGGCCGCCGACGCCGCGGACGCGGCCTGCGGCGCGGGCTCCGGCGGGGCGGCTGGCGCTGCACCCGCCTCGGCCTCGGCCGCCGCCTGATCCCTGGCACGGGAGGCGCGCGAGCTGAACGACATGCCGCGGTTCGAGTAGAGCCAGGTGACGGCGCCGGTGTAGGTGAAGGCGTTGCGCTTCAGAATACCGGCGGCGGGGTTGTCGGTCTCGCGCGACAGCGCCGCCAGCACGAAAGCGGCGTCAAGGTCCCCGCAGCCGAGCCGCTCGGCATCGTCGGAGGCGGTCTGCAACACCCGCTCGACCTTATAGCTGGCGCGCAGATCGAACTCGCCGGGCGTGTAGAGCGTCGCCAGATTGCGGTTGACTGTCTCGGTGATGGCGACGCGAATTCCGGGAATGTCGGCGCGCACGCCTTCGAGGATCTCGATGGCGCTCGGATCGTCGAGCAGGGCGAGCAGCAGATGTTCGAGCGTGACGTAGCGGTGGGAGCGTTGCTGGGCGGCCGAAATCGCCCGCTTGATCGACAGAGACAAGTAGGACGATTGTGGCAGATCGGTCATGAATTCCGATGTCTCGGCCACGCCTCCCTCCCAGGGGGTTAACAAAGTGTGAACGCTCACCCCTCAAATAGCTTAATTGTGGCCGGATCGAAAGGTCTTTAGGGCCACAATTGGGCAAAGACGTTATTCGTTTATGCGTGGAGCCGGAGACGCTATAAAAAAGCGCGATTGCAAGTTTTTCGAGCAGGATCAATGGATACGCCAGCCACCCCGCCAGACGCACCGATGAGCCCGCACGCCCACGCCGCGATTTTGGCTGAAGCGTTACCATACATGCAGCGCTACGACCAGGAGGTCGTGGTGGTGAAATATGGCGGACACGCCATGGGCGATGCCGCGCTCGCCGACTGTTTCGCCAAGGATATCACGCTGTTGGAGCAATCCGGCGTCAAGCCCATCGTCGTCCATGGCGGCGGGCCGCAGATCGGCCGCCTGCTCGACAAGCTGCAGATCAAGAGCGAGTTCGCCGACGGGCTGCGCGTCACCGACGCCGCGACCGTCGAAATCGTCGAGATGGTGCTGGCCGGCTCGATCAATAAGCAGATCGTCGCGGCGATCAACCGTGCCGGCGGCCGGGCCTGCGGCATTTCCGGCAAGGACGCCAATCTGATGATCGCGAAAAAGCTGGAGCGGCGCGTGCGCGATCCCGAACTCGAACATCGAGCGCGTGATCGATCTCGGCTTCGTCGGCGAGCCGGAGGAGGTCAATCCGCGCATCGTCGAGGTGATCGCCGGGGGCGATCTGATCCCGGTGGTCGCCCCGATCGGCGCCTCGCGCGACGGCACCACCTACAACATCAACGCCGACACCTTCGCCTCGGCGCTCGCGGCGGCGATGAAGGCCAAGCGCCTCTTACTGCTGACCGACGTGCCCGGCGTACTCGACAAGAACGGCGAGCTGATCCCGAAGCTGACCGTCGCCGAAGCCCGCGCGCTGATCGCCGAGGGCGTCATCACCGGCGGCATGATCCCGAAGGTGGAGGGCTGCATCGACGTGGTCGAGGCCGGCGTCGATGGCGTGGTGATCATCAACGGCAAGGTGCCGCATTCGGTGCTGATCGAGCTGTTTACGCGGCACGGGGCCGGGACGCTGATTGTGCGGGGGTAAGGCTGGGCTGTTGCTCCCAAGCGTTGATGTCTGCTGAGCGGGTGCGAGCAGAAATCGCCTCTTCTCGGCATGTCAGCGTTGAGCCAATCGGGGTACCGACTAAACACGGACCACCGAAGACCTTTGGAAGCGGTCGCGTAGGCAGTTAAGGGACCGGCTATACAGAGCGTGTTTAAACTAAATTTAATCTACTTTGCTTGGCGCCTTCTCGGGCGCACCCAATCGGTCGACACTGGACGATGTGGGCTTAATCTCTACTTCGCCAACAACCTTACCATTGCGAGTAATAGTAACAAAATGCTGATTTGATTGCCCACTTCTTCGTACATGAGAAATCGAATATGAGGCCCCTCGCTTGGTTTTCACATCCGAGGTCATCTCTTCTCTCCTGTCTGAGCTGCAATCAATTTCGGCGTCACGACAGCAACCGCCTCTTCTGGCTGCATAGTAACTAATTCGTCCAAATTAACATATTGATCCAAAATCGGATAAAAGGAGTTTGCGAGCATCTTCCCTAGCTGGACGTGCTCTGAGGTAAATACATCGGTAAGCTCGCTGTCGACAGTCACGAACCCGAGACAAACCGTATTCTCAATTCCTAGCTCTTCATTCCGGTCTCGGCGCACTGGCCAGACAATCGTTGATTTATACCACAATGGCCATTTGGAGGACTTCGGCGCGTTGCGACTAGAAATAATATTCGTACGATAATTCCAAGAGCTTGTTTCATAATCCCGCTCATTGGGTAAATTATTGGATAGGAAAAACCCGCTGTCACTCTTCTCCGGATCAAAGAGGCTCACGAAGTCACTATTGTCTTTAAGTTTATCTAATTTTTCGGCTGCGCGGCGTTCATCATGGGTTCTTTCCTCATTAGAGGATATGGAGTTGCGGGCGAAAGTTATAACCAAAATATCATCAACGGACGTTTCTGTGGCCTCTGATGGCGGCATATAAAGTAGCTTTACGCAGGTTCTGCACCTAGTCCCGGTCAAAGAAGAGAATATTTGAGAGTAAATTGTCAGGATTTCACCAGCCATCACTCTGGTCTTTGCGAGAACATCTCTGGTTGGAGCCTCTCTCCCTCGACCAAACCGCCGGAGGTATATTCGCAAATCGCGAAGAACTTCGGTAACCTTTTCCTGCTGATGGAGGGTGGCCACGTACTTGCTATGACGGCTGAATTGTCTTTCTTTCATGGCGAGAACAAACAGTGCGATTACGGTTACGAGGCCAAGAGTGACACTGAGCACCCATTCTCGGACTGTGGTGTTGGCGCCGAAACTATCAAGCAATGCCGCGCCCCCGCCCAGCACGCCAATGATTGTGCCTATCGTTCCAATAGTTGCGCCGAGCGGGAAATTCTTTTTCAGATCGAATACCTGCTGCTTAAACCATCCTGAAGGGTCCATAAAATCGTCCTACATTGCAATGAAAACAAGAGACGATGAAAATTGCAACGCAATTGTTATCTTAAGGGGATGTATAAACTAGGCCTTCGCCACTAAAATCACACATATTAGCCCCGCTGAGGCCGTACAATCCTGAAACATACTGCATAACGACGCGGCACGTTGTACTCCCTCTCATTCCGATATACGCGAGTTAGCCACGAGCTTCTGATTTCGATCACAAACGAAATTCATTCAAGTGTAGTGTCACAGTAATATGCTGTCGGCCACTCGCGACATATACGTAACTTCCCTTGCGATGTTCTGAGGTCAGTCTCTAGCTCTGCCTAGAAATTAGACGAAACGGGAATCATTCACGAATCGATACGTACAGAGACGCGTCCACGGATTGCGGCGCAGGGAAGCGTCAATGTGGCAGTTGGTCGGGCGATGGGCGTTTCTTTCATGTAATCACCTGCCGTCAATTTTCTCCGGAGAACCAATCTTCTGCAACCATCGACATGATTCTTGCGCGAACCATGCCGCCATTCGCTTCTCGAAGAAGCTTGGCGTGGCTCCCTTCGTCCGCGGCGACCGAGCTCCGCGGCTATTGCGCTCTCATCGTGGCGGACCGGGAACACGAAGAAATAAAAAAGCCAATGCGAGAAGTTACCCGACTTCGGCTTAGAGGCGAGAGCGGACGGAACACTCTTAAATTTGCCTCAATCTACGTTTGCTTCCCCCCTGCGGCTCCCCCCCAAACTCCGGCCACTGAGCCAGCCCATCCAAACGGCGGCCCTAACCGCCATCGGGGAGATGGGGAGATGACAAAGCCGCGACGCTCCCCTATTTTCGTCGCGATGCAACCGATCAGCCACATCGATCTCAAGCGTTTCCAGACCGTCGAAACCTGGATTTTCGACCTGGACAACACGCTGTACCCGTCCGAGTGCAACCTGTTCGTGCAGATCGACCAGCGCATGGGGGCATTCCTATCCGACTATCTCGGCGTCGACCTGGTCGAGGCGCGGCGGGTGCAGAAGGACTATTACTACCGCTACGGCACCACGCTTGCCGGGCTGATGGCCGAGCACAAGCTGCCGCCGGAGCGCTTCCTCGATTACGTCCACGACATCGATCTGGCGCCGGTCCCGGCATCGCCCCGTCTCGGCGCGGCGATCGAGCGGCTGCCGGGGCACAAATACATCTTCACCAACGGCTCGCGGCGCCATGCCGAGCGGGTGGCGGAGAAGCTCGGCGTGCTGCACCATTTCGAGGAGGTGTTCGACATCGTCGCCGGCGAGTACATCCCGAATCCCTCGCCCGAGGCTTATGACCGCTTCCTCAAGGCGCACGGCATCGCGCCGCGGTCGAGCGCCATGTTCGAGGACCTCCCGCACAATCTGGAGGCGCCGCACGCGCTCGGCATGTCGACCGTGCTGGTGCATTCGACCCATGTCGACCATCCCTCGCAGAAGGCGATCGCGGCGTGGACCGAGTTGCCCGAGCATATCCACCACATGACCGCCGATCTGACCGAATTCCTGGAGACCACGCTCGCCGGGATCGCCCCTGCTCCGGTCACGCGGCGGGACGGAGACACCTGAGCGGTCCCCGTGACATTGCGAAGCGTCCGACGGCGCTCCGACCGCACCTGCCGATTGACAAGTTCGCCTCATCGCATCACCAAGAAGCGGATCGCGATCAAAGAGGGACAGTCATGGACCAGCTCAAATCCGTCATCGAGGCCGCCTTCGAGGCGCGCGACACCGTCAATACGGCCACGCAAGGCGAAATGCGCGAGGCCGTCACGGAGGCGCTGGCGCTGCTCGACAAGGGCGAGGCCCGCGTCGCCGAGAAGAAGGACGGCGGCTGGGTCGTCAACGAGTGGCTGAAGAAGGCGGTGCTGCTGTCCTTCCGGCTGAACGACATGACGCCGATCCAGGGCGGGCCGGGCCATGCGACCTGGTGGGACAAGGTGCCGTCGAAATTCGAAGGCTGGGGCGACAATCAGTGGCGCGCGGCCGGCTTCCGCGCCGTGCCGAACTGCATCGTCCGGCATTCGGCCTTTATCGCGCCGGGCGTCGTCCTGATGCCGAGCTTCGTCAATCTGGGCGCCTATGTCGACAGCGGCACCATGGTCGACACCTGGGCGACGGTCGGCTCCTGCGCGCAGATCGGCAAGAATGTGCATCTGTCCGGCGGCGCCGGGATCGGCGGCGTGCTGGAGCCGCTGCAGGCCAATCCGGTGATCATCGAGGATAATTGCTTCATCGGCGCGCGGGCCGAAGTCGCCGAGGGCGTGATCGTCGGCGAGGGGTCGGTTTTGTCGATGGGCGTCTATCTGGGCCAGTCGACCAAGATCGTCGACCGGACGACCGGCGAGATCTTCATGGGCCGCGTGCCGCCATTCTCGGTGGTGGTGTCGGGCACGATGCCGGGCAAGCCATTGCCGAGCGGCGAGCCGGGGCCGTCGCTCTATTGCGCCGTGATCGTCAAGCGCGTCGATGCGCAGACCCGGTCGAAGACCTCGATCAACGAGTTGCTGCGCGACTGAGCGCCGCCGGGACCGGGCATCAGCGCTGCGGGCCGCTATTGCCCGCAGCGAAAGCGCTCCGGCACCGTGCAGGCGGCGAAGGCGCTCTCCGGCTTCGCCGTGATCAGTTGCAGCCGGACCTGCTTGCCGCCATTGATGTTGAAGCCTTCGATGCAGGCGACCGCGCGCGGGGCCGGGTCGACAAGCTGAACCTTTTCCGCCTCGTCGCTGCGGATCAGGGCGAAATCGGCCTTGCCCTGGCTGACGGCGGCGTTGGCGTCGGCAAGGCTCATCATCGGCGTCGACGTGCCCAGCAGGAACACCGCGCTCGGCTCGCGGTAGCGGGTGAGGACGACCGGACCGGATGCGCAAGGGCGCAGCGCCGCGACCGCCTGCGCAGTCTGACGGCTGATCCATAGCGGCTCGATGGCCGGCAGGACGAAGCGGAAGGCGGCCACATAGAGGAGCAGCGCCGTCAGCAGCGCCGAGCCGATCGCCGCGTGAAAATGTCCGCGCCACCCGGCCCGCAACGTGACGAATGCGAGCAGCGCCACGCCCGCGCCGAGCGGCACCAGCCAGATCGACGGCACGATCCAGAACCAGACATGCAGGAAGATCAGCAAGGCGAGTTGCAGCACCGCAATCGCGAACCAGAGCGCGGCGCCCTGCTTGTAGGTCCGCATCGGCACCGCCCCGCGCAGCGTCGCCTCGCGCAGCACCCACGCCGCCGCCATCGCGATGGCCGGATACAGCACCATCGCGTAATGCGGCAGCTTGGTCGGCGTCGCCTCCAGCACCAGCCAGAACGGGATGACCCAGGCGAGCAGGAACAGCGCCCGCCGCCGGACGCGGTTGCGCCAGAGCCAGAGCGCCGCTCCGCCGGTCGTCACCAGCGCGGCGGGCCAGAAGCTCCACCAGAACACGACGATATAGAAGCCGGGCGGTCCCCAATGCTTTTCCTGGCCGCTGCCGAGCTTGCCCAGGAAGTCCTCGCCGAACGCCGACCGGAAAAATTCCCAGTCGGACACCACGCCGATGGCGATGAACCAGGGCAGCGTGATGGTCAGCATGACCGGCAAACCCCAGGCGACGTGCAGGTTCTTCAGCCATGACCGGTCGCGGTCGAAGATCAGGATCGGCAGCATGGTCAGGACGGCGAGTGCCGGCGCGACGGGTCCCTTGATCAGGATGCCAAGGCCGAGCGCGACCCAGAACGCCGCCGCGATGGTCACCATGTCCTGCCGCTTCCGGCGGAAGAGGTAAAGCCGGGCGAGCGCGCCCTGCGCCAGCACGACGGTCGCCAGCAGCATGCCGTCGGATTTGGCGATGCGCGCTTCCAGGCTGAGCGTGAAGGCGCCGGCCAGCAGGATCGCCGCCAGCAGCGCCGTTTCCCGCCCGAAGATCGGCCGCGCCGCCCACCAGGTCAGCAGCACCGCGGCGATGATGCCGATCAGCGAGGGAACGCGATAGGCCCAGATCTGCGTAAGGTTGTCGGGCGAAAGCAGCGAAACGGCCGCGGCCTGGAGCCAGTAGATGCCGATCGGCTTCTTGTAGCGCGGCTCGCTCTGGAAGCGGATGTCGATGAGATCGCCGGTCTCCAGCATCTGCTTGGTCGCCTGGGCGAAGCGGGCCTCGTCGCGGTCGGTGACCGGGAGCGAGGCGAAGCCCGGCAGGTAGAGCGCGAGGCAAAGCGCGACCAGGAAGCCGGCTGCGAGAACGCGCCGCGCGGCGAGCCAGCCCAGCGCGTTTCTCAATCCCGCATCAATTCGGGCCACCGACTCCACCATCACCTCTAACGCACGAGCAGCAAAGGCGTTTTAGCGGAATCCGTGACCAGCGCAAACGAAACGAGGCGCGTCCGGTGAGAACGCGCCCCTTTTGTCTCTTTTCGGTTAACCCGGATCGGCTGGCCAGCCTACTCGGCTGCGGCCTGAAGCACCGGCCCGGCGCTGCGCACGTCGGCGTCGACCTCGCTCTCGAACTGGCGGAAGTTCTCGGCGAACATGGCGACGAGCTGGCGCGCCTGGGTGTCGTAGCCGAGCTTGTCCTGCCAGGTGCGGCGCGGCTCGAGCAGATGCGGCGGCACGCCTTCGACGTCGAGCGGGATCTCGAAGCCGAACAGCGGGTCGCGGCGGTAGGTGGCGTGTTTGAGCTTGCCCGAAAGCGCGGCATTCAGCAGCGCGCGGGTGAAGCGCAGCGGCATGCGCTGGCCGACGCCGAATTTGCCGCCGGTCCAGCCGGTATTCATCAGCCAGCAATCGACGCCGTGATTGGCGATCAGCTCGCGCAGCATATTGCCGTAGATGCTGGGATGGCGCGGCATGAACGGCGCGCCGAAGCAGGTCGAGAACGTCGCGGTCGGCTCCGAGACGCCCTTTTCGGTGCCCGCGACCTTGGCCGTGTAACCGGACAGGAAGTGGTACATGGCCTGGGACGGCGTCAGCTTGGCGATCGGCGGCAGCACGCCGAACGCATCGGCCGTCAGCATGACGATATTGGCCGGGTGGTCGGCACAGCCGCTCGGCTTGGCGTTCGGCACGAAGCTCAGCGGATAGGCCGCGCGGGTGTTCTCGGTCAGCGATCCGTCGTCGAAATCCGGGTCGCGCGTCTCGGTGTCGAGGATGACGTTCTCCAGCACCGCGCTCCAGCTATTGGCGGCGGCGTAGATCTCCGGCTCGGCTTCCTTGGACAGCTTGATGGTCTTGGCGTAGCAGCCGCCTTCGAAATTATAGACGCCGTGCTCCGACCAGCCATGCTCGTCATCGCCGATCAGCGTCCGCGCCGGGTCGGCGGAGAGCGTCGTCTTGCCGGTGCCGGACAGGCCGAAGAACACGGCGGTGTTGCCGCCCGCGCGCTCCTCGCTCGCCGAGCAGTGCATCGGCATGACGCCGCGATGCGGCAGGACGTAGTTCAGGTAGGTGAAGACCGATTTCTTGGTCTCGCCGGCATAGGAGGTGCCGCCGATCAGCACCAGCTTGCGGGTGAAGTCGCAGGCGATCACGGTCTCGCTGCGGCATCCGTGCCGCGCAGGGTCGGCGCGGAAGCTCGGCAGGTTGATGACGGTGAATTCCGGATCGAACTCGGGAAGCTCGTCGGCGGGCGGCACGATCAGAAGATGGCGAATGAACAGCGCGTGCCACGCGAGCTCGGTGTAGATGCGGGCGCAGAGCCGGTATTGCAGGTCGGCGCCGGCGTAAAGATCCTGGGTGATCAGCTCGCGTTCGGCCGCGTGAGCGAGGAAGTCCTCGAGCAGAATGTTGAACTGGTCCGGGGACATGGCCTTGTTGTTGCCCCACCAGACGGTGTTTTCCGCAAGGTCGTCCTTGACAATGAACTTGTCCGCCGCGGACCGGCCCGTATGAGCACCGGTGCGCATCGAGATCGCGCCCGTCGAGGCCACCTCGCCTTCGCCGCGCCGGATCGCAAGCTCGTAAAGCTCCGCAGGAGCAGGGTTCCTGCGAAGGCGGGTCAACCGGCTGGACAGATACGACGTGGTCGCCACGGCTTGCGAGCCGTCTTGTTCATTAATCACAGATCACTCCTCAAATGACCAATTCCCCGAAAAAGGGATACTGAGCCTGCCTTGCCGGAGCACGCCCCGACACTGAGCACAACCGAGCCTAATTGCCATTGCGACAGATCAATGTCTAGCTATCTAATGGCATGATCCACGCTACAATATGTGCCCGGGAAATTGCTTACGAGACCGTTAGTTAACGTTACGGTCCGCTCCGCTCTCGGCCATCCGGCCAAGCGTCCCGGCGACCTCTTCAGGCGCCCCCAGTCTTCCGGGGAATGAGAGGCGTACGGATCGATCGCCCGACATCAGATCGCAGCCATCCGGATCGCATGCGCCGAGGCGCCAGCCCTCAGCTGTGCCGGCGCCCAAGAAAACGGAAAGACGGCCGATGAGTTCCGCTTCGCGGTCATTGATATTGTGGATTACATCGTCGACAGCGGCATTCCAGGCCTGCGCCGCGATAGGATCGAGCAGAATATCCGCCGCCGATAGTGTGGCAATCCGGCCGAAACCGCCGACGAAATGGGCGCGCTCGACCTGCAGGCGCCAGAACGAAAAATCGGCGAAGTCGACATAGAGCGCCGCGTCGGGATGGCGGGCGAGAAAGCGCTGCCGGACGCCGGGGTCCGCGGTCGGCTCGGCCGCGCCCATCAGGCTGACGCGCCCCAAATTCAGCGGATCGCCGGGACCGGCCTCTGCGGCGAGCAGAATCGACGCGCGCGGGTCCGATTCAAGATTGCGGGTGTGCCAGGCGAGACGGGAGATCAGAAAAATCGGCGAACCGTCGGTTTCCGTGGCAACCGTGATAAGCGACGCATAAGGATGATTCGTGCCGGTTTCGGCAGTCGCAAGCGATCCCACACGGCTTTTTCGCATAAGCGATTGAGCCGACGCCACAATTAAGCCTGATTCACCACCGCTATGGACCATCATGATTTCTGGGTTTGCAATCTCGTCGCGCTGATTTACGATGCTTTCGCAATCAACCGTGACTTTTAAGCAACATATTCATCCCAGATCCAACACGGAACGCGCGTAACGGCCCGGTGAGGCTCTGCTATCATGCCAACAATCGCACTTGTTGACGACGACCGCAATATCGTCACTTCGCTTCGGATGGTCCTGGAAGCGGAGGGTTACAAAATTCAAGCCTACACGGACGGCGCCTCGGCGCTGGATGGCATGCTCGCTGAATTTCCCGACATGGCAATTCTCGACATCAAGATGCCGCGCATGGACGGGATGGAGTTGCTGCGCCGGCTGCGTCAGCGCACCGAGCTGCCGGTGATCTTCCTGACGTCCAAGGACGACGAGATCGACGAGCTGTTCGGCCTCAAAATGGGCGCAGACGACTTCATCCGGAAGCCGTTCTCCCAGCGCCTGCTGGTCGAGCGCGTCAAGGCCATTCTGCGCCGGGCCATCCCGCGCGAAGCTTCGGCCGCGATGGACGATCCGGCCAAGATCCTGGAGCGCGGCAAGCTGAAGCTCGATCCCGAACGGCATAGCTGCATGTGGGACGGCAAGGCGGTCACGCTGACGGTCACGGAGTTTCTCATCCTGCAGGCGCTCGCGCAACGCCCCGGCGTCGTAAAAAGCCGCGACGCGCTGATGGATGCGGCCTATGATGATCAGGTCTATGTCGACGACCGGACGATCGACAGCCATATCAAGCGCCTGCGCAAGAAGTTCAAACTGGTCGACAACAATTTCGACGTCATCGAGACGCTTTACGGCGTCGGCTATCGCTTCAAAGAATGAGCACTGATGCCAGGGACATTGCCATAGACGGCGGCGAGCCTATCGCGGCGAGGAGTCTTGCGAGCTATGTCGGCCTGGCGTGGCGCGCGCTGATGAAGGCGTTCGCGCGTTTCGGCATCTACTACCGCTTCAATACCATCACCGGCCGCATCGTCGCGCTCAACATTCTCAGCCTGCTGGTGCTGGTCGTCGGCATGCTCTATCTCAGCGATTTCCGCGACCGGCTGATCGCGGCGCGCGGCAAGAGCCTTCGGATCGAGGCGGAGATCATCGCCAAGGCGCTGACGATCGAAGGCACCCCGCCAGCGTCCGAAAGCGCCGACGACGCCATTCTCGGCCAGCCCCTGCAAAATGCCTACGCGATCAATGTGGCGACCTCCGCGGAGCTGCTGCGCAGCCTGATCGAGCCGACCAAGACCCACGGCTTCATCTACGCGCCCGACGGCACCTGGATCGTGGACAGCAACCGTATTTTCAAAAGCGGCAAGCTGACCCAGTACCAGAACCCCACCAAGCGCACGGATGAGGTCGGCTGGTTCTATAAGCTCTGGCTGAGTTTCGAGCGCATGATGCGCGCGGAAAGCCTGCCCAAGCTGAGCAATATCAGCATGCAGAACGGCAAAAGCTTCGCCGAGGTCAAGGCGGCGCTCGAAGAAGGCAGCCCGACGCTGATCGCCCGCGAAAACGAGCTGGGCGAGACCATCCTGAACTACGCCGCGCCGATCGAAAAGGGCGGCAAGGTGCTTGGTGCGCTGCTGCTGACGACCGGCGACGGCGAGATCGACGACATGCTCGCCGAGGAGCGCATTTCGGTCGTCCGGCTCTGGGTGCTGGTGCTGATCGTCACCGTGGCCGGGTCCTTCATTCTCGCCGGGACGATCGCCGGACCGATGCAGCGTCTGGCGCGGGCCGCCGAGCGGGTGCGCAAGAACATCAAGGCCCGCACCGACATCCCCGATTATGCCCACCGTTCGGACGAGATCGGCTATCTGGCGCGGGCCCTGCGTGAGATGACCACGGCGCTTTATGCCCGTCTCGATGCGATCGAGAGCTTTGCCGCCGATGTGTCGCATGAGCTGAAAAACCCGCTGACCTCGCTGCAAAGCGCGGTCGACACGCTGCCGCTGGTCAAAAGGGACGAGGATCGCGAAAGCCTGATGAAGATCGTCAGGCACGACGTGCAAAGGCTCAACCGGCTGATCACCGACATTTCCGATGCCTCGCGTCTCGATGCCGAGCTGGCACGCGAAAGCCGCCGGCCGCTGAACATCGCCGCCTTCCTCGAACAGCTCAGCGCCACCAAGAACGAGTTCCACCGCGACTGCCACGTCACCATCGAGCTGCAGATCCGCGGCATTCCGCGCGCCGTCGCGGTCGGCGCCAAGAGCCCGTTCAAGATCTACGGTCACGAGGGCCGGCTCAGCCAGGTCATCAACAATGTGCTCGACAACGCGATTTCCTTCTCGCCGCCCGATGGCAAGATCCGCATGATCTGCAGCCTCGACCGTAAGGCGAAGGAGATCGAAATCGTCGTCGAGGACGATGGTCCCGGCATTCCGGCGGAGAATCTGGAGAAAATCTTCGATCGGTTCTACACCGACCGCCCCGGCCAGGATTCGTTCGGCAAGAATTCCGGGCTTGGCCTCAACATCTCGCGGCAGGTGGTCGTGGCGCACAAGGGCAAGATCTGGGCAACCAATCGCATGGCGCCGCCGATCGTCAAGAAGGACGGAGAATCGATGCCATCCCGGATCCTGGGGGCGCGCTTCGTCATTCGCCTTCCCGTCATCAGCCGTGATAACTAAGCCGGAGCTGTTTTACGGCACCTGCGTCGCTCTCGGCGCCGATGCCGTCATTCTCACCGGACCGTCGGGCAGCGGCAAATCGGATCTGGCCCTTCGTTTCATTTACCAGACACCGCCGGAACTGGAACCCGCCCTCGTCGCCGACGATCAGATTTATGTGGAGGCGCGGGACGGCCGCGTCATTGCCGCGCCGCCGCCGGCCATCGCCGGGCGGATCGAGGTCCGCGGCCTCGGCATCCTCGACGTCCCCCACAGAGGGGAGGCCGAGATAAAATTCATCATCCATCTCACCGGAGGCGATCACGTTCCGCGTCTGCCGCCGGCTCGGCTGGCGCAGCAGACGGTGTGTGGAATTCCGGTTCCAGTGTTGGTCCTATCGCCCTTCGACGCCTCAACGCCGATCAAGCTACGCCTTGCCCTGCAGCGGCCGATCTGGTGAAAATGAGTGCAAAAACACACGTTTGGCGAAAATTAATTCCCGAAATTTACATCAATGATGTGAACTGATTGGTCATTCGGCGGGGGTATGCAAGCATGGGACTTGAATGCAAACCCCACTGGACCGACAATGAATAACGGGGGTTGCAGGCAGACGACCGGCGCGGGGGGTGCCGGTTCGCCGACCTGGATGGATTAAAGTATGATCGGTGTCGTTATCGTCACGCATGGCAATTTGGCCAAAGAATTTCGTTCTGCCCTGGAGCATGTGGTGGGGCGGCAGGAGCAAATCGCAACGATCTGCATTCAGCCGGACGACGACATGGAAGAGCGCCGATCGGCCATTCTGAAGGCGATCAGCGCCGTCGATAATGGCGACGGCTGCGTGGTGCTGACGGACATGTTCGGGGGAACGCCGTCAAACCTTGCCATTTCCACCATGGATGAATCCCGGGTTGAGGTGATCGCCGGCATCAACCTGCCGATGCTGGTGAAACTGGCCCGCGTCCGCGAAGAATGTCCTTTGCCCGAAGCGATCCGGCTGGCGCAGGAAGCGGGGCGTAAATATATTCACGTTGCAAGTCAGGTTCTGACCGCAACCTGAATGTTTTTTCTGAGGATATTCGTATTCCTGCCTTCGCTTCGAACGTTTCCACCCGTAAGCGGTATCGGCCGGCTTGAGCGATTGCCTTCCGCTCGTTCATCGGTTGGTGCATAATTCCGCAAAGGCGGCCGTTCGCCGTTCACCTTCAGGCTTGAAATGACCACCATACCCGCATCCGGCGTCTATCAATGCCTCGCCGAGGTCACGATCACGAACAAGAAGGGCCTTCACGCCCGGGCATCCGCCGCTTTCGTCAAATGCGTGGAGAAGTTCGACGCCGAAGTGCTGGTCACCAAGGACGGCATCGGCGTCAACGGCACCTCGATCATGGGTCTGATGATGCTCACGGCGGGGCCCGGATCGCGGATCGTCATCGAGACCGAGGGGCCGGAAGCCGAAGAAGCGCTGGAGGCGCTGACGGGTCTCATCGAGCAGGGCTTCCACGAGGACGACTGACGCTCGGGCCGCCCTACGCCCTTCCCTGGAGCGCGACTGCAAACTCCGTTGTTTTCGCACGATTTTTCAGGAAAACCGGTGTCCACCTCTCTTTATAGCGCTCCGCTCCGCTACCACATCCGCAACGCGGCCTGTCCGCCAGTCGCCCTCGAGCCGATCGCCGCAAGCCGCGCATAGGCGGCCGCATCGTCGAGATCGCAGAGCGTTGCCGCATAGCCGACGCGCCGCCCGTTCAGATTGCGCAGCGTATCCGTCAGCGCATGGGGGCTGGACCAGCGGACATTGCGGAACAGACCGCCAAGGCGGGGCAGCGGCTTCACTCCGACCAGCCAGAAGCCGCCGTCCTCAGCGGGGCCGAACACCACGTCGCGCCGCCCAAGCACCTCCAGGGCTTCGGCAATATGCTCGGTCGTCACCCCCGGAAGATCGGAGCCGATCAGCATCACTGGCGCCGGCGCTTGCGAGAGCAGCAGCCGTTCCATTCGCGCACCGAGATCGCCGCCGCCCTGGCGGAGCGCGCGGCAGATGTCCGCGGCCAGAACGGCGCCTCGGCGGCACTGTCGGGCGCAACCGCCAGGACCATCCGCCAGCGCGGGTCCGCCGAGAGCCGGCGGATGAGGTTTTCGGTGACGATCCTGTAGATGCGACAGGCTGGAACCGTGCCGATTTCGCGCGCCAGCCGGGTCTTCACCCGGCCCATGCGCGGCTCCTTGACCATGACGATGAGGACCGGCCGGTGCCGCGATCGCTTGACGTCAGCCATAAAGCCGGACGAGCACTTTCGGGGGGACGCGCAGATAATAAAGGCTGAGGCACGCAAGGTTGCGGATCATCCGCCGCGCATATCCCTGCGTCCGGTAACGCCGCGCGCTGGTGATCGCGAGGGAATCGAAAAAGGTGAGCCGGCGCCGCCCGAGCCGCCGCACCAGGTCCACATCCTCCATCAGCGCGATGGGCTGGAAGCCGCCGACGTCCTCATAGAGGCGGCGCGAGATCAGCAGGCCCTGATCGCCATAAGGCATTTTGAACAGCCGGCACCGCAGCGCCACAGCGCCGCGCAGAAACGCCGCCATCAGTCCCGGATCATCGAGGGCGAAACGGAAGGCCGCGGCGCGGTCCGGCTTTTCGACGTTTTCGATCTCGCGGATGTGGTTGAAGGCCTCCTCCTCCCAGCCCGGCTGCAGCGCCGTATCGGCATGGAGGAACAACAGCCAGCGGCCCTTCGCCTGCCGGGCGCCGGCCGCCAGTTGCTGGCCCCTGCCCGCTTCGCAGCGCACGAGCCGCGCGCCGGCCTCTTCGACGATCTTGCAGGTCGCGTCGGACGATCCGCCGTCGACGACCACCACCTCCCGGACAAGCCCTTCGATCGCCGCCGGAACCAGGACCGTGAGCGTGCGAGCCAGCTCTGACTGGGCGTTCAAAGTCGGGATGACGACGGAGATCATGGCAAAGATCATAACCGGTTAAAACATTTGCACAAGCGAACCGTGGCCGGTATTTTGTTCTTCCTTTGTTCCATTTCTCGATCTATGATCCCGTCATGGCCGCGAAACCGCCCGCCCGTCCGCATTCGCCCTCCGCAGACCAGCCGCCGGTCGACACCGAGCGCCGGCGCGGCCGCGGCGCGCGCTCCAACCTAACCTCCCGTTTCGACACGGAAATCCGGGAGGCGTTCGACGACGGGTGGGATGGCCTCGCCGAGCTGGCGCCGTTCAAGACGGAGGTCCGCATCGAGCAGGCGCGCCGGATCATCGCCACCAACGACTCCCCCGATATCGGCTTCGACCGGTCCATCAACCCCTATCGCGGCTGCGAGCATGGCTGCATCTACTGTTTCGCCCGCCCCACCCATTCCTATCTGGGCCTGTCGGCGGGGCTCGACTTCGAGACCATTCTCATCGCCAAGACCAATGCGGCGGAGCGCCTGGAGCAGGAGCTTGCCCGGCCGGGCTATGAGGTGAAGACCATCGCGCTCGGCACCAATACCGACCCCTATCAGCCGATCGAGCGGACCTACGAGGTGACGCGGCAGATTCTGAAGGTGATGGACCGCACCGGCCACCCGGTCAGCTTCGTCACCAAATCGGCGCTGATCCTGCGCGACATCGACCTGCTGGCCTCGCTCGCCAAACGCGGGCTGGCAAAGGTGTTTCTCTCGGTCACCTCGCTCGACCACCGGCTGGCGCGAAGGATGGAGCCGCGCGCGACGACGCCGGAGCGCCGTATCGAGGCCATCGCGCGGCTGAACGAGGCCGGGGTGCCGACCGGCGTTCTGGTGGCGCCCATCGTTCCCGCGGTCAACGACATGGAGATCGAGGCAATTCTGGAGCGCTGCGCCGCAGCCGGCGCGCGCGAGGCGGGCTACGTGCTCTTGCGCCTGCCGCTGGAAATCAGCGGGCTGTTCCAGGAATGGCTTGCCGAGGAATTTCCCGACCGCGCCAAGCGGGTGATGTCGCTGGTGCGCTCCACCCGCGGCGGTAAGGATTACGTCTCCGCCTGGCGCGAACGCCAGGTCGGCACCGGGCCTTATGCGGCGCTGATCGGACAGCGCTTCATGCTTGCGACGAAACGCCTGGGCTTCAATCAGGCCCGTTCGGTGTTGCGCTGCGACCTCTTTCAGCCGCCGCTCGGCAAAACCAGCCAGCTCGACCTGTTCAAATCGTAACAATGCGGCTTGCGATCATCTGCGCGGCGTGCAGTGTGATCGGCATGAGCCAGGCAGGGACGGCAAGACGGCCTTCGATCAAGACCGAACGCGCATTCGCGGGGTCGGCGGATGCGATTGTCGCCGGCGTCGACGAGGCCGGGCGCGGCCCGTGGGCGGGTCCTGTCGTCGCTGCCGCGGTGATCTTCCGGAGCCCGAAAATCCCGAAGGGCCTCGACAATTCCAAGCGGCTGACGGCGGAGCGCCGCGCCGAGCTCTACGACGTCATCTGCGAGCGCGCCTGGTTCGGCGTCAGCATCGTGTCGGTCGAGGAAATCGACAGCATCAATATCCTGCAGGCCTCGATGCAGGCGATGGCGCGCGCGGTCGCGACACTGAACGCCGCGCCCGACGTCGTGCTGGTCGACGGCAATATCTGCCCGAAGGTAACGCCCCGCTCGGTCGCGGTCATCGAGGGCGACCGGCTCTGCCCGTCCATCGCCGCGGCATCGATCATCGCCAAGGTCACGCGCGACCGGCTGATGCAAAATCTCGCCGGCGATTTTCCCGCCTATAGCTGGCACACCAATAAGGGGTACGGCACGCGCGCCCATGCCGAGGCGATCGATGCCTTCGGCGTAACCTGCCACCACAGGCGCTCTTTCGCGCCGATCCGCATCGCACTCGACGGCGGATCAGCATCGTGCAAGGTTCCCGAATAGAATTTACTTTATCCGTTTGCCTCAATTCATTGTTTTTCAGAAGGGATCTTTTGATCAGGGCTATGAAAATGAAACTTAGCGCTCCCTCCTTCGGCATGTTCGCCGTCTCCACCGTGCTGATTGCACTGATAATTCTCTCCCGCTACTTTGCCGTCGACGTTCCGATTCTTACCCCCATCGTCGAAGCGCATCCGTTCGAGGTCACGCTGGTCGCCTGGAGCGTTATGTTCGCTGCTGTCTCTTTCAATCTGTAGCAGACCGCGCAATATTGAAGCCTCGAGTGCCGGAACCATGGTCTGGAACTCGGGTTTCTCCTTCGGTCGCCGCTCGGGCGACCTTGCTTTGCGAGGTGATGCGCGTGTCTGCTGGGCTGCGTCCGTTCCGTACCGTTATCAGTGCAGTCACCACAGTTTGCTTTCTGATGGTTCAGGTTCCCGCCGCCCGTGCCCAAGACGGGACACCGATTGCGGTGAACATCGAGCAATGTCAGAATCTCAGCGATCCCGAAGTGCGCGCCCAGATCGAGGCGCTGACGAAAACCGCTCTGGGCGAACAGCTCGGCAAGGTCGACTATACCGCCCTGGTCGACAAATATTGGCGTGAAGCGAAAGTCAGTGAGCGCCTCGATCAGGAGATCGACGAGGCGATCCGCGTCACGCGCGCCGACACCACCGTGTTCGACCGCGCCTATTCGACCGTCAGCAAGGAGCAGGCGGAGAAGACTGCGGTTGCTGTCGCGGAGCGCACCTACGGGTCGGAAGGCTTCAAGGCGGCCATCGCCGATCTGGCGCAGGGCGTCGGCAAGGATTTCGGCGGGCGGCTGGAGAAAGCCGCCGAGCGGGTGTCGGGGCCGGTCATCGAGTGCGTGCGCACGGCTTTGCAGAGCCGGTATGGCGGCGCGGTCGCCCAGGTGTTCAAGCGCGAGACGGAAGACAATTTCAACGCCGCCGCTCATGTGGGCGGCGCCAAGGTCGACACCAGCGACCTGCTCATCGAAAACGTCGGCACCATCTCCGGGATCGTGCTGATCGTCAGCCGCCGGATCATCGGGCGCATGGTGGCCACGATCGGCCGGCGCGTCGCCGGTCTCGTCGCCTCCCGCATCATCTCCACATTCACCGGCATCATCGGCCTCGCGCTGATCGCGCGCGACATCTACCAGGCGACCGAAGGCGTCTTCCCGCTGATCGAGGAGCGGATGAAGTCGGCCGAGGCCAAGAACCTGATCAAGCAGGAACTCGCCAAATCCATCGAATCCGACCTTGCCGGCCAGGTCGACACCATCGCGCATGAAACCACCGAGCGCATCTACGCCTTCTGGCAGGACTTCAAGCAGAAATACAACGTTCTCCTGGGCCTCGCCGAAAAAGACCCGGAATTCGCGATGTTCCTGAAGACCCGCAAGGCGGAGGAACTGGGACGGCTCGGCCGCATCGTCAGCTTCATCATGGGGCAGGACGGCGAGGCCGGCGTGCTCCAGCGCACCCGCGACGGCACGCTGCGGCGCGCGCTCGCCGCGCTCGACGAAACCGGCGTGTCGCTGGCGCTGGAGATGAAATCGCTCGAACGCGCCATCGGCTGGTCGGAGCTGGCCGGTGCGCGGCTGCCCAAGGCCGTCAGCTACGGCCTGCCGCAGCTCATCCCACCGGATGACATCACGCCGGCGCAGCTCTCCTCGCTCCTGGCGCTCGACAACAGCGCCGCGGCGCTCCGCATCGCCCGGCTGGACCGCACCGCGCGCAACGCGCTCCTGTCGCTGCCGGCCTCGACCATCCAGAACCTGTCCCGCCGGCTCTCGGAAAGGGAGCTGGCCGCTCTTGCGTCCTATCTGGAAAGGCTCGATCCGGCCGCCGCCGACAAGGTGCTGACCGAGGTCGCCGCCGATCCGGGGGTGATGAACGGACTATCCAGCACCTCGATGCGCAACGCCATCCTGCAGAGCAAGGACCAGCTCGCCGCAGTGCAGATGTTGCTGCGGGACAATACCGCGCTGAACATTTCCCATATCAGCCACGATTTCGCGCTGGTCCGGCAGGGCGATGTTCATTATCGCGTCTTTATTGAGAGATATTGGGTCGGCCTGGCGGTGCTCTTCCTGTTCGGCCTGCTCATTCTTCTGGCATTGCGCCGGTTGCTGTTCGGGCGACCGGCAACCGTGATCATCAGGACGTCCGAGGGTGGGGGGAAGAAGTAGTTCATGGCTTTGTACACGACCGACCGGCCTGCGCACGCCGAAGTCAAGGAAGGAGAGCTGATGTGGGTTGCCGCCGTCAGTGCCGCCAATATTCTGCGCGATGTGCGCGAGATGATTACCAATACATTCGGGGGCAAGATGAGGCGCTATGAGCGGCTGATGGAATCGACGCTCGCCCGCGCGCTTGACGACCTTGAAACAAAGGCGAAGGAAAAGGGTTATGACGGGTGTCTGGGCGTGCGGATCAGTCATCCCCGCATTGCCGACGGTGCCTGCGAAATCTTCGTTTACGGAACCGCCTTCAACTTCATCCCGGACGTAGCCAAGAACAATTTGACATAAGGCTATTTCTGCCGTTCATTCCTGCCGAATTAACAAGGGACAAGCCATGAAACTTGGCAATGATATCGCTGTCGTGGTCGCCGGAGGCGCGAAGGGCCTGGGAGCGGCCGCCGCCGAAAAGCTGGCGGCCGCCGGATGCAAGGTTGCGATCCTCGACATGTACCGTGAGGAAGGCGAAGCGCTCGCCGCGCGCATTGGCGCGATCTACCGGCATCTGGAGATTTCCAGCGAGATCACCGTCGACACCGCGCTCGACTTCGCCCGCGAGGAGCACGGCATCGAGCGCGTCCTGATCAATTGTGCCGGCATCGCCATCGATCAGCCGGCGGTCTGGCGCGATCAGGATTCCGGCCGGATCATGCTTCACGACGTGCCGAGCTTCGAGAGGCTCCTCCAGGTCAACCTCACCGGCACGTTCTATATGGCGACGAAATCGGCCGGCGCGATGATGACGCTGCCCCCGCTCGACGGCGGCATTCGGGGCATCATCATCAATTCCGCTTCGGTCGCGGCGGAAGACGGCAATCAGGGCCAGGCCGCTTACGCTGCGTCCGAGGGCGGTGTGCTGGCGCTGACGCGGCCGCTCGCCCGCGATCTCGTCGACGAAGGCATTCGCGTCGTCACCATCATGTCCGGCCGCTACGACACCGCCGATTTCGCCCAGCGCTCCGAGGACATGACGCAGAAGATCAAGACCACCGAGATGGATTCCAGCGTGCTTGCCGATCCGAACGAATTCGCCGAGACCGTGTTGCGGGTGATCGCGGACGACGAGGTGAACGGCCAATGGGTGCGGATGAACAGCGCCAAGCACCGTTAGAGCATCGGATCTGGGGCTGACCTTCCGGTGCTTCTTCCGTTTCGATGGCGACGGACGCCGCCATCGGCCTCGGTCCCGTTTTTAATCCCCGTCAAGCCACCGCGCTATCGAGTTCCGCGTTCTCGACGGCCATGCTTGGCGTGGCCGCGTTCTCTGCGACATGCGCGCGGATGATCGCGTTGACCTCATCGCGATGCGTCACCGGCGCCATATGGCCCGCGCCGGGCACAGCCGTCACCGCCGATTGCGGCAGCAACTCGTCAAGCACTTCGATCAACGCCTTGGCCGGCTGACGGGTCTCCTCGCCGTAGACCAGCAAGGTGGGCACGTCGAGCGCCTTGAAATCCTCCAACCGCACATTGGTGATGTCCGAGGCCGCCTGAAACTCGCGCTCGACCTTCTCGATGGTCGACAGCACATTGTCCTTCGCCTTGCGCGGCGACATCTGCCATTTCAGCCGTCCCATCCAGAAGCCCATATAGGCGCGCGCCGCCCGGTTGCGGTTCCCCGCGGCGATGCCGCGCCTCACGCCCTCGATGACGTGCATCATGGTCTGCCATTCGGCCATGCGCCCGGCCCGCGCGAGCAGCGGGAAATAGACCGGCTCGATCAGCGTCATCGCGCGGACCCGGTCGATGCCCATCAGGCGGACGGCTTCGAGCGTCGAGGCGCCGCCGTAGGAGTGTCCAACGAAATGCACGGGCTCGTCCGCGAGCCGCACCAGCTCGATCAGCACCTGGGCATCGGCGCTGAGATCGAAGGGCCGCTGCGCAGGCCAGACGCCGGACGCCCCGTATCCGATCAGGTCCGGCGCGATTACGCGGTGGTTCGGCTTGAGTTCGCTGATCAGCCGCCGCCACATGCGGTGCGAGCTGCTCGAGCAATGCGTCAGCACGACCGGCGGCCCGGCGCCCTCGTCGATGTAAGCGATCGGAATCTCCCCGGCGAAGACGCGATTCATGGCTTGTTTTTCCCTGCTTATTTTTCAGGCACAAGAGCAACGCCGGCGGCGTTCGCGTTTGATTAATTCTTGAGCAGACACTTGACTACTCGACGGTCTTAAGGACTACGGCACGCGATCCTGATTGCGAAAGCGATTTATTAAGTCGCGCGATGCACATTATCAAAAACAGCTCGGCGATGAATCTTATTCGCTCGTTCGCTGCTTATAATTTGAGCAGGCTTTCACCTTTCCTCGATCTCCGCGGTTATGTTAGGCTGTTAGTAACCACGAACATTTATTCTGAAATACGTGCAAGTTAGGGGGACGACGTCGAGGTATATGAGATAATCGCATGGCAACAGTGACGGTCTTACGCAATCCCAGTACAACTGCGACCCTCGATGGATATGACGCAGGTGAATTCTACTGCGAGCTCCTCGGCAAAGTCGATCATCCCAATCCGGAGCTGACGCGTCTCTGGCACCGCCTCCAGCAGATGGAACTCACCAATCTGTCATCCCGCGCCAAGGATGCGGAGCGCGAGCTTTTCATGCTCGGCATCACGTTCACTGTGTACAGCGATCGTAATGCAATCGACCGTATTTTGCCTTTCGACGTCATCCCCCGGGTCATCACGTCGACCGACTGGGCGGTGCTCGAAGCCGGCATCAAGCAGCGGGTCAAGGCGCTCAACGAGTTCATCTGGGACGTCTATCACGAGCGCCGCATCTTCAAGGACGGCGTCGTGCCGACCGATCTGGTGTTCGGCAATTCGAACTTCCGCCCGGAAATGGTCGGCTACAACCCGCCGGCGGGGACCTATATCCACATTGCCGGCACGGACATCATCCGCGACGAGAGCGGCCGCTTCATGGTTCTGGAGGACAACAGCCGCACGCCCTCCGGCGTCTCCTATGTGGTCGAAAACCGCCATCTGATGCAGCGCGCCTTTCCGGACATGATGGACGGCTTCGCCATCGAGCCGGTGTCGGATTACGGCATGCATCTGGCCAATAAGCTGAGCGAAGTCGCGCCCGCCGGTGCTGACCGAGCCGCAGATCGTGCTTCTGTCGCCGGGCGTGTTCAACTCCGCCTATTTCGAGCACATCTTCCTTGCCCGCGAGATGGGCGTGCCGCTGGTCGAGGGCCGCGATCTGTTCGTCGACGACGACCGCCTGTACATGCAAGACCGTCGCCGGGCCGAAGCCCGTCCACGTCATCTACCGCCGGCTGAACGACGATTTCCTCGACCCGGAAGTGTTCAACAAGGACAGCCTGCTCGGCGTCAACGGGCTGATGCGGGCCGTGCGCAAGGGCAATGTGACGCTGGCCAACGCCGTCGGCACGGGCGTCGCCGACGACAAGGCGGTCTATGCCTATGTCCCGCGGATCATCCGCTATTACCTCGACGAGGAGCCGATCCTGCCGAATGTCGAGACCTATATCTGCCGCGAGCGCGACTTCGCTCGCCTATACGCTCGACAATCTGGACAAGCTGGTGGTCAAGCCGGTCGGCGAGTCCGGCGGCTACGGCATCTGCGTCGGCCCGAAAGCGAGCAAGGCCGAGCTGGAGGAATGCCGCGACCGGCTGAAGAAGGACCCGAGCAATTACATCGCCCAGCCGATGATCAACCTCTCCGTGTGCCCGACGCTCGCCGGGGATGTCGTCGAGCCGCGCCATGTCGATCTGCGCCCGTTCGCCGTGACCGGACGCGACACCTGGGTGATGCCGGGCGGTCTCACGCCGCGTCGCTCTGCCGAAGGGCTCGATCGTGGTCAACTCCTCGCAGGGCGGCGGCACCAAGGACACCTGGGTCCTGAGAGGAGGCGCTTCGTGAGCACGACACTGCTTTCGCGCCACGCCGAAAGCGTCTTCTGGCTGACCCGCTATCTGGAGCGCGCCGAAAGCATGGCGCGCATCCTGGAGGTGCAGTCCTCGTTTCAGAGGGCGCGTCCGGGCGAGGGCAGCTGGGCCTGGATCCTGGCGCTCTATTCCGACCAGGAGCATTTCGCCACGAAGTTCTCCGAGCAGACCGCCGAGAACGTCATCTCCTATTACGTCACCTGGCTGGAAAATCCCAGTTCCATCCTCGCCTCGATCCGTGCGGCCCGGGAAAATGCGCGCGCCCTGCGGCCGCTGATCTCCAGCGATATGTGGCTGCAGATCAACGACTTCTATTCGCGCCTGCTCGGCCTGTCCGAAAGCGATTTCTCCGAGACCCGCCTGTCGCGGAGCTGCGATTCCATCAAGCGCGGCTGCTACGCGGAGATGGGCGTTGCGGAGAGCACGCTCTATCGCGACGAGAGCTGGCCGTTCTTCCGGCTGGGCCTGTATCATGGAGCGCGCCGACCAGACCAGCCGGCTGCTGGACGTGCAGTTCGCCCAGCGCGCGACCGGCGTCATGCAGGACCTGACGCCGGAGCAGAATGCCGAGCGTATGGAACGCGCTGCTGCGCTCGGCATCGGCCTATCACTGCCTTCCGCCGCACCTATCCGCGCGGCTTCGATCCCGCGCATGTCGCGCGCTTCCTGATCTTCGACACCCGGATGCCGCGCTCGCTGGCCTTCTGCATGATCGCAGATCGAGCGCATGGTCGGCAAGCTGCGCGGCGAATTCCGGCTGCGCAATGCGCAGCGCACATGCGAGCGGGTCGAGGAATTCCAGGCCCATCTCGACAAGGCATCGAACAACCCGAACTTCCTCGAGGAGCTGCACAGTTTCAACGACTGGGTGCAGCGCGAGCTGATCGGCTTGACCAGCGAGCTTGCCCTCGCCTTTTTCGGGCAGGAGAAAGAGCCGCCCAGCGCCGGGAAAGCCGAACATCTTTCCGATGAATTTCTCGAAGTCAGTTCCAGTCTCAGACAAGCCCCTAAGGCCAAAGCCGGACGGTCGGCGAAATTTCTATGATTCTCCACGCTGCGGTTGGCAAGGGTGGCCGCGGTGCGTGGAGCTTGCGGGAGGATGCATGACGCTGCACGTCGCGTTGACGCATAAGACGGACTATCACTACGACCGGCTGACGGCCATGGGACCGCAGGTGATCAGGCTGCGCCCTGCCCCGCATTGCCGCACGCCGATCCTCAGCTATTCGCTGTCGATCACGCCGAAGGACCACTTCCTGAACTGGCAGCAGGATCCGTTCGGCAATTACCTTGCCCGGCTGGTGATCCCGGAGAAGACGCGCGAGTTTTCCGTGACCGTCGATCTGGTCGCCGATATGGCGGTGATCAATCCGTTCGATTTCTTCGTCGACGAATATGCCAACGCCCTGGCCGTTCAAATATGAGGAGTCGCTGAAGAAGGAATTGACGCCCTATCTGGAGCCGATTCCCGAAGGCCCGCTGTTCAAGAAATATTTCGCCTCGCTGGACAAGACCGCGCCCACGACCATCGATTTCCTGGTCAAGATCAACCAGCAGGTCCAGAACGACATCAAATATCTGATCCGTATGGAGCCGGGCGTTCAGACGCCGGACGAAACGCTGGAGCGCCGGGCCGGCTCCTGCCGCGACATCGGGCTGGATGCTGGTTCAGATCCTGCGCCATTGCGGGCTCGCCGCACGCTTCGTCTCCGGCTATCTGATCCAGCTCACGCCCGACGTCAAATCGCTCGACGGACCGACCGGCACAGAGGTCGATTTCACCGACCTGCACGCCTGGGCCGAGGTCTATGTTCCCGGCGCCGGCTGGATCGGCCTCGACCCGACCTCGGGCCTGCTCGCCGGCGAGGGCCATATCCCGCTCGCCGCCACGCCGAGCCCGATGAGCGCCGCGCCGATCTCGGGCGGCCATGAGGAGGCCGAGGTCGAGTTCTCCTTCGACATGAAAGTCACGCGCATCGCCGAGTCCCCGCGCGTCACCAAGCCCTATAGCGACGAGCAGTGGACGGCGATCGCGACCGCGGGCCATGAGGTCGACCGGCGGCTGCGCGACGGCGACGTGCGCCTGTCGATGGGCGGCGAGCCGACCTTCGTCTCCGTCGACGACATGGACGGCGGGGAGTGGAACACCGAGGCCGTGGGGCCGACGAAGCGGCGTTACGCCGAGGATCTGGTCCGCCGTCTGCGCAAGCGTTTCGCGCCCGGCGGCCTGCTGCATTACGGCCAGGGCAAATGGTATCCCGGCGAGCAGCTGCCGCGCTGGGCGTTCGCGGTCTATTGGCGGGCCGATGGCGAGCCGCTCTGGCAGGACGAAACGCTGATCGACGACGAAGCGAGCGAGACCGCGCCGACCGTCGAGGACGCGGCGCGCTTCAGCAAGGCGCTGACGAGCACGCTCGGACTGCCGGCCAACAGCGCCATCCCTGCCTATGAGGACCCGGCCCATTTTCTCCTGATCGAGCAGAAGCTGCCGATCAATCTGGAGGCCGCCACCAACAAGCTGGAAGATCCCGCCGAGCGGGCGCGCCTCGTTCGCGTGTTCGAGCGCGGCCTCGCCGAGCCGACCAGCTACGTGCTGCCGATCCAGGTCTGGCATTCCGAAGAACGCGGCCGGCGCTGGGTGACCGAGCGCTGGACCTTCCGCCGCGACAAGCTGTTCCTGATCCCGGGCGACTCGCCCGCCGGCTTCCGCCTGCCGCTCGGCGGTCTGCCCTATATCGCGCCGATCAACTACCCCTATATCGTGCCCTCCGATCCGATCGCGCAGCAGCAGACCCCCCTGCCCCGGCGCGAGACGCTCCTGCAAAACCGCCGTGCTGTAACGCTCGAAGTGCCCCCGGCGCGGCCCGACCTGCCTCAGGAGGTGGCGGGCTCGGTCAGAACCGCGATGACCATCGAGCCGCGCGGCAATCATCTGAATGTGTTCATGCCGCCGGTCGTCGACGCGGAGGATTACGCCGCGCTCGTTGCCGCGATCGAGGACGCCGCCGCGACATCGGGCGTGCGCATTCACATCGAAGGCTACACCCCGCCCTTCGACAGCCGTCTCAACGTTATCAAAGTGACGCCCGATCCCGGCGTCATCGAGGTCAACATCCAGCCGGCGACGGATTGGGACCATGCGGTCGACATCACCACAGCGCTTTACGAAGAGGCGCATCTGACGCGGCTCGGCACCGAGAAATTCATGCTCGACGGGCGCCATTCCGGCACCGGCGGCGGCAACCACATCGTCGTCGGCGGCCTGACGCCCGCGGACAGCCCGTTCCTGCGCCGCCCGGACCTGCTCGGCAGCCTGATCACCTATTGGCAGCACCATCCCTCGCTCTCCTATCTGTTCTCCGGCCTGTTCATCGGCCCGACCAGCCAGGCGCCGCGCATCGACGAAGCGCGCCACGAGCACATCTTCGAGATGGAGATCGCGCTCAGCCAGGTGCCCGATCCGGCCGCGGGCCACATCCCGCCATGGCTGGTCGACCGCCTGTTCCGCAATTTGCTCGTCGACGCCACCGGCAACACCCACCGCGCCGAAATCTGCATCGACAAGCTCTACTCGCCGGACGGCCCGACGGGGCGGCTCGGCCTCGTCGAATTCCGCTCCTTCGAAATGCCGCCCCATGCGCGCATGAGCCTGGCCCAGCAACTTCTGCTGCGCGCGCTCATCGCCCGCTTCTGGGAGACCCCTTACAAGGGCAAACTGGTCCGATGGGGCACGGAACTGCATGACCGGTTCATGCTGCCGCATTTCGTCTGGCAGGATCTCGTCAGCGTCGTCGACGATCTGAAAGCGAACGGCTTCCCCATCGAGGCGGAATGGTTCGCGCCGCATTTCGAGTTCCGCTTTCCGCTTTATGGGATCGTCGAGAATGGCGGCCTCGAGCTGGAGCTGCGCCAGGCGCTGGAGCCGTGGCATGTGCTCGGCGAGGAGGGCACCATCGGCGGCACCGCCCGCTACGTGGATTCCTCGCTGGAGCGGATGCAGGTCACCGCCCGGCGCATGACCAACAACCGCTATGCCGTCACCTGCAACGGCCGCACGCTGCCGCTGACCGCCACCGATGTGAACGGCGAATATGTCGCCGGGGTTCGCTTCCGCGCCTGGTGGCCGTCCTCGGCGCTGCACCCGACGATCGCGCCGCATACGCCGCTGGTGTTCGACATCGTCGACACATGGAGCGGACGCTCGATCGGCGGTTGCCGGTACCACGTCTCACACCCTGGGGGCCGGGCCTTCGAGACTTTCCCGATCAATGCCTATGAAGCCGAAAGCCGGCGTCTTGCCCGCTTCGAAACCATCGGCCATACCCCCGGCAGCACGAAGGCGATGCCGGCGAAGGTCAATCCGGAATATCCGTTCACACTGGACTTGCGCCTGAGCCAATAAGTTCAACTACGGATAGACAAAGTTGCCGATTATCACCAATCTCGGCGCCCCGGTTTTGGCGCCAAGGAAGTTTACTGGCGCGGGCCCCGACCCGGTGTTAGGATTAAATTAAGCGAGCGGCGTCTCGTGTTTTTGTTGTGGGAACGCGGCTGCCATTACTGAGATTGCGGGTAACCTTCAGGCCGGCGTCGGCGAAGGTTGGGCGGCTCAGAAATAAGGGTCTCTGTTATAAAAATGATGACGATGACCGAAGGGATCGACACGCCTGGCGGAGATCCATTCGCGAATTATGCTGCGGACGGCAGATGTTTCGACGAGATGGTCGATAACGAGGGTGCCGTTCGTGAGCATTGGAAAGCTTTCGCACAGCGCTTCCGGACATTCCTGCCCGCAGAACAGGCGCGCCGCGCAAAGGATCTGCGGCGGCTCGTGCGCGAGAACGGCATCGGTCAGGATCTGTTTGCCGAGGCGCACAGCACGGACGAGCCCTGGAAGATCAACCTCGTCCCGCTGATCGTGTCGGCCAATGAATGGCAGTTCCTGGAACGCGCGGTCACCCAACGTGCCAGACTGTTCTCGGCGATCCTCGACGATATTTACGGGGAACAGAAACTTTTGCAGGCGGGACATCTCCCGCCTCAACTCATTCTGGGCGACCCTGCGTTCCTGCGCCCGCTCAGCGGCGCCGATCTCGGACGCGGGCGTCTCGTCAATTTCGCCATCGACGTGGCGCGCGGCGCGGACGGCGCGTGGCGCGTGATCGACAGTCATACCGAGACCATCGCCGGCGTCGGCTTCGCGCTCGCCAACCGCATCGTGCATTCGCGCGTGTCGAGCGATCTGTTCATGGTTTCGCGCGCGCTGCGCCTTGCGCCGCATCTCAACGCCATGCATGGCGAACTGCTCGCCCGCGCCGGCCGCGACGATGCGCCGATCGCGCTGCTGACGCCCGGCGCCCATCACGAGGACTATTTCGGCCACGCCTATCTGGCCCGCTATTTCAGCCTGCTGCTCGTGGAAGGCGGCGATCTTCGCGTCGTCAGCAACCGGCTCTATATGAAGACGCTGGAAGGCCTGCGGCCCATCGATCTGATCCTGCGCTGCGTCGCGGGCGAGCAGGCCGATCCGCTGCAGCTCGATCCGGGCGGCTTCTTCGGCCCGGCCGGCTTCGTCCAGGCCCTGCGCGCCAACCCCAACCTCGTCGTCAACGCGATGGGAACGGCGGTCGTCGAAAATCGCGGCATCGGCGCCCTATCTGCCCGCGCTCGCCCAGGAAATGCTCGGCGAAGAGCTCGCCATCGCCGATCAGCCGCGGCTGTGGCTCGGCGAGCAGGCCGCCCGCGACGAGGCCTTCGCCAATCCGGACGACTTCGCCTTCCGCGTCGCGCAGCAAGGCACCGGCCGTCCCGGCCGTCCGCAGACGCTCAGGATCCCCGCGCAAATGTCCGCCGAGGAGCTGTCGGCGCTTCGCGAGGCGATCGAGATCAACGGCGCCGCCTATGTGGCCGAACGCAAGGCAAGCTTCGCCACGGTGCCGTCATGGACGCCGGCGGGGCTGGAAAAGCGCAGCGCCATCGTGCGGCTGTTCGCAACGCTGGTGGACGGCGAATACCAGATCATGCCGGGCGGCATCGGGCTCGAGATCGACACGACATCCGACTTTCCCGCAGTTCTTCCCGCAAACCATCTCGCGCGACGTCTGGGTGATCTCCGACGCCGACGTCGCCTCGCATAGCAGCCGGCTCCGCACGAGCCTGGATGCACCCAAGATCACCCGCGGCGGCACCGGCCTGCGCAGCCGCATCGCCGACAATCTGTTCTGGCTTGGCCGCTATGCCGAACGGGCCGACTGGATCATGCGGCTACTGCGCGGCGCGCTGAACCGGCTCGATGTCGACGCGGCCGAGATGCAGAGCCGCGAAACGGTGGTCAAGGCGCTCGACCTGCTGCTTGCCAAGGACGAGGAGATCGTGCCGTTGCAGCGGGAGCAGGCCGCCATCGAGCAGCGCGCCCGTGCGCTGATGTCCGGCCGCGGGCGCAGCTACGGCCTGGTGCAGACCGTCACCAACATCCACCGCGTCGCCGGCCTGATCCGCGACCGGCTGTCGGTGGAGCTTTGGACCACGCTGCAAATCTTCCAGACCGTGCCGATGTGGACCGGCGACGCCCAGCCGCAGAGCCTGTCCGAAGCGCTCGATCATCTTGACGAGGGCATCGCCACGCTCGCCGCCTTCAACGGCATGGCGGCCGAGAACATGACCCGGAACTACGGCTGGACGTTCCTCGACCTCGGCCGGCGGATGGAGCGCGCGTCCAATCTGTCCGATCTGCTGGCCACGCTGTTCAGCGAACGGCGGGACGAGGCGACCGAGGCCGCAAGCCTGACCTTCGCGCTGGAGGTCGCCGACAGCATCCTGACCTATCGCTCGCGCTATCTGTTCGCCCCGGTCCTGCCGCTCGTGCTCGACCTGCTGCTGGCGGATGAAACCAATCCGCGCAGCGTGGGTTTTCAGCTCAAGATGATTTCCGACGGGCTCAGCGATCTGCCGCAGCGGATACCGACCCAGCAGCCGCACAGCGAGGAGCGCAAGCTGATCCTGGACATGGCGACCCGCGTTCGCCTCGCCGACATGCACGAGATTTCGCGGGCCTCGCCGAACGGTCAGCGCGAGGCGTTTAAGGTGTTGTTTACCCAGTTGGTGGAAGAGTTACCGACGCTTTCCGGGGCGATCACGAAGCGCTACTTTAATTTGACCGAAGATGAAGTGACCCGGATCAATCCGCGCCTTGGACCCCGCCCATGATGTTTGAGGTCAGCCACAAGACCGTCTATCACTACACGGCTCCTGTGGCCCAGGCCCATCATCTCGTCCATCTCGCCCCGCGTCCGCATGAACGCCAGCGGGTCATCCGGCACGCGCTGCTCGTCGAGCCGGCTCCCGCCGCGCGGAGCGACTTTCTCGACTATTTCGGCAATCCGGCGTCCACCGTCGCGATCGAGAACAGCCATTCCGAGCTGCTGATCCATTCGCGCAGCCTGATTGACGTGAAGGCGCCGCCGCCGATCGATCTGGCGCGCTCCGTCCCGTGGGACAAGGTCGCCGCGGAGCTGGCGCCGGCGCGCAGACCCTATAATATCGAGGTTGTGCAGTATCTTATGCCGTCCGATCAGATCGTGCTGACGCACTCGCTGATCGACTTTGCCCGGCCGTCCTTTTTGCCGGGCCGTCCGATCCTCGAATGCGCGAGGGATCTGACCGACCGCATCTTCACCGAATTCGCCTATGACGGCGACGCCACCGACGTAGCGACGACGATCGATGAGGTTCTGGAGATCAAGCGCGGCGTCTGCCAGGACTTCGCCCATGTGCTGATCGGCGCCATGCGGGCGTTCTGCCTGCCGGCGCGCTATGTCAGCGGCTATCTGCTGACGCGGCCGCCCGAAGGCAAGGAGAAGCTGATCGGAACCGACGCTTCGCATGCCTGGGTATCGGTCTGGGCGCCAGGCGTCGGCTGGGTGGATTTCGATCCCACCAACAACATCATCCCCAAGGACGAGCACATCACCATCGCCTATGGCCGCGATTTCCAGGACGTGAGCCCGATCACGGGCGTGCTCCTCGGCGGCGGCACGCATCAGGTCGACGTCGCGGTGGACGTCGTGCCCGCGCTCGCCGCCAGCGTCACCTAGAGCATGATCGCTTCATGTTGAATCGCTCCAGAGTCTTGTGTTTTCGCGCGATTTTTCGGGAAAATCGGTGTCCACTTTTCCCGATCGTGCTCTAGGTCGGCCGCTCCGCCGCCGGGTCATTCTCGCCGAAGCGCTCTGTCAGCCAGTCCAGGATCATGGCCGCGCCTTCGCGCCAGGCGGCATTCAGCATCAAAGCGTGTGCCGCGCCCGACAGGATCTTCGGCCCGACCCCGTAATAGGCCCCGGTCATCAGAACATCCGTCGATGGAACGAGATCGTCGCGGTCGCCGCCAACCACCATCATCGGCGGCACCATCCAGGGGAGCGGCGCGATCGGCGGCCATCCGAGCAGTTCCACGCTGGCTTCCACCGCCGGGGCGCACAGGCGCCGCAGGATCTGCACCCGGTCGGCGCGGCGCATCGGCTCCGAAAGCAGGCTCTGCTCGATAATGGCGAGATCGGCATCCTGCAACCGTCCGTTTCCCACCTTGCACAACGCCTGCCATAGGGTCGGGTTGCGGTTGTACATCGACACCGACGCGCGCATCAGCCCGTGCGGCGGCACCGAGGCCATCAGCACCACGCCGGCCGCCCGGCCGCCACGCTGAAGATAATACTGCGCCACACCACCGCCCATCGAATGGCCGATGATCACCACCGGTCCTTCGATTTCGCGGACGGCCCAGGCCAGGTCCTGGCTGAAATCGGCAAGGCGCCAGCGGTGCAAACGGTCGCGGCCCTCGCTTTCGCCGTGACCTCGAAGACTCAGAGCATAGGTGGGGAAGCCCTGATCGGCAAAGTATCCGAGAAAATTGTCCTCCCACACCCAGGCACCGAGACAAATGCCATGCACGAGAAGAATGCTGACTTTGCGCGGCGCCCCGGCCGGCGAGGCGGATAGCAGTTCAAGCTGCATGGATCATGTCTTGCAACGCAGGTCCTCAACACACAAGTCAGTAAGGGATCATTAGGTCTACTCTTTAGCAAGACTCTCATATATTAGCGACGCCCTCATCGTCGCACAAAGTTCAAAAGCGAGGCAAAATTTGAGACACTGGAAGCGCTCGATGTCGAAGTCGTCCCGGACGTTGCTTGCCGCGCTGAAGGTGGCGCCGGCCGCGGCCGTGATCCATTCCGCCGCGGCTGCCGACGACACATACCGGTCTTCCGCCGGACTTCATTTCCGCGTCACGGAGATCGCGGGCGGGCTGCACAGCCCGTGGAGCATCGCATTTCTGCCCAGCGGCGACATGCTGGTGACCGAGCGCGACGCCGGCCGACTGCGTCTGGTGCGCGGCGGCAGGCTTCAGGCCGAGGCGATCGCCGGGACGCCGAAAGTGGCCGCGGCGGGCCAGGGCGGGCTGCTCGACGTCGCTTTGCACCCCGAATTTCCGGAAAATCGGCTGATCTATCTCAGCTACGCCGCCGAAGGCCAAGGCGGGCGCGGCACCGAAGTCCTGCGCGCCACACTGAAAAATGGACGGCTGGAAGCCGCCGAGGTGATCTTTCGCGCCGCGCCGAAGACCTCCGGATCGGCCCATTACGGCTCGCGGCTGCTGTTCGCCCCGGACGGCACGCTGTTCATCACGCTGGGCGAGCGCTTCTCCCACACGCAGGAAGCGCAAAACACCGCAAACCATCTCGGATCGGTCATCCGCATCAACGACGACGGATCGGTGCCGAAGGACAACCCGTTCGCCGGCGACGACAAATCGCGCCCGGAAATCTTCTCCTACGGCCACCGCAATTCGCAAGGCATCGCGCTGCGCCCCGGTACGAGCGAGATCTGGGAGCATGAGCACGGGCCACGCGGAGGCGACGAGGTCAACATCCTCAAAGCCGGCGCCAATTACGGCTGGCCGAAGATCACCTATGGGATCGACTATTCCGGCGCCGCGATCACCGACAGCACCGCGCAGCCGGGCATGGAGCAGCCGGTCATCTATTGGGACCCTTCGATCGCGCCGAGCGGCATGGCGTTCTATGACGGCGAGCGCTTTCCCGGATGGAAGGGCGACCTTTTCGTCGGCGCGCTGGCCGGCACGCATCTGCGCCGCCTGAAGCTGGACGGGCGGAAGGTCGTGGAACAGGAGGTGTTGCTGGAGGACCGCGGTGAGCGCGTCCGCGACGTGCGCAGCGGGCCGGACGGCTTCGTCTACATCGTCATCGACGATCCGATCGACGGCCGGGTGCTGCGGCTCGAGCCGGTCTGAGGTTCGGCCGCAGGGAGGGCGCGGCGCCGCTACAGCCAGCCGCGCCGCTTGAAATAGATGTACGGCAAGAGCCCGGCGATCAGCATCAGCAGGATCGACAGGGGATAGCCGAGCGACCAGCCGAGTTCGGGCATGAACTGGAAATTCATGCCGTAGATGCTGGCGATCAGCGTCGGCGGCAGGAAGATCACCGACATCACCGAGAAGATCTTGATGACGTCGGTCTGCTCGATGTTCGACATGCCCAGCGTGGCGTTGAGCATGAAGGTGATGTTGTTGGCCAGGAAGCTGCAGTGATCGCTCAGCGCCAGCACGTCGCGCGCAAGGGTCTTCAGCGACCGCGCCAGCGCCTTGTTCGGCTTGACCTCGCTGGGCCGGCTCAGGAACGAGAGCACCCGCCCGATGCTGACCAGACTTTCCCGGCTGCGCGACGTCAAGCCCTCGGCATAGCCGATCTTGCGCAGCACTTCCTCATAGTCGGTCTTCTCGCGGGCGAAGATCGTGCGCGACACCTGGTTCATGTCGTGCTGCACGCGCTCCAGAACGTCGGCGATCCGGTCGATCACGGCGTCGAGCAGCCCGACGAGGATGGTCTCGCCGGACCCGCCAAGCTCCGGCTGGCGCTGCACCTGGGTGGCGAACAGGCGGAACGGCATCGGATTGGCGTAGCGGATCGTCACCAGCCGCTGGCCGATCAGCACGAAGGTGAACGGCTCGGTCTCGGGGCTGCCCGCCTCGACCTGGGTCATCACCGTCGCCGTCATGAACAAGGCGCCGTTTTCCTGGTACAGCCGGCTGGACACCTCGATCTCGCGCATTTCCTCGCGCGTGGGCAGCTCGATGGCCAGCGACTCCTCGGCAACCGTCTCCTCGTCCTTGGTCGGCGCGAGGAGGTCGATCCAGATCGAGTCGGCCGGCAAGGACTCGCCGTTCTGCACAGCCACCGGCGTCAGGGTTCCGTTATTGCGAATGTAAGCCGTGATCATCGCTCTACCTCGCCGCGAGAGGCTGCAACCTGGGTTGCCGATTCAGGGGTTTGCGAGCCTTCGTGCGAAGGCAGTTGTCGGACGGCAGGTGGTCGTCAAGAGCTAGGTCAGCACCATCTGCCCTTTCGGTGCTGTCCGCTCCGACGTGTCAAAATCAAGCGCTTTTTCAGCGCTATGCGCAATGATGCACCGCCGGTGAGAGCCTGAGGCCGTTATACGTCCGAAGCTCTAACAAAATATCCGCCCGGACAAAATAGAAATGGCCAGCCCTGTATATGGGGCCGGCCATAAAATTCGCAAAATTTGGCAGTGCAGCGGAATAGGTGACGATTGAAGCGGCTGCGACAGGCTTGGACGAAATCCCCGCGCCGGCGGGATCCAGTCACCTCGTCAGTCCGTGTCGCCCTGGATCCCCGTTTTCATGGGGATTTCGACGGCAGGGGGTCGGCTAAACCCAAGCCTGCTCTACCGCACCACGGTGCCGGTCTGGCCGAACAGGATTTTCTTGTCCTCCTCGGTCATCTGCCCCTGCTGCGGGTTGACCTCCTTGGCGCGCGCATAGGCCCGCACCGTCGCCGGGCGCTCCTTGATCGCCGTTGAACCAGCGCTTCAGATGCGGAAAGTCGTCCAAATTCTGGCCCTGGCGCTCATAGGGCACGATCCAGGGATAGCTGGCCATATCGGCGATGGAGTAGTCGCCCGCCACGAACTCGCGGTCGGCGAGACGCTTGTTCAGCACCGCATAGAGCCGGTTGGTCTCGTTCACATAGCGGTCGATCGCGTAGGGGATTTTCTCCGGAGCGTAGCTGGAGAAGTGATGGTTCTGGCCCGAGCATCGGCCCGAGCCCGCCCATCTGCCAGAACAGCCATTGCAGAACCTCGACGCGGCCGCGGATCTCGGCGGGGATGAACTGGCCGGTCTTTTCCGCCAGATACAGCAGGATGGCGCCGGATTCGAACACCGGAATCGGCGCGCCGCCGTCTTTCGGCTCATGGTCAATGATCGCCGGCATGCGGTTGTTCGGTGAGATCGCCAGGAACTCCGGCTTGAACTGGTCGCCCTTGCCGATGTTCACCGGCACGATCTCGTAGGGAAGGCCGGTTTCCTCGAGAAACATCGTGACCTTATGGCCGTTGGGCGTGGTCCAGTAGTGCAGTTCGATCATCTCAGACCTCTTTTCTCGGTTCGGATGGGACATTAAGCAGATCAAGGACGGGATCGACCGCGGCCTTGAGAAAGGCGGGATCGGGGCGCAGGCGGGCGAGCACGTTGAGGCCGAGGAACAGCGCCATCAGCGGTCTTGGCCATGTCGCCGGCTGCCAAATGATGGGGGATGGAGGCGTCCGCCTGGCCGGCTTCGATATTGCGCAGGAAGAACGCCTGCAGCTCGTCGAGATAGGCGGCGACTGGCGCGCACAGTTCGCGGTCCTGCGGCTCGGCCTCCATCGCGGTCCGGGCGAGCATGCAGCCCCGGCTGCCGGGCGAGCCGAGCACCTTGTCGATCGCCCTGGAAAAAAACGCCTCGATCGCGCGCTTCGGCGCATGGGCGGCTTCGAGCTCGGCGAGGCTGGCGCGCATCTGCGCGTCGGCATAGCGCTCCAGCGCCTTGGCGAACAGTTCGCGCTTGCAGCCATAGGCGTTGTAGAGGCTCGGCCCGGCGATGCCCATCTGATCGGCAAGGTCGCGGATCGAGGCCGATTTCAGCCCATGCGTCCAGAAGCAGTCGACCGCCGCGTCGAGCACCTTGTCTTCATCGAAGGATTTTGGCCGGGCCATTGTCGCGCCTCTTTGCGGAACGACCGCCAGACTAGCTCCGATTTTTTAGCGCCCGCTACAAATTTTTTGATCAAGCGATACAAAATAATGTGAATGCGTGGGCGGGAACCCGAGCCGCCGCGGGCTCGCCAATCAGCGGCCTTTCCAGTCCGGCTTGCGCTTCGCCAGGAACGCCTCCAGCCCTTCGCGAAAATCCTCGCTCATATAGGACTGGATGATCAGGTCGGCATCGTCCCGCCGGCCCTCGCGCAGCCGCCGCAGCGCCTCCTTCGTGCTGCGGATGGTGAGCGGGGCATGCCCGGCGACGGCCTTGGCCACTTCGCGCGCGCGCGCCATCAGTGCCGCATGGTCCGGCACAACCTCCGACACCAGACCGATCGCCTCGGCCTTTTCCGCCCCGACCAGCCGCGCGGTGACGACCATCTCCAGCACCCGGCCGGAGCCGATCATGGCGACGAGCCGCCCGTAATTGGCCATCGACAGGCAGTTCCCCAAGGTCCGCGCCACGGGGAAGCCGAACACCGCATCCTTGGTCGCGATGCGAAGGTCGGAGCAGATGGCGATCGTGGCGCCGCCGCCGGTACAGGCGCCGGAGATCGCCGCGATGGTCGGCACCGGCGAGGTTTCGATCCGGGTCAGTACGGTCTCGATCCGCTCCTCGTAACCGATGCGCGTCTTCCGGTTCCTTGAAGTCGCGGAATTTGGAGATGTCCGTGCCCGCCGCAAAGGCGCGCTCGCCGGCTCCGGTGATGATCAGCGCCTTGACGCTGCCGTCGGCGCTTGGCGCGGCGCAGATCTCGGCGATGCGCTCATACATCTCGAAGGTCAGCGCGTTGCGCGCCTCGGGGCGGTTCATGGTGATGGTGCCGATGCCGTCCTCGACATCGTAAAGGACCAGGTCGCTCATTCAGGGTGTCTCATCCGGTTGCGCTGCGGGGCCCGGCGGCAACCGGGCCTCGTGCATTTTAAGCCGAGGCGGGAGGCCGGGTCAAAGTAAGCCCCGGCCGACGAGCTGGCGCGATCCTTACGACAAAGCCCGCAGCATGCTGCGGACGGCGTCCGGCGCGGCGTCATCCTTCACCTGCGCTTCGATCTCGGCCTGGGTGCGCTCCCAGAGCGGCACCGCCTCGCGCAGCACGTCGCGGCCGGCTTCGGTCAGCACCAGACGGCGGCTGCGCTTGTCGCGATCGTCGATGACGACATCGACAAGCCCGCGCCGTTCCAGCGGCTTCAGGTTGGCGGTCAGCGTGGTGCGGTCCATGGCCAGCAGCGAGGACACATCGCCCATCGCCGGCGGCTGGGGCCTGTTCAACCCCATCATCAGCGAAAACTGTCCGTTGGTCAGCCCGACCGGCCGCAGCGCATCGTCAAAGCGCCGGGCAACCGCCCGCGCCGCGCGCCTGACATGCAGGCACAGGCAATGGTCACGGACGTGAAGCGTCAGGCTGTATGGAAGCTCGTCGGTTTTTGACACGCCACAATTATGTTGATATCAAACCGTATTGTCCACCCTCAAAGCCGGCCGAGAGGTTCGCCCATCCTGCGGCATCCTTGCGGCGCTGGGATCGGATAGCTTCAGGGAGGTAGCGTTGGCTAAAAAAGTGCATGTTCTCGTCGGGACGAAAAAGGGCGCGTTCATCCTCGACAGCGATCCGTCGCGCCGCTCATGGACGCTTCGCGGCCCGTTCTGCCAGACTTGGCCGGTCCATCACATCGTCGGCGATCCGGCAACCGGCGACCATCTATGCCGGGGGCGGCAACGAATGGTTCGGCCCGGCTGTGTGGAAATCGGCCGATGCAGGTGAAAGCTGGACGCATTCGAGCGCCGGCCTCGCTTATGCCGAGGGCGAGACGCCGGTGAAATCCGTCTGGAGCCTGGCGCCGAGCGATGGGCGGCTCTACGCCGGCGTCGAGCCCGCGGGCCTGTTTCTGAGCGCCGACGACGGCGACAACTGGCAGCATGTGTCCGGCTTGCGCGATCATCCCACCCGCGAGCACTGGCAGCCGGGCGGCGCGGGGCTCATCCTGCACAGCGTGATCACCGACCCGAAGGACGACCGCAAGCTCTGGGTCGGCATTTCGTCGGTCGGCGTGTTCCATAGCGCCGATGGCGGCGAGAGCTGGGAACCGCGCAACCAGGGCACGCGCTGCGATTACCTGCCCGAGGAGCAACGCTATCCGGAATATGGCCAATGCGTGCATTGCCTGGTGATGGCGCCCGGCAAATCCGATCGGCTCTATCAGCAGAACCATTGCGGCATGTATCGCAGCGATGACGGCGGCCGGCACTGGACCAGCATCGAGGCGGGGCTGCCCTCCACTTTCGGCTTTCCCGCCGCCACCCACCCGCGCGATCCCGAAACCCTCTATCTCCTGCCGCTGAACGGCGACATCCTGGGGCGCTACGTACCAGATGGCAAAACAGCGGTCTGGCGGACGCGCGATGCCGGCGAAAGCTGGGAGGCGCTGCGCTCCGGCCTGCCCCAGGAGAACGCATTTATCGGCGTGCTGCGCCAGGCGATGGCGACGGACACACTCGATCCGGCGGGCGTCTATTTCGGCACCGGTTCCGGTTCGCTCTATGCGAGCGCCGATGAGGGCGAGAGCTGGAGCTGCGTCGCCGAGCACCTGCCGAGCGATTTCGTCAGTGGAAACGCTGGTCGTCGACGGCTGAGCCGGGACGAACGGAGGGCTTTGCGATGTCAGCCGAACCGGCCGAAGGGCCGACCGTGGACGTCACGCTTCCGGCGGCGCTGATCCGGCTGTTTCCCGAGGCGCCGACGCAATTGGCGCTGTCGGCGGCGACCGTCTCCGACGTGCTCGATGCGCTCGACGCGCGCTGGCCGGGAATGCGCGACCGTCTGCGCGATTCCACCCCGCGCATCAGGCGTCACATCAACGTCTTCGTCGACGGGACCCGCGCGAGGCTGGAGACGCCGCTCAAGCCCGGCGCCAAGGTGTTCATCATCACGGCGGTGTCGGGCGGCTGACGACGGCGTGGCCGCCTCGGACATGCGCGCGCATGCATCGACGCAGCATAAGCGGCGTTCGTCGTGGCGTATCGGATGTGATGGGAGTGGTGGTACCGCTGCCCCGGATCGAACGGGGGACCTCTAGATCCACAATCTAGCGCTCTAACCGACTGAGCTACAGCGGCACAATTGGCGCCAGAGCGCCGATTCCCCGGAAACTAAGACGATCTGCGGATCGTTGCAAGCGAAAGGGGACGCACCGCGCAGCAAATTTTGCACGGCGCCCGGCTCCGGATTCGTCCCGCAACAGGCTGCGTCAACCCGTTGTCCGCAATGGTGCCACGGCTAGGCGACGGAGGCAATCACCTCATCGAGGGATGCTTCCAGCACCGCGAACCGCGCGTCGACCTCGCGCAGGTCCCGCGCCAGGAAGATCAGCCTCTCGGTGATCCTCTCGGCCAGATGCTGCGCGATCGACGGATCGGCTTCCATCACCTCGAAGAGATCGTCGCGGGCGATGCTGAGCGCGCGCACGCGCTCCTCCGCCACGACGTCGAGGCTGTGGACGGTGTCGGTCAGCATTGCCAGTTCGCCGACCAGAGTGCCTGCCGACAGCGGCTCGGGCGCGACCCCGGACCCTTTCGGCGGACGCGTGACCCCGCATCCGCTGAGTATCAGATAGCCCGTCTGCCCAGCTTCCTGCCGTTTAACGATCGGTGCGCCGGCTTCGAAAAATGTCTTCTTGCCTTTGGCAACAATCGCAGAAAGCTTGTCCGGCGCGAGTCCGCTAAAAATGGGCACGGCGCCAAGCAGCTCGGCGTGTTTGTCGAGCGCCATAATTGACCTGCCAATATCGCTGATACGCAATACTATCTTGTCCCAGCTTGCAGCGTGACGTGAGTCGGCGGGCTTTGCAAGTTGACGCGCCGGTCAGGCCATCGGCGCGGTCGGCCTCGCAGCGTTGCGCGGCGGCTGTGCCGGCCGGGCTGGACGGATGTCGGGCGCCCGTGTGTGCGAGGCAAAGCGGGGGAGCCTACGCTTTCGAATGCCGCGGTGAGCGCCGCGGGATGGCTGCGTGGTCGAAACCCGGCCTTATGGGACCAGCTTATACCCGCCCGTCTCGGTGACGAGCAGCTCGGCGTTGGAGGGATCTTTTTCGATCTTCTGCCGGAGCCGGTAGATGTGCGTCTCCAGCGTGTGCGTGGTCACGCCGGCATTGTATCCCCAGACCTCGTGCAGCAGCACGTCGCGCGAAACCACCTTTTCGCCGGCGCGATAGAGGTATTTCAGGATCGAGGTCTCTTTCTCGGTCAGCCGGATCTTGCTGCCCTGCTCGTCGAGAAGCAGCTTCCCCGCCGGCTTGAAGCTGTAGGGGCCGATGGTGAAGACGGCATCCTCACTCTGCTCGTGCTGTCGGAGCTGGGCGCGGATGCGGGCCAGCAGCACCGCGAATTTGAACGGCTTGGTGACGTAATCGTTGGCGCCGGCTTCGAGCCCCAGGATCGTGTCGGCATCGGAGGCCTGGCCGGTCAGCATCACGATCGGGCCCTTGAAGCCGTTCTTGCGCAACAGCTTGCAGGCCTCGCGGCCATCCATATCGGGCAAGCCGACATCCATAAGGACGAGATCGATGTTATCGACTCTGGCGACCGCCATGCCCTCTGCCGCCGTGGCAGCCGAACAGGTCTCGAACTCCTCGTGCAGATCAAGCTGGTCGGTCAGCGACTCTCCGAGGTCGGCATCGTCGTCAACGACAAGAATCTTGCGTGCAGTGCTCATCCGATGCTCCCGGATCGATTAAATTCTAGCATAAGATAGCCCGACCTTCCTGAAGTTTCGCGAGAGCTTGCCGACTGGACCGGCGCGAATAAAGCGAGAGCAGACAATGTCATTAATTTTTGTCAGGGGATTATCGCGAGCAGCGACGCAAGGCAAGCTTCATCTCGGTTTTCTCCAATTGCGCTGCGCGCTTGGACGAGGCGGACGAGGCCCCAAAGGCGGCGAAGGCGATGGCGTAACGCCGATCGGTCGCTGGCCGATCCGCGAGGTCCTTTACCGTCCAGACCGCGTCCATCGTCCGCGCACGGCACTTCCGGTTACGCCGATCACGCCCGATGCCGGCTGGTGCGACGCACCGGGTGACGCCAATTACAACCGGCCCGTGCGCCTGCCCTATCCTGCGAGCCATGAACATCTGTGGCGGGACGATCATCTTTACGACCTCGTCGTCGTTCTCGGGTTCAATGACTGGCCGCGGGCTCGCGGGCGAGGCAGCGCCATCTTCATGCATCTTGCTCGGCCGGATTTTAGCGCAACGGAGGGGTGCATCGCGCTCGGTCCTGACGATATGAGGCATTTCCTCGGCGCGGCAAGCCCCCGCCACAGCATCGTGATCACGTAGTTACTGAAGACTGCTGCCCGATCCGTCCTCCGGCGCCGCCATCTCCATCTGCGCCAGCGCCATCAGCACTTCCGAACGCTCCTTCAGATCCGCGGCCTCGAGCAAGGCCTGCTTTTCTTCCGGGCCGTAAGGGCTGATCATCGACAGCGTATTGACGAGCAGCTCGGCGGGCGAGCGCTCGATGCTCTCCCAGTCGGCCGTCATCTGCCGCGTCGTCAGATAGGTCTTCAGCACCTCAAGCAGGCGCGGCCAGTCCACTGCCTCCTGCCCGTGCCCGCGAATGAAATCGGAGCAATAGGACGCGTAGCTCACCTGACAGCTCCGGTATGGCTTGTCGCTGCGCACCTCTTCGACGACGTCGAAACGCGCCACGCCCGCAAGCGTGATCAGCACGCGGCCGTCCTCGGTTTCGCTGAACGCGGTGAGCCGTCCGACCGCGCCGGTCTGCCGGAGCGGGGCATTGTTGTCCTGCGGCGACTCCTCTTCCTCGGAATTCGCCCGGGGCTGGATGATGCCGATGATGCGGTCGCCCGCGAGCACATGGTCCAGCATCTCCAGATAGCGCGGCTCGAAGATGTTCAGCGGCAGCGTCGAACGCGGCAGCAGGATGCAGCCCTGCAATGGAAACACCGGCACGACGGCGGGAAGATCGCTCGGCTTGCGGTAGCGGTCGGTGCTGCTCAAGGATCCGCTCCGCTACGCAAACAGGAGTGCGGACAGACGCTGCCGGCCCTTGACCGACATCGGGTCGCCCGATCCCCAGGCTTCGAAGAACTCGACAAGCTGCTTGCGGGCCGCGCCGTCATTCCAGACCCTGTCGCGCTTGATGATCTCCAGAAGCTGGTCGGTCGCACCGTCCCGGTCGCCCTTGGCGTTCAGGGCAAGGGCAAGGTCGAAACGCGCCTGGAGATCGGCCGGGTTCTGCTCGACGGCGCCGGCCAGCTTGTCGAGATCGGCATCGGAACTGGCGGCTCCCTTGCGGGCGAGTTCGAGCGCAGCACGGGCACTGGCAACCGGAGCGGCATTGGCCTTGGACGGCGGCACGAGGCCCAGCGTCTGCTCGGCGCGGACCAGATCGCCCGTGGCGATGTAGCAGCGCGCAAGCCCGGCAATGGCGTCGACATTGCCGCTATCGCGTTGCAGGATCTCGGCAAATGCCGTCGCCGCGCCGTTGAAATCGCCGGCGTCGAGGGCCTCCTGCGCCGCTTCCAGCTCGGAGCCGGCGAACGCTTCCTTGCCGGCGATGCGCTCGATGAAGGCCCGAAGCTGACTTTCCGGCAAAGCGCCCATGAAGCCGTCGACAGGCTGGCCGTTGCTGAACGCAAAGACGGCCGGGATCGACTGCACGCCGAGCTGCCCGGCCACTTCCGGATGCTCGTCGATGTTCATCTTGACGAGCCGCACCGTGCCGTTCGCCGCCTGCACAAGCTTTTCCAACAACGGCGTGAGCTGGCGGCACGGGCCGCACCAGGGCGCCCAGAAATCGACCAGAACCGGCACCTGCCGCGACGGCTCGATGACGTCCTGCATGAAGGTCTGCGTCGTCGTGTCCTTGACGAGATCGCCGCCTGCTGAGGAAACCGACTGTTCGGGTTGCCCGGAAATATTGAGTATCATCCGTTTTACCTAATACCGTAATAATCCGTTAAATCGCCGAGCTTTGTTCCGCTTAAAATGGCCCGTAGCCGGCGATTTGCCAAGAGTTCTTGCTGCATGCGGCGTGGATAACCGCAATGCGTTTTTTAATTGAGAGCCATAATCTTGGGCGGGTGTTTGCAATCGTTGAGAAAAGTGATCAGCGCATCGCGGGAAATCCCGGTCGTCGCCGTATTCGCGAGCGGATGAAGATTGATCCGCTCGTGCCGCATCAGGGCTTCGTCGAGCACGACGGTAACCCGGTTTTTGGTATCGTTGATAACGCCGAAGGTCGACACAGCACCTGGCACCAGGCCGAGCGTCTCCTTCAGGAGGTCGGCATTGCCGAAGCTCAGCCGGCCCGACCCCAGCTTCTTATGCAGGGTCTTCAGGTCGACAGCCGTATCTTCAAGCGCGGTAATCAGCCAGAGCTCGCCCTTCTTGCATTTCAGGAACAGATTTTTCGTATGCGCGCCGGGAATTTCGCCGCGAAGCGCCTGCGATTCCTCGACGGTGAACAGCGGCAGATGCTCGACGGTATCCGCCTCGATGCCGAGTTTCGCCAGATGAGCCAGCAGCTTGTCCTGCGTCCATGCCATGGGGCGCGCCTGCGTTAGATCCGATTTGCCTCGTTACGATTCACTGAAGGCTTAAACGAACCGCCGCAACCGCGCAACGGGCGAACCGCTCCCGGCCAATCGGCCAGGAGGGCGAAAATCTCAACCGACAATCGCACAACACCGCTTGAAATGGCGTCGAGTTTGGGTCATAAAGCGTTTCGCGTAGCCGCAAGCCGGCTTTTGGAGCGCGGGCGTAGCTCAGGGGTAGAGCATCACCTTGCCAAGGTGAGGGTCGGGCGTTCGAATCGCCTCGCCCGCTCCATACGAACTCCCTTCATCGACGAACGACGTTCACACTGATCCGCGCGGTCGTCGTGAACGCGGTGTCGGACGTCGGAGGGGTTCTCGAATTCTCCGTCCCACCAGCCCGCCTTTGCCGCCTGAGCACCGTCTTCTTCCGCGACATCGGTCGAGCGGGCACATGCTTTTCCCGATCGTGACCTAGTGAGGCAGCGTCCGGCTGGCGGTCTCAAGCTCCTTCCAGAGCTGGTTCGAAGCGGCCGGACTGTCGGAGATGATTTCGCCCCAGTCGGACAGCAGCAGCGGATCTTCCGCGTCGATCTCCTCCAGCAGCAGTTCCTCGTCAATCTGCTCGACCGCCGCCTCGGCTTCCTGCGCCAGATTGGCGAGCCGCGCCGCATCGAAGCCGTAGCGGGTCGAAAGGCTGAAATGCAGCGCCTCGCAGGCATCGAGCAGCAGGCGCACGTCAAGCTGGCCGGCGACTTTGTAGCCCATCAGCGCATCGCGCGGCGACGCGGCGCCGACGTCACGATGACCGCGGGCCTCCAGAAACCGCTTCGGATGCACGGCGCCGCAGAAAAGCGTCTCGGCTTTCGGCATCAGCGCGTCGCGCAGGTCGGCGGCCATGACGGTGGCGAGGCGGAACGTGTCGATCTCCGGCTTCATCGTCGGCTCGTGGACCCGCAATTCCTTGGCCAGATCGCGGGCACGAAGGATTTTCGTCAGCATCATCAGTTCGCAGTTCCACAGATCGCTCATGCAGCCGCGGAAACCGGCGAGCTTGTCGGCGATCTCGGCGCAATCCATGCCCGGCCCGATCTGCGGCGCATCGCAGACGCTCTGCTGGAGCTTGTCGCCGGTTTCGACCGCGGAGCGCAGAGCCTCGCTCAGGAAGAAGACGATCAACTCGACATGGCTTTCGCCTTCAGGAGAAAGAAATCCCATTAGTCCCGTCAGCCGCTAGGGCTGCCCCCGCATGTCATTTCAGGTGAACTGAAACGCGCCAACTCCGAACGGCGGCAGGGGCCGTCACAAGACAGCCCCGCCCAAGCCCTTCGGCGGCATTCGCACGCGAATTACGCAACTAACTCAGGAACATCCGCTCGTCGAACCGCAGGTATCGCACTTCAGGCAGGTCCCATTCCGGACCAGGGTGAAGTTCCCGCATTCTCCGCAGGCTTCGCCTTCATAGCCCTTGATCCGGGCTTCGACGCGAAGAACGCTCGCGGAGCGTTCGACCGAGACTGTACTCTCTACATGGGGCTCCGGCGAAATCGCCATTGCCGTGTTGCCATCGACGTGGCTGATCGAAGCGGCCAAATCCCGCCTGATCTTCGCAACCGGCCCATCACTGCTATTGGCTTCAACAGCGTGGCCCGAAACCATCACCACCTTATGGTTAAGTGCGCCGCGCATCAACCCCCGGCTCATATAACGGTCGGCGACAACCGCGGCATGGCCCTTATTGTCGGCGGCGCCGCCGCCGATGGTCATGTTGTCGATGTCTTCCGGATTGACGTGGGCGAGATCGGTGCGGCCGAGATAGGACACGGCGAGCTCGCGGAAAATGTAGTCAAGAATGGAGGTTGCACTCTTGATCGTATCGTTTCCTTGAACAAGGCCGGCCGGTTCGAAGCGCGTGAAGGTAAAGGCGTCGACGTACTCCTCGAGCGGCACGCCATATTGCAAGCCCAAACTGATGGCGATGGCAAAGTTGTTCATAAGTGAGCGGAAAGCTGCGCCCTCTTTGTGCATATCGATGAACAACTCGCCAATGCTGCCGTCTTCATACTCGCCGGTGCGCAGATAGACCTTATGGCCGCCGACATTGGCCTTCTGTGTATATCCTTTGCGGCGATTTGGCAGCTTCTGACGCCGTGCGACCTCGCGCTCACGCTCGATGATGCGCTCCACGATCCGCTCGGCGACCAGCTCGACATGCTTCTGATTCGGCTTTTCGGCGATGATCGGCTCGTCGTCGTCGGCCTCCTCGTCGCTGAGAAGCTGGGCCTGCAGCGGCTGGGAGAGCTTGGAGCCGTCGCGATAGAGCGCATTGGCCTTGAGCCCGAGCTTCCAGGACATCGTATAGGCCCGCGCGCAATCCTCGACCGTCGCATTGTTGGGCATGTTGATGGTCTTGGAGATCGCGCCGGAGATGAACGGCTGCACCGCCGCAAGCATCCGGATGTGGCTGTCCGCGGAGAGGAACCGCTTGCCCTTGCGGCCGCACGGATTGGCGCAGTCGAACACCGGCAGGTGCTCCGGGTTCAGACCGGGCGCGCCTTCCAGGGTCATCGAGCCGCAGCAAAACTCGTTGGCCGCCTCGATCTGCGCCTTGGTGAAGCCGAGATGGGTGAGCAGGTCGAAGCTCGGCGAGTTGAGATCCTCTTTGCTGGCCCCAAGCGCGTTGACGCAGAATTCCTCGCCCAGCGACCATTTGTTGAAGGCGAATTTGACGTCGAACGCGCTCTTCAGACCGCCTTCCAGCTTGGCGAGCACCTCTTTGGTGAAGCCCTTCTTTGCCAGCGTCTCGTGATTGATGTGCGGCGCGCCATCGAGCGTGCCCCGGCCGACCGCATAATTGATGATGCCTTCAATGGTCTTCTCGTCATAGCCGAGCTTCTGCAACGCTTCCGGAACCGCCCGGTTGATGATCTTGAAGTAGCCGCCGCCGGCCAGCTTCTTGAACTTCACGATGGCGAAGTCCGGCTCGATGCCCGTCGTATCGCAATCCATGACCAGGCCGATCGTGCCGGTCGGCGCGATGACGGTTGCCTGGGCGTTGCGGTAGCCGTGGCGCTGGCCGAGCGCGATGGCGCGGTCCCAGGCCTCGCGGGCGGCGAACACCAGCCGCTGATTCGGGCAGGCGTTCTGGTCGAGCGGCACCGGCAGGGTATGCAGCCCCTCATAGCAGGACGTCTCGCCATAGGCGGCGCGGCGGTGATTGCGGATCACCCGCAGCATGTGGTTGGCGTTGGCCTCGTGGCCGGCGAAGGCGCCGAGCCGCTTGCGCCATTTCCGCCGAGGTCGCATAGGCGGTGCCGGTCATCAGCGAGGCGAGCGCGGCGGCGAGGGCGCGGCCCTCATCGGAGTCGTAGCTGATGCCGGAGACCATCAGCAGGCCGCCGATATTGGCGTAGCCGAGGCCGAGCGTGCGGTAGCGGTAGGACAGCTCCGCGATCTGCTGCGACGGGAACTGCGCCATCAGCACGGAGATTTCCAGCACGACCGTCCACAGCCGGGTCGCATGAGCGAAGCCGTCGACATCGAACTGCTTGTCCGCGTCGCGGAACGCCATCAGGTTCAGCGAGGCCAGATTGCAGGCCGTGTCGTCCAGGAACATATATTCCGAGCACGGGTTGGAGGCCCGGATCGGCCCGGAGGCCGGGCAGGTGTGCCAGTCATTGATGGTGGTGTGATACTGGATGCCCGGATCGGCGGACGCCCAGGCGGCGTAGGAGATCTTGTCCCACAGACTCGCGCGCCTTCACCGTCTTGACGATCTTGTCGCCGGTGCGGCCCTTGAGGTGCCAGTCGCCGTCGGCTTCGACCGCGTTCAGGAACTCGTCATTCACACGCACGGAGTTGTTGGAATTCTGCCCCGACACGCTGCGATAGGCTTCGCCTTCCCAATCGGTGTCGAAGATCGGGAATTCGATGTCCTTATAGCCCTGCCGCGCGAACTGGATGACACGCTGGATATAGCTGTCCGGCACATGCGCCTTGCGCGCGGCACGGATCTCGCGCTTCAGGGCGGGGTTCTTCGCCGGATCGTAGCAATCCTCGCCGTCGCCGTCGCAATTGGTGCAGGCCCGCATGATCGCGGTGAGATGCTTGCCGCAGGTCTTGGAGCCGGATACGAGCGCGGCGACCTTCTGCTCCTCGGTCACCTTCCATTCGATGAAAGCCTCGATATCGGGATGGTCGGCGTCGACGATGACCATCTTGGCCGCGCGGCGCGTGGTGCCGCCCGACTTGATGGCGCCGGCCGCCCGGTCGCCGATCTTCAGGAAGCTCATCAGGCCGGAGGACTTGCCGCCGCCGGACAGCCGCTCGCCCTCGGCGCGGAGCTGGGAGAAATTCGTGCCGGTGCCGGAGCCGTATTTGAACAGGCGCGCCTCGCGCACCCAGAGGTCCATGATGCCGTTCTCGTTGACGAGATCGTCCTCGACCGACTGGATGAAGCAGGCATGAGGCTGCGGATGCTCGTAAGCGGTCGAGGCGCGGGTCAGCTTGCCGGTCTCGTAGTCGACATAATAGTGGCCCTGGCTCGGCCCATCGATGCCGTAGGCCCAATGCAGGCCGGTGTTGAACCATTGCGGGCTGTTCGGCGCGACCATCTGCATGGCGAGCATGTAGCAAAGCTCGTCATAGAAGGCGCGGGCATCGTCTTCGGAGGAGAAATAGCTGCCCTTCCAGCCCCAATAGGTCCAGGTGCCGGCGAGACGGTTGAAGACCTGGCGCGCGTCGATTTCGGGACCGTGGCGTTCATCCTCGGGCAGGCTGGCAAGCGCGGCGTTGTCGGCAACGGAGCGCCACAGCCATGAGGGGACGGAGTTCTCCTCCACTTTCTTCAGCCGCGCCGGAACGCCGGCCTTGCGGAAATATTTCTGCGCCAGGATGTCGGTCGCCACCTGGCTCCATTGGGCCGGGACCTCCATGTCCTCGAGCCGGAACACGATCGAGCCGTCCGGATTGCGGATTTCACTGGTCGCTTTGCGAAATTCGATGTCTGCGTAGGGGGATTGTCCGTCTTTGGTAAAGCGCCGTTCGATCCGCATGTGGTGTCCCTCTGGATAAGAGTCTCGTCTGTCCCAAGACGTTCGTATTTGGCTTCTTGGTACTCCTAACGCTGGAAACTTCAAAAAGAAGATCTTTTAACTCAAACCGGACAGATTTTCCGGTAAGACCCAGTGTTAAGACAACAAGAAGAAACACAACTGCCGCTATTGCGATGGTAACTGTTATAATGATGCTTGCATAACGCATTACATTTTTCCTTGCTGCATCAGTTCATGAAACTAGCTCTCTACGCTCGACTTCTAGGAAACGTAAACTCCCTTGAATGTCGCATCGGTTTGTTTGGAAAGGGCAACGCAAACGCAACTCGGGCAGGAAGAGGGCGGCCAAGCCGTCTCCCGCTAACGCAACGCTACGAGGTGTGGAGTCCGGTGAGACACCGGAGGGGTGAACTGAAGTCCTTAAAGCCGCAGAAACGTCCTGCGGCCTCTCAATTCACAAGCTGACTGATTCACACGCCGATGACCAGTCCTAGCGTGAGAAAAAATGCGCTCCACAATATCTTGTTGTCTTGATGCAACCATCTCGCCGGCCGGGCCTGTCGAGGCGCGGTCAAGCAAGAGGCAGGATAGCGATTCTCGCGGGCAGCGCCGTCGGTGATTCTCCGATGTTCAAAACGCATCAACAGCTTAACGTCTTGCTCGGGAATTTTTGGTTTTATGGATTGTGTGTGTCGAAATCACATGCGGGATGATTCGGTGCGCGGATCGGTACGTTTCCGGATCGTCGGCCGTCCCTATAGACCGCGGCGTGCGGCGGATCGCGCGCTGGACACAGATACGAGGCGGTGCAATAGTCGCGGCCGCAATCAGCAGGGCTTTCCATGAGTCTTTTGAGCGATCTTTTTACGTGGTGGAACGGGGCGACGCTGTCGACGCGCCTCTACACCAGCCGCCACGGCCGCTTCATCGGCGAGGACGGGGCCGGCAACAAATATTATGAAGACAAGGCCGGTATCGGGCCGGCTGGACGTCCGCGCCGCTGGGTGACCTATAACGGCGTCGCCGAGGCATCCAAGGTGCCGCCCGAATGGCATGGCTGGCTGCACTACACGTTCGATGAAGCGCCGAGTGCCGGCTATCAGCCGAAATCCTGGCAGAAACCGCATGTCGAGAACCGCACCGGCACGCCGGACGCCTATCGCCCGGTCGGCTCAATTCTCAACGCGCATCCCCGTCGCCCGGCCGCGCCGGATTACGAGCCCTGGCAGGCAGACTGAGGTGTCCGCCTGAGGCCTTGGCCAAGCAACGATCCGCCGCTACCGGCAAATCACGCCTCCTTAATACATCTCCACCGCCACCGCCGTCGCTTCGCCGCCACCGATGCAGATGCCGGCGATGCCGCGCGTGCCGCCGCCGCGCTTCAGCGCATTGAGCAGCGTCACCAGGATGCGCGCGCCCGACGCGCCGATGGGATGACCGAGCGCGCAGGCGCCGCCATTCACATTGACGATGTCGTGCGGCAGGCCCAGGTCGCGCATCGCCGCCATGGCGACGACCGCGAAGGCTTCGTTGATCTCGTAAAGATCGGCGTCCGCCGCCTGCCAGCCGATCGCCTCATACAGCTTCCGGATCGCATATACCGGCGCGGTGGTGAACCAAGCCGGCTCCTGCGCGTGGCTTGCCGTGCCGACGATCTTGGCGATCGGCTTGAGGCCGCGCCGCGCCGCCTCGCTTTCGCGCATCAAGACGAGAGCGGCCGCGCCGTCCGAGATCGAGCTGGAATTCGCCGCCGTCACCGTGCCGTCCGGGCGGAAGGCGGGCTTGAGCTGCGGGATCTTGTCGGGCCTTGCCGTGAAGGGCTGCTCGTCCTTGTCGACTGTCGCCTGCGTGCGCCCGGTGGTCACGGTCATCGGCGCGATTTCGCTCTCGAAGCTGCCGTCGGTGTTCGCCCGCTTGGCGCGCTCCAGCGAGGTGATGGCGAAGCCGTCCTGCTCCGCGCGGGTAAACTGGTAGTGCTGCGCCGTGTCCTCGGCAAAGGTGCCCATCAGCCGGCCCGGCTCGTAGGCGTCCTCCAGCCCATCGAGGAACATGTGGTCGTAGACCTGGCCGTGGCCGAGCCGCATCCCCGCCCGCCCTTTCAACAGCAGATAGGGCGCATTGGTCATGCTCTCCATGCCGCCCGCCACGACGACGTCGTGCGGCCGCGATTGCAGCCCGTCATAGGCCATCATCACGGTCTTCATGCCCGAGCCGCACATCTTGTTGACCGTGGTGCAGGGCACCGAGTTCGGCAGGCCGGCACCGAGCGCGGCCTGACGCGCCGGCGCCTGACCGAGGCCCGCCGGGAGAACGCAGCCCATCAGCACCTCGCCGATATCGGTCTCGCCGACGCCGGCCCTGGCGATCGCCGATTTGATGGCTTCGGCGCCGAGTTTGGGTGCGGGGACCGGAGAAAATGTGCCCTGAAAGCCGCCGATCGCGGTGCGGGCCGCGCCGACGATCACGACCGGGCCGCTGCCATTCGCGCTCATGCTGTGCATCCTTGACTGACTACGGAACGCGATCAGCTTAACGCCGCCGGCTGCGGCGCGCTACCGGGATGATCGAAACGCGCGGCTCTGGCTCCGACGGCACGCCCTTCAGACCAACGCCGCAGTCACCGTCCTTAAGAACCGTTCAGGTTCGCCCCGGTAGTCTTGAGCCGATGCGAAGCCACCGAACCGAACAGCGTCCATAGTCACGGAGAGCCCGATGCCGATGTCCGTCCCGACGCGTCCCTCAGTCCTTTGCCGCCCGCCGCGAACCGCCTGCGGCCCAGCCGCCGCGCTGCTCACCGCTTTTCTCGCAGTTGTCCCGATTGCCACTGTGCCCGCCTCGGCGGGAGAGGCCGCCGATGCAACCCGCGCCGGCCTCGCAAGCGGGAACCTCGAAGCCGCCGAGCGTGATCTCGCCGGCCGCCTGCAGTCCGATCCGGCCAATGACGAAGCGCGCTTCGGACTCGCCATGATCCGCTTCACCAGGGCGATCGAGAATTTCGGCCGCCATCATTACCGCTACGAACTCGATCCGGCCCGCGCCGTGCCTTTCCTGCGCATTCCCGTCCCGGAAAATCGGCATCCGGAACGGCTGAGCTATGAAATCCAGCGCGGCGCCCTGCGCTCCCTGCTCGATGCGCTGGACGAGGTGGAGAAAACCCTCGCCCCGATCCAGAATACGGATGTGAAGATCCCGCTCGACCTGGCGCAGGTGCGCTTCAGTTTCGCACCCGGCATGGCGGCGACCGATCTCATCACGGTGATCGGCAGCCTCGTTCCCGGCGCGGCTGCGCCGCGTCGCGCACCCAATACGCTGTCCCCCGCGCCGCCGAATCCTCCCGCGCCCGGAGAAACGCCGGATACACAGCAGCCCCTGCCGCCAGTGGAGTCGGCGGAGCCGCTCTTCCCCGTCAGCTTCGATCGTGCCGACGCGCTCTGGCTCCAGGGCTATTGCAACCTATTGTCCGCGGGCCTGGAATTCATCCTGGCGCATGACTGGCGCGACACGTTCGAGCGCAGCGCCGGCCTGTTCTATCCGCATCAGCGCCACTTCGACTCCGCCGACCAGACGCCAAACATTTTCGGCGATCCCTCGTCCGCGGCCGACGCCGTCGCGATGGTTCACGAAATCCGCTGGAAGCCGATCCATCCCGAGCGCCTGCTGAAGGTCCGCGAGCATCTCAAACAGGTCGTGGCGCTCAGCCGGCAGAGCTGGCAGGTCATCCTCGCCGAGACCGATGACGACAATGAATGGATCCCGGCGCCAACCCAGCAGAATGCGGCGATGCCGACCATGAAGATCACCCCCGAACAGGTGAAGACCTGGCTGTCGGCGCTCGACGATTTCGACGCGGTGCTCGATGGGCGCAAGCTGATCCCGCATTGGCGGTTCAATCAGGGCATCAATTTCCGGCTGATGCTGGAGGAGCCGCGCACCTTCGATGCCGTGCTCTGGGTCACGGGCCACGCCGCCATCCCCTATCTGCAGGACGGCCCGGTGCTAACGAGGGAGGAATGGCGCGCCTGGGAGAGCGTCTTCGGCGGCAATTTCCTGGTGTTCGCGGCGTATTTGAATTGACGCCGGCTCGATAGGGCGGAGACCGCGGTCCCTCGGTCTCTCTCCGAAGAAAGCGGCGACCTTGCCGCTATTGCACAAGCAGACGGTTGAGTTGATCCTCGGGGATCGACTTGTCGAGATGATTGAAATGGCCGAAAGCGAGCAGTTCCTCGCCCCTCAGCCGCATATTCCCGAGCAGGGATCGCAGGAGGGTCGCGCCCAGCGCAATGCAGGAAATGCCGATTTCCGCGAACTCCCTGATTTCCGGTGCCGGACTGTAGCCGATCGAAATCGCCAGCGGCCCGTCGACGACGCCGGCAAGCTTCTCCAGAATCTGCAATTGCTGCACGCCGGGGACCATGACGCAGTCCGCGCCGGCGGCGAAATACGCCTCCGACCGCTCCACGGTGGTCTCGAATGGCGAATGCACCTTCGGCCCGAGCACGAAGCCTTCGGTGCTGATGGTGATGACCGCCGGCATTTTGACCTCGGCGGTCGCCGCCTTAACCGTGCGCACGCATTCGGCCATCTCTTCGATGGGCATGATGCCGTGGGCGCCGTTGCGTCCGCCGTCGCTCAGCGTGATGCCGACGCAGCCCGCCGAGATCGCGGAGCTGACCGCATATTTGATTTCTTCCAGGGACCGGCCGGCCGCGCCTTCGAGATCGGCATTCACCGGCGTTTCGAAACCGCGGGTGATGCGGGCGGCGATGGTCAAAAGGTCGTCGGTGGCGACCCGCTCCTCGTTCGTATATCCGAGGCACCAGCCTATTGCGGTTGCGGAGGTCCCGATGAATTCGAACCCGGCATCGGCCATGACGCGCGCGCTGACGACATCCCAAACTTCCGGCATCACGAAGGTTTCGGAGGTTTGCAGACGGCGGCGAAACTTGCGGACACGATCCTTCTGGCCGCTGACCGAGACCTGACTCGTGAGTAAACTTTGGTCCATCGTTATAACGCTTCACTAAAACGAGGCATAAGCCGCCCTGACGAAGATGATGTCGGATTACTCAGTCGAAACGATCGTTCCCCGCCCCGGCGTCGAGCCAATCCACCTGATTGTTGTTCGTTTATGAAAGCTGCTTCCGAACCCATCTTTGGCTTCGTATTTTGACGAATATTTGTCGCCCGCGTTCTAAAATGAGAGACGCGCCAATATCCTTGAGGGATTTTATAGCGGCGTGTACGGGCGATGGGAAGATGCCACATCCGGAATGGGAACGCTTTCCGTCACAATTTTGGGGCCGAAATGGTTCGGGAATGTGGCCGCCAGCGCCTGGTCGACCTCGGCCATTGAACGATTTTGGCCCAAATCCGACAAACTTGTCACACCCTGATCCGCGATCCCGCAAGGCGTGATGCCGGAATAGTGATCGAGTTCCGGCGCCACATTGATGCTGACACCATGGAAGCTCACCCAACGCCGCACGCGGATGCCGATCGCGGCGATCTTGTCCTCGGCGGCCGCACCCTTGTCCGGCCGCGCCACCCAGATGCCCGGCCGCCCTTCCCGCGCATGAGCCTTAACGCCGAGCAGCGCCAACGCACCGATCACCCATCCTTCGATACTGTGCACGAAGCAGCGCACATCGCGTCCGCGCCTGTCCAGGTCGAGAAGCAGGTAGGCGACGCGCTGGCCGGGGCCATGATAGGTGTACTGGCCGCCGCGGCCGGTCTGGAAAACCGGAAACCGCTCCGGCTCGAGCAGGTCGCCCGCCTTTGCGCTGGTGCCAGCTGTGTAGATCGCGGGATGCTCCAGCAGCCACACGAGTTCGGGCGCGCCGTCGCGCCGGATCGCATCCGCATGCCGCTCCATCGCGTCCACAGCGTCGGGATAGGACACGGGGGCGGGGCTGGACATCCACAAGACTGGAGAAAGATGCTCGTCGCCGCGGATTTTTTTTTCGGCGGTCTGCAATTTTACCAATTCGAAACCCCCTCGTGAGACTGTCATGCCTGTCAAGCGTTGGCGGTGCGGCCCGCGACGATCAAGCCCCGCGTACGTTGCGGCCGCCTGACCATGCTGACCATTCGGCGCGTTTTGCTGAATGGTCCGCTTGCAATAGACCTGACCCTTTGCTAATGCTTCCCGACGCGCCGGGTTGGCCCTCGAAATCAAGATAGGCTTCGAGGGCGATCAACTCCAGGCGCGCGTTTTCGTGCGGTCGTGGCGGAACAGGTAGACGCGCAGCGTTGAGGTCGCTGTGGGGCAACCCGTGGAGGTTCGAGTCCTCTCGACCGCACCATTTTTGCTGGCGCGCAGCCGCCACGCCAACCCTGCGCGCGAGGGTTTCGGTTCGAGAATGCTCCTCTCACCTGCACCATTTTTGCTGGCGCGCAGCCGCCACGCCAACCCTGCGCGCGAGGGTTTCGGTTCGAGAATGCTCCTCTCACCTGCACCATTTTTGCTGGCGCGCAGCCGCCACGCCAACCCTGCGCGCGGGTTCCGGTTCGAGAATGCTCCTCTCACCTGCACCATTTTTGCTGGCGCGCAGCCGCCACGCCAACCCTGCGCGCGGGTTCCGGTTCGAGAATGCTCCTCTCACCTGCACCATTTTTGCTGGCGCACAGCCGCCACGCCAACCCTGCGCGCGGGTTCCGGTTCGAGAATGCTCCTCTCACCTGCACCATTTTTTGCTTGCGCGCAGCCGCCACGCCAACCCGCCGCGCGATGGTTTCGGTTCGAGGATGCTCCTCTCACCTGCACCATTTTTGCTTGCGCGCAGCCGCCACGCCAACCCGCCGCGCGGGTTCCGGTTCGAGGATTCGCCTCTCACCCACACCAAAACTCTCAACCACCATTCGCGGCTTTCAGCTTTTAGGTCCGCGACATCTCCATAAGCCGTAGACCCATGGCGTCTTGGGCGCTTTTCAGGCCCTCGCCTGCACCAAACGCGACTTTCATCGCCTGATCGCGATCGAATATCGATTCGTCGGCAGGCAAAAGAGCGCTCGCGGTCGGCCCACAAGCGCCCGATAGCGAAGACAATCGAGGCAAGCGATCCGGCCGGAGAGATTTCTTTGCTCCTCCGCCGGCGCGCCACATTACTTCAACCGCGTCCAGACCGGCCCCTGGCAGATCAGGCCGCCGAGCACGCAGCCCTGCAATTTCAGGTGGTTCTTGTCGACGACCGTCACCGTACCGTTGTAGGTCTTGCCGTCCTGGGTGTTGTAGAGCTTGCCGGACCAGCTCTTGTCGCCGGATTTCTTCGCCCCGCTCATGATCGTGACCCCGGCCACCTTGCGGTCGCGCTTTTTCGGGTCCGGATTATAGATGTCCCGGCGGGAGGGATCGGCAACACTGACGATCGTCGCGCACAATCCGCCGCCGCATTTCGAGATGCGGACATGCGACCCGTTATCCGGATGCAACCAGGTGCCGAACGCATCGTCGGCGCTCTGCGCCCAGCTTTGCCCGGCGCCCAATACCAATAGTCCGGCGCCGATCAGCGCCGCCCGTACCAATCGCATGCGTTCACTCCTCCCTTATGACCGGCTGCGCCGGCGCGCGGCATTCCGAATGCGTGTTTTCCGCATGGCCGCGTCGAGGCGAATCTATCATTGCTCATGAGCAACTTAAAGCGGGACGAGAGCCTGCGAGCGCCGTCACAATTGCGGCCTCGGCTTAGCCTTTCTCTCTGTGTCATCGCCGCCACGGCAAACCGGCCCCTGCCCGGGATCCACGTAAATTTGAGGCGGGTCAACAGAACGGTTCGAATCGGCTAATCTCTTTCATTGAGAAATCCTTAACGCGAGCGTGCCGACGCCCTTCACATGAAGTTTGCGCAACATCATCCGCCCTTGCCGGAACCGCAGCTCGACAGGTTGCCGGCGCTCGATCCGGGCCTGCCCGTTCTGACCTTTCTCGCGGTCAGCGGTCACGGGTCGGCCGCCCGCAATGCGCTCGAAAAAGCGCTGCGCCCGCTCTACGCATCGCCGTCCGCGCTGGACGATGCCCTCTCCCGGCTTGCCGGCGACGGCGCAATCGCGCTGTCGCGGACCGGGCGCTGCCGCATCACCGACGCCGGCCGACGGATCGCCGAGGCCGCGACCGGCCCGCTGCTCGGGCGGAGCTGGATCGATCTGCGCACCCGCCTGCTGCCGACGCTGGCGCTGGGCCTTGACCCGCGGGACAAGGCCGTCGCCACCTATCTCGCCCGCCGGGAGAACATGGAAAGCGCGGCACTCGCCCGCCTCTACGACCTGCAGGACGCCGGCGACATGCCCACGCGTCCGAGCGTTCGCCTAGCATTGTTGCGTGCGCTGCTTACTGCGCGGCTGCCTGAGTGTGGACCCGCATTCACGGAGATCACCATGCACAATTCCTCGCGCGACGCGATCGGCCGGGCCGTCATGCTCGGTGCCGCCGGGCTCGATCGCGGTGCCATGCGCGACGCGGAAACGGCCTTGCTGCACAAGGCGCTGCGGCTTCCCCCCGATGCCAAGGGCGAGCTTGGCGAGGCGCTGGTCCGGGCAAGCCTCGGCAAGAATACGCCGCGCCTTCCGGCCCGCATCCGCGTCGAGGCGAAAGCCGTCCGCGAGGATCTCGACGCATTCGCGGCGACGGCGCGCGACCTTGCCAGAACCTTGCAGACCGAGCCGTTCACCGGCCGCGTCGCCATTGCGCAGGTCTACGATGCGGGTATCATGCGCGGGCTCGACTTCGGATCGCTCGAGGAGTTCAAGTCCAAAGTTGCCGGCGCCTGCCGTGCCGGACTCCTCGATCTTGAGCGCTATGACATCGCCGGGCCGATGGACAATGCGCTGCGTGAGCGTTCGCGTACAGTATTCGGCCGCGACGAGCGGCATTTCATCGTGAACGAGTGGATATGAGCATCTGCGGGAAAGCCAGATTTTCGCCTGGCGCATTTTCCAGCAAAGCGGATGCCGGTTTGCGTCGGGAAAGTGCGACAAGACAAAGAGCTGGAGGCCCGTTCCGGTCGAAGCGGAACGGAACCGGCTGCAGGCGGATGGGGACAGCCGTTTTCCGTTCGCAGACGGTGTACACGTTTTAACAAGGGACATCTGCATGGATCCGCGCCTTGAGGCCTTTAAAAGCCCCGAGTTCTTCCGCGTTTTTGGCGCGGTGGCATCGCTTGCCGGCGCGGCCGAGGAGGAGCTGCTCGACGTATCGAATATCGGCATGACCGCCGATGAGGCGATCGCCAGTGTCGTCCATCATGCGCGATCGAAAAATCCGGACCCGGCCTCGCGGCTTTTGCTCATCAAGGGCCAGACCGGCACCGGCAAGACGCATACGCTGCTCACCGCCATGCGCGGCCTGCATCGCTGCGGCGACGTGTTCGCGGTCGTGCTGCCGATGGTCGAATTCGTCTCCGAGACGCAGTTCGACGCGTGGCTGACGCGCAGCTTCGTCACCCGGCTGAGCGAGCCCTATCTGGTGCCGGAAGGCTCGCCGGTGCCGCTGGTCGCGCTCGGCTATGCGCTGCTCGATCTCGCCCCCGGGCCGGTGTCGCAGCGGCTCAAGGAAGCGGCGAACGACGGCGAGGTCAGCGTCAGCGAGGCCGAGTTCAAGGGCCTGGTCAACACCATTCGCGGCCGTCTCGCCCGCGCCACACGCATCCCGCCCGCCGGCGAGGCGACGCTTGCGGCAATTCTCGGCGTGCTGTTCGGCGAGGACACCGCGTTCGACTATTTGCGCGGCCTGCCGGTCGACACCAATCTCGGCGGCATTCGCATTTTCAACCCCGATGCCGAGCAATGCGCGCGGCTCCGGCTCGAAGAGCTGATCAAGATCATCGGCGCCTTTGGCGGCGCGGTGTTCATCGCCTTCGACCAGCTCGAACAGGGCAAGCTCGAAGGCTGGGAGGCGCGGCTCACCCATGTCATCAGCCGCGGCGCGCTGGTCGCAGAGACGCTGCCGAACGTGGCCGTCGCCTTCGCCGTGCTGCCTTCGCTCTACGAGAATATCGGCACCGGCATCGACCCCTCGATCCGCGACCGCATCGAGCGGCTCGGCACGCCGCCTGTGCGCCTGAAGCCCTTGTCGCGCCCGGAAGTCGAGGCGCTGCTGGAGAAGCGTCTCAGCCTGCTTTACGACGTCTGCGGCACCAAGCTGGATCCGAGCGAGCCTTATTTTCCGTTCGAGGACTGGTTCCTCGACGAGCTGTCCGGCCAGACCTCGCGCTACGTCACCGAATATGTGCAGCAGTTCCAGCGGCTGCTGGCGGAGAAGGGCGACGTCCCGTCGATGGATGATTTCCCGATGCCGCAAAGCGCCAGCGTGGTGCCGATCAATGCGCCGGCGGAAACCGGCGGCGGTCCCGAGCCGAAGCCGACCGCCCCGGCCTCGGCCGCTGCGAAGAAGCCGGTCGCGGCGGCGCTCGATTTCGACCTGCAATGGGACAAATATTACGCCCAGCACTCCTCGGTCAGCATCCCGCAGGACAGCGCCCGGCAGGCCGACCTGATCGAATGGGCGATCAAGGCCGCGCTGCCGGAGATGGACGGCATCTCGGCGATCCGTACACGGCGCGAATGCCGGGGCCGCGCGCAGACCTATGTGATCGGCTTCGATCTGGAGGAGAACGGCGAGATCGTCGAACGCCGTGAAGTCGCGCTGTGCAACGAGCCCAATCAGGGCGTCCAGCTCGCCGACGAGATCCACTCCGTCCTCGCCGCCTGCCGGCCTGGCGTGCGCCCCGTTCTGGTGCGCCCGCGCGGCGCGCGGTTCCCGAAAGGCGGGCGCACGGCCGGACCGCTGCTCGACAAGGCCAATGAAGGCGGCGCGATCATCGTTCGCCATTTCGACATGACGAGTTGGGGCCGCATCCGCGCGCTGAAGGAGTTCTTCGTCCAGTTCGACCATCTGGCCGGTTTTGGCGAATGGCAGCGCCGCGCTTTGCCGCTGACGCAGACCGCCTCGCTGTCGGACATTCTGCAATATCCCTATCTCGCGCCGGAGAAGGAAGCGCCCCCGGAGCCCGACGCGAAGGCCGCGCCCGTCGAAAAGCTCAAGCCACGCGTCACCCGCAAGGTGCCGACCGCGCCGTCGGTGTTTCTCGGTCACGAGCTGGACGGCCAGCCGATCTACTGGGCGCCGTTCGAAACCGACACCAAGCTGCTCAATTTCGGCGTGCTGGTCACCGGCGACAGCGGCTCGGGCAAGACCCAGACGCTGCGCGTGATCATCGACGGCGTCACCTCGATCGGCGCGCCGGTGTGCATTTTCGACTTCAAGAACGACTATGCCGACCGCGAGTTCATCGTCGAGCAAGGCTTGCGCGTCCACGATGTCCGCCGCCACGGCATCCCGTTCAACCCGCTGTTCCCGAGCGCGGCCGATGACGGCATGGCCCAGCCGATCGAGCACATCTTCACCATCACCGGCGTGCTGAAACGCGTCTTCGGCCTCGGCGACCGACAGGCCGCGCTGCTGCGCGACGCGATGAAGGAGGCGTTCGAGAAATACGGCGTCGATCCGCAGCGCTGGGCGCCGGTCAGCAAGATCCGTGCACCGAGCTTCGACGACGTGGTCGCCATTCTCGAAGAGCAGAAGGAGCAGAAGAACGCCACCGCGATCAGCCTGCTCGACCGCGTCTCGCCGCTGTTCGAGCTGGGCCTGTTCCCGAAGAATCACGAGCTGGAAGTGCCGTTCGAGACCATGCTCGACGAGCGGCTGGTTTTGTCGCTGTTCGAGCTGCCGACCGACGAGATCAAGGGCGCGCTCGCCGAGCTGATCGTCATCCGCCTGCATGGCCATCTGGTGCGCGGCGACCAGCCGCGGCGGCTGACGCGCCTGCTTGTTTTGGACGAGGCGTGGCGTGTGGCGCATTCCAAGCATCTGGAGAATTTGGCGCGAGAAGGCCGTGCGTTCGGCGTCGGCATCGCCATCGGTACGCAGTATCCGGGCGATCTGCCGCCGGACCTCGCCGGCTCGCTGGCGACACGGATCTTCCTCAAGAACCAGCAGCCGGACCACAAGAAGGCGGTCGTCCGTGCCGTGACGGGCTCCACCAGCGGCGCCCACTCGCAAGAGGTTCACGAGTTCCTGGAACGGCAGGAAATGTTCCAGGGCCTGATCCAAAACCAGCAATATAGTCCGTATGCGGCGTTCAAGCTGGTGCCGTATTACGCGCGCGAGCGGGGCGTCGAGGAAGACGAGCAGCGGGACGGGACGGGGACGTTGGGGCGATGAATGAGTTCACTACCGCGCTCGTTTTTCTGTTCACGCCCGGTATCATTGCCACGGTTATTTGCGATAGGATCGTTTTCCACTCTAAGTGGACATCATTTAAGTTGGCTCTGTTCGCGTTGAGTATGGACTTCATCCAATGGCGGCGGCCAGTGCGAGGGGAACCCCGGATTTTTCCAGCGCTTGCCGCCAGCCGAGATAGTTCGGCAGATATTTCGTGGCCACGCCATTGAAACGGTCCAGCCACTTCTTGAAGCGGCTCACATAAGCGTTGATGGTCTGGATGTGCAGCACCTTTTCGTGCACATGCTCGCCGTGGCTGGCGATGATCAACTCGTATTCGATCGCCTCTTGTTTGGCGAAAGCGATCAGCGCCGGATCGCCGTCCATGCAAAGCAGAGTATCAGTCTTCGAAATCACGTCCTTCAGGACCGCGCTGACGGCGTCTTCCGAGCGATTGGGCAACACCGCATTCAGATGATGGCCGTAACGGTCACGTGCGATCAGGATCGGCGTTTGTTCGCCAGACAAGCCCGGCTTTTTAGCCTTGCCGCCGCGCTTCCTCGCCTTGCGCGGCAATTGCCGCTCGCCCTTCCTGCTTGCCAGAATGAAGCATTCATCGACCTCGACGATGCCGGTAAGTTGATGATCCCGAAGATCTTTCCGCGCACTCAGAAAGCGGTGCCGCCAGCGGAAAGAGGTGCTCGCATTCACGCCGGCCCGCACCGCAGCCGCGCGGACCGACTCAGAGGCGTTGAGGGCGTCGGCATATTTCAGCCAGCGGTCCCGCTTGCGAAGCCGGGCCAGCGGCGTATCGGTCAGGGCGTTGAACGTTCTGGCGCACGCCAGGCATTTGTAACGCCGCAGTCCTCGCGCCATCCCATGGCGATGAATGTGGCGTTCCTTGCAATGCGGGCATTTCAGATCGGCTTGAAACTTGCCATCAATTAGCTTTTGCGCCGTATCGCCCGTGCCCCGCTTGCTTATCGCATCGACCAGCTTGTGGGCCTGCGCGGGGGTCAGTTCCTCGATAAGTTCTGCCAGACGCCGTTTGAATTTGCGGTGCTCCATGATCGGCCTCCCATAATGAGAACTAATCAGGAACATTGAGCGACGTCAATCCCCATACTCTGCGCGAACAGAGCCAATAGAGTAGCACGAAAACTTGGGATTTCAACTAAGTACGGAAATGAGAACTTATTTTCGTATTTTTTATCTCAGCGTGAAGTTCAATGGGTTTACGTCCGCGATGAAAAGTCAAATTTAAGTTATCGCGCCGAAATATTTTCGTATTCTGAGGTGGATAGGTTACAGGAAATTGTCCTCGAAAGTGCCCATGTATACAGCCTCGAAAGTTCAGAATACTTATACAGCGTTCCACACGTTTATATTGCAAGGTGCCCGGGCGAGTTGACTATTGAATGCATACCAACAGACGATTTGGAGAAGCAGAATGGCTCAGAAAAAGGAATTCAGTCACTCAAAACCCCAAGGCGGCGAAATAAAGCCAGAGCGAGGAGAGTATAAGCCAAAGAAGTCCGCCTCCGCCGCGAAAGCCTCAACCGCCGCGCAAGCCAGAGAAAAACTAAGGTGTCACGCGGTCCGCTATTGGGGAGTGTAATCGTCTTTGAGCGCGACCATTCTGATGCTCAACTTGCGCCCCCTTCACGCGATGAACCATCCTTGGTAAATTGCGCGAGATCAAGGTAGCTTTACGTCTACCGCCGATAATGCGTCAGGAAAACCAAGACAAAAAGGCAACCATGATCACCAAAGCGCACGGCGACATTCTGCTATCTCAGGCCCAGGCCATCGCTCACGGCATCGCGCCGCACGACCATTTCAATCAAGGATTAGCGCTGGCGCTGCGCGAGCGGTTTCCGGCGATGGCGAAGGATTTCCGCCATTACTGCCACCTGCAGAATCCGAAAGCCGGTCACGCATGGCTGTGGGCCGGGCCGGAGAAGGTCGTCGTCAATCTGATGACGCAGGAAGCACCCGCCAACGAAAACGCCCATCCCGGTAAGGCGACCGCGCATAATGTCGGCCATGCGCTGAAGGAGCTGCGCGGCATCATCGAGAAGCAAGGCATCACTTCGATCGCGCTGCCGCGTCTGGCGACCGGCGTCGGCGGATTGTCGTGGAACGAGGTCGAGCCGCTGATCGAGCAGCATCTGGGCGATCTGAAGATCCCGGTGGTGATCTATGAGGGTTACGAGCAGGGCGTGGCCGCGGCGGAGAAGCTGTCCTGAAATGACGCGGACCGGGAGGCGCGCTCAAAGCGCCCCCGCCACGTTTCGTCTATCGCAGAAATCCGGAAATCATCCGGGCCGCCGGGAGTGCCTGAGGAGCGAAGCTTCCGATCGCGCGCTCAAGCGCCTTTGCTTGCAGACCCGGGGTTTTAAGTCCGTTCAGGCTGGCCGGCAACATTCTGGAGCTGGGTCAGCCCCTCGACATCGACGCCGGCTTTCTTCAAGCCATCGAGGACCGCCGGCGACACGCCGGCAAAGGAAATGGCCGCCCCCAGCGGGCCGCCGATCAGGCTGCCGAGATGCACGGATGGCCCGAACTCGCCGATCAGGCTGCGTCCGACGCCCATCAGGTCACCCAGTTCGGAGGCAAGCTCGCCAGCTTCCTTGCCGATGTTGGAGATGTCCATGCTAGCCAGGGCGCTGGCAAATTCACCGAACGCTGCCGCGACATCGCCAAACTCGCCGGCCAACCCCGACATCGCGTCGCCCGTCGAGCCCGGACCGGCATTGCCATCATTGTTGCCGCCCAGACCGAGCGCGCTGCCTATGGCGTCGCCCACCGAGCCCAGCGCATCCGAAACGGCATCGCCGAAGCCGCCGACATCGCCGCCGCCGAAGCCGCCGGAGTCCGCAGCGCCTACGCCGCCATCGGAGCCAACCCCGCCGCCTCCGTCGGAACCGCCAACGCCGCCTGCGCCACCCGCATCGCTCATGCCAAGCTCCCCTGCGTTTCAACCGCGAATACTGTCATCTTCTCCCCGAAACGCGGGGCGTGACAAGTTCAATTCGGCCAAATCTGCGACAATCGTACGTTATTTCTCATAACTCCCGAATGACAGCCGTCTTCGCGGGTTGTTTTGAGCAATAGCGGCGATACGTTTTCCAGGCCCGATTGCGAGGCGCCAGCCGCGCGTTGCCTCATTGAAGACAAGCGCGCGGCCAGAATAACATCTTTTCCATTGATGCTGTGGAAATCGGAACCGCGGGACGGCTTTTCTCTCATATAAGATGCCGAAGGGTCACAAATGGGGGATGGATATGCTTCGTAATACGAAATATTTCTGGCGCGCTGCTGTCCTTTTATTTGGAACGATTGCACTCGGCGCCTGCTCGGGCGCGGGTACTGAAGCGGGTGCCGCGCTGACCGCGCCGCTCGCCCAGTCTCAGGCGCGGCTGAAGCTCTATCGGCCGAGCGCTCTTCCGGGATCGCTCGCCGATGCCCGGGTCAAGATCGACGGGCGGGAGGTGGCCAGCCTCAGCAACGATAATTCCAAGGTGATGGACGTCGCCGTGGGACACCATCAGGTCGTCGTCGACCATTGGGGACATCCCAACGTCTACAAGCTCGATCTCGACGTCAAACCGGGCATGGTCTACGCGCTCGAAGTCACAGTGCGGGACGAGGCCGTGGTCGCGGGGGCGCTGTTCGGCACGGTCGGGGTGCTGGCCGAGGCCGCCGCGAACGAGAATGGCGGCACGTTCCAGATCCGCCTCACCGGGGAAAAGCCGATCGGCTCCTAGCCGACGCCGAGGCGAACCCGAGGCGGAGCAGCCGGCCCCACCTCACCAAAGCGCGATTTGGCGCGTGCGGCGGGGCGGCGTAAACTCGGCGTATGCAGCTCTTTTACGCCGACACCTATGCCGTTCCGGTCCCCGACGGCCATCGTTTTCCCCGCAGCAAGAACCGGCTTCTTCGCGAGGCGCTTCTGCGGCAGGAGATGATCCTGCCCGATCAGCTTTGCCTTTCGCCACTCGCCAGGCGGCGACGAGATCCTCCGCGTTCACTCGGCCGACTATGCCGACGCCTTCCTTGCCGGCACGTTGCAGCGGGAGATGATCCGGCGCATCGGCCTGCCCTGGAGCGAGAGCCTGGTCGAGCGCGTGCGGGCGACCATGGGCGGGGCAGTCGCGGCGATGCGGTCGGCCGTGGAGCACGGCTTTTCCGGCCAGCTCTCCGGCGGCACCCATCACGCCCATGCCGATTTCGGCTCCGGTTACTGCGTGCTCAACGACTTCGCCCTGGCGGGGGTCACGGCGCTCGATGCCGATCTTGCCGACCGCGTCGCCATCGTCGATCTCGACGTGCACCAGGGCGACGGCAACGCCGCCATCTTCGCGGGCCATCCGCGCGTGTTCGTCCTCAGCCTGCACGGCGAGAAGAATTTCCCGTTCCGCAAGGCGGTGTCCGACCTCGACATCGGCCTGCCCGACGGCACCGAGGACTACGCCTATCTGCGCAATCTGCATCACGGATTGGAAGCGGTGATCGGATTCCGGCCGGAGCTGGTGCTTTACCAGTGCGGCGTCGATCCGCTGGTGCACGACAAGCTCGGCCGGCTGTCGCTGAGCTATGAGGGGCTCGCCGCGCGCGACCGTCTGGTGTTCGAGACCTTCGCCAAGCGCGGCATTCCCGTCAGCATGGGCGTGGGCGGCGGCTATTGCGATCCGATCGAGCTGTCGGTCGCCGCCTATGTGAACACCGTGGCGATGGCCAAGGACATCCACGGCTTTTGAGTGACCGGCGCGCCCGCAGCCAACTGTATTCCCCCATCCGATTCACAACATCGCACCGCATGATCAAGATGGATCGAAGCTTTACGCCCCATAAAACTGCAAAGCTTCACAAATATCCCTCAGAAGTTGCGTTTTATGCGGCAGGAGCTTGATTCCGCCACCGTGCTGAGGCACCCTTTTCTGAATCACATATTATACAGTCCCGAATACCGAGGAATGCCGTGGCGATCGACCCTTTAGGCGCCGGGCCGCAGCACCAGCAGGCCGGCCAGAACGGAAATGGCGGAGGATTCGCCAAGGTCCTGGACCAGGCCAATCCGAACCGTGCCGGCAATCCGGGCGGCGGCGGCAAAGGTGCGGCGCAGGGCCAGACCGATGGCGCGCCGAATAACGGCAACGGCGCTGCTGCCAGGAATGGCAACGGCGGCGCCCAACGACAGCAGGGCGCCGGTCAGAATAATCGGAGCGAGGGACCGCAGGGCAATGCCTTCGGTCGTCAGGACAACCAAGTCCCGAGAGGCCTGGCGGGGCGGACCCGGGGGAATGAAGGCGCCGACAACGGCCGCGGCAACGGCTTCGGCAATGGGCGCTTCGACGGCTTCGGCCGCGGCGACGGACACACCGACGCTTTCAATTATTTCGGCCTGGGCCGGGGCGACGCCCGAGCCGATTTCAACAATGGCCGCTTCGACAATGGCTTCGGCGGTCTGTTCCGCGGCCGCGACGACGGCTTCGGCGGCCTATGGACCGGCAGCTTCGGCCCGCGGGGCTATGCCTGGGGCAATGGCGAGGGTCGCGGCGGCCGGATCGGCTGGCCCGACGGCTGGGGCGCCAATCTTCAATTTCAGGGTGAGCGCGGCCCGCAGGTCTCAGTAAGGGTCGTGCTCGACTATGCCTCGACCGCCGCGATGGGGTACTTCGCCCAGAATGCGGCGGCCAATACCGGCCAGCAGGGGCCGCTCGGCAACCCGCCGGCCGGATCCATGGCGCAGGCCGCCGCAGGCGCGGCCCAGGCCGGGCTCGCCAGTGCGGCGGCACAGGCGGCCCAGAACGCCGCCGGGCTGAACGCCATGGGCGCGGCAAACGCGGCTCTGGCGAACGGCGCAGGCGGCCTCGCACAGATAAATCTGGGTGCGCAGCCGTGGCAGACGGCCGGTTTCGATTTCGGCCTGTCGATGGCTCGCCTCACCCATGAGGAGATCGGCTTCGTCAGCGGCTGGCGCATGGCCGGGCGCTCGGCGGAAGACATCTATCAGGGCCTCCTGTCGATCCGCTACCTGCGGGCGACCGAGGGCTACGATCTGGCGGGGATGGCCTTCGCCCGCCGCGCGCTGCCGGTCCACACCGCCAACTGGCTCGCGGCCCAGCCGGGAACGCTCAGCCTGTTCCCGGCGCAGATCGCGAGCAAGCTCAACGATCGGAATTTCAGCAATTTCGCCGAGTTCCGCGTGGCGTTCTGGAAATCCGTCGCCGACACGCCGGAGCTCGCCAGGGAATTCTCGCCGGCCAACCTCGCCCGGATGCGCAACGGCATGGCGCCGATCGCCCCCTCCGCGCAGCATTGGGGCGACCTGAACAACTACATGCTGATGCACCATGTGCCCTTCGCCCAGGGCGGCTCGATCTTCGACATGAGCAACATCCTGATCGTCAGCCCGCTGATGCAGCAGCTCATGCTCGACCCGCGCTTCTTCACCGCCATCAGCATCATGTATTCCGACGAGATGCGCGCCCGCTACGGGTCGAAGCGGCGGCGGCTCGGCCGCAGGCGGCGATGGGGCCGGGAGGAATTCAACTTCGGCGGCTGGGCGCAGAAGAAATGGCGCAAATTCTTCCAGAAGCGTCAGCAGTCGAAACCGGGCCGCAGGCGGTGGTGGGGCAGCGGCGCTCCGGCCGCCGTGCTGAGCGGCGAGTTGCTGATCCCGAAGGGCAGCCGGGCGCGGCCACAGCCCTGGCGGCCGAGAGCCGGCGCGGCGATCGTGCTGACGCAGCGCCCCTTGCCCGCCGCTCATATCGAAGGCGCGGCGTCGAGGCCCGAGAGCACGCAGATCGGCAATGCGCCCTGACCGTCGCAGCCCGATCCCGGCACGGTGGCGCGGCGCCGCGACTTATGCGCATCAACGGATTTCAATGACACGAGCCGAGATCATCGCGACGGTGGGGCGGCTGCTTGCCGCGGACGGCACCGAGCAGCAGCTCGAAGCCATGCTGCGTGCCTTGATCCAGATCGCGCCGCAGGGCGAATTCGTCGATCTGATCTTTTATCCTGACAGACCGCGCAGCGCCGAAGAGATCGCCGATGAGGCGATCCTGCGCGAACGGGTGCGGTCGGCACGACGCCTCCGGGAGCACTGAGCCTATCCGCCCGCCGCGGCCGTGCCGAGACTGTAGATGAACTGCGCCGCCGGCCGCAGATCGTAGCCCGCGTGATAGGCTTGGCCGATGACGTCCTCCAGCGATGCGCCGAGGGCGACATGCGCCGCGGCCCAGAGCATCGACGAACGGTTGCCGGTGCGGCAATAGGCAAGCACGGGGCCATCCGTTTCGCTGAGCAGCTCGGCGAACTGCGCCGCGTCCTCAGCCGTCAGTGTCGGCGCCGTGAAGGGCAGATAGGCGAAAGCGATACCGAGTTCGGCGGCGGCCGCCTTGATCTCCGCGGCCGACGCCTGGCAGGCGGGATCTTCGCCGTCCGGACGGTTGTCGACGATCAGCTTGATGCCGCTCGCCGCGATGTCGGGCAGGTCCTGCGGCCAGATCTGGCCGGCAACATATGTCTTTTCGTCGAGCTGTAAGATCTCAACCATCGCTATCGCCTCTTCGCCAACCGCATGCGCTCTCACCATTCTGTACGGGATTCCGGCGGTCTCGGCCAGCTCCGGCCCGGACGCGCTTCACCGGCGATCATGTTTGCCATCCCGTGCAATTGTGCAACAGCATTTGGAAAAACTTCGTTCATTGTCTATCTGTTCATGTTGGGAACAGCCCCCTCGCGGCAACCTGACCCCCACGTGGCTCGGCAACAGACAGTCCAGGGAACAGAAATGGAGATCGATCGGCGCCGCCTTCTGCAATTGAGCGGTGCTCTTGCAGGGGCCTACCTGCTGCCGCGCGGCGCGCGCGGCCAGGAGCGCTTCATTCCCCGGCAAGGTCCATGGCGCAAATTCGATCTTGTCAGCCAGCTCAAGATCGCCAAGCCCAAAGGCAAGCTGCAGGTCTGGATGCCCGTCCCTTCGGTCAGCGAGGACGACTGGTCGAAGGCCCTTGGCAGCGACTGGACGACCAATGCCAAGGTCGCAAAGCTGTGGCAGGACAAACAGACCGGCGCTGACTGTGTCTATCTGGAATGGGACGACTCCGAGCCGGAAGCGACCGCCGAGATCTCCAGCCACGCCGAGACCCGCGACCGGGTGACCGATTTCACCAGGCCGCAAAAGGCCGACGCGCTTGCCGAGGCCGAGCGCCAACGCTTTCTCGGATCGGTCAGCTTCATGCCCCTCGACGAACGGCTCAAGGAGACGGCGGCGAAGATCACCCAGAACGCCGAGACCGATCTCGGCAAGGCCAAGGCGATCTACGAATGGATCATCGAGGAGCGGACCTGCGACGCCGGCGACCTTCCATCCCTGCCCGCCCGCACCGACGCGCTGCCGTCGGAGCCGCAGGACTGCGACTATCTGAACAGCCTGTTCGTCGGCCTGTGCCGTGTCTCCGGCGTTCCGGCGCGCGCGATCTACGGCGTCCGGGTCGCGCCCTCGCAATTCGCCTATGACAGCCTCGGCGCGGTATCGGAGGACATCACCGCCAAGACCCATGCGCGCGCCGAGGTCTGGCTCGCCGAATATGGCTGGGTTCCGGTCGATCCCGCTGACGTGCGCCGCGTCATCCGCGACGAACCGCCCGGCGACCTGCCGCTCACCGATCCGAAAGCCGTCGCCGCGCGGACCACGCTTTTCGGCGCTTGGGAGGGCAACTGGATCGCCTACAATATGGGCAACGATATCGTCCTGCCTGGATCGGACGGCCTCAAGGTGCCCTATCTGAACCGGCCGATTGTCAAGACGCCGGCAGGGCTGATCGGCAAGGAGATGCCGAAAGGCTTCAGCTACAAGCTGATGGCCAACGAGCTGCCCGCCTGAGCCGGCAGGCCACGGCCTTTCCCCGCGATTTCGGCCCGCCCGATGCGAATGAGGTTGCGAAACCGCCGCTTTCGCGCCAATACATCGCCAAACCCTTAGCCTCGAACGGTGATGCAATGGAGAAGTTCACGGAACTGACGGGCGTCGCGGCGCCCTTGCCGATGATCAACATCGACACCGATATGATCATTCCGAAGCAGTTTTTGAAAACCATCAAGCGCACCGGGCTCGGCAAGAACCTGTTCTACGAAATGCGCTTCGACACTTCGGGAGCGGAAAATCCGGACTTCGTGCTCAATCAGCCGGCCTATCGCAATTCCAAGATCCTGATCGCCGGCGCAAATTTCGGCTGCGGTTCGAGCCGCGAGCATGCGCCTTGGGCGATCCTGGATTTCGGCATCAAATGCGTGGTCGCACCGAGCTTTGCCGATATTTTCTACAATAACTGTTTCAAGAACGGCGTCCTGCCGATCACCCTGCCGCAGAGCGAGATCGACAAGCTGCTCGACGACGCCTCCCGCGGCGCCAATGCGACGATCACGGTCGACCTGGAGCGCCAGGAAATCCGTGGTCCCGACGGCGGCGTCATCCATTTCGACATCGACCCGTTCCGCAAGAAGTGCCTGCTGGAAGGGCTCGACGATATCGGCCTGACGTTGCACAAGGACGACCGCATCGCAGCCTTCGAGCAGAAGCAGCACGCCGGCCGTCCCTGGCTCTAGCGTCGTAAGGCTCGCGGAACCGCCGCGGCGTGAGGGTGGTTACATCTCCTGCTTGCCAAACAGGAGGCGTCCATGCATCCCCACACCGACCCGGCCATGAACGACTGCATCGAGCTCTGCTGGTCCTGCCGCGACACCTGCCAGTCGACGCTGTTCAACTATTGCCTGGAAAAGGGCGGCCATCATGCCGAGGCGGGCCATGTCCGGCGGATGATGGACTGCGTGCAGATGTGCCAGACGGCGGCCGATTTCATGACCCGCAATTCGAAGCTGCACGGCCTCATCTGCGCAACCTGCTCGGCGGTCTGCGACGCCTGCGCCCGGTCTTGCGCGGCTATGGACGATGCGGAAATGCAGGCCTGTGCGGAGATCTGCCGCCGCTGCGCGGCGAGCTGCCGGGAGATGGGTCACAAGGCCGGGCTCAGCGCCCAATGAGCCTTTTCCCGGCTCGACCCCGCAAAAATCCTGAGGCAACGGCCTCTCGCAAGCGGCCCCGTCACCGCCCAGGCCGCGCAATAAAACTGTGCAAGGAAATCACAATCGGCACACCGCTTGTCATAAAATGGGGCTTGCACCTTGCCCGCAGTTTTGTTTCCCATTAGCAAAACGCATTAACGATTGTGATCCTCCTTGCGGCCGGGCGCCGCGTTTTTCCGAGAGCCTCCCATGCCGACATTCAATCTGCTGCTCCTGCCAGGCGACGGCATCGGTCCCGAAGTGATGGGAGAGGTCGAGCGCCTGATCGGCTGGCTGAATGGGCGCGGCGCAGCGACATTCACCGTGGAGAAGGATCTCGTCGGCGGGGCCGCTTACGATTCGCACGGCAAGGCGATCTCCGACGAGACCGTCGCCAAGGCGATGAAGTCGGACGCCGTCATGTTCGGCGCGGTCGGCGGCCCGAAATGGGATGAGGTGCCGTTCGACGTGCGCCCTGAAGCCGGCCTGTTGCGGCTGCGCAAGGACATGAAGCTGTTCGCCAATCTGCGCCCGGCGATCTGCTACCCGGCGCTCGCCGATGCCTCCTCGCTGAAGCGCGAGCGCGTCGAGGGCCTGGACCTGATGATTGTGCGCGAGTTGACCGGCGGCGTCTATTTCGGCGAGCCCAAGGAGATCGTGACGCTCGAGAACGGCGAGAAGCGCGCCGTCGACACCCAGATCTACACGACCGGCGAGATCGATCGCATCGGGCGCGTCGCCTTCGAGCTGGCCCGCAAACGGCGCAACCGCGTCGCCTCGGCGGACAAGCGCAATGTGATGCGCACCGGCGTGCTGTGGCATCAGGTGGTCTCCAAGCTCCACCGCGACCAGTATTTCGATGTCGAGCTGACGCATATCCTCGCCGACAATTGCGCCATGCAGCTCGTCCGCGCGCCGAAGCAGTTCGACGTCATCGTCACCGACAACCTGTTCGGCGACATGCTCTCCGACCAGGCGGCGATGCTGACCGGCTCGCTCGGCATGCTGCCTTCCGCCTCGCTCGGCGCCTCCGACGCCAATGGGCGGCGCCCCGCGCTCTACGAGCCGGTCCATGGCAGTGCGCCCGATATCGCGGGCAAGGGCGTTGCCAATCCGATCGCGATGCTGGCGAGCTTTGCGATGGCGCTGCGCTACTCCTTCAACATGGACCGGGACGCCGACCGGGTCGAGAAGGCGATCGCCCAGGTTCTGGATGAGGGGCTGCGGACGGCCGACATCATGCAGGAGGGCAAGCGAAAGGTGTCGACCTCGGAGATGGGCAAGGCCATCATCGGCCATATGGAGGCCCTCGCAGCGTAAGATGCGGCCGGCCCGGACTTCATCGAAGCGGTTCGAATTCGAGCCTGGAAAATGCGGCCAGGCGGACGTGGCAGTTTTGCGTCCGCGCGTAAAAGAGAGGCAGGTGGGGCGATGACCGACCATTTCAGCGTCATCGGGTTCAGATCCGACTCGCGCCGAACAGCTGGCGGCGATGGTCAGCAACCTCCCCGATACCGGCGCCTATTCGCAGCCTTGCGGCCCCGGCTATTACTACCGGTGGCACGGCGAAAGCGGCTCGGAGCTCTGGGTCCACCTGGCCAAGGACGCGCAAGGCACCGACGAAAAGCTCAACATCGTCGGCGTCACCCCGTTTTTCGACGGCGGCGGACGCGTTCCCGTCCGCGTGATGAAGAAACGCCAGCGCCCCAACGACAATGCCTTCGAGGGCGCCGCTTTCGTCGAGATCGAGCCTGGCCCGCGCCCGCATCAATGTGCAACGGTCGCCCTTATCGACGTCGTCGACTACGCCATCTGGACCAATCGCGTCACGCCCTTCCTCGCCCAGGCGCAGATCGCCGCCTTTACCCATGAGCTGTCGGTGTTTCCGAACGAACAGGCCTTCGCCGCCACCCAATCCCGCGAGCAGGTCAAATTCGCACCGGAATCCTTCTTCGCCAGCGGTCTGTTCTCGCCCTCCGAGGAGCCGGGTGGACAGGCCGTCTTCCACGATCCAAGCTCGGAAGATTTCGACGCGCCGTCGCGCGCCTTTTTCACCGGCCGAATCCTCACCGCCGAACGGCGCACGAATAGCGTGACGTCTCAAAGTTTCCAGACCGCTCTCGTCAAGACGCTCGGCGGAACCATCGCGGTGGTCGCCGACGACAGCCAGATCCAGGGCGAATTCCGGCCGGACAGCATCATTCAAGGCGAATTCTGGCTCTGCGCCCGGCTGATCGAAGGTGACGGCCACGTATAAGCTTCACAATTTCCTCCGCACCGCCTTTGCGCGTGCCGCCGCCGAAGGGCGGTCGGGCTGGCCGCGGCCGACGCTCATGACCAGGAAGGAGTTGCTCGGCGCGGCGATCCTGCTCGGGGCGGGGACGATCGGCGGCGCGGTGTTCTTCCTGATGAACTTCCCAGCCGCCTGGCTGACGGGCGCCATGCTCGTCGCCTCGATCCTTGCGCTGAGCAAGGTGCCGCTCTTCCTGCCGAGCCCATTCCGCTTCATCGTCTTTCTCGTGCTCGGCAATCAGATCGGCTCGGGCTTCACCCCGGACATGCTCGAACGGGTGATGAAATGGCCGCTGAGCCTGGTGGGCCTGGCGCTGACGATGCTTCTGGTCATCGGCGCGTCCGCCACCTTTCTTGTCAATCTCGGCAAATGGAGCCGGCCGACCGCTTTCTATGCCTCGGTTCCCGGCGCCTTGTCCTACGTCCTGGCGCTATCGATGCGCACCTCGGCGGATATGCGGCTGGTGATGATGGCGCAGATGCTGCGGCTTGTGCTCCTGCTTGCGGTGCTGCCCTCCTTGCTGACGCTTTCGATGGCGCCGCCGCATATCCCGGTGCGCGAATTCGGCGGCCTTTACGACGTGCTTCTGGAGATTGGCTTCGGAGGCGCGCTGGCCTTGGTTCTGGAACGGCGCGGCGTGCCGGCCGGGGCGCTGTTCGGCGGCATGCTGGCAAGCTCGGCGCTGCATTTCCTCGATCTCGTTCACGGCCAGACGCCGCAAGCGATCCTGATCCCCTGCCAGCTTGTCCTCGGTGCGCTGATCGGCATGCGCTTTGCCGATACCGACATCGCCTTCATGAAGCGTGCCATCGCACCCTCGCTCGGCGCATTCGTGATCGCGGTCGTCCTGTGCACCGGCGCGGCGCTGCTCGTCGCCTGGGGGCTGCACCTGCCGCCCGGCCAGGTGGTGGTCGCCTTCGCGCCCGGCGGCATCGAGGCGATGACGCTGCTGGCGGTCGTGCTCGGCCTCGATCCGGCCTTCGTCGCCACGCATCAGCTCGTGCGCTTCTTCGGCCTCGCATTGACGCTGCCGCTGATTACCAGGCTTTATCTGCGCGATCAGGCCTGACCGGCGGCCCCCGCGCATTGCGCCCGCCCTCAAGCCTTCCGATATGAGGGTTGCGGGGCCGGCGCGGCGGAGACGTCCGATGTGCGGGCCCTTGCCGTGCAGGAATAAGCTTTTTCTTAGAAATCGTTTTGGAATAATCGGTGCGTGCCGCTCATGGACAAGTGCAGCCATGAGATGTACAAACCCGCATCCAGAAAAATCAGGATGAATGAAATGAGCTACAATGTCGCCGTCGTCGGCGCCACGGGCAATGTGGGCCGCGAGATGCTGAATATCCTGGCAGAGCGCGAATTCCCGGTGAACGAGGTCTATGCCATCGCCTCCCGCCGGTCGACAGGCGTCGCGGTCTCGTTCGGCGACAAAACGCTCAAATGCAAGGATCTGGAGCAGTTCGACTTCTCCACATGCGATTTCGCCCTGATGTCGGCGGGCGGAGAGGTGTCCAAGGTTTGGTCGCCGCGCATCGCCGCGCAAGGCTGCCTCGTCATCGATAATTCCTCGGCCTTCCGCTACGACATGGACGTACCGCTCGTCGTGCCGGAGGTGAATGCCGACGCGGTCGTCGGTTTCAAGAAGAAGAACATCATCGCAAATCCGAACTGCTCCACCGCGCAGCTCGTCGTCGCGCTGAAGCCGCTTCACGATGCCGCCAAGATCAAGCGCGTCGTCGTCGCCACCTACCAGTCGGTTTCGGGCGCGGGCAAGGACGCCATCGACGAGCTCTGGAACCAGACCAAGGGCATCTTCGTCACTGACGAGCCGACGCCGGAAGTCTTCACCAAGCAGATCGCCTTCAACTGCATCCCGCATATCGACAGCTTCATGGAAGACGGCTACACGCGGGAAGAGTGGAAGATGGTCGCCGAGACCAAGAAAATCCTCGACCCGAAGATCAAGCTGACTGCGACCTGCGTCCGCGTGCCGGTCTTCGTCGGCCACTCCGAGGCGGTCAATATCGAGTTCGAGAACCCGATCACCGCCGAGGAAGCGCGCGAAATCCTGCGCGAGGCGCCGGGCGTGCTCGTGGTCGACAAGCATGAGGATGGCGGCTACGTGACGCCCGTCGAATGCGTCGGCGATTTTGCCACCTATGTTTCGCGGATTCGCGAGGACTCCACCGTCGAGAACGGCCTTTCGCTCTGGGTGGTTTCCGACAATCTGCGCAAGGGCGCAGCGCTGAACACGGTGCAGATCGCCGAGACGGTCATCAACCGGCAGCTCGTGAAATCGCGCGAAGCCGCATAGGCACCGCAACGGAACGCGGCCGGCCCCGCTGGCCGCGTTTCTTCGATCTTCTGCGTCTCGCCGTTTCGCATCGCCGTTCCCCAGCAAAGCCGCGCCCCTTGGACGTCTCTCCCCTCACGATCGCCGTCATCGGTGCTGCGTTTCTGGCGGCCGGCGGGGTCAAAGGCCTGATCGGCCTCGGCCTGCCTACGGTCTCGATCGCGCTGCTGATCAACACCATGCCGCCACGCGAGGCGATTCCGCTGATCGTGGTGCCGGCCATCATCACTAATATCTGGCAGGCGCTGGCCGGCGGGCGGGCGCTCGCATTGCTGAAGCGCTTCTGGTCGCTGCTGCTGCTGGCCGCGGTCGGCACATGGCTGGGCGTCGGGGTGCTCTCGGGCGCCAACCAGCGGATCATCAGCGGCGTCTTCGGCGCGTTTCTCGTCGCCTATGCGCTGATTGGCCTGTTTCGGCCGACGCCCCCGCCCGCCGGGCCGCGCGGAGCCCTGGCTGACGCCGCTGGTCGGCTTTACCACCGGCATCGTCAACGGCATGACCGGGTCCTACATCCTTCCCAGCACGTCCTATCTACAGTCGCTCGGCCTCGGCCGCGACGAGTTCATCCAGGCGATGGGCATCTTTTTTCTGGCCGCAAGCAGCTCGCTCGGCATCGCGCTCGCCGGACACAGCGTCATGACGCTGGGCCAGACCGCCATCTCCGCCGCCGCCCTCGCGCCTACGCTGGTCGGCTATTATGTCGGTCAGGCCGGACGCCGCAGACTGCCGGAGCAGCAGTTCCGCAAGGTGTTCTTCATCGGCCTGCTGCTGCTCGGCGCGTATACGGTCCTGACCCGTCTGGTGTTCTGAGTTGGTTTAGGGATTGCGTAAGCGCAGAGCAGCGCCGCCCCGGGCGAAGCGGAGCGAAGATCCGGCGGCTCTACGCCCAAATCTCCATGCGCAGGCCCTTGGCGTCGATGAGCGGTACATCGGGAAAGCGGTGCGCCTCGCCGCGCAGCACACGGCCCGCCGTCCACGCGCAGGCGCAGGCATCGAGGAAATCGTCTGTACCCGCTTCGGAGGCGCGAAAACGCCGGGCGCTTAGAAAGTCGGCCGGGTAGCCCGCAGCGGCAAGCAGGCCGCGGCGCAGCGCGATGCCCGGCGCGTAAGGGCTGGATTTCAGCTTTTTCGGCTCGGCGAGCGAGGCTTGGCCGTTCATCGCCCAGAACGCCCCTTCGGGATGGCATTCGACGATCCGCTCCTGGGCGTCCGGCGTCATCACCGCGTCGACCTCGCGGATCTTCGGGAAGATATGAAAGCACTGCTTGGAGACCATGCGCGGCGGGTCGGAATGGGCGAGCGCCATGGCGCAGGCGACCCGATAGTCCGCCTCTTCCACGGCGGCGCGCGCCGGCACCGCGAACACCGAGGATTGCCGCTCGCCGAGCCGGGTCCGGAGCGCGGTATCGCACCCGCGTCCGCCGCGCCGGACGAAACTCGGAATGCCGATCGGCATGTCCACGGCAATCTGGACCACATCCGTGAGAGCGGCGATTTCGGCGAAGGTTGCCGCGATGAAGGCGCGTTCCGGACGCCCCGTCTCGGCGTCGGCGAGCACGCAGACCCAGCCGGTCCGGCAGCCATCCGCGCCCGCGACCAGCCTCATGCGCGATCCGCCGAGAGCGCGGTGATCGGCCATGGCGCCGCCCGCATCCAGGCGTCCTGGCTGGCGATCAGGTTAAGTTCCTCCCGCCCTTCGCTCGCCTCGATCACAGCTTCGATGCCGCCGGTCGCCAGCGCCAGCGCGTCGGCGGGCGCGCGAGATAGCATCAGATGCGCCAGAAACAGCGCCGCCATCAGATCGCCCGTGCCGTGCGGCACCGTCTCGCGCAGATTGACCCCGGCCTGCCACGCGCCTTCGCCATCGACCAGCAGGTTGATCAGCGTGCCCTCCGTATCGCCCGGCGCGGAGGTCGCCAGCACGGTGCACCCGAGCGAGCGCGCCGCGGCCACGGCGTCGGCCAGCGTCGCAACGCCGCGCCGCGTCAGCCAGCCGAGCTCGAAACGGTTGGGCGTCACCAGATCGGCGAGCGGCAGCAGCTCCCGGCGCATCGCTTCAGCCGCCTCCTGAGCCACGTAGAGCCCGTCCGGCTCGTCACCGAGGATCGGGTCGCAGCAATAGAACAGGTCCGCCCTGCCCTGCCTGAGCCGCTTCAGCAGCGTCGCCGCCAGCCCGACATGAGCCGCGCTCGGCAGATAGCCGGTGAACACCGCGTCGATCTCGCCGAGCCAGCCATTGGCCTCCAGCGCGCCGAACATCTCCGCCAGCAGCTCCGGACGCACACGCTCGCCGACCCGATGCGGGTAATCCGGCCGGTTCGACAGCAGGATCGTCGGCAGCGCGATGACGTCGAGGCCGAGCCGTTGCCAGGCGAACACGCTCGCGCCGTGACCGACATGGCCGCGCGCCACTTGCGACGACAAGCTGAGAATGGTCGGCATAGGATGCTTTCTCTATGAAGCCTTTTTCGCCGGATGCGCCTGGTTTATCTTACCCGTCAGCCCGAAGGTTAGCTTCCGCCAATCCAAACTCAAGGTAAAATTATGCCCATTCGCCCGCGCCGCAGCGTCCTCTACATGCCCGGCTCCAACGCCCGCGCCCTGGAAAAAGCCAAGACCCTCGCCGCCGACGCGCTGATCTTCGATCTGGAGGACGCGGTCGCCCCGGAGGCCAAGGACACGGCGCGCGAGCAGGTCGCGGCGGCGGCCAAGGCCGGGCGGCTACGGCAATCGCGAAATCGTCATCCGCGTCAATGCGCTGACCACGCCCTGGGGCGAGGCCGATCTGAAGGCGGCGGCCGGCGCGGGCGTCGACGCCATTCTCATTCCCAAGGTGCAGGCGGCCGGCGATCTGGAGGCGATCCGCTCGATGCTGCGCCTCTCCGGCGTTCTCGGGCGAACAGGCGCTGTGGGCGATGATGGAGACGCCGCTGGCCATGCTGAATGCGGGCGCCATCGCGGCGGCGGGGCCGGGCAAATTCCCGCTCAGCGCCTTCGTCATGGGCACCAACGACCTTGCCAAGGAGACCCGCGCCTCGCTCGAAGGCGGCCGCATCGGCATGTTGACATGGCTCTCGACATGCATCGCCGCCGCCCGCGCCTACGGCATCGACGTCATCGACGGCGTCTATAACGGCATCGGCGACGAGGCCGGCCTTGTCGCCGAGCTCGAACAGGGTCGCCTGCTCGGCATGGATGGCAAGACGCTGATCCATCCCAGCCAGATCGAGCCCTGCAACACCGCCTTTACGCCGCCCGCCGCCGAGGTGGAACGGGCGCGCAGGATCGTGGCGGCGTTCGAGGATCCCGACAATTCCGGCAAGGGCGTTCTGACGGTCGACGGCAAGATGGTGGAGCTGCTCCATGCCGAGATGGCGAAGCGCACGGTCGCCCTCGCCGACAGGATTGCCGAACGCGAAACCTCGAATTAATGTAGGCTCATGATTGTAGCGCGTTTTTTTCTCGTGGCACTGATGGTGCCCGGCCTTGCGGGCTGTAGCGAAGCGGTGGACCAGATCCCGCTGACGGAAGTTCGCATGACGGCGAAGAAGCCGCCGAAGAACCGGATTTGCGAGGCGGTCCACGCTGTCGCCACCGGCTTCGGCGAGCAGAATGTGACGGGCTTTGCCCAGAACAATCTCGACGTGGCGATCGACAAGGCCAAGGACCGGCTCAGCTCCGAGGGCGCGAAGGGCTTTTCCATCGAGGCGCGGCGCGTGGCTTGCGAGGGCTATATCGACTTCGGCGGCTCGCTCGGGCGCGAGCACAAATGCCGGGCGACGGCGAAGGTCTGCGGGCAGGTGCTTCGGGCGCCCGGAGGCGCTTGAACGCGCCGATGCGCTTATCCACATTGCGCGCACAGACGGGCGGCGGCACGCTTTGCCACCCCCGAATCGCTTAAAGTCGCCCTCGCATCAGAGGTCCATAAATGCGCTTTCCGCCATCGCTGCTCGATGAAATCCGCGCCCGGCTGCCCGTCAGCCAGGTCGTCGGGCGCCGCGTCAAGCTGAAGCGGCAGGGCCGCGAATATTCCGGCCTGTCGCCGTTCAAGAACGAGAAGACCGCCTCGTTCACCGTCAACGACCAGAAGGGCTTCTATCATTGCTTCGCCAGCGGCGAGCATGGCGACGTGTTCACCTTCCTGATGAAGACCGAGGGCCTCTCCTTTCCCGAAGCGGTGGAGCGGCTGGCGCAGGAAGCCGGCGTCGAAATGCCGAAGCAGACGCGCGAGGCGGAGGTGCACGAGGCGCTGTCGGTGACGCTGCGGCGGATCACCGAAGAGTCCTGCGCGTTCTTCGAGAAGATGCTTGCCGGCGCGGAGGGGCGCGATGCGCGCGCCTATCTGGAGCGGCGCGGGCTGTCGGGCGACGACATCGCCCGGTTCCGGCTCGGCTGTGCGCCGCAAGGGCGGCATCGGCTGAAGGAGCATCTGGCCGCCAAAGGCTTCCACCTGGAGGATATGGCCGCCTCCGGCATGCTGATCGCGGGGGACGATATCCCGGTCAGCTACGACCGTTTCCGCCACCGGCTGATCTTCCCGATCACCAATCTGCGCGGCGAGGTCATTGCGTTCGGCGGGCGCGCGCTGGACAGCGACCAGCAACCGAAATATCTCAATTCGCCGGAAACACCGCTGTTTCACAAGGGCGCGGTGCTTTTCAACGCTGCGACCGCGCGAAAGGCTGCCCATGACCGGCGCGGCGTCATCGTCGCCGAAGGCTATATGGACGTGATCGCCTTCGCCCGGGCGGGCTTCCCCAACGCCGTCGCCCCGCTCGGCACCGCGCTGACCCCCGACCAGCTCGGCCTGCTCTGGCGCATGGCCGACGAGCCGTTGCTGTGTTTCGACGGCGATGCCGCTGGCGTCAAGGCCGCGCACCGTGCCGTGGAAACGGCGCTGCCGCTTCTGCGGCCGGGCAAGAGCCTCGCCTTCGTGTTCCTGCCTGAGGGGCTCGACCCCGACGATCTCCTGCGCCAGCACGGACCGGAGGCGGTCGGCGAGGCGCTGCGGACCGCCCGGCCACTTGTGGAAGTGCTGTGGTCGAAGGAGTTGAGCGCGGGCGATTGGACGACGCCGGAGCGCCGCGCCCAGTTCGAGCAGCGGCTGGGCGAGCTGGTGGCGATCATCGGCGACAAGACCGTGAAACAATATTACGGCCAGGAGATGCGGCGGCGCCTTCGGGACCAGTTCGGCGGCTACAGCCCACAGGCGCGCCCGGCCCAGAGCCCGATGCGCGGCCGGGAACGCCCCGGAGACCGTGGCCAGCGGGGGCGAACCAGCGGCGGATTTCTCGGCGCCAAGCGTCCCGGTCTGCAGCAGAACGCCTTTCCCGGCGCAAGCGCGTCGCTGACCGAAAGCGCCCTTGTGCGCGGAGCGACGACGACTATGCCGCACCGCGAGGTGCTGATGATCCAAACGCTGCTCAACCACCCTTGGCTGATCGACGATCACGCCGAAGAGATCATAAATACACACTTTGAATCAGATGTGCTCCAAAGGCTTCGGGACGGCATTATAACTGCCTATAGCGGCCAAAATCCCCTTGACAAGGCAGCGCTTCACCATCAATTGGAGAAATTGGGTTATTCTGGTCTCTTAGCCCAGATAGAGCACGCCATTACGCACAACAGCGATTGGAACACGCAGCCGGAGGCGTCTCCTGAAGACGTATTGATCGGCTGGCGGCACAGGCTGGCGCTGCACCGTACGTCGGTTGAGTTAAAACGGGAGCTTGAGTTGGCTGAACGAGCATTCGCGATCGACCCATCGGAAGAGAATTTTCTCAAGCTGCAGGATCTTTTCAAGCAAGCCTGGAGCACGGACGGCACGGAAATTACGACTGATGACTAGAACAACGCAAAGCCGATGCGGTCCCGGAAAGGGACGCGGCTTCAATAAGTATTAACTCTGGTCGATTAGCCGTGAATTTAAGGCCATTGCGGTGATTCGTTCGGCACATCATTTCAGCAAGCGTTTGCAGCTCATCTGCACGAGACCCGAGCAGAAGTCATATGGCGCGCGGCAGCGTCCGGTCGGTCTGACCCGGCCAGGCGCGTTTGCCGCACGATTGGTGTTCTGACCCCCTCGCTGGGCGCAGCCGAGCGGCCAGCAAAGAGTGGGAACGGGCGGGAAAAGTATATTGGAAGCCGGGATCAGACAGGCGACCATCTGGAGTTGAGGATGGCAACGACAGCGAAACGTGAAGACCAGGACACGATGACGACCGAGACGACGGACAGCCCGTTGCTGGATCTGTCGGATCAGGCCGTCAAGAAGATGATAAAGGTCGCCAAATCGCGCGGCTACATTACCTATGACGAATTGAACGAGGTCCTGCCCTCAAGCGAAGTGTCTTCGGAGCAGATCGAAGACATCATGTCGATGCTGTCCGATATGGGCATCAACGTCATCGACGCCGAGGAGGTCGAGGAAGCCGACGCGGCAGCGCTGGACGACGGAGACGACGAAGAACGCGCTATGAGCCCGGTGCAGCCCGTCGCCAAGCAGGACAAGAGCGCGGAGCTGACCACGGACCGGACCGACGATCCGGTCCGCATGTATCTGCGCGAGATGGGCTCGGTCGAGCTGCTCTCCCGCGAAGGCGAAATCGCCATCGCCAAGCGGATCGAGGCCGGCCGCGAGGCGATGATCTCCGGGCTCTGCGAAAGCCCGCTGACCTTCCAGGCGATCATCATCTGGCGGGACGAGCTGAACGAAGGCAAGATTCTGCTTCGCGACATTATCGATCTCGAAGCGACCTATGCCGGCCCGTTCGCCCGCGAGCCTGAAGCCGCCGTCGTCGCGGCTCCGGAGGCGGCCCGCGTCGTCAATGGCGTAAACGGTGCCCCCCAGGCGGCTCCGGCGGCGCCCGCCAACGACGACGAGCGGGAAGCCGGCGAGGAAAACGCCGAAAGCAGCAACGAGGACGATCTCGACGAGGACGAGTTCGAGAACGCCATGTCGCTGGCGGCCATGGAGGCCGAGCTCAAGCCGAAAGTGCTTGAAACCTTCGATGCGATCGCCGGGAACTACAAGAAGCTGCGCAAGCTGCAGGACGAGCTGGTGGAGCGCAAGCTCGCCGACGAATTCGCTCACCCCGCAGCAGGAGAAGCGCTACAAGAAGCTGAAGGTCGAGATCATCGGCGACGTGAAGAGCCTGTCGCTGAACTCGAACCGCATCGAGGCGCTTGTCGAGCAGCTCTACGACATCAACAAGCGGCTGATGGGCTTCGAAGGCCGGCTTCTGCGCCTGTCCGAGAGCTTCGGCGTCAAGCGCGACGAATTCGTCCGCGAATATCAGGGCAACGAGCTCGACCCGAACTGGGCCGACCGCGTGCGGGCGCTCAAAGCCAAGGGCTGGAAGAACTTCATCGAGCACGAGCGCGAGCGCGTCGAGGATATCCGCAAGGAAATCCAGGGCCTTGCCTCGGAAACCGGCCTTGAGATCTCCGAATATCGGCGCATCGTCAAGATCGTGCAGAAGGGCGAGCGCGAGGCCCGCGAGGCCAAGCGCGAAATGGTCGAGGCGAATCTTCGCCTGGTGATCTCGATCGCCAAGAAATACACCAATCGCGGCCTGCAGTTCCTCGACCTGATCCAGGAAGGCAATATCGGCCTGATGAAGGCGGTCGATAAGTTCGAATATCGCCGCGGCTACAAGTTCTCGACCTATGCGACGTGGTGGATCCGGCAGGCGATAACCCGCTCCATCGCCGACCAGGCCCGCACCATCCGTATCCCGGTGCATATGATCGAGACGATCAACAAGATCGTGCGCACCTCGCGCCAGATGCTTCATGAAATCGGCCGCGAGCCGACGCCGGAAGAGCTGGCCGAGAAGCTGTCCATGCCGCTCGACAAGGTCCGCAAGGTGCTGAAAATCGCCAAGGAGCCGATCTCGCTCGAAACGCCGATCGGCGACGAGGAGGATTCGCATCTCGGCGATTTCATCGAGGACAAGAACGCGATCCTGCCGATCGACGCCGCGATCCAGTCGAACCTGCGCGAGACGACGACCCGCGTGCTGGCCAGCCTGACGCCGCGCGAGGAGCGCGTGCTGCGCATGCGTTTCGGCATCGGCATGAACACGGACCACACGCTGGAAGAGGTCGGCCAGCAATTCTCGGTCACCCGCGAGCGTATCCGCCAGATCGAGGCCAAGGCGCTGCGCAAGCTGAAGCATCCGAGCCGCAGCCGCAAGCTGCGCAGCTTCCTGGACAATTAGCCTCCGCGCATTGAACGAACGGCAAGAGGCCGCCCGCCGCCATGATGGCGCGGGCGGCCTCTTTGTTTTTCGAGCGCACCCGAAGACGGCGCTCTCCTGAATATGATTTCGCGTGTGGGGCAAGCGCCGGTAATCTCGGCGGAAACGACGGGAAAGACGCGGGATGCATATCGACATCGACGGCGCCGCGCCGCTCCTCATCTTCGGCGGCCCTTATTCCAACCTGCAAGCCACCCACGCAATGCGCGCCCGCGCCGTCGCGCTGGGCATGACGCCCGATCGCGTGATCTGCACGGGCGACGTCGTCGCCTATTGCGCCGACCCGGAAGAAACCGTCGGCCTGATCCGCGACTGGGGCTGCCACGTCATCCAGGGCAATTGCGAGACAAGCCTGGCGAACCGCGCAGCCGATTGCGGCTGTGGCTTCGATGAGGGCACGGCCTGCGATCTGCTGTCCAAAGGCTGGTACCCCTACGCCGATCGGCGCATTTCCGCGGATAGCCGCAACTGGATGAACGCCCTGCCCGAGCGATTGGATTTCGTTCTCGGCGAACGCTGCGCCAGTGTGATCCATGGCGGCGTCACCGATCAGAGCCGCTTCCTTTTCGCATCCAGCCGGCAAGCGGAGAAGCGCGATGAGCTTGCCGCGTGCAATGCCGATATCGTCATTGCGGGCCATTGCGGCATTCCGTTTATCGAGCGCATCGGCAATAAGATCTGGTTCAATCCCGGGGTCATCGGAATGCCTGCCAATGATGGAACGCGCGACGGTTGGTTCGGCATGATCGAACCATCGGACGGGACGCTCGGCTTCCGTATTTTCCGGCTGTCCTATGATGCCGAGCTCGCCGCCGGGCGTTTGCGCGATGCCGGTTCTGCCCCGGCCTATGCCGATGCGCTGCTAACCGGACATTGGCCGAGCCTTGACGTGTTGCCCGAAGCGGAGCGATCCGCGACCGGTAGGATGCTTGCTTCCGCTTGCCTCGTCGTTTAGCCGGGCGTCCTGCCGTTTTCCCAAAGGCACCGAACGTGAATTACAGAATTCTGCTTTATATGTTGAGCGCCGCGATCCTGGCGATATCCGCTCTATGCTATCCGGAGCTGCGCGGTTTCGGTTTCCCGGACGGGCATCTGACCGACCTGGATCGGGCCCGCGCTCCCCTCTACAGGATTTTTATCTTTCTGAGCATTGTTCACGGCGCATACGTTTTTCAATTGGGCTGGACAGCAATGGACAGAAATTTACGGCCAAGGTTTCTGGTGGCGGTACTCAGTTACGGACTGATCATAATCATCGCGATATCTGTCGATTATTATCTTGGCTTGCATTTGGACAATGGTGCGGGAGGTTAATTAATACGGCGTCGTCCAAATGCCCGTTCAATCTGATCTGCTGTGTGTCGCGGCCATTTGGCCAATGCCGCCTGAACACCGACCTTCAAATATGCGTTAGACGCCAATGAATCCGATTGTCTGACGACCGCCGCCGCCGCTCTACTGGCATCCGCATCTGTCAGAAGGAGCACTCATGCCGGATACGCTTCTCACGCTCGGCCTCATCACCACGCTGATCGCCGCAGCAAGCCTTTGGCTCAGCCCCCGCGCCAACAACGCGGCCTCCTTCTATGGCGGACAAGATGCAAACGGCTCGGCTCCCGGCATCCTGGCGCTGACCTTCTCGCAGGTCACCACCTGGATCTTCGCCCGCTCGATCATGAACGCGGCCATCCTCGGCTACGCCTACGGGATCGCCGGCGCGCTGTCCTACACCGCCTATTATCTCTCGTTCCTGACCGGCGCCTGGATCATCTCCAGCCTGCGCTTCCGCCATGGCTTCCCGAGCATTCAGAGCTTCCTCTACGCCCGCTTCGGCAGCGCGGGCACGAGCAGCTATAATTTCGTCGTCGGCATCCGGCTGCTGTCGGAGGTGTTCGCCAACCTGCTGGTGATCGGCCTGATCTTCGGCACCGACGGCTCGATGGCCTACATCGCCGCCATGCTGATCGTCGGCTGCGTCACCCTCGGCTATTCGGTGCTCGGCGGGCTGAACGCCTCGATCCGCACCGATGTGTTCCAGATGGCGCTGTTCCTGGCCATGCTGGCCGTGCTGATGATCGTCGCGCTGACCACCGGGCGCTTCGATCCCGCCGTCATGTCGGCGTCGTCGCCCGACCTGACAAATCCCGGCTGGGTGCTGCTTGCCGTCGCGCTGCTTCAGGTGTGGAGCTATCCGATGCACGATCCGGTGATGATGGATCGCGGCTTCATCGCCGACCGGCGCACGACCATGGCAAGCTTCTATCACGCCGCCTGGATCTCTTCGGCCTGCATCCTGGCGGCCGGTCTGCTCGGCGTCTGGGCCGGCCTCAACAAGCTCACCGGCGAAAGCTTCGTGCCGGCCCTGGGGCGGCTGATCGGCGAGTGGCCGATGCTGCTGTTCAACGTCGCGCTGGTCGTGTCCTGCATGTCGACGCTCGATTCCACCTTCTCCAGCGCGGCAAAGCTTGCGGTCATCGACATGCGCGCAGGGCAGCCGACCATCGCCAATGGCCGGATCGCCATGGCGTTGTTCTTTCTCGGCGGTCTGGCGATGGTGTTCCTCGGCTCGCAGGATCTGTTCGCCGCAGTCGCGGTGTCCGGTTCGGCGTCGATGTTTCTGGCGCCGGTGGTGTTCTTCTCGCTGTGGGGCGGGCGCGATACGATCCCGGTCTGGAGCTATCTGACCAGCTTCTTTGCCGCCATGGCCACGGCCGCTGCTCTATTTCACGGAATCCTCGAAGTATACCAGCGTCGTCGCCGCGCTGACCGGCTACAGCCACAAATATTCGATCCTGCTGATCCTCACGATCGTCAGCCTAGCGATCGGCTGCGGCGCCTTCGCCCTCGGCATGAGAACCGGCCGTTCCCGCGACGCGCTGCCGGCCGAGGCCTGACGCCTCGCGCGCCGGGTCAGCTCTCCAATGCGGCGGCGGTCTGCTCGATCTCGTCGAGCTGGCGGATGGTCGCCTCATAGCCTTCGGCGATCGCCGGGGCCGATTTGTGAAAATCGAACAGGCCCATGCCGCCAAGTCGCGGCGTGATGATGATGTCGGGCGGATCGCCGGCGAGACGGGCGCGGGCGATCCGGTCCTGCGTGACGTTGAAGGCTTCGAGCAGCACCCGCGTGATGCCGGGCGCGCTTTCGCCATTGCCCTTGTTGAACACCTGATGCCGGAAATTGCGCAACAGCGGGATGCGCATCTTCTTCGGCGGCGGATCGGACTCGCTCCGTCTCCACGCTGGCCGCGTCCAGCGCCGTTGCCTGCATCGGCGTCAGCGCCGTGCGCGAGATGCCGCCGGGGTGCAGGTTTACGGCGATGACGAGGCTTGCGCCCATGGCGCGGCATACGGCGACCGGCACCGGATTGACGAAGGCGCCGTCCATCAGCCAGCGGCCGTTGATCTTGACGGGCCGGAAGATGCCCGGCAGCGCGTAGGACGCCCTGATCGCGGCGACCACCGGCCCCTTGGTCAGCCAGATTTCGCGGCCCGGAGCCGATTTCGGTGGCCACCGCCACGAAAGTCGGCTCCAGCCCCTCGATGTCGATGCCTTCGAGCTCGTGATCGAGGACCTTGCGCAACCGCGCGCCCGAGAGCAGGCCGCTGCCCTTCATGTCGAGGTCCAGATAGCGCAACACGCTACGCGGGGTGAGGTGGGTGACGAACGCTTCAAGCTCGGCCAGCTTGCCGGCCGCGTAGCACCCCCCGACCACCGCCCCGATCGACGTTCCGGCGATCACCGTGGGCGAGAGGCCGTATTCGTGCAGCGCCTTGAGCACACCGATATGCGCCCAGCCGCGAGCCGCGCCGCCGCCCAGCGCTATCCCGACCTTATTGCGTTCCATGACTGATTTTGCCCTCCCGCCTGAGCTTATGCCGGAAAGCCGATAGAAAAGCTTTGCGATTTGGTTTTATCAGAAACAGGTTGCGGATAACGGACCGTTGCGGCAGCATCCGCGCAGATCAACAGCAAGAACGGACGGACAGGCCCAAAATGGCAACCCACGGCGTGCCCCATTTCTGCAACGATATTGGTGTGGAGAAGATTCACATCGGCGTAAAGGAATTTCAGTGCATGGGCGCCCGCCCGCCGATGGACCATCCGCACATCTACCTTGATATGGGGTCGGACAATCAGATTGTCTGCCCGTATTGTTCGACGCTTTACGTCTACGATCCCAATCTCGGCGCCGACCAGTCCGACCCGCCTTATTGCCTCTATCAGGAAGGCCGCCAGGTCGCGTAACGTGTGAAGCTGGGGCATGACGCCCTCACGACACCAGGACCTGCCCATCCTTATCGCCGGCGGCGGCATTGGCGGCCTCGGCGCCGCGATTGCGCTGGCCGCACGCGGCATCGATGTCAGGCTGCTGGAGGCTGAGCCGGCCTTCAGCGAAACCGGCGCGGGCATCCAGATCGGGCCGAACGGCAGCCGGATTCTTGATCGGCTGGGGCGCTTGGCGAGGCCCTTCGGCAATCCGCCGCGCGCCCCGGCCGCATTCTCATTCGCGACGGCCTCTCCGGCCAGACGCTCGCCAGCATCGCCCTCGGCCGCACCGCCGAAGACCGTTACGGCGCCCCCTATTACGTCGCCGAGCGCCGGCTGCTCCACCGGCTGCTGCTCGAAGACGCCTCGCGCCGGGCCAACATCGAAATTTCCACCGGCTTTCGCGTCGCGGGCTTCGCTTCCCTGGGCGAAAATGTCGCGGTCAATGCCGAGGACGGCCGGCAGATCGAGGGCCGCGCGCTGATCGGCGCGGATGGCGTCCACTCGCGCATCCGCGCCCAGCTCTCCGGCGCCACCCCCGCCTATTCCGGCCGCAACGCCTGGCGCGCAACCGCCCCTCTGGGCGCGGTGAAGGACGACGCCGCGGCCGATGTCAGCCTCTGGCTCGGGCCGAAAGCCCATCTGGTGCACTATGCCTGCGGTCCTGCGGGGCCGCTCAACGCGGTCGCCGTCACCACCGGGCCCGCGGCCTCGCCGGGCTGGGGAACGCCGGGCGATCCGCGCGATATGACGTCCGCCTTCGATGGCTGGGCCGCTGCGCCGAAGCGAATTCTCAGATGCCTTCGACGAATGGATGATCTGGCCGCTGCTGAACCTGCCGCCCCTGCGCTCCTGGGGCACGGGGCCCGTCACGCTTCTGGGAGATGCCGCACACCCGATCATGCCGTTCCTGGCGTCGGGCGCGGTCATGGCGATCGAGGATGCCGCGCGGCTGGCATTGGAGGTCGACGCGGCCTCGCAGCACCATCGATGCGGCTTTTGCCGCCTATCAGGCCGAGCGGCTGCCCCGCACGCGCGACGTCCGCGCCGCCTCGGCGCGCATGGGCGAGATCTACCATATGAGCGGCCCGATGCGGCTCGCCCGCAACATGACGCTCCTGCGCCGCCCCGGAGCGCCTGCTGGCCAGCCGGAACGACTGGCTGTACGGCTACCGCGCCGCGGACTGAAGGCCGGGCTGGTTCAAGGCCGCCGTGAAACCGGGCGTTTCGGCGAGGATCTGCTGCGACTGCGTCAGCATCTCCTGGACCGGTTCGGGCTGCAGCAGCGCGTTGACCGGATAGCCCTTGCCGGAGAAGCCGAGGCGCACCGTCCGGATCGGGGCCGGCCCGCCGCCCGTATTCACCATCAGGTCATGCCAGCCGAAATTGCTCTCCGGTCCGATCAAAAGCGGCGGACGCGCGCGGGTGACGTGCGAAATCACCTTGTAGCCCGACCGTTTCCTCCTGGAAGACCACCAGCGAGCAGCCGGTCTGCACGCACCAGTCCGCGCCGGTGAACAGCACGATGGCTTCGGGCCGTCCGTCGCCATTCAGATCGGCGCCGGCGAAGTCGTAATAGCCCACGGAGCGCTGCTTGGTCAGGCCGTAGCGCTCCACCGCCTTGCGCAGCTCGACTTCGTTGACCGGGCCGGTGAGCGCATTGCCGCCGCTCGCCGATGCCGGCTGCGCGGGCGTCAGCGCAACGGGCGCCTGAGTGTCGAGCCCGGCCTGCGGATTGCCGCTCGAGCCGCCGCAGGCAGCGAGCAGCGCGCACAGGGCGCCCGCAACCAGAACGGAGCGCGGCCGGGTGCTGGACCGGGCATGATGAGCGTGTTGATGTCGTGGCATAGGCCTTCTCTGATCTCTCGGCTGCATCGCCGCACCGGGCGCAGCACAGTCATCTCGAATAACTGGGCATCCCCATGGCGTGGTTCGACCAAACTCGCGAAAAACATTCCGTCCGCGACTCGGGGGCCACACATTTTCAGCGACGTTATCAACTGACCGGGTTATCGCAAGCCTCGAATAGCCGCCGCCTCAGCAACATGTGAACAACAGCTATGCCGCGTTGCATGACAGCCATGCGTGCGTCACACACTGCTTCGCGAACCGACGCTAAAAGTCTAAGCTCCTTGCGTAAAAATCCATCACGGAACCCGAATGCTCCCGTCAGCAGCCAATAGCGAGGCCACACGGATCGCCGCGATTGCGCTGATGTGCTGCGCGGTGACCAGCTTTACCGTTCTCGACGCCTCGGCGAAATATCTGGTCACCGTCGCGAGCCTGCCGGTGTTCCAGGCGATCTGGATCCGCTTCCTCAGCCACGCCGCCTTCAACTTCGTCATGTTCGGGCCGCGCAGCGTCACGCGGTCGCTGAAATCGTCCCGGCCATGGATCCAGATCCTGCGCGGCATCCTGCTGTTCACCACGACGGGCCTGAATTTCGCCGCGCTTCGCTATCTCCAGCTCGATCAGGCGGCGACGATCTTCTTCCTGTCGCCCTTCGTGGTCGCGATGCTGGCGGGTCCGATCCTTGGCGAATGGATCGGCTGGCGCCGGCTTCTGGCCATCATGATGGGATTCGCCGGCGTCATTCTGGTCATGCGGCCCGGCTTCGGCGGCATCCATTGGGCGGTGATCTACTCCTTCGGCGCCACGACCTGCTATGCCTGCTACACGGTGATGACGCGCTATCTCGCCGGCCATGACGGCTCGATCACCACGCAGGTCTATTCACCCCTGGCGGGCGTGGTCATGCTGACGCCGCTCGGCCTGTGGACCTGGCAATGGCCCACCGAATGGTGGTTCTGGCTGATCATGATCTCGACCGGCATATCGGGCGGGTTCGGCCATTTCCTGTTGATCCTCGCCCATCGCCGCGCGCCCGCGCCGATCCTGGCGCCGTTCACCTATATCGGTCTCATCTCGCAGACGACCATGGGCTATCTGGTGTTCCGCGATGTACCGAGCGTGTGGACGCTCGCCGGCGGTCGGTGATCGTCGGCTCAGGCCTCTACCTGCTCTACCGCGAGCATCAGACCGCACGCGCGGCCCGCGCCACCCAGCGCGCCCAGGCCTCCGCCGCGGGGCTCTCCCCGGTCGACGTTCCCTGACGGAGCGTCAGCCGGCGATACTGCGCCGCGCCGCTCGTCATCGCCGCTACTTCTTGGCCTCCTTGGCCTTGCGCCACTCCATGAATTCGCGGAACAGCGCGCGGCGGCTTTCGTCGCTCATCTCCAGCCCCTCGGTGTCCGGCGCCTTGCCTGCGATGAACTGATCGAAATTGTCCTTCATCACCGTCGAGGCCGTCGTGGTGATCTGCCGCTTGTCGATCATCTCCTGGGCTGCGGGGAAGCGCTTCCAGCCGGGGAGTTCGGCGGCGAGATTGACCTCTTTCCATTTCTCGTGGCGGGGCGGCTGCAGGAAGTGGTCGAAATTGGTGAACAGGGCCTGGGTGAACTTCGACACCCGCCGGTAGTGGTCGCTGTCCGGCGCCCAGTTGAACACCGCAAGCACCGCGCCCACCGCGATGGTCTCCACGACCTGACCGCGGGGAATGAGGGCGGGATAGTCGTTATGGGCCATGGCCGAGGGCGTGTAGTCCTCATGCAGCGCCTGGGCATAGGGCACGCCGATCAGGTGCAGCCCGAGCGCGCCCGGCTTCAATTGCGCGAAAGCGGCGGCCGGCTTGCCGCCAAGCAGGATCGTCGCCTCGACCTCGCCCCGCTTCATCGCCTCGATGGCGTCGTCCTGGCCCATATTGACCGGCTCCACCTCGATGCCCAGCGCGTCGAAGATCAGCCGGCCGGACATCTCGGTTCCGCTGCCGGCGTCGCTGAAATTCACCTTCTTGCCGCGCAGATCTTCGAGCTTCTTGATCTTCTTCGGCACGAGAACGTGCAATTCCTCGTTGAACAGGCGGGTGATGTAGCGCAGCCGGTCGGCGATGTTGCCGATCTCGCCGCTCTTCTTGTAGTAGCTCAGAATATCCGCCTGGGTAATGCCCATGTCGATGCCCTTGAGATAGAGCAGATCGCGCATGTTCTGGGCAGCGCCGCGGCCGACGATCGGAAGAACCCGCAGCTTGTCGTCGTTATCGAGCACGACCGCCATGTCATAGGCGAAGTTAAGATAGGTCCCGTTCGGGTTTCCTGAAATAATCGATAAAGTATTGCTGTTCATGTCGTCGGCGAGCCGATCCGTCGGGGATTGCGGCGTCGCCGGCGCGGCCGGGGTGGTCTGCGGCGCGGTCTGCGTCGACCGAGGGCTGCCAGTTTCCACTGGTCTGCGCGCTCGCACCCGTCGCGGCGAATCCCGCAGCGATGACCAAAATCGTCAAAGCCACCAAACGCTTCCACATGGCTACTCCCCATCCTCTCCGGCTTCTGCATTTTTAATGCAGATTTAAGCGAAATTTCTGCCCACTTTTTTGAAAATCACAGCTGCGACCATAAATAAATGACAAATCCCCAGCTTCCGCCACCGCGACGTTGAAAATCCGGGCGCCGGGTGTTAGCTCAGGGGCGATCCCAACAGTCTTACCCGCTTCTGTGTGCGGGAGTGAGAGGCCCAAATGATACATCTGACTTTCCCCGACGGCTCCGTGCGCGATTTTCAGTCCGGCATCACCGGCGCCGAGCTGGCCGCGTCGATCTCCAAATCGCTCGCCAAAAAGGCCGTCGCCATAGCGCTCGACGGAAAGCTTGCCGATCTTGCCGATCCGATCACCGGCGACGGCGCGGTCAAGATCCTGACCCGCGACGACCCGGAAGCGCTGGAGCTGATCCGGCACGACTGCGCCCATGTGATGGCCGAGGCGGTTCAGGACGCTGTATCCCGGCACCCAGGTCACCATCGGCCCGGTCATCGACGACGGCTTCTTTTACGATTTTTATCGCGAGGAAAGCTTCACCCCGGACGATCTGGCCAAGATCGAGGCGAAGATGCGCGAGATCATCGCCGAGGACAAGCCGTTCACCAAAGAGCTTTGGAGCCGCAAGAAGGCCAAGGACTGGTTCAAGGCGCGCGGCGAGGCGTTCAAGGTCGAGCTGGTCGACGCGATCCCGAAGGGCGAGGACCTCAAGATCTACAAGCAGGGCGAGTGGCTCGATCTGTGCCGCGGCCCGCATATGAACTCGACGGGCAAGGTCGGCAAGGCCTTCAAGCTGCAGAAGCTGGCGGGCGCCTATTGGCGCGGCGATCATCGCAATCCCGATGCTTCAGCGCATCTACGGCACCGCCTGGGCCAAGCCGCGAGGAGCTTGACGCCTATCTGAAGATGCTGGAGGAGGCCGAGAAGCGCGACCATCGCCGGCTCGGCCGCGAGATGGACCTGTTCCATTTCCAGGAAGAGGCGCAAGGCTCGGTGTTCTGGCACCCGAAGGGCTGGGCGATGTTCCAGAGCGCTGGTCAACTACATCCGCCGCGTGCAGACCAAGGCCGGCTTCGTCGAGGTGAACTCGCCCGACATGATGGAGCGCACGCTCTGGGAGCAGTCCGGCCATTGGGAGAAATTCCGCGAGAACATGTATATCGCGGAGACGCCGGACGAGAAGGTCTATTGCTGCAAGCCGATGAACTGCCCCGGCCATGTGCAGATCTTCAAGAACGGCCTGAAGAGCTACCGCGATCTGCCGCTGAAGATGGCCGAGTTCGGCAAGGTGCACCGCTACGAGCCGTCCGGCGCGCTGCACGGCATCATGCGCGTCCGGCATTTCACCCAGGATGACGCGCATATTTTCTGCACCGAGGATCAGCTCAAGGACGAATGCCTGAAGCTGAACGACATGATCCTGTCGAATCTACAAGGATTTCGGCTTCGAGAACGTGATCATCAAGCTGGCGACGCGGCCGGAGCATGCGCGTCGGCGCGGACGAGGTCTGGGATCGTGCCGAGGCGGCGCTCAAGGACGCGATGGATGCAACGGGCGTCGCCTACGACCATCAATGAAGGCGAAGGCGCGTTTTACGGGCCCGAAGCTGGAATACACGCTGCTCGACGCCATCGGGCGGCACTGGCAATGCGGCACGGTTCAGGTCGATCTGAACATGCCGGAGCGCCTGGGTGCGTTCTATATCGGCCCGGACGGCGAGAAGCACGTGCCGGTGATGATCCACCGCGCCATTTTCGGCTCGCTGGAGCGCTTCACCGGCATTCTGATCGAGAACTATGCCGGACATCTGCCGCTCTGGCTGTCGCCGGTTCAGGCAGTCGTTGCAACGGTCGTCTCCGAGGCCGACGATTATGCGCTGGAGGTTGCGGCGGCCTTGCGCGGCGCCGGTCTGCGCGTCGAGACCGATCTGCGCAACGAGAAGATCAACTACAAGGTCCGCGAGCATTCGGTGACGAAGATCCCGGTTCTGCTCGTCGTCGGCAAGCGCGAGGCGGAGGAGCGGACGCTGTCGATCCGCCGTCTCGGCAGCTCGGCGCAGAACGGTCGCGGGTCTCGACGAGACGGTTCCAGGCGCTGGTCGCCGAGGCGACGCCGCCGGATCTGCGCGGAAGCGAGGCGGCGTCGGAGCGCGAGGCGCCGAAGGCGGCATGAGCCTGGGCGGCGCCCGGCGCTGACGCGCATGACGAATAAAGGCCGCGGGTGCTTCGCGACGAGGCACGCGCGGCCTTTGTTTTTTGGGCTTCGGCGGTGGTTGCCTTAAGAGCTGGCCATGATCGACGCCGACGCGGTGCGCAGAGTCACCTCATCGCTCCCGCAAGCGGAAGACCGTTCCGACGAAACCGCGCTTCATGTCTATGTGCGCGGCAAGCAATTCGCCTGGACCTATCTGGAGTCCGCCGGCAAGAAGCCGCGGCCGCGGCTCGACGTGCTTGCCGTGCTCGTGCGCCTCGACCGGGTCGACGAAGCCGCTCGACGGCCTTGCTGACCGCCGCATGGCGCTGCCAGGTGCAGCGCGCCCTCGTGAACCAGCTCCCGCCGAAAAGCTGACCGCCGAGCGTCGCGGACGACCTTGGGGCGAGCGTTGGTTTACCCCGGTCACCACCTCCCGAAGTCTTGGTTAATATTAACCAACGACAGGCCTCATTTACCTTCTCTTGCGATATCTATTTAAATTCGTCCCATATTGCGACATTTTCGGATCGAATTTGCTCAATTCCGGGACATTTTGTCATGAAGAAATACGCCTCTTACTTCGCCGCCGCGCTGATCGCCGGCCTGATCACGGTGCTGTCGCCGCTCCAGGCGAATGCCGGTCCCGTGGCCGCATTGACGGCCCTCGCCGTGCCGTTCGCCGTCGCCGACACCGTCCAGCTCGCCGGCTATTACGGCCCCTATGCGGGCGAACGTGACGATGAGGGTGGTTACGACGACGAGGACCGCGGCTATGACGGCCACGGCGAGCGTTATTGCAGCACCCATTACGTGAAGAAATATGTCTGCGATCAGACCGAGCCGCGCTGTTTCCGCCAGCGTGAATGCGTCTGGTATTACGGCCGCGAATATTGCCGCAATGTGCGCAAATGCGTCGGCGGCGAGAAATATTGCAAATGGGTTTCAGTGCCCGTCGAAGATTGCGGCTACGACCGTTGATCGTCGCCGTCTGACGTCATTGTGCCTCTCCTCCTACTGAGCGTGACCCCGACCGGTCACGCTCTCTTTTTTGCGCCCGATTTTGGTGGCAGGAAAGAGCCCGGGGCGCGGTCGAATATCCAAGTTACACCGCTGCGCCCACATGCTATGCCACCATTAGGCCAACGGAAGCGGGCGAGGCGGACGTGACCGAGCAGACACGGATCGAGATGCAGGCGCCGACAGTTTCCGCGCGGCATCTGCTCAGCGCGGTCAATCAGGCGAGCGATACGGCAATCTCGGCCTGGCTGATCTACCTTGCGCTCGCCGCCTATTTCATCGTCGCCCTCGCCGGCGTGACGCATAAGGATCTGCTGCTGAACGCCCCGATCGCCCTGCCGATCCTGGGCATCTCGATCGCCCTCGACCGCTTCTTCCTGTTCGCGCCGCCGCTGTTCATCCTGTTCCATATCGGCATGATGATGCAGCACGTCGTGCTGACGCGGAAGCTTTATGCCTTTCTCGGCATCGTCGAACGCGAGGAACGGCAGATCGCCGAAGCGGAAGGCGCAGGTCCGGTGATCCATCCGCTGCGCTATGAGTTGAGCAGCAATTTTTTCCCGCAATTCCTGGCCGGCCCGCCGCAGGCGGGAATCCTGACCTTCTTGCAGCAGATGATCATCTGGGTGACGCTGATCATGCTCGCGGCGGTCGTGCTGCTCTATTTCCAGACCGCTTTCCTGCCCTATCACGATGTCGGCCTGACCTGGGCGCACCGCGGCTATGTCCTTATAGACCTGACGCTGGTCGGGCTGATCGGCACGTTTCTACCCTCGCCGCTGACCGGGTTCTGGCAATCGGTCTGGTTCGGCTGGCGGACTTTCCCGCTGTTCATGCTGATCACGGTCGGATTTTTCGCCGTTTTCTTCGCGTTCTCGTTCTTCGTCGCCACGGTCCCCGGCGAGAGGCTTGACCGCGTGCTCGCGGCCATCGGCCCGTCCGTGCGCATCGAGGCGCCATCCGGAAAGCCGGCGGACGGGCGTGCCGTCTTCCTGCCGACGGCGCGTTTTTTCGACGGCGGGATCGACACGGCGACCGGCCACAGCGCCAGTCCGTTTCAGCGCAATCTGGTGGTGATGGATCAGGATCTCGTCAACGACCTGTCGCTTGCGCCCGGCGACGTCAGCCTGTCACTGCGCTACCGCGATCTGCGTTACGCCCGGCTCGACCGCAGCGATCTGAAGCAGGCCGATCTGACCGGCGCGGACCTACAAGGCGCAAGCCTCGACGGCACCGTGCTCACCGGCGCGCGGCGTTGACGTCGCGCAGCGTTCACGCCTGCCATGAGATAACGGTGGTCAGAAGTTGGCCCGGTCGCGAGCGAGCAGGTCCAGCATTCGGTTCAGGCCCGCTTCCGACATATGCGCCGTCTCTCGCGCCCGCTTGGAGTCCGAGGATTCCCCGCCCAGCTCGTTGGTCGCATTGGCGATCGTGCGGTTGCGGGAATTGAGCCCGTCGAGCCCGAGCCTGATCGGCATATAGAGATCGAGCGTCTGCTGCAACCGCAGCATCTCCAGAGGCAGCTCGGTGCCCTTCTCGTCGATGATCGAGTTGACCACATAGGTGAAAAGCTGGTTGTTGACCTCGCCGGCCATGTGCTCGATCGCGTAGGCGGATTCGGAGCTTTCACTGGCATTGCGGACCGCAACGCTGAGCGAGCCGAAGATATCTTCCTTGCCGTCCAGATCGATGATGAAATAGCCGGTGGCGCTGCCGGGCCAGGCATGCACGTCGCCATAGGCGAAATGGGAGATGATCTGGCTGATCGTGTCGCCGGCGGCGAAGAGCAGGCGCGCCGCGCTCAGCGGATCGAAGTTGCCCGGCCCGGTGAGCTGGGCAAGCAGCGCGGCCGCTTCGACCGGCCCGAGCGTTGCGTAACAGGCCGCGACCTGCGCGGCCGCTTCCTGGATCTGCCCGCAATTGAAGTATTCGGACGCAGCGGCAACCGCATCGGTAAACACGGCGTCCTGCGGGCCATAGCGGAGCAGGATCTCGATCTTGGCCTCGATCGCATCGGTGGTCGGCGAGCGCATCGCCGTATCGCGGAGCATGGCCAGAACTTCATCGCGGATCGCGGCACTGTCGCCTGCGGCGGTCAGCGCTTCGAGCTGGTCCATCACCTCATGCGTCCGGCCCTGGCGCGTCCACAGATCGATGGCCCAGCCGCCTTCCTGGTCGACGAGCGCCGCAAACTGGGCGTCATCCGGTCCGCGCCGCGCCAGCAATTCCGTCTTCACCGCCGCAAGCAGGTCCCGTGGAGTCGAGGAATCGACGGTTGCATAGAGGATTTCTTTTCTGATCAGCTCGCTCAGCTCGGCGGGGTCGGTGGTTGCGGCGATGGCACGGGCGATGTCCAGCCGGCCGGCATCGTAGACGGCAATGACCTGCCCCTGCTCAAGCACGGCATCGGGATCGAGCCCCGGATTGGCGAGCAGCAGATCGTCGACATCCTGGCCGTAATCCGCGGCGATCTCCTCAAGCGTATCACCATCGACGACGGTGTATTCCCGCTTGCCGTTGGTGCCGTCGGCGGCGGGCTCGTCGGGCCGGCCGGGCGGCGCGGTATCGCCCGTCGTGGCGGTCGCCTCGACGTCTTCGACGAAGTCGCTTTCGGCGGCGTCCTGTTCCGCTCTGGCGTCCGCCTCTTCGAGCTTGTCCGCAGCGTCTTCGAACACCGCTTCGGTATTGTCCAGAGGCGGCAGGTCGTCGCCCGACGCGGTGTCGTCGGCGATGGAGGAGCTGGCGCTCAAGGAGCTGAGGGTCGCCTCCCAGGCTTTTGCGTCGGTCGGGGCGCCGTTCGCGCCCGCGCCGGAGAGCCCGGTATTGGCCGGCGGGTTCGAGCCGGCACCCACAGATCCAGCAGTAACCATCGTCGATCCTCCAGATTCCGCCTGCAGGGCTTCCAGCCGAAGACGCTGGAGCGGATGTGCCGCACGCGTGCCCGCCCGCTGGGCCGTATCGTTTCAAGCCAACGGAAATCGATTTTAATAAAGTAAAGCTCGTTTGACCAGCCCCGTGCAAAGACTAAAGAGCGGTGATACGGATTCTTTTCCGTATTTCTTTTACATAATTCTATGTTTTGCCTGCGACTTGACACCTCGGGGAGTGATGGTTAGAACGTTACGCGAACATTAACTCTTGTACAATCAGTGCGCCTCGAACGCAAATGTGGAAAACCCCCTAGGCCGAAGCTGCGGGCTTTCAAGGAAGGCTTAGACTGTCGAGCGAGTCGCAAGCAAGGAACGAGGCAAGTCATGGCCGGTTCGGTCAACAAAGTCATTCTGGTCGGCAATCTCGGCGCCGACCCCGAAATCCGCCGCACGCAGGACGGTCGCCCGATCTGCAATCTGCGCGTGGCAACGTCGGAGAACTGGCGCGACAAGGCGTCGGGCGAACGCCGCGAGCGCACGGAATGGCACCGCGTGGTGATCTTCAACGAAGGTCTTTGCAAGGTCGCGGAGCAATTTCTGCGCAAAGGCTCGAAGGTCTACCTCGAGGGCGCGTTGCAGACCCGCAAATGGGAAGATCAGGGCGGACAGGAGCGCTATTCCACCGAAGTCGTGCTTCAGGGCTTCAACAGCACGCTGACCATGCTCGACGGCCGCGGCGAGGGTGCAGGCGGCGGGTTCAACGATTCCGCCCCATCCTATGATCGCGGCAGCGAGCGCCCGGTGAGCCGCGGCGGCGGCGGCAGCAGCAGTGGGTCGAGGGACGATGGCGGCAGTTTCGACAAGGATCTGGACGACGAAATCCCGTTCTGATCATAACCGATTGCGCGGGTGCGGGGCTCCGGGGTAAGGATCACCCCGCGATTGTTGCATAAGGTGTTCGAATCTCGGCGCACACCCGGTGGGTCGGTTGCTTTAGCTGTGGCCGCATGGCTATAGTGCCAGCGAAATTCAATACATCAACGATTGAAGATTCGGCCTTCCGCAACCATCTGTTTTCAGTAGAAACTACCTTCGGCTCAATCCTTGGCAGACACAACCGACAAGACGAGTGGGAATGGCGGCGGCGCCGATATCCGCCCGATTTCGATCACCCAGGAAATGAAGCGTTCCTATCTCGATTACGCCATGAGCGTGATCGTTTCGCGCGCGCTTCCCGATGTCCGGGACGGTCTGAAACCCGTGCATCGGCGCATCCTGTATTCGATGCACGAGAACGGCTACGAGTGGAACAAGCCGTATCGCAAATCGGCCCGCATCGTCGGCGATGTTATCGGTAAATACCACCCGCACGGCGACAGCGCCGTGTACGACGCGCTGGTGCGCATGGCGCAGGTATTCTCCATGCGCCTGCCGCTCATCGACGGACAGGGCAATTTCGGCTCCGTCGACGGCGACCCGCCCGCGGCGATGCGGTATACCGAGGTGCGCCTGGAGAAGGTCGCCAGCAAGCTGCTCGACGATCTCGACAAAGACACGGTCGACTTTCAGGACAATTACGACAATTCGGAGCGCGAACCGGTGGTTATGCCGGCGCGCTTCCCCAACCTGCTGGTCAACGGCGCCGGCGGCATCGCCGTCGGCATGGCCACCAACATCCCGCCGCATAATCTCGGCGAAGTGATCGACGCCTGCATCGCCTATCTCGACAACCCGACCATCACCATCGAAGAGCTGAATGAGATCGTCCCCGGCCCGGATTTCCCGACCGGCGCCATGATTCTTGGCCGGTCCGGCATCCGCTCCGCCTATCACAAGGGCCGCGGCTCGATCGTGATGCGCGGCCGCGTCGGCGTCGAGACGGTCCGGAAAGAGCGCGAGGCGCTGATCGTCACCGAGATCCCCTATCAGGTGAACAAGGCGTCGATGATCGAACGGATCGCCGATCTGGTGCGCGAGAAGCGCATCGAAGGCATTTCCGACGTCCGCGACGAGTCCGACCGGCAGGGTTTCCGCGTAGTCATCGAGCTGCGGCGCGATGCGGTGCCGGATGTGGTGCTGAACCAGCTTTACCGCTTCACGCCGCTGCAGACGACCTTCGGCGCCAATGTGGTCGCGCTGAATGGCGGCCGCCCGGAGCAGCTCAATCTCAAGGACATGATCGCGGCCTTCACGCAGTTCCGTGAAGTGGTCGTTTCGCGGCGGACCAAGTTCCTGCTGACCAAGGCTCGGGACCGCGCCCATATCCTCGCCGGCCTCGCCATCGCCGTCGCCAATATCGACGAAGTCATCAAGCTGATCCGCAGCGCCCCCGATCCGAGCACGGCGCGCGAGCAGCTCATGGACCGCAATTGGCCGGCGAACGATGTCGCGCACTATATTGCGCTGATCGATGATCCGCGCCACCGCGTCAACGACGACGGCACCTACCGTCTCTCGGAGACCCAGGCCCGCGCCATTCTCGATCTGCGCCTGCAGCGCCTGACCGCCCTCGGCCGCGACGAAATCGGCGATGAGATGCGCCAGCTCGGCGAGAGCATCAAGGAATACCTGGATATCCTGCGCTCGCGCGCGCGCATCGTGACCATCGTCAAGGACGAGCTGACTGCCGTCCGCGACGAGTTCGCCACGCCGCGCCGGACGGAGATTCTCGATGTCGAAGGCGATGTCGACGACGAGGACCTGATCCAGCGCGAGGAGATGGTCGTCACCGTCAGCCATCGCGGCTACATCAAGCGCGTGCCGCTCTCGACCTATCGCGCCCAACGCCGCGGCGGCAAGGGCCGTTCGGGCATGTCGACGCGCGACGATGATTTCGTCACCCGGCTGTTCATCGCCAACACCCATACGCCGCTGCTGTTCTTCTCCTCGCGCGGCATGGTCTACAAGATGAAGGTATGGCGGCTTCCGCTGGCGGCACCGCAGTCGCGCGGCAAGGCGCTGATCAATCTCCTCCCGCTGCAGCAGAACGAGTGGATCACCACGATCATGCCGCTGCCCGAGGACGAGACCACCTGGGCAAGCCTCAATGTGATGTTCGCCACCTCGCGCGGCGATGTTCGGCGGAACAATCTGTCCGATTTCGTCGAGGTCCGGCAGAACGGCAAGATCGCGATGAAGCTCGACGAGGGCGTGGAGATCATCGGCGTCGGCATCTGCACCGAGGACGACAACGTCCTGCTGACGACCTCCAAAGGCCAGTCGATCCGCTTCCCGGTTTCCGACGTGCGTGTGTTCCGCGGCCGCGAGTTCGACCGGCGTGCGCGGCATCCGGCTGGACGATGACGCGTTGATTTCGATGGCGATCCTGCGCCACGTCGAGGCAGTGCCAGCCGAGCGCACCGCCTATGTCAAGCAGGCCAACGCCATCCGCCGTGCCGCGACCGGCGAGCGTCCCGCCCCCGATGAGACCGAAATGGCCGAGGAAGCCGAAGAGGGCCAGGAGAACGGCGCCGAGCTGTCGCCGGAGCGCTATGCCGAGCTGGGCGCCTCCGAGCAGTTTGTCCTCACCATCTCCGAAAACGGCTTCGGCAAGCGCACCAGCGCCTATGAATACCGGATTTCCGGACGCGGCGGCAAAGGCATCATAGGCATGATCGTCAACGAGCGGAACGGCAAGCTGATCGCCGCCTTCCCGGTCGAGGATACCGATCAGATCATGCTGGTCACCGATGGCGGCCAGATGATCCGCTGCCCGGTGGACGGGATTTCGATCGTCGGCCGCTCGACCCAGGGCGTGCGCATCTTCCACACCGCCGAGGGCGAACGCGTGGTCTCGGTGCGCTCCATCCCCGACTATGGCAACGGCAACGGGAATGGCAACGGAAACGGTCACGACGAAAATGGCGACGATGAGCCGGGCGACGAGGCCGGCGACGGTGAGGGTGAGGGCGGCAGTCCCGAGTGACGCCTGCCGCCACAGCGCGGGGAGCATATCCCTCGCGCGAAACCGCCCAGGGCGGAGCTTTGCGTGCTCCGCCAACGAGGCCTCGGCAAACAAGACGTGGCCTCGCAGGCGGGATTTGCTCGCCGAAATACTGGAGCCGCCGCAAATTTCGTCTATATGTTCGGGCGAGCGGGTCGGCCACCTATCCCCGGCCGGTGCGCCGCGTGACCGTCACGGAGACCAATCATGTCTGTCCACCTTTACGGCGCCTTTGTCCTCGCCTGCGTGCTGCTGGCCATAACGCCCGGTCCGAACATGAGCCTGTTCGTCGCCAACGGCGCGACATACGGCCTGCGCGCGGCGCTGCTGACCGTCGCGGGCAGCGCGGTGGGCCTTGCCATCCTGGTCGCCGCGGCCGCGCTCGGCATGACCTCGGTCATGGCCTTCGTTGCCGAATGGTTCAGTCTGATCCGCTGGATCGGCGTCGCCTATCTGCTCTATCTCGGCGTCATGCGGCTGAGCAAGGCGTTCCGCGGGAACGCAGGCGACGAGATGCCGCCGCCCATCCGGCGCGGACGCTGGTTCTGGCAGGGCACGGCGATGTCGCTGTCCAACCCGAAAGTGCTGCTGTTCCTCGGCGCGTTCTTCCCGCAATTCCTCGATCCCGCGGCGGCGGCCGGACCGCAGCTCGCGCTGCTCGCCGTCACCTTCGTGGCAACGATCGCGCTGGTCGACACTTCGCTGGCGCTGGCCCTGGGCTCGGCGCGCGGCTGGTTCACGGCCCAGCGGCAGCGCTTTGCCGACGGGTTCAGCGGCGTTCTGCTGATCTGCGGCGGGCTTTGGCTTGCCGCCGCGCGCCGATCATAGTATCAGCGCGCGAGCCCCCGGAAACCTAAGCGAGTGTTATGACGCGCAAAGTCTTCTACCCCGGCAGCTTCGACCCGGTCACCTACGGTCACCTCGATCTGATCGAGCGCGCCACGCGCCTGTTCGACGAGGTGATCATCGGCGTCGGGGTGCATCACGCCAAGACGACCCTGTTCACCTCGGAGGAGCGGCAATCCTTCCTCCGAGGCATTGCCGGCGCGCTGCCGCAGGCCCAGGCAGTCAGCGTCGTCACCTTCGACGGCCTGGTCGTCGACGCCGCGCGCGCCCACGGCGCCGCCGCCATCCTGCGCGGCATCCGCGACACCACGGATTTCAATTACGAGATGCAGATGGTCGGCATGAACGGCGCGCTCGCACCGGATCTGGACACCATCTTTCTGCCCGCCGCCGGTCAGCACCGGCATATTGCCGCCACTTTCGTCCGCCAGATCGCTCAGATGGGCGGTGACATCTCTTCATTCGTGCCGCCAGCCGTGGCCGCGCGCATGAAGGAAAAGCTGGCGCAGCTGCCCCAATCCTAAAACAGAACACAGCCCTCGGAGCTACACGGAATGAAACGTCTTCTGGTCGGCCTCATCGCCCTTTCCGCCTTCGCCTTCGCCTCGATCGGCAGCGCCGGCGCGGTGGACAAGAGCAACCTCGTCTATATGGACCTGAAAACCGGCCGCGTGACCATCGCACTGCGCCCGGACCTGGCGCCCGGGCATGTGGCCCGCTTCAAAAAGCTGACCAAGGAAGGCTTTTACAACGGCCTGAAATTCCACCGCGTGATTACCGGCTTCATGGCGCAGACCGGCGATCCGACCGGCACCGGCGCGGGCGGCTCCAGCTATCCGGATCTGAAGGCCGAGTTTTCCGACGCTCCCTTCAAGCGCGGCACGCTCGGCGCTGCTCGGACCAGCGACCCCGACACCGCAAACAGCCAATTCTTCATCTGTTTCGAGGATGCCTCCCATCTCAATGGCCAATACACCGTGTTCGGCGAGGTCATCGACGGCATGGACAATGTCGACAAGATCAAGAAGGGCAACGGACAGAGCGGCGAGGTGTTCAATCCGGACACCATCGTCAAGATGCAGCTCGCATCGGACGCGAAATAGCGGCCCCGCGCCCAACCACCCGAAAGGATCGGCCAATGGCAGATATTCAGAACCCCGAAGATACGTTGATCATGGACATGACGCATGGACGCGTCGTCATCGAAATGCTCCCCGATGTCGCGCCCGGTCATGTCGCCCGGATCAAGGAGCTGGTTCGCGAAGGCTTTTATGACGGCGTCGTCTTTCACCGCGTCATCGACGGCTTCATGGCCCAGACCGGCGATCCGACCGGCACCGGCATGGGCGGCTCCGGCAAGAAGCTGCAAGCCGAGTTCAACGACATCCCGCACGAGCGCGGCATCTGCTCGATGGCCCGCTCGCAGGACAAGAACAGCGGCGACAGCCAGTTCTTCATCGTTTTCGACGACGCCACCTTCCTGGACCGCAACTACACGGTCTGGGGCCGCGTCGTCGAAGGCATGGAGAATGTCGACAAGATCAAGCGCGGCGAGCCGGTGACCAATCCGGACACGATCATCCGCGTTCAGGTCGCCGCCGACGCGGCCTGATCGGGAACGCGCGGGATCGAGCAGCGCTATGCGGGATCGGCGCGCGTGGCCGGCCGCCGCTTCCGCCGCTCGATCGCTCGATCGCTCGGGACCGGCCGCCATTTTTCGGATCTCGCGTCATGCGCGTCGACGATTTCGACTTCGATCTGCCTGAGGAGCGCATCGCCCTGCGGCCGGCGAAACCGCGGGAAGCGGCGCGGCTGCTTGCCGTGCGGCCGGGCGAGGCTATCGCCCTCGACGACCGCTGCATCGGCGACCTGCCGACGCTGCTCAGGCCGGGCGACGTGCTCGTCTTCAACACCACCCGCGTGCTCCCCGCTCAGCTCGAAGGCTGGCGCGAGGGTGCGGGCGGCAATCAGGCCCGGATCGGCGTTACGCTGCATAAACGCAACTCCGAGCACGACTGGCAGGCCTTCGCGAGACCGGCGCGCAAGCTGGCGCCCGGCGACCGGATCGACTTCGGCGACGGTTTTGGCGCCGTTGTGCGGGACAAGCGCGAGGCGGGCGAGATCGGCCTCGATTTCGACACCGGCGGCAAGCCGTTCGAAGATTGCCTTGCCGAGCACGGCGTGATGCCGCTTCCGCCCTATATTGCGTCCCGCCGGCCGGCCGATGAGCGGGATGCGAACGACTATCAGACGATGTTCGCCCGCGAGCCCGGAGCCGTCGCCGCGCCGACGGCGGGCCTGCATTTCACCGAACAGCTGATCGCCGCCCTCGCCGCCGGCGGCATCCGGCACAGCTTCCTCACCCTCCATGTCGGCGCCGGAACCTTCCTGCCGGTGAAGGCCGACGACACCGCCGACCACAAGATGCACGCCGAATGGGGAGACATCGGCGCGGAGACGGCGGCGCAGCTCAACGAAGCACGGCGCGGCGGCGGCCGCATCGTCGCCGTGGGCACCACGTCGCTGCGGCTCCTGGAGAGCGCCGCGGCTGAGGACGGGCTGATCCGCCCGTTCAAGGGCGACACCGCGATTTTCATCACGCCCGGCTACCGGTTCAAAGCCGTGGACCTGCTGATCACCAATTTCCACCTGCCGCGCTCGACGCTGTTCATGCTGGTTGCCGCCTTTTCCGGGCTTGACACCATGCGCCGGGCTTATGCACATGCGATCGAGGCCGGCTACCGCTTCTATTCCTATGGCGACGCCTGCCTGCTCGCGCCCGCCCACGGCTCCACACAACGGACCGCCCGCGAATGACGCAAGCCTTCTCCTTCACGCTCAAAGCCGAAGACGGCGGCGCACGGCTGGGCGAGATCCGCACCTCGCGAGGGGCCATCCGCACGCCGGCCTTCATGCCGGTCGGCACCGCGGCGACGGTCAAGGCCATGTTCACCGACACGGTCCGATCGACCGGGGCCGACATCATTCTCGGCAATACCTACCATCTGATGCTGCGCCCCGGCGCGGAGCGCATGGCCCGGCTGGGCGGGCTGCACCATTTCATGAACTGGTCCGGCCCGATCCTGACCGACAGCGGCGGCTTCCAGGTGATGTCGCTGGCCAAGCTCCGGAAGATCTCCGAGCAGGGCGTGAGCTTCCAGTCGCATATCGACGGCAGCACGCATCTCCTGACGCCCGAGCGCTCGATCGAGATCCAGACCCTGCTCGGCTCCGACATCCAGATGCAGTTCGACGAATGCACGCCCTACCCGGCCACGCAGGACGAGGCGCGGTCCTCCATGGAGCTGTCGCTGCGCTGGGCGGAGCGGTCGCGCGAGGCGTTCGAGCGGATGGCGGGCAGGCATCAGGCGCTGTTCGGCATCGTCCAGGGCAGCGTATTCCCCGATCTGCGCGCCCGGTCGGCGGAAGCGCTGGTGGCGATGGACTTCCCCGGCTACGCCATCGGCGGGCTGGCGGTCGGCGAGGGACATGCGCTGATGCTGAAGACGCTCGGCCAGACCGCCCCGCTGCTGCCGCGGGAGAAGCCGCGCTATCTGATGGGCGTGGGCACGCCGGCCGACCTCATCGCCGGCATCGCACGGGGCGTCGACATGTTCGACTGCGTCATGCCGACCCGCTCCGGGCGGCACGGGCAGGCCTTCACCTGGGCCGGCCGGATCAATCTGCGCAATGCGGTCCATGCAGATGATCCGCGCCCGCTCGACGAGGCAAGCGCCTGCCCGGCGGCGCGCGATTATTCCCGAGCCTATCTGCACCATTTGTTCAAGGCCGGCGAAATCCTCGGCGCCATGCTGCTGAGCTGGGCGAATATCCAGTTCTACCAGGAGCTTATGGCGGAGGCCCGTCTCGCGATCGCCGAAAAGCGTTTCGCCGCCTTCGCCGAAAGGATAAGCGCCGCCTATCCGCCTGCCGATCAAAGCGAAACGGCGGCCGACTAGGGCATCGGGGCATCCGCCCCGATCGTGCGCCGGCCGGCTAGCGCACTGACGCATTCACATGGTTCATACGTCAGTGCGCTAGCTCTTTGTCATGCATCAATTTTACCAAGCTCCGGCTGAAGCCTCCGTTTGGATCGACGCACTAGATCCTTGTTTACCCATGGATTTCTCCCAAAATCGGCCGTAGCCTGGATTTCTGCCGACGCCGCCAGAGGCCTCGGAGCCCTCAATCATTAGAAGAGGTTAACGACCGCACCGTCCCGTGCTATGCAGATACGGGCGCTGCCGCTGGGGGAGTGAGCGCGCCTTGTAGGTGAGTGGGAGAGGGTCACAGCATGCGTTTGGCGATATGTATCCTGTTCGTGCTGCTGTCTGGGTTCACCTTTGCAGCCGATATGCAGCCGAAAGGCCAGGCGGAAGCCGAGGCACGAGCGGAGCAGGCGTCCGCCGCCAGGGCCGAACGCGAGGCTGAACGAGCTGCGAAGGAGGAGGCCGAACGCAAGGCCGAGGCCGAGCGCATGGCCATGGAAGAGGCTGACCGCAAGGCCGAAGCCGAGCGTCAGGCCGAAGCCGAACGTGCCGCGGCCGTGGAGGCCGAACGTGCGGCCCGTGAAGAGGCCGAGCGCAAGGCTGCGGAAGAGGCCCAGCGCGCTGCAAAGGCCGAGGCTGAACGCAAAGCCGAGGCCGAGCGCATGGCCAAGGAAGAAGCTGACCGCAAGGCCGAAGCCGAGCGTCAGGCCGAAGCCGACCGTGCCGCGGCCGCGGAGGCCGAGCGTGCGGCCCGTGAAGAGGCCGAGCGCAAGGCTGCCGAAGAGGCTCAGCGCGCCGCAAAGGCCGAAGCTGAGCGCAAAGCCGCCGAGGAGGCGGACCGTGCCGCCAAGGCCGAAGCCGAGCGCAAAGCAGCGGAAGAAGCCGAACGCACCGCAAAGGCTGAGGCTGAACGCAAAGCCGCCGAGGAAGCCGAACGCGCCGCCAAGGCCGAAGCCGAGCGCAAAGCCGCCGAAGAGGCGGACCGTGCCGCAAAGGCAGAGGCTGAGCACAAAGCCGCCGAGGAAGCCGAGCGTGCCGCCCGTACGAGCACCTCTCCGGCAACCCTGGCCGATATGGGCGGCGCACGCTCATCGGCGTCCGGCGCGGAGACCTGCCGCATCCCGTTCACCATCGGCAACGACACGGCCGCGAAAGCCATCGCCGACCAGGCTGCAGCCGATGCCAGCGCCAATTCCGCCGATCCCGATGCACTGAAGCGCGCGGCGCGGGACAACGTCGCTGCGCTGTCGAACACCTATGCGCTGGACCAGGCTTCCGTCGGCAGCGCCTATTTCGCCGGGGTGTGCACGAAGCTCTACGAGATGGGCGGCTCCACCCTTTCGCTGCGCTCCATGCTCGCCAGCCTCGCCGACGCGCTGGGCGTCGTCTACGCCGCGGCGACGGAGAGCGGCGATCAGTCGGCCAGCGCAGAAACGGAAACGGCCCCGGTCGAGCGCCGCCAGCACAAAGCCGAACGCGCCGCGCCGATGGCGGCCATGGATAGCGGCGGGTCGTCCGGCAATGGCGGGGGCGGTGGCTCCAACCCGCCGGCGGGTGGCAGCAACGGCTCCGGGCAGATGCCGGCCTCCGAAAGCCCGCCTACGCCGAGCGGAGAGGCCGCCCCTTCGGCCCCGGCGTCTGCCGATGCCAGCCCGGCACCGGCTGCCGTAGAGAACGCTCCAGCCCCGACAACGGCCGCAGACAACCAGCCTGCCGCCGCGCCTGACGGTAACGCAACCATCCACGCGCAATCCGATACGAACACGCGCGAAAACGCGACGGCCGAAACCGCCACACCGTCCGAGTCTGACCCCCAAAGCGCCTCTGCCGAGGAGACCGAGCCGAAATCCGGCGCGGAGCCGCAGGCTGCGCCATCCCCGCAGACCACGCCCGGGCCCAAGCCCGCCGCCGAGCCAACGCCCGCAGCGGCCAAGACCGCTGCCGCGTCGTCGAACACGCCCGGCATGCTCGGCGAAGAGGAATGCCGCTCGCTGGGCGTCCTCGGAGAGTGCCCGGATCTCAACGCGGTTCTCGGCAAGCTGCTCGAGAAGCCGCTCGAATACAATCATCCCAAGACCATGATGCTCGGCAAGGACACCGAGATCGCCCTGGTCCTGCGCACCGATTGGGACGGCAAGGATCTGCCCAAGGAGGTCTCCGACGAATTGAAGGGGCTGCCGGGCGAGGTCAAGCAGGGCATCAGCAAGATCACGCGGGTGATGTCGGCCGAACTTTCCGGCCGCGACTTCGAAATCGCCCCCGCCGGCCGCCAGGAGCGGTCGGTCGTGCCGCCGCAACCGGCGAGTTGGACCTGGCGGGTCAAGCCCACCGAGACCGGCAAGGGCCAGACGCTGAAACTGCGCCTTTACGCCCATCTGCAGAGCCCGCAAGGCGCGATGCCGCCGATCCTGGTCAAGACGCTCGATGCCTCCATCGATGTCGACGTGACGACATGGGACTGGGTCGTCAACCAGGCGCGGACGCTGGAGCCGATCTACGCCATCGGCGCGGCGCTGATCGGTCTGCTGACGGCGATCCTGACCTTTCTCATCGCCCGCCGCCGCCAGGCCGCCCCGGCCGGAGGCAGCTTCCCGGACCAGGGCGGCTATTTCGATCGGCCGCATGGCCGCGAGACGGTCACCGAGCGCGGCCCGGTCATCGGCGATCTGGACCAGAGCTCGGCCGACAGCCGTCCGCCGGCCCCGCCGCCTTCGCCGCCGCCCAAGCCCACCACGCCGCCAGCCGCCGCTCCGACGGAAGACGTATCCTCGGTCCCGCCGGTCGTTCCCGTCGCATCGGACGATGAGGAAAAGCCCGCGCCCGAGTCCGGAGCAGCTGGGGCCAGCGCGGAAAAGCCGGAGGACGACACGCCGACGAAGGCCTAGACGCACGACCGGGAAAAGTGGACACCGGTTTTCCTGAAAAATCGTGCGCAAACAAAAGGATATAGACCATGATCGTTTCCATCTGAAATGATCATGATCTAGACGCCAGAGCGATCGAGCGGGAACGCGAACGCCCCGCTCGATCGGGCCGCGTATCGAACGCCAGATTTCGCTGTCACGGCCATTGCCCGTGAACTGTTGCCACGCGGCGGGGCTTGCATCTTGCATCCGGCGCGCATCGTCCCGGCACCACCATGGCGATCACGGCTGCCATTTTCGCCGAGCGCGGCATCCCAAGGACGGGAGAAGCGGCTTGGAAGTCGTTCTCCCAAATCCGCGCATTGGTTTTATTCGGGAGTGGATCCGGCGTAAAACCGCCCTGTTCGCATGCCGTTCACCATTGAAACGATACTCAGACCTGCTTATAAGGCAACCGAACGCCTCACTCTGGGTGTTTCGGGAATTGGGGCGTGGCCAAGTGGTAAGGCAACGGGTTTTGGTCTCGTGATCCTAGGTTCGAATCCTAGCGCCCCAGCCATCTTGCATTCCGCCGTCTCGGGCCGCCACCTTTGTTCCGCCGGCCCGCATGACTAGGTCACGATCGGGAAAAGCAGGCGCCTGTTTTCCCGAAAAATCGTGCAAAAACAAAGGGTGTTAGAGCAGGACCAATTCCACATGAAGCGATCGCGCTCTCGCCGGTCGCTCGTCCAGCACGTTCACGCCGACAAGCGCCGCTCATGGCCCGAAGCGCAAAATGCCACCGCAATTTTCCGCGATATGACCACCGTTACCCGTCGGAGGACTCATCGATGACCCGCATCAGCCTCGCCGCCGCTCTCGCCGTCGCCGCCGCGCTGCAGGCGATCGGCCCCGCCTGCGCTCAGGACGACGATCCGGGCAAGGTGCTCGCGCAGACCTATTGCGGGCGCTGCCATGCGATCGGCGAGACCGGCGATAGCCCGTTCAAGGATGCCCCGCCCTTCCGGGAGGTGGTCAAGCGCTACCCTGTCGCCAATCTCGCCGAGGCGCTGGCCGAGGGCATTGTCGTCGGCCATGACGCCATGCCTGAATTCTCGTTCAGCCCCGAGCAGATCGAGGATCTGCTGACCTATCTGGACAGCCTGAAGAAATAGCCCGGTCAGGCCGGATCCGGCATGCTCGCCTCGATGGGAACGCTCGCGCGCGTCAGAAAGCGGGCGGTCTGGCGAATCAGCGGGTTGACCGCGATGGCCAGCACCGCTCCCGCCGAAATCAGCCCATAGATTTCATCCGAAATCAGCCCCGCCGATAGGGCGGTCCCGCCGATCAGGAACGAGAACTCCCCGATCTGCGCCATGCCGCTCGCCAGGATCGCCCGCTGAGCCAGCGGCACGCGCATGAGCGTCGTCATCAGCAGCGCCGCCCCGCCATTTCCGAGCACCACCACCGTGAACACCGCCAAAATCGTCCAGCTCTGCCGTATCAGGATATGCGGATCGAACAACATACCGACCGAGACGAAGAACAGCACGGCGAACGCGTCGCGCAAGGGGATCAGCTCCTCGGCGGCGCGGTGGCTGATATCGGCCTCGTTAAGCACCAGCCCGGCAACGAACGCACCGAGGGCGAAGCTTGCCCCGAACAGCGCCTGCGCGGCATAGGCAATGCCAAGCGCGATGGCAAACACGCCGAGCGAGAACAGCTCGCGCGACCTGGAGCGGGCGATGAACACCAGCAGCGCCGGCAGCAGCCGCCTGCCGATCACCGCGGTGACGAGGACGAAGCCGCCCAGCTCCGCCGCCTTGAGCGCGACCGCCTTCGCCACCGAACCGCTATGCACGGGAAAATCGCCGTCCTGCGCGGCGATGGTCGACATCACGACCAGCGCGAACACGGCGGCAATGTCCTGGACGATCAGCCAGGACACCGCCAGATGCCCGGCGGGCGAGGTGGTCTCGCGCCGGTCTTCCAGCGAGCGCAGCAGAACCACCGTGCTCGCGATCGACAGAGCAAAGCCGAAAACCAGCCCTTCCACCCATGAAAAGCCGAGAAATGCCGCGAGCGCGAAGCCGAGTCCCGTGACCAGCCCCATCTGGCCGAGCGCGCATGGCAGCGCGATCCAGCGATATTCCATCAACTCGGCTGGGGAAAACCGCAAGCCGACGCCGAACATGATCAGAATCACGCCGAGATCGGCGAGTTCGCCGGCCAGATCGGCATTGGCGGCGAATCCGGGGGTGTAGGGCCCGATCAGCACGCCTGCCAAAAGATAGCCGACAATGGGAGATATTCGCAGCTTATGGGCCACGAAACCCAGGGCGAAGGCCGCCACAATGCCGCCAACCACCATCGTCACCAGCGGGTCCGAGCTCATCTCCAGCGATCCCATTGCCCCCGATCGTGGCGCCGAGGTGAGCGTGAAACGGGGGAAAAATCAAATGGTAAGAACAGGACGCTGTGGAATCCGTTAACCGAAAACCGCTTTTGACAAGCCCGCAGGCAACCGTTTATTTACCATCTGGCGCGATCCGGTTCGATTTTTCCTGATCCGGCCGCCCATGCGCATGTGCGCATTTACCTATGAACGGCGCTTCTCTATGAGAATTTTTGAGATTTTTCTGCCGCGCAACGATCTCACCCTGATCACACGGCTGGTCAAGGAAAAGGGGCGCAAATACGCCCCGCTTTATGCGACGGCGTTCTTTTTCATGTTCATCGTCTCCGGAACCACCGCGCTCAGCGCCTGGCTGATGAAGGACGTCGTGAACCTGATCTTCGTCGATCGCAAGGCCGAAGCGCTGATCTGGCTGCCGGCCATCGTGATCGGCATCTTCACGGCCAAGGGCGTCGCCTCCTATTTCCAGGAGATCATCCTGGCCCGAATCGGCAACCGCATGGTCGCCGAAACCCAGACCAAGATGTTCGACCAGCTTCTCAAGCAGGACCTCAATTTCTATCAGAACTTCCAATCGAGCGAGCTGATCACCCGCATCACGCTCAACGCGCAGGCAACGCGCGACGCCGTCAACCTGCTCGCCACCAGCCTTGGGCGCGATCTGGTCACGATGATCGGGCTGGTCGCCGTGATGATCGCCCAGCAGCCGGTCATGTTCGGCATCTGCGCCCTGGGCGCTCCCATCGGCATCCTGATTCAGAAGCAGCTGGTGAAGCGCATCCGCAAGGTCGTCAGAAAAGAGGTGATGTCGTTCGGCAACATCGTGAAGACGATGCGCGAGACCGCCCAGGGCATCCGCGTGGTCAAGGCGTTCACGCTCGAGCCGGCCATGAAGGCGCGCATGGACCAGTCGGTCAACGCGGTCGAACGGGTCAACAACAAGATCGTCTCGGTCAATGCCGGCGTCAATCCGATGGTCGACACGCTGGGCGGCTTCGCGGTTGCGGGAGTCATCTTCTACGCCGGGTGGCGAAGCCTCACCTATAACGAGACGCCCGGCGAATTCTTCTCCTTCATCACCGCCCTGCTGATGGCTTACGAACCGGCGCGGCGGATCGCGCGCCTCCAGGTCCGCCTCGGGCAGGCGTGCATCGGCGTACAGATGATGTACGAGCTGATCGACGCCAGGCCGAAAATGATCGAGCGCCCGGACGCCGGTCCGCTCAAGATTGGTGCAGGCGAAATCCGCTTTGATGCGGTGACCTTCGGCTACAAGCCCGGCAGTCCGGTGCTGCGCGCGCTGACCTTGGATGCCGAGCCGGGCAAGACCACCGCCCTGGTCGGTCTGTCCGGCAGCGGCAAGACCACGATCATGAACCTGATCCTGCGCTTCTGGGACCCCGAAAGCGGGCGCGTGCTGATCGATGGCCAGGATCTGCGCGATGCGACCCTGGTTTCGCTGAGGTCGCAAATCGCGCTGGTCAGCCAGGACGTCTTCCTGTTCGACGGCACCATCCAGGAGAATATCGCAGCCGGGGTGCAGGATGCGAACGAGGACACCATCATGGCGGCGTCGAAGGCCGCCTATGCGCATCATTTCATCCAGGGTCTGCCCGCCGGCTACGACACCCAGGTCGGCGAACTCGGCGGCCAGCTTTCCGGCGGACAGCGTCAGCGTATTTCCATCGCCCGGGCTTTTCTGAAAAACGCGCCCATCATCCTTCTCGACGAACCGACTTCCGCGCTCGACAGCGAGTCCGAACAGGCGATCCAGCGCGCGCTGACACAGCTTACCGAACGGCGCACGACGCTGGTTATCGCCCACAGGCTTGCGACCGTGCTGAACGCCGACCGAATTCACGTGATCGACAATGGCCGTCTCAGCGAAAGCGGCACGCATCGCGAACTGCTCGCCCTCGGCGGTCTCTACTCCCGGCTCTACGACATCCAATATGCACCGGCTGACCGCGAAGCTGTTTAAATCTCCGCGTGTCCATACCTATTTCAGCAATTTTTAGTTGAAACGATCAAAGCCCAGCCGCTAAGACACCAGCAATGGCGGGGCGGCAGGCGCGTTTGTTTGGGCCGCCTTCGTAAAACACGAATGCTGCGAGCCGGACGCCCCCGTCCGGTTCGAAGGGTGTCTTATGGCGGCGGTTTCGTATTTGCTCACCTCTTACAACAAGGCAGCATTCCTGCCTTGCGTCCTGGAGAGCATAAGGCGCGAGCAGGCCGAAACCGGCGGCGACATCGTCGTCATCGACGACGGTTCGACCGACGGGTCGCGCGATCTGTGCCGGGCGTTCGCACGCGACAACCCGGTCATCACCTTTCTCGAGCAGGAGAACCGCGGCGTCTATGCGGCTCTCAACCGGATACTGCCGCTGGCCGCCGCCCCCTGGATCCGGCTGTGCGACAGCGACGATCCGCTGATTCCCGGGTCGACGCGCTATCTGGTCGACGCCGCCGAGCGTGAAGGGGCGGCGATCGCCTATGGAGCCGCCATCGACTACGGCCCCGAGTCCCTGCCGCTCGCTGAGCTCGAAGGGCCGCGCCCGACCGAGGCGGTCGCCTTCACCCACCCCGATGCCATCCTGCATCTGATCGAGGCAATGGATTTCACCACGTCACGCGCCGTCTATCGCAGCTGCGATGCGCGCGCCGCCGTGCCGCTGCCGGAGCATCTGATTTCCTGCCAGGACTTTGCGCTCGCATTGCCCATGACGGTATCGGGAAAGCTGGTCCGGCTTCCGGAGCCAGTGTGCTTCTATCTCTCCGGCGCCAGCAATCAGCTCAGCGCGTCGAACGCCCTGACCCGTCATCAGACCATCCGCATCCTGCAGAATTACGCCGGCCTGCTTACCCGCCGCCATCGCAATGCGGCGATCACCGTGTCCTACAAATGGCGCCGCCGCGACCTGCGCCTGAGGCAGGGCGTAGGCGCCGCCTTTCATTTCAAGAAATCCGCACTCAAAGCCTTTTCCGCGGCGACCAAGCTCGGCGTCTATGACTGGCACCGGGCTCTCGATGCGTTCGCCGCACCCTATGAATTGGAACTCGGCGGGATTATTGGCCGCCGCACAACGCCATATTGAGGTGTCTGCCCATGAAAATACGCACGTTCGATATTGACGGCGTCGTGCTGATCGAGCCCAAACGCTTCCATGATATGCGCGGCTTCTTCTGCGAAACCTACAATGCCACAGCGTTGGCAAAGCAGGGCATCGACGTCGCCTTCGTGCAGGACAACGTTTCGCTTTCGACGGCAGCCGGAACAGTGCGCGGGCTGCATTTTCAGTCGCCGCCTTACGCCCAGGATAAGCTGGTGCGGGTGGTGCGCGGAGCGATCTGGGACGTCGCCGTCGACATCCGTCCGGGCTCTCCGACCTACGGCAAGCATGTCGGCGTCGAACTGAGCGCCGAGAACGGAACGCAGCTCTTCGTTCCGGCCGGCTTCGCCCATGGTTTCGCCACTCTCAGACCGCTGACAGAAATCGTCTACAAGGTCAGTGCGCCCTATTCGCCGGAGCATGATCACGGCATCTTCTGGGATGATCCGGTGCTCCGAATCGATTGGCCGGTCTCGGCGGACAAGGCCGTGCTGTCGCCCAAGGACGCCTCTCATCCCCTGCTCTCCGAGATCGACAATCCGTTCCGCTCCATGGCGGTTGAAGATGGAGTTGCCGCCTGATGAAACTTCTCGTTACAGGCGGCTGCGGCTTCATCGGATCGGCCGTCATCCGTCACGCAATGCGCGACACGCGGAATGAAATCGTCAATGTCGACAAGCTGACCTACGCCGCCACCCCCGAAGCCTTGGAAGATGCGGCGGGCAGCCCCCGCTACCGCTTCGAGCGCGCCGACATCTGCGACACCGACCGGATGCATGCGATCTTCGCCGATCATCGGCCGGATGCGGTGATGCATCTGGCCGCGGAGATCTCATGTCGACCGCTCGATCGACGGCCCGGCGGAGTTCGTGCGGACCAACGTCTTCGGCACGTTCAGCATGCTCCAGGCGGCGCGGAGCTATTTCGAGGCGCTGGACCGGGAGAGGCGCGATCGCTTCCGCTTCCTTCACGTCTCCACGGACGAGGTTTTCGGCTCGCTCGGCTTCGATGAAGCCCGCTTCGATGAAAATTCGCCTTACCGCCCCAACTCGCCCTATTCGGCGTCGAAAGCGGCCGCCGACCACTTCGTCTCATCCTGGGGCCACACGTTCGGCCTGCCGGTGGTCACGTCGAACTGCTCGAATAATTACGGCCCCTGGCAGTTTCCGGAAAAACTCATTCCGCTGACGATCTTGCGGGCCCGGCGCGGGGAGACACTGCCCGTTTACGGCAAGGGCGAGAACGTCCGCGATTGGCTCTATGTCGAGGATCACGCATCGGCGCTGTGGACGATCATCGAGCGCGGCCGCATCGGCGCCAACTATCTGATCGGCGGCGACGCGGAATGCAGCAATATCGACGCTCGTCCGCCGCATCTGCGACGTCATGGACCAGCGCTTCCCCAATGCGGCGCCGCATGCGCAACTGATCGAGTTCGTGCAGGACCGCCCCGGCCACGACCTGCGTTACGCGATCGATGCGAAAACGCTTCGCGCCGAGCTGGGCTGGTCGCCGTCGCGCAACTTCCCCGCCGGTCTGACGGAAACGGTGGACTGGTATCTCGGCCACGAAAACTGGCTGCGCGCGGTCTCGTCGCGGCTCTATGCGGGCGAGAGGCTCGGCTTGGCGGATCGATTGGCGTCATGAGGATTCTTCTTGCCGGCGCGACCGGTCAGCTTGGCAGGGACATATGCCGCAGCGTGTTGCCGTCGGGAACATCACTGATCGTCGCATCCCGCAATCGGCTCGACCTGACGCGACCCGACGAGATCGCCAGCTTCGTCGACCAGGCGCAACCCGACCTGATCATCAACGCCGCGGCCTACACCGCCGTAGACCGCGCGGAGCAGGATCGGGATCTGGCCTTCAAGGTCAACAGTGCGGGACCCGAGGCCCTGGCAAAGGCGGCTGCCGCAGGCGGCATCCCCATCGTTCATTTTTCCACCGACTACGTCTTTGACGGGAAAAAAAGCGACGGCTGGACGGAGGACGACCACCCCGCGCCCCTCAATGTCTACGGGGAGAGCAAACGCGACGGTGAATTGGCCGTAGCCGCCGCCAACAAGCGGCACCTCATCGTCCGCGTCTCATGGCTGTATGGCGCGCACGGCAATAATTTCGTCCGCACCATGCTCGAGATTCGGCCGCGAGCGCACGCAGCCTTTCCGTCGTGAGCGACCAGATCGGCCGGCCGACGGCGGCACCGGATCTCGCCGAGGCGGCGCTGGCGATGGCTGGGAAGGCAATCAGGTCCGATCGCGATTGGGGCCTTTATCATTTCTCCAACGGCGGCGAACCCACCAGCTGGCAGGGCTTTGCCCAGGAGATTTTCCGACAGTCGGCGCCCTGGCTCGGGGCAAGTCCGGCCGTCGAGCCGATCGGCACGGAACAATTCGGCGCTCCTGCAGCCCGGCCGAGAAATTCGCTGTTGGCGCTGACGAAGATCGAGCAGGTCTTCGGACTCGAAACCGCGATCGTGGCAGGCGGCGCTTGCGCCGGTGCTCGACGAGATGCGTACGGAGCAGGTGGATATGAGGGCGGCGTTATGAAGGGAATTATCCTGGCGGGCGGCAGCGGGTCACGCCTTCATCCACTGACGCTGGCGGTGTCCAAGCAGCTTCTGCCGGTCTTCGACAAGCCGATGATCTATTACCCGCTCAGCGTGCTCATGCTCGCCGGCATTCGCGACATCCTGATCATCACCACGCCCGAAGACGCCTCGGCCTTCCATCGCCTTCTCGGCGATGGCGCGCAATGGGGCCTCTCGATCAGCTATGCTGTCCAGCCGAGACCGGAGGGACTTGCCCAGGCCTTCATCATCGGCCGCGAGTTCATCGGCACGAGCCGCGTCGCCCTGGTCCTGGGCGACAATATTTTCTACGGCCACGGCCTCTATTACGCCCTGAAAAGCGCCGCAGCCCAGGAAACGGGGGCGACCGTGTTCGGCTATTGGGTCTCCGATCCGCAGCGCTACGGCATCGTCTCCTTCGACGAAAGCGGGCGCGCCGTCGACATCGAGGAAAAGCCGCGTCATCCGAAATCCAACTACGCCGTCACCGGGCTCTACTTCTACGACAACGACGTCGTCGGCATCGCGGCGGCCGTGCGCCCCTCCGGCCGCGGGGAGCTGGAGATCACGGATGTCAACCGGGCGTATCTGGCACGCGGCGACCTGCGGGTCGAAACATTGGGGCGCGGCTACGCATGGCTCGATACCGGAACCTGCAATTCACTCGTGGAAGCGAGCGAATTCGTGCGTACGATCGAGCGGCGCCAGGGTCTGAAAATAGCATGTCTGGAGGAGATTGCCTGGCGCAATGGCTGGATAAGCCGGGACGAGGTGCATGCGCGCGCCGCCGCCCTGAGCAAGAGCCCCTATGGCGACTATCTGCTGAACCTGACCATCGGCCAGGGCCCGATTTTCGTCGATGACGGCGAGTTCCCCGAACATCCCGGCAGCCTGCGGACCGCATCGGGCGCGCTATTGTGAGGACGTCGAAGCCGCCCGTCCCGCGCTGGGCTTAGCTCGATCGATCGCAGGACGCGCCGCACAGCGGCAGCCACGACACGCCGGTCGGCGCCGGTCCGGGCTCGACCTCAGGCGACCACGCGCCGATGGAACGCCTCGACGCTCGCCCCCGGCCCGACGCAACGCTGCACCATCGCTCAAATAAGCGCTCCCAGCCCCCGGTCGTCGGCTCTCATTCACCTTACCTTAAGGTAAACTAAGTGTTATCTCCTACAGGGCGACCTGCTATAACGAGGCGCATAAGTAACCAAATATCGGGATTATGAGAGGGGGACCAAAATGTTCTTACCAGCTGAATATTTCTGGCTCGAACCGGTGCTGATTGCTGCAGTGGTCGTGTTCTTCGTCGACTGGATCGGAAACACCATCACCTTCAGCAATCGTGTAGTCAACGCGTTCGTTACCGCGCTGCTGTTCGGTCTCATTTTTGGCGTGCTGGTCTATTTCGGCTACGGCAGCATCGAGATGTCCGTCAGCTCGACGCCCGCTCCGGGCGCTCCGGCCGCGACCTCGACGGCACCGTCAAACTGACCCGCGTCGCCAACGACGCTCGTCATTGAGTGCATGGGCCGCGACTGGCGAGGTCGCGGCCCTTTTTGCTGCCCGAGGTCCGCCCCGCAGGGCCGAGCCGGCCCCGCGGCGGCCGCTTCGACAGGTCGCGGGGTGATGCCCTATCCACCGGCGCAGCCGTCGCATAGGGTTCGAGTGATCACGATTTCTCATGCGCGCCATGGCTTCAATTTCGTCGACAATACCGCCTGCGGCCGGCATCCCCGGCGCTGAAACCGAGCTGACGGTGCAACTCCCGGACGGGCGAACGCTCGGCTACGCAGACTATGGCGACCGAAACGGCCTGCCGATCATCGGACTGCACGGCACGCCGGGCTCGCGCTATATGTTCCAACTCGCCGGCCCGGCCGCGCGCGCGCTGAAAATCCGGCTGCTGGCGCCGGAACGGCCCGGCTTCGGCCTGTCCTCGTTTCAGGGAAAACGCACGCTTGCCGGATATGCCGACGATATCAGAGATTTCGCCGATCGAATGGACCTCGACCGCTTCGCCGTCGCTGGTGTTTCCGGCGGCGGTCCCTATGCCGCAGCTTGCGCGGCGCTGCTGCCGGACCGCGTGTCCGCACTGGGCCTGATCAGCCCGATCGGACCGATGACCAGGCCCGATACGTCCCGATCGATCGGTCCGGGACATTATTTTGCATTTCGCCTGCTGCCCCGCGCGCTGCCGGCCATCGCCGCGATCTTCAGCATCGGACGGCTGGCATTTCTTTATGCGCCGAGTGTGATCTTCGGGCTGATCCTCAGCCGGTCCGCGCCCTCGGATTGGGCGATCCTCAGACGGCCGGAGGTGCGCCGCAACCTGCTGCGCGGCGTGGCCGAAGGCTGCCGACCGGGGATCGCCGCCAGCGTCCAGGAAATGCGCATCTTTTCAAAGGATTGGAACGTTCCGCTCGATAGGATCACGGCGCCGTCTTTTCTTTGGCAGGGAACAAGCGACCGGAACGTGCCGGTCGGTGCTGCGCTCCGTCTCGGGGCGCTGATCCCCGGCTGCCGGGTCCAGAGGATCGAAGCCGCAGGCCATTATTGGATCTTCGACCACATCGCCGAGGTGCTGACCACGATTGCGGACGCGGTAAAGGCAGAGCGCGAACCTGCGCCGGTCGCGGACCGTTTGCGGGCAAACCGCCATCCGTAATCGCCGATATTGCCAGACGGCCGTTTTTCTGAAATCACAGTCCGGGTGTCAAGGCGACGAGCCCAGCAATCATCCGGGGCGGAATGGCGCGAAAACCTCGGCGCGGAAAAAAAGCAACGCTCCGGCGAAAAGGTCGGTGCTTTTCCACCAATTTGTTCCCGTAATGCAATTTACGCCTCACAAATGCCCACATATACATGAAGCTCGTAATGAGAGGCTTGATGCCGTTTTTGCGTGACTAATCTTCTGCTCGTAGGGAAGCTTCGCTTGTGGCAAATCCCCAGGATCTGGAGAAACTTTGCCAAGGTCCCAAAGTTTGGAATGCCTGGCGCGAGGAACAGTACAATCGCGTCCCGGACCTCAGGAATGCGAGCCTTACGCTCAGCCAGCGGCAATTCGGCCCCAGCAATGGCGGTCCGATAGACCTGCAGGACACTGATCTTGAGGGCGCGGAGTTTCGCCACGCTACGCTGACGGGTGCCAACCTTCAGCGAGCCAACTTGGTTGCGGCCGATCTGGTTCACGCCCGGCTCGACGGCGCCTCTCTGGCCGGCGCGGATCTGACCGACGCCGTGCTCGACTACGCGGACCTGACTGGGGCATCGCTCGACGGCGCGATCCTGATCGGCGCGAGCCTGGCCAATGTGCGAGGGCTCACCGCAGACCAGATCGTGGGAACGCATGGCGATGCCAGCACGGTTCTGCCCGGCGATATGCTGCCACCGGACAACTGGTTCCCGCCGCTGGATGAAGACATTCTCGCGGGATTTCCGGCCCCCGCTCCGGTCTGCACCACCGATCCGTACGAAGTGCTCGGCGTCGACCAGGGAGCGCCACAGGACGTCATTCGAACGGCGTTCCGCAATCTGGTCAAGCAGGTGCACCCGGACCTCAATCCGGGCGATGCCGAAGCGCAGGAGACCTTCAAGCGCGTTTCCTCGGCCTATCGGATCCTCAACGATCCCGACAAGCGCGCCCGCTATGATCGCGGCGAGATCGGCGGGGACGGCGAGGTGACCGCCGAGTTCGAGGCAAAACAGCATTTCCGCCGTTATGCGCGCCGCTTCTATGCTACGGCAGGCGCCTCGCTGGTGCTTGCGGTCGGCGTGCTGGTGGTGGTCTGGTATTCGGTGCTGACGCAGCCCGAGGGCGATCGAAACCGGGTCGAACTCACTGTAGCGGCGCGTCCGAAGCAGGCCGAGCGTCTCGGCTCGAAGATCGAGTCCCTGGTCGCGGAGCCGGCAGCCGTCGCGCAGCCCGAGGCCGATGAGAAAGCCGGGTCCGAAAAAGACCGATCGGACGATCGTCAAGTCCCGCCCGCAGATGCCGGACCGGGTGCGGATCGGGCGGCATCCGCCTCCGCCCCTGAGGATGCTCCGGTCGTACCCAGCCCCGCAGCACAGGCGCCTGTCGCGGAGCAGACGAGCGAGCCGAAAGCTGCTGCCGTGGAGGCCGAAACGGCACCGGTTGCCGACGCCGGGCCGAGCCAAGGCGAGCCCGTGAGCAAGGCGGCAAGCGTCGAAAGCGACATAGCGGGCGACAAATCGAAGCCGGCGGTGGTCGAGGCGGCACCGGTCAAGACGGCGGCCGCCGATGCCGGTTCGCTCGCGGTTGCCGTACCCGATCCCGATATTACAGCCGCTCCCGCTCCCGAAGCGACCGCGGGATCAGCTCCGTCCGCGGCGCCAGAGGCTCCATCAGCCGAAGCCGATGCGCCGCAGACCTCACCCAAGCCCACCGCGGTGGCGCCTGAGCCGCAAGGCGAAAAAATTGCCAGCCTGACCGAAGAGGTTCCATCCGGCCCGCCTGCCGCGAGCGAACCCGCGGCGGAAAAGCCCGCGCCTGCGGAAACCTCCGAGCCTCCGGCTCCGGCGGCAAGCGAAACACCGCCGGCGACCGGCAACCCGCCCCCCGCCGCCGCGCTCGGCTCCGATCAAAAGGATGCCGCGCGCCCTCTTGGTGAACAAAATAGCGAAAAAGAGGCTCGTCCGGCGGATGCTGACGCGGCCGGCTCGGTCGCGCCCGCATCTGCGTCCGACGAAAAAGCGATCGAGGAAAAGCAAGGCGCGGATCGCCCGCGCGTTGCGAGCCAGGATCCATCACAGGACCTGCCACGCGAATTTCTCCTGCGCCAAATACAGACCGGCGCTCTCATCAACGACCCGATCTCGCAAATGTTCAAAGACCGCGCGATCCGGAACGCGCTGGCGCCGATCGGCGGCCAGGCGACAGCTAGCGTCGGCGCCTCGGGCACACAGGACGATGTCACCGAGCAGGAAGAGGTCTGGGACGTATATACGCACTCGCTACCGGACGCAGTCCCTGGCGAGACGCGCCAATGGCCGGAGATCCTCAATTCGAAAAAGCCGAAACGCGCCTTGGCCTCTCCCCCTCCAGCTTCAATTCCCGTTCCGGCCCGCGTAGCGGTCGAAAAGGCTCCGCCGCCGCAGCACACGCCGCCACAGGCCGCCGCTCGGAAACGGGCCGTGTCGGACATTCTGGCCGGCGGGTTGTGAGCCGACGGGTTTGAGGGGACCTCCGGCGTTCGCGCGCGGGTTTGCCCAACGTGCGAGCTCTACGATGGGCGACGCCCGCTCGGCCTCCGAGGTCAACCGACGAATGCATCAGGCTTTCTCGGCGCGGGTCTCGACGGGGCTCCGGCGCGTTGCACGAAATCCCGCTCGGCGCTCCAAGCCTGTCTTACAACGGCATCCGGATCGTTGCCTTCAATCCGCCCATGCGGCTCTCGCCTAGATGGATTTCGCCGCCATGGGCGCGGATGATATCGCGGGTGATCGCCAGCCCGAGACCAGTGCTCTTGACGTTCTGATTGCGCGCCTTGTCCAGGCTGTAGAACGGCCGGAACACGGCTTCCCGATGCTCGGGCGGAACCCCCGGCCCGTCATCCTCCACCGTCACCACGAGGTTGCGCCGCGAACAAACCGCCGTGATCGAGATCTTCGTGCCGAAACGGGTGGCATTGCTTACCAAGTTGATCACGGCGCGCTTGAACGCATTGCGGCGGATGGTGGCGAAGAAATGCTGGTTGGGCGCGTTGAGGGTTACCAACCGGCCGCGGTGGCCGGCATAGGCGCCATGGATCTCTTTCAGCAGGCCGAAAATGTCGGTGCGCGTGGCCTCCTCGCCGATGCCGCCCTTGGAAAAGGCGAGGTAATCCTCCAGCATCTGCTGCATCTCGTCGACGTCGGAGACGAGCTCGTTGACCTCCGGTGAATTGCCGAGCATGGCAAGCTGAAGCCGGAAGCGCGTCAGCACCGTGCGCAGGTCATGGCTGACGCCGGCGAGCATGGTCGTGCGCTGCTCGACATGGCGCTCGATGCGATCCCGCATTTCCAGGAACGCGGCCGACGCCTGCCGCACCTCGCGAGCGCCGCGCACACGGAAATCCTTCGGCACGGGCTGGCCGCGGCCAAAGCAGTCCGCCGCGCTCGCCAGCGCCAGAATCGGCCGGATCTGGTTGCGCAGGAACAGGATCGCGACGGTCAGCAGGATCAGCGACGTCGTCACCATCCAAAGCAGAAAGATATGCGTGTTGGAGGCGTAGGTCTGGCTGCGCCGCGCCAGCACCTTCATCACCGCATGGTCGAGCTGAACGCGGATATCGACGTAATCCGAAGCGCCGACCGTGTCGATCCAGAAGGGGCGGGCAATCTTGGCGCGGATGGTCTTGGACAGCGTGCGGTCGAGGAAGCCGAAGAACGGCCGCTCGTTGGGCGGCGGCAGCGTACCGCCGGGGATCACCTGTACGACGAGCCCTAGCTCCTGGCGCGCCATGTCGGTGAGGCCGACATAGCCGTCCCGATTGGGATAGTTCTCGTAGAGCGAGACCAGCAGGCTGATATCCTGGACCGTGGCGCTCGAAAGCCGGCGCGTCACATACTCCCAATGCCGGTCCATGAACACGAAGACCAGCACCGATTGCAGCAGCACGATCGGCGCGATGATGATCAGCAGGGCGCGGGCGTAAAGCCCCTTGGGCAGCAGCGACGAGCCGAAGCTCCCGAACTTCTGGAGGAAATTCCGGGTGTCCGGCCGCCTTCGTAGTGGGCCAACCGCCCTGTGATCGGAGATCGAAGCCATCAGTCAATATAGAAGATGTAGCCGCGACCGCGAACTGTTTGTAAATAGGCGGGATTTCCGGGATCGATCTCGATCTTCCGGCGCAGGCGGTTGATCTGGACGTCGACGGCGCGCTCGCTGTCATGGCCCGAAAGCTGGGCGAGCTCCTCGCGGTCCACCGGCATCCCCGGACGCAGCGCGAAATGCCGGAGCAGGTTGCGCTCGATTTCCGTCAGCTTCACGGTCTCGCCATCCGCCCGCAGCTCGCCCCGGACCGGATGGAAGGTGAACTTGCCGAAGCTGATCTCTTCCGGCCCGGCCGCGACCTCGACGCGCCGGTTGAGGATGTTCTTCATCCGCAGCAGCAACTCGCGGGGCTCGAACGGCTTGGAGAGATAATCGTCGGCGCCGATCTCGAGCCCGGCGATGCGGTCCTCCGGATCGGTGCGCGCCGTCAGCATCAGGATCGGCACCTGGGACCGGGTTCTGAGGTCCTGGCCAGCGAAAGGCCGGTCTCGCCCGGCATCATGATGTCCAGGATGATCAGGTCGAAACTCAGGCCGCGCATGCTGGAGCGCGCCGAGGATGCATCCTCCGCCGTCGACACCCGGTAGCCGTTTTCCATGAGGAAGCGGGCGATCAGGTCGCGAATCCGCTGATCGTCATCGACAACGAGAATGTGCCTGGCGTCATCCGGCACCGCGGACGCCGCGCCAGGCGCGTTGGCTTCGTCTGTCATCCTCTCTCCAACGGCCCCTTCTGCCCGCGCCTGCCCCGCTCACGCTCACCGTCACGATCATAGGGCAAACCGGCGCCCTCCCCAATCATGGCTTCCAGAAACCGGGCCACGGCAGCTTCCTCGTCCCGGCCGACGGCCGCGAGCGCGTCCTCGATCTTGACGAGTTGCGGCGCGGCCAGACGCGAGGCCAGCGCGGCACCGGACTCGGTTGCGTAAAGCAGGCGCTCGCGCTTGTCGGCCTTGCCCGATTCCTGCGCGACATAGCCCTCTTTTATCAACTCCCGCAGCACTCTTGCCAGACTTTGCTTGGTGATTTGCAGAGTTTCCAGAAGATCGGCGACGCGCATGCCCGGATAGCGGTGGATGAAATGCATCACCCGGTGATGAGCGCGGCCGAAACCGATCTCGTTGAGGATGCGGTCGGGGTCCCTGGTGAACTCCCGGTAAGCGAAGAACAGCGCCTCGACATACCAGTGAAGCTGGTCTTGACGCAGCCTTTGCGCTGCGCGCGACTTCTCTTCGGCTCTCATGGAAGGGCCGGCGGCGGGGCGGTCGTCCGCGTCGGAAACTATGTCAGCCATGTTGACATAATTGGACTTGTTTCTTCCCCAGAGCAAGTCTAACCTTGCCGCTTCCGAAATTCTTTGCAAACCCCCTGCCCATAAGAATTATTGGTGCTAAGGTTTCAGGATTCATCCGGCCCTTAGAGCCGGAATTTACCCATGCATTACGCCTGCCGCTGGAGGAAATTATGACGGCCGAACCCTATGATCAACGTGACGGATATATCTGGTACGACGGCGAGCTCGTCGCGTGGCGTGAGGCCAAGCTGCATGTTCTGACCCACGGCCTGCATTATGCGAGCGCGGTGTTCGAGGGCGAACGGGTCTATGGCGGCGAAATCTTCAAGCTGACCGAGCATTCCGAGCGGCTGCACAATTCCGGCAAGATCCTCGGCTTCGAGATGCCCTACAGCGTCGCCGAGCTCGACCAGGCGTGCCGCGACGCGGCCCGCGCCAACAACATCGTCGACGGCTATGTCCGCCCGATCGCCTGGCGCGGCTCCGAGCAGATGGGCGTTTCCGCGCAGCAGAACAAGATCCACGTCGCCGTCGCCTCCTGGTACTGGGGCACCTATTTCGACAAGGAGCAGCGGCTCAAGGGCATCCGGCTATGCCCCGCCGAATATCGCCGCCCCGATCCGCGCACCGCGCCGTCCAAGTCGAAGGCGACCGGCCTTTACATGATCTGCACGATCGAGAAGCACCGCGCCGAGCGCATGGGCTATGCGGATGCGCTGATGCTCGACTGGCGCGGACAGATCGCCGAATCCACCGGCGCCAACATCTTCTTCGTCAAGGGCGAGGAACTGCACACGCCCACACCGGACTGCTTCCTCGACGGCATCACCCGCCGGACCGTGATCGGCCTCGCCAAGAAGCGCGGCTGGACGGTCATCGAGCGCCCGATGATGCCGGAGGAGATGGGCGATTTCGAGCAATGCTTCCTGACCGGCAGCGCGGCCGAAGTCACGCCCGTGTCCGAGATCGGCGACTACCGCTTCACCGTCGGCGAGATCACCAAGACGCTGATGGACGATTATACGGCGGCGGTGCAGCCGACATCGCAGAAACTGGCGGCGGCGGGTTAGTGGATCGAACATGACATTTAAGTCGCTTTTGCCGTGCGATGAGGCCGAGGCAAGGAATCAGAATGTCATGTCAATTCAATCCATGAGCATAAAACGGCGTGGTTCGAAGCGTTAATTGAACCACTGGCCGCCCCTCGCACACAGATGGTGCCCCGGCGGCTTGCCGGGGCCGATCGACGGCACGATCGCTTCTTGGTGGATCGCTCATGCTCTCGAGTGTTTTGCGTGCGCACGATCTTTCGGGAAGATCGATGCCAACTTTTCCCGACCTTGCTCGCGTCGACCTTCAGACCGGTTCCCCGGCATTGCCGGGCGCTGTGACGGTCACCAGCGCAAGCTCGGGCGGGACCATGAACCGCACCGGCAAAATCGACAGGCCGAGACCGGCCGAGACGACGAGATGCCGCCCGTCCTCGACGATGTGCCCATAGGCGAAGCGTTGGCCGTATCGCGAGGGCACCACCGGCCGTCCGATGAAGGGCAGCCAGATCTGTCCGCCATGCGTATGGCCGGAGAGCGTCAGACCGATGCGGCGCGGCACTTTGACGAAGATGTCCGGTTCATGGGCGAGCATGATGACCGGGTCGCGATCACCGGCCATCCGCGCAACCGTGCCGTTCAGGTCGTCCACCCCGCGCCAGCCACCACCCGGCGCGCGCATCGCAAGCTGATCGCCGAGCCCGGCCAGCCAGAAACGCCGCTTGCCGTTGTCAAACTTCACCACATCGTTTTCGAGCACCGGAATGCCCTGACTCTCCAGCCCGCGCCGGACCGCGGGCGCATCGACCCACCAATCGTGGTTGCCGAGAATGGCATAAACGCCGAGCGGCGCCTTGAGGCCCCGCAGCGCCGCCGACCAGTCCGCGATCGGCACGAGGCCATTGCGGAAACGCTGCCCCACGCCGGTCACGTAGTCGCCGAGCAGCACGATCAGATCCGCGCCGAGCCCGTTCGCAGTCTCGGCAATCCGCTCGATCCGCGAGGCCGGCATCCAGGGCCGGACCGCGTGAATATCGCTGATGACGGCAATGCGCAAGGGCGGGGAGGAGGCGGGCCAGTCGGGATGAGGAACCGTCCAACGCGCGAGGCTGAGCCGCAATCCCGGCTCGATGATCAGGCCATAGCTGCCCAGACCCGCCGCCGCGCCGAAGAGCCCGCCAACACTTTGAAGAAATCGGCGCCGGGTCAGCATTCGAGGGAGCAGCCTTTCCGGCGGCAGAGCGCCGATCTTGTGGGAATCTCGCGGCAGACCCTGCAAATCCGCGAGCAATTCAAGCCTCGTTTAAGATTACCCAGCCAACATGAACGTTTCTTGCGATCGGCCAGGCCGGTTGGAAGTTTGCCTGCGTTTGCGCTAAGCTCGCCGCAATGCCTCATCTGAAATTCAGGAAAGCAGGCGTAGATTGGGCTGGAAAAAGGGGTACAGCATCGCTCATGCGCTCATTCTGCATCCTTTGTGTATCGATCCTTCTGGCTCTCGCCATCTCGGCAGACGGGTCCGCGGCGAAGAAAAAGAAGAAGCCGGTGCCGCATTCTCCCGTCGCCAGGGACGTCTTCGGTCATCAGAAACAACCCGCCCCCCTTGCCGCACGCTCGATCGGAAGCTACGCGAAAGGCTGTCTGGCAGGCGCCAAGCCTTTGCCGGTCAACGGTCCGGCCTGGCAGGCCATGCGCCTGTCCCGGAACCGCAACTGGGGCCATCCGGTGCTGATCTCGTTTCTGGAGCGCCTCGCGGTCGACGCACAAAAGCATGACGACTGGCGCGGTCTGCTCGTCGGCGATATCGCCCAGCCCATGGGCGGGCCGATGCTGTCCGGCCATGCCAGCCACCAGATCGGGCTCGACGCGGATATCTGGCTCAGTCCGATGCCGGAGCGGACGCTCAGCACGCGCGAACGGGAAACGCGTTCGGCGGTTTCCATGCTCGCCGAGGACGGCGTCTCGGTCGATCCGGCGAAATGGACGCCGGAACACGCCAAGCTGATCAAGAGCGCGGCATCCTATCCGGAAGTTGCGCGGATCTTCGTGCATCCGGCGATCAAGAAGGCGCTGTGCGACTGGGCCGGGAAGGATCGTGCCTGGCTGTCGAAAGTCCGGCCCTGGTGGGGGCATCATTATCATTTTCACGTCCGGCTCGATTGCCCGAAAGGCTCGCCCGGCTGCGTCAGCCAACGCGAAGTCGGCTCGGGCGACGGCTGCGGCAAAGAGGTCGAGAGCTGGCTGAAAAAGATGCGCAAGCCGGCGACGCCGCCAAAACCGCAGCCGCCGAAGAAGACGAAGCCGCCGAAGAAGCATCTGCTCACGGTCGCCGATCTGCCTTCGGAATGCGCCTTGCTGGTCGGCGTCGACGCCAAATCGGGCACGCCGCCCGTGCCGGTGCCGACGGAGGCCGTGCCGTCGCCGGACCGCAAGCCGCCGGGACCGGAGAAGAAGTCCGCAAGCCACATGTAGGAACGCGTCGGGCGACGCTGTCAGTCAGGCAGCGCGGTCTCGATTTCGGCGATGATCGCGTCCGCGACCTTATAGGGGTCCGGCGCTTTGGTGATCGGGCGCCCGACGACGAGGTAGTCGGCGCCGGCGGCAATGGCGGCAGCGGGTGTCGCCACGCGCTGCTGGTCGCCGGCATCGGTGCCCGATGGCCTGATGCCCGGCGTGACGATCAGGAAATCGCCGCCGAGCTCGGCGCGAATGGCGCGGGCTTCCTGCGGCGAGGCGATGACGCCGTCGAACCCGGCGTCCCTGGCCATCGTCGCCCGGCGCAGAACAATGTCCGCGGGCGCGGATTGAATGCCCTGCTCGGCAAGATCGGCCGCGTCCAGGCTGGTCAGCACCGTGACGGCGAGCAGCTTGGTCGCTCGCGTGCCGCGGCCGCGCACCGCGGCATCGAGCGTCTTGCGGTCGTGGCCATGCACGGTCAGAAAGGCGGCGCCCATCGCCGCGGCACTCGCTGCCGCTTTCTCCACGGTGTTGGGAATGTCGAGCAGCTTGGCGTCGAGAAACACGCGGGCGCCGGAATTGATCAGAATGCGGGCAAAAGGCAGGCCGTCGGAATAGATCAGCTCGAGGCCGATCTTGAAGATGCCCACCTCGGCATGCAGCACCGACACCACGCTGCGCGCTTGCTCGGCGGAGGAAAAATCGAGAGCGACGATCAGCTTCCGAGCCGCCGCGCCGCGCTTCTTATCGACCGAGAGAGATGCGCTCATTGGAAAACTGCCCTGCTCTTTCGCCGAGCCGCGTGACCACGGTCTCCAGCATGGTTTGCATCCGTTCGTTGACCAGTGCGCCGGCCTCGTCGAAGGCCGAAGCCGCCCCGGCGACGGCGACCTGTTCCGGCAGAACCAGCGCCCCCACCCCGACCGCCAGGATCTGGCGAAGTGTCAGCAGACCGCGCATGCTGCCATAATTGCCGGGCGAGGCGCCACTGATCGCGAAGACGCGTGTCTGGAAAACCGCAAGCGGCGGTTCGTCCGGATCTCTGACGCGGGATATCCAGTCGATGGTGTTCTTCAGGAGCGGCGTCACCGACGCGTTATATTCCGGGCTGGCGATGAAGATGCCGTCATAGTCGGCAAACAGCGCCTTCAGCTTCCGCGCATTGTCCGGCGGACCTTCGTTCGCTTCGATGTCGCCGTTGAAGATCGGCATCGGATAGTCGGCCAGCTCGATCAGATCGCTTTCCAAGCCCTTATCGCGCGCCGCCTTGAGCGCGCAATGCGCAAGCTTGCGATTGAATGAGGCCTGTCTCGTGCTGCCAGCGAAGAAAAGCAGTTTGGGGCTAACCGGCATCGTGGCTCGTTGTATGGCAGCCGATCGGTGTCCGGGGCTGAGGGAGGCTGCCGACCCCTCAGGATTTGCCCATCCGGTCCCAGAAATCCTTAACCCGCTCGGCAAATCCGCTCAAGCCGGGATTGGTGTTGTCGGTCGAGGCTTTCTCGAACTCCTTGAGGAGCTCTTTCTGCTTGCGTGTCAGGTTCTGCGGCGTCTCCACCTCGACCTGCACGTAAAGATCGCCGGTCAGCGTCGAGCGCAGCACCGGCATGCCCTTCGACTTCAGCCGGAACTGCTTGCCGGTCTCGGTGCCCTCGGGGATCTTCACCCGCGCGCGGCCGCCGTCGATGGTCGGCACTTCGACCTGGCCTCCGAGCGCGGCGCTGGTGATGGTGATCGGGACCTTGCAGAACAGGTCCGAACCGTCGCGCTGGAAAATCTCGTCCGGCGCCACGGAGAGGAAGATGTAGAGATCGCCCGGCGGTCCGCCGCGCACGCCCGCCTCGCCTTCGCCGGCCAGCCGGATGCGCGTGCCGTCCTCGACGCCCGCGGGAATGTTGACCGACAGCATGCGCTCGCGCGTCACGCCGGCCGGAGCCGGAACAGCCCTGGCAGGGGTTTTGAATGATCTCGCCGCGGCCCTGACAATTCGGGCAGGTCCTCTCGATGGTAAAGAAGCCCTGGCTGGCGCGGATCTTGCCGAAGCCGTTGCAGCTCGGACAGGCGACCGGGCTCGAGCCCGGCTCCGCGCCGCTGCCGGAGCATGTGTCGCAGGTGACGGAGGTGGGCACGCGGATCTGCGCGATCTTGCCGGTATAAGCCTCCGACAGCGTGATCTCCATGTTGTAGCTGAGGTCGGCGCCGCGCTCGCGTCCGGAGCGGTGGCGGCGGCGTCCGCCCATGAATTCGCCGAACAGGTCGTCGAAGATTTCCGACATCGAGGCGGAAAAGTCGGCGCCGAAGCCATGTCCGGCAGGGCCCATGCCGTTGCCTTCGAAAGCGGCGTGGCCGAAGCGGTCGTAGGCGGCGCGCTTCTGCGGATCCTTCAGCGCTTCATAGGCCTCGTTGACCTCTTTGAAGCGCTGCTCGGCTCCCATGTCGCCCGGATTACAGTCGGGATGATAGGTCTTGGCAAGCTTGCGGAAGGCGTTCTTTATGTCCTGATCGCCAGCGCCGCGCGTTATACCAAGGGTCTCGTAATAACAGCGTTTCGCCATGATTGTCATACACCGTCCGGTCTCGACGCGATCAAGCGGCAGAACTCTTTTGGAACCGACAAATGATCAGTCAACTCATCAATATAATCTCGACGAAGCGGTCCGGCCACCATGCTTTCATCGAGTGGTACCGAGCACATCATCCGAGGACCACGGAGTTCATCAATAATCATCCTCTCAACAACGCTCTGTCCATAAAGATCGCTTCTCACCTTAAGACCGATTCGAACCATCCGCTAATCCTCAATTACGAGGGAGTGATGCCGTCGAATGTCTACAAATCGATCGAAAATCAAACAACTGCATCCAACAAAATCACGTCTATCGTCTTCTTGCGCGACCCTCTAAACTTGGCCGCTTCTCTTATTAACCGGAAAAAGAACCGCTCAGCGAATGTCGTAATGATCGTGCGCCAGCTCTTGGCGGAAAGACATTGGATTCTCGAACGCGGCGATTCAAACCGGCCTTTTCTGCATATCGGCTACGACGCCTGGCTGCTCGATCAAGACTACCGCGCGGCCCTGGCAAAACAACTCGGCCTCTCCTCGCATGAGCTGAGCAACGCCGTCACGCCGCAAGGTGGCGGCAGCTCGTTCGGCAACGAAACCGAGTTGACCGAGCACGACCGGCGCAAGCTGGTCACCCGCTGGCATGGCTATCGGGGGGACCCGTTCTTCGAGGCCGTCATCAGTCATCCGGCATATGCCGACGTGTTCGAGGCCGCCTATACCGGTCTCTACCCGGACAGTCTCGGCGCCACCTTCGCCGCCGAAGACGCCGCGTCCTACCTGCGGCAACTGAGGGCGGACCACAAGCCGAACAGGTTCCTCGATAGGCTGATCGCCCGGCTGGCTACGCGTCTCGATCTGTTCGAGAAAATGGATATCGAGGGCTCGTTCATGAAGAAGCCGCTGATTCTTCGCGCTTATCTCACGGCTTTGGTGCCTTAGCCACGAAGTGGGCGTCGTCTCGATGGCGTGAGATTCGCCGATGGACATCAGCTCCTCCTGCATGTCGATTTCAGGGCGGGGTTCGACGAACGCCGAACGGACCGATCTGAAATCGCGGTGCCCGGGCAATTCGCGCTGACGAGCACCGCCGATAGATAATGCGAAACCACGGCTGAACGGGTTTGAATGACGCCCCGTAAAGCCCGAAAGTCATTCTCGACGGACGCAGACAGCGTGCATGCGCTCAACTCGGCGATTGCTGCCACTGGCTGCGTCATCGATGCCCCAATCACGAACGGCCTGCCCGAAGCGTGATCACAGTCCGCTTAAGACCAGATAAGCGGGTCGTCGCTTATGCCGACTTCTTCTTGTTGTCGTCGTCGCGCACTTCCTCGAACTCCGCATCGACCACACCGTCGCCTTCGCCGCCTTTGGCTTCGCCCGCGCCGCCGGCGTCATCGGAGTCTCCAGCACCGGCGCCCGCTCCGGCCTGCCCGTAAGCGGCCTCGCCGAGCTTCATCGATGCGCGCGCCAGAGCCTCGATCTTCGACACGATCACATCGCGGTCTTCACCGTTCAGCGACGTGCGCAGCTCTTCGAGCGCGGTTTCGATGGTCTTCTTATCGGCATCGGAAACCTTGTCGCCGATTTCGGCCATCGACTTCTCCGTGGAATGCAGGAGAGCCTCGCCCTGGTTCTTGGCTTCGACAAGCTCGCGCCGCTTCTTGTCGTCGGCAGCGTGGGACTCGGCCTCTTTGACCATCCGCTGGATGTCGGCCTCGTTCAGACCGCCGGAGGCCTGGATGCGGATCGACTGCTGCTTGTTGGTCGCCTTGTCCACCGCTCCGACGTTGACGATGCCGTTGGCGTCGATGTCGAAGGTGACCTCGATCTGCGGAACGCCGCGCGGTGCCGGCGGAATGCCGACCAGGTCGAACTGGCCGAGCAGCTTGTTGTCGGCCGCCATCTCGCGCTCACCCTGGAAGACCCGGATGGTGACCGCGTTCTGGTTGTCCTCGGCCGTGGAGAACACCTGGCCCTTCTTGGTCGGGATGGTAGTATTGCGGTCGATCAGGCGCGTGAACACGCCGCCCAGCGTTTCGATGCCGAGCGACAGCGGCGTCACGTCGAGCAGCAGAACGTCCTTGACGTCGCCCTGCAGCACGCCGGCCTGGATCGCGGCGCCCATGGCAACGACTTCGTCAGGGTTGACGCCCTTATGCGGCTCCTTGCCGAAGATCGTCTTCACCGTCTGGGCGATCTTGGGCATCCGGGTCATGCCGCCGACGAGAACCACTTCGTCGATCTCGGCCGCCTTCAGATTGGCATCCTTCAGCGCCGCCTGGCACGGGCCGGTGGTCCGCTGAACCAGATCGTCGACGAGGCTTTCCAGCTTCGCCCGGGTCAGCTTCATGGTCAGATGCTTCGGCCCGGTCTGGTCGGCGGTGATGAACGGCAAATTGATTTCGGTCTGGCTGACGGAGGACAGCTCGATCTTGGCCTTTTCCGCAGCCTCTTTCAGGCGCTGGAGGGCGAGCTTGTCGCCGCGCAGATCGATGCCGTTCTCTTTCTTGAATTCCGTGGCGAAATAATCGACCAGACGCATGTCGAAGTCTTCACCGCCGAGGAAGGTGTCGCCATTGGTGGATTTCACCTCGAACACGCCATCGCCGATTTCGAGGATGGAGATGTCGAAGGTGCCGCCGCCAAGGTCGTACACGGCGATGGTCTTGCCTTCCTTCTTGTCGAGACCGTAAGCGAGCGCTGCAGCCGTCGGCTCGTTGATGATGCGCAGGACTTCAAGACCCGAGATCTTGCCGGCATCCTTCGTCGCCTGGCGCTGTGCGTCGTTGAAATAGGCGGGAACGGTGATGACCGCTTTGGTCACCTTCTCGCCGAGATAGGCTTCGGCCGTTTCCTTCATCTTCTGCAGAATGAAGGCGGAGATCTGCGACGGCGAATATTTCTCACCGCGCGATTCAACCCAGGCATCGCCATTCTCGGCCTTGACGATGTGATAAGGAACGAGATCCTTATCCTTCCCCACCGTCGGATCCTCGAAACGCCGTCCGATCAGACGCTTGATCGCAAAGAAGGTGTTTTCCGGATTGGTGACAGCCTGACGCTTGGCCGGCAGCCCGACAAGGCGCTCGCCTTCTTGCGTGAAAGCCACCATGGACGGCGTGGTTCGCATGCCTTCCGCATTCTCAATGACTTTCGGTGTCATGCCTTCCATGACCGCAACGCAGGAATTCGTTGTACCGAGGTCGATTCCTATGACTTTCGACATCCGATAAACCCTCTTTCTTCAGTCGGCAGACTGTCGGGGCCTTCCTAGCACCCCACGCGTCCGCGCCTAACTTCTGATGTCTCGCGCGACCGCCAGTCCCCTAAGTGTATGCTCCCAGAATTTTGGCGGTTATATAGGCCGCACTGTATGCGCGTACAAGCCGCTGAATTCAAGCTTACACGTGTGATATATGCCTAGAGATTATGGTCATGACATGTTTGTTCAAGGGTGCGGCAGTGAAGGCACAGCAGATTTGAACAAAAACCCTCTCCCAGATGGCTGTCGCTTCCTGCCGGGCGTCTTTGACGCGGCCGCTCAGCAGGCCTTGCTTCGAGAAATCCGCGCCGTCATCGCCGCCGCGCCGCTGTTCACGCCGCGCATGCCGCGAACCGGCAAACCGTTCTCGGTCGCCATGACGAATAGCGGCCCGCTCGGCTGGGTATCAGATAAGGACGGCGGCTACCGCTATCAAGCGGTCCATCCAGAAACCGGCACACCATGGCCGCCCATTCCAAAAACACTAATCGGGCTGTGGACGCAGCAGGCAAACGTCACTTATCCACCGCAAGCATGCCTTGTGAACTATTATTCCGGCCGCGCCAAGCTCGGGCTGCACCGCGACGAGGACGAGGCGGACTTCTCCGCGCCGATCCTGTCGGTGTCGCTGGGGGACACTGCGGTGTTCCGCGTCGGCGGCCTGAAGCGCCGCGATCCGACCACGTCGATAGAGCTGAAATCGGGCGACGTCTTCGTGATGAGCGGCGCCTCGCGCCTGCGCTACCACGGCGTCGACCGGGTGCTGGCCGGGACGTCGGACCTGCTGGAGGAAGGCGGGCGGATCAACCTGACGCTGCGGTATGTCGGGGCGTGACAGGAAAAGCGTCGCGAAGCTTCGCAGGACGTCGCCCGAGCAATATGAGCTCCGGCATAAATCGACGGCTTGGTGAATGAAGGACGACGGCGTGCCATCGCCCAGGACGCTATCGCGCAAAGCTGGCGTGAAAGTTCAAAAAATGCAATCTAACGTTTAGTGCCATGCGTGCAAAATTCGATTGACGGTGGATGGCGCACGGCGTTCGCTCCCCAAAAAGATATAACAACATCTTTATATCCTTATTGCCTCCGCCTACTCTGACCCTTATAGATCAGGGCAACTGTCCCCGAATGAGAAGCAGGATCCCCATGAACGATATGAGCAACAGCAAGGATTTCATCGTCAAAGACGTCGCGCTGGCCGAGTGGGGCCGGAAGGAGATGGACATTGCCGAGACGGAGATGCCGGGGCTGATGGCCGCGCGCGAGGAGTACGGTCCCTCGCAGCCGCTGAAGGGCGCGCGCGTCGCCGGCTGTCTGCACATGACCATCCAGACCGCCGTGCTGATCGAGACGCTGCAGGCGCTGGGCGCGGATGTGCGGTGGGCCTCGTGCAACATCTTCTCCACCCAGGACCACGCCGCCGCCGCCATCGCCGCGCGCGGCACGCCGGTCTTTGCGATCAAGGGCGAGACGCTCACCGAATATTGGGAGTATGTCGACCGCATCCTCGAATGGCCGGGCGGCGAGACGGCGAACATGATCCTCGACGATGGCGGCGACGCGACGCTGATCGTCAATCTGGGCGCGGAAGCGGAGACCAAGCCCTCGGTACTGGCCAATCCGAAGAACGAGGAAGAAGAGGCGCTGGTCGCCACGATCAAGAAGCGGCTGGAGCGCAACCCCGGCTGGTATTCGAAGGTGAAGGCCAACATTCGCGGCGTCTCCGAGGAGACGACGACAGGCGTGCTGCGGCTCTATCAGATGGAGAAACGCGGCGAGCTGTCCTTCCCGGCGATCAACGTCAACGACTCGGTCACCAAGTCGAAATTCGACAATAAATATGGCTGCCGCGAAAGCCTGGTGGACGGCATCCGCCGCGGCACCGACGTGATGATGGCGGGCAAGACCGCTCTCGTTTGCGGCTATGGCGATGTCGGCAAGGGCTCGGCGCTGTCCCTGCGCGGGGCCGGCGCGCGCGTCTCCGTCACCGAGATCGACCCGATCTGCGCGCTTCAGGCGGCGATGGACGGTTTCGAGGTCGTCACGATGGAGGACGCGGCGCCGAAAGCGGACATTTTCGTCACCGCGACCGGCAATAAGGACGTCATCACCATCGACCATATGCGTGCCATGAAGGACATGGCGATCGTCTGCAATATCGGCCATTTCGACAATGAGATCCAGGTCGGCGGGCTGAAGAACCTCCGCTGGACCAACGTCAAGCCGCAGGTCGACATGATCGAGTTTCCGGACGGCAAGCGCATGATCCTGCTGTCGGAAGGCCGCCTCGTCAATCTCGGCAACGCCACCGGCCATCCCAGCTTCGTGATGAGCGCGTCGTTCACCAACCAGGTGCTGGCGCAGATCGAGCTTTGGAAGCACAACGACAAGTATGAGAACAAGGTCTACACGCTGCCCAAGCATCTGGACGAGAAGGTCGCAGGGCTTCACCTGGATAAGCTTGGTGTAAAGCTGACCAAGCTCAGCGACGAGCAGGCGTCCTATCTCGGCATCGAGCAGACCGGACCGTTCAAACCCGAGCATTACCGCTACTAGTGGTTCGAATTAACGCTTCGAACCACGCCGCTTTATGCTCATGGATCGAATTGACATGACATTCTAATCACTTACCTCGGCCTCATCGCACGGCACGAGGGACTCAAATGTCATGTTCGATCCACTAGAGCATCGGACCGCGGCACCGCCGATTCCCTTTATCGGGCCCGCCGCTCTCACGGTCATACCGGCCCCGCGCCACCCGCGGGGCCGCTTTCCCCAGCTTTGTCCGCGTATAGGGGAAATTCCCTTGGGATACACGCTGAACGATTGGGCGTAACGTGTCTTTAAGGATAAAGTAACGGGCGATTCGACCAATTAGGGGAGACAGCGGGCGCCGGATGCGTCCGCCCCTCTTGCGGAGACGCCCGATGCAGGCCAAAGCCTCTCTGCCAAAGCGCTGGCTCCAACGAATGGCGGCCAGTCCCGCCGCGATCGCCCTTGCGCTCGGCCCTACCGGCACGGCTCACGCTCTGCCGAGCGTGAACGAGGGGACGCACGCCTTGCCGGTGAGCGACCTGCTGCTTGCCGCCATCGTCGGCGGTGTCGTGCTGGCTTCGGCCGGAGCGACCGTGTTGTTCCAGCAGGCCGCGACCCGGGCAAAGCGCAACGAGGCCCGTTCCGCCGAGGCGATGGAAGCGCTCCGCCAGGAGCTCGACGTCGCCCAGTCGATCGTGCTCGCCGAACCTCAGGTGCTGGTCGCCTTCGAGGCCGACGGTACGCCGCGCATCGTCAACCATGTGCTCGACGCCAAGTTCGGCATCCCCGCCAAGCTCCGCAATCTGATGCGTTTCGCCTCCTGGCTGGAGCGCAGCGCCGCGCTCGACCTGGAGAGCCGGCTGCAGGAGCTGAAGGCGAGCAGCAGACCGTTCGAGATGACGCTGAAGACGCTCGCCGGACCGCATATCGAGGCGGAGGGCCGCGCATCGGGCAGCGGCTGCTATCTCAAATTCCGCGACCTTGCCGGACGCCGCATCGAAATGGCCAACCTGCTGCGCCAACAGCGGTCGACCAATGAGGAGCTGGCGACGCAGAAGGCGCTGCTCGATGCGCTGCCGATGCCGGTCTGGTTCCGCGATCCGGACGGGCGGCTGTGCTGGGTCAACCGCGCCTATGTCTCGGCCGTCGAGGCGACGAAATCCGACGAGGTCATCGAGGAGCAGCGCGAGCTTCTGGAGAACCGTCAGCGCCGCGCCGCGGAGACCACGCTTGCCGCCGGCGAGACCTTCCGCAAGCGGCTGCAGACCGTCGTCGCCGGCGAGCGCCGCAGCTTCGACACCATCGTCGTGCCCGTGGGCCGGGCGAGCGCCGGCTCGGTGATCGACGTCGCGCCGCTGGAGAACGTCCAGGACCGGCTTTCGCGACAGATGGCCGCTCATGAGCGCACGCTTGACCGCATCTCCAGCGCGATCGCCATTTTCGGCGCCGACCAGCGGCTCAGCTTCCACAACCAGGCGTTCAAGGACATGTGGAAGCTGGACATGGCCTTTCTCGACGGCAAGCCGCAGCTCGGCGAGTTCTTCGACCATCTACGCCAGCGGCGTCTGCTGCCCGAGCAGTCCGACTACCGCAAATGGCGGGACAGCCATCTCAAGGCGGCGGAGGACACCGAGACCATCGAGGACTGGTGGTATCTGCCGAACGGCCGCACCATCCATCTGCTCGGCGACCGGCGGCCGGATGGCGGCGTGACCTATCTGTTCGACGACGCCACCGAGCGTTTCGCCATGGAAAGCCGGTATAATTCGCTGATCAAGGTGCAGCACGAAACGCTGGAGAACCTGCGCGAGGGCGTAGCGCTGTTCGGCTCCGACGGCCGGCTGAAGCTCCACAATGCCGCCTTCGTCGCGATGTGGAAGCTTGAGGCCGGGTTTCTCGAAGGCGCGCCGCATATCGACGATGTCCGCGCGCGCTGCGAAGCGCTGGTCGACGGCCCGGAGCCTTGGGAGCCGGCCGTGCGCGCCGTCACCGGCGTTTTCGAGACACGGGAAAGCTTCGAGGGAACCGTCACGCGCCCGGACGACATCACCGTCGCCTATGCGGGCGTGCCGCTGCCCGACGGCAGCACGGTGCTCACCTATATCGACATCACCGACAGCAAGCGCGCCGAAATCGCGCTGATCGAGCGCAACGAGGCGCTGGAGGCGGCGGACAATCTGAAGAACACCTTCCTCAGCCATGTCAGCTACGAGCTGCGCACGCCGCTGACCAACATCATCGGCTTCTCGGACATGCTCGCCCAGCCGCCGATCGGTCCGCTGGCGGGCAAGCAGAGCGAATATCTGGAGGACATCCGCACCTCCAGCTCCAAGCTGCTGGCCATCATCAACGACATTCTCGACCTGACCACGATCGACGCCGGCGGGCTGGAGTTGAAACTTGCGCCGGTTTCGGTGCGCGAGATGATGGAAGCGGCGGAGCTGGGCGTGCGCGAGCGGCTGACCAAGTCGGGCATCACGCTGGAAACCCAGATCGCGCCGGATCTCGACATGGTGCTGGCCGACCGCCAGCGGCTGACCCAGGTGCTGTTCCATCTGCTGTCCAACGCCATCGGCTTCTCCCCGGAAAACTCGCTGATCACCTTGTCCTGCCGCAAGGAGAACGGCATGGTCGCCTTCGCGGTGCAGGATTCCGGCGTCGGCATCCCGGAGGAATATCAGGCCAGCGTGTTCGGACGCTTCGAGAGCCGGTCGCAAGGCTCCAAGCATCGGGGCGCGGGGCTGGGACTGGCGATCGTCAAGAGCATCGTCGAGCTGCATGGCGGTCAGATCACGCTGCGCTCGGCGCCTGGCGTCGGCACCACGGTGACAGTGCTCATTCCGCAGAATTCGGCCCGCAAGCCGGTGCCGGACCATGGCAGCACGGCGAGCGAAGCCTCGCAGGACGGGCCTGCCGCGAACGGGGCTAATGGCGAGGCGAGCGGCGACCACCATCCGCATTCGGTGTTCGGCTGAGAGGCGGACGCCGCCGCGCAGCTCGACAGAACCAGCCCGCCTTTTGCCCCTTGACGTCTCCTTGCCGGGTAGCGTTTCTAGCCCGAATTCGATTTGAAGCGACGGTTATGAGGGAAGCCGCGGCGTGACTGAAGCGACGATGCAGCTCGACACCATCGACGAGAGCGCCCTGAAGCGCCTCGCCGAAGCGCTCTCACCGCGCCTGCGCGCTCGGCGATTTTCTGGCGCTGCGCGGCGATCTCGGCGCCGGCAAGACCGCCTTCGCCCGCTTCCTCATCCGCGCCTTGCTGGGCCGCGATACCGAGGAGGTGCCGAGCCCGACCTTCGCGCTCGTTCAGCCCTATGAAGCGCCGCGCTTTGCCATCCATCATTTCGATTTCTACCGACTGTCCGGTCCGGCCGAAGCGGATGAGCTGGGCCTTACCGAGGCGCTCGAAGCCGGGCTGGTCATCGCCGAATGGCCGGAGCGGCTGGAGGGGCGGCTGCCTGCCGAGCGGCTGGAAATCGCGCTGGTCGAAGGCGAACGGCCGGAGCTTCGCCAGGTGACGCTGACCGGCCTCGGCGGCTGGGCGATGCGTCTCGAACGCTTTGCGATCATCGACCGCTTCGTCCGCGCGGCCGGATGGGCGGACGCCAAACCGGCCTATGTCAATGGCGACGCTTCCGCGCGCGGCTACACGCGGCTGACCGCTCCCGAGCGCACCGCCCTGCTGATGGACTGGCCGAAAGCGCCCGACGGCCCGCCGATCCGCGGCAACCGGCCCTACAGCCGCATCGCGCATCTCGCCGAAGATGTCGGACCGTTCGTCGCGGTCGCCAACGCGCTGCGTCAGGCCGGGCTCGCCGCGCCGGCGATCATCGCGCAGGATCTCGCCGCCGGGCTGCTGCTGATCGAGGATTTCGGCGACCTGACCTTCACGCAGATCGCGGCGGAGGGCGGCGACCTCGCTGCACCCTACCGGCTTGCCGTCGACGGACTCATCGCCTTGCGCCGGCATCCCCCTGCCGCGCACCTCGTCGCCGAGGGCGTCGATCACGCCCTGCCCGAATTCGACGAAGAGGCGCTCGGCATCGAGACGGAGCTGCTGCTGGACTGGTTCTTTCCCGCCGTGCACGGGCATCCCGCACCCAAGGCCGTTCGCGACGAATTTGCCGCGCTGTGGAGCAAGCAATTCGCCTGGCTCCTGGGGCAGCCGCAGGGCTGGGTGCTGCGCGACTATCATTCGCCCAACCTGCTGCTGCGTGCCGATCAGGCCGGCCTCGCCCGCCTCGGCATCATCGATTTTCAGGACGCGATGCGCGGTCATCCGGCCTACGACCTGGCCTCGCTGCTTCAGGATGCCCGCCTCGACCTGCCCGCCGGCCTCGAAGATGAATTGCTCGGCTATTATTGCGACCGCGCCGCCGCCGCCGACCCCGCCTTCGATCGCGCCGCATTCCTGCGCGCCTATCGTCTGCTCGGCGCCCAGCGCGCCACCAAGATCCTCGGCATTTTCGCCCGCCTCGCCAAGCGCGACGGCAAGCGCGCCTATCTCCGCCACATGCCGCGCATCGGCCGCTATCTCAGCGCGAATTTGACAGACCCGCCAGCTTAAGCGCTTGAAATCATGGTATGAGCAGGCAGTGCCCGGCGATATCGAGGGGATCGCCGCACGGCTGTAGGGGCGCGTTCTCGCGGATCGCGCGGGGACACAGGTTCGGAGCCGTGGGACGCTCCGGACAATAACGGGAGACGACGCATGACCGGCGAATCGATCACGCATGCCCTGGTTCTGGCGGCCGGGTTCGGCCATCGCATGCGCCCGCTTACCGATACGCTGCCAAAACCCCTGGTGCGGCTCGGCGGCAAGCCGATGCTCGACCATGTGCTGGACCGGCTCGCCGAGATCGGCGTCAGCGATGCCGTCGTCAATGTCCACTACCTCGCCGATCTCATCGAAGCCCATCTCAAAACCCGGACTGCGCCCCGAATTACCATCTCCGACGAGCGCGACGCCATCCTCGACACCGGCGGAGCTGTGAACAAAGCGCGACATCTGCTTGGAACGGCTCCGTTCTTTGTCCATAATTCTGATTCGGTGTGGACTGAAAAACGGGGTTCAACGCTCGCCAGAATGGTCGAAGCGTGGGATTCGCGGACGATGGATAGCCTGCTGCTGCTTGCACCGGCGAACGCAAGCCTTGGCTATTCCGGACGCGGCGATTTCCATTTCGACGAAGGCGGGCGCGTTCGGCGTCGACAGAGGGACGAAAGCGCTGCCTATGTCTTTGCGGGGGTTTCCATCAACCACCCCCGCATGTTTGCGGAGTGTCCCGCAGGCGCCTTCTCACTGAACCGCGTTTGGGACCGCGCTCTGGATCAGGGCCGGCTCGCAGCCATTTGCCACGACGGCATGTGGATGCATGTCGGCACGCCGGACGCGTTGGCCGAGGCGGAGAGGTGCCTGAATGGGCTTAGCGCAGCATGAGCTGCAGCTATTCGGCGACATCGGGGGACATGCAGGGCCGCGGATTTTCACGATCCCGCCCACGGCGCCGTTTCTCGACGCGTTGGCGCGCGCCATCCTTTCGGGAAAACTGCCCCGCCAGGACGGGACGCCGCCGAGCCAGTTCGATCTTTCCGGATACGAGATCTACCTTCCCAACCGGGCGGCCTGCCGGGCGCTTGCCGACGTCTTCCTCCGCGCCTCGGTAGACGGCGCCACGCTGCTTCCCGCGCATGCGTCCGCTCGGCGTCGCCGAGGAGGACACGCTGCTGCTCATGCAGGACGAACTCGTTGCCGGCGAGATCGACCGGCCGGACCTACCCGTTGCCCCGGCCATCGGCGCGCTCGACCGGCGCATGGCGCTGACCCAGCTCGTGCTTGCCTGGGCGCGGCACATCAAGAGCGGCCGGATGGCCGGCGAGCCGGGCCTGCGGATCGCCGACACGCCCGCCGCTGCCGCCGAGCTGGCGCTGGAGCTGATGCGGCTGATGGACGAGGCCGAGACCGAGGGGGTCGACCTGACGCGCCTCGCCGAGCTGCTGCCGGAGCGCTTCGCCGGGCATGAGCAGCTTTCGCTCAGCTTCCTCGACATCGTCATGCGTGCCTGGCCCGCGCATCTGGACGAGATCCGGCTGCTCAATCCGGTCGACCGCCGCAATCGACTGATGGCGCTCGAAGCCGAACGGCTCCGGCAGACGCGGCCCGATACGCCGGTAATCATCGCCGGATCGACCGGCAGCATCCCGGCGACCGCCGAGCTGATGAAGGTCGTCGCCGGCCTGCCCGGCGGTGCCATCGTGCTGCCGGGGCTCGATCTCGGGCTCGACGAGCCGAGCTGGGCCGCGATCGCCGATCATCCCGAACACCCGCAGGCCGGGCTGCGCCAGCTCCTCGGCGTGCTGGATGCCGACCGCCGCGACGTCGCCTATGTGCGCGGCTCCGAGCCGGCCGACGGGAACGCCGCCAAGCTTCAACTGCTCAGCGAGGCGCTGCGCCCCTCCGCCACGCTCGGCCGCTGGCCGGATTACATGGCTAGTGCCGCGCCGGAAGACCGTGCGCCACTGTCTGCACCCGGTCTCGCTGATCGCCGCGCCGACCGACCAGGACGAGGCCGCCGCCATTGCGCTGATCATGCGCGAGGTGATGGAGACGCCGGACAAGACCGCCAGCCTGATCACGCCCGACCGCAGTCTCGCCCGCCGCGTCGCCGCCGAGCTGACCCGCTGGGGGCTGACGCTGGAGGCGAGCGCCGGGGAGCCGCTCCGGTCGACGCCGGCGGGCATCTTTTTCGACCTCCTCGCCGACGCCGCCGCGACCGGCGCGCAGCTCGCAATCCTGGCACTTCTGAAACACCCGCTCACCCGGCTCGGCTTGCCGCCCGGCGCCGCGCAGCAGGCTGCCTGCGTCATCGAAATCGCCGCGATGCGCCAGCCCTGGTGCGGCGACGGCGTCGCGGCTCTGGCCAAGAGCCTCGATCAGACCCGCAAATCCGGCCCGCGCCATGCGGCCATCGACCGGCTGGGCGAGGATGAGTGGGAGGCCGCGCACGAGACCGTCCGGCGTCTGCGCGACGCGCTCGCCCCCTTTGCCGAGCTGGCCAACGCCCGGCGCGTTCCGCTGCAGGAGCTGGCCCGCGCGCATGCGGAAAGCGGCGGCTGCGCTCACTGCCGGACGACGATGGCGAAAGCCCCGGCCTTGCCAATACGCCCGACGCCGCCGCGCTCTCGGTATTCCTGGCATCCGCTCGCCGAGCAGCCGTCCTGCCCGGACATCTGCCGCTGGCCGACTACCCTGCCCTGTTCCGCAGCCTGATCCGGCTGGAAAGCGTTCGCTCCGATCCGCTCCGCCCATCCGCGCCTGCAAATCCTCAGCGCCATGGAAGCGCGGCTGACCTCGGCCGACCTCGTCATTCTCGGCGGGCTCAACGAAGGCACATGGCCGGAAGCCGCCGATCCGGGGCCGTGGCTCAACCGCGCCATGCGCGATGCGCTCGGCCTGCCGCCGCCGGAGCGCAAGACGCGGCTTGCCGCGCCATGATTTCTGGCAGATGATGGGCGCGCCGCAAGTGGTGCTGACGCGGGCGCTGAAATCGGGCGGCACGCCGACCGTGCCGAGCCGCTGGCTGATGCGCCTGCAGGCGCTGCTGAAAGGGCTTGGCCTCGGCGACGCCCTCGATGCGCCGCGCCCCTGGCTCGCCTGGGCGGCGCTGCGGAACGCGGCTGCCGCGCCGCCGCCCGCCAAAGCGCCTGCGCCCCGTCCGCCGCTCGCCGCGCGCCCGCGCTCGCTGAGCGTCTCCGACATCGAAACGCTGATCGCCAACCCTTACGCGATCTACGCCAAGCATGTGCTTGGCCTCTCGCCGCTCAATGCCCTCGCCGCCGAGCCGGGCGGCGCCGAACGCGGCCAGATCATTCACGACGTGCTCCACCGCTTCGCCCGGCGCTTCGACGAGGCGCTGCCCGCCGACTGCGTGCCGAAGCTCATGGCGATCTTCGACGAATGCGCCGCGCTCTATGGCGACCGCGCCCATGTCCGCGCGTTCTGGCGTCCGCGCATGGAGCGCTTCGCCGTCTGGTTCGCCGAGACCGAGGCGGCGCGGCGGGGTGCGGCGCAGATCATCAGCGAGGTGCGCGGCCGGTTCGAGTTCACCGCGCCCGGCGGCCCCTTCACCCTGCGCGCCCGCGCCGACCGCATCGACCTTCACCCCGATGGCGGCATCGCGATCTACGACTACAAGAGCGGCGGGATGCCGACCGACGCCGCCGTCGCCGCCTTCAAAGCCCCGCAACTGCCGCTGGAAGCGCTGATCGCCATCGAAGGCGGCTTCGAGGGGCTGGACGGCCGGCACCTCACGAAGCTCGCTTACATCTCGGCCAAGGGCGGCGACCCGGCCGGGCTGGAGCGGGCGCTCGAAAAGCAAACACCTGACGCTCTGGCGGACGGGGCGCGCGCGGGGTTGGCGGCCCTGATCGCGCGCTTCGACGACGAGGCAACGCCCTACAGCGCCATGCGCCGGGCGGCCTTCGGCGACAGCTACCGCTATGACGATTACGCCCATCTGGCGCGCGTCGCCGAATGGGCCGGAAGCGAGGACGGGAGCTGAAACGATGAGGGATTGAAAATTGGGGGGCACACGAACTGATTCCCCGGCGGATCAGCTTGCCGACGTGCGTGACGCGGCAGGCCGATACCAGCGGAACGCGGCCGATCCGGCAAATTCGGCCTGGGTTTCCGCCAATGCCGGGACCGGCAAGACCTATGTGCTCGTGCTGCGCGTGCTTCGGCTGCTGCTTGCCGGCGCGTCTGCGGACAGCATCCTCTGCCTGACCTTCACCAAGGCGGCGGCGGCGGAAATGTCGAACCGGCTGATCGCCCGGCTCGGCGAATGGGCCGCCATGTCCGACGCGGCGCTCGGCGACGAGCTGGCACGCGTCCTGGAGCGTGCGCCCTCCGACGACGAGCGCGCCTTTGCCCGCTGCCTGTTCGCCAAGGTGCTCGACGCGCCGGGCGGGCTGAAGATCATGACCATCCACGCCTTCTGCGACCGGGTGCTGCGCCGCTTTCCCGCTCGAGGCCGGCGTGCCGCCGAGCTTCACCATCCTCACCGACGAGGAGCGGCGCGCATTGCTGCAGGAGGCGACCGACGCCGTGCTCCACGAGGCGGCGCGCGACGAGACGAGCGCGCTCGGCAAGGCGCTGGTCACCGTCGTCTCCTATGCCGCCGAGCAGCGTTTTCAGGAGCTGCTGCAATCGGTGATCGGCCGGCAGGAAGCGCTGCGGGCGCTGATCCGCGAGCAGGTCGACGGACGATCCGTTCGCCGGCATCGAGGCGTCTCTGCGGATGGCGCTCGGGGCGGGCGCCGCGGACACGCTGGAGACCGTGCTTGCCGAGCAGGCGGCGGCCGCGAGCGACGGGCTGATCGCCAGCGCGATCGCCATGCTGCGCGAGGGCAAGCCCACGCGATCAGTCGCTTGCCGACGCGCCTGACCCTTGCCCGCGGCAAGACCGGCGCGAGACGCGTCGAGGCGCTCAAAGGCGTGTCTGCTGACCGCCACCGGCGAGCCCCGCGCCGATTCGCGCTTCATCACCAAGGCGTTGCGCGAATCCATCGCCGGAACGCGCCGAAGCGCTCTGCCGGGCCCGCGACGACCTTCGCCGCGCTCGAAATCCGCCGCCGCGCTCTCGACACCGCCATCGCCACGACCGGCCTGTTCCGTCTCGGCCGACGCCGTCATCCAGGGCTACGAGGACGCCAAGGCCCAGCGCACCGCCGTCGATTTCGACGGGCTGATCGCCAGCACCGCCGCCCTGTTCCAACGCTCCGACGCCGCCGCCTGGGTGCTGTTCCGGCTGGACGCCGATCTGCGCCATATTCTCGTCGATGAGGCGCAGGATACGAGCCCGGCGCAATGGGCGCTGGTGCGTGCGCTGACGACGGAGTTTTTCTCCGGCGAGGGCGTTGACGACCGGCTCGGCACGCTGTTCGCCGTCGGCGACGAGAAACAGTCGATCTATGGTTTTCAGGGCGCCGATCCGCGCCAGTTCGCCGAGACCGGCCGCGACTATTCCGCCGCGTGCCCGCGCCGCGCGCCAGCCCTGGATCGAAGCGCCGCTCAGCCTGTCGTTCCGCTCGACGCGCGCCGTGCTCGATGCGGTCGATCTGGTGTTCGCCGATCGGGCGCGCACCGGCGGGCTCACCGCCGACGGACGCCCGGTCCGCCATTTCGCCAATCGCCAGGGCGAGGCCGGGCTGATCGAGATCTGGCCGACGGTGACGCCCGAAGCGCGCGACGCTGGCGCCGGCCTGGGAGCCGTTCTCCGAAGGCGCCGGCCCGACCCCGGCGGCCAAGCATTCTGGCCACGCGCATCGCCCGCCAGATCCGCCACTGGCTCGACAGCGGCGAACGGCTGACGCTCGCAGAACCGCCCGATCCGCCCCGGCGACATCCTCATCCTGGTGCGCAAGCGCGAGCCCTTCGCCGCGCCGATGGTGCGGGCGCTGAAAAGCGCCGGCGTGCCCGTTGCCGGCGCCGACCGGATGCGGCTCACCGAGCCAGCTCGCGGTCATGGATCTGATGGCGCTCGGCGATGCGCTGTTGCTGCCCGAGGACGACCTGACGCTGGCCGCCCTGCTGAAGAGCCCGATCTTCGGCTTCGATGACGACGATCTGTTCGCCCTCGGCTACATGGCCGCAGCGGTTCGCTCTGGGCGGCGCTGGCCGAACGGGCGTGAGGCCGAACCCGCCTATGCCGGCTGCGGATCCGGCAGCTCGAGCGCTGGCGCGCGCGCTGCCGGCAGTGCAAAAGCCGTTCGACTTCTACATGGCGCGGCTGGAAAGCGACGGCCTGCGCGGAAAGCTGCTGGCCCGGCTCGGCCCGGACGCCGCCGACGCCATCGACGAGTTCGCCAATCTCGCCCTCGCCTACGAGGCCGGCGAGACGCCGACGCTGCAAGGCTTCCTGCACTGGCTGCGCATCGCCGAGCCGGAAATCAAGCGCGACATGGAGGCCGAGCGCGACGAGGTCCGGGTGATGACCGTGCACGGCTCCAAGGGGCTGGAGGCCAATATCGTCTTCCTCGCCGACACCTGTTCGTCGAAAAGCGCCCTGCGCGGCGGCATCGTCGACATCGCCTCGCCTTCGCGCCGCGCCGGCGCCGCGCCGATCCCCACCTGGGTGGTGTCCGGCGCGCGGCTGGTGCCGCCGATACGCAGCGCCTGCGATGCCGTGCAGCAGGCGGAGAACGAGGAATATCAGCGCCTGCTCTATGTCGCGATGACGCGGGCGCGCGACCGGCTCTATGTGGCCGGCTTCGAGGGCAAGACCGGGCGCGACAAGGGCTGCTGGTACGACCTGATCAGCGACGGGCTCGACGCGCAGCTTGCGGATGCTGAGGATTTTGCCGGCAATCCGGTGCGACGCATGGAATGCGCCCAGGAGGTGCAGCCGCGCGCTGCGGCCGAAAGCGCATAGCACCGCGGCCGCCGGGCCGCTGCCGGACTGGCAGGCGCTCGGCGCCGGCAGACACATCGCGGCCGATGCTGATCAATCCGTCGCGGCTGAACGCATCGGGTCGAAGGCGACGGCGTCCGTCCCGATCTCCCCGCGCCCGCGCAGGGAAGCGCTGCTGCGCGGCCAGCTGGTCCACCGTCTGCTGGAGCGGCTGCCTCTTGCTGCCTCATGCCAATTGGGAGAAAAGCGGCGCGCAATTTCCTCAAGGCCGAAGGCAAGGCGCTGGCGGCGGCGGAGCGCGAGAGCCTTCTCGGCCGAAGTCATCGCCATTCTGCAGCATCCCGAATTCGGTGGTCTGTTCGGCGCCGGCAGCCGGGCCGAAGTGCCCTTCGCCGCCGAGCTGCCGCCCCTGGCCGCGGGCGGCCCGCCGCTCCGGCTCTCCGGCCAGATCGACCGGCTGGTGCTGCGGGGCGAGGAGGCGCTGATCCTCGACTTCAAGACCGGCCCGGCCATTCCGGACACGCCGGAGGCGACACCCGAGGCCTATCTCGCCCAGCTTGCGGCCTATCGGCTTGCGCTAACCCGGCTGCTGCCGGTGAAGGATCGTCCGCGCAGCCCTGCTATGGACCGAAATCCCGCGAACTGATGCCGATTCCGGCCGCGCTCATCGAGAAAGGCGAATGGCTGCTTTACGAATCTGTGAGATCGGCGCACCTTGATAATCGCGCATCCCAGCCCTAGCTGTAGTTCAATTTTGCCCATCGGGTTCAACAGAAGGAGAATGCCCTCATGGCGCCGATACCCGTTTCGGACGACACGTTTGAGTCTGAAGTCCTGCAGGCTTCGGAGCCGGTTCTTGTGGATTTCTGGGCGGAATGGTGCGGCCCCTGCCGGATGATTGCGCCGGCGCTTGAGGAAATTGCCGAGGAACTCGCCGGCAAGGTCAAGATCGTGAAGATGAATGTCGACGAGAACCCGGCCACGCCCGGCGCATTCGGCATTCGCGGAATTCCGACGCTGCTGCTGTTCAAGAACGGCCAGGTCGCAGCCCAGAAAGTGGGCGCCCAGCCGAAGAACCAGCTCAAAGCCTGGATCACCGAAGCCGCCGCCGTTCAGGTCGCGTAAGTTCGCACCTCGCTATCGTTTGCGACTGAAGCCCCGCCTCGCCGCGGGGCTTTTCGTTTTGGGGTGCATCCGGCGATGCCGCTCGGGATGGAACCAAAGCGCGAGGGGCAGGTTCCAAAAAGGCCGCCGCCCGGCGAGAAGGAGGACACGATGGCCGATCTCGAACTGAACCCCGACTACATCAGAATGCTGGCGCTCAAGGTCCGCGCGCTCATGGGCGGCGAAGGCGTCGTCACGCCGAATCCCGGCTCCAATCCGACGGACGATCCGCTCGCCGACCTTCAGGAATTGCCCGGCGACATGCGGCGCGAGGAGATCGTCGCCGAGATCGCCGGGCTTAGCGAGCGCGAGGAAGACGAGCTGGTTGCGCTGATGTGGCTCGGCCGCGAGGACGGCGAGCCGGAGGAATGGGAGCGCCTCGTCAGCGATGCCCGGGCTCGGCGGGAAATGCCGGCCGCGCGCTATCTGCTCGGCCACCCGCTGCTCGCCGACTATTGGCTGAGCGGTCTGGAGCGGCTCGGCTTCGAGCCGCTGACGAGCGGCGTCGAGGAAATCTGAGGCAAGGGACGGGGCGGCGCCCGTGACACCCGATCGATTAGAGCGGAATGAGGAGCGGCAAAACGCGTCTGCCGCTTTTCCTCGTCCCGCTCTGGAAGCGCTTCAGGCAGCGTTCGAGATCTTGATCTCCGCATGGCGAAGCAACGTATAGCCCTGTCGCATAATCTCGTAGCGCTGGGCCGATTTGAGTGTTTTGCCATCGACATAGCTGCAGCCATGCCATGGCGCCAAGAGCCGCACCTCGAAAGGGAGCGCCTCAAAGGTTCCTTCGGGGAAAATCAGCGTCCTTGGCTCGGGGCCAGTGCTGTGAGTGGCTTCGTATCGGTTGCTCATGAAGCTCTTATGCCTTGAGAACAAACAGAGAACAAGCGTTTTTTCCTGAGAACCATTACCATTTTTAGTTGTAGAGCGTATGAACGCGTCGTTTTTGTGACATTCAGCTTCCATAAGCCAGGGTCACAGGATTTTTGGAAGGAAATAAGCATTACATTTCAGTAAGGTAGGATGAATTTGTTGTGACCGGTCGAAAGGGCGGGCCGGCGATCCGCTTCAATTTTTCCGTAAAATGGAGGCCGCCGGATTTGCCCTCGGCCTTTGCCGTAACACGTTAAAATTGCATCGAGCCGATACGCCGAAAGGCCCGCAGTTGCGCCGGAATCGGCTGCCTGCTAGCTTCTAGGGCTGAGGCCCCGGCAGCCAGGTTGCTTAGCGAACGCGCATCTGTCGATAGTGGTTCCATGCCCATGCAATTCCAGGAGAAAACGGCCCGCCGATGAGCGCCGAGACGAAGCCTTATCTCGTACTTGCCCGTAAATACCGGCCGCAGACCTTCGAGGATCTGATCGGGCAGGAAGCGATGGTGCGCACGCTCAAGAACGCTTTTCAGAGCGGGCGAATCGCGCAGGCCTACATGCTGACCGGCGTGCGCGGCGTCGGCAAGACGACGACGGCGCGAATCATCGCCCGCGCGCTGAACTACTCCAAGCCCGGCGAGGATACCGGGCCGACGATCGACATGCCCGATTTCGGCGAGCATTGCCAGGCGATCATCGAAAGCCGCCATGTCGACGTCGTGGAGATGGACGCCGCCTCGCATACCGGCATCGACGACATCCGCGAGATCATCGAATCGGTGCGCTACAAGCCGGCCTATGCGCGCTACAAGGTGTTCATCATCGACGAAGTGCACATGCTGTCGAAGGCGGCCTTCAACGGCCTGCTGAAGACGCTGGAAGAGCCGCCGCCGCATGTGAAATTCATCTTCGCCACCACCGAGATCCGCAAGGTGCCGGTCACGGTGCTGTCGCGCTGCCAGCGTTTCGACCTGCGCCGCGTCGACACCGCCCTGCTCACCGAGCATTTCGGCCGGATCGTCGAAGGCCGAGGGCCAGAAGGCGGACGCCGAAGCGCTGTCGCTGATCGCCCGCGCGGCGGAAGGCTCGGTGCGCGACGGGCTGTCGATCCTCGATCAGGCGCTCGCCCATAGCGGACGGCAAGGTCAACGCCGCCGAGGTGCTTGCCATGCTCGGCCTCGCCAATCGCGGCCGGATCTTCGATCTGCTCGACGCGATCCTGTCCGGCAAGCCGAAAGAGGCGCTGGAGCAACTCGAGACGCTGCATGTCGACGGCGCCGATCCGGTGCAGGTGGTTGCCGATCTGGCCGAGGCGGTCCATGCCGCGACGCGGGTCAAGGCGGCGGGGTCCCAGTCGGTTTCCGCTCTGAGCGCCGGGGAACGCGAGCGTGCGACCGAACTGGCCGGACGGCTGTCCATGGCCGCCCTTGCCCGCGCCTGGCAGATGCTGCTGAAGGGTCTCGACGAGGTCGGGCGCGCACCGCGCAGCCTTACCGCGGCGGAGATGCTGCTGATCCGGATGTGCTATGCGTCCGACCTGCCTTCCCCCGACGACGTCATTCGGCGCTTGACAGGGCAACTGGCAACCAAAACAAACACTGAACGGGACCGCAACAGAATCAGGATCGACACCTCGTGTTTCTGAATTCGTTTGCCTCGCACGGGTCGTCCGCACCGCGTCGGCGCGCGGCGGGCGGCGACATTGTGCCTGGCCCCGAAGCCTACGATCAGACCGAGACCGCCCCGCCCGCTCCGGCCGGGCCGCGGCTTGAGAGCTTCGCCGATCTCGTGGCGCTTGCGGCAGAGAAGCGCGACGTCATGCTGAAGATCGCGCTCGAAGATGCCGTCGAGCCGGTGCGCTTCAAGCAGGGTCATGTCGAGCTGCATCTGCTGCCCGACGCACCGAAGGATATCGCCAACGATCTGGGCCGCAAGCTGAAGCATTGGACCGGCGATCGGTGGATGGTCTCGCTGACCGAGGAACGCGGCGAAAGGCCGCTCGGCGAGGTTCGCCGCGAACGCGAAGCGCGTATGCTGGAAGAGGCCAGGCGCCATCCCTCGGTGAAGTCGATCATGACGCACTTCCCCGATGCTGTAATCGTCTCCGTGCGCGAGCTGAATAGCGGGCCGAAGACGACGAAAAAGGATTGACGAACGCGCCCGCACGCCCATTTTGACCTTCAGCCCATGCGCGTTGACGCAGGACCGTTAGCCCCCGAGAGGACCGCCATGAAGAATCTCATGGACATGATGAAGCAGGCCAAGCAGCTCCAGGAAAAAATGGCGGAGATGCAGAGCGCGGTCGAACAGATCCATCAGACCGGCACCGCCGGCGCCGGGCTCGTCAGCGTGACGCTCAACGGCAAGGGGGTGATGAGCGAAGTCAAGATCGACGCGAGCCTGCTCAAGGAAAGCGAAGTCGAGATCCTCGAGGACCTGATCGTCGCCGCCCATGGCGACGCAAAGACCAAGATCGAGGACATCCTGCAGTCGAAGATGCAGGAAATGGCCGGCGACCTGCCGCTGCCCCCCGGCATGAAGTTGTTCTAATAGTGCCTGCTCCTCAATATTGACGATTATTATGAAATCTCCGATCATAAGGCCGGAGATATTGATGGCTTCTGAGAAAATCTATAATCTTCCGTAGACCTGTTATTTGCTATTGCCAAATCCTGTACGGTCCCCGCGGGACGGGATAGCGGGATTTGGAGAGACGCCGGCGAACGGCGCCGCCTGCCCTGCTGCTAAAAAAGTGAGGGACGACAGGTGGCCACGCTGGAGATTGGGATCTTTAAACGCGCCTTCTCATTTCCCTTTCGGAATTTTAGCGCATTGCTGCGTCTGGCTCTGATACCGGGCCTGATCGCGCTGCTGTTGAGCTATCTGATTGTTTCGCCGATTGTTTCGCAGATCGGCTCATTGACGGAAGAAAAAGATCTTCAGAAATTTATCGACGACTTCGTCCGGATCGGCATCGTCCTTCGGATCATTTTCGGCGTCGTTCTGGTCATCCTCGCAGTCGGAATACACCGCCTAATCGTCATGGGAGAATATCCGAACTGGGTGATCCTTCGCTTCGGGCGATACGAACTCGCCTACGCTGCGATGCTGCTCTTCTTCGTCATGCTTTACCTTGCCGAGCAGTATCTTTTTCTCGGCGTGGCATGGGCATTGGGCCTCATTCCTGCGGTGCTGCTGAGTCCATTTCCCTCGATTTCCGACATGCAATCGCTTGCCGAGGCACAACAGCAGTTTATGAGCCCTATCGTCGTGATTCTGTTCATCCCCTATCTGCTGGTCGTCCTGTGGATCAATGTCCGCCTCGCATTGACCCTTGCCCATGCCGCCGTCACCGGCGAGCTGTCTCTGACGACATCATGGGAGGCGATGAGGGGCAATTTCTGGCGCCTGATCGCCGCAATCATCCTATTGGCCCTGGTCGCGGTCCTTGTCTATTTCGTCCTCGGCACGATCGTTACGCTCGTCGCAGGCGGCCTGTTGGTCGGCTTTGGCGAGCACGCGCCGCAAATTGCGGCACCTTCGCCCGGCCCGCACGGTCCATTGATGCTGGGTTTCGCATTTTTTGCGCTGATGATGCCGGTCTATGGACTTCTCCTCGCAATGTTCATCGCGCTGCTCTCCTATGCGTATAAGGAGTTGGTCTGAGGAAACGGATGGCGCCCGGTCTGTGGCGCGATAGACGTCTTACGCGCGATCCGGCCGCCATAAGCGGATGACGGCCGACGCCGGCCCATGTTAGTAAACGGCAACGATTGCAATGAGCCGAGCCAGACCCCACGCATGCCCCGAAAAGCCGCCGGTCCCGAAATCGAAAACATGATCGCGCTCCTGGCCAGGTTGCCAGGGCTCGGTCCACGCTCGGCCCGGCGCGCCGCCCTGCATCTCATCAAGAAGCGCGAGCAGCTTATGCAGCCGCTTGCCCGCGCGCTCGCCGAGGCGGCCGAGCGCATCCTCGTGTGCACCGAATGCGGCAATCTTGACACCGCCTCTCCCTGCACGATCTGCCAGGATCCCAGGCGCGACACCGCGCTGATCTGCGTCGTCGAGGAGGTCGGCGATCTCTGGGCGCTGGAGCGTGCCGCCGTCATCAATGCCCGCTATCACGTTCTCGGCGGCACGCTGTCGCCACTGGACGGAATTGGCCCGGAGGATCTGAGCATCGGCAAGCTGATCGAGCGCGCGCGGAGGCCGGGCGTTTCGGAAGTGCTGCTGGCGCTGAACGCGACGGTCGAGGGCCAAACGACCGCCCACTACATCTCTGCCGAGCTGGAAAGCGCCGGCCTGACGGTCTCGCGCCTTGCGCATGGCGTTCCGGTCGGCGGCGAGTTAGACTATCTGGATGAGGGCACGCTCGCGGCGGCGATCAAGTCGCGGCGGCCGGTGTGATGCGGCAATGGGCGCCCTTTTCGGCGCGTGAACCTTCAAGCTTTGTTAATTCGCAGATAATAGACAGCTTATTGTAGCGGAAGAGAACCATGGTCGCGCGAATCTACCAACCTTCAAAGACGGCGATGCAATCCGGTCGGGCCAAGAGCCAGCACTGGGTGCTCGAGTTCGAGCCGGACCAGCCGCGCGAAATGGACCCGCTGATGGGCTGGACCTCCTCCGGCGACATGAAGCAGCAGGTGACGCTGAGATTCGAGACCAAGGACGAGGCGATCGCCTACGCCAAGGCGAACGGCATCCCGTACCGGATCTTCGAGCCGCGCCCGCGTTCGCTGACCAAGAAGGCCTATGCCGACAATTTCAAATATGGGCGTATCGGCAGCTGGACGCACTGACCGGGTTTTAATTCAAGCCGTTCCGGATTATGGTGCCCGGCGTCAGGGGAAGCGGCGTGCTTTGCCGTAATGGCTGACCGATCCCCGCGGCGTCCGAGGCACACCACAACACGGTCCCGTAGCTCAACAGGATAGAGCATCAGCCTTCTAAGCTGAGGGTTGCTGGTTCGAGCCCAGCCGGGATCACCAATTAACCTACTGATTCCCAACAAAAATCTGGCGAAGCCTGTTGGCAAGACGTTCCAACGCCTCAGCACTTGGAACGCCGTTGGCGCAATTGGCGCGCTCATCGTCCTGCCTCGGCGCCGAGGCGACGGCAAATATTATGTTTGGCTCTGTTCGCGTTGAGTATGGACTTCATCCAATGGCGGCGGCCAGTGCGAGGGGAACCCCGGATTTTTCCAGCGCTTGCCGCCAGCCGAGATAGTTCGGCAGATATTTCGTGGCCACGCCATTGAAACGGTCCAGCCACTTCTTGAAGCGGCTCACATAAGCGTTGATGGTCTGGATGTGCAGCACCTTTTCGTGCACATGCTCGCCGTGGCTGGCGATGATCAACTCGTATTCGATCGCCTCTTGTTTGGCGAAAGCGATCAGCGCCGGATCGCCGTCCATGCAAAGCAGAGTATCAGTCTTCGAAATCACGTCCTTCAGGACCGCGCTGACGGCGTCTTCCGAGCGATTGGGCAACACCGCATTCAGATGATGGCCGTAACGGTCACGTGCGATCAGGATCGGCGTTTGTTCGCCAGACAAGCCCGGCTTTTTAGCCTTGCCGCCGCGCTTCCTCGCCTTGCGCGGCAATTGCCGCTCGCCCTTCCTGCTTGCCAGAATGAAGCATTCATCGACCTCGACGATGCCGGTAAGTTGATGATCCCGAAGATCTTTCCGCGCACTCAGAAAGCGGTGCCGCCAGCGGAAAGAGGTGCTCGCATTCACGCCGGCCCGCACCGCAGCCGCGCGGACCGACTCAGAGGCGTTGAGGGCGTCGGCATATTTCAGCCAGCGGTCCCGCTTGCGAAGCCGGGCCAGCGGCGTATCGGTCAGGGCGTTGAACGTTCTGGCGCACGCCAGGCATTTGTAACGCCGCAGTCCTCGCGCCATCCCATGGCGATGAATGTGGCGTTCCTTGCAATGCGGGCATTTCAGATCGGCTTGAAACTTGCCATCAATTAGCTTTTGCGCCGTATCGCCCGTGCCCCGCTTGCTTATCGCATCGACCAGCTTGTGGGCCTGCGCGGGGGTCAGTTCCTCGATAAGTTCTGCCAGACGCCGTTTGAATTTGCGGTGCTCCATGATCGGCCTCCCATAATGAGAACTAATCAGGAACATTGAGCGACGTCAATCCCCATACTCTGCGCGAACAGAGCCAACTTAAATGTCGCTATTCGCGATATCCTCAGAAATTCGCTGTCAGAGCAGAAATTCCGAACTAGTCTTAGCGCTCTTTTAAAGGCTTACAATCAACTTTCGCAAGGAAATTTGGGCTTTGATTCCGGCGGTCCAGCAATAAATCGTATTCTAAAATACCTCAAAGCGCTTCCCTTCGAAAACTGGAAACCTTTAGCTTTGACATGGCTAACCCGGTCGCCAACTGCATTACACACCCTTCATTTTCTCCGAGCTTTGGATGTGCTATGTACTGGCTTAGTCGTTCTAGGATGCGTCTCGAATACTATCAAGAAGCGTTTCCAAAAAATCCGCGCGCGCATCGAAAATTGTTCTGAGCGACTTGAACAGCGAGATCTATCTCACCGGCGTTGAAAAGGACCGAATTCGCGAACGGCTGAGCAACCCCATTAACCCAAAAGCCAAGTTCCTCCGTTACATCATGCTTCGCTTAAACGCGGAGATGTTGGATGGAACGTTTGATGCCGAAGTTAAGCTCGATGTCGAAATTGAACATGTCCTCCCGCAAACGCCATCTCCAAAAAGTGTGTGGCTCAGCAACTTTGAAGACAAGCGGCGACGCGTGCTACTCTGTCAATTGCTCGGCAATCTAGCGATTTTAAGCAAGCCTATCAACATCAAGGCACGAAATTTCGATTTTCACAGGAAACGCGAAGAGATATTTGGCCACGCCCATAGCAATACATTTCCCATCACGGCGGACCTTGTCCATTATAGTGAATGGACTGAACGCGAAATTCTCAAGCGTCACAAGATGCTTCTGGAAGTTGCAGAGCGAGTCATGAACCCGCAAATTATGCCCGCGTAGATGTCTGGTTAATCCCAACGGATCCGGGCGCACCCAATCCCGCGCGTTAACCATATTCTAAGAAAATTAAGTGTATTTTAACTAAATACCCTGCAATCCCCGGACATTGCGAGCAAGCTTCAAGTTGTCCCCGAGAGTGCTGCAATCGCGCTTGCGATGCTGTGCTTCTACACAGAGCAACTGGAGGTTCCTATGCGTGTGTCCGGTGTCATCCTGCCTGCACTCGTCGCCTTGTGCGTCTCGTTCACGAGCGCTCCGGCGGCGAATGCCATGACCATCGGCAACCCGGCCGCTTCGGCGGCCGTCAATAGCCCGGTCAAGCCGGTCTATTATTACCGCCACCGGCATTATCGGAATTGCTACCGACCCTATGCCCGGCATTATCGCCGCCATTACCGGCACCGCAGCAACTATTGCTGCGGTGATCGGTATTATCGGGATTACAGCAATTACGATCAATCCTACCGTCATCATCGCCGGCGCTATTGGCGCGACGACGATTATTACGATTGAGAGCGGGAAATCCGACCCGGCGGGGCCCCCTCGCCGGGTTTCGGCGACGATCGATCAGCCGGTCAGCCGGCGATCGCGCTTCGGATCGTATCGGCGTTCACGGCCACCAGAATTCCGGCAATGAAATAGCAGATATCGCCGACCAGGCCGCGCTTCAGCCTGTACATCAGGCCGGGATTGAAGGCGTGCTCCAGGTTCTTGTGGATGGTGACCGACTTATAGGTTGTGTAGAAGAAGTCGAAACCGATCTGAAAGGCCTTCATGACGACGAAAACCAGCGTCAGCAGCAAGATATTGCAAACGATACTCATAACGCACCCCCCAAAGCGGCCGCGCCGCCAGACATTGCCCCGCTTTTCACCCGCGGGCCGAAGCCCCACTGTGTCTAGAGCGGGATGAGGAAAAGTGGGTACCGCTTTTCCGCTCGTCATCCCGCTCTAACCTATTGGATAGATCACTGTTCATGACTTTGGATTGACCCAATCCAAAGTCATGAACAGTGATCTAAGGCCTTCGCCGCCGGCCTTCGACGTCATCGCTTGTTCTTGGTAAACGAGCGGGACGGCGGATCGCGCCCCGCTTTTTTGCCGCGGATCTAGACCTGATCGAAAACGCGCCGCGCCGCATGTGCGCCGCTGCTCAGCCAGCGGGCGTCCGACGCGACCGCAACCACCTGCCAACCCTTGGCGATCAACGACTTGGCATAGTCCGCATCGTTGGCGAAGATGCCCGAGATCACGTTGTGCGCCTTGCAGCGATCGAGCAGGAGATCGAGCGCGTCGACCACCTCCTTGGCGCGGATGTCGCTATGGGCGCCGCCCGACAGCGTCAGCGCCAGGTCGTTCGGACCGGCGACGACCATGTCGAAGCCCGGCGTCGACAGGATCGCATCGAGATTGTCGATCGCCGTCTTGGTCTCGATCTGGCCGCAGGCGACCGTCCAGCCATTCGCCGCCGGGACATAGCCGGGAAGGCCGAGCCGGGCGCGGAACGGGCCGAGACTGCGCGCGCCCATCGGCGGGAATTTCACCGCACTGACGAAGGCTTCAGCATCGGCGGCGGTGTTGATCATCGGGCAGATGACGCCGTTCGCGCCGGCATCGAGCGCCCGCCCGATCAGTCCGGTATCGTTGACCGCGACCCGAACCAGCGCCGGAAGCCGGGCAGCGGTCGCCGCCGTCAGGCAGGCGAGCATCTCGGCATTGCCGCCGATGCCATGCTGCAGGTCGATGGTGACGAGATCGGCCTTGGCCTCCGCGGCGAGCTCGACCGCGAATGGAAGCCCCAGCGAGATCCAGGCATTGAACAACGGCTTGCCCGCACCGACCTTGGCGCGAATCGGGCCGCCTTTTGCATCCTCCGGCATTTCCGGACCCTCCCATGGGGCAGGCGCCCCTCAGGACGCTTTGCCCTCGCCTTCGATCTGCTGCACGGCTTCCATCATCATTTCCGCAAGCGTGCGCTGAAGCTGGTGATCCGATTGATCGACGCCCTTGGCCTCGAGATCGGCCTTGACCTTGCGCAGCACGTCGTCGTCGCCCGGCTCCTGGAAATCGGCCTTGACCACGCTCGTGGCGTAGTCGGCCGCCTCCGTGCCGGTCAAGCCCAGCTTGCCGGCCGCCCAAAGCCCGAACAGCTTGTTGCGCCTTGCGGTTGCACGGAAGCGCAACTCCTCGTCATGCGCGAATTTTCGCTCATACGCCTTTTCCCGCTCGTCAAACGTCGTCATCCCGCAATCCTCTGTTAAGGCCAACGAATGGCTCATGGCGCCCCGGAAAGGCTCGATTCCCCCGGCGCACCGGCGCGCTCAACTGATAACCTGACAAACGGCCCAGTTCAACGCAAGCGCGTGCGACAGGGGCATCACCGATCTAAAGATTGTTTCGCGGCCCTAAAACGGCTAGTTTCAGGCGCGCGAACAGCCTGGCGCAGTAAACGGGGCAAGCGTGCTATTATACGGCCGACCGCAGCGCGCTTGTGTGCTCTGCGGCCAGGGCATATATGCGATAAGCTGAAGAGCCGCGTGCTTTGCGCGACGCGGCCTTTTATATTTGATATCGAGCGAGGTCCGATCTCCATAAATCGCCGTCGCAAAATCTATGAGGGAAAGGCGAAGATCCTTTATGAAGGACCCGAGCCCGGCACCCTGATCCAGCACTTCAAAGACGACGCCACAGCTTTCAACAACAAAAAGCACGAACGGATTGAAGGCAAAGGCGTTCTGAACAACCGGATCTCCGAATATCTGTTCACCCGGCTCGGCGAGATCGGCGTGCCGACGCATTTCATGCGCCGTCTCAACATGCGCGAGCAGCTCGTTCGCGAAGTCGAGATCGTTCCGCTCGAAGTGGTCGTACGAAATGTCGCAGCCGGCTCGATCGCCACGCGCCTCGGCCTTGAGGAAGGTTCGCCGCTTCCGCGTTCCGTCATCGAGTTCTATTACAAGAACGACGAACTTGGCGATCCGATGGTCTCCGAAGAGCATATCACCGCCTTCGGATGGGCCAATCCCCAGGAAATCGATGAGATCATGGCGCTTGCGCTGCGCATCAACGATTTCCTTTCCGGACTGTTTTTCGGCATCGGCATCCGGCTGATCGACTTCAAGGTCGAATTCGGCCGGCTGTTCGAGAACGAAATGCTGCGCATCGTGCTGGCCGACGAGATCAGCCCCGATTCCTGCCGGCTGTGGGATGTCGAGACGCAGAACAAGCTCGACAAGGACCGCTTCCGCCGCGACATGGGCGGCCTGATCGAAGCCTATCAGGAAGTTGCGCGCCGGCTGGGTATTCTTGTGGAGAATGGCCACCCTAAGGCGTCTGGGCCTGTGCTGGTCCAGTCGAATTAGGCTAACTATCGGCAAGATCGGCGTTGCTTGAGGTGCAGGGATGAAGGCGCGGGTAACCGTAACTTTGAAAAACGGCGTCCTTGATCCTCAGGGTAAGGCCATTGCAAACGCACTCGGCGCGCTCGGAATCGAGGGCGTCGAGACTGTCCGCCAGGGCAAGTTCATCGAGGTCGAGTTGGCCGAGACCGATCCGGCCCGCGCCCGCGAGGCCCTGGAGCGGATGTGCAAGGAGCTCCTCGCCAATCCGGTCATCGAGAACTACCGCTACGAGCTGGAGGGCGCATGAAGGCCAGCGTCATCGTCTTTCCGGGATCCAATTGCGACCGCGATGCCGCCGTCGCTCTCGAAGCGGTGACGGGCGAAGCTCCACAAATGGTCTGGCACGGCGACAGCGCGCTGCCTGACAGCGACCTGATCGTGCTGCCCGGCGGGTTCTCCTATGGCGACTATCTGCGCTCCGGCGCGATGGCGGCGCATTCGCCGATCGTGCGTGCCGTGGTCGCCAAGGCGCGCCAGGGCGTCGCCGTGCTCGGCATCTGCAACGGCTTCCAGGTGCTGACCGAAACCGGCCTTCTGCCCGGCATACTGATGCGCAACGCCTCGCTGAAGTTCATCTGCCGGGACGTGCATGTTCGCGCAGAACGCGCCGATACCGTCTTTGCGAAGCACTACGATACGGACAGGGCGATCACCATCCCCGTCGCCCACAAGGACGGCAATTATTTTGCCGATGAGGAGACGCTCGAGCGCCTCGAAGGCGAAGGCCGTATCGCCTTCCGTTATTGCGATGCGCATGGCAGCGTCGAGCCGGAGGCCAATCCGAACGGATCCCGGCGCAATATCGCTGGTCTTTACGACGAGACGGGGCGCATACTCGGCCTCATGCCGCATCCCGAACGCGCGGCAGATCCTGTCCACGGCGGTACCGACGGACGCCGCCTCTTCGAATCTCTCATTGAGAGCCTGCATTAACGGCCAGCGCCGTTTAACGTCTTTTCGCAAGATAGGGGATCGGATTATGGGGTTTGATGACGAAGTCGATCAGCTTAAACGAGAGCTGCAGACGCCGAAGCTGGACGCGGCCGGGGTCAAGGCCGCGACCGCGGCGCTGCAAGGCAAGCTGACGGAGCGCATTCAGAGCCGCCGGCTCGAATTCTCGCTCGCCACGGGCGACGAGATGTCGGTCAGCATCGTGCACACGCCCACCAAGGAGCGCGTCGCGACGATCACCGTCAACGAGGACGGCAGCGTCACCTTCCAGTCCTCGCTCGGCGAGCAGAGCGGCGAGGATTTCGACGACGCCGGTTATTTCCCGCCCTATGTGGAATATTACGACGAGGACGAGTTCCTGGCAGAAGCGCCGGAAATGCTCAAGCAGGGCATTGCCGAATTCGAGCTCGACCAGGAAGAAGACGCTTAGATCAGGCGGCGGGCGGGCCTGGCCTGCCCGATCTCTTCCGATACAACTGCCGGCCCAAACGGCCGCGCTTGCCCTGATGGCTGCAGGCATATTACTAACCCGAGACGTTCCAGCTCACGGACCAGCGCATGACGGCAACCGCTTCCGACAGGCCCCACGCGGCGCCATCCCCAGAACTGATCGCAGAACACGGCATCAAGCCAGACGAATATGAGCGGCTCGTTTCGCTGCTCGGGCGCGCCCCCAATCCGACCGAACTCGGCATCTTCTCGGTCATGTGGTCAGAGCACTGCTCGTATAAATCCTCCAGGGCTTGGCTGAAGCAGCTTCCCACCGATGGCCCGCATGTGATCCAGGGGCCGGGCGAGAATGCCGGCGTCGTCGATCTGGGCGACGGGGTCGCGGCCATCTTCAAGATGGAGAGCCACAATCACCCCTCGTTTATCGAGCCTTACCAGGGCGCCGCGACCGGCGTCGGCGGCATCATGCGCGACGTATTCACCATGGGCGCGCGGCCGGTCGCCAATCTGAATGCGCTGCGTTTCGGCTCGCCCGACCATCCCAGGACCCGCCATCTCGTCGCCGGCGTCGTCTCCGGCATCGGCGACTACGGCAATTGCATCGGCGTGCCGACCGTTGGCGGCGAAACCAATTTCGACGAGCGCTACAACAACAACATCCTCGTCAATGCAATGTGCGTCGGCCTCGCGCCGACCGACCGGATCTTCTACTCGGCAGCCGCAGGCGCGGGTAATCCGGTCGTCTATGTCGGCTCCAAGACCGGGCGCGACGGCATTCACGGCGCGACCATGGCTTCTGCCGAATTCGACGACGCTTCGGCGGAAAAGCGCCCCACCGTCCAGGTCGGCGATCCGTTCACCGAGAAGCTGTTGCTGGAAGCGTGCCTCGAGCTGATGCAGGACGACGCGATCATCGCCATTCAGGACATGGGCGCCGCCGGGCTGACCTCCTCGTCCGTGGAGATGGCCAGCAAGGGCGGCGTCGGCATCCGGCTCGATCTCGATCATGTGCCGCAGCGCGAAACCGGCATGACCGCCTACGAGATGATGCTCTCGGAAAGCCAGGAGCGCATGCTGATGGTGCTGCGCCCGGGCTCGGAGCCCCGCGCCGAGGCGATCTTCCGCAAATGGGAGCTGGATTTCGCCGTGATCGGCGAGACGACGGGAACCGGGCGTCTGGAAATCCTGCATCGCGGCAATCTCGAAGCCGATATTCCGATCCCCGCCCTCGCCGACGAAGCGCCGGTCTATGAGCGCCCCTACAAGATCAGGAAGCCGCCCGCGCCGGTTCGCGCCGAAGACGTCCCGGCGGCAAATTCCACCGCCGAGGCGCTGCTCAAGCTGATGGGCTCCCCGCATCTGTCGTCGCGCCGCTGGATCTGGGAGCAGTATGACCACATGGTCATGGCCGATACGGTGCAGCGGCCGGGCGGCGACGCGGCGGTCGTGCGCGTGCACGGCACGAATAAGGGGCTTGCCGCGGTCTGCGATGTGACGCCCCGCTATTGCCAGGCCGACCCGTTCGAAGGCGGCAAGCAGGCCATCGTGGAGAGCTGGCGCAATCTGGTCGCGGTCGGCGCCGATCCGCTCGCCGTGACCGACTGCCTGAATTTCGGCAATCCCGAGCGGCCCGAGATCATGGGCGAACTGGTCGGCTGCATTCAGGGCATGGCGCAGGCCTGCCGCGCGCTCGCCTTCCCGGTCGTCTCGGGCAATGTCTCGCTTTACAACGAGACCAACGGCGTCGCCATCCCGCCGACGCCGGGAATCGGCGCGATCGGGCTGATCCCGGACCTCGCCCGCTCGGCGACGGTCGCGCTGAAGCCGGGACAGGCGATCGTTCTCGTCGGCGCGGTCAGCGGCCATCTCGGCCAGTCGATCTATCAGAAGCTGTTTGCCGGCAGCTATGAAGGCGCGCCGCCCTTTGTCGACCTCGACGCCGAAAAGCGCGCCGGCCAGTTCGTGCGCGGCCTCATCCGCGACGGGTTCTGCAACACCGTTCACGACATCTCGGATGGCGGGATGCTGGTCGCCATCGCGGAAATGGCGCTTGCCGGCAAGATCGGGGCAAGCCTGGAAGCGCATGAGGGACCTCTGCCGCGCCATGCGTACTATTTCGGCGAGGAACAGGGCCGATACCTGCTCGGCGTCGCGCCCGAGGATGCCGACGTTCTCGTGGAAAAGGCGATCGAGGCCGAGCTTCCTGCACGGATCGTCGGCCATGCCGGCGGCGACCTGATCGGCTTGGCCGGCGAGGGCGGACTGCCGCTCGAAAAGCTGCGCGGCGCGTTCGAGGCGTGGTTTCCCTCTTATTTCGGTGAGATCTGAACCGACATATACTCTCAGCGGCCGCCGCGGCCTTCAAACGATGCAAGGGGTGAAGCCATGCCGATGAGCGCGAAGGATATCGAGGACATGATCCGCGAGAAACTGCCCGACGCCGAGGTGACGATCAAAGACCTTGCCGGGGACGGCGATCATTACGCCGCATCGGTGGTCTCCGAGGCATTTCGCGGCAAGAGCCGGGTACAGCAGCATCAGATGGTTTACGATGCACTGCGCGGCAATATGGGCGGGGCGCTTCATGCCCTGGCGCTGCAGACTTCGGTGCCCGGGCAAGCGTAGTGGCCGGGCCTGCCGGTCCAAGTCGCCTCGGCGCCGCTTGTCGACAGGCCGTGCAATCGCCATTTCCGGCGGATGGCGGCTTGGTGTGAATTGATGTAGGATATGGCGAGATTTTTGCGGGGGAAACGCCCCGGGCCTGGACCGCAATGCGCGGCGACGGGCTGACCGCTACGAACGGATGAAAGGACGATTATGAGCGAAGATCAGGTAAAAAACTGGATCGACGAGCAGGTCAAGAACAACGATGTCGTGCTGTTCATGAAGGGCACGAAGGATTTCCCGCAATGCGGTTTTTCCGGCCGTGTGACGCAGATCCTCAACTATCTCGGCTTGCAGTTCAAGGACATCAACGTTCTCGACGACATGAGCGTGCGCGACGGAATCAAGGCCTATTCGAACTGGCCGACGATCCCGCAGCTCTACGTCAAAGGCGAGTTCCTCGGCGGCTGCGATATCGTCACCGAGATGTTCCAGTCCGGAGAGCTCGAACAGCACCTGACGGAGAAGGGCGTCGAGATCTCGAAGGCGATGGCATAAGTCTTCATGGCGCCGGAAAGAGGAAGACGTGAGGCCCCAGCGCATCGCGAAATCCAGGCGCATCATCGGCGCCGTTCGACATAGCAAACAGGGGCACCGCACCGCGCAAGGTGAGGTGCTCACCGCCGGGGCCGGCACGGGGCGGCGTTCATGAGCAGCACGAGGCAATCTTTTCTTCTGGGCCTCCTGATCATCGGCGCAACGATTTGCCTGGTGCTCGGCCTGACGCTGCCGATCATCCGGCTGACCCGCTTCTATATCTGGACGGACGTCCACTCGCTGGTTTCGGTCGTCACCGAGCTTTATTATTCCGGCGAGATCGTCCTGGCGACGGTCGTGCTGCTGTTCTCGATCGTCTTCCCGTTCCTCAAGCTGCTCTATCTGCTCGCCCTGTATTCCATCCGCCATATCCAGCCGAACCGCGCCGGCGAATGGCTGAAGCGGCTGTCCTGGCTGGGCAAATGGTCGATGCTCGACGTGCTGGTGCTGGCGCTGGTGGTGTTTTACGCCAAGGCGACGAACCTTGCCGACGCGGCCTCGATGCCCGGCATCTATCTCTTCGCCTCCGCCGTCATCCTGACGATGATCGCCACGGCGATGATCGAAAACGACATGGAGCGTGAAGCGGAGGCGAAACGCGAGCAGGATATGCTGGAGCCGCCGCCCGAGCGCGAGATCGACCGCAACCGGCTGGCGTTCAACGGCGTGCTTCGCAGCCCGACCACAGAAGCATAAAGCCCTCCCCTTTCGGAGAAGGCTTTGCAATGCTTGCAAGGCGGCGTCGCCGCATGGTCGTCGAGGCGGGGAGCTTGCCGGAGGCAGCGCCGGCCCCGCCGCAACCGGCCCGTTACCGCGAATAGAACTCGATAACCAGATTGGGTTCCATCCGGACCGGATAGGGCACGTCGGTAAGCTGCGGGATGCGGGCGAAGGTGGCCCTCATCTTGGAGTGGTCGGCCTCGATATAGTCCGGCACGTCGCGCTCGTTGCTCTGCACGGCTTCGAGGACCAGGATCATCTGGCGCGAGCCTTCCTTGATCTCGACGACGTCGCCCGGACGGCAGCGATAGCTCGGAATGTTGACGCGCTTGCCGTTGACCAGGATATGGCCGTGGCCGACGAACTGGCGCGCGGCGAACACCGTCGGCACGAATTTGGCGCGGTAGATCACGGCGTCGAGACGGCGCTCGAGCAGCCCGATCAGGTTTTCCGACATATCGCCCTTCAGGCGCGTCGCTTCCGCGTAGATCTTTCTGAACTGGCGTTCGGTGATGTTGCCGTAATAGCCCTTGAGCTTCTGCTTGGCACGCAGCTGGATGCCGAAATCGGACGGCTTGCCGCGACGGCGCTGGCCGTGCTGGCCGGGGCCGTATTCGCGCTTATTGACAGGGCTCTTCGGCCGTCCCCAGATATTTTCACCGAGACGGCGGTCGATCTTGTATTTCGCGCTGATGCGCTTGGTCATGTTTGTCTCCGAAAGGAAATGAGATTGGACAAATTGACCATGCCCTCCTCCTTGTTCCGGCCCGCAACCGCGTTAACGACGGCCGGAAAACGACAGGCGACGTCACAGATTCAGCCGCCACGGGCATGAGAAAAGGCGGACCCTACGGCCCGCCTCGCACTCTGATAGCCGAAGCGGCGGCGCCCTGTCAACGTCGGGACGCCACTTGCCGCTTAAGATTTCTGCGCCGTCTTCAGGAAAGACTCGATATTGGTCTTAACCTTTTCCTTTTCCTCGGCGCTGCATTCCTTTTTGGCATTCTTATCCGGCTCGGAAATGACCTGCGGCTCTTTTTTGCCGTCCTTCTCCATGAAGCGCACATTGCCCGTCAGCCACATCACCGTGAACAGGTGAAGGCGGTTGATGAACAGCATCTGCTCCTGGGACCATTTCTTCTTCGCCTGCTCCGAGCGCATCAACGCCAGATAGTTCTCGGCCTGGAGCTCGGGCATCTCGCACATCTGCGCATGGGCAGAATTGCGCGCCACCATGATGATCCGGCGCGCATCGTCGAGCGGCACAAGGATCTTCTCCAGGTTCTTGGTATCGATTTTGAGAACCGTTCCGTCGGGCTGCTTGATCTCACTCGGAATCGTCGACAGCGCGAAGCCGGTAATCAGCTTCACGGACTTGACGCTCAGCTGGCCGTTCGCTTCTTCTTCCTTGTCGCCCTTGGCGGCAGCGCTCGTTTGCGCCGTCGCCCCGGCAGCAAATGCGAGGCCGGCAAAAAGCCCAAGTACACATCCCAATCGTCTCAACATGATCATTCGCATCCCCTGCCCTGTCGTCCTTGCGCGGGCCGAAAGTTGCCACTCTCTTAACGCAACCGCAATACCATAAACGCGGCATAACTATGACCGCTGTGGCCCGTCTACTCCACCCTGTGGCGCGAGCGCCGCAGCGTTGTTAACGCACTTACGATCCCTCTTAAAGTCTTCACCTCTTGGGCGGTTAACGAGGCCCGCAAGAACATGGTCCGGATGTTACGTACCATGGTTGGGCGCTTGTCGTCAGTTTTGAAAAAGCCCGCGTCGGATAATTCTGTTTCGATATGGGCAAAGAAGTGGAGAAGCTCCTCACGTGTGGCCGGATTGCATCGCGACGGCTGGATGCCCTCCTGCGCGGGACCGTCGAAACGGGTCGCCCGGCCGAGCGAGTCTCCGGCGGTCAGCTTGCGCCATTCATAGCCCATCAGCAGGACGGCCTGGGCGAGGTTGATCGAGGCGAAGGCGGGGTTGACGGGGGCGATGATCAGCGCGTCCGCCAGCGCGACATCGTCATTCTCCAGCCCCCAGCGTTCGCGTCCGAACAGGATCCCGCATCGCGCCCCGCTCGCCGCACGGCCGGCGAATTCCCGCGCCGCGCTCTCCGGATTGAGCACCGGCTTGGTCATATGCCGGATGCGCGCGGTGGTCGCCCCGACATAATGCAGATCCGCGATAGCATCCTCGAGCGTGGCGAATTCCTTCGCGTTTTCCAGGATGGTCTTGGCGCCCGAAGCGTTCCTGAACGCGATCGGGTTCGGCCAGGCATCGCGCGGGGCGACGAGGCGCAGCTCCTTCAGATCGAAATTGGCCATCGCCCGGGCCGCCTGCCCGATATTCTCCGCGAGCTGCGGCTCGACCAGAATCAGCAGCAGGCGGCGCTGGCGCGACGCCGTCCGAATCACCGTTTTCCCGTGGCGCGCTCGGCGTCACATTTTCCATGAGGACTTACCTTTAGGCGACTTGGCGCGCCTGCACACCTCGATTATGGTGCAACCGAACGGCGGAGCGACAGCCGGGCCCCCATCAGCAGGTTGAGGACTGAACATGAGCAAAATCAAGGTTGCCAATCCCGTCGTCGAACTCGACGGCGACGAGATGACACGCATTATCTGGCAGCTTATCAAGGACAAACTCATCCATCCTTATCTGGATATCAACCTGCTCTATTACGATCTGTCCGTCGAGAACCGCGACGCGACCGACGATCAGGTCACCGTCGACGCCGCCAATGCCATCAAACAGCACGGCGTCGGCATCAAATGCGCGACCATTACCCCGGACGAGGCGCGCGTCGAGGAATTCAAACTCAAAAAGATGTGGAAATCTCCGAACGGCACCATCCGCAACATCCTGGGGGGGGTGATTTTCCGCGAGCCGATCATCTGCCGGAACGTTCCGCGCCTGGTTCCGGGCTGGACGCAGCCGATCGTCGTCGGCCGCCACGCTTACGGCGACCAGTACCGCGCCACCGATTTCAAAGTGCCCGGCAAGGGCAAGATGACGATCCGCTGGCAGGCGGCGGACGGCAGCCAGACCATCGAGCACGAGGTATTCGACTTCCCCGATGCCGGCGTCGCCATGGCGATGTACAATCTCGACGATTCGATCCGCGACTTCGCCCGCGCCAGCATGAATTTCGCGCTCAATCGCGGCTATCCGCTTTACCTGTCGACGAAAAATACCATCCTCAAAGCCTATGACGGGCGCTTCAAGGACATCTTCGCCGAGGTCTACGAGGCGGAGTTCAAGGACCAGTTCGCCGCCAAGAAGATCACCTACGAGCACCGGCTGATCGACGACATGGTCGCCGCCGCGCTGAAATGGTCGGGCGGTTTCGTCTGGGCGTGCAAGAACTATGACGGCGACGTACAGTCCGACACCATCGCCCAAGGCTACGGCTCGCTCGGCCTGATGACCTCGGTGCTGATGACACCGGACGGCAAGACCGTCGAGGCTGAAGCCGCGCACGGTACGGTGACGCGCCATTTTCGCGAGCACGAGAAGGGCAAGGAGACCTCGACCAATTCGACGGCCTCGATCTTCGCCTGGTCGCGCGGACTCAAACACCGCGCCAAGCTCGACGGCAACGCCGAACTCGCCAAATTCGCCGAGACGCTCGAAAAGGTCGTCGTCGACACCATCGAGTGCGGCTCGATGACCAAGGATCTCGCGCTTCTTGTCGGCGACCAGCAGGCCTGGCTGTCGACCGAAGGCTTCATCGACAAGATCGACGAAAACCTGCAGAAGGCCATGAAATAGCTGCCTTTACCGTGAAACAGCTTGGGCGCCGCGGGCGGCAATCCGCGGCGTCTTCGTTTTCACTAAGGGGCCGCATCATGCTTCGTACGCTGGCCTGGACGGTCGTCATCCTCGCGATCTTCGGGATCGGCCTGTGGGCGCAGAACAGCTCCTGGCTCCGCGGGCCGAGCCCCGGGCGGATGACGCTTCTGGCCCATCGGGGCGTGCATCAGACCTTCGACCATGACGGCGTCGATGCGCAGACCTGCACGGCAAGCCGCATTGGTCCGCCGACGCACGCATTCCTGGAGAACACGCTCGCCTCGATGGAGGAAGCGTTCCGCGTTGGCGCCGAAATCGTCGAGTTCGATATCCATCCGACGACGGACGGCCAATTCGCCGTCATCCACGACTGGACGCTGGATTGCCGCACCGAGGGACACGGCGTCACCCGCGAGCACAGCCTGGCGGAGCTGAAGGCGCTCGATGTCGGCTACGGCTACACCGCCGATGGCGGCCGGACGTTCCCGTTCCGCGGCAAGGGCGTCGGCGCCATGCCGTCGCTCGACGAGGTGCTCGCGCGGTTTCCGGACAAACGCTTTCTCATCAACATCAAGAGCAACGATCCCGCCGAGGGCGATCTGCTGGCGGCACGGCTGGCAAGGCTGTCGCGATCCCAGCGCGCGCTGCTGGCGGCCTATGGCGGCGACAAGCCGATCGCACATTTGCGGTCGAAACTGCCGGACATTCCGGTCATGTCGAAGGCCAGCCTGAAGCGGTGTTTCCTCACCTATGCAGCGCTTGGCTGGGCCGGCTATGTGCCGCAATCGTGCCGCAACACGGTTCTGCTGCTGCCGATCAATATTGCGCCCTGGATCTGGGGCTATCCGAACCGGCTGGTTGCGCGGATGGAGAAGGCCGGCACGCGGGTTTTCATTACCGGCCCCTATGACGGTGGCGACTTTACCGGCGGCATCGACAGCGCGGCATTGCTCGCCGATCTGCCTGAGACTTTCCGCGGCGGCGTGTGGACGAACCGGATCGAGTTGATCGGCCCGCTGAAGCATTGAATGGACCAGGTGCGGCCGAGGGGATTCCGGAAATTGGATCAGGCGATGCGCTGAGCGCTTCCGGACTGGGTGTTCTTCGCATGCGGCGCCCGTTTCTGGAGCGCTACGGCGCGCCGGACACGAAAGCCTTGCGGATCGGGCCCTGTCGCGGCGTCAACGGCAACCATATCGTCGCCGCAACCGGCCGCACCCGTGTGTTCGACGATCACGGCTATGCGATGAAGGACCGATTTCTTCGCCACTGCTGGAATACGTCGCGGCGGCGGAGGGCGGCATGGGCGCATCGCTTGTGGAGCCGCCGAAGGATGTCCTGATGTCGGAGGAACGGTCGCGGGCGCTATGACGGGCTATGGCTGCGCGGACCGGAGCAGTTTTCCCCACGATGCGCTGCCTCGCGCCGGCGCTATCTCCCGCGCTTCCCGGCTCCGCGTTGCGGTTCCGAAGCTTCGCAGTGACGGGCGGCTGCGACTTCGCCGGTGACCCTCGGCGCGACGACGAGCCGATCTCGGCAGCCGCAGCAGAAATGCACGCGCCGATCCGGAAGCGTCCCCGGATCGTAGACCGGCGTCGCGCTGAGGTGCTTTACGCGCCCGCCGTGAGCCGGTCGGCATGGGCGGCAACCTGCTTTTCGATTGCGGCGAGCGCCGCCTCGGCCTGGCTGCCGTCCGGACCGCCGGCCTGGGCCATGTCGGGCCGTCCGCCGCCGCCGCCGCCGCCCAGCGCTTCGGCGCCCGCCCGCACGAGGTCGACGGCATTGTAACTGCCGGTCAGGTCGTCGGTTACGCCGACGACGATGCCGGCTTTGCCTTCGTCGGAGACCCCGATAATGGCGACGATGCCCGACTCGATCTTGCGCTTGCCTTCATCGACGAGCCCGCGCAGATCCTTCGGCGGGATGCCTTGCACGGTGCGCGCCAGCAGCTTGACGTCGCCGATCTGGCGGACGTCGGCGCTGTCGTTGCGCCCTGCTCCGCCGCCGCCCATGGCGATGGCTTTCTTTGCGTCGGACAGTTCGCGCTCGAGACGCCGCTTGTCGTCCATCAGGGCGGTCAGACGTGCCGGAAGCTCCTCCGGCCGAACCTTCAGCGCGCCGGCCGCCGCCCGGACCAAACGGTCCTGCTCGCCCAGATAGGACCGCGCGCCGCTTCCGGTCAGCGCCTCGATACGGCGCACGCCGGCGCCGACCGCGGTTTCCGCGATCACCTTGATCAGGCCGATATCGCCAAGCCTGCGCACATGGGTGCCGCCGCACAGCTCGACGGAATAGGTCTTGCCGGTCTTTTCGCCGTCGGCCGCGGTGCCCATCGACACGACGCGCACCTCGTCGCCGTATTTCTCGCCGAACAGCGCCATGGCGCCGGAGGCGATCGCGTCGTCGACCGCCATCAGCCGCGTGACCACCGCCTCGTTCTGCAGCACCATCGCATTGGCGAGGTCTTCCGCCGTCTGGATCTCTTCCGCGGTCATCGGCTTGGGATGCGAGAAGTCGAAACGCAGCCGGCCCGGCTCGACCAGCGAGCCCTTCTGCGCGACATGCGTGCCGAGCACCTGGCGCAGCGCCTCATGCAGCAGATGGGTGGCCGAGTGGTTGGCGCGGATCGCCGTGCGGCGGCCATGGTCGACATTCAGCTCGACCGCTTCGCCGACCTTGAACGGCCCCTTCTCGGCCACGCCGATATGGACGAAGAGATCGCCGAGCTTCTTCTCCGTATCGCGGACGGTGAACAGCGCGTCCTTGGGCCCGCGAATTTCGCCCCGGTCGCCGACCTGCCCGCCGGACATGCCGTAAAACGGCGTCTGGTTGACGATGATCGCGCCTTCCTCGCCCTTCTTGAGCTGCTTGACCTCCTTGCCGCCCTTGATGATGGCGACAATCTGGCCTTCTGCCTTCTCGATTTCGTAGCCGAGAAATTCCGTCGCGCCCAGCCGTTCGCGGAGCTCGAACCAGACCCGCTCGGTCGCGGCCTCGCCGGAGCCGGACCAGGCCTTGCGCGCCTCGGCGCGCTGGTGGTCCATGGCGACGTCGAATGCGGCGCGGTCGACGCCGATATTGCGCGCCTTCAGGGCATCCTCCGTCAGGTCGAAGGGGAAGCCGTAAGTGTCGTAGAGCTTGAACGCGACCTCGCCCGGAAGCGTATCGCCGCCCGCCAGATCGGCGGTCGCCTCGTCGAGCAGCGACAGGCCGCGCTCGAGCGTCTTGCGGAAGCGGGTCTCCTCGAGCTTGAGCGTTTCCGTGATCAGCGGCTCGGCGCGAATCAGCTCCGGATAGGCTTGGCCCATCTCGTGGATCAGCGCCGGCACCAGCCGCCACATCAGCGGCTCGCTCGCGCCCAGCAGATGGGCATGGCGCATCGCCCGGCGCATGATCCGGCGCAGCACATAGCCGCGTCCTTCATTGGAGGGCAGCACGCCGTCGGCAATCAGGAAGCTGGTCGAGCGCAAATGGTCGGCAATGACGCGGTGGCTGGTCCGGGCCTCGCCCTTCGCCGCCACGCCGCTCGCCTCGACCGAGGCTGCGATCAGCGCCTTGAAGATGTCGATGTCGTAATTGTCGTGAACGCCCTGGAGCACGGCCGCGACGCGCTCGAGCCCCATGCCGGTGTCGATCGACGGCCGGGGCAGGTCGACGCGCTTGTCGGGCGTAAGCTGCTCGTATTGCATGAAGACCAGGTTCCAGATTTCGATGAACCGGTCGCCGTCCTCGTCCGGGCTGCCGGGCGGGCCGCCGGGGATGTGGTCGCCATGGTCGTAGAAGATCTCCGAGCACGGCCCGCACGGTCCGGTGTCGCCCATCGCCCAGAAATTGTCCGAGGTGCCGATGCGGATGATGCGCTCCTCCGGCAGACCGCTGATCTTGCGCCAGAGCTTGAACGCCTCTTCGTCCTCGGCATAGACCGTCGCCAGGAGCCGCTTCTTGTCGAGGCCGAATTCCTTGGTGATCAGCGTCCAGGCCAACTCGATGGCGACGTCCTTGAAATAATCGCCGAAGGAGAAATTGCCGAGCATCTCGAAGAAGGTGTGATGCCGCGCGGTGTATCCGACATTGTCGAGATCGTTGTGCTTGCCGCCGGCGCGCACGCATTTCTGCGCGGTCGTCGCTCGGCTGTAGGGGCGTTTTTCCAGGCCGGTGAACACATTCTTGAACTGCACCATGCCGGCATTGGTGAACATCAATGTCGGATCGTTATGCGGAACGAGCGGGCTCGACGGCACGATCTCGTGCGTGTTGCGCTTGAAGAAGTTCAGAAATGCCGATCGGATTTCGTTGGTGCGGGTCATCGATGTCTTCCATGCCGCCCGGAATGGGCCCGGCTATGCGGCTCGCTCCCATGCCTCCTTGCCGTCGGGACGAGGCGGGATGCCGGATCTAACAAAGTTCGGCGAAAGTTTGTCTCTTCTCTAACGCCGGCAAAGCGGGCTGTCCAGCGACAGCCCGCCACAATCCCGGCAATCCAACAGGGCTTTAAGCGGCTTTCAACGCCCGTTTCGGGCTATCCGGCCTTTTTCGGCTTGATCGGCTCGTCGCCGCGATCCTCGATCGGATCGGTTCCTTCCACGTCGTCCTCGACGCCTCCCAGAATGCGCTCGGCGATCAAGCCGGCATTCTGACGGATCGCGTTCTCGATCTTGCGCGCGATCTCCGGGTTGCTCTTCAGAAACAGCTTGGCGTTCTCGCGGCCCTGGCCGACGCGCTGACCCTCATAGGAGAACCAGGAGCCGGCCTTTTCGACCACGCCCGCCTTGACGCCCAGATCGATGATCTCGCCCGGCTTGGAAATGCCTTCGCCATACATGATGTCGAATTCGATCTGTTTGAAGGGCGGCGCGATCTTGTTCTTGACGACCTTGACCCGCGTCTGGTTGCCGACCACCTCGTCGCGCTCCTTGATCTGGCCGATGCGGCGGATGTCGAGGCGGACGGAGGCGTAGAATTTCAGAGCGTTGCCGCCGGTCGTCGTCTCCGGATTGCCGAACATCACGCCGATCTTCATGCGGATCTGGTTGATGAAGATGACGATGGTGTGCGACTTGGAGATCGAGCCGGTCAGTTTGCGCAGCGCCTGGCTCATCAGCCGCGCCTGCATACCGGGCAGCACATCGCCCATCTCGCCTTCGATTTCGGCCTTCGGCGTCAGCGCCGCGACCGAGTCGACGACGATGACGTCGAGCGCGCCGGAGCGGATCAGCGTATCGGTGATTTCCAGCGCCTGCTCGCCGCTGTCGGGCTGGGAAAAGATCAGGTCTTCGAGATTGACGCCCAGCTTGCGTGCATAAATCGTATCGAGTGCGTGTTCCGCGTCGACGAAGCCGCAAATGCCACCGCTTTTTCTGCGCCTCGGCGATCACATGCAGCGCCAGCGTGGTCTTGCCCGAGGATTCGGGGCCGAAAATCTCGATGACGCGGCCGCGCGGAAGACCGCCGATGCCGAGCGCGATGTCGAGCCCGAGCGAGCCCGTCGGGATCGACTCGATTTCGGCCGGCACCTCGTTCTTGCCCAGCCGCATGATCGAGCCCTTGCCGAAATTCTTTTCGATCTGGCCCAGCGCGGCTTCGAGCGCTTTCTGCTTGTCCATGTCAGCCCCCTCTACGAGGCGCAAATCCGCCTTCGCCATTCTCGTGCTCCTTTATTTCATATCGCCGGGTGCATTTCAATCTTGCACAAATGTACACACTTTGTTCCTTTCCGCAAGCCGTAAGAAACACGAATCACTTCGTTTTTTTACTTATAGGCACCCGGACGATTACTCATGGGAGGGCGGCGAGATGGACCTTCGCCTGCCGCTCAATCTTCTTCCAAAACTTCCTTCACGGCGGCGGCAAGTTTTTTCAGGGAGAAGGGTTTGGGAAGGAATGTGAACGTCTCGCCTTCGCTCAGATTGTTACGGAACGCCTCCTCCGCATAGCCGGACACGAAGATGATCTTGATCTGCGGATTGGTCTTGCGCAGATGTTTCAACAGTGTCGGGCCGTCCATCTCCGGCATGACCACGTCGCTGACGACGAGATCGACATCCGCGCCATGCTCGTTCATCACGTCGAGCGCATGCACGCCGCTGATCGCTTCCAGGACACGGTAGCCGCGGGTCGAAAGCGCGCGGGCGGCAAAACTGCGCACCGCATCCTCGTCCTCGACCAGCAGCACGGTCGCCGAGCCGGTCAGATCGCGCGAAACCTCCTTCTTCGGCGGCTTCTCCACCGCCGCTTCCGGCGCAACCACCGGCTGCTCGCAGCGCGGCAGATAGATCCGGAACACCGTCCCGCTGCCGACTTCGCTTTCCGCAAAGATATAGCCGCCGGTCTGCTTTACAATGCCGTAGACCGTGGAGAGGCCCAGACCGGTGCCTTTGCCGACTTCCTTGGTCGAGAAGAACGGCTCGAAAATCTTCTCCATCACCTCCGGCGGCATGCCCGTGCCGCTATCGCTGACCTCGCAAAGCACATATTCGCCCGGCTCCATCACCGCATGGCCGAGCTTGGCCAATTCCCGCTCGCTGACATTGGCGGTGCGGATGGTCAGCTCGCCGCCGCCCGGCATGGCGTCGCGCGCATTCACGGCCAGATTGATGATCACCTGCTGGAACTGGGTCGGGTCGACCTTGATCAGCCACAGATCCCGCCCGTGAATGACCTTGGCCTTGACCTTCTCGCCGAGAAGCTGGTCGAGCAGGATCATCAGGTCTTCAAGCGCATCGGTCAGCGACATCACCTGCGGGCGCAGGGTCTGCTTGCGCGAAAACGCCAGCAGGTGGCGGACGAGACCCGCTGCCCGGTTGGCGTTGTTCTTGATGTTCATGAGGTCGGCGAAGGACGGGTCGCTCGGCCGGTGATTGGCGAGCAGCAGGTCGGAAAAGCCGATGATGGCGGTCAGCACGTTGTTGAAATCATGCGCGATGCCGCCGGCAAGCTGCCCGATCGCCTGCATCTTCTGGCCTTGCGCGATCTGCTCCTCGAGCAGCCGCTGTTCGGAGGTATCGATGCCGAACACCAGCGCGGTGCTGTCGCCGCCGGTTGCCGCAACCACGGGGCTGAAGAACAGCCGGCCGGTGCGCTTGGCTTCCACGGTGGTGATGTCGACCGGGGAAAGCGAGACCTTGCGCGCCGCCGCCTTGTCGACCACCTGGCGCAGCTTGTCGCGCGTCGTCTCGTCGAACAGCTCGTAGAGGCTGGTATGCTCCAGGTCACGGACCACGCCGACAAATCGGCCGAAGGCCAGATTGCTGCGGGTGATCTCGCCGTCCTCGGAGATTGCCGCCACCGCGACCGGTGCCGATTTCAGCAGCCCGAACACCGTCTCCATCTGGCTCTTCAGCGCCGCGCCGTCGAAATCCGCGTGACGCTCCAGAACCGTGCCCAAAAGCTCGGCCGCATCCTCCCCGCCGCCTTTGGCGCTGCGCGTCAGGATCACGGAAACCGCCATCGCGGTGCCGTCGCGCTTGATCAGGTCGAAATTGAAGCTCTCGGTCTGGGGCCGTTCGTCGCCCGCGGCGCAGCATCTGCCCGGCCTGATCGGGAAAGATCGATGAAAGCAGATGCGCGGTGTCCTTTTCCGGATCGCCAAGGTCCACCCAGTCGCGCAGCGTCGCGTTGACGAAGGAGACCGCGCCGTCCTGGCGGGCGAGGAAGATGCCGACCGGCGCGTGATCGACAAGCCTGCGGAACTCGCGGAGCCGCTGCGCAAGCGTCGCTTCATGCTGCATCCGCGCCGTAACGTCGGACACCTCCCAGAGGCAGACCGTATCGCGCGCGCCGGCCTCGCCCTGCCCCCGGATGGACTGCACGGACGCCCGGAGCCACCGCCCCGCCCCCGGAGCGCCGACGGCCTGGAACTCTTCATGCGCGGTCTCGCCCCGCGCGCCGCGCGGATCAGCCGGAAAAACGGCTCCGATCCGCCAAACTGGCGCACGAGCGCGGATTCGACGCTGAACGGGGAGATGTCGGAAGCGCCGACGAGCTGGCGATAGGCGGGATTGGCGAACAGCGTCGAGCCGTCCTTGTTGGTCAGCGCCACCCCATGCTCGGCATTTTCGGCATAGATGCGGGTATGGTCCGGCGTGCCGGCGGCGGTCCGCTGACCGAAATGCAAAAGGCCGGTCGCCGCGAAGAACAAGGCGGCTACGCCGATCATCGCGAAGAACGCGAAGATGCCGAAAACCAGCGAGGTCGCCTGGTCCCGCAGCGCGAGCGCCAGAAACGCGCAGCCGATCAGCGCCCCGGCCAATCCGGTGATCCGGCGCAGAAAGGCGCGGTCGTCATTCGGCCGCGGCAGGAATGGCGGTGTCGTCGGTGCGCTGCTTCGCCCTCGCATCATAGGCCCCTTGGTAAAGCGATTCTCGAAAGGGCTTGAATTCCCGAGGTCCCGACGCGCCGAAATAAACAGCTAAGCGGCCCCCGCGGATCCCCCTGCCCTTGCTTGGGGACAAGGATGCCTGAAAGGATCGAACTTAACGGTTAAAATTGCGCGGCGGAGCCGCTATACACGGATGGGGTGGCGGGTCGGCCGGGACGGCTCGCTGGAGGGCAGATATGGGGATCGGCTGTGCCTTGGTCGTCCATATTTAGAAAAAAGGGTCACACGCAATGTTCTGACGGCGTTGTCTATATCATTTCCATTACACTATTGATCGCACTTCGCGGGTCTTGCATTCTGGATCGCACGGCAGAGCCTGGGCGGCAGCGGCATGACCCTGTTTCAGAACAAGCAGAAGCGGCTGGGCGTCGTCGAAGCCTCCTCGGTGACGGACGCAGGCGCCTGGTGCTGATCCGCCGCGACAATGTCGAGCATCTGATCATGACCGGCGGCCCGGTCGACGTGGTCATCGAAACCGGCATTCCGATCAAGACGCCGGTTCTGAACGGGCTGGGCGAGGCCATGGCGCGCGCCGACCGCAGCCTGGAGGGCAACGCTCCTTCGCGTCCGACGACGAGCCCCTGATCCTGCACCACGATCAAGCGAATTGACCCTCGATGGCTGCCCATATGCGGTTGTGGCTTTCTGCGGCCGTCTTGCTCTGCATGGCAGGCAGCCTTACGCCGTATAGCGCCGTTGCGCAGCAGCCGCAGATCCCGCAGCTTCCGCATCCGATCGAGCTGCCGACGCCCCCTGCCGACACGGCTGCGGCAAAGGAGCAGACGGACGTCGCCAGCCCGATCGAGAGCTGGACCATCGCTCTCGGCCAGATTGCCGCCAAGCTCGATTCGCCCACCGCCAAGCGCACCGATATCGAAGCGGTTCGAGCCCGGATCGACGATCTGCGCGCGCGCATCCAAGCCTATGTCGACGAACAGCGGCCACGCCTGCCCGATCTCGAGGCGCGGCTGGAAAGCCTCGGCAGCCCGCCCGGTGACAGCGAACCGCCCGAGCCAAAGCAGATTGCCGATCAGCGCGCGGAACTGAGCCGATCGGTCGGCGGCCTGAAAGGTGCGCTGAAGGCCGCGGATGAAGCGCTTCTGCGGCTCGACAGCCTCGGCGCACAAGCCCGCGACAAGCGCCGGGCGTTGTTCGAGGGCGAGATTCTCGAACGCGGACGCAGCCCGCTTTCGCCCTATCTCTGGCGCGACATCGCCAAGGACACCCCGCTCGGCGTGACGCGCATGGGCTTCATGCTCGCGCATTGGTGGGACAGTCTCGAGGGCCGCAACCGCTTTATCGCCATGGTCGCGGCAGCGCTGGCGCTTTGGGCCGGTCTCACGTTTCTCACCCGCCGGCGGGTCAACCGTCTGCGCGAATGGACCGCGCTTGACCTTCCGGCCGACTGGCGACGGGCCGCGTCCGCCGGCCGTGTGATCCTGCTGCGCGCGCTGCCGACGGTCGTCGCCGGCGGACTGCTCTATCTGGCGCTGTCGGAGGCGGGGCCTCTGTCGCCGACCGCCGATCAGCTGGTGCTCGCCGCGATTGCCGCCCTGATCATCATCGCCACGGTCCAGGCGGTCACCAAGAGCGCGCTCGCCGTCAGCCGTCCGAAATGGCGGCTGATCCGGCTTGGGGATAGCCCGGCGCGCCGGCTCTACCACCGCCTGATGATCCTCGCCGCCGTCTATGGCCTCGACTTCTTCATCAGTGCGGTGACGCAGGCCGCCTATATGCCGTTCTCGGTCAGCATCGGGCAGAGCTTTCTGTCGAGCATGATGATCGCCGGCCTGATCATTTCGATCCTGCGGATCCGCGGCACGGAGGAGAACGGCAAGCGCCGGCCGATCGGGCCGAGCTATATCCGCCTGCCGCTCTGGCTGGTCGCGCTGACCATTCTCGGCGCGGCCTTTCTCGGCTATGTGTCGCTTGCGCGCTTCATCGCCGGCCAGCTCATCATCACCAGCACGATCCTGATCATCGCCTATCTGATGATCCTGTCGGCCAACGCCTTCGGCCAGAGCATGGCCGATGAGGCGAGCGTTGCCGGGCGCTGGCTGAAGGACGATCTGGGGCTCGGCGAACGCCGGCGCGAGCAGCTCTCCTTGCCGGTGACGCTGTTGCTCAAGGCGGCCATCGTCATCGCCGCGGTTCCGTTCATCCTGCTGCTGTGGGGCTTCGACGGCTACGACATCCTGAGCTGGATGCGCCAGGCGCTGTTCGGCTTCGAGGTGGCGGGCGTCCGCGTGTCGATCACCTCGATCCTTGCGGCGCTGATGCTGTTCACCGTCGGCTACATCGCGGCGAAATTCTTCCAGGAATGGCTCGACGCTTACGTCCTGAGCAATACGATGGTTCAGCGGC
>CAVSIA010000010.1:0-184371 GCA_963727575.1 uncultured Alphaproteobacteria bacterium
ACGATTGACCAAGGCCACCTCACGCTCACGACGACGCTCAAGATGGTTGCCCGTCGAGCCATACACCCCGGGCCGCGCGAGATTGGTGAACGTACGATTTGCCGAGATCGCGTTCCGCTCAGCTTCAATCTGTAAATTCATTGGACTGAGCGCCGTGTAATAGCCCGGCACGACCCAATTTGGTTTTCCATCTTGGGCGTCGCCATCCTGATAGACGCAGTCGCCATCCAGATAAACGATTGGGTCTCCCGAATGCCCTTCGGGAGCAATTCCATAAAAGCGCAGGCACTCCGATTTGCCGCCGACGTCCAGGAAGATCCGACCGGGACCGTCACACGCCTCGGTGGTAAGCGCGACGCCGCTGAGCACGTCATTTGCCGAAAACTTCGGCTCCACGGCGAGCGCAGCAGACTGCAGGGCGAATTCAATCATGAGGAGCCCGCAAATGATGATGTCTTTCATCGAACCATTCGTAGCTGAAGTCCACCCTATTGGCGAGACGGCCGAACGCATCGCGGGTTATCCGACAGGTACGCACTCTTGGCGGTGTGCGCATTAGCTTGCATCGGGCGCATCCGTCAAAAACCGCCGAGGAATCGCATTGAACAAAGGGTAGTACTTAAAGAACGGAACTGCCTCGCCAATCACGCGTCGCACTGAAGGACGCGCGACCAGCCGCTCGAAATAGGCTTGCAACCCCGTGTGAAAATGGAACGATCGTGCTGGCGTAAAACAGTGCTGGCGCAGCAGCACAATCGGCGATGGTGAACGCATCGCCTGCGGCCCAGGCACGGCCGCCAAGCTTCGTCTCTATGAGATCGTAAGCGCGGGTAAGATCGGCCGATGCTTCGCTCAGTGTGCGGGCGTCTCTTTCGTCCTCGGAACGAATTTGCTGTGCGATAAACCGCTGCATGGGGTCCATGACGTAGCAGTAGAAGATCCTGTCCCAGAGTCGCGCCTCCAGCCGATTTTCTTGAGCGGATGGGAACAACCTGGTTTTTCCAGGGTACTTTTGATCGATATATTCAATGATGATGGATGTCTCGGGGACGATTGTCCCATTGTCGTCCAGGAGTGGCATTTTCGCAGTTGGCCACAGTCCCATGAACTCAGCCTTCGCCGCGGGATCGCCAAGATTGACCATTCGCGTTTCGAACGGCGTTCCGTTTTCATACAGAGCGATGATCGCCTTCCAGCAGTAAGAAGCCAGAGGGTGTGAGTACAATATCAGAGCCATAATTTTCGTTTCCTTTTCGACTAAGTATTGCATGCCAGACCGGTTGCGGCGAACAGCCCGAGTTTCGAACAAGCGGTTCGAAAATACGCTTCCGGCTCCACCATTTTAGTTCGCGTGCAGCCGCCATGCCATCACTGCGCGCGACGGTTCCGTTTCGGCGGCTGCTCCTCTCACCTCCACCTTGCGCGCCGCGGTGAACGTGCCTGGTGTCCATCTCGCGGGGGCCAGGGCGCTTAGATCATCATTAATGAAATCTGGCGACGATGCGCCGATGATACGCATGCTCGCTCTGCTGCTCCCGGCATTGATTCCGTCCTGGCGGTTCTTTGCGATGGTCGCGCCCTCGCCGCGCATCGAGCTCGCCTTGCTCGGCTCAGCGGACGAGGCACCGCCAAGCTGGCGGGAATTCCGGCCCCGCCCCGCCCATGTGCCACTGCACGCCATACTGGGGCGGCTGCTCTGGAACCCGCGCTGGAACGAGTTGCTTTTTCTCGTCACCTGCACCGAACGAGTCCTGGAGAGCGGATCGGAGAGGCGCATTCGCGAGATCCTCTCGCGGATCCGGTCGGACCTGCGCCGCACCAGCCCCCCGACCGGCACCGCGCAGCATATCCAGATGCGGTTCGTCGTCCTGACCCGCGACAAGGATCGGGTCGTGCGGGAGGAGGTCTACCGCTCCGCAGTCCACGCCCTTGATGCCGAACCCTCGTCATGACGTTCGAAGCCGCGCTCCGCCTGACCGAGATGCTTCTGGGCTTCGCGCTGCTCCAGCAGAGTCTCGAACATTTCGTCTCGGCATGGGACGAACGGATCCTGTTCATTCCCCGCGCCGGCCTCAGCCTCCTGCTCATGCTCGGCGTCGCGCCCGACGCCACCGCTCTCGCCCTTCTCGGCCTCGGACTCATGATCCTGCGCCGCTTCGATGGCCCCTATAACGGCGGCAGTGATCGGATGAGCCTGCTCATTCTCACCTGCCTCTGTCTTGCGCATCTCCTGCCCAGTCCGCACTGTCGGCAGGTCGCGTTCGGATATCTGGCCGTGCAGCTCGTGCTGTCCTATGTCCTCTCCGGCGCAGTCAAGATCGTCAATCCGGACTGGCGCAGCGGCGCTGCGCTGCGCGATGTGTTCCTGTTTTCCGCCTATCCCGTCAGCGAGACGCTGCGGGAGCTGGCCGGATGGCCGCGTCTGCTCTGGCTGATGTCCTGGTGCGTCATGCTCTTCGAGCTGCTGTTTCCGCTCGCTTTGCTGACGCAGCCGACGCTGATCGTTGGGCTGACGATCGCCGCGATCTTTCACCTGGCCAACGCCTGTCTCTTCGGCCTGAACCGCTTCTTCTGGGCCTGGCTCGCCGCCTATCCCTCCATCATCTGGCTGCAGCTGCGGCTTGCCGGCTCCTGGGGGTTCTGACGTCGGCAGGCATCTTGATCGGAACAATGACCGGCATGGCGGAGACAGCGCCGGCCGCTGGGCTAACCCGCATTTCTCACGAGTTCGTCGGCGCATCGGGGCCTGTGACGGTGTAAACTTGTTTTGCGAGAACGAGTTATACCAATTCGAGGGAGTTCCCCGATGCTGACAGAGTGTAGCCCGAACGAGATTGATTTCGGAAGAGCGGGCGGACGCCGTGTGGTCGCGGATTTCGATGGCGGCATGGTGTCCTCGGATGCCGGGGCTCTTTTGCTTGGGGAGACGGACAAGGCGCTCCGACTCGTCGATCGCTTCGCCGCGTGCTTTCGCGATCGCCGCCATCCTGCTTACGTGGTGCACGAGGTGAAGACGTTGGTCGCGCAGCGTGTGTTCGGCCTGGCGCTGGGCTATGAGGATCTTGTCGACCATGACGAGTTGCGCCGCGATCCCGTTCTCGGTGTACTGCTCGGCAAGCTCGATCACGCGACCGCGACGCCCGGACCGCTGGCCGGCAAGAGCACACTGAACCGGCTGGAGCATGCCCCGGCCGAGGGAACCACTGGGCGTTATCATAAAATCGGCCACGACAGCGCAGCGATCGAGGCTCTGTTCGTCGACTTTTTTCTCGACGCGCACGGCAAGCCGCCGCGTGAGATCGTGCTCGACCTCGATGCCACTGACGATCCGTTGCATGGCCATCAGGAAGGCCGGTTCTTCCACGGCTATTACGACTGCTATTGCTACCTGCCGCTCTACGTCTTCTGCGGCCGCCATCTTCTGGCCGCCAAGCTTCGGCGGTCGAACATCGACGGCAGCGCCGGTGCGGTCGAGGAGACGGCGCGCATTGTCGGTCGGATCCGGGCGCGCTGGCCGAAGGTGAAGATCATCTTGCGCGCCGATTCCGGCTTCGCCCGGGAGGCCCTGATGGTCTGGTGCGAGGCCAACAAGGTCGACCATGTCTTCGGCCTCGCCCGCAACGCGCGTCTGGAGGCCCGCATCGCGGACGCGTTGGCCGACGCCCGGCGGCTGTCGGAGGCCGCGGGAGGCAAGCCGGCGCGGGTGTTTCGGGATTTCCTGTGGTCGACGAAGGGGTCCTGGTCGCGCCGCCGCCGCGTGATCGGCAAGGCGGAATGGACCGGCGGGGAAGCCAACCCGCGCTTTCTCGTCACCTCGCTGAAGCCGGACGCCTGGAGCGCCAAGCCGCTCTACGAAGATCTCTATTGCAAGCGCGGCGAGATGGAAAACCGCATCAAGGAGGCGCAAGGCGATCTGTTCGCCGACCGTACCTCCACGGCAACGATGCGGGCCAACCAGTTGCGCCTGTGGTTTGCCTCGATGGCTTACGTTCTGCTCTGCGCGCTGCGCCGGATCGGCCTGGCTCATACGCAGCTTGCCGCCGCGACCTGTGGCACCATCCGGCTGAAGCTGCTGAAGATCGGCGCGCTGGTGAAAATCAGTGCACGTCGGGTCAAGATCGCCTTCGCATCCGCCTGTCCGGCCGCCGCGGAATGGCGTCTCGCCGCAGCCCGGCTCGCGCATGCCCGCGGCTCCCCCGCGTGACACGCTAAGCTGCAACGCGCCTCTTTCGCAGCATACCCCGAGGCCCACTGGAGATCGAACAACCCGAGCCGATTCTCGAAGCCGGTCGCGCAGTCCGCGCCACCCACAAGCACGCCGCGCGGCAACGCCGAACGCCAAGCGGACGGATGACGACGCCATGACTTCAGCCGTGTGAGAAATGCGGGCTAAAGGCTTGGTTCGCAATTCCGTTATGTATCAATATCGGACGCCAAATTTTACTGCGGATTAGGTCGATCATGGCATCTACTTGAGTGTTGTGCGTATGGACGCCTTGGAAACGCAATGCTGAACAACCTGTTAGCCTCTACCCTGCTTTGCATTGCGATCGGATCGGGCGTCATCGCTTCGCAGGCCGCCGCCGGACCACTGATGATTCAGGGTTCGACGACAGTTGCCAACGCAGTGATGGTGCCGAAGAAATCGGCCATCGAAACGGCAAGCGGCGTCAAATACGAAATCATCCCCAATGGATCCTTGCGCGGAATGCTTGCCGTAGCTGACGGCAAAGCAGCCCTCGGCATGATTTCCGCCGGATTGGACTTGGAGATCGCGAAAATCAACCAGGAACATCCGGGCGAGCTCGACGGCAAGGATCTGCGCGCCCACCGCATCGGCGTGTCCGAAGTGGCCTTTGCGGTGCACCCCTCCAATCCGGTCAGGTCTCTCAAACTGGGCCAGCTCGCCGCAATCCTGAAGGGGGAGATCAAAGATTGGAGCCAGGTCGGCGGGCCGAAGGCTCCGATCATCGTCGTCGCCGAGATGAAGGGCGGCGGCATTCGCTCGCTGGTGGAAAACCGGCTATTGCAGGAAGGCGAAATCAAAGCCGAGCTCCGCGAGGTGCCCTCTGCCCCTCAAGCAAACAGAATAGTGGCTCAGCTCCCGGCGGCTCTGGGGCTGACCAGCGTCGCCTCGATCACCGATGAGGTCGCCCGGGTAACGACCGACGACGTGATTTCGCAACCGCTAAGTCTTGTGAGTTTGGGCGCGCCTGGCCCGGACGCGGCGAAGATCATCGAAGCGGCCAAAGCGGCGCTGGCCAGCTCCACGGGCTTGTGACGTGATCGGGCGGCTGAGGACCATATCACGGCCCGCGATCCAATCTCTTCTCAGGATGTCCCTGGGAAGGCTCTCCCCATGATCACCGCGCGTCTCAACGATCTGTCAGTCAAGACCAGATTGCTGGCGATCGTCGGGCTTGCCTTCGTTGGGATCGCTCTTCTGGCCCTGGAGAACTATACGACCGCGCATTCCCTGGCCGAGCGCGGCGATAGGATGCAATTGATTGCTCTGACGGAGACGAACCTTCTCGGGGCGATCCGCCTGAGGGTCGAGCAGATACACAGCAACGTGAATCGCGCGCCGTCCGAACTGGATCTGGAAAAGCTTTCCGCCTACAGGCGCCAAATCGACGAAAATCTGAAATCCATCCATCAGAAGGTCGGCGAGTTGGCGCAATGCAACCCCGCCGCATATGGCGAAAAGGCCGCTGCCTTTGCCGTGGATCTGAATGCCATGTCGGCCCAGGCTCAGAAGGTTTTCAGGTTCGCGCAGAATTTTTCCGCCGGGCAGGCCAATGAAGCGCTGACCGTCGAGTATGCCAAAGAGCTGAAGACCGTGCATGAGGGACTGAACAGACTGACCACGCTGGTTCGGAGCCGGGCGGATGCGGCCGCGGAAGAGCTCAAGGCGACCGGTGGCTCTGCGATACGGACGGCATTCTTCACCGCCTTCATCGCTTTTCTTCTGACCATCGTGCCGAGCCTCTTTTTGAGCAGGCGGATTTCGCAGCAGCTGGGGCTGCTCGCCCGGGCGACCACCGCCTTTGCCAACAATGATTTCAGCAATACCGAGGTCGAACGCATCGAGGGGAAGGACGAAATCGCGGCGATGGCTGAAGCGCTCAGCGTCTTCAAAGCGAACTCGCTGCGCGTAAGGGCGATGGAGGACGATTTGCGGATGGCCAAGGACGCCGCCGAAAGCAGCAGCCGGGCCAAGAGTGAGTTCCTCGCCAATATGAGCCATGAAATCCGAACGCCTCTCAACGGCGTGCTGGGTATGGCACAGTCCCTCGCGTCGGACGGCTTGCCGCCGGATCAGCAGGAAAAGATCGACGTCATCCTGGATTCCGGCGAATTGCTGACCGCTCTCCTCAATGACGTGCTGGACTTCTCGAAAATCGAAGCCGGCAAGCTCGAGATCGCTCCGGTATGCGGGGATCTGAAGCACACGATCGAGCGCACGCGGCAACTCTTTCAGACGCGGGCGGAAGAGAAGGGGCTCGCAATCGTCGTTCACTATGACCCGGCGCTGCCGCGCCATCTTGTTTACGATCCGGTTCGGGTACGCCAATGCGTGAGCAACCTCCTGTCCAATGCCATCAAGTTCACGGATCGGGGGAGGATCGAAATCTCCGTGTCGTCGCAGCGCGATAGCGATGGGAGCCATCTCGTTTCGATTGCCGTCAGCGACACAGGTATGGGCATAAACGAAGAGGTGCTGTCGCGGCTTTTTTCAGTGTTCACGCAAGCCGACGGGGCGACGACGCGCAAATTCGGCGGAACCGGGCTGGGACTGGCGATTTCGCGGCAACTCGCCAGACTCATGGGCGGCGATATCGGCGCCACCAGCCGGAAGGGCGTGGGATCCACATTCGTCCTGACCTTCACCGGGCGGGAGGCCGCCGACGAAGCGCCCCGCCGGAGCGAACCGGCGCGGCCGCGTGCGCCCCGGAGCAATATCCGCGGGACACGGGTGCTGCTCACCGACGACAATGCGACCAACCGCCAGGTGATCCAACTGTTCCTGGCACCGCATGGCTGCGTGATCACGGAGGCAACGAACGGCGAGGAGGCACTTGCAAAACTGGCGGCGCAGCCTTTCGACCTCGTTCTGCTGGACGCGCATATGCCGGTGATGGACGGAACGCAGACCATCGCGGCGATCCGCAGCTCCGCGGAGCCTTGGAGCAGCCTTCCGGTCATCGCATTGACGGCTGATGCCATGGCGGGGGACCGTGAGAAATATCTCGCTCTCGGCATGAACGATTACATCACAAAGCCCATCGATCCCCGCGAATTGATGACCAGGATCCATCAGGTCCTGAATATCGATGCCGAAACACCGCGGGAAAGTAAAACGAGCTGATCGCGCCCGCCGGAATCCCGGCATCGCCGCCCCACAAGCGGACGTGACGCTACGCCCAAGTGCGCTATTGCCCGACGCGGCCGGCGGATCTTTGTGTCTGCTTCAGGCAGGTCGTCAGCAGCACGTAGGACGGGTTGATTTTGTTGACCAGGGTCACGCAATAGTCCTTAGCGCCCTTGGAGTGCCGGTCCCATTCGCCCCGGAGGCCGTCATAGGCCGCGCGTTCCCGGTTGGCGCAAGTGGCAACCGTGTGACCGTTGAGCATCGAGGTCGCCACGGCAAGTTTGCGGCAGTATTGATCGACATCATATTGCGGCAGATCCGAGAGTGCCGCGGCGGCCGATGACATCAAGAAGAAAATGGCAAGGGCTGAAATCAGGCGCTTCATAAGCGAGCCCCATCAGCAGCAAGTGAGTTTAAGCTTCGGAGGCTTACATAATAGCTGCGACATTTCTATAGGATTTTTACAGATACCCGACCAGATTACGCCAATAGAGCTGATACATTTAATACGATGGCTCTGTTCGCGCAGAGTATGGGGATTGACGTCGCTCAATGTTCCTGATTAGTTCTCATTATGGGAGGCCGATCATGGAGCACCGCAAATTCAAACGGCGTCTGGCAGAACTTATCGAGGAACTGACCCCCGCGCAGGCCCACAAGCTGGTCGATGCGATAAGCAAGCGGGGCACGGGCGATACGGCGCAAAAGCTAATTGATGGCAAGTTTCAAGCCGATCTGAAATGCCCGCATTGCAAGGAACGCCACATTCATCGCCATGGGATGGCGCGAGGACTGCGGCGTTACAAATGCCTGGCGTGCGCCAGAACGTTCAACGCCCTGACCGATACGCCGCTGGCCCGGCTTCGCAAGCGGGACCGCTGGCTGAAATATGCCGACGCCCTCAACGCCTCTGAGTCGGTCCGCGCGGCTGCGGTGCGGGCCGGCGTGAATGCGAGCACCTCTTTCCGCTGGCGGCACCGCTTTCTGAGTGCGCGGAAAGATCTTCGGGATCATCAACTTACCGGCATCGTCGAGGTCGATGAATGCTTCATTCTGGCAAGCAGGAAGGGCGAGCGGCAATTGCCGCGCAAGGCGAGGAAGCGCGGCGGCAAGGCTAAAAAGCCGGGCTTGTCTGGCGAACAAACGCCGATCCTGATCGCACGTGACCGTTACGGCCATCATCTGAATGCGGTGTTGCCCAATCGCTCGGAAGACGCCGTCAGCGCGGTCCTGAAGGACGTGATTTCGAAGACTGATACTCTGCTTTGCATGGACGGCGATCCGGCGCTGATCGCTTTCGCCAAACAAGAGGCGATCGAATACGAGTTGATCATCGCCAGCCACGGCGAGCATGTGCACGAAAAGGTGCTGCACATCCAGACCATCAACGCTTATGTGAGCCGCTTCAAGAAGTGGCTGGACCGTTTCAATGGCGTGGCCACGAAATATCTGCCGAACTATCTCGGCTGGCGGCAAGCGCTGGAAAAATCCGGGGTTCCCCTCGCACTGGCCGCCGCCATTGGATGAAGTCCATACTCAACGCGAACAGAGCCAATACGATTACGCTTTGCAGACTTGTTGGTGCGATCTGTTTGGAAAATCCTTTTGCCGGCTCGCTTTATTCCGGAATCCATTGCTCGAAATCATGGATGCGGCCCTTGTGCGAAGCAATATGCCGGCAAAGCAGCTTTCCCGAGAGGCCGGTATACGGCGCCCGCCCAGCCGGCGGAGGGTAAGCGCCCGAGTCGTCGCCGATATCGAGAATGGGTCGGGGCCGGGGCGCGAGTGATGCGCCCACGCCCTGCGGTTCATCGCCCGGCCGCGCCGCGCTGTGCAACCGGTTCGGCCACGCCATAAGCGGTCAGCATCGGCTCGTCCTCCAGCATGGCTTCATCGTAATAGCCGAAGCCGTTGAACCGCGTCGCCATGACCCGGCCATAAGCGCCGATATTGCCGATCTCGATATAATCGCCCTCGGCCATGTCGGCCGGCAGCAGGAACGGCCCCTTCATATGGTCGACGTCGTCGCAGGTCGGGCCGTAAAGCGCGAAAGGCGCGAGCGGCCGGTGCGCCGGGGACGCGCCGATCTCCACGCGGCGGGCGGGATAGACGAAGTTCAGATGAGCAGCGTCGTAAAGCACGCCGAACGCGCCGTCATTGATGTAGAGCGTGTCGCCTTTCCGGCCTTCCACCCGCAGGATCACGGATTCGGCCTCGGCCACCAGCGCGCGGCCCGGCTCGGCCCACAATTCGCAATGCCAGCCGACGGCGATCTGGTCGAAGACTTCGCGGATCTCGTCCATATAATCGGACAGCGCCGGCGGCTCGAGCCCCGTATAGACGCTCGGGAATCCGCCGCCGACATCGATCACGTCGGCAACGACGCCGGCATGGACGATGTGCTGCGACATGGTTCTGAGAGCGTGGCCGTAGGCTTCGGGCGACATAGCCTGCGAGCCGACGTGAAAGGTCAGCCCAAGCCGCTCCCCCGCCTGCCGCGTCTTGCGCAGCAGGTCGGCCGCCTCGAACCAGGAAACGCCGAATTTGTCCTCCAGCGGGATCTCGCTGAACGTGTTCGGGCACGCCATGCGCACCATCAGCGTCAGATCGCGGGCGTTGCCGGTCTCCGCCACGACCTTGTCCAGCTCGGCCTCGCAGTCGATCGCGAAGGTGCGCACGCCATGCTCGAAATAGGCGCAGCCGATCAAGTCGCGCGACTTGATCGGGTGCATCACATGCGCGCGGGCGCCTGGAAGCCTTGCGAGTTGCTCGATCTCGACCAGCGAGGCGACGTCGAATTCGCATATCCCGGCCGCATGCAGCGCGTCGAGCGTATGCGGCGCGTCATTGGCCTTGACTGCGTAAAGGCATTTGCCGGGAAAATTGTCGAGAAACCAGCGAGCGGCCCGTTCGGCCGCGTGGGGACGAAAGGCTAGAACCGGCTGCTCGGGCCGGTCGATGCGAACGAGATCTTCCGCGCAGCGGTATTTTTCCATTCCATGCGCCCTCCGCGATGGCTGTTGATCCGATGCTGAGCCGGCAGAAGACCACGGCAGCGGGCGTCGCATATCGCCACCCGCGCCGAATGTAAAGCGATTTTGCGCACAACCCAGGCGCGCACGATCAGATCCGCCGGCCAACAGCCCGCGAAGATGGGGAAAATCCGCCAGGATTTCAAGGCCGCTATGCAGGCCGCTGCGCCGATTGAGCCCGGTTCAGACTGCCTCACCACCGTTTTTGATGACGAAGCGGTAGACATTCCCCTCGATCGTCGAGACGTCGAGCAGGTCATGACCATCCGAAGCGCAGAAAGCAGGAAAATCGTCAAGCGTTCCGGGATCGGTGGCGAGCACCTCAAGCGTCTGGCCGGGAAGCATCTCGCGCAGCGTCTTGCGCGCCTTGAGGACCGGAAGGGGACAACCCAGCCCCGTTGCGTCCAACATTCGTTCCGCCATGGTGCAGACTCCTTTGATCGGACCCTAGCTGCAAAGCGGCGCCGTTTCGTCACTCCAAAGGATGACGTGCGCGTGTATTTGATCGCATTTTCGCGGTCCGCGCGCAAAGCCAATCGGCCCCGTCGCCTCTTTTGTAAGGGTTTTCCGCAGGATCGGGTTCCCGACGCGCTACTTCTTCTTCGGCGGCCGCTTGTTGGCGATGGGCGGAACGGACTTCAGATAGGCGGCGATCGCCTCGCGGTCATCCTTGGTCAGCGTGGCCATGTTCCGCTGCACCTCGGCCATCGCGCCGCCCATGACGTCGCCCGCCGGCGTGAAGCCGGTTTCGAGGGCGAAGGCGATATCTTTTTCGCTCCAGGAGCCGATCCCGGTCTCGTCGGGGGTGATGTTCGGGATGAAGCCCTTGCCCTCCGGATCAGGCCCGCCGGCGAGCGTCTTGGCGGCGATCGGCCCGCCGAGCTTGCCGCGCGGCGTATGGCATTCCCCGCAATGGCCCGGCCCTTTGACGAGATAGGCGCCGCGATTGACCTGGGCCGATTTCGACGGATCGGGCGTGAACGTCTTGCCGTCCAGATAGAGCCACTTCCACGCGAGAAGGCCAGTGCGGATGTTGTAGGGGAAGGACAGATCATGATCGGGCACGGTCGATGAAACCGGCTCCAGCGTGCGCAGAAACGCCCACAGGTCGAGAATGTCGGTGCGCTTCATGTGCTCGTAGGAGCTGTAGGGAAAGGCCGGATAGAGATTTGCGCCCGACGGCGACTTGCCTTTCGTCAACGCCTTGACGAAGTCGTCGGCGCTCCACCCGCCGAGCCCGGTCTTGGCGTCCGGCGTGATGTTGGGCACGTAAAAGGTGCCGAAACCGGTCTTCAGGCAACGGCCGCCGACCGGCTTCAGATCGTCCTTGGTCTTGGGGTCGTCGCATTTGTCCGATGCGGGCGCGGCGTGACAGGATGCGCATCCCCCAGCGAAATACAAGTACCGCCCGTTCGCGACGTTCGGCTCGTCGGTCTTGGCATCCGGCGTCTGGGCCGAAACGCCCCCGGCACAAAGCGCCAGAGCGGCGAAGACCGTCAGAATCGGGCGGTACATCTAAATTCCTATTGCTTGATGCGGTATTTCTCGTGGCAGCCGTTGCAGGCTTGCCCAAGCTTGACGAAGGCGCCTTTGAAAGTGTCCACGCCTGCGGGGGCGGCCTCGGCCGCAGCGGCGCTGGCTTCTTTTACCTCTTGAGCGTGCGATTTGAAATCCGCCATGTCCTGCCAGATTTCCGGCTTGGCATAGGAATCCTTGCTGGTGGAGCCTTCGGGGAAAAGCGTGACGAACTTGTCCATCACATTGCTGATCGACGTCATCGCCTCGGCAGCGGCGGCGGCATCGTAGGGCTTCTCGCCCTTGATCATTTGCGTGGCAAGCTTGGTGTCGGCGCCGTTCTTCTTCATGATCGCCTGACGCTCCTTGATCGGATTATCCTGAGCCCAGGCCAGGCCGCCGGCTGCGAAGCAGATTGCAACGAGGATGATGATCGCACGCTTCATAAGCAAATTTCCTTCCTAACTATTTCCATAAACTACGATTTCCGGCCCAGCCCTAAGCCGAACTTGATCGCGGACAGCCTAATGGCAAATGTGCAGATTTCGCTTCAACTTGGTGTGAACGGCTCACGTCTGCCGCGCGTTCCGTATCTTTTTTGTAACCGTTTTTGGCAAGCCTCACTGAAGCCCGGCATAGCGCACCGCATAGACCCAGCCGGTCACCCCCAGCGCGCTCAGTACCGTTGACAGAAACACCATCATCGAAGCAAGCCCGGGATGCGTCTTATACTCGGCTGCGAAGATGGCCAGAAGCACGCCGACCGGCACCGCGGCGCTGACCACGAAAAATGCGATCAGGTCTTGTGGAAAACCGAACAGCACCGCGAACCCCCACGCGGTTGCCGGGGCGACGACCATGCGCAGCACGATGCCGAGAGCCAGCGGACGGCGTTCGATTTTTCCCTCGATGGCGGCGAGCTGAATGCCGAGCAGCAGCAGCGCCATCGGCGAGAAGGCTTCGCTGATCAGCCTGAGCGGCACCTCGAAGACCGTCGGCAGGGCGATGCCGGAGCCTTTCAACACATAGCCGATCACCGCCGCCGGCAGGATCGGCGTGCCGAACAGCGCGTTCATGATTCCTCGCCGGCCATCACCTTCGGATCGGAATGCCAGCACCAACACAGGGACGATCAGGATCGAATGGAGGCTGAGAACGACGGTCTGATAGAAGCGGTAGTCTTCGGCAAAGGTGAGCTGAATCAGCGGGATGCCGTAATTGCCGGAATTGGAGAAGAACGCGGCGATCGCCATCAGCGCGCACAAATTGCGATCCATTCCGGCGAGCGCCGCAATCCCCCAGCCGAGCGCGAACAGGAAGGCGAAGTGAAACAGCGAGAACCACAGTACCGGCCAGGCGGCGTCGAGCGGCAACTTGGTGGCGTAGGGGAAATAGATCAGCGCGCCGGGCAGCAGGACGTAGACCTGCATCCGCGTCAGCGTGCCCAGGTCGAAGCTCATCCGGCGCTGCACGCCATAGCCGAGCGCGACAAGGCCCAGGATCGGCAGGGTGATGCCGGTCAGAATCTCCGCGAATAGCTGCAAGGGGACGCTCCGGAGGGTTGCCGCCCCTCACTTAGCGCATCTGGCCGAAAAGTGCGAAGCGGTTTTCGCAGGCTGTCCGCCGCGCCAGGGACTGTTCCGGACGTCGGCCAGCCGAATGAGCGGCTTGCGCCACGGGAAAGGCGCCGCGCCCGCGCTATTTCACCGCGCCGTTGCGCTTGGGAAGCGCATCCAGCGCGAGATTGAGTTTCAGCACGTTGACGCGCGGCTCGCCGAAGATCTTGAAGGTGCGGTCCTCGACATTGGCGGCGATCAGCGTCCACAGATCGCCTTCGGCCATGTTGCGCAAGCCGGCGATACGCTGCGCCTGCGTATAGGCTGCGGCGGGCGAGATATGCGGGTCGAGCCCGCTGCCCGAGGCGGTGACGAGATCGATCGGGATCTGGCGTTCGCCGAGGCCGGCGCGGGTCGCCTCGGTGCGCTCCTTGATCTTGTCGATGAGGCGCTTGTTCGACGCCGCGATGTTGGTGCCGCCGGAGGTCTCGGCGTCATAGGCGACGGCGGAGGGGCGCGGGTGGAAATATTCCGGGCGCGTGAAATTCTGCGCGATCAGCTCCGAGCCGATCGGCTCGCCCTCGGCATTGTAGATAAGGCTGCCGTCGGCGGCGCTCGGGAAAGCGATCTGCGCGATCCCGGTCACGCTGAGCGGATAGGCAATGCCGGTGATCAGCGTCAGGATGACGACGAGGAGAAATGCGATGCGGAATTCCTTGATCATTGGCCTTTCCTAAACCAATCCCAGCCCGACGACGATGAGATCGATCACCTTGATCGACACAAACGGCACGATGATCCCGCCCAGGCCGTAAATCGTCAGATTGCGGCTGAGCAGCGCTTCGGCGCTGGCCGGCTCGTAGTCGACGCCCTTCAGCGCCAGGGGGATCAGCGCCACGATGATCAGCGCATTGAAGATCACCGACGACAGGATGGCGCTCTGGGCGCTGTGCAGGTCCATGACGTTGAGCGCCGCCAGGCCCGGATAGACGATGGCGAACAGCGGCGGCAGGATGGTCATGAACTTGGCGACGTCGTTGGCGATCGAGAAGGTGGTCAGCGAGCCCCGGCTCATCAAGAGCTGCTTGCCGACGCGCACCACTTCGATGAGCTTGGTCGGATCGCTGTCCAGGTCGACCAGATTGGCCGCCTCCTTGGCCGCCTGGGTGCCGTCATTCATGGCCACGCCGACATCGGCCTGGGCAAGCGCCGGCGCGTCGTTCGAGCCGTCGCCGCACATCGCCACGACACGCCCCTCGGCCTGATATTTCCGGATCAGCTCCAGCTTCCGCTCGGGCGTGGTTTCGGCGAGAAAATCGTCGACGCCGGCTTCCGCCGCAATCGCCGCCGCCGTCAGCGGATTGTCGCCGGTGACCATCACCGTGCGCACGCCCATCTTGCGCAATTGCTGGAAGCGGTCGCGGATATGCGGCTTGATGACGTCCTTCAGATGGATCACGCCGAGCACGCGATGATCCTTGGCGACGACCAGGGGCGTGCCGCCGCACCGCGCGATGTCCTGCACGATGCGGGTGAGCTGGTAGTTCTCGCCCATCCGGGCATAGGAGCGGATCGCGTCCTCCGACCCTTTGCGGACCTCGCCATGCGGATTGAAATCGGCGCCGCTGATGCGCGTCTCGGCGCTGAACGGAATGAAGCGGATGATCTTGGGGTCCTCGACCATCTGGCCGAATTTCCGCCGCACCAGCGCGATGATCGACTTGCCCTCGGGCGTCTCGTCGCTGAGCGAGGCGAGATAGGCGGCTTCGGCAAGCTCGCGAAGCTGCACGCCGGGCAGCGGCTTCAGATCGTCGGCCATGCGGTTGCCGAACGTGATGGTGCCGGTCTTGTCAAGCAGCAGCGTGTCGACGTCACCGCAGGCCTCCACCGCGCGGCCCGATTTGGCGATGACGTTGGCTTTGACCAGCCGGTCCATCCCGGCGATGCCGATCGCCGACAGGAGCGCGCCGATGGTCGTCGGGATCAGCGTGACGAGCAGCGCCAGCAGGAAGGTGATCGGCACCACCGCGCCGGCATAGATCGAGAACGGAGCGAGCGCGGCGACGACGATCAGAAACACAATTGTCTGACCGACCAGCATGATCGTCAGCGCGATCTCGCTCGGCGTTTTCTGCCGTTTTGCGCCTTCGACCATGGCGATCATGCGGTCGAGGAAGCTGCCGCCCGGGCGCACCGTGACCCGGACCTTCAGCCAGTCCGAGACCACCTTGGTGCCGCCCGTGACACCGGACCGGTCGCCGCCGGACTCGCGGATCACGGACGCGGATTCCCCGGTAATGGCCAACTCGTCGACCGAAGCGATGCCTTCGATGACCTCGCCATCGGCGGGAATGATGTCGCCCGCCTCGACCAGAACCACGTCGCCGGTCACCAGGTCGCGGCTGCGGATCGTGGTGAAATTGATGCTGTGCTCCGCGACGAGGCGCTTGGCCGCCGTCTCCTGCTGCGTGGCGCGCAGGCTCTCGGCGCGCGCCTTGCCCCGCTGCTCCGCCACCGCTTCGGCGAAATTGCCGAACAGCACCGTGATCCACAGCCAGGCGGTGATCTGCGCCTGGATGGCGGCGTGTTCGCGGCCTTCGAGCAGTTCGACCACGAGAAACAGCGTCGCCATCACCGAGATGATCTCGACGACGAAGATGATCGGGTTGTGGATCAGCGAGACAGGGTTGAGTTTCCTGAAGGCGGGCCAGAACGATTGCCGCAGGATCGCTGCGTCCAGGAACCTCAGATCGCCTCTTTGTCTGGTCATGGACGGTGTCCTCGCGCGATCAGAAATGTTTGCCCGTGAGCATTTCGAAATGCTCCGCGAGCGGGCCCAATGCGAGCGCGGGAAAGAAGGTCATGGCGCCGAAGATGAAGATCACCGAGATCATTAGCACGACGAAAAGCGGCGTATGGGTCGGCACCGCGCCGACGGTGACCGCCGCCGTCCGCTTGGCGCCCAGCGATCCGCCGATGGCCAGCCCGCCGATGATGAAGGCGTAGCGGCCGGACAGCATCGCGATCCCTTGCGCGGTCAGATGGAAGGTCGTGGCGCCGTTGAAGCCGGCAAAGGCCGAGCCGTTCGCCGCCGTCGCCGAGGCATAGGCGTAGAGCAGCTCGGTCAGTCCGTGCGGACCGGGATCGTGCATCGAGGACGCCGCGCTCGGTATCATGATGGCAATCGCCGGCAGCAGCAGCATGCCGAGCGGCACCACCAGCAAGGTGATCATGGCGAGCTTGATCTCGCGCACCTCGATCTTCTTGCCCAGATAGATCGGCGAGCGGCCAACCATGAGCCCGGCGAGAAACACCGCCAGAACGATGTAGAAGATGTAATTGTAAAAGCCCGATCCGGCGCCGCCGAAAATCACCTCGCTGAGCTCGACGTTCAGGAGAGGAATGAGGCCGCCGATCGGGGTGAAGCTGTCGAGCATGGAGTTGACGGCGCCCGCCGCCGTACTGCTGGCCCCGACCGCCCAGAGCGCCGAGCCCGCCGTGCCGAAGCGGACTTCCTTGCCCTCCATGTTGCCCGCGGTCTGGTCGATCGGCAGCGCCGACAGCAACGGATTGCCGGCGCCTTCCGCGAAGTAGACGACGATGAGGCCGCCTGCGAACAACAGCGCCATCACCGCGAACAGCGCCCAGCCCTGGCGCGTATCGCCGGCCATCTTGCCGAATGTGTAGGTCAGCCCGGCGGGGACCAGCAGCATCAGCACGGCCTGGATGAAGTTCGAAAGCGGCGTCGGGTTTTCGTAAGGATGGGCGCCGCTGGCGTTGAAGAAACCGCCGCCATTGGTGCCGAACATCTTGATCGCCACCTGGGAGGCAACCGGCCCTTGCGCGATCACCTGCTCGCCGCCCTCCACCGTGTTCACGGTGACGTAGTCGCCTAGATTTTGCGGCACGCCCTCGAAGGCCAGGAACAGGGCGGCAATGAGCGAAATCGGCAGCAGGATGTAGAGATTGGAGCGCAGGAAATCCTTATGAAAATTGCCCAGTGTCCGGGTCTGGCTGGTGGTGAAGCCGCGCATCACCGCGATGGCGACGCCCATCGCCGTGGCGGTGCTGATGAAATTGTAAACCGTGCAACCCGCCATCTGGCTGAAGAAGGACAGCGTGCTCTCGCCGGCATAGGCCTGCCAGTTGGTGCTGGTGATGAAGCTGATGGCGATGTTGAAGGCGAGCGCCGGCTCGACGGGGCCGAAACTGCGCGGGTTCAGCGGGAGGATGTGCTGCAGCCGCAGGATTGCGTAGAAGCCCAGCGCGCCCATCAGGTTGAGGACGATCACCGAGGCGGCATAGCGCGTCCAATGCTGCTCGGCCTCGGCATCGATCCCGGCGATCCGGTAGATCAGGTGCTCCAGCGGGGCGATCACCGGCGAGAGAATGGTGCGCTCGCCCGCATAGACCCGCGCCATATAACGGCCGAGGACGGGCGTCAGAAGAAGAACAACTACGCCGAAAAGCAGGAGCTGGGCCGTGTCGTCAGTCATGCCGCGTCAGAATTTCTGTGCGTTGACGAGAACGTAAAGCAGGTAGCCGAGCAGAACCGCGAGGATCGCCCCGCCGATAATGTATTCCAAGCTCATCCAACTTCCTTAAAGCCGTTCGCAGACGATGACCGCAAGCCAGCAGACCGAATAGCCCGCAAAGATCAGGGCAAGATAAATGATATCCGCCATGTCGGCTCCTCGCTCTTAACGTGCCCGCATATCTCAGATCGCTATAAAGGGACCACACTGAATAGCGCGTACCCGCGTAAATTGTGCATAAAGATTTCATCTGTTGCCGGATTACTGCCGGCACACGCAACCACCGCCGAGCCTTGGCGAGGGCCAGGACTGCACGCGGCCAACCGCATTTCAGGGTGCGGGTCACAGGAAATCGTTACGGATTCTCATCCGCAGCCTGCCATCATGGCCGGGCATGTGCCCGGCGGCTACGGGCACGAACACCGTCATGCGCCAAGCCGCCGGTTGCAACAGTCTGCTTCGATTGAGACGCGGTCAAGCCCTGACGGGACCCGCCCGGTCAATCGCCACGCCTCTTGCCGGCTTTGGCGACAAGGGTTGCCTGGGCCGCGGCCAGTCTTGCGACCGGCACGCGATAAGGCGAGCAGGAGACATAGTCAAGTCCGATCCGCTCGCAGAAGTCGATCGAGGCCGGATCGCCGCCATGTTCGCCGCAAATGCCCAGCTTGATGCCGGGCCGCGCCGCGCGGCCGCGCTCGGCGCCGATCGCGACGAGTTCGCCGACGCCCTCCTGGTCGATGGTGACGAAGGGATCGGCCTCGATGAGCCCCTGCGCCGCATATTCGCCGAGGAAGCGAGGCCGCATCGTCGCGGCTGATGCCGAACGTCGGTCTGGGTCAGGTCGTTGGTGCCGAAGGAGAAAAACTCGGCCGCCTCGGCGATCTCGCCGGCGCGCAGACGCGGCGCGCGGCAACTCGATCATGGTGCCGACCTGGTAGTCGACGCTTGTCGCCGCGTTCTCCTGGAACACCTCGTCGGCAACCTTGTCGATGACGCTCACGCACGATGTCGAATTCCTTGCGGATGCCGACCAGCGGGACCATGACCTCCGGCGACACCGGCTTGCCGGTCTTGCGCCTGGCCTCGATGGCGGCTTCGAAGATCGCCCGGGCCTGCATTTCGGTGATCTCCGGATAGGTGATCGCCAGCCGGCAGCCGCGATGGCCGAGCATCGGGTTGAATTCGCTTGAGCTGGGCGAGCCGGTGGCGGACCAGGCTCTCGTCGGCGCCGAGCAGCTTCGGCGACCTCGCGAATCTCCTCGTCGTGATGCGGCAGGAACTCGTGCAGCGGCGGGTCGAGCAGGCGGATGGTGACCGGCAGGCCGGCCATGATCTCGAACAGCTCGATGAAATCCTGACGCTGGACCGGCAGCAGCTTGGCCAGCGCCGCGCGCCGGCCGGCCTCGTCGGAGGCGAGAATCATCTCGCGCACGGCGAGGATGCGCTCGTCGTCGAAGAACATGTGCTCGGTGCGGCGAAAGCCCGATGCCCTCGGCGCCGAATTCGCGGGCCTGCTTGGCGTCGCGCGGGCGTCTCGGCATTGGTGCGCACCCGCATCCGCCGGATCTTGTCGGCCCATTCCATCAGCTTGCCGAAATCGCCGGACAGCTCCGGCTGCAGCATCGGCACCTTGCCTTCGATCACCTGGCCCTTGGCGCCGTCGATGGTGATGATGTCGCCCTCGTTCAGCGTGCGTGTCGCCGATCGACATGGTCCGCGCCTTCATGTCGATGCGGATGCGCGCCGGCGCCGGAGACGCAAGGCCGTCCCATGCCGCGGGCGACCACCGCCGCGTGCGAGGTCATGCCGCCCCGCGCGGTGAGGATGCCGGCCGCGGCGTGCATGCCGTGGATGTCTTCCGGGCTGGTCTCGGTGCGGACCAGGATGACCATGCGGCCTTCGTTCTTCAGCTTTTCCGCCTTGTCGGCATCGAAGACGATCTCGCCCGTCGCCGCGCCCGGCGAGGCCGGCAGGCCGGTGGTCAGCACGGTCTTCTCGGCATTCGGGTCGAGCATCGGGTGCAGGAGCTGGTCGAGCTGGGCCGGGTCGATCCGCATGACCGCTTCCTCATGCGTGATCAGGCCCTCGTCGGCCATGTCGATCGCGATCTTCAGCGCCGGACTTGCTGGTGCGCTTGCCGGAGCGGGTCTGCAGCATCCAGAGTTTGCCTTCCTGGATGGTGAATTCGATGTCCTGCATGTCGCGGTAGTGGGCTTCGAGCTTTTCGTAGATGCCGCGAAGCTCGCCGAACAGCTCCGGCATCAGCGCCTTCGAGCGAAGGCTTGGTCTCGCCGGCCTCGATCCGCGACTGCTCGGTCGAGGTGCTGCGGCGTGCGGATGCCGGCGACGACGTCCTCGCCCTGGGCGTTGACCAGGAACTCGCCGTAGAGCCGCTTCTCGCCGGTCGCCGGATTGCGGGTGAAGGCCACGCCCGTGGCGCTGCTGTCGCCGCGATTGCCGAACACCATCGCCTGGACGTTGACCGCGGTGCCCCAATGCTCGGGAATGCCGTGCAGACGCCGATAGGTGACGGCGCGCGCCGTGTTCCAGCTATCGAAGACGGCCGCGATGGCGCGCCAGAGCTGCTCTTTCGGGTCCTGCGGGAAAGGCTGGCCGTATTCGCGCTCGACCGCCTCCTTGTATTCGACGAGCGCCTTGCTCCAGTCGTCGGCGGTCAGCTCGGTATCGAGTTCGAAACCGGCGGTATCCTTGTAGGTCTCCAGGATCTCCTCGAAGACGTGATGATCGACGCCGAGCACGACGTCGGAATACATCTGGATGAAGCGGCGATAGGAATCGTAGGCGAAACGCTTGTCGCCGGACTTCAACGCCAGCCCTTCCACCGTCGCATCGTTCAGGCCGAGATTGAGAACGGTGTCCATCATGCCGGGCATCGACGCGCGCGCGCCCGGAGCGCACCGAGACCAGAAGCGGGCTCTGCGGATCGCCGAACGTCGCCCCGACCGCCTCGCCGACCTTGGCGAGCGCGGCCTCGACTTCCTCTTTCAGCTTGTCGGGAAACTGCCTGCCGTTCTTATTGTACAGCGCGCACATCTCGGTGGAGATGGTGAAGCCGGGCGGCACCGGCAGGCCCAGATTGGACATCTCGGCCAGATTGGCGCCCTTGCCGCCGAGCAGGTCGCGCAACTCCGCCGACCCATCCGCCTTGCCCACCCCGAAACGATAGACCCAGCCATCGCGCGCGGGCTCGCTCGCAGCCGGCGCCCCGGGGCCGTTCGTCGCCGACGGACGATCTTCCGGGGTTTTCTTCACCGGATTGCCCTGAGCCGCTTGCATGAAGGTCGCAAGATTTTCGGCGATCCGGGCATTGCTTTCCAGTGACTGCTTCAGGAGATCGTAGAAAAGGCGGGTTGGCATGGGTTGTCCTGTAGAAGGTCGCTTAAATTCAAGCGCTTAGGTTTACTCGCAGTTCAGCGGACTTGATCAACGGCGCCCAGTGCGGGCAAAAAGATGTAGCTGACTTTTCTCGATGACATCAAGGCCTGCGTTGATTTACCAGACCGCGTCAGGGCCTTTCCGCGCGGATCGGAAGAAATCGGCCGTCAGGGATCAGCCGCGCCCTGGAGACGGCCCCCTTATATACGTAGACCCACGCAGGGACTTTGTCTCCCGAATCCATCGTGACTGGCGCGATAACGCGCTGGTAGGGAAGCGGTTCCGGATGGCGCGGCCCGCAGCCCTCGTAATCGTCGATCCAGGCGAAGCCCCGGTCCGGGTTGACGAGGCGGAACACTTCGCCGAAAACGCGGTCGCGCGGGTCTGCGGTTTCCACAACGCCCGGGAACCATCCAAGCCGGTATAACTTGCCTTCGATGGAGCCGGCGCCCAGATAGCGGCTTTGACTTTGCAGTCGTTTTCCCATTGGATGGCCAAATGCCCTCAATAAGGTGCCGTAGACAAAGAGCGTAGCGATCGACGGCGATCCGGCGTTTTGCATGGCGAATTCCGAACTGCGCTTCGTCTCAATCCTGCCAAGCTGGCGCGCAATGGCAAGCGTTAAGACAAAAGAAGGTATACACCCGCGCCCGGCATGAGGCGATCCGGCGGCACTGAACTGGTGGATATCGTGAGGCTGCGGGATTGACGGCAGGGCTCGGCCGGGCAAAGCGTAAATTGAGGTTTGAATGTTACGGGAACTCATTCTTTCGGTTGCGAGCGGCGTCATCGTCGCGGTGGTCATGCAGGTGTTCGGCTTCGGCAACGGACGCCGCGAGGTCGCGCCGCGGCAAAACATGCGCAACTACAATTATGCCCCGCCCAAGCGGCGGAGCTTTTTCGGGCGCTTCGTTCGTCTGATCCTCTCGGTGCTCGGCGGCATCGCCTTCGCCCAGGCCGCCGCGCCATTCATCCTGCGCCGCGGCTTCGGCGAATTCGAACGCTTCGACCGCTTCGACCGGTTCGATGGCTGGGCCGGGGACATCCCGATCCTGGTGCTGACCGTGGTGGGCACGATCGTGGTCTACATGATCCTGTCGGCCCTGACCCGGCGGTGACGGCGCACTGATGGCCGATCTGCTGGGTTTCGAAGACAGGACGGAGGCGCTTGCCGGCATCGAGACGGTTCCCGTGCTGCTGCCGCTCGCTCTCGACACCACCTATGACTATTTGCCGCCCGAGGACGAACGCCTCGAGCCCGGCGACTTCGTGCTGGTGCCGATCGGGCCGCGCCGCGAAATCGGCGTCGTCTGGGAGCGCGACCCGGACGCCAAAGCCGTCGATCCGCGCAAGCTGAAAGCCGTCATCGAGCGTTTCGCCCTGCCGCCGCTGCCCGCCAATGCCCGGCGCTTCGCCGAATGGGTCGCCCGCTACACGCTCTCGCCCAAGGGCATGGTGCTCAAGATGATGATGAGCGCCGGCGAGGTGTTCTCGCCGGACACGCCGCGCTGGGGATACCGGCTCGCCGGCCCGCCGCCGACCCGTATGACCACGGAGCGCAAGCGGGCGATCGAGGCGGCCGAGGGCGGACTGGTCTGGACGAAGGCCTCGCTCGCCGAACGGGCCGGCGTCAGCTACGGCGTCATCGACGGTCTGGCCAAGGCCGGCACCTTCATGCGCGTCGAGCTGCCGCGCTGGAAACCGACGCCGGCGAAGCCCGATTTCGCGCCGCCCGAGCTCTCCGATGCCCAGTCCTACGCCGCCCACGCGCTTCGGCAGCGTCTGCAGGCGGGCGGCTTTTCCGTGTCGCTGGTCGACGGCGTGACCGGTTCCGGCAAGACCGAGGTCTATTTCGAAGCCGTCGCCGAATGCCTGCGCCAGAAGCGGCAGGCGCTGATCATGCTGCCGGAAATCGCGCTCACCAACCAGTTCCTCAACCGGTTCGAGGCGCGTTTCGGCTGCCGCCCGCAGGAATGGCATTCGGCAATCTCGCAAGGTGAACGTGCACGGATCTGGCGCTCGGTCGCCGAAGGCGAGGCGCAAGTCGTGGCCGGGGCGCGCTCGGCGCTGTTCCTGCCCTTCGCCAATCTCGGCCTGATCATCGTCGACGAGGAGCACGACAACGCCTTCAAGCAGGAGGACCGCGTCTCCTATCAGGGCCGCGACATGGCGGTCGTGCGGGCCTCGATCACCGGCGCCTCGGTGGCGCTGTGCTCGGCAACGCCCTCGCTCGAAAGCGTCGTCAACGCCCAGCAGGGCCGCTACGCGCATCTGATCCTGCCGCAGCGTTTCGCCGGCGCACGGATGCCGGAAATCTCCGCCATCGATCTGCGCAAGGATCCGCCCGAGCGCGGCCGGTGGCTGAGCCCGCCACTGGTCCAGGCGATGACCGAGACGCTCGAGCGCGGGCAGCAATCGCTGCTGTTTCTCAACCGGCGCGGCTACGCTCCGCTGACGCTCTGCCGCACCTGCGGGCACCGCATCGAATGCCCGCAATGCTCGGCGAGCCTCGTGGAGCACCGCTTCCGCCAGCAGCTCACCTGCCACCATTGCGGCTTTGCCCTGCCGGTGCCGAAGACCTGCCCGAAATGCTCCGCGGAAAACTCGCTGGTGCCCTGCGGGCCGGGCGTGGAGCGCGTCGCCGAAGAGGTCGCCGAGCGCTTCCCGGGGATCGAGACCGCGATCCTGTCCAGCGACCTGATCCCCGGCATGAAGACGCTTCGCGAGATCATCGAGAAGATCGCGGCGGGCGACGCGCCGATCATCATCGGCACCCAGCTCGTCGCCAAAGGCCATCATTTCCCGCATCTGTCCACGGTCGGCGTCGTCGACGGCGATCTCAGCCTGGCGACGGGCGATCCGCGCGCGGCCGAGCGCACCTTCCAGCTGCTTTCGCAGGTCACGGGACGCGCCGGCCGCGAGGACGGCGTCGACGGCCGCGGCCTCATTCAGACGCATCTCCCCGAGCATCCGGTGATGCAGGCGATCATCGCCAACGATCGCGAAAGCTTCCTCGCCCAGGAGATCGCCGCAAGGCGCGAGGCCGGCATGCCTCCGTTCGGGCGTCTGGCCGCCCTGATCGTCTCGGCCAAGACCAAGCCGGAAGCCGATGCTTATGCGCGTATTCTGACCAATGCCGCCCCGCGGTCGGCGAAGATCTCCGTACTCGGTCCGGCAGAAGCCCCGCTCGCCCTGATCCGCGGCCGCTACCGCTACCGCCTGCTCGTCAAGGCCACCCGCGATGCCGATCTGCAGGCCTATCTGCGCCACTGGCTGGGCGCCGCGCCGACCGCCAAAGGCAGCATCAGGCTAAGCGTCGACATCGATCCGTACAGCTTTTTATAAACAGATTAGGCGGGCGATCGGATGGCTTGAGCAGCCCATGCTGAAAGCGCCGCCAGTCGATCGCAATGGAGGCAAATTCCATTGCGCGGCCCATGGTTTTTGCCGCCGTTGGGTCGGTGAAGCCGCGCGCGGCCCGAGCGTATTGGTAGAAGAGCCAATACGCCGCATTGAATCCGTGATTACGTCTTGTTGCAAGTCATACGAAGGCTGTGTTAGAGAACCATCCAACTCTCCAAACTCCCTGTTTCAGGCGCTTTTCGCCCTGAACATGGTTTGGCTTGCGCAAAGTTGCCGGCGGGCCGTCAATCCGCAATTCACAAAGGGAAGAACGCTAAGTTGGCTGGCGATACGACACTTGTTGCAGGAATCGCAGGACGATATGCGACCGCGCTGTTTGAACTCGCTCGCGACGAGAACATTCTCGACGAGATGGCGGAGTCCCTCACCGGCATCGACACGCTGATCGCCGAGAGTACGGATTTCGCCCGCCTGGTCAACAGCCCGATCTTTTCGGCCGCCGAGCAGTCCGATGCCATCGCCGCGATTGCCGCGAAAGCCGGCATCGCAAATATGACCGCGAACTTCCTGCAATTGCTGGCCAAGAACCGGCGGCTTTTCGTTCTGCGAGGTGTAATTTCAGCCTTCCGCACCCTGCTCGCCAATCACCGCAACCAGCTCACCGCAGACGTCACGTCCGCGATCGCGCTGACCGACGAGCAGACGGAAGAGCTCAAGGCGACGCTGAAGGCCAGGACCGGCCGCGACGTTTCGCTCAACAGACGCGTCGACCCGGCGCTGCTCGGCGGCCTGGTCGTCAAGATCGGCAGCCGCATGGTCGACAGCTCGGTCCGTACAAAACTGAACAACCTGAAAATTGCCATGAAAGAGGTAGGCTGATGGAAATCCGGCCATCTGAGATCTCTTCGATCCTGAAGGAACAGATCAAAAATTTCGGCCAGGAAGCGGAAGTTTCCGAAATCGGCCAGGTGCTGTCCATCGGCGACGGTATCGCCCGCGTCTACGGCCTCGACAATGTCCAGGCCGGCGAGATGGTCGAGTTCCCGAACGGCACGAAGGGCATGGCCCTGAACCTCGAAGTCGACAATGTCGGCATCGTGGTGTTCGGCGAAAACCGCGACATCAAGGAAGGCGACACCGTCAAGCGCACCGGCGCGATCGTCGAAGTCCCTGTCGGCAAGGGCCTCCTCGGCCGTGTCGTCGACGGCCTCGGCAATCCGATCGACGGCCGCGGGCCGATCGAAGTCGACCGAGATGCGCCGGGTCGACGTCAAGGCTCCGGGCATCCTGCCGCGCAAATCCGTGCATGAGCCGATGCAGACCGGGCTGAAGGCCATCGATGCGCTGATCCCGATCGGCCGTGGCCAGCGCGAGCTGATCATCGGCGACCGGCAGACCGGCAAGACCGCGGTCGCGCTCGACACGATCCTCAACCAGAAATCGGTCAATGAGAGCGACGACGAGAGCCAGAAGCTTTACTGCGTCTACGTCGCTATCGGCCAGAAGCGGTCCACGGTCGCGCAATTCGTCAAGGTGCTCGAAGAGACCGGCGCCATGGAATACAGCGTCGTCGTCGCCGCCACGGCGTCCGACCCGGCACCGCTGCAATATCTCGCCCCTTACGCCGGCTGCGCGTTCGGCGAATATTTCCGCGACAACGGCATGCACGCGCTGATCGTCTATGACGATCTGTCCAAGCAGGCGGTCGCCTATCGCCAGATGTCGCTGCTGCTTCGCCGCCCGCCGGGACGCGAAGCCTATCCGGGCGACGTGTTCTACGTGCACAGCCGGCTTCTTGAGCGTGCCGCCAAGCTCAACGACGACCACGGCGTCGGGCTCGCTGACGGCGCTGCCGATCATCGAGACCCAGGCGAACGACGTTTCCGCCTATATTCCGACCAACGTGATCTCGATCACCGACGGCCAGATCTTCCTGGAATCCGACCTGTTCTATCAGGGCATCCGGCCGGCCGTGAATGTCGGCATCTCGGTGTCGCGCGTGGGCTCGTCCGCCCAGATCAAGGCGATGAAGCAGGTTGCGGGCTCTCTCAAGGGCGAGCTGGCGCAATATCGCGAAATGGCGTCGTTCGCGCAGTTCGGCTCCGATCTCGACGCGACGACGCAGCGTCTGCTGGCCCGCGGCGCGCGGCTGACCGAGTTGCTCAAGCAGCCGCAATTCTCGCCGCTGCGCGATCGAGGAGCAGGTCGTCGTCATCTATGCCGGCACCAAGGGCTTTCTCGATGCGCTGCCGGTCAATTCCATCCAGCGCTTCGAGAAGGAGTTCCTGCTGTTCATGCATGACAGCAATCAGGCGCTGCTGGACGAGATTCGCGACAAGAAAGCTCTCAGCGAAGGCACCGAGCAAGACCTTCGGGGGGCGCTGGAGAAGTTCTCCAAGACCTTTGCGGCTTAGACCCGCGCAAAACAAGAGCCACGGTAAGGTGAGAACGGAGCCGGCGAGTTAGCGATGCCCAGTCTGAAGGACCTTCGCAATCGGATCGCGTCAGTCAAGGCGACGCGGAAAATCACCAAGGCCATGCAGATGGTCGCGGCGGCCAAGCTGCGCCGCGCTCAGGAAGCAGCCATGGCGGCGCGGCCCTATGCCGAGCATATGGATGCGATTCTTGCGAATCTGAACGCCCGGCTCGGCTCGCGCGAAGGCGCATCGCCGCTGCTGGTCGGCACGGGAAAGGACGATGTGCATCTGCTCGTCGTAATGACGGCGGAACGCGGCCTCGCCGGCGCCTTCAATTCGAGCATCGCCCGCCTTGCCCGCCAGCGGATCCAGGCGCTCAGGGCCCAGGGCAAGCAGGTCAAGATCCTCTGCGTCGGCCGCAAGGGCGCCGACATCCTGCGCCGCGACTACAGCTCGCTGATCATCGACGTCGTCGACCTGCGCGCGGTCCGCCAGCTCGGCTATGGCGAGGCGCTCGGTATCGCCAAACGCGTCCTGAAGATGTTCGACAATGGCGAATTCGACGTCGCCACGCTGTTTTTCTCCGAGTTCAAGAACATCATCACGCAGAAGCCGACACCGCTGCAGCTCATCCCGGCCCGCCTGCCCGAAGCCGCGCGAGGCCGACACCAGCGAGCCTCATGCGGATTACGAATTCGAGCCGGAGGAAGAGGAGATTCTGCGCGATCTCCTGCCGCGCAATATCGCCACGCAGAGTCTACCGGGCGCTCCTGGAAAATCTTGCCGGCTTCTATGCCGCCCAGATGACCGCGATGGACAACGCGACGCGCAATGCCGGCGAAATGATCGACAAGCTGACCCTCAGATATAACCGCACCCGCCAGGCGATGATCACCAAGGAACTGATCGAGATCATCTCGGGTGCCGAGGCGCTTTAGCATGCGCTGTACTGGCGCGCCGCGGCTGCGGGCCGTGAGTGCGCCGGACGGCGGGACGCAGTTTTAGAGAACCAGCGCAGCAGACATGCGCTCCATTAAGTCGACAGACGACGGGACGGTTTTTATGGAAAGAGAAAAGACGATTGGCCGCGTTCGCCAGGTCACGGGCGCTGTTGTCGACGTGCAGTTCAGCGGCCACCTCCCCGCCATTCTCAACGCGCTCGAGACGCAGAACCAGGGCAAGCGGCTGGTTCTCGAAGTCGCCCAGCATCTCGGCGAGAACACCGTGCGCACCATCGCCATGGACGCCACCGAAGGCTTGTGCGCGGACAGGAAGTGCTCGATACCGGCGACGTGATCGCCGTGCCGGTCGGCGAGGAAACGCTCGGCCGCATCATGAATGTGATCGGCGAGCCGGTGGACGAAGCCGGCCCGATCAAGAGCAATGAGCGCCGCCCGATTCACGCCCCCGCGCCGTCCTTCGTCGAACAGTCGACCGAAGCGGAAATTCTCGTCACCGGCATCAAGGTCATCGATTTGCTCGCGCCTTATGTGAAGGGCGGAAAGGTCGGCTTGTTCGGCGGTGCGGGCGTCGGCAAAACCGTGTTGATTCAGGAGCTGATCAACAATATCGCCAAGGCTCATGGCGGTTATTCGGTGTTCGCCGGCGTCGGCGAACGCACACGCGAGGGCAACGATCTTTACCACGAGATGATCGAGTCCGATGTGAACAAAGATCCGGCTAAGCACAACGGCTCGACCAAGGGTTCCAAATGCGCCCTGATCTTCGGACAGATGAACGAGCCTCCGGGAGCCCGCGCCCGCGTCGGCCTGGCCGGCCTCGCCGTTGCGGAATATTTCCGTGATCAGGGCCAGGACGTGCTGCTGTTCGTCGACAATATCTTCCGCTTCACCCAGGCCGGCTCCGAAGTATCCGCGCTTCTCGGGCGCATCCCCTCCGCCGTGGGCTATCAGCCGACGCTTGGCACCGATATGGGCGAGCTTGCAGGAGCGCATCACCTCGACCGACAAGGGCTCGATCACTTCGGTTCAGGCCGTTTACGTGCCGGCCGATGACCTCACGGACCCTGCGCCGGCCTCGACCTTCGCGCATCTGGACTCGACCACAACGCTCTCACGCTCGATCGCTGAGAAGGGCATCTATCCGGCCGTCGATCCGCTCGACAGCACCAGCCGCATTCTCGATCCGCGCATCGTCGGCGAGGAGCATTATGCCGTTGCCCGTCAGGTCCAGTCGATCCTGCAGAAATACAAGTCGCTTCAGGACATCATCGCCATTCTCGGCATGGACGAGCTGTCGGAAGAGGACAAGCTGACGGTGGCCCGCGCCCGCAAGATCGAGCGCTTCCTGTCGCAGCCCTTCCACGTCGCCGAAGTGTTCACCGGCAAGTCCGGCGTGCTCGTCGACGTCGCCGATACGGTGAAGGGCTTCAAGGGCCTCTGCAATGGCGACTACGACCACCTGCCCGAGCAGGCGTTCTACATGGTCGGCACCATCGAGGAAGCCATCAAGAAGGCTGAGGATCTGGCCGCCGAGGCCGCCTAGCTTAAGGAGCCGGCCATGGCCGAAACGTTCAAATTCGAACTCGTCTCGCCGGAAAAGATCCTCGTCTCCGCCGATGTCGGGGAAGTCATCGTGCCGGGTTCGGAGGGCGATTTCACCGTCCTGCCGCGCCATGCGCCGTTGATCTCGACGCTGCGTCCGGGCGTGCTGCGGATCCCCGGCATGGATGGCAAGCTGAGCGAAATCTACGTTCGCGGCGGCTTGGCCGATGTCGGTCCGGACCGCCTCAGCGTGCTCGCCGAGCAGGCAATCCCGCTCGCGCAGGTCGACCGCGATCTCATCGCGCGGGAAATCAAGAACGCCGAAGAGGACCTCGCCGACGCCCAGGACGAAGATACAAGGCGCCAGGCGGAGGACACGCTGGAGCGCCTGCGCAGTCTCAGCGAGGCGCTCGACCTGGCCGCCTAAGGCTCTCCGATAGCTGCAAAAAAGCGGCCCCCGGGCCTGTTCCGGCAAGGTCCGCAATTGCCGATTCGGGACGCTCAAGGACGGCGCACAGCCGCCCCTTGCGATGCAACCGACAAAAACTCCACAGCTTTTACACAACCTAAAGTAATCCCTCCGATACGAAGTAAACCTATTAGACTTTCGTCTCTGGCTCTGCCATCATGACAACCCTGTCACATTGGCTTCGCAGCCGATTTGACGGGGTGAAAGCAAGAATGGAGGTTTACTATGGCACTTGACGCTCATGTCGAGGAGCTATCGGCTAAACATCGTGTTCTGGACAAGCTCATCCAGGAAGAAGAAGCCAGGCCATCCTCAGACAGTCTGCACGTAGCTGAACTAAAGCGGCAAAAACTCCTCCTCAAAGACCGAATGGCCAAACTTCGAACGCGTACGCTAAGTTAAACTTTCGATCCCCCTCGATTGCGCGCCGAGGGTCTAATACCCCCGGCGCTGGGGAGATCGGGTTCCAGCCCCACATATTTCATCTCATTCCCACTCATTTCTGCCGGCAGCGTCCCGCGCTTGCCGGCCGCATTGCAATCGTCTAGAACCGCCTCAAATAGCATGAAGCAGCGCCAAACGGCGTCGCATCGAACACGCTCAAGATGCCGACGGCATCCGGAGGCATTACCGCTTTTCCCGCGACGCTGATTATGGCGGCGGTCGGCGGAGCCGCCGGGTGGACGCCTTGAGCACAGGACATGAGCGCGCGATCGGAACCCGTTATGTCCGAATATCGCCCTTCGAGACGAGAATCCGGATCTGAGAGGCTTTAGCGGGGAGCCTTCATGGGTTCAGGTGGTGTGAGGCAGTGATGAGCGGCAAGAAGCGGGACAATCGTCCGGAGGCGCGCCTTCCCAAGGGCATGCGGGATATCGAAGCACCTGAAATCAGAGCCATCGAGCGGATGCTCGGCACGATCCGGCAGGTCTACGAGTCCTACGGCTTCGAACCGCTCGATACGCCGGCCTTCGAATATACCGATGCGCTCGGCAAATTCCTGCCCGACCAGGACAGGCCGAATGAAGGCGTGTTCTCCTTCCAGGACGAGGACGAGCAATGGCTGTCACTGCGCTACGACCTGACCGCGCCGCTCGCCCGCTACGTCGCGCAGAATTACGACGGCCTGCCCAAGCCATTCCGCCGCTATCAAACCGGCCCGGTGTGGCGCAACGAGAAGCCCGGGCCGGGGCGCTTCCGCCAGTTCACGCAGTTCGACGCCGATACGGTCGGGACGGACAAGCGTTGCCGCCGATGCCGAGCTGTGCATGCTGGCCGCTGATACGCTGGAGGCATTGGGGATTCTGCGTGGCGACTATGTCATCAAGCGTCAACAACCGAAAAATTCTCGATGGGGTCATCGGAAGCATCGGCATTCCGCTTGACGGCGAGCCAGACATGCTGGTCAGCGGCTGACTGTATGCGCGCGATCGACAAGCTTGACAAGTTTGGAACTCGAAGGCGTTCGAGCACTTCTGGGCAAGGGCCGGAAGGACGAGAGCGGCGACGTTCACAAAGGGCGCGGAATTGCAGACGTCACAGATCACCAATCTGATGGAATAATTCATCATATTGCCGCAGACGAGCGATTTAGATCAGAGCAGAAATCGGTAATGATCGCATGATACCAGCGGCCTGCTGGCGATCGAAATTTTCATCGAAGGCAGCGAAATCTGCAGGATGGCTTAGATGAGCTACGGACGACTCAATAAGTTAGCATAGAGAGCCGCCGGTATCGGTGATGAGCAGCGTCGGCTTCGATCCGGCTCGTCGTGCGCGGCCTGGAATATTACACCGGCCCGGTGTTCGAAGCCGAGCTGACCTTCGAAGCACGCAATGAGGACGGCCAGCTCATCCGCTTCGGCTCGGTCGGCGGCGGCGGGCGCTATGACGGCCTCGTCTCCCGCTTCAAGGGCACCAAGATCCCCGCGACCGGCTTCTCCATCGGCGTTTCACGCCTTTACGCCGCGCTGCAGGCGCTCGGCAAACTGAAAGCCGATGCCGCATCCGGCCCGGTGGTCGTGCTGGTGATGGACAAGGAACGCATCGCCGATTTCAACGACATGGCCCGGACGCTGCGCGCCGCCGGCATCCGCGCGGAGATGTATCTGGGCACCTCGGGTATGAAGGCGCAGATGAAATATGCCGACAAGCGCGGCGCGCCGTGCGTCGTCATTCAAGGGAGCGACGAACGCGATCGCGGCGAGGTGACCATCAAGGACCTGATCGAGGGCGAGCGGCTCTCGGCGGAAATCGCCGACCATCAGGAATGGCGCGAAGGCCGTCCGGCACAGTTTTCGGTGAAGACGGACGAGCTGGTCGAGGCCGTGCGCTCGGTGCTCGCCCGCCATGTCGGGGCTCCGGAGTAGGTCATGGCAGCGGAATCGGCGGCCCAATTCGAGGCGCTCGAAGCGCAGGCGGAAAGAATTCATGGGCGTCTTCGCCCGTGCCGGCTATGAGCGTGTGGCGCCGGCCTTCATCCAGCCGGCCGACATCTTCCTCGACCGCATCGGCGAGGCGCTGCGCAATCGCACCTATGTCTTCGCCGACCCCGACGGCCAGGAGCTATGCCTGCGCCCCGACCTGACCATCCCGTCCTGCCGCATCTATCTGGAGCGCAACCCGGCCGCGGACGCCGAGGCCCGCTACGCCTATAACGGCCCGGCATTCCGCTATCAGCCGGGCGGCGCCGATGCCCTGCGCCCGCGCGAGTTCCGCCAGGCCGGCATCGAGAATTTCGGCCATCGCGATGCAGAAGCCGCCGAAACCGAGGTGCTCGCGCTGATCGTCGAAGCCGTACGGCTCACCGGCCTCAACGCATTTCAGATCCGCTGCGGCGATCTCGGCCTGTTCCGTGCCCTGCTCGGCGTGCTGCCGATCCCGAAGCGCTGGCGCGACCGCCTGATCCACCATTTCTGGCGGCCCGGCACCTTTCACAGCGCCTTGCAGCGGCTGACCTCGCCGCCTGCGGCCCTGCCCGATGCAGGCGTCGCCGCCCTCGCCGCCTCGCTGCCGTCCGACGATCCGGCGCGTGCCGAGCGCGCCGTCGCCGCCTATCTCGACGCCCACGCGCTGACATTTCTCGGCGCCCGCGACGTCGGCGAGATCACCGCGCGCCTCCTGTCCGCCGCCGCCGATATGGGCGAAAAGCCGCTCTCGGGCGACGTGATCACCCTCATCGAGCGCTATCTGACGATCTCGGGCGCGCCCGAACCCTCGCTTCAGGCGATCGAGGCGCTTGCTAGACGACGCCGGGATCGATCTGAGCGCCTCGCTCGGCGTCTGCCACCGCCGCCTGGAGCTGATGCGGAAAGCCGATATCGATATCGACGCCATGCTGTTCGACGCCGATTTCGGCCGCCAGTTCGAATATTATTCCGGCTTCGTCTTTCAGCTCGAGATCCCCGGCAAGGGCGTGCCCGGCCAGATCGCCGGCGGCGGGCGCTATGACGGGCTGCTGGCGACGATCGGCGCGCCGAACGATGCCCCCGCCGTGGGCTCCGCGATCCATACCGAGCGTCTGCTTGCGGCTGCGGGAGGCGGGCTATGAGCGGGGAAAAGCTCATTCTCGGCGTGCCCTCGAAGGGCCGGCTGATGGAGCAGGCGGCGGATTACTTCGCCCGGCTCGGCCTTCCCTACGAAAAGGTCGGCCATGAGCGCGGCTATCGGGGCACCCTGCCCTCGCTGCCGAATGTCGAAATCGCCTATCTTTCCGCATCCGAAATCGCGCGCCACCTGCAGCTCGGCCGTATCCATCTCGGCGTCACCGGCGAGGACCTGATCCGCGAGCACATGGCCGATGCGGAGGCGCGCTGCGAGTTCCTGGCCCGGCTCGGTTTTGGCCGCGCCGACGTCGTCGTCGCCATTCCGGAGTGCTGGATCGACGTGTGGACCATCGCCGATCTGGAAGAGGCGGCGGTGCTGTTTACCCGTGAGCACGGCCGGCGGCTGCGGGTCGCGACCAAATACATGAACCTGTCGCGCCGCTTCTTCGCCGAGGCGGGCCTCACCAGCTACCGGCTCGTCGAAAGTCTCGGCGCAACCGAAGGCACGCCCGCAGCGCAGACCGCCGAGATCATCGTCGACATCACCACGACGGGCACGACCTTGCGCGCCAACCACCTGAAGATCCTGGAGGATGGGGTGATGCTGAGGTCGGAGGCTTGCCTCATCGCCTCACGCTTTGCGCCGCGAACAGCCGAAAACGAGGCCGCCGAGGCCGCGATCCGCGACCGCATCGCTGCCAGCCAGGCTGGTGCCGCTTAGAGAGGCGGTGCGGCTCGATCTGCTTGTTCTGGCATCGGATTTATCCGAAAACCGATTCGCTCCTCGCCTCCGCGAGGACATGCTTTTCGGTCCGGTTTTTGTTCTCGCATCGGATTCATCCGAAAACCGCTTCGCACTCTTCGGCTCCGCGGGGACATGCTTTTCGGTCCGGTTTTTATTCTCGCATCGGATTCATCCGAAAACCGCTTCGCACTTTTCGGTCCGATGCGCTCAGCTCCCCTCGACAGGCACCGTATAGTTCAGCGGCAGCCGTCCGCCGTCGGCGTAGATGGTTTGGCCGGTGATGTAGCTGGCCGCGGGGCTGGCCAGGAACAGCGCCACTTCGGCGATCTCCTCGACCTCGCCGAGCCGGCCGAGCGGCGTGCGCGACAGGATCCGCTTGCGAACCGCCTCGTCGGACATGACCTGCGCAAGCATCGCCGGTATTGATGCTGCCCGGACCGATGGCGTTCACGCGCACGCCGTAGCGCGCCAGGGATAGCGCCATGGCCTTGGTGAGCTGGGAGATCCCGCCCTTGGTGATCGAGTAGGCGGCGTGATCGGGCAGCGCGAAGATCGCATTGACGGAGGACAGGTTGACGATCGCGCCCGGCGCGCCGCCGGCCTTGACCTGCGCAACCATCTGCCGCGCGGCCGCCTGTCCGGCGAGGAACGAGCCGCGCAGATTGACCCGGATGACGCGGTCGAACTCGGCGGGCGCCAGGTCGAGAAAGTCGGCGCTGTCGAGCACGGCGGCGTTGTTAACCAGCACGTCGAGCCGGCCGGTGATGCCGAGCGCGCCCTCGATCAACGCGCCCACCTCGCCTTCATCGCCGACATCGCAGCGCATGAACCGCGCGGCGAGCCCCTCGGCGGTCAGCGCCGCCGCGGCCGCGCGCCCGGCCGTCTCGTCGACATCGGCGATCACCACATGCGCGCCCTCGCGCGCAAAGCGCCCGGCGATGGCCCGGCCGATACCGTTCGCCGCTCCGGTCACGATCGCCGTTGTGCCATGAAAAGCCATTGCCCCTGCCTCCTTGCCTTGCATTTGCACAAGGCTAGGCGGGCCGCACACGCGATATCAAGTGACAAATACAACCATGTGATCGCCGCCGGCCTCGCAGAGATTGACGCGCGCGTTTGGGAGTGGTCTGTTGCGCTGATGGATCAGACCGTCCGAAGCTCACACTCATTGAGCATCCCGAATTTGCTGACCTATGCCCGGCTCGCGGCCGTTCCGCTGCTGGCCGGCATCATGTTCTTTACCGACGGGCAAGGCTGGCGCTGGATCGCGGTCTCGATCTTCGCCCTCGCCGGGATCACCGACTTTCTCGACGGCTATCTGGCCAGGGCCTGGAGCCAGCAATCGCGGCTCGGGCGGATGCTCGACCCGATAGCCGACAAGCTGCTGGTCGGCGCCGCGCTGCTGCTGCTGGTGGCCGATCAGACCATTTCCGGCTGGTCGTTCTGGGCCGCGCTCATCATATTATCCCGTGAGATCCTGGTTTCGGGCCTGCGCGAGTTCCTCGCCGAGCTGAATGTCACGGTGGCGGTGAGCCGCATGGCGAAGTGGAAGACGACCGTGCAGATGGCGGCGCTCTGCGTGCTGCTCTCCGGGAATGCCGGGAACCAGGCCTGCGGCTGCGATCTGGTCAACGGCGGCATCGGGCTGCTTTGGATCTCGGCGGTGCTGACGCTATATACCGGCTTCGACTATTTCCGCGCCGCGCTGAAACACGTCATCTACGAGCATTAGAGAATGAGCGTAAAGCTGCTGTATTTCGCCTGGGTCCGGGAAAAGGCCGGGCTCTCGGAGGAGACCATCGAGCTGCCGGCGGAGGCGCGGACGGTCGCCGACGTGATCGCATGGCTGAAGACGCGGGGGCCCGAATTCGAGAACGCATTCGAGCGCGGCGACATCATCCGCACGGCCATCAATCAGACCCATGTGAAGCACAACGCGCCGATCGAGGGCGCTCGCGAAATCGCCTTCTTTCCGCCCGTCACCGGCGGTTGAAAGACGCCCGCGGCGGCGATTTCCCGGTTTCCAGGCCCGGCATTACGGACTATCAAACGGGATCGAAAGATCACAGCCCCGCGGCGGCATGAAATCTGTGCCACCGCGGCGCTTCCATGTCCACCGCTCCGGCTCGCCGGACTGTCGGGCGTGACGGCCATCACGACTTAACCACGGTTCCGCTATGCCCGACTTGCTGCTCGAACTTTTCTCCGAAGAAATTCCCGCCCGGATGCAGGCGCGCGCCGCCGAGGATCTCGGCCGGCTGGTCGGCGACGGATTGCAGGCGGCGGGCCTGGCCTTCGAAGGCCGCGAAGCCGAATCCGGGCCGCGGCGGCTTGTCCTCCATGTTGCGGGCGTGAGCGCGCGATCGGCCGATATCCGCGAGGAACGCAAAGGCCCGCGCGTCGGCGCGCCGGAGAAGGCCCTCGAAGGCTTCATGCGCAGCGCCGGCCTCGCCAGCATCGAGGCTTGCGAGACGCGCGACGACGGCAAGGGCGCCTATTATGTCGCCGTGATCGAGAAGCCGGGCCGCGCGGCGGCCGAGATCGTCGCCGAGATCGTGCCCGACATGATCCGCAAATTCCCCTGGCCGAAATCCATGCGCTGGGGGCGGTCGCGCCTGCGCTGGGTCCGCCCGCTGCATTCCATGGTCTGCCTGCTCGGCGGCGAGGTGGTTCCGTTCGCGGTAGAAGGCATCGAAAGCGGCCGGACCACCTTCGGCCACCGCCGGGCTCATGACGCAGCGCTCCGGGGCAAACCGCTGCCGGTGGAGGATTTCGGCGACTACAAGCGCTCGCTGGAAGCGGCCAATGTCGTGGTGGAACGCGCGCGCCGGATCGAGCGCATCGAGACGCAGGCCCGCCAGCTCGCCGAGAAGGAAAAGCTCGATTGGGTGGAAGACCACGGGCTCGTGGACGAGAATGCGGGGCTCGCCGAATGGCCCGTGGTCTTGGCCGGAAGCTTTGATGAAAGCTTCCTGGACGTGCCGCAGGAGGTCCTGATCACCTCCATGAAGGCACATCAGAAGTGCTTTTCGCTACGATACCGCAACTCATCGAAATTGGCTAACCGCTTCTTAATGGTCGCTAATCTCGAAGCGCCCGACCGTGGCAAATCGATCATAGCCGGCAATGAGCGCGTGATTAGGGCACGGCTTTCGGACGCGCAATTTTTCTGGAAGACCGACAAGGCGCGCGGGCTGGATGCGATGCGGCCGAAGCTCGACGCGATCACCTTCCACGAGAAGCTCGGCACGCAGGGCGAGCGCGTGGAGCGGATCAAAAAGCTGGCGCGCGAGCTGGCGCCGCAGGTCGGCGCCGATCCGGATAAGGCGGAACGCGCGGCGGAGCTGTGCAAGGCCGATCTGGTGTCCGAGACGGTCGGCGAGTTCCCCGAGCTGCAGGGGCTGATCGGGCGCTATCTGGCGCTGGAGGCCGGCGAGGATGCGGCCGTCGCCGAGGCGATTGCCGACCACTACAAGCCCGCCGGCCAGGGCGACGACGTGCCGAGCGCGCCAGTTTCGATTGCCGTGGCGCTGGCAGACAAGCTCGACATGCTGGTCGGCTTCTGGGCATTGAGGAAGAAAGCCGACAGGATCGAAAGATCCCTATGCTCTTAGGCGGCAGCATTGGATTGTCGGATTACTAAGAGATTAATCTCTTTCTCAGCTCGCATGAAGTTACCGATTGTCGCAATTTTTCTGAAGTAGTCGATAACCGTGAGACATTGCGCTATCGCTGGTACAAGGCGCGACGATAGTTTATCCTGACAGTCTAGCTAAATTGCGAGATCTGCTTGCGTTCATTCAGCCGATCGCCTGAAAGTCCATCTCCGCGAACAAGGTGCACGGCACGACCTCATCGACGCCGTGTTCGCCCTGCCCGGCCAGGACGACCTCTTGATGATCGTGCGGCGTGTCGAGGCGCTGGGCCGGTTCCTGGAGACCGACGACGGCGCCAATCTGCTGGCCGGCGTCAAGCGCGCGCAGAACATCCTGCGCATCGAGGAGAAGAAGGACAAGCGCAGCTATGACGGCGAGCCGGACGCCAAGCTGCTCGCCGAGCCGCAGGAAAAGGCGCTGGCCAAGGCCATCGGCGAAGTGACGAAGGCGGCGCGCAAGGCGCTGGAGACGGAGGATTTCGCAGGCGCGATGGCGGCGCTGGCGAGGCTTCGCGCGCCGGTCGATGCGTTCTTCGACAAGGTCACGGTCAACGCGCCGGACGCGGCGCTTCCGCGAGAACCGGCTGAAGCTGCTGTCGCAGATCCGTGCCGCGACGCTTGAGGTTGCCGATTTCTCCCGGATCGAGGGCTAGTGTCCTGTTTCAGAAATTTCTAGCCAGGCATTCGTCGGCGTGGTTCTCTGTGTTGGATCAGCGATTCAGGGGCGATGATGGCGAATCGAATACCGACCACGATCCAACTCAGCGACGATGAGCGGGCCGCGCTTGATCGCCGTGTCCGCCGGCGCAAGATCGCGCGTGGGGATGCGCAACGTGCCGAGATCGTGCTGCGCGCGGCGGATGGGCAGAATAACTGCGCGATCGCGTCCGCGGTGGGCGTTACGCGCCAGACGGTCCGGATGTGGCGCGAGCGGTTCGCCACGCATCGTCTCGATGGCCTGAGTGACGAGCCCAGATGCGGGGCGCCGCGCAAGATCGGCGATGACCGGATCGAGGAGATTGTTACCCAAACGCTCGAGGCAAAGCCCGCGAACGCGACACATTGGAGCACGCGGGGCATGGCGAAGGCGTCGGGCATCTCGGCAGCGTCCGTGCATCGGATCTGGCAGGCGTTCTGCCTGCAGCCGCATCGCACCGAGACGTTCAAGCTTTCGACCGATCCCCAGTTTGTCGAGAAAGTGCGCGACATCGTGGGGCTGTATCTCGATCCACCCGAGAAGGCGTTGGTGATCTGCGTCGATGAAAAGAGCCAGATACAAGCACTCGATCGGACGCAGCCTCTTCTGCCGATGCGTCCCGGCCAGGTCGAGAGGCGCACCCACGACTATGAGCGCCATGGCACGACGACGCTGTTTGCGGGCTTCATTGCAGCCGTGACGGCCGAAACGGACGTGAAGGCCGGCAGCGTGATCGGCACATGCATGCCACGCCACCGCGCTCAGGAGTTCCGCAAGTTCCTGGGCGAAGTCGAGCGCAATGTGCCCGCGGGTCTGGACGTGCATGTCGTGATGGACAACGCTTCGAGCCATAAGACAAAGCTTATCCGCGATTGGTTCGCCAAGCGGCCGCGCTGGCACACGCACTTCACCCCGACATCGTCATCGTGGATCAACCAGGTCGAGCGCTTCTTCGCGCTGCTGGCCGAAAAGCAGATCAAGCGAGGTGCTCACACTTCGGTCAAAGAGCTGATCGCGGCGATCGAGGCATTTATCCGTCGGCAGAACGAAAATCCAAAGCCACTACGATGGACCAAGTCAGCCGACGATATCCTGGCCAGCATCGAACGCTTTTGCCGCCGCACCCTCAATGTGCATGCCAGTGCTGGATAGGAACTTCTGAATCAGGACACTAGCCCGTCCTATTCACGAGGCGCGGAGGCGTTTGTTTAAGAACGCTGCAGGCATGCGCGATGGCCGCACTTCAATGAGCGTTGTCTGTCGGCGCTGATCGGGGTTGAGGGTTGAAAGACACGAGGGCTCGTCCGGGCACGTTGCCCGATCAGCTATCCCGGCGCCGGGCGCAAGGCAGCAGCCAATCCTCGAAATAGCTCCGCCTCCGGACAGTGAGCCGTAAAGGCTATGCGTACCCGGCTGGCGGTCTCGATGATGCGGGCAGCGACTTTCAGCAGCCTCGCCCGCAAGGTGGTGAACTCGGCGCTGGCCAGCGGATGCAGCTTCGGGATGGCGCTCCGCACAGTGAGCATCAGCCAATAGGCGGCAGTGTGCAGGATCAAGCGAACCTGGTTGGCCAGCGGAGAACGGCAGTTGGTGCGGTCCGAAGCAAGTTGACTTTTGTGAAGCTTGATCAGGTTTTCGGCCTGGCCCCGTGCGCAATAGAGGCTTTCATAGAGCCAGGCCGGGCTGCCTTTGGCAAGGCTGGTGACGATGAAGCGGATGTCCAGACCAAGCCGGGTGGCTTCGATACGTGCGATGACGCGCCGGTCCTTGCCCCAGGTCCCGGCGCGATGCGTGGTCTCGGCGTGGATGCGCAGCGCATCGGCATTCTCCAGCGCTCGCTTCGTGCGCAGGGCATCCGCGGCCGCATCAACCTTGGCCTTGAGCGGTTTGCTGCCGGGCAGGCCGAAAATGTAATCGATGCCGTTTGCCTCGCACCAGGCCATGACCTCAGGCCGGGCATAGTGACCGTCGCCGCGGATGGTGATGCGGGTTGCCGGCCAGTGGCGGCGGACTTGCCGGATCAGCCGCCGCAGATGGCCGCGCACCTCCACTCCGTTCGGCGTCTTACCCGGGCGAAGAATGACTGCAACAGGGCGACCCATCTCGGTATCGTAGATGTGGATCGGCAAAAAGCAGCGCTCGTCATAATGGGCATTGAACAGCGACAGCTGCTGTCGGCCGTGAACCACGTCGACCGTGTCGTCGATATCCAGGACAACACTTTTGGGCGGCGTGGGATAGCTGGCAATCCATAGCGCGACCATCGCCCGCCCCATGCGGATAACATCGCGCAAGGCTGGTGTGTTCTCCAATCGCGAGCAGGTTGGCTGCGAGCACAGGTCCGTGCCGCTGTCGGGCAACCGGCCGCAGGCCAGCTTGAATGCAGGATCGCCGCGCAGGCTGTCGAGATCGTCGGCATCCTCATAGCCGCAGGCGATCGCCAGGATCCGCGCCCGCACGATATCCGCCATGGAATGCGTGATCCTGCTCGGATCGCGGCGATCCGGGATCACTGCGGCAAGCCGCGCCGCAACGCCCAGCCGGCGTTCGGCCGCCGCCAGCAGCATCACGCCGCCATCGGAGGAGATCCGTCCGCCGTCAAAGGCGGCTGTGATTTTCTTGGACGACACGGATGGAAACAGAAACGGATGAGAGCTATCGTGGGGCATGGCGGGCGTGGCAAAAACGGTCTGGTTGGCAGGATCGGCGTGAACACCCAAATCCTACGCTGCATCAGACGGTTACGCTACGCTCGCCAGCCAATTCCAGTGCCGTCGTGAATAAAACAGGCTAGAAAACAAAAAAGCCGGCGCCCCGGAGCGCCGGCTAATGGCTGGCCCCCGAAGGGTCCAGCGCGGGGAAACTGTCAAGGTCCGGGCAATTCCGGCGGCGCTCGCTAGTACGGACGCCGGTAAGGCTCGTCGACACGGTCATCGGGGCCGGGATAGCCACCGTGGCCGTGATGCTTCGGGGTCAGGCAGCTTTCCAGAACCCAGGCATTCTTGAACGGCAGCGAGCGGATCTCGCACCAGCCATTGCGGCAACCGGCCTTGATGACGATGCCGCCCTCAAGAGTAATATTGGTCTCACAGTGATATCCGTCGCAGCCGAATACGACTGCATCCTTGTCGACATAGAAATGCCGCGTGCGGAGGAACTCTTCGTCTGCCGGATAGCCGCTCTGGGTACCACAGCAATAGTAGTCGGCTTTGGCGGCGGGCGCCGAAAGCCAGACGATCGGAAATGCCAACAACGCGGCGAACGCGTAAAGTCTCATCTTACTGCCCCTTCGAAATCATAACTGTGCGCTTCGTGGCGTAAGTCCAATTAACGCCCTGAAATCTTGTTGTTTTATTAAAATTATCGACAAATGGGAGCATGGCTAAGGAAGCCTTAATTCAGCAAATGGACCATCAATGCTTGCGCTTTCCATGATTACGCTGGGCGTTGCCGACGTCGCGGCGTCGCGGGCCTTCTATGAATCGTTCGGCCTGACGGCGGCAAAAGCAGGCGACGACAGCGTCGCCTTTTTCCAGTCGGGCGCTTGCGTGCTGGGGCTGTTCGGGCGGGATGCGCTCGCCGAGGACGGCAGGATCGGCGGCGTCTGGACCGGCAATGGCGGGATCACGCCGGCCTACAATCTGTCCAGCGAGGCCGGCGTCGACGAGGTGATGGCGCGCGCGGCGCGGATCGGCGCCACGATCCTGAAGGCGCCGGAGAAAGCGTTCTGGGGCGGCTATCACGGCTTCTTCGCCGATCCGGACGGCCATGTCTGGGAGATCGCCTACAACCCGTTCTTCCCCGTAGACGATCGCGGCGGCGTCACCCTGCCTTAGGGCCAGTCATTTGCGGCCGAGGTCGAACGAAAACGGCCTGGCGAAACGCCACGCCGTATGAGCGGTATATCGCGGGAGAAGTCGGTCGTCTTAAGCCGCGCGGACGCTGACGAAGAAGCGCTCCATCTCCTCGGTCAGCGTCGAGGCCTGCTGCTTCAGCGTTGCCGATGCGGTGGCGACGTTGCGGCTGATCTCGCGGGTCTCGTCCGCCGAACTGGCCATGCCGGACATGCTGGCCTTGACCTGCTCGGTGCCGGTGGCCGCCTCGTGAACGTTCTGGGCAATCTGCCTTGTTGCCGTGCCCTGCTCTTCGGCCGCGGCGGCGACGGCGGAGGCGTTCTGCGTCATCTCGCGGATCATGTCGTTGATCGCGCCGACGGATTGGATGGCGTTGACGCTGACCGAATTCATCTCCGCGATCTGATTGTTGATCTCCTCGGTCGCTTTCGCGGTCTGCTCCGCGAGTTGCTTGACTTCGGAGGCGACGACGGCAAAGCCCTTGCCGGCCTCGCCTGCGCGCGCCGCTTCGACGGTTGCGTTGAGGGCGAGCAGATTGGTGCGCTGGGCGATGCTCTCGATCAGATCGGTCACGGACGACACCCGTTCGACGACGCCGCCGAGCTTTTCGATCATCTCGCCGGCCGCCGCCGCCCGGTTCTGCGAATTCATGGCGAGCGAGCTGGTGTTGGAGATCTGCTGGGCGACCTCGGTGATCGAGGCGGAGAGCTCCTCGGTCGCCGCGGCCACGGTCTGCACATTGTTCGACGCCTGCTCGCTGGCGCTCGAGATGCTGAGGGTCTGGCCGGAGACGCCTTGCGCGTTCTCGGACATCTTGTTCGCCTCCTCGAGGAGCCGCGAGGCCTCCTCCGACAGGCGCGAGGCGATGGTGCCGACACGGACCTGGAATTCGTCGGCGACCTGGTTCATCGCCTGTCGTCTCTCCTCGGCCGTGCGGGCCTGTGCCGCCACCTGCTCGGCCTCCAGCTCGCGAGTGTGGATCAGATTCTCGCGGAAGATCAGGAGCGCCTTGGCGAGCTGGCCGACTTCGTCGCGGCGCTCGCGCTGGTCGATCTCCACATCCGCATTGCCTTCCGCCAGCGCGCCGGTCACCACTGCAAGATGCTTGAGCGGCCGCGAAATCAGGCGGTAGTTCAGGAAGGCGAGCAGGATCGCGAGGGCAAGCACGCCGGCTGTGCCGACCATCAGGATCGTGTCCATCAGCCGCAGATCGGCCTGCTGGCCCTGAGCCGCCGCCTCTGCTCTGGCGCCAAGCTGCTCGGAGATCTTGGCGAGCGGCGAATACACATCGTTAAGAAGCGCCTTGCCGGTGCCGGTGACCTCATAGGCGCGCGCCAGATCGACCGTCGCCGGATTCTGCATCAGCTCGATCTGCTTGCGTGCGAACTCGCTCTGCCATTTGAGCCAAGCCGTCCGGGCATCGTCGACCGCGGTTTTCAGATCGGCTTCGCTGTCGCCGAGCGCCTTGCTCAGCCATTCGAACCGTTTTTCGATGGCCGGGACGATGCTCTCGAACTGTTCGGCGCGGGCCAGCTCACCGGTGAGCAGCATAGCCTTGACGGCATCGTTCTGCTCGTCGAGGGCGCCGCGAAGCCGGGATGCCTCGGTCACCATCTGGAAGGACTCGCGGGTACGGTCGACGGACGCTTCAAGCCGCCAGGATCGCTCGATGCTGACCGCGTTCATGACGGCGACGCCGATCGCAAGCACTGCGAACGCAAGCAGGGCTTTGATGGTAATCGATATGTTTCTCATGGTTCTTCCCGGTCAAATTATGACGTGGCGCGGCGCTGGAGTTCGGTGAGGTTGACCTCCACTGTCAGCGCACCGATTTTTTCTTTCGAGTTCGGATCGACGACCGTCATGCTGACCTGGCTGTGCCACGCCTTGGTCGCCTCGTCGAATTCCGGCTTGTCGATGAACACCGCGTCGGGGCCGACCTCGAAGGTTTTCTGAAACTTGCCTTCATCGCCTTGCCAGTAGTCGCTCGTCACCGTTGTCTGCCCGGCATTGAGGCCATGATTGTCCATGGCGATGATCTCGGTGAACACGCCTTTCGAGCCGGCCTGGATGCGGAGCAGATAGATCGAGAGCGGGCGCGCCAGCGAGGTGGCGATCAGAGGCTGCTTCGCCGCCTTGCGCTCGGTTGCCCATTGCTCGTCGAGCTTGGTCACCTCGGCGGCGGTCGCATTTGCGAGCCGCGCGTTCTGAGCCTTGATGGCGAGGGCCACGATCGGATTGGCGGCCCAGGCGCGTATCTTGCCTAGGAGCGCCTCATCGATGACCTGTTCGGGCTGCACCGGAGGCAGCTGCTCGGCCGAGGCACTCGAGATTTGAAGGGAAAATCCGGCGATAACGGCGCAGATCAGCGGCCTGAACATTCGCAACTCCTGAACGATCGCTTGCCTATCCCGCAGGAATTGCCTGCCGACACCCCGTTCATGCGGACCGGAGACATTCCAAATCGCGATAATGTTCGAACGCTACAGGAGATCGGTTGAATAACGATAAAGCGCCGCCTGAAAATTTCGTCAAATCATGCGCCTACGAAGCATTTCCCGGCGGCCGAGCGAGGACGCGCGCGAAAAAGCGCCGCTCGAATGACGGACGGCGCTTGGATCTGCCCATATGGGGCCTCGCATTTAAATCCGCGACAACGCCCCCTTAACCGACGCCCGGCTCAATCGCCTTCGCCCGGTTCCTTGGAGAAATATTTGTCGTATTTGCCGGCTTCCTCTGCATGCTCTTCCGCATCCGGCAGGGCCGGCTTCTTTACGGTGATATTCGGCCATTTCTCCGAATAATCGCGATTCATCTGAATCCAGAATTCCAGCCCCGGCTCGGTATCCGGCTTGATGGCGTCGACCGGGCACTCAGGCTCGCAGACGCCGCAGTCGATGCACTCATCCGGATGGATGACGAGCATGTTTTCGCCTTCATAAAAGCAATCGACAGGGCACACCTCGACGCAGTCGGTGTGTTTGCATTGAATGCAGGCGTCTAAAACGACATAAGTCATCGCAGCTCTCCGCTGGCTCCATTCCAACCGGTCAATCGAGGCTGATTTGCAGCGCATGTGCCGGAGCCCCTGTCACAAGCTTCGGCCGCTGCCGCTCTGCCTACCTCAAATCATCCCAATGGGCAAGCAGACGCTCTGCCTCACAAGTGGGATTTTCCGAACGCAAATCAAAGATTGGAATTCCGAGGGCCGATTTAAAGAACGAACAGTATCGTTCGTTTCATCGACCGCGGTTTCATACAGGTCATGCACAACCTTTGGGAGCATTTGTGCGTGATTTTCAATCACCAATTGCGAATCGCCCTCGGTCTGCCCACACTTCCCCTCACGCAGGAGACCGGAGACCGATGTGCTTAACCTCACAGACGTGGAAAGGCAAATTCTCATCAATCAGTCGCGCATCCTCGCTGCCCTCTACCCGTTGGAGGCGGCCGAGTTCGAGCGCGCGATCCAGATTCTGTCCGAGGGCTATCAGGAGGGGTGGCAGGAGGTCGTCCTGAAGGGCCTCAAAGGCCCGTTTCTCCGCGAGGAGATGAACTTCTGCTACCAGGTTCTGGAGATGTATGACTGGCTGCAGAAGTCCTACTACGCGCTCAGTTTCGAGGACAAGCTCCAACTCAAGGAGCAGACGCTGGTCTTTCCAGGCTTCTGCCCGAAGACCGAGAAAAGCCACGTCGCCTATGCGACCTTCCTTCTGGAACACCTCAACCGGTTCTCCTATGTCGAGGTGACGCGGCCGCTCCATGCCTCCCGGCCGATGCGTTCGACGTATGAAGAGATGCTGAAGGGCCTGCCGATCGCCGGCGGGCACATCCTTCCCGCCGCCCAGCTCAAAGCCGTGGTCGCCTATATCGCCGCCATCCGCTCAGGCCCCGCCAACGACACCGGCCGCTTGCAAAAGGTCGCGCAGGGCGCCCGGTAGCGGCCCCGGGTCGGTCCGTGGCCGGACGTTCGGCGCACGTCGTCGCATTCCCGTCACCCCTAAAATTCAGCGAAAATTCCGCGCAATCGCTTTAGCGAAACCTAAGCGTAATCAATAGATTGGCTTAATGCGGACGCCGCGATGCTTTCGTTGCCGGTCCTGGCGAAAACGCCGTGTAACCGGGCCAGGCCGGCTCGCCCTGCTTGCAAGCGCTTTTTGCCTTTTGTTAATTCTACGTACCCAATTTTATTTAATTCCATTTCAGCCCGCGCGAATAGAAAGCGTTCTTTAATGAATGACCCCTAGATTTGGGCCATCGAACGCAACCCGACGTTGTGTTTCGCCTCTACTTTTAGACCCGCAAGAAACCGCAATCTGTAACGTGTTCAGGAGACACTTATGTACAGCTTGATCAAAGAGTTCGTTCAGGACGAACGTGGAGCGACTTCGATCGAATACGGTCTTATCGCTGCCGGCATCGGCGTTGCCCTCATTACCCTGGTTGGCCAGGTCGGGGACGACATCAAGTCGATCTTCCAGGGCGTCCACGAGAATCTCGACACCTTCAGCCCCGGCGCAAGCAATTAAGACCGCTCTTCGCTCAAGGGTAGAGGCGGTCCCGGAACCGCGTTCTACCCTTGCGAAACCGCTTCGCCGGATCGGCCAAAGGCCGGCCGGCGCCGGCACCTCCGACAGGCGCCTCCCACAGATGCCCTCCCGTTTGCCGCGTGGCCGAGGTTCTATGCCAAAGGCGATCACCAGATTTGTCCAGGACCAACGCGGTGCGGCGGCGGTCGAATACAGCATCGTCGTCGCGGCGATCGCGGTCGGCCTGTTCTCGGTCATCTCCGAGCTGAGCGGAACGCTCAGGCAGATCTACGAGACCATCAGCTCCGGCGTCGCCTCGATCGCCGGCGGCCTGTCTGGCTGAGCCAGTCGATCCTGTTTCCCTTATCGTCCAGCAATTCCGACGGGCCGCTCATGAGCACCGCGCCATTGTTCCTGTCTTTCCCGGCTCTGATGGCCTTCGCGGCCAGCTATGATTGCCTGTCCATGCGCATCAGCAACGGGCTGTGCCTGATCGTTGCCGCCGCATTTTTCCCCGCGGCGCTTGCCGCCGGCCTCTCAGCGGCGGATATCGCGCTTCACGCAAGCTGCGCGCTGGCGATGCTCGCAGCCGGCTTCGTCCTGTTCGCGCGAGGCTGGATCGGCGGCGGCGACGTCAAGCTGTTCGCAGCGGCCGCATTATGGTTCGGGTGGGCCGACATCGCCGCATTCGCGCTCACCGTGTCGATCGCGGGCGGCGTGCTCGCCCTGGCGCTCACCGCGATGCAAGGGCTGCGCCTGCGGTTTTGCTTCCCCGCGTGGCTGGCCGCCTTCCCCGGCCGCGAGCTTCCCTACGGCCTCGCTCTGGCCGCGGGCGCGCTGCTCGTCTACCCGCACTCCGCCTGGGCGGCGCTGCTCCTCATCTGAAGCAGTCGCCGATCGAGCATCAGGCACCGGCGCAAAGAAAAGGGGCGGCCGAAGACCGCCCCAGTTTGTTGCGTGTCAAGGAGAGGCTAGGAACTGTAGTAAAGGTCGAACTCGATCGGATGCGGCATCATCCGGAAGCGATCGGATTCTTCCATCTTCAGCGCGATGTAAGCGTCGATCTGATCGTCGCTGAACACGCCGCCCTGCTTCAGGAACTCGCGGTCGCCGTCAAGGCTTTCGAGGGCTTCGACGAGCGAACCGGAAACCGTCGGGATATTTTTCAGCTCTTCGGGCGGCAGGTCGTAGAGGTTCTTGTCGATCGGGTCGCCCGGATGGATGCGGTTGGCAACGCCGTCGAGGCCGGCCATCAGCATCGCCGAGAATGCCAGATACGGATTGGCGGTCGGATCGGGGAAACGGATCTCGATGCGCTTGGCCTTCGGGCTGGACACGACCGGGATACGGCAGGACGCCGAGCGGTTGCGCGAGGAATAGGCCCGCAGAACCGGAGCCTCGTAACCGGGAACCAGACGCTTGTAGGAATTGGTGGTCGGGTTCGTGAAGGCGTTGATGGCTTTGGCGTGCTTCAGGACGCCGCCAATATAGAACAGGCAGGTCTCCGACAGGTCGGCATAGAGATTGCCGGCAAAGACCGGCGTGTCGCCCTTCCAGATCGACTGGTGGCAATGCATGCCCGAGCCGTTGTCGCCGAACACCGGCTTGGGCATGAAGGTGGCCGTCTTGCCGTAGTTCTGCGCGACCATGTGCACGACATATTTGTAGATCTGCATGAAGTCGGCCATGCGGGTCATCGGGCCGAATTTCACGCCGAGCTCATGCTGCGCCGCCGCCACTTCGTGGTGGTGCTTCTCGGTCGGCACGCCCATTTCGGCCATGACCGAGAGCATCTCCGAGCGGATGTCCTGGCAGCTATCGACCGGCGGGACGGGGAAGTAGCCGCCCTTGGTGCGCGGCCGATGGCCGAGATTGCCCATCTCATACTCGGTGCCCGTATTGGTGGGCAGTTCGGACGAGTCGAGCTTGAAGCCGCAATTGTAAGGGTCGGAGGAGAAGCGCACGTCGTCGAAGATGAAGAACTCGGCTTCCGGACCGAAGAACACCTTGTCGCCGATGCCGGTCTCGCGGACATAGGCTTCCGCCTTGCGCGCCGTTCCGCGCGGATCGCGATCGTAGCGCTCGCCGGTACCGGGCTCGAGGATGTCGCAGAAGATGGCGAGCGTGGACTGGGCGAAGAACGGATCGATATGCGAGGTCTCCGGATCGGGCATCAAGGTCATGTCGGATTCGTTGATCGCCTTCCAGCCGGCGATCGAGGAACCGTCGAACATCACGCCTTCAGCGAAGGCGCCTTCGTCCATGAGCGAAGCTTCCATCGTGACGTGCTGCATCTTGCCGCGCGGATCGGTAAAGCGCAGATCAACAAACTTGATATCCTGGTCTTTGAGCTTCTGGATAACTTCGGTAGCGCTTGTCATTGTGCTCCCTCGTGGTGGGTTTTGAGGATCGATCGAGAAACCGACCTAGGCGATCTCGCTTCTGGCCATAACGTCGTCAAGAGAAATCTGCGGCCAATAGCGGTCGGTTGCCTCACTGGAATTCATCGATTGGTTGAATGAAAGACGATGGCGGCAACTCAAGGTCAGATTGCGTCCACGCCGGTTTCGCCGGTCCGGATGCGGATCGCATCTTCAATTGCATATACGAAAATTTTGCCGTCGCCGATACGGCCGGTTTTCGCGGCATTCTGAATCGCGTCGATCGCCTTTTCCACCATCTCGTCGGAAATCACGACCTCGATTTTCACCTTGGGCAGGAAGTCGACAACATATTCCGCCCCGCGATACAGCTCCGTATGTCCCTTCTGCCGGCCGAAACCTTTCGCCTCCGTAACCGTTATTCCTTGCAGTCCGATTTCCTGGAGGGCTTCCTTCACCTCATCAAGCTTGAACGGCTTGATAATGGCTTCCACTTTCTTCATCTAGGCTGACCTCCCGCGTGAATTCGCGCCCATCGGCATTGCCCTGCTATTAAGCACGCTTTGTGCCAAGTCGGAATTTTCGCGTCTAATCGTTGGTTTTGTGGACGTCGCAGCCGTCGGGGCCGCAATTCTGGACCATTTCGGTGCATATTTCTGCACACATATTAGTCATTCGCATCCGATATAGGCATTCACAAGGTTGTGCAAATGCGTTTTTGCACGCAACTGTCGCTTCAACTCCACACGGAGCGTGAAACCTGCCGCGGGCCACCATTTTCTACACCTCGCCATAAATTTCGGCTAAGTTGGCCGACATCATCTTCCTTCAAGATCGTAGCTTCACTGTGTAGGCGGTCCATTGCTTGAACTTCTCACTGCGGACGAAATGCGCCGCGCGGAACAGATCACAATCAGCAGCGGTACGCCCAGCATTGCGCTGATGGAGAATGCAGGACGCGGCGTCGCCGAGGAGGTCGTCCGGCGCTTCCCACGCGGAAGCAAGGTGCTCGTCTGCTGCGGTCCGGGCAGCAATGGCGGCGACGGTTTCGTCTGCGCCCGAACGCTGCGGGAACGCGGTTATCACGTCCGGCTCGGCCTGTTGTGCAAGCCCGAGGAGCTCAAACCGGACCCGAAGGAAATGGCACGCCGGTGGGACGAGTCTATCGAGCCGCTGACGCCGAATTCGGTCGACGGAGCCGAGGTCATCGTCGACGCGATCTGGGGATCGGGCCTGAAAGGGCCGGTGAACGGCGTGGTCGCGGAGATCATCGAGGGCGTGAAGCAGCGCAGCCTGCCGGTCGTCGCCGTCGATGTGCCGACCGGGATCGACAGCACCTTCGGCAACGTTCACGGCATCGCCTTCGAGGCGGTGTCGACCGTGACCTTCTTCCGCAGGAAGACCGGCCATATCCTCCTCCCGGGCAAGCGCTATTGCGGCGACGTCCGCGTCACCGATATCGGGATCCCGACCACGGTGCTCCCCGATGTCGCACCGCAGACCTTCGTCAACGAACCCGATTTCTGGCTGCGCTACTACCCGCGCCTCAAATCGGACGGCCACAAATACGATCGCGGCCACGCGGTCGTGGTTTCGGGGCCGATGGAAAGCACTGGCGCCTCGCGCATGGCATCAAGAGCTGCGCTGCGCATCGGTGCCGGACTGTCCTCGCTGGCGACGTCCAAATCGGCCTTCTACATCAACGCCGCGCAGATGACCTCGGTCATGCTCGCCGTTTTCGAAGGAGCGGCCGGCCTTGCCGACGTGCTGACCAGCGATCCGCGTCGCAACTCCGTCCTGATCGGGCCGGGCGCCGGCGCGACCCTGGAGACCCGCGAGAACGTCGCCGCCGTGCTTTCCAGCGATGCGACGGCGATCATCGACGCCGAAGGTCTGACGGCCTTCGAAGAGCAGCCGCAAGAGCTTTTCGGGCTGATCCATCAGCGGTCGGCGCCAACCATCATCACTCCGCATAAAGGCGAGTTCGACCGGATCTTCCCCGAGCTGGGCAATGCGGAATCGAAGCTGGAGCAGGCCAAGCGCGCGGCGGAGATCTCCGGCGCGGTGGTGGTGTTCAAGGGGCCGGACACCGTCGTTTCGGCACCGGACGGCCTGTCCGCGATTTCGGAGGGCTCGCCGCCATGGCTGGCGACCGCCGGGACCGGCGACATTCTCGCCGGAATGATCACCGGGCTGTGCGCGCAGAGCATGTCGCCGTTCGATGCCGCGGTCGCGGCCGTATGGATGCACGCCGAAGTCGCGCGGACCTTCGGCCCCGGGTTGATCGCCGAAGACATGCCGGACATGTTCCCGCCGCTGCTTCAGCGGCTGAACAAGATCGCCAAGCTGTTCTGATGCGCTTCTGACCGCGGGCGTCGCGGCATCGGAGCCGCCGCGACGCGCCAGTGTTTGCTACTGCTGCGCCGCTTTGGGCGCCGCATCGCGCTGTTGCTGCGCCGAGGCCAGCGCTTTCGACCCGGTCACGAGCTTCTGCTTGAGCGCCACGACGCGGTCGTAAGACGCCTGAAGCTGGTCGCGTTGCAGCACGCCCTCCGCAATCGCGTCTCTGAGGATCGCCACGATTTCCCCGGCGACGTCGTACCCCGCCTCGCCCGCCCTGCCGAGCAGCAGAATGTCGTTCCCCGCGCCGATGGCGCGCACCACGCGGTCCTTGAGCGGGAAGCGCGCCGCGATCCCGGCCGCATCGAGGTCGGCGCTGACGATGACCCCGTCGAAGCCGATGTCCTCGCGCAGGGTCTTGCGCACCGAATTGGCCGAGAACGCCGCGGGTTGGTCCGCCGCATCCGGGCTCAGCGGATCGGCCAAATCGCTGGTCATCACCATCTTGACTTCGCCGCCGTCGATCAGTTCGCGGTAAGGCGCGAGCGCGGCATCGGCTCCCTGATCGCCCGCCGTGGCAACGCCGGTCCCCGGAAAATGCTTCAGCGCGGAAACGATGCCCTGCTGGTCGTGGGCGAGCGCAAACGCTTTGGCGAACGCGGCGACGTGCTTGCCCGTCGTTCCGTAATGGCGGGTGTCGCCGCCGATGCTGTCCTTCTCCTCGGGCGGCATCAGATCGACGACCGGCCCCAGGTTGACATTGAACCCGTAGGTCGCCAGCTCGGCCGCCATATTCTGGTAGACGCTGAAGGCATTGAGCGGATCGCTGGACGCGCCAAGCTCGCCCGCCGACGGATAGACGCTGAAGCCCTTCTCGGCCGTCAGCGGCTGACCGATCCCGCCCTCATGCGCAATGACAAGGAAAGGCACGCGCTCCGTGGAAGCGCCGAGAATCGCGCCGCCCAGCTTCTTGAGCTGAGCCGGTGATTCAACGTTTTCCGGCGCAAAGAGAACGCCGCCGATGCGGCCGCTTTTGACCTCGGCGATCAGTGCTTTCGGACCCGGCTGGTCCGGCTCGGTCCCCTCGAACCCGATCACCAGCATCTGGCCGACGATGCCGGCAAGCCCATCATCGCGGAGTTTGGCCTGCTCCACCTGCGTCGCCCCGGACGGCGCGGCCTGCGGTTTGATCTCCGGCTCGGGGTTCTCGACGGGCGCCGCCGCGGCAAGCTGGCCGGAGGCGGCGGCGGCCTGGTCCTGAGCAGGAACTGCCGGATTTGCTGGCACCTCCGGCTTCGCGTCGGCTACGGCGTCCGCGACGGGTGCGGGCTCGATTTGCGGCGTCGCCACCGTTGCTTCAGTCTGCGGGGCGGCGGGGGATGGCCCGGCGGCGGCGGTCGGAGACTGCTCGACCGGGTCGGATGGCTGGGTCGCGGTCGTCTCGACGAGCGCAGGCGGCGACGCGGCAGGCGGCTCGGGAGGAGCGGATTTCGGCTTTTTCCGCTGGCGCCGGCGCGGCGGCGTCGGAGGGTTCCGCAGTCGCAGTTTCGGCAGCGACGGGCGCGGTCTCCGTGTGCGCAGGCGCTACGGCTGACGGCGCGTTCGCCGTGTCCGCCTCAGCTGCATCGGCGTCGGGCTTCGGCGCGACATCAGGCGCGGCATCCGGCGGCGTTGGCACTTCGGCAGCGGCATTCGGCTGCGCTTCGCCGTTCTGCGCCGCGCCCGTCTCGACATTCCCGGCTGCCGGCGCCTCGATATTGGCGTCAGGGGATGCGGGCGTCTCGGTGGGCGGCGCGGCCTCCGGCGCGGCGGCGGCCGCTGTGGACGGCGTGTCTGCCGGAGCATTTGTCGGCGCGGCGCTTGGCTCGGGCGTCGGCGCGGCGGCCGGTTCCGTGGCTGGAACGTCGGCGGGAGCCGTTGTCGGTGCGATGGCCGCCTCGGTCCCCGGCGCGGCATCGGGCTCGGCGGTCGGTGCGGCGTCGGCCTCGGTGGCCTCAGGCATCGCCATCTCTTCCGCGCCTGCAGTTTCGGATTGCGGTCGGCTGTCCTCGATCTTCGCCGTGCTCTGCGGCGCCGCATTCCCATCCGCAGTGCCTGCATTGCCCATCCGCTCCGGAAGCGGCGGGACCCGCTCCCGCTGGCGCCCGCCTGCGGTCTCGGTGCTGCGTTCCTGCTGCTGGTCCGGCTGCTGGGACTGGGGCTGCGCCGCCTGTTGCGGCGCTGCCTGCTGCGGCTGCTGGCGCTGACCGGCGGCGGTCCGGTTCGACAGCGGCGACGGTTTGGGGTGCTCCGTACCGGGCCAGTTGCTGGGCTGTGTCAGGTGGGACCGGTCGCCATCCGGCGACTGCTCCTGAACCGGCTGGCTCCCGATCTCAGGCACCTGCGGCCAGTTCAGATTGCTGTCAGCCCCGAAATTCTGGGCTCGCGCACCGACGCACATGCCTAGAAATCCGGCAAAAAACGCAACCAACACTCGTCGTCTCAACGCAAATACCCCCAAGCCGGCCATGGCGCCGAAGTCCAAGCACAATTCCGTGTTTGTCTTCGGCCCTTCATTTGACTATGGCTCATGATTGGCGCACGTTCCCTCACGCGCCCGCAAGATGGTATAGTCAGCGGCAACGGAATGTCAGCACTATAGACGATATGCTCACACGGCGCATACCGGGATTCGGCAGGATGCATCGCTCCATAATCACGTCCCTTTTGTTCGTTGCGATGGTGCAACCCCTCGCTGCCGCCACCGACGCGGGCCTGCTGCGCATGCAGGAAGGCACCGCAGCGTTGATGCGCGGCAAATTCGACCAGGCGATCGGCGCTTTCGACGAGGCGCTGAAGCAAAAGGATCTGCCCTCCGAGCGCATCGCCAGCATCCATAACGATCGCGGCGTGGCCAATTGGCGTCTCAGTCATCACGAAGAAGCACTCAAGGATTTCAACCAGTCCATCGAGCTTTATAACGGCTCAGCCGCAACCTACAATAACCGTGCAAACGTCTATATCGATCTCGGCAAATACGAAGAGGCGCTGGGCGACCTCAACCGCGCCATCGCCCTCGCTCCGGCCTATGGCGCCGCCTACAACAATCGCGGCAACGCCCATCTCCAGCTCGCCCATTATAAAGAGGCGCTGAACGATTACCGGCGGGCAATCGAGCTGATGCCGACCAACGCCGCCCCGTATAACGGACGCGCCCAGGCGCAGGAGATGCTCGGCCGTCCCTATGCCGGGCTGCGCTATATCACCCGCGCCATTTCGTTGAACGGCAAATATGCGGCCGCCTATCGCATCCGGGCGCTGATCTATCAGCGGCTGGAGCAGGAAGACGACGCCCTTGCCGACTATGAGCGGCTGATCAACTTGGCTCCCGAGGATGCAGACCTTTATGTCGGCCGCGGGCCAAGTCTACCTCAAACAGAAAAAGACGGTGCCCGCGCTCAAGGATTTCACCAAGGCGGTCGAAGTCGATGCGCAGAACGCCCAGGCCTATTCGGGCCGCGGGGCCACGCAGATCGAACGCAAGCGCTATGAAGAGGCGCTGGCCGATCTCAATCAGGCGCTCACGCTCGACCCGGGCCTGATCGACGCCTATTACCGGCGGGCCGAAGCGCGGTTCCATGTCAACGACGTCGACGGCGCAAACGCCGACCTGACCAAGACCCTCGAATTATCGCCGAACTACGCCGAAGCCTACCGCCTGCGCGGTCAGATCGCCGAATCGCAGGCGAACAGGGATGCCGCCGTCGCCGCGTATAAGCAGGCGCTCGAATTCGACCCCTTCATCGCCGACGTGTCCGAAGCGCTGAAAAAGCTCGGCGAGCCGGAGGAAAAACCCCTGCCCGCTCTGGGCGAGGCGGTTCAGGGCTGGGAGATCATCAGCCCGGCCAAAGGCCGCTACGTCGCCACCAACTCCACCTTCCCCAAGATCAAGGTTCTTCTGGAGATGCATGGCCAGGGCGAGCCGCAGATCCTGGAATGGACGGAGCTGTCCGATTATCTGCGCGGCTTCGGCCTGCTGCGCTATTCGGCGGGGCGCATGAGCGAGGCTGTGGACGACAAAAGCCGGTATGAATTCGTCGCCATCGTCGATCTGCGCCGCGAGAGCGTCGTATCGATCGAACCCTATCTGATCGGCGAGGCGCAGGCGAAGTGGGACTGGTCCAAGACCGGCGTCGTGGTGACCGACGCGGAAGGCGTCGTCAGCGCGCATGAGCTTCGCGAACCGCCGAAGCCCAAGCCGCAGCCGCGCGTGGTCCAGGAGCGTCCCTGGTACGACGATCAGTGGAACGGGCGCGATCGGCGGCGGTCGCGCGGCCTGTTCGACTGGCTGTTCAATTGAGGCACGGGTCCCGCCAGATGCTGACATCCGCGCGCGGTCTGGTCTCGGCCCTCGCCTTCCTGATCGCCGCGGCATCCGCCGCCTACGCCGCCGATCCGCTCCCCACGATCGGCACGGATCTGAAGCGCACCAGCGTCTCCGGCCTGTCCTCCGGCGCCTATATGGCCGGACAGTTCCAGGTCGCCTATTCCTCGATCGTCACCGGGGCCGGCTTGGTGGCCGGCGGCCCTTATGCCTGCGCCCATACGCCGGGCAGCGACATCAACCCGCTCTGGGTGGCCGTGCTCGGATGGAATCTCGCCCGCGCGCAGAACGACTGCATGGAGGACGGCTGGTTCTTCTATTCGACGGTGCCGTCCGCGAGAACGCTGCTCGACTATGCCGAGGGCCTCGCGTCCGGCAGCGAGATCGATCCGCTGACCGATCTCAAGGAGCGACAAGGTCTATCTGTTCTCCAGCAAGGCCGACAATACCGTGCAGCGCGGCGTCGTCGAGGCGGCGTTCAAATTCTACCGCAAGGCCGGCGTCGCCAAGGCGAATATCCGCTTCGAAAAGCACGACAAGGCGGCGCACGCCTTCCTCACCGAAAACGCCGGGCTGGCCTGCGGCGAAACCGGGCCGCCCTACATCAACGACTGCGACATCGATCAGGCAAAGGCGATTCTCGACTGGCTGGCCGGTCCGCTGCAACCGGCCTCCGCCATGGTCCCGGAAAGCCTGGTCCGCTTCGATCAGGGCCTGTATGCCGAGGATCTCGGCGCCGCCGCGCTCGACCGCGAGGGCTTCGTCTATATCCCGCAAAGCTGCCGGACCGAGACGGAATGCCAGGTCCATGTGGTCTTTCATGGCTGCAAGCAGGGCCTTGCGGCGATCGGCGACCGGTTCGTCAAGGAGTCCGGCTATGCGCGCTGGGCGGAGAGCAACCGCATCGTGCTGCTGTTTCCGCAGGCGGTCGCCACCACGCTGAACCCGAACGGCTGCTGGGACTGGTGGGGCTATACGGGACGCGATTTCCTCGACCGCAACGCGCCGCAAATGCTGGCCGTACGGCGGATGCTGCAAAAACTCGCCACCGGCAATTGACTGGCGCGGCGGCGGACACCCTTGATCGTCTTCCGCCGAGGCGCCGGCAATCTTGTTTTAAGCCTCATCTGCGCTTTGGGGTTGCGCGGCGGACCGAAAGTCCGATAAGAGAATTTAGACGTTCAAACGCGCAGCCGGGAATACCCGTGACAGAGCCCTTTAACGATCGCACGCCCGAAAGGCTGGACGCTTCCGCGCCCCGGCCCGCTTGCGTGCCCGCTCTGCATGCCGGCCTTTCGCTTTCGCTGCTCCTCCTTATGCGCCCCTGAGCGCCGTCTGGCTGATGCTGGGCGCTTAGGGGATCGATCCTGCCATATAGCGAAACGATTTCCGGCCTATAATGGATCGTGCCGGACGCAAATGAGGACTTGCAAACATGACTGAGGAAACCGAGGCGAAGGCTGACGGTCACCCGCGCGTAGAGGCGGGCGACAAGGACCGCGTTTACATTTTCGACACCACCTTGCGGGACGGCGAGCAGTCGCCGGGCGCATCGATGACCCTGGAGGAGAAACTCCAGGTCGCCGAGTTGCTGGACGAGATGGGTGTCGACATCATCGAGGCCGGCTTTCCGATCGCCTCGAACGGCGATTTCGAAGCCGTGCGCGAGATCAGCAAGATCGTCAACAATTCGGTGGTCTGCGGCCTCGCCCGCGCGGCGATCGCCGATATCGACCGCGCCGGCGAAGCGGTGCGCAACGCCCGGCATCCGCGCATCCATACCTTCATCGGGACCTCCCCGCTGCATCGGCAATATCAGTTGCAGATGGACCAGGAGCAGGTCTTCGAAGCCGTGATTGCGTCAGTCACGCGGGCGCGCAACCATACCGACAATGTCGAGTGGTCGCCGATGGACGCCACCCGCACCGAGCCGGACTTCCTGAAGCGGGTCGTTGAAGCCGCCATCAAGGCCGGCGCCACCACCATCAACATCCCCGATACGGTCGGCTACACGACGCCGGAGGAATTCTACGCGCTGTTCAAGATGCTGCGCGAAGAGGTCCCGGGCGGCGACCAGGTCGTGCTTTCGGCGCATTGCCACAACGATCTGGGCTTGGCGGTCGCCAACTCGCTGGCCGCCATGCGCGGCGGCGCGCGGCAGGTCGAATGCACCATCAACGGCCTCGGCGAGCGGGCGGGCAATGCCGCGCTGGAAGAGGTCGTCATGGCGATCAACACCCGCAGCGACGTGCTGCCCTATTACACCAATGTCGATACGCGGCTGATCGCGCGGGCGTCCAAGCTGGTCTCGGCGGTTTCCGGCTTCCAGGTCCAATACAACAAGGCGATCGTCGGCAAGAACGCCTTCGCCCATGAGAGCGGCATCCATCAGGACGGCGTCCTGAAGAACGCCCAGACCTACGAGATCATGACGCCGGAAAGCGTCGGCCTGAAAGAATCCTCGCTGGTGATGGGCAAGCATTCCGGCCGCCACGCCTTCCGCGAGAAGCTGCGCGATATGGGCTATGAGCTGGGCGACAACGCGTTCCAGGTCGCGTTCCAGGCGATGAAGGACCTCGCCGACAAGAAAAAGAGCGTGTTCGACGAGGACATCGAAGCCATCGTCAATCAAGGCGTGGCGACGGCGCACGACCGCATCAAGGTGTTGTCGCTGACCGTCATCGCCGGAACCGGCGGCCCGCAGAAGGCGACCGTGACGCTGGATCTCGACGGCCAGCACCGCACCGCCGAATGCAATGGCGACGGTCCGGTGGACGCCACTTTCAAGGCGATCCGCTCGCTGGTGCCGCATGAGGCGCGGCTGGCTCTCTACCAGGTCCATGCCGTGACCGAAGGCACCGACGCCCAGGCCGAAGTCAGCGTGCGCCTGGAGGAGGACGGCAAGACCGTCACCGGGCGCGGCGCCGACACCGACACGCTGGTCGCCTCGGCCCGCGCCTATGTCAGCGCGCTCAACAACCTGATGACGCGGCGGGAAAAATCCGCCCCGGGCGCGATGGCCGCAGTTTAGGCGCAGGCCCGTGCGATATCGAGCGGCGGCGGGCTTCGGCTTCGCCGCCGTTCTTATGCTTGGAGATGGATGGGCATGATCGACACCACGCAGCGGCTGGAAATCGAGGGTTCGCCGAGGAAATATTTCGCGTTTGGGCTGCTCGGCATTCTCATGACGCTCGGCTCGGCGGCGGTCGCCTTTTCGATCGGCGAGCCCGGCAGTTTCGGTCAATTCGTCGGCTATGCCGGGCTGATCCTCTTTGGCCTGTGCACCGTGCTGCTGTTCTGGCGGGCGCTGACATCGAGCGGCCCTGTGGTCACCATCGCACCGGAGGGCATCCGCGACCTGCGCGTGGCGGCGGAGTTCATCCCGTGGGCCGCGATCCGCAACGTCGCCACCTGGACCTTCCAGGGGCAGAAGGTGATGGTGCTTGCCGTCGATCCGGCCATTGAAGACCGGCTGACTTTGACCCGCATCGCCAAATGGACGCGCTCGGCCAACGCCAAGCTCAATGCCGACGGTCTGTGCGTCACGGCACAAGGGCTGAAGATGGATTTCCAGACGCTGCTGGACACGACGATCGCCTATGCGGCGGCGGCCGAGGCAAGGATGCAGACGCAGCCGGAGAGCCCGGCGGCGGCTCAGTAATCCACGTTGCATGAGATAGAGCCCGGCGGACGGCGCCATCGGTCCGCACCGCGTCCGGTCGCAGGCCTCGAGCGCGGCGCGCAAATCGGCGGGCGACCATTTCCCCTCGCCGACCAGCTTCAGGCTGCCGACGATCGAGCGCACCTGATGATGCAGGAAGGAGCGCGCCGAAGCCCGGATGGCGATCTCCTCGCCTGCCCTTTCCACGCTCAGAACGTCGAGCGTCTTGACCGGCGACTTGGCCTGGCATTGCGGAGGCCCGGAAGGTGGTGAAGTCGTGCCGGCCGATCAGATATTGCGCCGCCTCCGCCATCGCCGCGGCATCCAGCGCCGGCCAGACCCGCCAGGCATGGTCGCGGTCGAGCGCGAGCGGTGCGAAGCGATTGACGATGCGATAGAGATAATGGCGCGCCCTGGCGGAAAAGCGTGCGTCGAAGCTCTCGTCCACCCGCTGGCAGGAAAGGATGGTGATCGGCGCCGGCTTCATGTGATAGTTGACCGCCTTCATCACCGTTTCGGCGGGCCAGTCCTTGGTCAGGTCGATATGGGCCACCTGCCCGCGGGCGTGAACGCCGGAATCGGTCCGCCCCGCCCCGCGCGGGATGAAGGTCTCACCGCAAAAGGCCGCGATCGCAGCGGTCATCCGCTCCTGGACGGAGGGCGCGTTCGCCTGCATCTGCCAGCCGGCGAACGGCGTACCGTCATATTCGATGACGAGCTTGTAGCGTGGCATTTGCGCGATCTTCGCCTTGTTCGTTCCGCCGCGGCAGCCGCTCCGGCATCATGGCATGGGTCGAAAGACCGTGCGTCATTGGCCGCCCTCTCCCCTGGCGAATGGGTGAGGGATCCCGCCGCAGACGGGTGAGTGAGGGGATCGGCTCCCGCCAACGACGCCGATCGATCCGCTAACTGCCGCTGCTCAAACCGGCTTGATCAGTACATGCCGCTTCTTGCCCAGCGACAGCTTGATCACCCCGTCGGCATTGACGTCGCTCGCCGCCAGCTTCGCCCGATCATCGGCCACGGCTTCGTCGTTGACGCGCACGCCGCCGCCCTTGCACATGCCGGCGCGCCTCGCCGTTCGACGCCGCCAGCCCCGCGCGCACCATCGCCGCGAGCACGCCGATACCGTCCTCCAATTCCGCGGCCGGCACCTCGACCGTCGGCAGGCCCGCTGCGGCATGGCCCTCGCTAAAGGTCTGCCGCGCCGTTTCCGCCGCCTCGTCCGCGGCCTCCCGCCCATGGGCGAGCGCCGTCGCCTCGGTTGCCAGCAACTTCTTCGCCTCGTTGATGTCGGCGCCTTCGCAACGCTTCGAGCCGGGCGATCTCCTCCAGCGGCAGATCGGTGAACAGCTTCAGAAACCGGCCGACATCGCCGTCCTCGGTATTGCGCCAGAACTGCCAGTATTCGTAGGAGCTGAGCATCTCCGGATTGAGCCAGATCGCACCCTGCACGCTCTTGCCCATTTTCGCGCCCGACGACGTGGTCAGCAGCGGCGTGGTCAGCCCGAACAGCTCGGCATTCTCCACGCGCCGGCCAAGCTCGACGCCGTTGACGATATTGCCCCACTGGTCCGAGCCGCCCATCTGCAGCCGGCAGCCATAGCGCCGGTACAGCTCGACGAAGTCGTAGGCCTGGAGCAGCATGTAGTTGAATTCGAGGAAAGTCAGCGGTTGCTCGCGCTCGAGCCGGAGCTTGACGCTGTCGAAGGTCAGCATCCGGTTAAGGGTGAAATGCGGGCCGTAATCGCGCAGGAATTCGATATAGTTGAGCTGCGACAGCCAATTGTCGTTGTCGACCATCAAGGCATCCTGCGGTCCGTCGCCCAGATGCAGAAATCTCTCGAACACCTGGCGGATACCGGCCTTGTTCACGCCGATCTGCTCCTGGGTCAGCAGCTTGCGGCTTTCATCCTTGCCGGACGGGTCGCCGACCTTGGTGGTGCCGCCGCCGATCAGGACGACCGGCTTATGGCCGGCCTGCTGAAGATGGCGCAGCATCATGATGCCGATCAGGTTGCCGACATGCAGGCTCGGCGCGGTGCAATCGAAGCCGATATAGGCGGTGACGATCTCCTTGCCGGCGATCTCGTCGAGCGCCGCCATGTCCGTGCACTGGTGAATGTAGCCCCGGCTCTGGAGCGTGGTCAGAAAATCGGATTTCGGACTCGTCATAGTATAGGCTTTCGAATGGTCTAAAGAAGGGTGAGGTACGCCGCAATGCAACGGCCTTGTGCCAGACTGCAGGCCGTCGCATAAAAGAATTCAGCCGCGTTTCCGGCACGCAGCAGAAGCAAAGGCCCCTTGTCTTGCGGGTTCTATAACAGTTTCGAGGCGCAGTTGCACGGTTTAGCGAGCAGCGAATGAGGGCTATCGGGTTAATGAGCGGCACGTCGATGGATGGGGTCGACGTGGCGCTGATCGAGACGGACGGGGAGCGGATCGAAACGTTCGGGCCGGCCGGCATCTACGCCTATCAGGACGAGGAACGCACGCTTCTGCGCCAGGCGCTCGACGACGCCGCCGGGATGAGGGACCGCTACGACCGGCCGGGCGTTCTGGCCGAGGCCGAGGCGATGGTCACCGAAATCCATGCCCAGGCCGTTCAGGCGTTTCTCGCCGAACATTCCGTCAGCGAAGAGGATGTCGACGTCGTCGGATTCCATGGCCAGACGGTGCTGCACCGTCCGGAAGAAGGGCATGACGGTCCAGCTCGGCGACGGGCCGCTGCTCGCCGAGCGTCTCGGCATCGACGTCGTCTATGATTTTCGCGCCGCCGACGTGGACGCCGGCGGACAGGGCGCGCCGCTGGTCCCGGTCTATCACCGCGCGCTTGTGGAGGCGTCCGACCTGCCGCTCCCGGCGGTGATCGTCAATCTCGGCGGCGTCGCCAACGTCACTTTCATCGGCGAGAACGACACCCTGCTGGCCTTCGACACCGGCCCCGCCAATGCGATGATCGACGACTGGGTGTTCAAGCATACCGGCAGGGCCTGCGACGAGGACGGGCGTCTGGCGGCAGACGGTCAAACCGACCGGCGGCGGCTGGAGACGCTGCTCAGTCACCCCTATTTCCTGCGCAAGCCGCCGAAATCGCTGGATCGCAACGCTTTTCCGCTCTCCGCGGTGGACGGCCTGTCGCTCGAGGACGGGGCGTCAACGCTGACCGCGTTCAGCGTTGCGTCGCTGATCTGCGCGCTGGCGCATTTCCCGGCAACGCCGAAAGTCTTCGTTCTGAGCGGCGGCGGGACGCGCAACCCGACGCTGGTTGACAATATCCGCAAGCTGCTGCCGGCGCGGGTCGAACTGGCGGGCGACCTGGACTGGAATGCCGATGCCATCGAGGCGGAGGCGTTCGCGTTCATGGCGGTCCGCTCGCTGAACGGTATGCCGATCACCTTTCCGGGCACGACCGGCGTCGCCGAGCCGATCAGCGGCGGCATCGTGGCCCAGGCGGAGCGGCATCCGCTCGACGACGAAACGGAGGGTTCGAAAAGCTATTATTGACCGCCTCGCCGCCGATTACGGGAACCGGCGGATGCTCTCGCGCATTCCAATCGGGAACCGTTATTGGAGAGCCTGGTGAACGACCGACCGAAACAGGACCAGCCGCGCGGCGGCGACAAGGGCGAGGCAACCGCCGGCGTATCCGCGCACGAGCACAGCGAATATGCCAAGGATCATCGCAAACCGGACGCCGAACCGGAAGAGCGCGGGGATTATTGCGATCCGGTCAAGACGCTGACCGGGCGCGGCAATGCCAGCAAAGGGCCGTGGAAACAGCAAGGCGGCGCCGGCTACGGCCGCGATTACGGCGCCCGGAAGGACCAGGCCAAGCCTGAGGACGGCGGCTCCGAATAGGAGCCCGCCCATTCCGACGGGCCTTCCTGAGTTCCCGAGCCGCCTGCCCCGTGAACCCGAGGGACGGCCTGGGCCCGCCAAACAAATCCGCTGGGCCGCGTTCATCCATCTGGAATCCCCACGCTGGCGGCGATCCGGTAAATGCGGACGTCTGCGGAGCAACGAATCCCTGTTTTCACGGGGATTTCGTATGGCTTCGCCCTGGCGATTTCGTTTCAATCGAAACCGCCCTGGCGCTCGAGCGACCGCCGGCGTGCGATCGAGCCGCTGCGATGCCGCTACTCGGCCGCGTCCGTTTCGGCTTCTTCTTCGTCCGGCTCCGCTTCCTCCTCGACGACCTCCGAAGCGGCGGCTGCGATTTCTGCTTCCTCATCGAAGTCGCGCAGCGCGGTCACATCTTCGCCGCGAGCCTGGCGCTCGGCCTCTTCCATCGTGCGGGCGACGTTGACGGCGACGGAAACCTGCACTTCCGGGTGAAGGCTGATGCGCACCGGATGCTTGCCGAGCATTTTGATCGGGCGGTCCAGAAGCACCTGGATACGCGCAATGGTGAAGCCGCCCTCGGTGACGATGTCGGCGATGTCGCGGGTCGAGACGGAGCCATAAAGCTGACCGGCATCACTTGCCTGACGCAGCACGATGAAGCTCTTGCCGCCGAGCTTGGTGGCGACGGCGTCGGCCTCCTTCTTCTGCTCCAGGTTCTGCGCTTCAAGTTGCGCGCGCTGCTGCTCGAACTGGCCCAGATTGACTTTCGTGGCACGCATCGCCTTGCCCTGCGGCAGCAGGAAGTTCCGGGCATAGCCGTCCCGCACCTTGACGACATCGCCCATTTGACCAAGGCGGCCGATCCGCTCCAGAAGAATGACCTGCATCGATATAACTCCTCAGAGATTGAAATTCGAAGGGTTGGCCGGCGGCGTCGGGTTCTGCCAGAACCGCTGACGCAACCGAAGAAAGGGCTCCAGAAGGCCGAGCAGCGCCAGCGGCGGCCCGACCCAGGGCGTGAGAAAAAGACCGAGATAGACTGCGAACAGCAGCATCAGCTTGAACTGCGACGCCGCGAACATGACGTGGACCACCGCCAGGCCGAGCACCAGATAGGCCGAGGCGAAGGCCCCGAGAAACGCCGTCGCGGCGATGCCGAGCATGCCCGAGCTGAAACTGAGCGCGAGCGCGATCAGAAATCCGCCGAGCAGGAATGGCGGATATTCGAGGCGCGTGAAGGCTGGAACCGGCCGTGCCAATAGGCCCGAAATCGAGGCGCTCTTGGTCGCGAGCCAGAGATTGCCCGCCATCACCAGGAGCCAGAGCATCGCCGCCGACGCGGGCAGGATGTAGCGCGTGAAGCGGTGGATCATTTGCTCGAACTCGGCCTGCGTCAGTTCGGGGCCGAAAATGTCCTGAAGCTGCTTGAACGCCGATTCGTCGAAAAGCGAATGCACCGTTGCGCTATAGCCCTCGCCGCCGGAGCCGAGCAGGATCAGCGCCGCCGAGACCAGGCTGCCGGACAGGAACGCCGCCCAGGCGACGACCCGGCCAAACGGGTACCACTCGATCTGCGGTTGAAATGGCGCGCCGGCGACAGCGCCGGTCGCGGGCGAGATCTGCCGGCGCAGCAGCATGAGATAGGAGAGCACGACGGACGGTGATCCGACGAACAACGCGAACGCCAGCGACCATTGCAGGCTGAGCAGCGCTGCGAGCATGGCGGCAGCGGCGATCAGCGACAGGAGCGCGGAGCGCACACCCCAGCCGATGCCTGCGAGCAGCACCGGAAGCGGAGTCAGATAGAAGAGAAGAAGTGCGAGCGCCGAATTGTTGGCGAACGAAACGAAGAGGCACGGCGGCCACAAGCCCCGCACCAATACCGATGATATTTGGTGATGCCCTCATCCTTGCTGTCCCGCGTGATGCGGTTAGAAACCTGGCCGCCGAAGCTGCAAGCCTCAACCCAGACCCGGTGCGAGCGCGCTCACGCTTGCACCGGGTCTGATCGATCCGATCGCCGACGCACGCCGCACGAGGCGGCGCCCGGCCTATTTCAAAATGTAAGGCAAAAGACCGAGGAAGCGCGAGCGCTTGATGGCCTTGGCCAACTCACGCTGCTTCTTCGCCGACACTGCCGTGATTCGGCTCGGCACGATCTTGCCGCGCTCGGAGGTGAACCGCTGCAGCAGCTTGACGTCCTTGTAGTCGATCTTGGGAGCGGAATCGCTGGAAAACGGGCATGTCTTCCGGCGGCGCTGAAAAACCTTGCGCGGCTGTACGGACTGGGCGCTCATGACTCGTCTCCTTCACCGGACTGCTCGCTGCGCGGGGGGCGGTCGCGACGCGGAGGGCGTCTGTCGCCGCGGTCTCCACGATCGCCTCGATCCCCGCGGTCGCCGCGATCACCACGGTCGCTGCGCTCGTCGGAGCGCTTCATCATCGCCGACGGCTTCTCTTCCAGCTCATCGACGCGAATCGTCATGAAGCGAATCACGTCGGGCGAAAGGCCCATCTGGCGTTCCATTTCCGCAACCGCGCCATGCGGCGCCGTGATGTTCATCAGCGCGAAATGCGCCTTGCGGTTCTTCTTGATCCGGTAAGTGAGGTTTTTGACGCCCCAATGCTCGACCTTGCCGACCGAGCCGCCATTCTCTTCGACAACGGTCTGGAAGCTCTTCTGCAAGGTGGTCATTTGCTGCGCCGTGATATCCTGGCGCGCAAGAAATACGTGCTCGTAAAGCGGCATGAATGCGCCTTTCCTTATACTTCATCGATGCGCTTCGGCGCGAAGCCCCTTTTGAGCCCTTAAACAATAAGGAAAGGCTCGTGAGGAAGACCCGAAAGAGCGGAAACACGGGGAGATGGCGGCACCACCGGCCACACACCGCTGCCCATAGACAACGGCTCCCCTTCAGCCTCCAGCCGAAGCGGTAGGGTGCTTATAAGCGATTTTCAACGAATGGCAAGGGTGAGCGCGAAGTGAGCGCGGAAAATCCCCGTTCCACCGAATCGGCGAGCGTGCCTGATCAAATATGAACGAATGCTTGACATCGGCTGCGCAATAGTTGTCTTTGGCGCGCAATGCCGCCTATCTTGGCAGGGAGGATCCACTTTCGCTCAAGGTTTAGTCTCGTTTCCGAGAATGGACATAGCCCTTACATTTCCTGGACAAGGTAGTCAGTTTGTCGGCATGGGCAAGGATTTGGCCGAGGCCTTTCCTGCTGCTCGCGAGGTGTTCAGCGAGATCGACGACGCCCTCGGCCAGTCCCTCAGCCAGACCATGTGGGAAGGCCCGGTCGACAGCCTGACGCTGACGGCGAACGCCCAGCCTGCGCTGATGGCGGTGTCTCTGGCCACGATGCGGGTTCTGGAGCGCGAGAAGGGCTGGTCGATCGATTCCGCGCGCTACGTCGCCGGTCATTCGCTGGGCGAATATTCCGCGCTTGCCGCGGCCGGCGCGCTGAGCATCGCCGACGCCGCGCGGCTGCTCCGCATTCGCGGCAAGGCCATGCAGGAGGCGGTCCCCGTCGGCGAGGGAGCGATGGCCGCATTGCTCGGCGTGGAATTGCCGACCGCCATGAAGATCGCCGAAGAAGCCGCCGTGATAACCGGCCTCGTCTGCCAGGTCGCCAATGACAACGCGCCCGGCCAGGTGGTGATCAGCGGCGCCCGGGCGGCCGTCGAAAAGGCCGGCGAGATCGGCAAGGCGCACGGGCTGAAGCGCGCCATTCCGCTGCCGGTCAGCGCGCCGTTTCACTGTGCCCTGATGCAGCCGGCCGCCGACCGTATGGCCGAAGCGCTGGCGGACGTCACTCTGAGCGCCCCCGCGGTCCTGCTCGTCGCCAATGTAACCGCGCAGCAGGTCAGCGATCCGGAAACCATCCGGCGTCAACTCGTCGAGCAGGTGACCGGCACGGTCCGCTGGCGCGAAAGCGTCCGCTTCATCGCCGACCAGGGCGTGACACGTCTTTACGAGATCGGCGCGGGCAAGGTGCTGACGGGCATGGTTCGCCGTATCGACGAGCGCCTGTCAGGCACCGCAATTGGAACGCCTGCGGATGTCGAGGCCGCTGCCTCCGCCGCCATCTGATGACCCCGGAACCCAAAGAGATCGCTTGCGATGTTTGACTTGACAGGAAAAGGTGCGCTTGTGACCGGCGCCACGGGCGGCATCGGCGGTGCGATCGCCAAGGCGCTGAAGGACCAGGGCGCCAAGGTCGCGATCTCCGGCACGCGCGAGGACCGTCTGCAGGCGCTTGCCGCCGAACTCGGCGACGTCACCACCCTGCCCTGCAACTTGAAAGACCGAGACGCCGTCGCCAGTTTGGCGGGACAGGCGGAGGCCGCGGTCGGCACGCTCGACATTCTCGTCAACAATGCCGGAATCACGCGTGACAACCTCTTCATGCGCATGAGCAATGAAGAGTGGGACGATGTCATCGCCGTCAATCTGACCGCGACCTTCGTCCTCTGCCGCGCCGCTCTGCGGAACATGATGCGCCGCCGCTATGGGCGAATCGTCAATATCGCCTCGATCAGCGGCGTCATCGGCAATCCCGGCCAGGGCAATTACGCCGCGTCCAAGGCCGGCATGGTCGGCATGACGAAATCGCTGGCCCGGGAAGTCGCCTCGCGCAACGTGACCGCGAACTGCATTTCGCCGGGCTTTATCTCGACGCCGATGACCGATGCGCTGAATGAGAAACAGGTCGAGGCGATCGCGAATGCGATTCCAGCCGGCGTGTTCGGCAAACCTGAGGATATTGCGGCGGCCGTGGTCTATCTTGCCAGCGGCGAGGCGCGTTATGTGACAGGAGAGACCATTCACGTAAATGGCGGCATGGCAATGGTTTAGATCTGCCATTTCCGATGCGCGAAGAATAGTCAGTCCGCAGGAACTGTGCTACCAAGCGGGAACCTCGCAATCAGGATGGCGGCGTAGCCGCTTTCAGTGAAGAGGCCGGCAGTGCCGCGTTCTGGAGCCAGCCATCGACGGACGGACTATCGTAAGCAAAACCGAGTTTATGTTGAGTAGTCCTCTGAGTATGACATTTTTGGGAGCAATGGTGAGGCAATAGCATGAGCGAAAACATCTCCGAACGGGTAAAGAAGATCGTCGTCGAGCATCTCGGCGTCGAAGCCGAAAAAGTGACGGACAATGCGAGCTTTATCGACGATCTCGGAGCGGACAGCCTCGACACCGTTGAGCTCGTCATGGCATTCGAAGAAGAATTTGGCTGCGAGATCCCCGATGACGCCGCCGAAACGATTCAAACGGTTGGCGATGCTATTCGCTTTCTCGAACAGAACGCGAGCGCTTAGCGCGTCCCGCATCCTTTGAGCACGGCCACTCCGGCATGTGTCCGGAGGCCGCCGGCTATTCCGACACCGGCCGAAGCTCGAAGGATCTGCCCGAAGTTGAAACGGAGGCATCATGCGCCGTGTCGTGATAACCGGCCTCGGTATGGTCTCGCCGCTCGGCAGCGGCGCCGAAACCAGTTGGCAGCGTCTGCTCGCCGGTGAAAGCGGTGCACGCCGGGTCACCGAATTTGATGTCTCCGACCTGACCTGCCAGATCGCCTGCACCCTTCCCCGCGGCTCGCATGCCGAAGGACGCTACAATCCGGACGAATGGATGGAGCCGAAGGAGCAGCGCAAGGTCGACGATTTCATCGTCTATGCGATGGCCGCCGCCGACCAGGCGTTGACCGACGCCGGATGGCACCCGAAAACCGCTGACGATCAGGCCGCCACCGGCGTGCTGATCGGCTCGGGCATCGGCGGCCTGCAGGGCATCGAAAAAACCTCGCTGCTGATGGCCGAAAAAGGTCCCAAGCGCGTCAGCCCGTTCTTCATTCCCGGCCGGCTGATCAATCTGGCCTCAGGCTATGTGTCGATCCGGCACGGCCTCAAGGGGCCGAACCATTCCGTGGTAACCGCCTGCTCGACCGGTGCGCACGCCGTTGGCGACGCCAGCCGTCTGATCGGGCTCGGCGATGCCGATGTGATGGTCGCGGGCGGCGCCGAATCGCCGGTCTGCCGGCTGGCGATCGCGGGCTTCGCCGCCTGCCGCGCGCTATCGACCCACTTCAACGAGGAGCCGACCCGCGCCTCGCGTCCCTATGACCGCGATCGTGACGGCTTCGTCATGGGCGAGGGCGCCGGCGTCGTCGTGGTGGAGGAGTTGGAGCACGCCAAGGCGCGCGGCGCCACGATCTATGCCGAAGTCATCGGCTACGGGCTTTCCGGCGACGCCTATCACATAACCGCCCCGGCCGAGGACGGCGACGGGGCGTATCGCTGCATGCAGATGGCCATGAAACGGGCCGGGGATCTCGCCTTCGGAGATCGACTACGTCAATGCCCATGGCACATCGACGCCGATGGGCGACGAGATCGAGTTGTCCGCGGTTGAGCGCCTGTTCGGCAATGCGGCCGGAAAATTGACGATGTCGTCGACGAAATCGGCAACGGGTCACCTTCTCGGCGCCGCGGGCGCGGTCGAGGCAATCTTCTCCGCGCTCACCATTCGCGACAACGTTGCTCCGCCGACACTTAATCTCGATAATCCTTCCGTCGAGACGGTGATTGATCTTGTTCCTCACGAAAAACGCTCCAAAGAGATTAATACCGTTCTCAGCAACTCCTTTGGATTTGGCGGGACCAATGCTTCTCTTATTTTCAGGCGGGTCATGGAATAGCGGCAATAGCTCGCGGCGCCATTGCCTCTGTCGATGCGCCGCAACCTAGCTTTCGCCATAATTGATTGGTCATTCTTGCCATGCCTATGAAGGTCGGAGTACGCAGCCACAATGTCGGGCGACAGTCGTAAAAGGGGGAAAAAACGCGGCTATCAGAGCGAAGCCTATTTCGGCGCCCACCGGGATTACGGCGTGCCGCCGCGTAGCCCCTCGGAAGCGCTGGAGCCCGACTATGCTCCCCAGCCACCACTCGAATCGTCCGGCTGGCACCAGCGCCCCTTCGTGAAAATGATGCACAACATCATCACGCTGCTCTTCGTCGGCGTGATCGGCCTTGCGCTTCTGTTCTACTTCATCCGCACTCAGTTCGACGCCGCCGGCCCGCTGCAATACGCAACGGTCGTCGCGATTCCGAAGGGCGAGGGCGTCCGCGAGATCGCCAGCCGGCTCGAACGCGATGGCGTGATCAACGATCAGCGCATCTTCGTCGGCGTGGTGTTCTATTTCAGCGCCCAGGCGAAGCTGAAGGCCGGCGAATACGCGATTCCGAAACAGGCGAGCATGCGCTCGGTGCTGGATACGCTGGTGGAGGGCAAGGCGATCCTCTACAGCGTCAGCGTGCCCGAGGGCCTGACCAGCTATCAGATCGTCGAGCGGCTCAAGGGCCAGCCGGAACTCACCGGCAAGATCGACCTGATCCCGGCGGAAGGCAGCATCATGCCGGACACCTACCGCTTCGCTCGCGGCACCGACCGGAGCGAACTGATCGCGCGGATGCAGAGCGAGCAGCGCAAATTCCTGGAGAGGATGTGGGAGAAGCGCTCCACCGGCCTGCCGTTCAAGACCAAGGAAGAGGCCGTCATCCTCGCCTCGATCATCGAGCGCGAAACCGGCAAGGTGGATGAGCGCGCGCGCGTGGCGGCGGTGTTCGTCAACAGGCTGCAGAAGGGCATGCGGCTGCAATCCGATCCGACCATCATTTACGGCCTGTCCGGCGGCAAGGGCACGCTCGGCCGTCCGATCCTGAAGTCGGAAATCCAGCAGATGACCCCTTATAATACCTATACGATGAAGGGGCTGCCGCCGACGCCGATCGCCAATCCCGGCCGCGCCGCGCTGGAAGCGGTGCTGCGTCCGGCCAAGACCGAAGACCTCTATTTCGTTGCCGACGGCTCGGGCGGCCACATCTTCTCCGAAACCTACGACGACCATAAGAAAGCGGTCGCCGACTGGCGCACGATCGAGAAGGAAATCCGCGCCCGGCAGGAAGCCAAGGCCAAGGAAGAAGCCGAGAAGCAGACCGCGGCCGCCACCCAGGCCGCGGGCGGCGAGACGGCGGCCGTCGTTCCCGGCGTCGCGATTACCGCTTCCTCCACCGCGGAGCCCGGCTCCGAGGAGCAGATCGACGGCGTGCCGCTCCCCGTCCGCAAGCCGAAGCTGTAAGGCGCGGCTCGGTTGCCGCGATGCCGAAGCACCCCCGCAATCCCAATCGTGACTGTTGCCGCTCGGCGACGATGTGGCCGCAAGGTCGCTCATTCTGGAACAAAATGCCCCTGCGACAGGCGAAATTGCGCTAAGACGGCTCTTCGCTCTCGGCCTCAATTCTTCGCGTTGGAGTGGTGATGACAGAGGCGGTTCATCTGGAAAGCGCGGCGCCGCGTCGAATTCTCGTAACGGCACTGCTCGGCGTGGTCTGGGCCGCGCTTGTCGCAGCTTGCCTGGTCGGGCTGTCCCGTGCCGACTACCTGCCCGAGGGTCCCGACGAGTGGACCTATGACTGGCGCACGCTGTTCTTCTCGCCGAGCGCCGACAAGCCGCGCAAGGACATCGCCATCGTTCTCATCGACGAAGAAAGCATGGCCGAGTACGACTATCTTTCGCCCGTCGACCGCAAGCTGGTGGCAACGCTGCTTCAGGCGCTCGACGCCGCCGGTCCCAAGGCGATCGGCCTCGATTTCATCTACGACCGCAAGAGCGAAGAGGACAAGACCGAGGAGCTGATCCGCACCTTGCAGACCGTCAAGGCTCCGCTGGTGTTCGGCGCGATCGATCTGCGCGTCCGCGGGTTTCGCCCCGAGAACCTCAACTATCAGGAGAATTTCATCGCGCGGACCGGACGCGACGCCGGCCATGTGTTCTTCGCCCGCGAACAGGAAAAGCTGAAGATCGGCGATCAGGTGGTCCGCTATATGGGCGAGCGCTCGCCGACCCCGCCCAACCGCAAGAGCTTTGCCCAGCTTCTGGCCGAGAAGGTCGGCGGCGTCCCGGTCGAACCGGCAACGCCTTATATTTCCTGGCTGCTGCCGCCCGACGGCGAGGACCTGTTCGCCCTGTTCCACGTCCCGAGCCATGCGCCGGGCAGTGGCCCCGACGCGATCCTGCCGCCGAACTGGCGCTCGGCCTTGAAGGACCGGATCGTCCTTGTCGGCGGCGATTTCGTCGACCGCGACAAGCATCTGACGCCGCTCTCGATATCCGATGGAGCAAGGCTGCCGGGCGTGATGGTGCAGGCGCAGATCCTGGCTCAACTGCTCGATGGGCGGTCGATCTATACGATTCCGTGGCGCTACGAACTGATTCTTTTGGCGGCTGTCGCGCTGCTCGGCTTTCTGTTCAGCAGCCGTTGGCAAATCAACCGCTACGGTCTGTGGATGTATTTCGCCGGCATCGGCGTGCTGGTTGTCCTTGGTATCGTTCTGTTTTCCGAGTTCAGCGTGATCGCGCCATCCACAATGCTGTTTTTCGCCTGGACATTCGGCGTCACCGGAGGACGCTATGCTCCCGGAATGCTGAGGGGAGCCGCAGCTTAACTCAGGAGATGAGCATGAAACGGGTTCAAACCGCCTGCGCCGCCGCGCTTTTCGGCTTGGTATTGGCCGTTCTTCCGTCGATAAGCGCCGCGCGGGCCGACGTCCTGGTCATGGAATTGGACGTCGCCAACCTGCCGAAGAACGCCCGGCTGTCGGACGAGACCCGGGTCAACATTCCGGACGGGGCGACGCTGCGTGTGCTGATCGAGCCGTCCGGCGATACAAAAACACTCAAAGGTCCTTATGAAGGCACGATTGCCGGTTATAAGGACGACCGAAGCTGGTGGGAGCGCATAACCGGCCGCAGCAAAGACAGCGATGCGCCGATCGGCGCAACGCGCGGCATCCGGGCGAATTGAACCCGCAGCAGATCCGTCCCGCCGGCGAACCGCCATCCGGCGTCGATTTCCAGCAACCATCGAGAACCCCGCGACCCTTCATGTTTTTCTCTACCCGACTCACGACGATGGCGCTGACCGCGCTTCTCATCGCTCAAGCCGCGCCATCCCACGCAACGAGCGTGCAATGCAATCCGGCGCAGAGCTTCGAAAGCTGGCTTGCCGGACTTCAAACGCGACGCCGCCGCTGCTGGCGTTTCCGAGCGCGCCGTCCAGAACGGCCTTGCCGGCGTCTCTTTCGATCCCTCGATCATCCGCCGCGACCGGTCACGCGGCGTCTTCGCGCAGACCTTTCTGCAATTCTCCGGGCGGATGGTCTCCGGCTACCGGCTGAAGCATGGCGCGGCGCGGCTCGAGAAATACAAGAACCTGTTCGCCCGCATCGAGAAGCAGTTCGGCGTTCCCGGCCCGGTGATCGTCGCTTTCTGGGGGCTGGAAACCGATTTCGGCGCCAATACCGGCGACAGCCCGATCATCGGCGCGCTCGCCACGCTGGCCTATGACTGCCGGCGTCCGGACATGTTCCGCGACCAGCTTCTCGCCGCGCTGAAGATCCTCGACCACGGCGATCTCACCCGCGAGCAGATGGTCGGCGCCTGGGCGGGCGAGCTCGGCCAGACACAGTTCCTGCCGACCCATTACGTCGAATTCGGCGTCGACTACGACGGCGACAACCATGTCGACCTGCGCAAGAGCGAGGCCGACGTGCTCGCCTCGACCGCCAATTTGCTCAAGCATTACGGCTGGCGCCGCGGGGAGCCCTGGCTCCGCGAGGTCACGGTGCCGGAACAGATGCCATGGGAGGAGGCCGACTTGACGATCCGGCATCCGCTCGGTCAATGGGCGAAATGGGGCGTCAGGCTGCGCGGCGGACGGCCGCTGCCATCGGATCCGGAGAAGGTTGCGCTGCTCCTGCCGATGGGACGCCATGGCCCGGCTTTTCTCGCCTACCCCAATTTCGATGCCTATACGCAGTGGAACCAGTCCCTGGTCTACGCCACAACGGCGGCCTATTTCGCCACCCGCCTTGCCGGCGCGCCGGTCTACGACAAAGGGCGTCCGGACATCCCCGCCTATGGCATCGATCAGCTGAAAGAATTGCAGCAGCTTCTGATCGGCCACGGATACGAGGTCGGCGAAATCGACGGCATCATCGGCGAGGCGACGCGTCAGGCCATTCGCAAGGCGCAGATCAAATTCGGCCTCCCAGCCGATTCCTATCCCTCGGACGCCTTGTTTGCGCGGCTGCGCAACAGCTGATCGGTCCGTCCGCGGCAGCCGCCGCCAACTGCCTGAGACGCTGCCTTCCCCACGTGGGCTGGCGGCTGCGCCTCGTTCAGCCGGCTCGCGACACGTGAATTATCGCCGTCACGCGACACGAACCCGCACAGAAGTTGTGCATAAGCGAACGCGCAACCGCCCGTGCAACGCCATGAAATGCAAGCGCCAATCCGGAACAGGAAAGGCTGGCTCGGCGTTGACGGACGCGGGGAGCCTCGTCTGCATGGTATATCGCCGCATAGGGTGAAGCAGATATCATAATCTGTAAAAAATCGCCCCGCCCGATCGTGTGCATTCAAATCTGAGAATGATGTCACAATTCCATAATTGTGCCATTTTGCCGCATTTCTGTCACAAACAACAGTTCAGCGGTAAAAGTCACACTGATTAGGCACCCTGGCCACAGTGTACAGCAAATAATACTTATCTTACATTTCGACTTTTAACATCGCGGTTATATTGGCCGCGATCGCAAGCTCTGTTTGTTTTTTTACGACCTTTTTATGCGTGTTTATGCTACCCGGATTTAAGTTAAGCCTGCCCACATTTGGGAACTTTTTGACTTTATCCCTGTTCATGTGAGGTTGGTTGCCACGACGGATGACACACAATGAAAATTGCGCAGATTTCTCCACTGATCGAGAGCGTCCCGCCCAGGCTTTATGGCGGCACGGAACGGATCGTCTCCTATCTCACGGAGGAGCTGGTTCGGTTAGGCCACGAGGTTACGCTTTTCGCGAGCGGTGATTCAGCGACGACCGCTGAACTCGTCAGCTGCGCGCCAATGGCGTTGCGCCTCGATCCAAGAGTGCAGCAGCAAGAATGCTACTCCATGGTCATGCTCGACCGCGTCCGGCGCCTGGCCGACGAGTTCGACATCGTCCATTTCCACATCGAGTATTTCCAGTTCCCGCTTTGCCACCAGCTGGCCGGGCGCACACTGACGACGTTGCACGGCCGCCAGGACGTGGCCGAGCTGAAGTCCCTTTACGCAGCGTTCCCCGAAATGCCGCTGGTGTCGATTTCAGACTCGCAGCGCCGCCCCGTGGCGACGGCCAATTTCGCCGGCACGGTTCATCACGGCATGCCCGTCGATCTGCACAAGCCGAATTTGAATACGCCTGGCGACTATGTCGCGTTCCTGGGCCGGGTCTCGCCGGAGAAGCGGCTCGACCGCGCCATCCGGATCGCAACCGCGGCCGGTATTCCGCTGAAGATCGCGGCCAAGGTCGATAAGCAGGACCGCGATTATTTCGAAACCGTGATCAAGCCGATGCTCGATCAGCCGGGCGTGGAATTCGTCGGAGAAATCAACGAGCGGCAGAAATCGGCCTTCCTGGGCAATGCTCGTGCGCTTCTTTTCCCGATCGACTGGCCGGAACCCTTCGGCTTGGTTATGATAGAAGCAATGGCCTGTGGAACACCGACGCTCGCGTTCAGAAATGGTTCAGTTCCCGAGGTTATAGATGAGGGCTTGTCCGGCTACATCGTGGACACCGAGGAAGAAGCGATCAGCGTCCTTCAGCAGACGGTCCAACTCGATCGCCGCAGAGTCCGGCGCCGCTTCGAGGAGCGGTTCTCTGCCTCCCGGATGGCCGCCGACTATGTCGCGCTTTATGAGCAAATACTCGGCCAAAACGTGGTCCCGAGCCGCAGCTACGCGCGTAAACGGAGTGGCACGGCCACGCAGGGACACGCAAACAATGAATTGATTGGAGCGCCATGAACGCCGAGAACGCATTAGAGACAACCAAAAGTCCTGATGGGTTCTCGGAGACCCCCTTCTATATTACGGCAAGGGGTCAGGCCTCGCGCTCGCGCCGGACGCTCAAGCACGGCGACGCGTTCATCGTGCTTGACAGTCACGGCGACCTCGGCGCGTCGACAGGCGGGCAGGACGGGCTGTTCCACTGCGACACGCGCTTTCTGTCCTATCTCGAAATCGTCATCGACGGCCTGCAGCCGCTGCTGCTCGGATCGAACGTCCGCGACGACAATTCGCTGCTCACCGTCGAGCTGACCAATCCCGACATCTTCGCCGACGGCGAGTTGGTGCTGCCGAAAGACACAGTGCACATCACGCGCAACATCTTCGTGTGGCGCGATACCGCCTATCAGCGCGTCACCTTCAAGAATTACGGCGAGATCCCCGTCACGCTCAGCTCGACCGCCTATTTCGGCAATGACTTCGCCGACATTTTCGAAGTGCGCGGCATGCGCCGTCCGCGGCGCGGCGTGGTCAACCGCCGCGTTTCCGGTCCCGATTCGGTGGTCATGACCTATATCGGCCTGGACAAGAAGGCCCGCCGGACGACGATGATGTTCGATCCCGCGCCGACCGAGATCAGCACCAATTCCGCCTCCTATCAGATTGCCCTGGAGCCCGATGAGGAGAAGGCGTTCTTCATCACCGCGGGTTGCGATCAGCCGCTCGACGACCAGCCGGCCCGGTTCCTCAGCGGCTTCCTCGCCGCGCGCCGCGAACTCCGCGCGCCGGTCCGCGCCGCAACGACGGTCGAGACCTCGAACGTGCTGTTCAACGAGATCCTCAGCCGCTCGATGGCCGACATGTCGATGCTGCTGACGGATACGCCGGACGGTCAGTACCCTTACGCAGGCATCCCCTGGTTCTCGACCACTTTCGGCCGCGACGGGCTGATCACCGCGATGCAGCTTCTGTGGTGCAATCCGACCATCGCCAAGGGCGTGCTGCGCCGGCTCGCCCGCTATCAGGCGACGGATTTCGATGCCGAATCGGATGCCCAGCCCGGCAAGATTCTCCACGAGATGCGCGGCGGCGAAATGGCGGCGATGCGCGAGGTGCCGTTCGCGCATTATTACGGCAGCGTCGACTCCACGCCGCTGTTCCTCGTGCTGCTCGGCCGCTATATCGAGCGCACCGGCGACATGGATACGCTGCGCGAGCTTTGGCCGGCCGCCGAGGCCGCTCTGCAATGGATCGACGGACCCGGCGATCCGGACGGCGACGGCTTCCTCGAATATCAGCGCGCCACCGAGGACGGCCTCGCCAACCAGTGCTGGAAGGACTTCGCACGACTCGCGTCTTCCACAGCGACGGGCGCCTCGCGCAGGGTCCGCTCGCCTTGTGCGAAGTCCAGGGCTATGTCTACGAGGCCAAGCGCCGCGCGGCACGCTGCGCCCGCCTGCTCGGCCAGCACGACCGCTCGCAGCAGCTCAACGCCGAAGCCGACCGGCTCGCCGAGCGGTTCGACGAAGCCTTCTGGCTGCCCGAGATGAACACCTACGCGCTGGCGCTGGACGGCCAAAAGCAGCCCTGCCGCGTGCGCTCATCCAATGTCGGGCATCTGCTGTTCTCCGGGATCGTCCGCCCGGAAAAAGGCGCGATCCTGGCCAGCGAGCTGCTCCGCCCGCGCTTCTTCTCCGGCTGGGGCATCCGCACCATCGCCAATGACGAGTCGCGCTACAACCCGATGTCCTATCATAACGGCTCGATCTGGCCGCACGACAACGCGTTGATCGCGCTCGGCCTTTCTCGTTATGGCGAGAAAGACGCCGTTGACAGGGTGTTCCGTGGTCTGACGGAAGCGGCGGGCTATATGGAGCTGCGCCGGCTGCCGGAGCTGTTCTGCGGATTTCAACGCGCCAAGGGCCGCGGTCCGACACTGTATCCGGTCGCCTGCTCGCCGCAGGCCTGGGCGAGCGGCACCCCGTTCGCGCTGCTCGAAGCCGCGCTCGGCTTCGAATTCGATCCGGCCGCGCGCGAGATCCGGATGCGCAACCCGCATCTGCCGGACTTCCTCGACGAGATCGTCATCCGCGGGCTGCGGCTGCGCGGATCGAGCGTCGATTTCGTCGTCAGGCGACATGGATCGGACGTTTCCGTGCGACCGCTGCGCGGCGGCGACGATCTGCGTATTGCCGTGGTGTTCGGGGCGAAGCCCTCCTGAGAACCCGCGCCTCTATGCTCGTTCGCTAGTCGGTCACCCAATCGGCGCAGCGCGCCGCCTCGCCGCCGCCCCATGGCATGATCGGAACGGTCGAGGTGGAGTTCTGCGGGCTGCCCTCGATCAACTTGTCGGTGTACACCAGATAGACCAGCACGTTGCGTTTCTTGTCGCATCCGCGCACGATCCGCATCTTCTTGAAGAAGATCGACCGCCGCTGCCGGAACATCTCTTCGCCCTGTTCGAACTTTGCCTTGAACGTGACCTTGCCAACCTGGCGGCAGGCGAGCGAGGCGTTCGACAGTTCCTCCGCGAGCCCCAGCCAACCCGTCCAGCCGCCCTTTTCCGGCACGGTGAAATGGCAGGCGACGCCTTCGACGCTCGGGTCGTCGATCGCATAGGTCGCCAGCTTGTGGTCGGGGGAGAGAAACTTCCAGACCGTGGTCTTCTTGAAAATCAGCTCCGGTCCGTCGTCGTCGGCCGCGGACGCGGCAACCACGCCGAGCGTGAGGCACAGGAAAGCGAGAATGAGCGAACGCATGGCAGATCCGTGAAAAGTTTGAGAGCAGATTGACGAACGTTTGAGCGGGCCAAACGATCCCGCCGGATCGCGGCGACGCCCATCTTCAACATATCAGGACCGCCATGCAAGGCGGAGCGGCGAAGCTCCCTCCGCCACCTCTCACCGGCCCGCGCGCGCACTCCGTCGCAGCAAACGCTAATCCGCGACGATCTTTTCCACGTCCGTCATCGTCGCGGCATCGGGGAACGCCGGATAGACGCCGGCGATGCGGCCCATCTGCTGGGTCAGGCCGAGCACGCAGTCGATATAAGGCGTGTCCAGATCGACGATCCGGCCCAGCTCCTGAACGGCGGTCAGCAGCGCATCGAGCTCCAGCGGACGCCCGCGTTCCAGATCCTGCAGCATCGACGTGCGATGCCCCTTCACCTGGGCGGCGCTGTTGATGCGACGCTCGATGTCGACGCGGAAATGCACGCCGAGCCGCCGGCCGATGCGCTCGGCTTCCGACATCATGTTGCGCGCGACCGAGCGGGTTGCGGGGTCGGTGGCGATCATGTCGAGCGGCGCGCGGGTCAGAGCCGAGATCGGATTGAAGCAGAGATTGCCCCAGAGCTTCAGCCAGATGTCGTTGCGGATTTCCGGATAGATGCGCGGCTTCATCCCGGCCTGCTCGAAAAGGCCGGCCAGCGTTTTCAACCGGTCGCGTCTCCTTGCGGTTGGGCTCGCCAAGGCCGAAATTCTCGCCCGTCAGATGCCGCACGACGCCGGGCTCGACGGTTTCGCCGGCGATATAGACGGTGCAGCCGAGCACGCGCTCCGGGCCGATCGCGCGCCATTGCCGGTCGCCGGGATCGACGCTTTCCAGACGCAGATTGGTATACTGGCCGTGCAGTCCGTAGAAATACCACCACGGCACGCCGTTCTGCGCCGTGACGACCGTCGTCGACGGGCCGAGCAGCGGCTTCAGGCTCTCCGCCGCGTCCCAGCTCTGATGCGCCTTCAGGGCGATGATGACATAGTCCTGCGGGCCCAGCTCGGCCGGATCGCTCGTCGCCGGCAGTTCGGCGACATGCTCGGCGCCGCCGCTCAGCAGCTTGAGGCCCTTCGACCGGATCGCGTCCAGATGATCGCCTCGTGCGACAACCGATACGTCCGCACCGCTTCGTTTCAGCATGACCGCGAGATAACCACCAATGGCTCCCGCACCAAAAATACAAATTTTCATATCGGACCAACCTTCGCTGACGGCGTCCCTATTTCCCTGCCGCTTGGCGGCTCATGCGTTCTGCAACTTAGAATAGCTATGTCTTATCAAGACACAAAAGCCTTGCGACCACAAAGTAAGTTTCTCACCAGCTTCGTTTGCGACTTGAAGCCGCGGGCCGGCGTGGCGCCGCATCTGGAAATCCGCCGCAAATGCTTGTTTAACGATCCGCAAACCTATGCTGTGCAACGAGAGCGGGCCAAGCTTTGCGAAAATATCTTATCCGCTCCGGCATCGCCGCGGGGTTAACGCTTATGGCGGCGATTTGCGGCATCCTCGCCCTGCTCATGCATCCGCAGATGCTTTTCAGCCATCACATCGCGGAGGGCACGCTCGAACTCTGGTCCGACTGGCCCTTCGTCATCGCCTCCGGGCGCGACGTCCTCCACGATGTCGAGCACAAGCTGGCGAAGTCGCCACTGCCGCCGGGGCGCGAGGTGCGGCGCATCTTCGTCGTCAATTCCGGCTGGCGTCGGCGGCTCCTGTTTCTTCACCACGCCAATGCCGGCGGGCTGAACTATTTCCCGATCACCAGCAACGTGTTCATCCGTCCGGCCAGCATCGAGGCGGGGCTGGTAGTCGGGCCGTCCGGCGATCTGGTGAAGCCGCCGCGAACGCTCGCTTATTATGCGGCGCATGAGATCGGCCACAGCCTCGTCGGCGAGCGGGCCGGCGTCATCGGGCATTTCCTGATGCCGGTCTGGGTGCGCGAAGGGCTCGCCGACTATATCGCCCTGCCCGGCGCCGGCGACCGGCAGGCGATGATCTTCCTGTTGAGCGCGGGCGACAGCTCGATGGCCCCGGAGAGATCGGGGCTTTATCGGCGCTACCGGCTTCTGGTGACGCAGGCGCTTCAGGAGAAGGGATGGACGCTCCAGCAGCTCATCGACACGCGCCTGTCACAGGAGGAAGCCGAAGCGCAGCTGCTCCCGCCGCGCTGAGATCCCCGCTACAGGATCGGGCCGACATCCGGATCGACAAGCTGCTGCAGCCGGAACGCCGAGGCGCGGGCGAAACGCAAGGTCACGGCCTTGCGCCGCGCGGCGTTCAGCCGGTCCTCCGGCGCATCGCGCAGTACCTCAGCGCCAAAGCGGTCGGCAACGATCAGCCCGCATTCCTCCGGGATCAGCTCTTGGGGAAAATCGACGTCCACGGCGAAGTAGAACCGGTCGCACCAGTTCAGATAGTCCGGCCATTTCTGATCCGTGCGGAAATCGGCCATGCAGGATTTGATTTCCACGATCGTGACCTCGCCGCGGGCGTCCACCGCCATCAGATCGCAGCGCCGTCCGTCGGCCAGCGGCAGCTCGGCGATAACCGCTTGGCCCAGCGCGCGGAAATAGCGCGAGACGCCCCGCGCAATCTGCAAGGCACGGCCCTGAAGCTCAGGCGTCACAAAGATTTGTTCATCTTTGTCTTGCCCGCGTCCGACCGATGTTCCTATATTGTTCTCATTCGGCGGCCGATTTTCGCCACTGTCAGGAACAACCCTGGCCGCTTTCACTTTGTCTTCCATTGTCTCAGCAGAAGCAGGTTTTCATGCCGTTAGATGACTTCATGCCGAGCCGCCGCCCCGATGCCCGATTTGCCGGGCTGCGCGACAGGCTCGCCGAAACCCGCCGCGTCTCGCGCTGGATCGCGGAGCCCCTCTCGGAAGAGGAGCAGATCGTGCAGGCCATGGACGACGCCAGCCCAACCAAATGGCACCTCGCTCACACCACATGGTTCTTCGAGGAGATGGTGCTGAAGCCGTACGATCCCGCCTACATGGTGTTCGACGAGCGTTTCAACTATTGCTTCAATTCCTACTATGAAAATGCCGGACCGCGCCACCCCCGGCCGAAGCGCAGCTTGCTCACGCGCCCGGCCAATAGCGAGGTCCGCGCCTATCGCGACCATGTCGACCAGTCGCTGGAGGACTTCTTCGAGCGCGGCGGCAACGGCCCCTCGCCCGACGCGCTGAGCCTCATTGAGCTGGGCGTCAATCACGAGCAGCAGCATCAGGAGCTGATGCTCACCGACGTGCTCGCCGCCTTCGCCGGCAATCCGCTTCGGCCCGCCTATCGCGAGGACGGCGAGACCGGCGCAGCACCGGAAGCGACGGCGGAGCTGACGTGGACGCCGTTCCCCGGCGGCATTTTCAACGTCGGTCATGAGGGCGAGAGCTTCTCCTACGACAACGAGGGCCCGCGTCACCAGCAACTGATCCGCCCCTTCCAGCTTGCCAACCGGCTGGTGACCAACGGCGAATGGCTGGAGTTCATGGGCGATGGCGGCTATGCGACCGTGGCGCTGTGGCTGTCCGACGGCTGGGCCGCGGTGCAGCGGGACGGTTGGGAGGCGCCGCTCTATTGGGAGCAGCGCGACGGCCAATGGCACCAGATGGGGCTTCGCGGCCTGACGCCGGTCGACCCGGCCCGGCCTGTCAGCCATATCAGCTATTACGAGGCCGATGCCTTCGCCCGCTGGGCCGGAAAGCGGCTGCCGACCGAGTTCGAATGGGAGATCGCCGCGCAGGATCAGCCGCTCGACGGAAACATCCTCTCCAGCAAGGCGCTGCGCCCGCGCGCCGCCCGTCCCGGCGCCGGCGTTCGGCAGATGATCGGCGAGGTCTGGGAATGGACCGGCAGCGCCTATCTGCCCTATCCCGGCTTCGTCCGGTTGAAGGCGCGGTCGGCGAATATAACGGCAAGTTCATGTGCAATCAGTTCGTTCTGAAAGGCGGCTCCTGCGTAACGCCGGAAGGCCATATCCGCACCACCTACCGCAATTTCTTCTACCCGCATCAGCGCTGGCAATTCACCGGGCTGCGGCTCGCGGACGATGGTGGCCGCGCGTGAGGGACGCGACACGGCGCAAGACGGACGTCATCCGCGGCGACTTTGCGGATGCCGTCCTCACCGGATTGCGGCAGACGCCGAAATCCATTCCCTCCCGCTTCTTTTACGACGCGCGCGGCTCGGAGCTGTTCGAAGAGATCACCGAGCTCGACGAATATTATCCGACCAATGCCGAGATCGCCCTGCTGCGGGATCACGCCGATGAAATCGCCGGGCTCGCCGGGCCGAATGTCAGCCTGATCGAATTCGGATCGGGGTCGAGCCGCAAGACCGACCGGCTGATCGAGGCGCTGCCGGCGATCGACTCCTATGTCCCGATCGACATTTCGGATGCCGCCCTTGCCGGCGCCGCCAGCCGCCTGCGCGGGCGCTTCCCCGATTTGCGCGTGGTGCCGGTTCACGGCGACTTCAGCGGCGCGCTCGAGCTGCCGAAAACGGCACGGACGCGCAAGAAGCTGGGTTTCTTTCCCGGCTCGACGATCGGCAACATGACCCGCAGCGAGGCGCGCGACTTCCTGCGGGGCTGCCGCAATCTGCTCGGCGTCAATTGCGCGTTCGTGATCGGCGTCGATCTGAAGAAGGATCTGGGCATCCTCCTGCCGGCCTATAATGACAGCCGGGGCGTGACGGCGGCGTTCAACCTTAACCTTCTGGAGCGCATCAACCGCGAGCTGGGCGGCGCCTTCGATGTCGACGCCTTCGCCCATGAGGCGATCTATAACGCTGGCGACGGCCGCATCGAGATGCATCTGCGCAGTTTGCGCCCGCAATCGGTGGAGGTGCTCGGCGAGCGCATCGACTTCGCGGAGGGCGAGACGATCCACACCGAGAACTCGCACAAATATGGCGTCGAGGAGTTCCAGGCGCTGGCGCGGTCGGCAGGTTGGGAGCCGTTGCGGGTCTGGACGGGGGCGGAGGCGCTGTTCAGCCTGCACTATCTCGTGCCGGCTTTCGTCGCATAAGATTTCGTCATCCCCGCGAGGCGGGAATTCAGTATTGCAGCGAATTCAGTTGTTTACTGGATCCCCGCGTAGGCGGGGATGACGTCTCAGACTGATGCGCGGGCATCGCTTTCAAGATCAACGGTCAGCGCTTGTCCATCAGCGCCTGCACATAGGACGGCATGGCGAAGGCGGCGGCGTGCAGGCCGGGATTGTAATACTTCATCGCCAGCCCCGCCTTGTCGAACCGTGTACGGAGCGTTTCCATGGGCACTTGCCGCAGGTTTGCATCGTCGGACGCCCAGCCCAGGATCAGCGGCCCGCCGATATAGGTCGGCGTGTGCACCAGGATGGCGCCGATATCGGCGAAGATCGGCCGCAGGCGGTTGACGGTCTGCGTCAGTCTCCCAGCCTTGCAGGAACGGGAGGCCGCATTGGTTCATGAAAATGCCGCCCGGCTTCAGGCAGCGCTTGCAATTGGCGTAGAAATTCGGAGGTGAACAGCACTTCGCCCGGTCCGATCGGATCGGTGGAGTCGACGATCACCAGATCGAAGCGCTCATCGGTTTCGGCAACCAGTTTCGTGCCGTCGGTGATAACGATCTCGGCGCGCGGGTCGTCAAGGAGCCGCTGCGAGATCATCGGCAGATATTCGCGGCACATGTCGATCACGCTCTGATCGATCTCGCACAGCACCGCCTTCTCCACCGCCTTGTGCCGCAGCACCTCGCGCAGCACGCCGCCATCCCCGCCGCCGATGATCAGCACCTTGCGCGGCGCGTCCAGTCCGAGGGCGAAGAGCGGGGTGTGGACCAGGGTCTCGTGATAGATGAATTCGTCGTTTTCGGCGACCTGGATGACGCCGTCGAGCATCATCACCCGGCCGAACGTGTCGTTCTGGAAGATGATCAGATGCTGATGATCGGTCTGGCTTTCGAAGAACACCTCGCCCGCCACGAAGCGGAAACGGAAATGATCGTGCAAGGTTTCTTCGACCCAGCGTGGCATCGGTGCATCCTTGAGAGCGGTAGACCTTCAGCCGAAATCGCCAGTGCTGCCGTGTCTTTCAGTTTCAGCATTGGATCTATCCGAAAAACGCGCGGCAGTTTCCGGTCCGATGCTCAAGCGTCATTGGCAGGAAAAGGCCGTGCCCGGAGGGTTTTCCGGGCACGACGATCCTTTCACAGGCAAGGCTCATTGAAGAGACATGGCAGGGCCTAAGCGGCGACTGCCAATTCCTTGCCGCGCAGATGCTCGTGAACGATGATTTCGCTCGGCTGGAAAGCCTCGCGGATCACTTCCACGGCCAAATGCGGCTTTGCGTCGCCGCACATGAAAATGTCCAGGGCTGCGTACCCAAATTCAGGCCAGCTATGAATGCTGATATGGAATTCAGCAAGCACGGCTACTCCTGAAACACCTCCATTGGGCGTAAAATGATGCATATGGATGTGCAGGAGCGTGGCGCCTGCAACTTCGATGCATTTCCTGAAGGTATTCTCGATGTGCTGCAAGATCGTCGAGACGACTGCCATTCTTCACATCGATAATCAGATGCGTTCCGGCGAAACTTTTCGCCATCACGCTCACAAAAGTAGTCTTTTCGATCGTGCTAGCTGCGCCACGCTCGGGCCGCAGACGGAATGCTTTTCTTCCGTTTGGGCGGTGCTTGAACCTTAATCCAAGTCCATCCCCAATTGGAAGAGGGCGACATCGTATGCCATATGGCGTCCTCCCCAACCAGCAGATGACCAGACAAAGCCGGCCCCATGAGCACAACCATGAGCACCGGCTTACAAGGGGGGGGATATGCACGCCGTGGCCCTGACTTTCAAGAGAAAACTGTGTGCGGGCTAAAGAATTTTGCCCCTTTGCGATATTTAGACGCTATCTGCCGATCCGGTATCCAAACCTGGGGTGCCGGTCTGCGCGGCCCTCCGCAGCCATCTGCGGCGGTGTCTCGCTGCGGCGCATCCGGACGGAAGCGAGTGCGGCCCTGCCGGCCTTCGCATAGTCCGGCCCGCGGCCGACGCGACTGCACGCCTCAGCTTATCCCCTTGAATCAGCAAAGAAAAAGCGCCGCAGACGGCAAGCGTCCCGGCGCCGAGGCTGATAAGAAGTATTCGATCGACGAACCGTTGCGATTATCTACTTCTTTTCTTCGCTCTTCTCCGCACCCTGCGGCTCTTCCTTGCGCATTTCTTCGATCTTCTCGACCGCCTTTTCCTTCAGCTCAACCGCTTTCTCGGACGCCTTGTTGGCGACCTCGCCAGCCGCTTCGCGCACTTTGTCCATCGTCGTCTTTTCGGTGAGCTTGAAGTCGGGAGCGGCGAGCAGCGCCTCTTTGGTCAGTGGCACCATGATCTGCCGCTTGCCGTTCTCGTCGGAATAGGTAATCGCCGAAAAGGGCAGCGCCACCCGCTTTTCACCGAGTCCGAGGAAACCGCCGACGCCGATCACCACCGTGGTGATCTTGCCGGTCCGGTCGAACAGCACGTCGTTGATGTCGCCGATCTTTTCGCCGGCGGCATTGACGATCGGCTTGCCCACATAGTTGGCGATGCGCCATTCACCGTCGGCCTGCTCGGTCTTGAAGGCCGAGATGTCCGGCGTCTGGGCGAAGGCGGGCATTGCCACGGACAGGAACAATACGGCGAACAGAGTGGATCTCATCTTGCGGTCCCTTTTTGCAATTGTGACACGACGTTGCCGCTTCCCGGCCTCGGTCGTGCGCGATGATCAAAGCTCCAATGACACAAGAGCCGGCTCCCGACTGCGGCACCCGCGTCCGCCCATGCTGCACTCGAAGCGCTGGGTGATCGCGGCGCCGAGCAATTGCCCGTTCCGGAAGACGGCAAATTCGGATTGCGCCGAACTTAAGCGGCGTTTCCTGAACAGGGGCTTTAAATGGCGATGGCGGGCGGCGCGGAAAAGGCTTTCCATGCCGGGTGGCTTTCGCGCCGGGACCGATCCAGTGGATCGAACATGACATTTAAGTCCCTCTTGCCGTGCGATGAGGCCGAGGTAAGTGATTAGAATGTCATGTCAATTCGATCCATGAGCATAAAACGGCGTGGCTTGAAGCGTTAAATTCGAGCCACTAGGCGGGTCCGCCCTGCATGAGCGCCTCAAGCCGGGCCCTGGCACGATTGACGCGGCTCTTGATCGTGCCGATCGGGCACTCGCAGATCGCGGCCGCCTCCTCATAGGACATGTTCTCGACCGTCACCAGAATGAGCGCCTCGCGCTGGTCCGCGGGCAGCACCCGCAATCCCTCCACGAGGTCGGCGAATTCGAGCTTCTTGTCCTGCGCCGGGGGAACGATGAACTGCAACTCATCGGTCGAGCGGGCGTAGTCGTTGCGCTGCCGCTGCTTGCGCAGATCGTTATAGAAGTTGTTGCGGAGAATTTTGAACAGCCAGGCCTTGAGGTTGGTGCCTTCCTCGAAGCTGTTGAGGCCGTTCCAAGCCTTGATCAAGGTCTCCTGCACGAGATCGTCCGCTTCGGTGCGATTGTGGCACAGGGAAATTGCGAACGCGCGCAGGCTGGGAATGGATTGAACGAGAGCATCGCGCAGCGATTGTGAAGGCGAACTCATGAATTGTCGGACTTCTTCTCGCCCAGCTCGTCAAGGAGCTTGCTGAAACGCTCAGGGATCGGCTCTCCCTGCCAAGAGCCGTATAATTCGCGCAGTTGCGCCCCTAGCGAACCCAGATCCAGATCAGGTTCGAGCGTTTCCTGTTCGGCACGGGACGTCTCTGCTCCGGAACCATCCGTCGGACCGGCGGGCTCGGAGCGACCGTCACCTTTGGCTTGTTTTTCACCCATTTCCACCCTGTGAGAAAACTGAATTCAAAACCCATTCATTATACATATTGGAACGAACAATGCGATGTCACAGATCAACCAAGGCTCGAAATGCTGAAAGGCCAAACAGGCTTCAGGAGCGGCTTCGATCGTCTTTATTTAAGAATTGCCCCCGCCGCTGTCCAGATCGGACAGGCGCCTTGCCGTTCCCGACAGCTATAGCCGCTGGCCATTGCGACTTCAAGCAGCTTCCGAGCGGGCCAGCTTTGATCGCACTTTTGGCAGGGTTTTCTCAGGTGCGGACGTGTGCCGGCCGAGACGCGGATCGGTGAGCAGATGGTGCGCGGCGTAGGCCCGCCAGGGACGCCAGCTCTCCGCGCGGGCGATGGCGGTTTCGGCGGAACGCGCACCGGGCGCAAGCCGCATCGCGCCAGGCAGAGCCGGGTCGGCGGCCGGAAAGGCGTCCGGCTCGTACCAGATCCGCTCGGCGAGGAAGCGGGCCGTTTCAGGGGCGACGCCCGGCAACATGCCGAGGGCATCGGTAAGGTCCGCGACGCCGCTTTTCGCATCGAGGACATTCGGCCGATCGACGACGGCTGCGGCCAGCGCCCCCAGCGTTCGCGCCAGTGCCTTGGGAAGGCCGAACAGGTTCAGGTCCGCCCCGGCGATCTGCTCCGGCTGCGGGAACAGCCGCGTCGGCCCGTCCCCGGCTTCGGCACCGGCGGCGAGCGTTCCGCCGCATCCGCCGACCAGCCGTGCGGCAAGATCCTTCGCGTCGCCCTCGGACCGCCGCTCCGCGATCAGCGTCCGCGCCGCCTCCTCGAACGGGTCCCAGATGCCCGCCACCCGCAGCCCGGGCCGCGCGCCGATCCGCTCGGCGAGGAGCTTATCCCGGACAAGATGGCCGGCGACGGCATCAGGGTCCGCCGCCAGATCGAGCAAGCGGCGGAGCTGGGCAATCACCGACGCCAGGGCGCCGAGGCGAGGCATGCGGATCACCGCCTTGAGCGCGCCGGCCCCGGCCGCCTCGACCGAGACGGTCCCGGCGGCGTCCCCCGCGCCCACGGTCCGCATATAGCTCAGCGGCGAGACCGCCTCCACGCCCGGCACGGCGCGGGCCGCTAGATCGTCGAGCATCGCCGGCCAGTCGTAAGGCGGACGGAAGGCGAGCCGGACTTCCACCGCGCCGCCCGAGCCGCGCTGTTCCGCCCCGCCGCGTCGCCGCAGTTCGCCGGGCGGCCGTCCGAACATCGCCTGAAACGTCTCGTTGAAGCGGCGGACGCTGCCGAAGCCGGAGGCAAGCGCCACCTCGGTCATCGGCAGCAACGTCTCGTGGATGAGCTGCTTGGCCAGCAGGATGCGCCGGGTCTGGGCCACGGCGATCGGCGAGGCGCCGATATGCCTGAGAAACAACCGCCGCAACTGGCGTGCGCCGACGCCGAGCCGCTCGGCGAGCTGCTCGACATTGGCTTCGTCGAGCGCTCCGGCCTCGATCAGGTCGAGCGCGCGTGCGACCGTGTTCCCCGTTCCCCGCCAGGCCGCCATATGCGGCGCGATCTCCGGACGGCAGCGCAGGCAGGGGCGGAAGCCGCTCGCCTGGGCCGCGGCGGCGGTTGCGAAAAACAGCACGTTCTTGCGCTCCGGGGTCCGCGCGGGACAGATCGGGCGGCAATAGATGCCGGTCGTCTTGACGGCGACGAAGAAACGCCCGTCGAAACGGGGGTCTCGCGCCGTCAGCGCGCGGTAGCAGGCGTCCTGATCCAGCTCCATGGCTTCAGTACCCTATCGGCGGTGCGGCCGGTCCTTGCATCACACGAGCGCCGCGGGCTCGTCATCACCGAACATCATCCGGTATCCGCGCTGCGTGTCCATATACTCACGGATAACGCGGACACGCGATCCCACCATCTCGAAAATAAAGCAATAGTCGTTCTCGTAATGGCGGCCATTGACCAGCGTCGCCCGCATCCGGGTCTCGGAAATCACCATCGAGCCATCGGCGTAAAGGCCGCGCAGATCGATCGCAACATCGCTGACGAACAGTGCCGGAAACTCGCGGGTCAGGAAGTGCACGATGCGATCCGCGCCGGACATCGGCAGCGTGCCGCCGAGCGCCAGCTGGGTGGCGTTGGGGCTCGGCGCAATCCATGTGACATCGTCCGCGAGAACCGCCCTGATCCGTTCGGGGTCGCGCGTTGAAAACGCCGCCCAGACCGCTTGCCCCGCCGCTTTGCTATCGACCATCGTAAGCACCTCCCTGCTGATGCCAAGGAGCTTACCGGGGGCGGCAAAGGACGTCTGGCGAAGATCGGACCTCACCACCCAGAGACGAGGCGCGGGAGCCCTCGTGGATCGAACATGACATTTGATTTCCTTTTGCCGAGCAATGAGGCCGAGGCAAGCGATCAGAATGTCATGTCATTTCGATCCATGAGCATAAAACGGCGTGGTTCGAAGCGTTAGATTCGAACCCTACGGCGCTCTCAGCTAATCCTTCAGGCTGGTGATGTAGGCGATCACGTCGGCCAGCTCATCATCATTGAGCACCAGGTTGGGCATGGTCGAATGCGGCGTGTGCAGGAAGATCGACAGCGCCGTCTGCGTCATGCCCGGCGTCTTGGCGATGGCCTCGAATGTCGGCGCGAAAGGCTCCTTCGACGGCTGATAGCCTTTCTCGACGCCGTGGCAGGCGGCACAGACCTTCTGCGCGAATCTGTGCCCCTTCTCGACGCTGCCGACATCCTCGGCGAAAGCCGTCCCGGTCAGCGCCGCAAGCGCCATTCCACCCGCTGCAAGGTTTCGCATAAAGCCGTTCATTGCCGCTCCCTTCGATCAAGGGGCGATTGCAGCACGATGCCGAGCCAAGGTGATTGACGCAAATCAACCGCGGCAGGACGGATGCGAGGCGGCTCTCGCCGGCGGTCCGCAAATCGCCGCCGATGTCGGCATCGCGGAAATCATCGTGGCTTTTTGGGCACTTCATTCGCATTCGATTTTTGCGATGCAAAAAACCGGCAGCGATCTCCCAATATTTGACAAAAATCAATGCGAGCCGTCTTGACCTCGCGGCCGAGCCCTGCCATATCCGGCGCCATGAATGAACGTTCGTTTTTGTTGCGGTGCGTCACGAATGCCCAAGCTCGATGAACAGACACAGCGTGCCCGGCGCGAGCATATCCTCGACGCCGCCGACCGCTGTTTCGCCCGGCAGGGTTTTCACCGCACCTCCATGCAGGACATCTGCCGCGACGCGGGCATCAGCGCCGGCGCGCTGTATCTGTATTTCACCTCCAAGGAAGCGCTGATCGCGGGCATCTGCGAGCGCGAGAAAACCGCGCTGGCGCAAGGACTTGCGGCGATCGCGGACTCGCCGGACTTCATCGCCGCGCTCTCCGAGCTCGCCGAGACCTATTGCATCCGGCAGCCGGAGGAAAAGCTGCGGCTTTACCTGGAAATCAATGCCGAGGCGACACGCAATCCCGAGATCGGCAGGAGCCAGCTCGAGATCGACAATTTCATCGTGAAGAGCTTCGAGAAGCTGCTCTCGGATGCGAAAGCGAAGGGTCGGATCGATCCGACCGTCGATGAATCGACCATCGCGCAGGTCATTTCGATCTTCGGCGACGGGCTGATGCAGCGGCGCGCGCTGGACCCGGCATTCGACACTGCGACATGCCTGCCGGTGATCCTGTCGTTGCTGTCGTCGATCATCCGGCCGGTGCAGCCGGCGGAAGCGGGTGCGGGGGAAACAAAGGTGAACGCAAATCGTGAGACCGTGGGGTAACGAAATGTCGGCGCGACTTGTCACCGTTCTGATTGCCGCCGGGCTGGCGATGGCGCTGCCCGATGCGCCGCTCCATGCCGCCGATGCCGCCCAGACCAAGGCCGAGCCCGAGGGGCCGACCGTGAGCGTCGTTCCGGCCGAGCCGATGAAATTCACCGAGACCATCCTGGTCACCGGATCGCTGATCGCGCGCCGTGAAGTGCTGGTCTCGCCGCAGATCGAGGGCTACCGGATCAGCGAAGTGCTCGCCGAAGAAGGCGACCGGGTGAAGGCCGGCCAGGTGCTCGCGCGGCTTGCCGACGACACGCTGAAGGCCCAGACCGCGCAGCTCGAGGCCAACCGTGTCCGCGCCGAGGCCGCCTTCGCCCAGGCCCGAAGCACGATCTCCCAGTCCGAGGCCAACCAGAAGGCCGCCGAGGCCGCCTTCGCCCGCGCCCAGGAACTGATCAAATCCGGCACCACCAGCCAGTCGACCTTCGACGACCGCGAAGCCGCAGCCCGGACCGCCCAGGCCGCCGTGATGTCGGCCAAGGACGGCTTGCGGGTCGCCGAAGCCGAAAAGGTCCAGATCGAGGCCCAGATCCGCGAGTTCGAAACTGCGGCTCGGCTTCACCGACATCATTGCGCCCGCCGATGGCCTGATCAGCCGGCGCACCGCCAAGGTCGGAGCGCTGGCCTCGGCCACGGCCGACCCGCTGTTCCGCATCATCGAAAACGGCGAAGTCGAACTCGACGCGGAAGTGCCCGAGATCTATCTGCCGCGCATCGCCGCCGGCCAGACCGCGACCATCGATGTCGCCGGGCTGAAGCCGCGCGAGGGCAAGCTCCGTCTGATCTCTCCCGAGGTCGATCCGACCACCCGGCTCGGCCGCGTGCGCATCTTCATCGGCGACGACCCGCAGCTCCGCGTCGGCGCGTTTGCCCGCGGCATGATCGATACCGGAGAGCGGCACGCGCTCGGCATTCCGTCCAATGCGATCCTGACCCGCGAGGATGGAGCCACGGTCAAGGTCGTCAAGGACGGCCGCGTCGAGACGCGCAAGATCAGCGTCGGCATGAGAAGCGGCGCAATGGCGGAGATCGTCGACGGGCTGAAAGAGGGCGAACTGATCGTTCTGCGCTCGGGCATGCTGCTGCGCGACGGCGATGCGGTTCGCCCGATCAAGGGCGGGGAAAAGGCTTTTAGCGAGGCCAAGTGATGCGGCGTCTCAATATATCGGCGTGGTCGATCCGCGCTCCGATTCCCTCAGTGGTGATGTTCATCGTCCTGCTCATTCTGGGCGTGATGAGCTTCCGTCTGCTGCCGGTGGAGCGGTTCCCGAATATCGACATTCCCCTGGTCGCGGTGACGATCACCCAGGCCGGCGCGTCTCCGTCCGAGCTGGAAACGCAGGTGACCAAGCGCGTCGAAAACGCGGTCGCCTCGATCAACGGCGTCAAGCACGTCACCTCGACGATCACCGACGGCGCGTCCTCGACCTCCATCGAGTTCGAGCTGGGCATCGACACCGACCGGGCGCTGAACGACGTCAAGGACGCGATCTCGCGCATCCGCGCCGACCTGCCGCGCACCATCGACGAGCCGATCGCCCAGCGCATCGACATTGCCGGCCTGCCGATCATCACCTTCGCCGCCACGTCGGAGAACATGGACCTCAAGGAGCTGTCCTGGTTCATCGACGATACCATTGCGCGCGAGCTGCAATCGGTGCCGGGCGTCGCCGAAGTGCGCCGGATCGGCGGCGTCGACCGTGAAATCCGCATCTCGCTGGATCCCGACCGCCTGCTCGCGCTCGGCATCACCGCCGGCGACATCAACCGCCAGCTTCAGGCCACCAATGTCGACCTCGCGGGCGGCAAGGCCGAGATCGGCGGCAACCAGCAGACCATCCGCGCCCTGGCCAGCGCGCTGACGGTGGACCGCCTCGCCTCGACGCCGATCACCCTGCCCGGCGGCCGCAAGGTCCGCCTCGACGAGCTCGGCAAGGTGCTCGACACGCATGAGGAGCCAACGTTTTTCGCCCGGCTGAACGGCGAGGAGGTGGTCGGCTTCAATATCTCGCGCTCGAAAGGCGCAAGCGACGTGACCGTCGGCCAGCGCGTCGACGCCAAGGTTGCCGAGCTGCTGAAACGCTATCAAAACGTCGAGCTCCGCAAGGTCGACAACCCGGTCCAATACACCGAGGGCAACTACGATTCCACCATGCACACCCTCATCGAGGGCGCGCTTCTGGCGGTCATCGTGGTGTTCATCTTCCTGCGCGACTTCCGCGCCACGCTCATCTCCGCGATCGCCCTGCCCTTGTCGATCCTGCCGACATTCTGGGCGATGTCAGCGCTCGGCTTCTCCTTGAACCTCGTCACCCTGCTCTCGCTGACCCTGGTCACCGGCATCCTCGTCGACGATGCGATCGTGGAGATCGAGAACATCGTCCGACATATGCGAATGGGCAAATCCGCCTATCGCGCCGCGCTTGAGGCGGCCGATGAGATCGGTCTGGCCGTCATCGCCATCACCTTCACCATCGTCGCGGTGTTCGTGCCGGTCAGCTTCATGGGCGGCATCGCCGGCCAGTATTTCCGCCAGTTCGGCATCACCGTGGCGGCAGCGGTGCTGTTTTCGCTGCTGGTCGCGCGACTGATAACGCCGATGCTGGCGGCCTATTTCATGCGCGATCACGGCCACACCGAGACGCATGACGGCTGGCTGCTCAGCCGGTACACGCGGCTGATCGACTGGTCGGTCCATCACCGTTTCGTCACCGTCCTGCTCGGCCTCTTCGTCTTCGCCGGCTCGATCTACAGCATGAACCTGCTGCCGCAGGGCTTCCTGCCCGCCGAGGACGCCGCGCGCATCCTGATCGCCGCCGAGCTGCCGCCCGGCTCCCGGCTCGACGACACCAAGCGCATGAGCGACGCCGTCACCAAGGTGCTGCGCGCGCACCCGGAAGTGGAGAACGTCTTCGTCGATGGCGGCCGTATTCTCGGCGTCGCCGGCGGCGGCCAGGAGGTTCGCAAGGTCACCTTCGTCATCAATCTGGTCAACAAGGACGACCGTAAGGTCACCCAGCGCCAGCTTGAGCAGACCTTCACCCGCGAGCTGGCCAAGCTGCCCGACGTGCGCGCCTGGGTCATCAACGAGAACGGCGAACGAGCGCTGTCGCTGATCGTGTCGGGCTCCGACGCGGCGGCTGTGGCCGACACCGCGCCGAAGATCGTCAGCGCCATGCAGCGGATTCCGGAGCTGAACAACGTCGTCTCCAACTCCGCGCTCGACCGGCCCGAAGTCCGCTTCCGGCCGCGGCCGGAGCTTGCCGCCGAGCTCGGCGTATCCACCGAGGATCTGTCGCAGGTGATCCGTATCGCCACCATCGGCGACATCGACGCCAATCTGGCCAAGTTCAACGCTGCCGACCGGCAGATCCCGATCCGCGTGCAGCTCAACGAGGACGCGCGCGCCAACCGCCAGATGCTGGAGTCGCTGAAGGTGCGCACCGGCTCGGGCGCCGCCGTGCCGCTGGTATCGGTCGCCTCGATCGAGGTCGGCCAGGGTCCGTCATCCATCGACCGCTACGACAGGCAGCGCCGCGTCATCATCGGCGCCGATCTGGTCGGCACCGACGCGCTCGGCATTGCCGTGGAGAAGGTCTACAAGCTTCCCATCGTGCAGGATCTGGCGAACAATCCCGGCGTCCAGCTCAAGCAATCCGGCGACGCCGAAGTGATGGGCGAGGTGTTCGAGAGCTTCGCCTATGCGATGGGCGCCGGCATCATGATGGTCTATTCGGTGCTGATCCTGCTGTTCGGCAGCTTCCTGCAGCCGATCACCATCCTGTTCTCGCTGCCGCTTTCCATCGGCGGCGCCATCTTCGCCCTGCTGATCACCGGCCAGCCGTTCAGCTTCCCGGTGGTGATCGGCGTGCTGATGCTGATGGGCATCGTCACCAAGAACGCGATCATGCTGGTCGACTTCGCCATCGAGGAAATGGCGGCGGGCGTCAAGCGCTACGACGCCATCGTCGATGCGGGCCGCAAGCGCGCCCGTCCGATCATCATGACCACCATCGCCATGGCGGCGGGCATGCTGCCGAGCGCCCTGGCGCTGGGCGCGGGCGGCGAATTCCGCGCGCCGATGGCGATCGCGGTGATCGGCGGGCTGATCTTCTCGACGCTGCTGTCGCTGATCTTCGTGCCCGCGGTGTTCATCGTCATGGACGACGTCGGCAATCTGATCTGGCGCTTCTTCAGCCGGTTCGTCGGCCCGATCGACGATCCGGAACGCGAGCCGCGCATGCTCGAAGACAAGAGCGAGCCGAAAAAGACCGGCGTCGCGGTAGAGGCCGAGCCGAAGCCCATTCCGAGGCCGCGCGCGGCGGAGTAACAGAGCCGATTGCGCGTCATGCATCTTTCTTACGCGTCATTCGCGCGAAAGCGGGAATCCAGTAACCCCATGATTCTCCGTAGATTACTGGATCCCCGCCTGCGCGGGGGTGACGGCTGGGGCGTTGAAAAAAATGCTCCGATATGCCGTTCCGGCCATCAATCCCTTGCTTCAGTGAGGTAAGGCCGCAGTTCGACACCCGCAGCCACGAATGGGCGGTGCGCACATCCAAATCGAAGCCGTTTCAATAATTCAATAATTATTGTACTATTGCATCATGACCTCCGACGACGCCATTCGCGCGCTGGCCGCGCTTGCGCAGGACCACCGGTTGGCGATCTTCCGCCTGCTCGTCCGGCACGGGCCGAACGGCCTTGCCGCCGGCGATATCGGCGAGCGTGTCGGCATCGGCCCGACCGGCGCATCCTTTCACCTCAAGGAGTTGGAGCGCGCCGGCCTGGTCCAGGCGACGCGCCGGGGCCGGTTCATTCTCTATGCCTTCCGCTCCGAGGCAATGCGCGACCTGCTCAGCTTTCTCACCGAGGATTGCTGCCAGGGCCGCCCGGAGCTGTGCGGAGAGCTGTTCGTAAAAGGCTGTCATGAAAAGGAAGGAAGCGGCCGATGAGTGAGCGCGTCTATAACGTCCTGTTTCTGTGCACCCACAATTCCGCGCGATCGGTGATCGCCGAATGCATCCTCAACCGGCTCGGCGCCGGCCGGTTCCGCGGCTACAGCGCCGGAAGTGCGCCACGCGGCAGCGTCCACCTTTACGCCCTCGACCTTCTGCGCCAGCAGAACTACGACATCTCGAGCCTGCGCTCGAAATCATGGGACGAGTTCGCCGCGCCCGGCGCGCCCGAAATCGATTTCGTCTTCACCGTCTGCGACACGGCGGCGAGCGAAGTCTGCCCGATCTGGCCGGGCCAGCCGATGACCGCGCATTGGGGCGTGCCCGACCCGTCCGCCGCCGTCGGCACCGAAGCGGAACGGCGCTATGCCTTTGCCGATACCCACCGGATGCTCTATCAGCGCATCGGCATCTTCGTGAACCTGCCGATCGGCTCGCTCGACCGGATGGCTTTGCAGAAGCGTCTCTCCGAGATCGGCACCGGCGCGCCCGCGTCCCCGGCCAGCCAGACCGCCTGATATGCAGCGCACCACGCTCACGCAGCGCCTCGGCGCCGAAGCGCTCGGCACCGGCTTCCTGCTCGCCACCGTCATCGGGTCCGGCATCATGGCCGAGCGCCTCAGTGGCGGCAATGTCGCGCTCGCTCTGCTCTGCAACACGCTGCCGACGGGCGCGATCCTGTTCGTCCTGATCACCATGCTCGGGCCGATTTCGGCTGCGCATTTCAACCCCGCCGTGTCGGCCGTCTTCCTGCTTCGCGGCGAGCTGCGGGCGGGCGAAGCCGGCGCCTATATCGCCGCGCAGGTCGCGGGCGGCATCGTCGGCGTGCTGGTCGCGCATCTGATGTTCGACGAAGCGGTGTTCCAGCTTTCGGCGAAGCTCCGCGATGGCCCGTCGCAATGGTTCGCCGAATGGGTGGCGACCTTCGGCCTCATCGCCACAATCCTGTTCACGCTCCGCGCCAATGCCGCCGCGATCCCGTCCGCCGTCGGTCTCTACATCACCGCCGCCTATTGGTTCACCGCGTCGACCTCCTTCGCCAACCCCGCCGTCACCATCGCCCGCGCCTTCAGCGATACCTTCGCCGGCATCCGCCTCGCCGACGTCCCGGCCTTCATCGTCGCGCAGATGCTCGGTGCGCTCGCGGCCCTCTATGTCGCGCGCGTCCTGACACGCTCGCCAGAGCCGCAAGGCGCATCCGCCGGTTCCCCTGCGGAGTGAGCGCGACACCACTTGCGCCTTCGCGCACGGCCGCTAGACTGGCGCGCAAACAAACGCGGCGCCGGGCGGATTCGCCCCGAGCGGCCGGTTGCGGGGAGCGGGTCGCATGGAGGAGAACGAGGCCGACGTCATCGTGGTCGGCGCAGGACTGTCCGGCCTGACCGCCGCGACGGAGCTGGCGGATGCCGGACGGCGCGTCATCCTTTTGGATCAGGAGACCGAACAATCGCTCGGCGGCCAGGCGTTCTGGTCGTTCGGCGGCCTGTTCTTCGTCGGCTCGCCCGAGCAGCGGCGCATGGGCGTACGCGACAGCCGCGAGTTGGCCATGCAGGACTGGCTCGGCTCGGCGGGCTTCGACCGCGATGAAGACCACTGGCCGAGGCAATGGGCGGAAGCCTATGTCGATTTCGCCGCCGGTGAGAAACGCGCCTGGCTCCACGCGATGGGCGTCCGCTTTTTCCCCGTGGTCGGCTGGGCCGAGCGCGGCGGCTATCTGGCGACCGGCCACGGCAATTCGGTGCCGCGCTTCCATATCACCTGGGGCACCGGACCGGGGCTGGTCGAGCCCTTCGTCAAACGCGTCCACGAGGGGCGGGACAAGGGGCTGATATCGATACGCTGTCGGCACCGCGTCACCGAGCTGACCAAGAGCGGCGGGGTCGTCGACGGCGTTGCCGGCGAGATCCTGGAGCCGAGCGATGTCGAGCGCGGCGCGCCGAGCTCCCGCGAGATCGCCGGCGAGTTCGCCCTGAAGGCGCAGGCCGTGATCGTGACCTCCGGGGGCATCGGCGGCAATCACGAGCTGGTGCGGCGCAACTGGCCAGCCGATCTCGGCACGCCGCCAAGCTTCATGCTGTCCGGCGTCCCCGACTATGTCGACGGCCGGATGCTGGAGATCACCGAGGGTTCGGGCGGCCGGATCATCAACCGCGATCGGATGTGGCACTATACGGAGGGCGTCAAGAACTACGCGCCGATCTGGAGCCGCCACGGCATCCGCATCATTCCCGGCCCGTCATCGCTCTGGTTCGACGCAACCGGCAAGCGCCTGCCGCCGCCGCTGTTTCCCGGCTTCGACACGCTGGGCACGCTCAAGCATCTGCGCACGACCGGCCATGACTACTCCTGGTTCGTTCTCAACCAGCACATCATCGGCAAGGAGTTCGGCCTGTCCGGCTCGGAGCAGAACCCCGATCTCACCGGCAAGAGCATCCGGCAGGTGCTCGGGCGCATGCGGAAGAAATCGGCGACCCCCGTGGCCGCCTTCCAACGCCAGGGTGAGGATTTCATTACCGCGTCGAATTTGAGCGACCTTGTTAAGCGGATGAATGCGCTCTCCGGTAATACTCTCATCGACGAAGCGGGGCTACGTTACGAGATCGAGGCGCGGGACCGGGAGATCGAGCATAAATTCTGCAAGGACATGCAGGTGGTCATGATTCGCAGCACGCGCAGCTTCATCGGCGACAAGCTGATCCGCGTGGCGAAGCCGCATAAGATCCTCGATCCTGCAGCCGGACCGCTGATCGCCGTGCGGCTGTGGATCATCACCCGAAAGACGCTCGGCGGCCTCCAGACCGATCTGTCGGGGCGTGTCCTCCAAGCGGACGGCGCACCGCTCGCCAATGTCTACGCCGCGGGCGAGGTCGCCGGGTTCGGCGGCGGCGGACTGCACGGCTACCGCGCGCTGGAAGGCACATTCCTCGGCGGCTGTCTCTATTCAGGGCGCATCGCCGGACGCGCCGCAGCAAAGGCCGTCGCCTGATGCCCATCCCGCTCAATCCGCTTCCCAAAGATGCCCGCATCGTCGTCGCCGGCGCCGGCAATATCGGCTGCTTCATCGGCGGCCATCTGGTGCTCGCCGGACGCAATGTCAGCTTTCTCGGCCGGCAGCGGATCGTCGATGTGTTGACCTCGCGCGGCATGCGGCTGACGGATCTGGCCGGTGCCGATGAGACGGTGCCGCCGGGCCGCCTCAACGCCACGGCGGACCCGGAGATCCTGCGCAGCGCCATGCTTGTCCTGGTCACGGTGAAAAGCGGCGCGACCGCGGAGATCGCCGAGCAGATCGGCGCTCTCTGCCGCAATGGGGCGCCCGTCGTCAGCCTGCAGAACGGCGTCAGCAGCGTGCCTGCGCTGCGGGCGGCCCTGCCGGAGCGTGCGGTCCTCGCCGGCATCGTCGAATTCAACGTGTCCGACAAGAACGAAGCCCATTTCCATCGCGGCACGTCCGGCAAGGTGGTCATCGAGAGCGGACGCAGGGACATTCTCGACCTGCTCGCGGTTCCGGGGCTGACCGTCACCGCGGCCGACAAGATCGAGACCGTCCAGTGGGGCAAGCTGCTGATCAACCTCAACAACGGGCTCAATGCGTTGTCGGGTCTGCCGCTTCTGGAGCAGATGCGCGATCGCGAATGGCGCCAGCTGGTCGCGGACCAGATCGACGAGGCGCTCGGCGTTCTCGATGCGGCCGGGATCGAGGCGGGCGCGCGCCCCGGTACCCGCGCGATACATTTCCGGCATCCTGAGAATGCCGAACACGCTGTTTCGCGGGCTCGCCGCACAGATGCTGAAGATCGATCCGGAGGCGCGCTCGTCGATGCGCGAGGACCTCAACCGCGGACGGCCGACCGAGGTGGACTATCTGCAGGGTGTGATCATCGATCTGGGCGAGCGCCACGGCATCAAGACGCCGCTCGCCCGCGCGGTCGTTTCGCTGATCAAGCAGGCCGAGGCATCCGGCGGCGGCTCGACGACATTGACGCCGCAGGACATCAGAGAGGCGGCCGCCGCGCAATAGCGCATCTGCCTCCTGAGCCGTCAGCGCTGGACGATGAACCGTTCGCCCGGCATCATCTCATAGGGGTCTTTCCAGCCCGGCATTGCCTTGATCCGCTCCATCCAGGCGAAGATGTTCGGATAAGCTTCCCGCATGTTGATGGTGGTCTCTTCCTCCGGATAGTAGACGTAACCGGCGAGCGAGAAATCGGCGATGGTCGGGCGGTTCAGGGCGACGAACTCGCGGTCGGCGAGGTGCGCATCCGCGATCGCGTAGGCGGCCTCGACGCGGCCCTTGAGAAAAGCCATCACCGCCGGATCGGGCGCCTTCGGGAAGAAGGCGTTGAGGAACCGGTAGGTCGCCATGTTGTTGGTGAATTTGTGGTTGTCGAACAGCATCCAGCGCAGGATGTCGAGTTCCTCGTCCTCGTTTTCAGGACCGAATTTGCCCAGCCGGCTGGCGAGATAGATCGAGCATCACACCGGATTGCGTGAGCCGCTTTCCATGATGCTCCAGGACCGGGATTTCGCCCATGATGTTGATGGCCTGGCGCCAGTCGGGGGTGCGTGTCGCGCCGTTGAAGAAGTCGACCCATTCCGCCTCCCAATCCGCACCGGAAAGGGCCAGCATCAGAGCGACTTTATAGGCGTTCCCCGACTGCGCGAAGCTGTAGAGCTTGTATTCGGCCATGTTCGTCAGATCTCCTCGGCTTTCCTCAGACGCGCCACGCTATCACCGGCAGGCGCAGCGCGGCAACCGGATCGGCGCGGGAGACGCATCACAAGCTGGCGATGAGAGACGGGTCAGGACAAGCCTTCGGATTCGTTGATCTCGCGCGCCAGCTCGTCGGTGGCGCTGACGCGCGGCTTCGACATCCAAGCGACAAGCACATAGACCGCCGGCGTCAGGAACAGCGTGAAGATCGCCGCCAGCCCCAGCCCGCCGAACACCACCCAGCCGATGGCGGCACGCGATTCCGAGCCCGGTCCCGACGACAGGATCAGCGGCAGTCCGGCGAAAACCGTGGACACCATGGTCATCGCGATCGGCCGCAGGCGCACGCTCGCCGCCTCGCGTGCCGCCTCGACGACGCTCGAACCGCGATCGCGGAGCTGATCGGCGAACTCCACCATCAGGATGCCGTTCTTGGCCATGATGCCGACCAGCATCAGCACGCCGATCTGGCTGTAGATGTTGAGCGCTGGTGCCGGTCAGGTAGAGCGCATAGACCGCGGCGGCCATGCCGAACGGCACGGTGATCATGATCACGGCGGCGCTGGTCAGGCTCTCGAACTGGGCGACCAGCGCCAGGAAGATCACCAGCAGAGCGATGGCGAAGGTGATGGTGATGTCGTGCGACGTCTCCTCCAGCGTCGACGCCTCGCCGAGGAACAGGAGACCCATGCCGGGGGGCAGCTCGCTCTGCGCCAGCGCGCGGACGCTGTCGACGGCGTCGCGCAGCGGGAAGTCGGGCGCGACATCGGCATTGATCTCGATGGCGCGGCGCTGGGCGTAGCGGTCGAGTTCGGCGGCAACGCCTTCCTGACTGAACGAGACCATCTGGATCAGCGGGATCAGGCTGCCGGTCTGCGAGCGGACGTAGAGATTGCCGAGGTCGGAGGGCGACGTCACGGACCCGGCCGAGGATTCCAGCATGATCGGCACAGCCTGGTCGTCCACCGTCAGCTCGGAGACCTGGTAGCCGTCGACCAGGACACGGATGGTGCTGGCGAGATCGGGAATGGCGACGTTGAGATTGGCGGCGCGCTCGCGGTCGATATTGAGCGAGATCTGCGGCTGCGTCGCCTGGTACTCCATCCGCACATTGCTGATCTGGGGAATGTCGCGCTCGACCGCCGTGACGAATTTGTCGGCCGCAGCAGCGATCGCGACGTAATTGCTGCCGGTCAGGGCGAAGCTCAGGCCGCCGCCGCCGCCCCGGATGCCGAGGCTGTTGCCGCGCTGGAGACGGCTGACGACACCGGGGATGGCGTTGAGCGGCCGCTGCAGCGTCCGCTCGATGTCCTGCTGCTTGCGGGTGCGTTCGCCCCACGGCACAAGCGGTGCATCGATCTGCCCGCGATTGAAATCGTACCGGCCGGTGATCGAATAAAGACTGCTGACAAGACCCTGCTCGACCAGAGGGCGGAACACGTTCTCGGCCTTCTCGACCTGGGTATCCATGTAGTCGAGACCGATGCCGTCCGGCGCGGTAAGGCGTACACTGATCAGTCCGCGGTCCTCTTCCGGCACCAGCTCCTCGCCGAGGCCCTGGTACAGCACCAAGGCGAGGCCGCCGATGGCGCAGCATACGGCGAACACGACCAGCGGCGCGGCCAGCACGCCGGAAAGCAGCCGGTCATAGGTCCGTTGCAGCCAGCTCCCGAGATGGCCGATCCCGAGCGGCAGGCCCTTATGATCGTCGCCCGCCAGCGGCAGGCGCGAGGCGATCATCGGACACAGCGTCAGCGCGACGAAGGACGAAATGCACACCGTCGCCGCCAGCATGAAGCCGAATTCGCGGAACAGGCGCCCGGCCGTGCTCGGCAGGAAGGAGATCGGCACGAACACGGCGACCAGCGTTGCCGTCGTCGCGATCACTGCGAAGAACACCTGCCGCGTGCCGATGACGGCCGCCGCCTTCGGTCCCATGCCCTGCGCCTGGCAGCGCTGGATGTTCTCCAGGACGACGATGGCGTCGTCGACGACGATGCCGGTCGCCAGCACAAGTGCCAGCAGCGTGATCAGATTGATGGAGAAGCCGAACAGCCAGATCATCGCCACCGCGCCGATCAGCGCGACCGGAATGACGATGGCGGGCACGAGCGTTGCCCGGAACCGGCCGAAGAACATCCAGATGGTGATGATGACGATGATCGTCGCCAGCGCCAGCGAGGTCAGCACCTCCCGGATCGCGCCCTCGATAAACACGGACTCATCCGACGTCACCGTAATGTTGATATCCCTCAGCCGCGTATTCAGCCGGTCGACGGCGGCGCGCACGCCCTCGGAGATGGCGACCGTGTTGGATTTGGCCTGCCGCACGACGCCAACGCTGACGACGCCGCGCCCGTTGAGGCGCACCCGTGATGTCTCGTCCGCCGGTCCGAAATAGACATCGGCAACGTCGCCGAGGCGGACGTTGTCCTTGAGCTGCAACGCCTTGATCTCGGTCGGTTTGCTGACCGAAGCATTGGCGCGCACCAGCACGTCCTGATTGGAGGATTTGAAGCTGCCGGCCGGCACGTCGTAGCGGGCATTGGCCAGAAGGTCGGACACGTCGCGGATCGACAGGCCATGACTGGCCAGCCGGTTCGGATCGACGACGACCCGCAGCACGCGCTCGCGATCGCCGAACAGCCGGGCATCGGCCACGCCTTCGACACCGGTCAGCTCGGGAACCACCTCCTCCTCGACGATCCGCGTCACCTCCTCCACGGGAAGCGAGCCGCTGGTCACCGCGAGCTGGATGATGGGCCGCGCGTCGTCGTCGGCCTTGATGACGGTGATGTCCTCGACGCCCTCCGGCAGGCTGCGCTCGGCACGCGAAACCGCCTCGCGCACATCGTTCGCGGCATCGATCAGATCGGCCGACGGGCTGAACTCGACGCGGACGCGGAGATTGTTTTCCTCGCTGGACGAGCGCACCGACTTGACGCCGTTCACGCGGGCGACGGCGCGTTCGAGCGGGCTGGTGATTTCGGCATCGATGGTCTCCGGCGACCCGCCCGGATAGTTGGCGCGCACGGTGACGATCGGCCGGTCCACATTCGGCAGTTCGCGGATCTCCACGCCCATGAGCGCGCTGATACCGGCGATGATGATCAAGCAGGTTGATCACCGATGCAAGGTAAGGGCGCCGGACGCTGAGCCCCGGCAGATCGTTGGCCTGCTCGCTCACAGTCCTGCCTTCTCCCCTCCAGCCGCGGCGGGCTCATCGAAGCTGACCTCGCGTCCGGGCCGCAGGCGCTGCGTGCCCTCGGCGACGACGAGTTGGCCTTGCTTGAGTGGCGCATCGACCAGAACGCGGCCCTCGGCGCGCTTGACCACCGAGACCGTCACGCGCTCCGCCTTGCCCTCCGCGATCCGCCAGACATAGGCGCCCTCGCGCTCCCAGAGCAGCGCCAGCTCGGCGATCGAGGGATAGGTGTCGCCTTCCAGCGTCATCGACACGCTGAACGACATGCCGCCGCGCAGAACGTCGCTCGGATTGCGCAGCGCGGCGCGGACGTGAACGGCGCGCGTGCCGGTGTCGACGCGGCTGTCGATCTGGGTGACCTCGCCGTCGAACGCCTGGCCGCGGAAACCGGCCGTGGTGGCGGTGATCTTCTGGCCCAGCTTCAGCCGCTTCAGATAGATTTCGGGGACGTCGAATTCGACGATGATCACGCTGCGGTCGTCGATCGTGGTGATCGCGGTCGTCTCGGAGACCCGGTCGCCGCGCTCGACCTGGGTGATACCGAGCACGCCGTCGAACGGCGCCAGAATGGTGCGGTCGGCGAGCAATTCCTGCGCCTGCTTCAGCTCCAGTTCGGCGGTCTCTACGGCCGTGCGCGAGGTGTCGACGGTAACTTCCGCAACGGCCTTCCGCGGCAGCAAAGTGAGATTGCGCTCCAGCGTGCGCTTGGCGTCGGCGAGCTTGGTTTGCGCGAGTTGAACGGACAGCTTCGTTTGAGCGTCATCCAGCTTCAGAAGGACATCGCCGTGCTTGACGCGCTTTCCGGCTTCGATATTCGCGTCGGTGACGGTTCCGGAGACTTCGGGAAAAATGGTGACGGACCGGTTGGCGCGGCCGCTGCCGATGGACTGTATCATATCGACGAGCTGGACCTCGCGCACCGGGTCGACGATGACCGGGACCTTGTTCTCGCCGCCGCCGCGACGGCCGTGACGCTCGCCCTTCGCACTGAGCGCAATCCCGGTTGCCTGCGCGATCTCTTCGCGCTGCGTCCACACCGCCAGACCGGCCCCGCAAAGCAGGGCAACCACCAGAAACTGTTTCCAAATCGCCATCTGCTTTTTCATAGCCGGTCTTGGTTGGCATCTCTGCCGTTCGAAAGATCATGCATTTTGTGGGCTCCGCCTGGGCGGCCATGGGCGAGGCTGGACATCGGCGATTTCGAGCGTCCGTTCAGCTCCGCTACAATGCCCCGCAACGATGATAGGTGGCCAGGGTCTAATTGTCTCCGCATATGTCGAGGCTGGGTATTCCGACACAAAATCTACCAATTCCAGCAACTCAATCGGGACTGCGTGCGCCCCTCGACAGACTTGTTTCAGCACCGCATCAATCGGCCCGCAGAGATAATAGCGCATTGCAGCATTAGTTCCCGCGGATCATCCGTGAGGCGGATCAATGGACGAGATGGAAGTTGTCGGATGCGGCCCATTCCGGGAGAACAAATTACAAGCAGACGAAAGATATCCTGCAATAAAACTTGGCAGGCGATGAGATCTATTCGAGCGACCATCTCGACAGCACCTACCGTTTCAGGTCTCGCCGTCTATCCGCTCATCGAACCGCCAATGGCCGCGGCCCCGTCGCCCCGTGCCGTCAAAACTTTGTGAACGGATGGTGATCGGCAGTCGCCTTCGATTTGGAGGCCTGAGGTGTTGATGCGCCTGTAACCGATGCCAAGCGCGTCGACATTGCTTCAGGCGAACGCCTTTCCTAAATCGGGGGTCTTCGGGCCGGAAGCCCGTCGGCCGTCGACCCCGCGCTTTACGAGGATGACCGAGATGATTGAGCTGATTGCCCCTTTCCGACGAGCAGGGATCAAGGACGCCACGGCGCTGGCGCAACTGATCAACTATGCCGGCGAGGGGCTGCCGCTGTATTTGTGGGACAAGTGGAAAGAGGACGGCGAGACCGCCTGGGATGTCGGCCGCAAGCGCGCCATGCGCGAGCAGGGCGGGTTCTCCTATCGCAATGCCGTCGTCGCCGAGGTGGACGGGCGGTGCGTCGCCTGCCTGATCGGCTACCCGCAGTCGGCCGAGCCGGAGCCGATCGACTACGCCTCGACGCCGCCGATGTTCGTCCCGCTTCAGGAGCTGGAGGACCTGGCGCCGGCAAGCTGGTACGTGAACGTCCTGGCCGCCGAGCCCGACTATCGCGGCAAAGGTCTCGGCACCAAGCTCCTGGGCATCGCCGACGAACTGGCCGCCGCCTGCGGTACCTCCAGCCTCAGCCTGATCGTGTCGGACGCCAATGCGGACGCGCACCGGCTTTACCTGCGCTGCGGGTATCGGGAAGCGGGCGCGCGCCCGAAGGTCAAGGAGGGGTGGAAGAATGACGGCCATACCTGGATCCTGCTGACCAAAGAGCTTTGAGCCATCGGCCTCGCCGAGCGTCGCGTCGAAGCGGCGATTGCGCTTGATTGGAGTACCGATCTAGAGCCATACTCCAATCATGACGCCATCGACGCACGACCGGATCCTCCAAGCCGCCCTGCCCCTCTTCGTCCGGCGAGGCATCGGCCCGACGCGCACCGAGGAGATCTGCCAGGATGCCGGCGTCTCCAATGGCAGCCTGTTCCATTTCTTCCGCAATAAGGACGCCCTCGCCGCCGCGCTCTACGTCCGCGCCATCGCCTCCTACCAATCCGCGCTGCTGGCCGAGCTGGACGAGAAGCGGCCCGCCGCGCAGACGCTCGCCGCGCTGATCGCGGCGCATTGGGCATGGATCGGGCGCGAAGAGCTCAGCGCACGCTTCCTCTTCGCCCAGGGCGCCCCAAGCTGGCATCCGGACGCCGCCAAGGAGACCGAGGCGCTGAACCGGAGCACGCAGGCCGCCTTTGCCGCGTGGCGATCCGCGCCGGCGCAGCGCGCAGCGCTCACCGAAATCCCCGAAGAGGCGTTCACGCCCGTCCTGCTCGGTCCGTCGATGATGGCGACCCGCCTGTGGCTGCGGGCGCCGGACGCCGACCCGCCGCACCATCTGGTGCCGCCGTTCACCGAGGCGGCTCTCCGTTCGCTGCTGAAGAGGTATGGTCCATGAGCGACGTCGATTTTTCCCTCGCCGAGCCGGCCATCAGGCAGGCCGTCGGCTCCCAGGGCTTCATGAAATATATCGGTGCCAGCATCGACGAGCTGACGCCCGGCCGCGCCCTGTTCAGCCTCGGGCGACGCGACGAGCTGTTGCAGCAGAACGGTTTCTTCCATGGCGGCGTCATCGCGTTCCTGATCGACGTCACGGCGACGACCGCCGCGGCGACGATGATCGACCGCCGCACGCAAAGCTGCCTGACAGCCGAATACAAACTGAATTTCGTCTCGCCTGCGAGCGGGGAACGGATCGTCTGCGATGCCAGCGTCGTCAAACCGGGGCGCAGGCTGAGCATCGTCGAGGCGAAGGTCTATTCGCATGACGGCGGCCAGGAAAAACTCGTCTCCATCGCCCTGGCGACGATCGCCATGACCGACCGTCTGCCGACGGTCACATGACGGCTTCGTGCCGGTGCAGGACTTGGAGCGCGGCCGCGCCGGGGTATCGGCAAATGGTCGTAGATCGGACCTGTTTTCCATTCTCTGCGGCGCAAAAAGCTTGCAGGGAGGCGTTGAATGACGCTAGCGTCAGCCATAAGCATTTCGCGTCAACATCATAGCTGTAGGGACCCGGATTATGGATCCAAAGGATGAGCCCCTCTCATCGGCCGATCCCCACCGTTCCTATCTCAGCGTCAACCATGTCCATAAAAGGTTCGGTCCGCTCGAAGTGCTCAAGGGCGTATCGGTCCAGGCGGCCCGGCACGAAGTGGTCTCGCTGATCGGCTCCTCCGGCTCCGGCAAGAGCACGCTCCTGCGCTGCATCAATCTGCTCGCAATTCCCGACAAGGGCGACATCTGGATCGACGGCGCGCGGATGCCGCTTTCGGGCGCCGAGAAGCCGCCGCGCCGGATCACCGACAAGAAGGCCGTGCGGCAGATGCGGGCGCGGCTGTCGATGGTATTCCAGAGCTTCAATCTGTGGAGCCACATGACGATCCTGGAAAACGTCATGGAAGCCCCGCTCCATGTGCTCGGCGCGAGCAGAGCGGAGACGCGCGACAAGGCGGAGGCGCTGCTCGCCCGCGTCGGCATTGCCGAAAAACGCGGCGCCTATCCCTCGCAGCTCTCCGGCGGCCAGCAGCAGCGCGCCGCCATCGCCCGCGCGCTGGCGATGGAACCGAAGATCCTGCTGTTCGACGAGCCGACCTCGGCGCTCGACCCGGAGCTGGTCGGCGAAGTGCTCAAAGTGATGCGCGACCTCGCCGAAGAAGGCCGCACCATGATGGTCGTCAGCCACGAAATGAGCTTCGTGCGCGAGGTCTCGAACAAGGTTATCTTCCTCCACCAGGGACGGATCGCGGAAGAGGGGCCGCCCTCCGAGGTGTTCCGCGCGCCGCAGACCGAAGCCTGCCAGAAATTTCTATCCAGCGTCATTCAATGAGACTCTTCCTGCGAAACCCGTTCACATCCGTTACTGAAGGAGATTGCCAATGCGCATAGGTAAGATTTTGATCGTCGCCGGCCTTGCCGCGGCGAGTGCGCTGTTCGCCGCCCCCGGCGCCAACGCCGAAGATACCATCAAGATCGCCACCGAGGGCGCCTACCCGCCCTTCAACGCCAAGAATGCCAGCGGCGAGTTGATCGGCTTCGACGTCGACATCGCCAAGGCGCTCTGCGCCGAGATGAAGGCCAAATGCGAGATCGTCGCCCAGGATTGGGACGGCATCATCCCCGGCCTCGAAGCCAAGAAATACGACGCCATCGTCGCTTCCATGTCGATCACCGACGAGCGCAAGCAGAAGGTAGACTTCACCGACCCGTATTATTCCAACTATCTGCGCATCGTCGCCAAGAAGGGCGGCAGCGTCAAAAGCGCGGACGATCTGAAGGGCAAGACGGTCGGCGCGCAGCGTTCGACGATCGCCGCCACCTGGGCGGAGGACAATCTCGGCCGCAGCTCGACCGTGAAGCTGTACGACACCCAGACCGCGGCCTATAGCGACCTGGAAGCCGGCCGCCTCGACGCTCTGGTCTCGGACGTCTACCCGGCCTATGACTGGCTGAAAGACAAGTCCGACTACACCTTCGTCGGCGACAATATCGACATCAACGACAAGATCGGCATCGCCGTGCGCAAGGGCGAGGACGATCTGCGCGGGAAGCTCAATGCCGCGCTGAAGACGATCCGCGAGAACGGCACTTATGCCGAGCTCAACAAGAAATATTTCCCGTTCGACATCTATTGATCTGTGGGCGGCGGAAGGCCTGATCCGGCTTTCCGCCCCATCGTCTCGCCATACGCCTTCGGCGCGAGCCCTGTCCCGAGATAGCTCAAGGATCGGTCTTCCCGCTCCCTTCCGTTGCCAAACCAGTTCACGCTGCGTAAAATGGCGGCGGGCCAGCACAGCCTGCCGCTCGCGCCCTTCGGGGTTTGGTGAATGTGCCCCCTTTGCCTTCGCTTGGGTCGATCCCGTCGGCGAATGCGTCAGCAATGCGAGCCCTGACGGCCCATTCGCCGCATAGAAGGGATGGACGCAATGCGTGATTTCCACGATGCAAAACTTATGGCTAAAGCCCTGAAATCCGCCATGGATGACAGGCAGATCTCGCTCACTCACAGCGAGGCGCTCGAAATCGTCGCCGCACAATTCGGCTTCAAGAACTGGAACATTCTGGCCCGCACGATCGCCGAACACACGCCGGACGACATCTTCCAGGTCCAGGAAGCGATCCCGATCATCCGCATCTTCGAGGTGGCCAAGGCGAAGGAATTCTATCTCGGCTTTCTTGGCTTCAACCTCGATTGGGAGCACCGCTTCAACGACAATGCCCCGCTCTACGCCCAGGTCTCGCGCGCCGGGCTCAAGCTGCATCTCAGCGAGCACCATGGCGATGCCAGCCCCGGATCGCGCACTTTCGTGCCGATGCGCGGCATCGAGGCGCTGCACAAGGAGCTGCGAGGCAAGGCCTACACCTATAACGGTCCCGGCATCGACGAGACGCCCTGGGGCCGGGATCTCACGGTCACCGATCCGTTCAGCAACCGTATCACCTTCACCGAGCTGAGCCGCGCCGTGGCATGAAACCTGCAAGGCTTCGGGACGTCCTTGCGCTCAGGAGCCGGCTCCTGAGGCACAAAAGATACGCCTCTTACGGGAATCCCGCTGTATGCTGGTGCTAACCACAATTCGTACAACAAGAAATCGCCGCTAGCATGAGCTTCGACGCAGCCAATATCGGCCTTCTGACGTTCGGCGATAAGGGCTGGGGCGACGATCTGCTGGCGGGCTGCCTGGTGACGCTCGAACTGGCGGTCTGCGCGCTCGTCATCGGCCTGGGGCTCGGGCTGCTGCTCGCCGGCGCCAAGCTCTCCCAATACCGGCTGCTGCGCGCCTTCGGCGAGACCTATACCGCCTTCATCCGCGCAACGCCGGAATTCCTGATCCTGCTGCTGGTCTATTTCGGCAGCGAACGCGCCATCCAGTCGCTGCTCGCCGCTATCGGGCTGCCGGTCACGTTCGAAATGCCGCGCTTCCTTGCCGCCGTGATCGGTCTCGCCGCGATCTTCAGCGCCTATGCGGCGGAAGTGTTCCGCGGCGCCTATCTGGCGGTCCCGGTCGGCCAGATCGAGGCCGCGATCGCCTCCGGCATGACCGACTGGCGGATCTTTTCGCGGGTCCGCCTGCCGCAGATGTGGCGCTTTGCGATTCCCGGCCTCGGCAATCTTTGGATGGTGCTCTTGAAGGACACCTCGCTCGCCGCGGTGATCGCCGTCGACGATCTCCTGCGCCAGGCCAAGATCGCCAGCGAAACGACCCGCGCGCCGCTCACCTTCTATCTCGCCGCCGGCGCGCTCTATCTGCTGCTGACCGGCCTTTCCGATACCGTGCGCGAACGGCTCGAGCGCCGGGCCCAGCGCGGCGTGGCGAGGGTCTGAGATGAGCGCGATCGGAAATTTCTATTTCGACGGCAAGATCTGGCTCGCGGACCGGGTCTGCGAGGCGACCAACCCGATTTCACCGAAGCTCTTCGCCGATTTCTGCCCGCGCTTCATGGACGGCTTTTTCGTCAGCGTGGAGCTGCTGGTGCTCTCCTCGCTGATCGGTTTCGTGCTGGCCGTCGCCTTCGCGCTGGCCCGCACATCGCGCATCCCGGCGCTCTCGCTCCCCGCATACGTGTACAGCTACATCTTCCGCGGCACGCCGCTGCTGGTGCAGCTCTGGGTGTTCTATTACGGCTTCGGCGCGCTCGGCGAGGAGACGCTCGGCTTCTTCTGGCCGCTGTTCCGCGACGGCTACACGGTCGGCCTCCTGGTGCTGACCATCAATACCTCCGCCTATGCCGCCGAGATCATCCGCGGCGGCATCGTCAACGTGCCTCAAGGCCAGTATGAAGCGGCGACCGCGTCCGGCATGGACTGGTGGACCACCATGCGCCGCATCGTTCTGCCCCAGGCGCTGCGCATCTGCTGGCCGGCCTACAGCAACGAGGTGATCCTGCTGCTCAAGGGCAGCGCGCTGGTGTCCACGATCACCGTGCTCGACCTGATGGGCCAGACCCGCACCATCTTTGCCCGCAACTACAGCCTCGACATCTTCCTCTACGCCATCGTGCTGTATCTGCTGCTCTCGGGTGCGCTGACCATCCTCCTGCGCGTGATCGAACAGCGGATGCAGATTCCCGGCCAGCAGGTGAGCGGCACCGGCTGACGCGGTGCGGGGCGGCGGGCCGCGCCGCTGGGCGCTTTTAACTTGCGTTCGGCCGGGAAAAGAGTGAGAACCTGCCGGTTCACCTTTCATGGATCGGGGCGTAGCGCAGCTTGGTAGCGCATCTGGTTTGGGACCAGAGGGTCGCAAGTTCGAATCTTGCCGCCCCGACCAATGAAATCAATGATTTAGACGCTCCTTGCCCCAGAAACGCCCCCCAGATACCAGGGTAGCCCGAGAAATTCGAACGCCCAGGACACGTGGAGTTCCCACCGGGTGGCGCTTCTCGTTGATTTAAACCATCGGATGGCAGGGAACTCCGATGGATTCATGACCTCGGTTTGGGACTTATCAGGGGCGTTCAGCAAGGATGGAACCGGCCCACATATATCGTCCCGCGGGCTCCGCGGTAATCACTTGACGCAGAAACGCACTTCTATCTTTCCAGGAGCCGGGAATGCAGATGAGCAGCTGAGAATTCCATGCGGTGCGCCTAACATTGACATTAGCCGTGGCCCGCCTTGGGTTGGCTGAAGAAAAGATCGTATGTGAGCCAAATGACAGCTTTTGGCCGAGCCTCTCCGTCGGGCACGAAAAGCATGACGGTGAAAATCACCAGAGGAGACCGTCATGACACTCTGTAGCTCCGCTGCGATGGTGCTGTTCTACGATATCGAGGGTGACAACGCGGATCACGATGACTGGCACAGCTATGAGCATTTCCATGAGCGGCTATCCGTGCCGGGCTTTCTCCGCGCCACGCGCTGGGCGGCCGTGGAAGGAGCGCCGAAATATATGGTGACCTATGAGGTCAGCGGCGTGGAGCTTGCCACATCACCGGGCTATCTCGACCGGCTGAACCATCCAACGGCCTGGACCAGCGAGATGATGCCCCGCTTCCGCGGCATGATCCGCGGCTTCTGCCATATAGCTGCCAGTGCCAGCTTTGGCTTGGGAATCATCGCTACGGCTCTACGGTTTATGCCGGAAGCGGGAAAACGGAACTCCTTGTCGGGCTGGATCGCCGATCATGTTCTGCCTGCCATGACCTCGCGGCGGGGGATGGTCGGAGCGCACCTGCTGCAACCAGCGCCTCCGCCACCAATGACCCGGGAGCAATTGCTGCGGGGGCCCGATCATGCAATGCCCTGGCTGGTGATCGCAACGGCCTATGACGCAGCGGCGCTGAAACAGGCCGCGACCGAGCATCTGTGCTCCGGTGCGTTCCATGAGAACGGCGCAACTGAAGACATGACCACGGGCACCTATGTGCTTCAGTGCACGGCGACCGCGGAGGAGGTGAAGCGGACGCCGGCACCTCCGGTTTTGACGCCAGGCACTCGCAGAAGCGACGGGCCACGCCTTTAGCGGCCCGCGGGCCCGTTATCGATCCATCCGGCGTCCGCCTCGTAATACTCGAAGCATGAATCAAAGCCGCATCAGGGCCGCCAGCGCAGCGCATCGAGCAAAAGGGCGAAGGCCGGCGATGCCTGTCTCCGGCTCGGGTAATAGAGATGATAACCCGGAAACGGTGGCGACCAGTCCTCGAGAACGGCGATGAGGTCGCCACGGTCGAGCCACGGCTTGAGATGGTCATCGGGCAGACAACAAAGTCCAAGCCCGTCGCGTGCAGCCTCGATGATCATGTCGGTGTCATTGCAGGTGAACCGCCCCGCACATTGATTGGCCGGCCATCCCCAGGGCTCGCCCATATTGTTCAGCTGAGAGCCTGCCCGCGCATGATCGTTCGGATTGGTGCCTATCTTGGTCAATGAAATGGAAAAACACGCGGTTAATTCTTCCGTCCCCGCTCGTCACTGCAAATCTCTGAAAAAGATTTCGGCTATTGCGCGGCTACGTATTCCCGTGACGATAAGGGTCAGCCCGCGCTGCTGGTGCGACGACGGTGCAGGCCGGCAGCCCCGACCCCTGGCCATCTGACATTCTCGTCCGCACCGCTTTTCCGCCTCGGACTTGCGCTTTCTCCGCAACCGTCTCGGGCCTAAGCACCTTGAAAAGCTCGCTTCCCACCCGGCCTTCGAAACTTGTCGCGGAATACGCTTAAATTCCCTGGCAGCGCCACGCCGGAGCGTTTACCCTGCTGAAACAAAACAGTCTTTGGGAGGAATCGATGAGCAAGCTTCTTGCATCTTCGGTCATGGCTGCCTGTGCGCTCGTCGCCGGCGTCGGGATCGCGGCGGCCTTCGAGCCGCAGAATGTCGAATGCATCGCGCCGGCCAATCCGGGCGGCGGCTGGGACTTTACCTGCCGGCAGGTCGGCAAGGTGCTCTACGACTTGAAGAAAGTGCCGGGGCCGGTGCAGGTCACGAACAAGGCCGGCGGCGGCGGCGCGGTCGCCTATGCCGAGGTCGTCGCCAAGCGCGACAGCGACAATAATCTGATCGTCGCCGCCTCGACCGCCACCACGACCCGCCTCGCACAGGGCCAGTTTGCCGGCTTCACCGCCGACCAGGTCCGCTGGCTCGGAGCGGTCGGTGCCGATTACGGTGTGATCGCAGTCGCCAAGGATAGCCCGTACAAGACGCTTCCGGAACTGATGGACGCGATCAAGGCCGATCCGACCAAGGTCTCGGTTGCTGGGGGCAGCGCGGTCGGCGGCTGGGATCATCTGAAAGTGTTGATCGCGGCGAAGGCCGCAGGCATCACCAATGTAAAATCCATCAAATATGTCGCCTTCCAGGGCGGCGGCGAGGCTGTGACGCAGCTCATCGGCGGCCATGTTCAAGCCTTTTCCGGCGACATTTCGGAAGCGCTCGGCTTCATGCAGTCAGGTGATCTGCGCGTGCTCGCGGTCCTGGCTCCGGAAAAGCTCCCCGGCGATCTCGGCAAGATTCCGACCGCCAAGGAGCAGGGGATCGACGCGGTCGGCGCCAATTGGCGCGGCTTCTACGGCCCGGGCAAGATGTCGGACGACGCCTATGACTACTGGTCGAAGGTCGTTGCCGAAGTCTATGCGTCCGACGAATGGAAGAAGATCATGACCGATAACGGCCTGATGCCGTTCGGCAAGAGCGGCGCCGAGCTGACCGAATTCGTCACGCAGCAGGTCGCCGACATTCAGGCGATCTCGAAGGAAATCGGACTGATCAAATGAGCTCCGACCGTTTGCTGGGGGCAATCGGTCTCGTTCTCGGGGTGGCGTATGTCTGGAGCGCCACCCGGATCGAGACGGGCTTCATCATGGACCCGTTGGGGCCGACGACGTTTCCGATCATCATCGGTTCGCTTCTGGCGCTCGCCTCGCTTTACGTGCTCATCCGGCCGGACGCGGAACCCGACTGGCCGGCCCTGCCGAGCTGGATGGAGATCGCGCTTGCCATCATCGTGCTCGTCGGCTACGCGCTGTTTCTCGAGGATCTCGGCTTCGTCGTCGCCACGGCCATTGCCGCCGCCATCTTAAGCTGGCGGCTCGGCAGCCGTCCGCATTGGGCGCTCGTCTCGGGCATCGGCATTTCGCTCGGCATCTATGCCGTCTTCCACGTCATCCTCGGGCTTTCGCTCGCCCGCGGCCCGCTCGGATTTTGATCATGGACCTCATCGCCAATCTCGCGCATGGCTTCGAAGTCGCCCTGACCTGGCAAAATCTCGCTCTGGCGCTGGTCGGCTGCTTCCTCGGCACGATCATCGGCGCGCTTCCCGGCCTTGGCCCGTCGAACGGCGTTGCCATCCTGATCCCGCTGGCCTTCTCGCTCGGCCTGCAGGCGACGCCGGCGCTGATCCTGCTGAGCAGCGTCTATTACGGTGCCATGTATGGCGGCCGCATCTCCTCGATCCTGATCAATATCCCAGGCGACGAGCCGGCCGTGATGACCACGCTCGACGGCTATCCGATGGCGCGCGCGGGTAAGGCCGGCGAGGCGCTGGCTCTGTCCGGCACGGCCTCCTTCGTCGGCAGCTTCCTCGCCACCATCGGCGTCGCTCTGTTTGCCCCGCTGCTTGTGCAGGTCGCCTTGCTGTTCGGCCCGGCCGAATATTTCGCGCTGTTCACGCTGGCCTTCGCCACGCTGGGCGGCGTCTCGACGTCAAATCAGGGCAAGTCGGCCATGGCCGCGGCGCTCGGTCTGGGCATCGCCATGATCGGCATCGACGGGTCCACCGGAACACAGCGCTTCACCTTCGGCAACATCCACCTGCTCGAAGGCATCGGCTTTCTCGTCGCCATCGTCGGCCTGTTCGCGATCTCCGAAGTCCTGCTGTTCATGGAGCACAAGGGCGAGGGAACGCCGACCGGCGCCAAGCTCGACCGAATCACCGTCCCCTGGGCGACGATGAAGCGGTCGTTCGGCGCGATGCTGCGCGGCTCGGGCATCGGCTTTCTTGCCGGCGTGCTGCCCGGCGCGGGCGCCTCGCTCGGCAGCTTCGTCGCCTACACGATGGAAAAGCGCCTCTCCAACAGCGGCGACACGTTCGGCAAGGGCGACCCTCGGGGTCTCGCCGCTCCCGAAGCGGGCAACAACGCCTCCGCGGGCGGCGCGCTGATTCCGATGCTCGCGCTCGGCGTACCCGGCAGCGGCACCACGGCCGTCCTGCTCGCCATGCTGCTGACGCTCAACATCACGCCGGGACCGCTGCTGTTCCAGAACAACCCCGATGTGGTCTGGGGGCTGATCGCCGCCCTGTTCATCGCCAACATCATGCTGTTCCTCATGAACGTACCGCTGGTCGGACTGTTCGTGCGCGTGCTGCAGGTCCCGCCGCGCGTGCTGATGCCGCTCGTGGCCATGGTCAGCGCCGTCGGCATTTACGGCATCTCCGGCAGTACCTTCGACCTGCTGATGATGATCGGCTTCGGCGTCGGCGGCTATATTCTGCGCAAGCTCGACGTGCCGCTGGTGCCGGTCATCCTCGGCGTTCTGCTCGGCAATCAGATGGAAGACAATCTGCGCCGCGCGCTGACCATCTCCAATGGCGACTGGAGCGCTCTCTGGGCGAGCCCGCTCTCCATCGGTCTGTGGACGCTGGCGGTGATCGGCTTCGTCGCGCCGATGCTGATCGGACGGTTTCTGCGGCCGAAGCTGCCGCCGGCAACCGCCGAGGCGCTCGACACCGACTGACCAGCCGCCGCCCCCCATCCGTGAATGCCCTACCTTAAATCGGCCAGCAAAAGGCGCAGCTGCCATGGTATTGCCGGATACCGCGCTTAGACTTTAGTTGTAGAGCGCGCAGGCGCCGTTTGAGGCGTGCGAGGCCGGTTTCGCGATTACTCGTACATTCTGCTGATACCGGATAAACCGGCTACGTCATTGCATGGCTTTTCGATTTTTGCTTCAATAGCTGCTTGACGATTTAAATAGCGATCCAATTATGGACCAAGGAAAATTTGCTGTTTTTTATTTAGAACTACTCATTTCCTTGTTATTGGCGCTCCTTGACGATTTGCCGGTCTTGTTCAAACGATTAATCTGCGTTTTAATGGAATCGATGGCATACAACGCTGTGCGGCCGAGTCCGTTGACCTGGCGGGGTTAGACGGACCGCTTGCCGACCGCGGATCGGCCGCCGTAAGCGGCCCGATGCCATCTCAATTCTGGAGGCGGCGATGGTGGATGCGGTTGACGGCGGTGGCGGTTCGGTATCAGGCCCCTCGTCCGCGGATAACGGCGGCGGCACCTCGAGCGCCCAGGATTTCGGCGGATCCGTCACCGAGGCGCAGGCGCACCAGGACAGCAGTTCTCCAAGAGCCACGGACAACGATGACGACCACACGTCCGGCTCGGGAGACAGCAACGGGTCGGGCGGCACCGGCCCGGTCTCCGCAGGCGTGCCCCCCGTCAACAACAACGACGACCATGACGATGACCACAGCGACCAGGTGGCCGGCAATAACGGCTCGGGCACCGGAGCCGTAAACGGTGCGACGACCGCGCTGTCCGAAAACCAGGACGACGCGCAGGTCCGCGAGGCGACGTTCCAGTCGCGCACCAATTCGCGGATGAACGAGCTCGATACCGCGGTCAACGACTACATTTCGGTCCGCCAGGCCGGCCAGCCGGGCGAGGCCGAACAAGTCGCGATGAACACCGCGGCCGGCAAGCTTTACCAGGACACGGCGGACGAGCTGCGCCAGACGGCCGCCGACGCGCCCGACCCGAACGCGGCGATCGAGCAACAGGCGGACGTGATCCGCGAGCGCGTCGACGAGACGACGCCGGCGGGGCAGTTCGCGGTCGCGGTCATCAACCAGGCCGAGCAGCAGGTGATCTCCGAAACGCCGGAGCAGCGGGCGCTCGAAGTCAAGCGGACCCAGGTGGTGCGCGCCCAGCAGACCGTCGAGGCGATGCAGGCCCATGGCGCCGGGCGTCTGCCGGAATGGAGCGAGGCGCAAGGCGAATACCGGGCCGCGGTCAAGGATCTGAACGAGACCGTGCTGACCGAGATCGGCACCGAGGTCGCCTCCGTCCATCTGGATAACGTCATTGCCGCCTCGCCGCTGCCGCACACCCAGGCCGAAGCCACGATCGTCGAGGGTAAGGTCGCGGCGGCCCGGCAGCAGCTCGAAGCCGCGCGGAAAGGCCAGATCCCGCTCGACTTCACCGACCAGGAGATGCAGACGGCGCAGGCCAACGTCACCGCGCGCTATCAGGGGCTCGGGCTCGACCAGTATTTCGGTGTTCTCGGCGGCGCCGTGACCAGCAACCGCGACCGCACCGCCGCCGCCAACAACGCCCCCGTCGAGCTGTCCGTCGAGGTCGCCCAGCTTCACCTCGGCAACACCCAGGCCGCCGCGCAGGCGACGCCCGGCGAAGACGCGACGGCCGCGGTCACCCAGGCGGAGCAGCAGCTAGCGGACGCGCGCAACGGCGTCATCCCGATCCATTTCACCGACGAGGAAGCCAACCAGGCGGTCGCCAATCTTTCGGCCCGGAACGCTAATCTCGATCTCGGCGACTATTACAGCGCCATCGGCCAGCAGCTCATCGAAAACCGCGACGTGGCGCTTCAGGCCGAGCAGACCCAGGCGGCGGTAGCGACTGCGCGCGAGCAGATCCAGAGCCGGCTCGACGTGTTCAAGAACGGCGATGTCTGCGTCGCCGGCATTCCGCAGGAGCTTCTGGAGCGCGATCCCGTCACGGCGGCCTTCGTCAGCACGCTCGGCGCCAATGTCGATCCAAGCAGCCCCGAGCTGAGCCTGCAGGAGCAGACCATCGCCAAGGCCGATCCCGTGGCGCTGGCGCTGATGCAGGAGGCGGGCATCCGCATCGAGACGACGGAGGTCAACACCACCATCGTCACCATCAACGGCGAGCGCGCCCAGCTCACCGCCGAGCAGCAGAACATGCTGGCGCAAAACGACGTCTTCGGGCTCGCCAGCTCGCTCCTGTCGGGTGCGCATTTCGACATCGAAACCCAGGCGGCGATCTACGCCACCATGGAGGCGCGCAAGAGCTATACGAGCGAACAGGTCTCGAGCCTGCTCGCAGCCGGCAACGATAAGGAGGCGCTCAGCGTCCTCGACGCCAATATCGACGCGGCCTTCTCGCCGGACGAGCGCAACGCGCTGTGGAGCGATATCGGCGAGCCGACCTTCAACCAGGCCTATTTCGACAACAAGGTCGGCGGCTTCCTGCAGGAGCATGGCGAGGCGTACGAATTCGGGGCCTATGCCGGCGAATGGCTCGACCAGAATTTCGGCGCCATGCCGGCTCAGGCCGCAGGCTATCTGGTTAATTCGTTCACCGGTCAGGTGGCGGCGTCCAAGGTCACCGACACGATGGGCAGCGGCCTGTTCTTCAACGAGTTCAGCGAGGTCGTCGAGCAGACGCCGTCCTCCGCCGCGGCGGCCGCCGAGTGGTATACCTCGACCCCCGGCCAGGCGGACAGTTTCCGCGGGCCGCATATGGGCGGCTTCAGCTTCTATTCCGCGATTACCGAGCACCACGGCGCCCTGTTCTCGCGATCGATCGTGGAGCGGGCTGAAACTCTGGCTGCGAACAATGAGAACTTCTACGGCGCCGAGCAGATCCGCGCCGATTTCGACGCGTCGATGAAGGACGCGACCGACCAGCAGCGCACCCAGATCACCAAGGACATCTTCGCCAATTTCGAGCTGCACCAGGACCAGATCCTGGGCAACCATTTCAACGGTTTTACCACCGGCCCGGACGTGACGCGCTGGACCGCCGCCGAAAATACGCCCGCGCTGCGCAACACCGTCGGGCGCACGCTCGGCCTGACGCCGACCAACCAGGAAGCGGCGACCAATCTGGACAACACCCAGGACTGGTTCGACAGCGGCGACCAGCAGGCCATGGTCGATCTAACCGTCCGTACGCTGATCCAGGAAGCCGGGCCCGGCGGTCAGATCCGGGCGATCCCGGCCTATCTCGCCGGCGACAAGGTCGGCGCCCAGAATTACGCGCTGTTCGAGGTCCGGAACGTGGTGGGCGAGATCAGCCTGATCGACGGCACCACCGTCGCCAACATGGTCTACATCAACCCGGACATCTTCGACGCGAACCATCAGCTCGTCGACAATTTCCAGGATCAATTCTACGGCGACTGGCGCTATTCCAGCTTCGAGAACTTCCAGAAGGACAACAGCCTCCCGGACGATGCGCATATCTACGTCCCCGAAGCCTATATGCAGAACTCGGCCAGCGCGCTCGATTTCACCGGCAGCCTGCTGACCGACATCGACGGCGACGGCCGCCGGTATGTCGAGCAGGCCGCGGCGATCACCACCGGTTGGGAACGCTTCAAGATGGTCGGCGACATCGCCGTCACCGGCGTCAGCATCGCGGCGGGCATCGCGCTCGCCTTGCCGAGCGGCGGCGGATCGCTGGCGGCGGCTGCGGCGGTCACCGGCCTCGTCTGGGGCGGCTACCGCACCTGGGACCAGTTCGATCACATGCAGAACCACGGCCAGTCCCTGAGCTGGTCCAACCCCAACGCGCGCGGGCTCTATATCGGCGCGGCCGGTCAGGTGCTCGCGATCGGCGCGATGGGTTCGGGCGCCATTGCCGGACGGCTGGTCAACTCGAGCTCGCGCTTTGCCAGCGCCGCCTTTACCACATCGCGGGTCATGGGCGCGGGCGCGTTCGGCGTCGGTGGATATATGACGGCGCAGCAGGGCTTCATGCTGGCCACCAATGCCGACCAGATGACCGGCGAGCAGTTCTTCTTCGAGGCCGCCAATTTCGGTCTCGGCGTGCTCGACATGGGCGTCGGCGCCTGGTCGCATAACCGGGCGGAGATGTTCCACCGGCTTCGCGCCGATGCCGAGGCCGCTATCGTCATGCACAATGAAACCGGCGCGGTGCCGCGCGATTTCGGCCACCTCGATTTCGTCGAGGGCGGCAAGGTGCGCTTCACCGCGGCCGACGGGCGCAGCATCGACGTGACGCCGGCTCCAGGGCAGGTGCAGCGGCCGAATTTCGACGTCCAGATGCCCGACCTCTGGCGCGACGCGCAGGAAGCGATGCCCGACCAGCGCAACCTCAATTTCCTCGACAACGGCGAGATCGTCTACACATCGCCGGACGGCGAGCGCTCGTTCACGCTGCGCGCGGCGACCGACGGCCCGCCGACGACGCTCACGGAACGGACCATCGCCGATATCGACCAGCAGGTCCGCGCCAATCTCGGCGCCGTGCTGCCGGAAGGCGGGCCCGCCGCACGCTTCTTCGTGGTCGACGACGCAACCTTCCGCACCATCCATGCCGAGCTGGCCAGCACCGAGGTCGCGGTCAAGGCGGACGTGCCCGCGCTGACCATCGAGAACGGCAATCAGGGCGCGGTCATCGTCATCAAGGAAGGCGCCGTCAACGACAGCATGTCCGGCCTGACGCGCAACCAGATCGCGCACGAGGTGATGAAATATTACGCCAATCCGGAGTTCCGCGCGGCGGCGGAATCCATCGACGTGGCGACGGACTGGTCGGCCAATTCGAACATGCTGGAAGGCGTGTCCGAATATCTCGCCTGGCGCCAGACCGAGTATCCGGCCTGGAGCGCGCTGCAGGAAGAAGGCAAAGCCACGTATACGGAATTCCTCACCCAGCAGATCGAGGGCATCATCGACGGCAATCCGGCCGAATGGGCGCACCCAGTCGAGACCATGGCCGCCGAGCAGATCGTGAAGATCATGGGTCCGGAACGCGTCTATCAGGCGATGTTCGAGGGCGACCCCGGTGCCATCGCCAAGTTCCGGGAAGTGGCGGCCGAGGTGCTCGCACCGGCCCCAGCGGAAGGACGCCGGAGCACCGCGGCGACGCTCGCCATGATCCGCGATTTCGGCAAGAGCATCCTCTCCGGCCACGACACCTACGACATGTTCCGCGCCAACGCAGAACGCGGCTCGCCGTCCGTCGAGGAATGGGCGGCCTTCTATGGCTTCGACAAGACCTACATGCCGTCCAACTGGATCAGGGATACCGTGGAGAGCCTCCGGCAGGTCGGCGGCTTTGCCGATCTGATGGCGGACATTCACGCCCATTCGCGCCCCTATGACCGGCGCAGCGGCGACCGTGCGATGTCGCTGATCGACAAGACCGGGCCGTTCGCCCGCATCCTCATCGGCGACATTCCGCAGGCCTGCGGCTTCTCGCATTACTCCAACGTGAACACCACCGGCCTGACGCTCAACCTGTCGCGCGCGCTGGACGACGCCAACACCCAGCAATTCGCGACCATGCTCGGCAATTTCCGGCAGTGGGACAGCCTCGTCGGACGGGTGCGCGACGAGAACGTGCCGGCGGACATGGCGGCGGCGCGCGAGCAACTCGCCCACGACGTCGACGTGGCCGTGCTGACCGCTGCGCGCGACCGGGAAGGCAATATCACCGGCAGCGATCTGACCGCCTTCAACGATCTGATGACCCGCGTCTCCGACGAGATCAGCCCGGCGCTTGCCGATGAGCTGCGCAGCTCGGCCGGGACCAACCCCTACCTTGCCGTTCGCAGCGACCTGTCGCTGACCGGCTTCAATCCCGGCGGCGCCGACAATGTCGACTATATCCGCAGCCGGATGCTGGAAAATCCCGGCGCCTATAAATTCCTCGGCGAGATGACGCTGCAGAAGGAAATGGTGGCGGTGCTGCTCGGCGACGAGGCGACGCTTCTGGCGCATCCGAAGGTCGACGCTTTCGTCTCGGCTCTGGGCGAATTCGGCCGGACGAACGACACCGCCGCGCTGCGTGACGCCATCGTGCAGTTCGAGACCGAGCCGCAATCGGAGCGGGTCAAGCCGCAGATCGGGACGCTCCGCGAAGCGCTGGCGCGCGGCAACGCCGATGAGATCGCGGCGGCGGTCCGCGGCATGGACACTGAAATGACCAGGATCGACCAGCATCAGCGGGACACGATCCAGAATTTCGAGAACATGCTCGCCTTCGCCAAGGAGACCGGCATCGGCGTGCTGATCCATTGCGACTGGGGCGAGGCAGAGGTCAGCCCGGTCGATGGCCGGCCGGTCGCAACGGACAGCGACTACCGCTATTTCGACCAGCTCATCGAGATCGTCGGCCGCTACGGGCCGAGCGAGCCCGGCGGCACGGACGGCGCCAATGTGGTGCTCGCGCACACCGGCATCGGCCGCTTCGTGCGGCCCGACCAGACCATGGTCGACTTCACCTTGCCGGGCGGCCAGACCATCCGCGTGCCCGAGCACATCGCCCGCATGGAGCAGGCGCTGCACGATGCGCCGCACGTCAAGTTCGACATCTCCTGGAACGATGTCGGCGAGGCCTTCGTCAAGGACCCGGATATGTTCCAGGGGCTGATGGGCTTCATCGAGCGGCACCCCGACGCCATCATCTTCGGCTCCGACACGGTCAAGCCGGTGCATCAGGCGCAGTACCGTCAGGCGTCGAGCACGCTGATGCCGTTCTTCGCCGAGCTGGCGCGCCGGGATCCGGGGCTTCTGCGGAATATTTTGCGCGACAACTACACCAATCTGCTCGGCACCATCGACGACCGCGTCATGACGTGGACGGCGGATCACCTGGCGGCCGGCCCTGAACGCGACGCCGCGGTCGCGCAGATGTATAATGACAGCGCGCTTCTGGCCCGCGGCCGTACGCTTCAGGACGGTCTCGCCAACACGCATTTCGAGAACGTTCTCGCCAATATCGACGCGGTGCAGAAATCGCCGCTGATCCAGCCGCCCGTACCGCCGCGGCGGCTCGACCCGGATGCCTGGCACCGCAACGAGACCGCTTTGTTCGACGTCAACCGTCTCGGCACGCCCGGACCGCGCGACACCGAGAACAGCGTCGGCGACTGGCTGCCCACGCGCTTTACCTCGCGCGGTACGCCTGCCGATGCGGCGACCTATGCGGAAGCGGGCCGGCAGATGGCGATCGACATCACCCGCTCGGCGATCCTGACACTGACGGGCGCGGCCGCCTCGGGAACGCCCGCGAGCATGGCCGCCAGCGTCCCCAGCATCGCGCGCCAGTTCTTCTTTGCCGCCCGCCTGCAATATCGCGAATTCGTCCGCCTCTCCTGGGAAGCGGTCTTCGAGGACGGCAAGGGCACCGACGCGAACGTGCGCATGTTCCTCGACCGGGTGATGAAGGTCGGCCGCGCCGTGGGTGTGGAGGAAGGCCGGCTTCAGCAGGTCGTCGACATGTCGCTGCAGTATCAGCAGGACTTCGACTATGTCTCGCGGATCGACGTCAACGAGAATGCCGGGTGGACCGCGCAGCGAAAGGAAGAGGCGATCTCGGCGCTGGTCGGCATCTATCAGATCAATGTCGACCGCGCCCTCGGCCTTCAGGCATCGTCCCTCGACCAGATGGACCCGCGCCTGACGCCGGGCCGCGACGTCAACAAGCTGATCGCCGATAGCGCATCGCTGTCGATGGGCTTCTCGACCGGCAACATTTTCTACAACCTGCTGAACGGCAATGCTGTCGAGGTCGCCGTCCATGGCCTCGGTGGACTTGCCGATCTGACCGCGCTCGGCACCATGACCGCGAAAGCGCATCTGGACAACAAGGGCGGCCGGGCGAACGTGCCGGAAGGCGAACGCCCCTGGGCGCGCTGGCTACAGACATTCTCACTCAGCGGCCTCGCCGCCGGCGGCGGCGTGCGCACCGGGGCGGATATCGCATCGGTATTCACCGGCGACCCGGTCACGGGCATGCTGCTGACCGCGCTCGACGGCGCGGTGACGGCCTATGCCACACGCGCGGCGCGTGCGGAATATTCGCGGGTCTCCGGCCGGGGAAGGCTGGATCCGGGCCAGATCGCCAGGATCAATCAGACGCTGCTCGCCGCCATCGCCGCTTCCGGTGTGGCGCGGACCCTGATCGCGCTAAACAACGGCTACGAAACGCTTGAGAAATGGCGCACGGAGCGGGAGGTCGAGGTCGACACCATCGCCGTCCCGACCACGATCGCGCCGCCTCTGGCCGACACGCCGGGGTTGCCAGCCGATGCGCCCGCGCCGACCTTTACGCCGCCGCCCGCGCAGACGCAGCAATTCACCCCGCCTGCCGCGCCGGACACCACGCCGCTCGAGGTCGTTCCCGACCAGGGCCTCAACATCCGCTCCGGCGCCTCGGCGGACAGTCCCAAACTTGGCGCATTGGAGCGCGGCAGCGACGTCGTCCCGACCGGACGCGACGCGACCGACGACCAGGGCAGACGCTGGGTCGAGGTTACAGGAACGACGCCGGCCGGCGATGTCGTTGCCGGCTGGGTCGCATCCGACTATCTGCGGAACAAGACCGCCGGCTCCGTCGAGGTGGTGCCGCCGATTGGCCTCAACGTGCGCGCGGGGCCGACGGTCCAGGACACCAAGCTCGGCACGTTCCCCGAAGGCGCGGTCCTGCATCCGACCGGCACGGAGACCACCGACGCGAACGGCAATCGCTGGATCGAAGTCACCGGTACGCTTACCAGCGGCGCCAATGTGACGGGCTGGATCTCCGGCCAGTATGTCCGGCCCGCCGAGGACGAGGGCGCCTCGCTCGATAACGGCACCCCGGAAACCGCATATGCGATGACTTACGGCCAGCCGCTTCCGGCCGCCGAGTTCATCCGGCTTTACGCGCATTAGCGGCCCTGCGGGGGCGGTCTGCCGCCGCGGTCGCTAAACCTGGCCATGGAAGGTTTGCGCGAACCCGCCATGGTCGATCCCCCCAGGCGGCCGGGAAGGCTCCCCTTCTTGGCCGCCCTTTTTCATTCATGGCGATCCGTCGCAATGGCGCGGCGGCGCGTTTCCGCATGTGAATGGACAAGCGGCTTCGGTCTGTCGCATCATGGAATGTGCATAAGACACGCGCGCCCCTCAGAGCGCCGTGCGGATCCGGATGGAGGACACCATGGATGGAACAGGTGCGCCGCAATCGGCGAAGCAGTGCCTGATCGGCGGCAAATGGCGCGCCGCCTTGTCCGGGGAGACGATCCCGGTCGTCAGTCCGTCCGATGGCAAGGTCTTTGTCGAGCTGGCCGCGGGCGGTGCCGAAGACATCGATGCGGCGGTGAGCGCTGCCCGCGATGCTTTCGATGCGGGGGCGTGGTCGAAGCTGGCTCCGGCCGAGCGCGGCCGGCTGCTGCACCGGCTCGGTGATCTCGTTGCCGCCAATGCCGACGAACTCGCCGAAATCGAGGCGCGCGACACCGGCAAGCCGATGAAGCAGGCCCGTGCCGACATCACCGCGACGGCGCGCTATTTCGAATATTACGCCGGCTGGGCCGATAAGCTGCACGGCGAAACCATCCCCTTCGCCCACGGCTACAACGTCCAGGCCTGGCGAGAGCCGCATGGCGTCGTCGGGCTGATCATCCCCTGGAACTATCCCGCGCAGATGTTCGGCCGCACGCTCGCTCCAGCCCTGGCGGTGGGCAATGCCGCGGTGCTGAAACCGGCGGAGGACGCCTGCCTCGCGCCCTTGCGGCTTGCCGAACTGGCGATGGAGGCCGGTTTCCCGGACGGCGCGCTCAATGTCGTCACCGGCGCCGGCGAAAAGGCGGGCGCCGCGCTCGCCGCCCATCCGGGCATCGATTTTCTCTCCTTCACCGGCTCGCCCGAAGTCGGCGCGCTCGTGCAGTCGGCGGCGGCGCGGAACCATATCGGCTGCACGCTCGAACTCGGCGGAAAGTCGCCGCAGATCCTGTTCGACGACGCCGATCTCGATACCGCGCTCCCGGTGGTCACCGCGGCGATCGTGCAGAATGGCGGCCAGACCTGCTCGGCTGGCTCGCGCGTGCTGATTCAGCGGTCGATCTACGACAAGGTCGTCGAGCAATTGGCGGCGCGGTTCTCCGAGCTGACCGCTGCCCCGCATGGCGAAGACCGCGATCTCGGCGCGCTGATCTCGGCCAAGCAGAAGAAGCGCGTCGAAGGCTTCGTGACCGGCGCGCGCCAGCACGACATACCGCTGATCGCCGAAGGCCGCATCTCCGAGACCGCGCCGGCGGGCGGCTATTATGTTGCCCCTGCCCTGTTCGGCCCCGTCGATCCCAACGCGCCGCTCGGCTGCGATGAAGTCTTCGGGCCGGTCCTTTCCGCGATGCCGTTCGAGGACGAGGCCGACGCCATCCGCATCGCCAACGGCACCGATTACGGCCTCGTCGCAGGGGCATGGAGCCGCGACGCGGGGCGGCTGATGCGCGTCGCCAAGGCGCTACGCTGCGGGCAGGTGTACCTCAACGGCTACGGCGCGGGCGGCGGTATCGAGCTGCCGTTCGGCGGCGTCAAGAAATCCGGTCACGGCCGCGAGAAGGGCTTTGCCGCGATGCATGAGTTCTCGCGGCTGAAGACAGTCATACTCAATCACGGCGCATAAGCGCAGGCAGAGGGAGGTTCCATGCGGCTTCAAGGTAAGAGGGCCATCGTAACCGGCGCGGCATCCGGCTTCGGACGCGGCATTGCCGAACGTTTCGTCGGCGAAGGCGCGAAGGTGGCGATCTGGGACTTGAACACGGAAGACGCCCAGGCGGTCGCCAAGCAGCTCGGCGATGCCGCGATCGCGCTGACCTGCGACGTGTCCCAGGCCATGGACACCAATGACGCTTTCGCCCGCACCGTCGAGGCATTCGGCGGCGTCGACATCGTCATCAACAATGCCGGCTGGTCGCACAAGAACCGGCCGTTGCTGGAGGTGGACGAGGCAACCTTCCGCAAGGTCTACGACGTCAACGTGCTTTCGATCTTCCACATGACCAAGGCCATCGTGCCGCATTGGCGGGACCGCAAATATCCCGGCGTGATGATCAATGTCGGCTCCACCGCCGGCATCCGTCCGCGCCCCGGCCTGGTCTGGTACAACTCCTCCAAGGGCGCGGTGCATTCCATGACCAAATCGCTGGCCGTCGAGCTGGCGCCCGACAAGATCCGCGTCTGCGCGCTGGCCCCGGTGATCGGCGCAACGGGCCTCCTCGAAACCTTCATGGGCGTGCCGGACACGCCGGAAAACCGCGAGAAATTCCTGGCGACGATCCCGCTCGGCCGGTTCAGCCAACCGTCCGATCTGGCCAATGCGGCGCTGTTCCTTGCCTCCGACGAGGCCGAATTCCTGACCGGCGTCGTTCTCGAAGTCGACGGCGGACGGACGATCTAACCGATAAGAGGGACTTTATGCGCATTGCGGTCATGGGATCGGGCGGGGTCGGCGGTTATTTCGGCGCGCGTCTGGCGCTCGGCGGGTCCGACGTCACATTCATCGCCCGCGGGCACCATCTCGCTGCGATGCGCGAGCACGGATTGCGCATCGAGAGCGAGCTGGGCGATCTGCATGTGAGGAACGTCAAGGCGACCGACGATGTCGGCGCGATCGGCCCGGTCGATCTGGTCATGGTCGGCGTCAAGCTGTGGGACACCGAGCAGGCGGCGCTCCAGATCCGGCCGCTCGCCGAGCGCGGTGCGGCCGTCGTGTCGTTCCAGAACGGCGTCGCCAAGGACGAAACGCTGCGCAGCGTGCTCGGCGAAGCGCCGCTCATCGGCGGGGTCAGCTATATATCCGCGGCGATCAAGGAGCCCGGCGTCATCAGCCATAAGGGCCAGATGCAGCGGCTCGTGTTCGGCGAGTTCGACGGATCGCGCTCGCCCCGCGTCGAGGCGTTCCGCGAGGCGTGCGAAACGTCCGGCATCGTCGCCGAGGTCAGCGACGACATCCGCCGCGCGATCTGGGAAAAGTTCGTCTTCCTGGTCGGCCTCTCCGGCGCGACGACGACGATCCGCCTGCCGATCGGCCCGATCCTCGAAAACCCGCAATCGCGCAGCTTCCTGCGCGACCTGATGCGCGAGGTCGCGGCGGTCGGGCGTGCCAGGAGTATCAACCTGCTGGACGGCTTCGCCGACGACCGGCTCGCCTTTGCCGACACGCTCCCCCCGCAATTCTCCTCGTCGATGCATGGCGATCTCGAGCGAGGCAATCCGCTGGAAGTGCCTTGGCTAAGCGGGGATGTCGTGGAAATGGGCAAAGCGCAAGGCATCGTGACGCCGTGCAACCGGGCTGTGGCCGATATTCTAGCGCCGCACGCCCGTGGTAAAATGTGAATTCAGCACCTCGGCGGCCCGGGCGCGGCCCGGATCGTAATAAAGCGCCAGCTCCATCGCTTCCGAATACGGCTCCGGCTGCGCGATCAGCGGCGCGGTCGAGATGCGTTCCTCGCGCTTGGCGGCGAACCGCCGCACGGCATCGACGAAGGACTTGAACAAGGCGCGCTGGCGTTCGCGGTAGATCAGGAACTCCGGATGCCATTGCACGCCCATTCGGAACGAGGCGGACGGGTCCTCTATAGCCCGCACGACGTCGAACTCGTCGCGGCCCGATACGCTCAAGCCCGCCCCGACCCGGTCCACCGCCTGACGGTCCAGGCTGTTCACGCGCAAGGGCGCTTTGCCCATAATTCCGGCGAGCCGCGATCCTTCGACGAGTTGGACGTCCTTGTTCCGCAGCGGCGTCCACATTTTCGCCTGACGCACGTCCTGATGCAGCGAACCTCCGTAAAACACGTTGAGCATCTGCGCCCCGCGGCACACGCCCAGAACCGGCATGTCGATGGGCGCCGCCCTCTCCAAGAGATTCAGCTCCAGCGCGTCTCTTGCCGGATCGATGCGCACATCCATGGTCGGGGCGCCCTGGTCAAGCCCGGCGCCGATATCGTCGCCCGCGCCGATGATCAGACCGTCGAACTGGCGTTCATCGATGTCCCCGGCAGTCGCCACCAGCCGCACCGGATGGGCGCCGAGCAGCTCAAGCGACATCCAATAAAGCCACCACATATGGCGACCACGGCGCGAGGAACTCGTTACGCCGATGCAGGGCCTGTGTGTCATAGCATCACCTGCCATTCCGTCGGGCAAAGCGCCCATTTGTGGGGATGAAGCGCGGCCTGATTGGCGCGGAAAGGGTTACCAGTCGCCGGGAGAGCGGCGCGGTGTTCAGCGAGGCGGTTTTGGCCATCTTCGCCGTGCTCGGCGTCCGGCGGTCCACAACGACGACCGGGCAAAGCCAAAGCACGTCCCGCCCGGCAAAGGGCGGCGGGATATCCAGTCCGCGGTTTCGCGCCGGATTTACGGCGAGATGGTCGTCGATAAGCGCCTCCATCATCGGCCAATAGGTCGGATCGACACATTAAGAGCGTACTCCTTCGGGAAGGGTGCCGTAAAGGCCGCGATGCAGCGGCAGCAAATGCACGACGCTCGGTAGGATGAACGCATCCGGCGCAGACGGGGTTCCGAACCCAATCCGCCGCCCTGCATGAGGGATCTCCGATCAAAATCGCGCCAAAAGCCACGATGGGCGGGAAATCTGTGGTTCCGCGATCGCCATGTCGGCAGGCTCGGCCCCTTTGACCGTTGCACCATCGGGAAAAACCATCCGGCGTCTCCGTTCCGCCGACCGCACATCGACCCGGAATTGCATTGGACATATCGCCCGGCGTTGGCTACACGTCTGCCCCTACGCAGGGTGCTCCTGGGCCTCCCCTGCGGCGTTGCGCATGTGAGGTTTATCGACCGCTTTGCGTCTTCGGCTCGCTGCACGATCGTCGCGGCGTACCGGTTAGAACGCCGAACCCGTTGGCGGCTCACAGCGAACGGTAGACCGATGGCAGACTATGACGCGTGGGCTGCGACGGGTGTCGTGGCCGGGCTGCAACGTTGGAGCGAACCGGACCTGGGCGGCGACGCCGGCATCTCGGTGGATGACGGCACGCGCGGCGTGCGCATCGCCTCGGGGATGATCCAGCGGCAAACCTTCTCCATCCGCCAGCCGGACGGCCGGGAATTCCAGGTCAACCTGCCCGATGGCGGCATGGCCGTGCGCGACGGCGAGGCCGCAAGCGCCATCTGGGTCGCGCGCAAGGGCGCAAGCCATGGCTTCTGCCTCCTGGTCATGAATCACACCACCGGGGCGGAGAGCCGGGTCGATGAGAACGTCCCGCATGTCCGTCCCGATGTTGGTCTGATACGCACGGCAAAGTTCGGCCTGCTGGCGACGGTTCCGGCGGCTCTGGTCATGCTGCTATGGCTGTTCGTTCCGCAAGGCGAGGGGTCCGTCGGTCCGTGGGCCATCGTATTTGGCGGCGCGGCCGCGGCGATCACGCTGTTCGTCATCGGACTGGTGGTCGCCAAGCTGGTGCTGGACTATCTCCAGGCCGACGACGCCGAAAAGATCTGGCAGATCGCCGACGACCTCGCCGAGGAGGTGCGCAACGCCATGCGGCGGCCATTCCGGCCCGTCCCGCATTCATCGGCCTGACATTCGGGGCGGGGGGCGCGCCTCCGGACGGCGTCACTGCTGCCGGTCACTCCTGGCGCCGCCATCGCGCAGGAAGAACAGCCCGAGAACGAACGTCATCAGCGACACGATCACCGGATACCAGAGCCCGCAATAGATGTCGCCGGATGCGGCCACCATCGCGGTGGCGACCAGCGGCAGCATGCCCCCGAACCAGCCATTGCCGAGATGATACGGCAGCGACAGCGACGTGTAGCGGATGCGCGCCGGAAACAGGTCGACGAGAAACGCCGCCATCGGGCCATAGACCATGCAGACATAGATCATCATCAGCGTCAGCAGGAATACGGCGTAAGGCGTGTTCATTTCCGACCGTTCGGCGCGCAGCGGATAGCCCTGCACCGAAAGCGCCAGCGTGATATTGTCCTTGCGGTTCCTCTCCTCCCAGTCGTCGATCGGCAGCGGCTGCAATTCGCCGACCTTCACGCTGCCGCCGACGCGGTCGCGGTGCACCGTTTCGAAGGAGAGCCCGAGCTTGGTGAGGAAGTCCTTGGCCCGGTCGCAGTCGGAAAAGCGGGTCCAGGGGCCGACGAACAGGTGGAAGTGGCAGCTCTGCTCGTCCGTCATCAAAACGACACGGATTTCGCGCTGGAATTTCGCCAGCTCGGGATTTACGGCGCGCGTCAGCTCGGAATAGATCGGGAAATAGGTTAGCGCCGCGAGCAGACAGCCGGTCAGAATGATGGGCCGCCGTCCGATACGGTCGGAGAGCCAGCCGAACACCACGAAGAACGGCGTGCCGAGGACGAGCGCGATCATGATCAGTTCATAAGCGACGTTGTAGTCGACCTTCAACGTGATCTGCAGGAAGAACAGCGCATAGAACTGACCGGTATACCAGACCACACCCTGCCCCGCCGTCGCACCGAGCAGCGCGAACAGGACCTTGCGGCCATTCACCGGCCTCAAAAAGCTCTCCGAAATCGGCGCCCGCGAGATCTGCCCGACGTCCTTCATATATTCGTAGAGCGGGGATTCGCTCAGGCGCAGCCGGATATAGGCGGAGAACACCAGCAGGAAGATCGACAGCAGGAACGGAATCCGCCAACCGAACGTTCGGAACTGCTCGTCCGGCATGACGCTGCGGCACAGCACGATGATCAGCAGCGACAGGAAGAAGCCGATCGTCGCGGTCGTCTGGATCCAACTCGTCGCCCAGCCGCGCCAGGCGGCCGGCGTGTGCTCGGCGACATAGGTGGCCGCGCCGCCATATTCGCCGCCCAGCGCAAACCCCTGGGCGAGCCGCAACAGGACCAGCATCGCCGGCGCCAGCCATCCGATCTGGTCGTAGGACGGCAGCAGGCCGACGGCGAAGGTTGAGATGCCCATGATGATGATTGTGATCAGAAAGGCATACTTACGCCCCAGCCGGTCGCCGATGCGCCCGAACACCACCGCCCCGACCGGCCGGATCAGAAAGCCCGCCGCATAGGTGGCGAGCGCGGACAAAAGCGCCGCGGTGTCGTTGCCATGCGGGAAGAAGAGCGAGGCGAAGAACGGTGCGAGAGTCGCGTAGAGGTAGAAATCGTACCATTCGAAGATGGTGCCCAGCGATGACGCAAACACCACACGCCGCTGTTCCGCAGGGCTTACGAAAACAATTCTCGGTTGCCGCGGGGTCCCCCCGGCCTTCACGTAACGCATGATCCCCCCCGCAGCCGCGCTGGCCGGGGCGGCGATCCCTGCTCTATCGGAAATGAATTGGAAGTCCCGCCCGACCGTTCGGCTGCGGAGCTAGGCTAATGGATGAATTCATTTTTTGCCAAGGCCGATTTGTACCAAAACCAGTACGATCACCGGCATCGGGGAAAAAGAACTTCCTTTTTTATGCTGTAAGCCTCGACGAGGGCCGGCCCGCGCCGCTCAAAGCGGCACGTCGCCCTTGAAGCGTGCAAACACTTTGGGCTCGCCGGCGCCGAACAGCATGACGTCATAGGCTTCGGGCGCCTGGCCGTCGACGTCCATCCCCGGCGATCCGACCGGCATTCCGGCAACGGCGAGGCCCTTGCCCTCCGGCTTTTCGTGAAGCAGGCGGACGATAGCCGAGGCCGGCACATGGCCCTCGATGACATAGCCGCCGACCACCGCCGTATGGCAGGAGAACAGCGCCTGAGGCACGCCGAGCTGCTGCTTGACGCCCCAGATCGACTGGTTGTCCTCGACCGTCACCTTGAAACCGGCCGTGCGCAGGTATTCCGCCCAATGCGAGCAGCAGCCGCAATTGGGGTCCTTATGCACGGTCACCATCGGCAGGTCCTCCGCTCTGGCGCCGAGCGTTGCGGCACCGATGGCCGAAACGAGGCCGGCATAAGCAAGAGCGGCGAGGAAGGAGCGGCGGGTGATCATCGGCGGGGGTCCTGGATTGACGGCGGGATAGTCATCGAAAAGGCATGCGCGGGCGGCTAGCGTTCCGTTCGCGACAATACCTGCATCAATTCGGCGACTTTGCGGCGCTGCTCCTCGGCATCCCCGCTGGCGATGGCGTGCTCGACGCAATGGGCGACGTGATCGCGCAGAATTTCTTCCTCCACCCTGCGCAAAGCGGCGCGCGCGGCGCTGATCTGGGTGACGATGTCGATGCAATACCGGTCTTCGGTGACCATTTTCGCGATGCCGCGCACTTGCCCCTCGATACGGCTGAGGCGCTTGGCGCAGGAGGTTTTCGTATCCGTCTGCATGATTGACAAATACCGGGTAGGGGTATATTTGTCAACTAAGATATACCCTGGTTGGGTATCCTACCAATCAAGCCACGTCGCGTAATACGGCGCAAGAGGGCTCCGCCATGACGGCAGACAAGACCGATCACCAGCATCATCATCACAACGGACATACAGGGCCCAGTTGCTGCGGCGACGAGCACCATGCGCATGGCGCGCTAACGCCCGTGCTCGATCCGGTCTGCGGCATGACGGTCGATCCCGCGACCGCCAAGCACAAGGCCGAACACGAGGGGCTCACCTATTATTTCTGCAGCGCCGGCTGCCGGCAGAAATTCGAAGCCGATCCGGCGCGTTATCTTGAGCGAGCCGATCGGGCCGAGAACGCGCAGGAGGCCGTGAAGGACCCGGTCTGCGGCATGACGGTCGATCCGGCAACCGCCAAGCACCACGCCGACCATCACGGCAAGACCTATTATTTCTGCCGCGCCGGGTGCCGGGAGAAATTCGAGGCGGACCCGGAGCGCTATCTCTCCGCGGACAAGGCGGCGCCCGCCGAGGATGTGCCGGAGGGCACGATCTACACCTGCCCGATGCATCCCGAAATCCGTCAGGTCGGCCCCGGATCGTGCCCGATCTGCGGCATGGCCCTGGAGCCGGAGCTGGTGACGGCCGATGCCGCGCCCAATCCGGAGCTGGCCGACATGACGCGGCGTTTCTGGATCGGCCTCGCGCTCGCCTTGCCGGTGTTCATCCTGGAGATGGGCGGACACGTCTTCGGCCTTCGCGTGTTCAGCCAGCAGGTCTCGAACTGGGTGCAGTTCGCGCTCGCGACGCCGGTCGTGCTCTGGGCCGGATGGCCGTTCTTCGAGCGGGGCTGGCAGTCGGTGGTCACGCGCAATCTGAATATGTTCACGCTGATCGCCATGGGCACGGGCGTCGCCTGGGTCTACAGCGTCGTCGCCACGGTCGCCCCGGGCATTTTCCCGGACACCTTCCGCATGGCGGACGGGGCGGTACCGGTCTATTTCGAGGCGGCCGCGGTGATCACCGTGCTGGTGCTGATCGGCCAGGTGCTGGAGCTGCGTGCCCGCGAGCAGACCAGCGGCGCCATCCGCGCGCTGCTCGACCTGGCGCCGAAAACCGCGCGCCGGATCACGCAGGACGGCTCCGACGAGGACATCGCGCTGGACGAGGTCGTGTCCGGCGACCGGCTGCGGGTGCGGCCGGGCGAGCGCGTCCCCGTCGACGGCGAACTCATCGACGGGCGCAGCTCGGTGGACGAATCGATGGTCACCGGCGAATCCATGCCGGTCGCCAAGGAGCCCGGCGCCAAGCTCATCGGCGGCACGGTCAACCAGAGCGGCGGTTTCACCATGCGCGCCGAGAAGGTCGGCCGCGAAACCATGCTGTCGCAGATCGTGCAGATGGTGGCGCGAGGCCCAGCGCTCGCGCGCGCCGATCCAGCGGCTGGCCGATCAGGTCGCGGGCTGGTTCGTGCCGGCCGTGCATGGCTGCCGCCGTGATCGCCTTCATCGCCTGGAGCGTCTGGGGGCCGGAGCCGCGCTTCACCTTCGCCATGATCGCCGCCGTTTCCGTGCTGATCATCGCCTGCCCGTGCGCGCTGGGTCTCGCCACGCCGATGTCGATCATGGTCGGCGTCGGCCGGGGCGCCCATGCCGGCGTGCTGATCAAGAACGCCGAAGCGCTGGAGCGGCATGGAGAAGGTCGACACCATCGTCATCGACAAGACCGGCACGCTGACCGAGGGCAAGCCGAAGGTCGTCGCGGTCAAGCCCGCCGCCGGCGTCAGCGAGGACGACCTCCTGCGCCTCGCCGCCAGCCTGGAGCGCGCGAGCGAGCACCCGCTGGCGGCAGCGATCGTCGCAGCGGCAACCGAGCGCGGCCTCTCGATCACCGATGCCTCGGACTTCGACGCGCCTAGCGGCAAGGGCGTCACCGGCGTCGTCGATGGCCGCTACGTCACCATCGGCAACCGCGCGATGATGTCCAAGGGCGGCATCGACACCGGCGGCGCTCGATGCGCAAGCCGAGGCCCTGCGCAAGGACGGCGCAACCGCGATCTTCATCTCCATCGACGGCGAGCCCTCCGGTATCGTCGCCATCGCCGACCCGGTCAAGGCGACGACGGCGGACGCGCTCGCCGCGCTGAAGGATGCCGGCATCCGCGTGGTCATGCTCACGGGCGACAACCGCACCACCGCGCGAAGCCGTCGCCCGCAGGCTGGGCATCGACGAGGTCGAGGCGGAGATCCTGCCCGAGGACAAGGCAAGGACGGTCGAGCGCCTGCGCAAGGAGGGCCGGATCGTTGCGATGGCCGGCGACGGCGTCAACGACGCGCCCGCACTCGCCGCCGCCGATGTCGGCATCGCCATGGGCACGGGCACCGACGTCGCCATGGAGAGCGCCGGCATCACCCTGCGTCAAGGGCGACCTCGGCGGCATCATCCGCGCACGCAAGCTGTCCGAGGCGGTGATGGCGAACATCCGCCAGAACCTGTTCTTCGCCTTCATCTACAATTCCGCGGGCGTGCCGATCGCGGCGGGCATTCTCTACCCCGTGCTCGGCATTCTGCTCTCGCCGATGATCGCGGCGGCGGCGATGTCGCTCTCGTCGGTCAGCGTGATCGGCAACGCGCTGCGGCTGCGATCGGTCGAGATCGATTGAGGTGCGGCCGCAATCGACGCGGCAGGATCAAGGCAGGCCCAGCGTGCGCAGAAATGCGTCGACCTCGGCGGTGTATCGGCCGGGGCGGCCGAGCGTCACGTTGATCTCACGGTGTGAGAGTGCGACCGGCAGCACGCTGGCGCGCCCGCCGCCGGCCCCGACCTTGGCTGCAAAACTGTGCGCTTGGCGGCACGAGACCTCCCGCCGCGTCGAGCAGACCATCAGCATCGGGCCCGTCTTGCCCGAGAGCCGATGCAGCGGCGAGGCGCGTCGCCAATAGGCCGGGTCCGTGCCGAAAGCGCGGTTGTAGAGCGGCAGATGCCATGTTTCCATGATGGCGACGACGTCCATCGCCGCGCTATCGAGCGCGACAGTGCCGAGCCAGCGCTTCGCCCCGAACTCGGCCGCGAAGGCCGGATCGGCGGCCAGCAGCGCGACCAGATGCGCGCCCGCCGAATGCCCGATCATCACCACGCGCGCAGGATCGCCGCCCCAGCCGCGCGCTTTCGTCTGGACGAAGGCCAGCGCCCTGGCGATGTCGCGCGCCTGCTCCAGCGGCCCCGCCTCCGGCAGCATGCGGTAATTGACGGAAATGAAGATGATCCCCTTCGGCACCCAGTGGTCGACCTTGTCCGCGATCACCCCGGAAGAGCTCTTGTCGCCCCGGCGCCATCCCCCGCCATGGACCATGACGATGATCGGGGCGCCTTTTCCGCGCTCCAGATGATAGACGTCCAGCCGCTCGGCGGGGTCGGGTCCATAGGGCACTTCGCGCTCGACGCGGATATCGGACGCGGCGCGCGCAGAAACGGCAAGAAGACAGGCGGAAGGGCGGAGACGACGGCGAGCAGGAAAATCTGGCTGCGGCTTGTCATGGCGGGCTTCAAAAACCTCGATCTGGAATGCGCATCCGCCGCTCGGCGGCCGAGTTGCGATCCATTGCTTACGGGGTGGGGCCGGGAAGTCCGTCGGCTTGTGCGCACGCCTGCTGGGACCGGGTGGCCCTCGCGCCGCTGCCAATTCAAGGCGAGCCGGCACAACATCGGGACTGCTGTGCCGGCATCTGGATGTCCCCCGCCAAGCTAACGGTCGGTGGGACGGTCGTCCTTCAAGTTCTGAATGATCGACCTCAACCCGTCCGACGTACTCTTATCGAGCCCGCCGGGCTGCGGGACGTACTCGTATTGAATGATACTCTCTTCGCGCATCAGGCCGGGCTGCCCTGGAACCGGCTTCATCACTTTCTTCACGACACGAACTTTTTTGAACTTCTCCACCTTCTGCGGGAGGATAGCGATGCGCAGGATGTTGCTCTCCTCGCGCGACACGCCCAGCTTGAACAGACCCGACCGCGTGCGGCCTGCCCTGACGATGTTGAATTTCGGGCTGACCGATCCACTTGCGACCACGACGAATTCGACCTGGTGCGCAATATAGGTATCTTTGTCGCCCCGCTTGATCTGATCGGGGCTGATGGCGGTGCTTTCGATAGCGGCGGCGGCGCGCTCGATCCATGCCGACAGACCCAGATTGCCTTCAAGGCTGGCGCCGCTTTTCTCTTTTTCGGTTTCCGGGCACTCATCCAGGTCGAAGTCGTTATAAAGCGCTCCAATGTAAAGTTCGGACTTCGCGGCCGACTTCTCATTCAGCCCCGCGGTAAAGCCGATGGTGAAGGTTCCGGTATGGATCGGGAAAACCAGCGCGGTGTCGGCGCTGCCCTCGTCCTTTTCCTCCACGCGGAGCGTGAGCTGAAACGCGACGGCGGAGTGACGGAGCCACTCGAAGCGCTCGGCCGTGCCGCCAAGAGCGCGGGTCACTTCGCAGCGAACGTTCTTCAGGACCACATCCAGCGGAAGCCGTTCCTCATCGGGCAGGTCCGGCACCGTTGCGCAGCCAGACAGTATAAAACCGGTAAATAAGCATATAAGAATACGAATGCGAGAAACCATATTGATCGCCCCCAATAAGCAGCGGAAAATTTATTGGCTTCGGCGAAAAGAGTCTGTGTCCTCTTGGATACAGATCGGCGGATCGATGCGCCGCGCCATGTAAAGCCTCCACTTATCCACCGTCTTGCCATTCTTCCAGGGGCGAATTTCCTACATTGCGGCTGCACTCCGCCGCCGCGCGGCTCCGTTCGAACCGCCGCGCCCGCCGGAGCGTCCTACGCACGGGCGTGACAGCGCGCCTGCAATAATCGGGGGGATGAGAGATGTGGGATTTTTCGATTGGCCGGTCGCTTGACGTGATGGTCAAGACGATGCCGTTCATACTGTTCCGGATGGCGGTCTATTTCGGCATCGCGGCCGCTTACGTGATCGTCACCGGCACCGGCGCCGGGATCGGCTGGGGCGTCGGCGCCCTCGGCGATCCGGACTTCCAGGCCAACACCACGCTTTGGGGCGGCATCATCGGCTTCGGCGCCACCGCCGGCGTCATCTACTTCCTGCGCGAATACATCCTCTACATCGTCAAGGCCGGGCATATCGCGGTCATGGTCGAATATCTGGACGGCAAGCCGCTGCCCGACGGCCGCTCGCAGATCACCCATGCCAGCACCGTGGTCAAGGAGCGCTTTGCCGAGGCCAATGTACTGTTCGCGGTCGATCTGCTGGTCAAGGGCGTGCTCGGGGCGATCACCGGATTGGTGCAGGGCATCGCCGGCTTTCTGCCGATTCCCGGCCTTCAGCAGGTCATGAGCGTGATCCGGGCGTTTCTGAAGCTCGCCGTCGGGCTGATCGACGAGGTGATTCTCGCCTACGCCATTCGGACGCGATCGGACAATCCGTGGCAGTCGGCGCAGACGGCGCTCGTCTATTACGGCCAGAACTACAAGCCGATGCTGCGCAACGCGGCATGGCTGACCGCGATCGTCTACGGATTGTCCTTCATCGTCTTTCTGCTGATGCTGGCCCCGGCCGGCGCGGTGGTCTACCTGATCCCCGGCGCCTGGTCGGCAGGCGGGTTCGTCTTCGCCATCCTGTTCGCCTGGGCATTCAAGGCGGCGCTGATCGAGCCCTTTGCCATCGCCTGCATGCTGCAGGCCTATTTCAAGACCATCGAAGGCCAGAGCCCCGACCCGGCATGGGACGCGCGGCTGTCGGAGCTTTCGGGCAAGTTCCGCGAACTGAAGGCGAAGGCCGGCGGCTGGGTCGCCGGAACGGATGGCAATGCTCGCCCGGCATTCGGCTCCGGCGTGCACGCATAAGGTCGCCGCATCGCGCGGGAAAGCGGCAAGAGGGGCTCCAGCGGGGCCCCTCATTTTTTGTGCGCGCACTGTCCGGCAAAATCCCTCCCCCCCGCGAACGAAATGAAGCGTTGACCACGCGATCGGCCCCGCTTCTAGCTGCGTCGGCACCCCGCCCCCCGCCGCACCCAACGCCGCAAAGGAGCTGGAACGTGACGGCAACGGGCTCCTGTCGCGAATTGCTGGAGCCTGATGCGGCCGGTAACCGGTAGGATATCGGACGTCCCGCGCCGGCGCGCCAGTCGATCGTCTCTGTTGGTCAGGGGCCGGATTCCCGCCCGGAATCGGCCGAATTCGCTTGGATCCCAGCCGTTTCGGCCATTTCGGCCGTTAACGATGCTCACAGCCTATCGGGCCCTCTGGCTCGGACAAGTTGGCGCAGCCATGGGGATGAGCTATCACAAGAGAGGTGCTGGGGCGAGGGCTAGGCGCGACCATGGATCGGGACGCAACGATTGCGCTGTTCGAACGCTGCGAGGCGGCACGCGCACGCGCCAAAGCCGCGGCCATGGCGGAAGGCAACGCCGAGGATGGCGCCCGCACCATCGCCCATGATGCCGCCAAAGGGCTCTGGAATGGCTGGGCGGAGGCCATGCTGGCCGAGGCGCGGGCGCTCGAAGCCGCCGGGCGCTGGGTCGCGCAACGCCATTCCTACGGCGATCTGCAGCCGCGCAACGAGGACACACGCCGCTGGATGGAAGCCGCCCAGGTCGATTTCGGCCGGCTGCGCTTCGTCCGGCGGGTGGTCGAGAACGAGATGCGGCTCGATCTCGGTGAAATGAACACCCGGCCCGGCGCATGGCAGCCGGTCGGAGCGGTGGCGCTCGAAGACGATCTGATCGACTTCTCAGGCTTTATTTTCCCCGGCGCCGCCGACCTGACCGAGGCGCATTTCACCGCCCCGACCCATTTCGAAGGGTCACAGTTTTACGGCGAAGCGCGCTTCCGCGACGCACAGTTCAGCCGCGAATGCCTGTTCGACGAGGTCAAATTCCACGCCGACGTGCAGTTCGAGGAGGCCCAGTTTCTCAGCAAGACCTGGTTCCGGGCGACTGAATTTGCCGGCAATGCCGATTTCGAAAAGGCCGAATTCACCCGGGAAGCCTGGTTCGACGAAGCCCAGTTCGAAGGCAAGGCCCGGTTCGGCTCCGCGATTTTCTCCGGCGAGACCTGGTTCCACAAGGCCCGGTTCGCCAATGAAGCCCGCTTCCATAAGACGCAATTTTCGGACATCACCTGGTTCGACAAGACACAGTTCTTCAAGGAAGCCCGCTTCGACAACGCGCAGTTCGCTGTAAAGACCTGGTTCAACGAGGCCCAGTTCGCCGGAGAGGCCTCGTTCCGCGAAGCCCGCTTCTTCGTGGCCGACTTTCGCCGCGCGCAATTTTCCGGCGAGGCGCAGTTCGGGCTGGCGCAGTTCTCCGGCGAGAGCGATTTCCGCAGTGCGCATTTCTCCGGCAGCGGCTGGTTCCGCAAGACCCAGTTTCAGGGCGGGGCGGCGTTCGGCGAGGCCCGGTTCGAACGGCAGGCGCGTTTCGCCGGGGCGCAGTTCCTGCGCGACGCCGGCTTCGGCCAGACCGAATTCTGCAGCAATGCGTTCTTCGAGGACGCCCGGTTCGGCGGCGAGGCCGATTTCCGGCTGGTGGACTTCCCGATGGTCGTCACCTTCGCCGGCAGCTCGTTCGAGGGACCGGCCCATTTCAACGCCATCCGCGCCGAGCGCGCCTTCGACCTTGCCAATGCCACCTTCGAGCAGGTGCCCGACTTCATCCAGGCGCATTTCGACGAGGCTCCGCGCCTGGACAACATCTCGGTCCATGACGGGCTGATGCTGGGCGGGGCGAAATTCGGCACATCGCAATTCTGGAAGGCCCGCGGCAGCTTTCCGCTCCGCGTCCTGTTCGGCGTCCTGCACCGGGTGTTCCGCTCCGACCGCGACATTCCAGCGCGGTGGCGGGGGCTGAAGCGCCTCGCCGTGGACGCGCGCGACCGGCCGCGGGAGAACGAATTCTTCTCCCGCGAGATCCGCGCCGCGCGCTTCGCCGGGGACTGGCCGCTGCCCTGGCCGATATTCAACACCGCCGCCTGGCTCGGCTTCGCCCGCTTCTGGCTCGGCATTCTCTATGGGCTGTTCTCCAATTACGGCCGCTCGGTGGTCCTTCCTGCCGCGTGGTGGCTCGGCGCCGTTGCGGTCGGGGCGATGGTCTATCTCGGCGAGCACGACGAATTGAGGCGCAGCCGGAGCGCGTTGGCGCAGACCGGTGCCGGCTGGGCGCAGACCTATGTCCGGACAACCTTCCGTGCTATGGAGGACGGCGAGCGATGCACCGTTCCGGGCACCGACCGGCCGGGCCTCGGCGCTTTGTCACCGGCCATTCGCGATGCAACCAGTGCGCCCAGGGAAGCCTTCGACCTTGCGCTCCGCACCGGCTTCATCGTACTTGATCCTGGGCCGGATGAGGCACGCCGGATCTATGGCTGCCTCTACGGCGTGGAGCGCTTCGGCGAGGCGGTTGCGCCCGTCGTGCCGTCGGCGGTGTCGTTTTTTATGGTTGCGCAGAAGGTGTTCTGCGCATTGATGATCCTCCTCTTCGGCCTGGCGGTCCGGAACATGCTGACGATGAGGTGAGTGGGTACCTGTCCGAGCCCACGGATGTGGAATTGCGATGGCGCGTCGATCGTTAGAGCGGCGACATGAATGCAGCGGCTTTACGCAAAGTTGCAGAAATGTCTCGATGCCTCGAAAATCGGCTTTCGCCTCGGTTTTGCCACAAAGTGTTCGGACCTAAGCGGATGTTTGAGCGTACGGGGCGGTGATGCATTATTTTCGACGAGTTTATGCAATGTGTTTTGTACTGGTAGCCGTTATGCTGGCTATCGGATCGCAGTCGGGCGTTTACGCGCAGCAGCCGTCTGCGTCGGAGCAGTTCCAGGAGCGCAAACGCGAATCCAACGAGAATACCGTCACCATCATGGCGGCGGGCATCACCGGAACCTATGCACCGATCGCGCAGGACATTCAGAGCGTCGTCGATGAGCCGACCCAGACGAACGGCTTGCGCATTCTGCCGATCATCGGCCGCGGCGGCGGCCACAATGTGCTCGATATTCTGTTCCTGCGCGGTGTCGACATGGGCATCACGCAGCAGGAACATCTCGAGTTCTTCAAGCGCCGCAACCCGACTCTTTACGGGAATATCTACAGCCGCGTGCAATACATCACCAAGCTGTACAATTCCGAGTACCACATCCTGGTCCCGAAGAGCGTCACCAAATTCTCCCAGCTCGAAGGCAAGAAGATCAACTTCTACAAGGAGTTCAGCGCCACCGACATCGCCGGCATCACGATTTTCGACGTGATCGGCATCAAGGTAGAGCCGACCTATTTCGACTTGAAGGACTCCATTCATAAGGTCCGCGACGGCGAGATCGCGGGGTCCACCTATCTGGGCGGCGCGCCAATTTCCGGCTACAACACCTTCGTGACCGCCGAGGACGACATGCATTTGCTCGAATTGAACGAGGAAACGCTGCCGCCCGGCGCTTACAACGAATTGTTGAAGGTGTTCCTGCCGGCAACGCTTGGGCATGAGGCCTATCCGAAGCTGATCCCGGAAGGCAAGAAGCTCTCGACCGTGGCCAGCGGCGCCGTCCTCGCCGTCTATAACTGGCCGGAAAACACCGATCGCTACCGCCGGGTCGCCGCCTTCACCGAAGCGTTCTTTTCCAAGTTCGACCAGTTCCTGAAGGAGCCGCGGCATCCGAAGTGGAAGGAGATCAACCTCGCCAGCTCGGTGCCCGGATGGACCCGCTTCAAGGCCGCGCAAGAGTGGCTCGACAAGCAGAAGCAGACGTCGTCCGTGCAGATGAAGGACGCCTTCGAGCAGTTCCTGCAGCGCCGTCCGGCCGGGAGCGCCACGCTCACGCCCGACCAGCGCGGGGCCCTGTTCAAAGAGTTCTTGAACTGGTGGCAGAGTCAGGCGCAGATTTCGACAAATCAGTAGTCGGTCGAAAGTGGCTGAACGTGACGGGAGTTTCGGTTGGACGGGGGCCAATGTGGTTAAGGATACGACGTCTGGCAACGACCCCGTGCTGTTTCTGCGGATGAGCTGGAAGGCAGGTTCGCGTGCGGACATGCGCGGTTTTGGCGGAGGCGGGACGCATGGCGGATCGGCCCTGGTCCGGCTCGCCGCGCTGATCGCAGGCCCGGCCGTTGCGTTCGCTGCGCCGGCCCATGCCGAACGCGCGGCAACGATCGAGCCGCCGGCCGTCTCGGCGAGCCAAACGCCGGCCGCGCCTCTGCAACGGCTCGCCCTGAACGCGGCCGATCTTCGGGTCGAGGACGTCTCCGGAGCACCCGGCGAGGCCATTCCGGTCCGCATCCACGTCCCGCCGGTCGACACCGGCGAGTACGGGCTGGTCATGGTCCGCGGCTTGCCGAAGGGGCTGTCGCTCACACCCGGCTTCCGCACCGGCGACACATGGATGCTGTCCATCAAGGAGCTGGACGGTCTTGAGCTGAAAGTGCCTGACGACTTCGCCGGCACGTTCAGCATCGAGGTAATCTTCGTCTACGGCCGCAGTCGCGAGACCCGCACCGCCTCGGTCACCATCGACCAGAACGGCGCCGATGCCGTCAATGCCGCACCCGAGCAGCTTCCGACCAGCGCGAACGCCGCCCTGCCGACGGAACCGCAGCCCGAGCCCGCACCGGCCGTGCATCACTCGGCGCTCTCTCCGGCGGTGGAAAAGGCCATGGCGGACCGTGCGTTGGACCAGCTCAAGAACGGCGACGTCGCCGCCGCCCGGCTGATCTACGAGCACCTCGCCGCCAATGGCAGCGCGCTCGGCGCGCTCAGCATGGCCAAGACCTACGACCCCGAGGTTCTGCTCGGCCTGGGCGTCGTCGGCATGCGGCCCGACCCGGCGGAAGCGCGGCGCTGGTACCAACGCGCCGCCGAGCTCGGCAGCGAACCGGCGGCCCAAAGACTGAGGTCGCTGGCGTCCGGGCAGTAGGGCGCCTCGCGCTAGCTTTTGCCGACAGCATCACCCGGTGACGCGCGCTGCCGCTTGGTGGTGCGCTGGCTAATGACGACGCGGGGCTTCGTCCTGGGCCGCTCCTCCTACCCTGCCACGCCCGACAGAGGCGACGGCGCCATTTCGCCTCGCCTCCCCAATCGACCTATCACATCGCCGCGGGCGTCCCATGGCGGAGGATAAGGGCCCGGCACCGGTTGGCGGGGGCGCGGTGATGCCGTATCACTCCAGCGGTGATGGAGGCCAGCGAGGGGGCCAGCGGCGATGACCCGGGACGAGACGATTGCGCTGTTCGAGCGCCGCGAAGCGGCACGGCGACGGGCGAAGGCCGCGGCGCTGGCCGAGGGCGAGGCGGAGGGCGGCGCGCGCGACATCGCCCATGATGCGGCGAAGGCGGTGTGGAACGCCTGGGCCGAGCCGGTGCTCGCCGAGCGCAAGCGCATGGAGGCAGACGGACGCTGGGCTGCGGAGAAGAGTTGGAATAGCCTCCGGGCAAGGAACGACGCAACTCGTCAGTGGGTGGAGAGGGCGAAGGTTGACTTCTCCCGCTGCCGCTTTTTTAGAGAGGGGGCTGATGGAGGCGTAGCGGCAGAAGTCAAAGAGGAGTCTTTCGCCGGCGATCCGCCTGTCAAAGCAATTCCTCTTGAAGACCACAACGCTGATTTTAGCGACTTTCTCTTCCCCGGCGACGCCGAGTTCGGCAGCGCAACCTTTTCCGGCGACGCTTGGTTCGACGGCGCGACCTTTTTCGGCGCCGCCTGGTTCGACAGCGCGACCTTTTCCGGCGACGCCGAGTTCGGCAGCGCGACCTTTTCCGGCACCGCCTGGTTCCGCAGCGCGACCTTTTCCGGCGACGCCGAGTTCGGCAGCGCAACCTTTTCCGGCGACGCCCGGTTCGGCAGCGCGATCTTTTCCGGCACCGCCCGGTTCGGCGGTGCGACCTTTTCCGACGACGCCGAGTTCGACAGCGCGACCTTTCCCGGCAACGCCCGGTTCGGCGGCGCGACCTTTTCCGGCACCGCCTCGTTCGACAGCGCAACCTTTACCGGCAGCGCCTCATTCGACGGCGCAACCTTTTCCGGCAACGCACGGTTCGGCGGCGCAACCTTCTCCGGCGACGCCAGGTTCGAGAACGCGACCTTTTCGAAAGAGGTCTATTTTCGCAACGCGGTTTTTTCGGATGCGTTCTTCGAACGCTCTCGTTTTTCCGGCGACGCGCGGTTCGGCGGTGCCAAGTTCAACGGCGTGGCATTCTTCGATGACAGCACATTTAGACAACTCGCGAACTTCCCGCACGCTTGGTTCCATCATTACGTCCGGCTCCATAGAACCAAATTCGAAGGTGTCACAAGCTTCTACGCAATCCGCGGCGAACGCGGATTTTCGATGGCAAACGCCCATTTCGATGCGGTTCCCGATTTCATCCAGGCGCATTTCGAGGAAGCGCCGCGACTGGACAATGTGAAGGTGGATGGCAGAAGCCTCGCACCTCCTGAGGCTGACGATCCTGAAACACCGCCGAGCCGCACCATACGGCTGCACCGCGATTGGCAGCGCGGCAGCTACCGCTATCGCCGCGTGACCAAGGCGGACAGCGACGCGCCTGCCCAATGGCGGGCGTTAAAGCGGCTCGCCATCCAGGCGCACGACCAGGACCGCGAGCACGAATTCTTCGCCCGCGAGATCCGCTCGGCCCGTTTCCTCACCGACTGGCCCTGGCCTCACCCGTCTTTCTATACGCTCGAAAGCTGGTTCGGCTTCGCGCGTTTTTGGGCGGGCTATGCCTACGGCTGGCTATCAAATTATGGCCGGTCGATTCTGTTGCCGCTTCTCTGGTGGTCGCTCGGCCTAGCCGTCGCAGCATCGTTCTATTTCGGCGAGCATACGGCCATGCTGGATAGCCGGCCGAAACCACGGCCTTGGGGGCAAATACGCGAACAGATCGCTTCGCCCGGCCTATGGACCAGCCTCTGGACGCATACGCCGAGCCCCTGCTTCGTCACGCCCTCGCAAATCGCGGAAGAAGTGGCCGGGCCGAAGGTGCCGCCTCCGAAAATCGAGGTCGTCGGCCTGTCCGAAAAGCTGCGCAACCAAACCAGCGCGACTTACGAAGCCTTCCAGCTCGCTTTGCGCGACGGCTTCCTGATCCTTTATGGCGACGCCGATACGGCGCACCGCACCTATGGCTGCCTGTTCGGCGTCGAGCTTTACGGCGGCGGCACGCCGGTCGCGGTGGTGCCGCCCCGCGTCGGCTTGTTCTCCGCCATCCACAAGCTCTATTCGGCGGTGATGATCTTCCTGTTCGGCCTGGCGCTGCGCAATATGCTGAAGATGAAGTGACGGGCTGGCGGAGACGCCCTGACCTCATTGCTTCAGTGGAGGCGGGAGTCCGGCGCGCAGTCAGGTCGCCGGTGCATAGGGCGCGGGTTACTGGATACCCGCCTCCGCGAGCACGACCTTGGATGGGGACGGGGATAGGCAACGCTGCCCCCACCACATGCCGCTCCGTCGCCCCGGACTTGATCCGGGGCCTAATGGCGTCGGCCTCTCGGCATGGGTGCGGTGAGGCGAGTGGGTCCCGGCTCGGCCTGCGGCCGTCCGGGACGACGAGGGGGCCGGCGGCAGTGGCGTCTGAGGAGGGGCCGGCTTCCGGCGCTGATCGCGCAAAGCCGGACGCCAACGCATTGACTCCGCACGCCGATCGATGCCACACCTCGGCGGACACGGCGTATAACTGACGGAGACGGGGAATTGGGGCGTTTGGCTGACAGGATCGCGCTGATCACCGGCGCGGGCGGCGGGCTCGGGCTTGCCATGGCGAAGCTGTTCGCGGCGGAGGGCGCGCATGTCGTGCTCTCGGACCTGAACGGCGAAGCGATCGAGGCCGGCGCAGCCGAGATCGCGGCGGCAGGCGGGCGCGCATCCTTCGTGCGCGGCGACGTGACCAGCGAAGACGACGCCAAGGCGATGATCGCCGCGGTCGCGGGCATCAGCGACAAGCTCCACGTGCTCGTCAACAATGCCGGCAACCTGATGCGCTCCGACTTCCGCCATATGGAGGACGCCGACTGGGAGGCGGTGCTGAACCCGCATCTGTGGGGCACGATCCGGGTCACGCGCGCCGCGCTGCCGCTGATGATGGCGGCCAAGGGCGCCGCGGTGGTCAATCTGTCGTCGATCATGGCGACGCAGCATCTGCGCCAGCTCTCGGCCTATTCCACCGCCAAGGCCGCCATCGCCGGGCTGTCGCGCGCGCTGGCGGTCGAGTTCGCGCCCTACGGCATCCGCGTCAACTATATGTGCCCCGGCTTCATCCCGACGACGATGACCACGCGCTACACGGAGCACCCGCAGGTCGCCAAGGGGCTGCTCGCGCAGATGCCGATGCGCCGGTTCGGCACGCCGGAGGAGGTGGCCAAGGTGGCGCTGTTCCTGGCCAGCGACGACAGCGCCTACACCACCGGCCAGGGCATCATGGTCGACGGCGGTATGAGCCTCAACCTCGCCTAGATCGCGCGAAAGCCGGGCCTGCTAAGCCCTGTTGAGCCGCTCCGCAGTGGTACCGCGCACGGTATCGGCGATCAGCATGTCCACCACGGCCCGCAGCGCCGCCGCCTCGTCCGCGCCGGCGGCCATTGCGCGTTTATAGACGTCGATCTGCCGCCCCGCGCTGGTGCCCTGACGCGCGATGGTCCGGGTGTGCTCAACCTCGGCGACGCAGTCGAAGGCTTCGGCGTCGTCGCGGACCAGGTCGAGGATCTCCTCCAGCAGATCGGCGAACGGCACCAGCTCGCTCTTGCCGAAATCCACCATGCTGTTCGACACGCCGTAACGCTGCGCCCGCCAGCGGTTCTCCATGATCAGGAACGGCGAATAGGCACGCCAGCGCTGGTTGAGACGGCGCAGGCGGAAGAGCATGCGGCACAGGCAGAGATAGAGCGCGGCAATGGCGATGCCGTCGTCGAGCAGCGAGCAGATGTCGGTGATCCGCATCTCCAGCGTCGGAAAGCGCACAGAAGGCCGCAGATCCCACCAGATCTTGGTCGCATCCTCGATGAGCTGCGCCTTCACCAGCACCTCGACGGTGCGCTCGAACTCGGCATAGCTGACGAAATATTCGGGCAGCCCGGTGCGCGGCAGCTCGTCGAAGATCGACATGCGGTAGGATCTGAGCCCGGTGAGGCGGCCGCGCCAGAACGGCGAGGAGGTCGACAGAGCGAGCAGATGCGGCAGGAAATAACTCGCCTGGTTCATGATGTCGATGCGCAGGTCGTCGTCCTCGATGCCGACATGGACGTGCATGCCGCTGATCAGCATGCGCTGGGCAATCATCTGCAAATCCGCGGCAAGGACGTTGTAGCGCTCCTTGTCGGTGTGCTGCTGCGCGTCCCATTCCGCGAACGGGTGTGTCGAGGAGGCGATCGGGGCAAGACCGTAACGGTCGGCGCAGGTCGCGATCGTCGCGCGCAGACGGGCGAGATCGGCGCGCGCCTCCTTGATCGTCTTGCAAACGCGAGTCCCGACCTCGATTTGCGAGCGCATGAATTCCGGACTGACCTGCCCCCCAAGGTGAGCAAGTTCGGCTTCGCAATCGGTGAGTAGTTTTTTTGGGGGGTCTGGAACTAGATCTCGTGTGGTTTTGTCGACAAGGAGGTATTCTTCCTCAATACCTAGCGTAAAACTCGGTTCGCGAACGCCCATTAAACTGTCACGCATGCCCCTCACTCACGCCTCGCGTGAGTTCCCTACTAACACTAGATCAAATTGCGCAAAAAATCACCTGCGACGTAAGCGACTGCCGCCGCCGCCGAGCCGATAGCCAAAGTCTCCAAACCCGTTTGCCACCAAAATCTTGGTGACCAGCGTGAACGCGCGGAGCCAATAAAGAAAAAGACTATTGCCGTCATGCATAGCGAAAGAAGAACCGGGCGGGGCAGTCCGAGCGCGAACGGCGCGATCGGCACCAGGCCGGCAAACAGGAAGGCCAGGAAGGTCACGAATGCCGCCCTCGCCGGCGACCGGGCAATGACCGGCAGCCCGTGCTCCTCGGTCATCATGGTGTCGATCCAGCGGTCGCGCTCGGCGGTTATCACATTGACGGCGCTGGTGAGTTCGCGGCCGGTAAAGCCCTTGGCCATGAAGATCTGCCGCACCTCCTCGCGTTCACCCTCCGGGTGAAGCATGACGTGCCGCTCCTCCATGTGCCGCTTGTGTTCGTATTCCTCGATCTCGGTGCGCGTGCTGGAGAAATTCGCCGCCGCCATGGAAAAGCCGTCGGCCAGCACGTTGACGATGCCGAGGATCAGCACGACGCGGACAGGCAGGTCCGCCCCGACGACGCCCGCGACGATGGCGAAGGTGGTGATCGAGCCATCGATCCCGCCATAGACCCAGTCGCGCAGATAGCTCACCGCAGGCCCCTGGGCGAGACGCTCGGCAATGTGCTCGGGATGGTGGCTGTGTTCGAGTTTGCGATACGGCATCTGCGCTTTCAAGCATGGCTTTTGTCGGAGCGGAATGCTTTAGGTCAATGATCGGTTTCCGCAAAAGAGTAAAGCGCGACCGGATACCGACGTCCGAATTCGCCGAAATGGCGGTGATTTATCCCCGAAATGCCGCCACGCGCGCATGGCCGGCGCAGGCCGAACGCCCATCTGTCCGCGCCGACATCCATTCTAGCCAGGACGCGCCCGATGGCCTATAACGGCAGCACTTCGGACGCTTGGCAGGCGGGGTGTTTCTCGCGCGCTGGCGGCCGGCGGTTTTTGCAGCAAAAAGCCTTGTGGAGGAACGTTCCCCATGACCAGCTCATGGAGCCCGGACAGCTGGCGCGCCAAACCGGTCGAGCAAAGTCCGGTATACCCCGATCAGGACACATTGAAGGCCGTCGAAGCCGAACTTGCCAGTTTCCCGCCGCTGGTTTTTGCAGGTGAAGCCCGGGAGCTGACGCAGGAGCTGGCGGAAGCGGCTGAGGGACGCGCGTTTCTTCTCCAGGGCGGCGATTGCGCGGAAAGCTTTGCCGAGCACGGCGCGATTCCGATCCGCGATTTCTTCCGCGTTTTCCTGCAGATGGCCGTGGTGCTGACCTATGCGGGCGGCTGCCCGGTGGTCAAGGTCGGCCGCATCGCCGGCCAGTTCGCCAAGCCGCGCTCCACGCCCACCGAGAAGCAGGGCGATCTGGAGCTGCCGAGCTACCGGGGCGACATCGTCAACGAGATCGGCTTCACGCCTCAGGCCCGGATTCCCGACCCGCAGCGCATGCTGAGCGCCTATCGCCAGTCGGCCGCCACGCTCAACCTGCTGCGCGCCTTCGCCTCGGGCGGTTTCGCCGATCTGGAGCGCGTGCACCAATGGACGATGGGCTTCATAACCGACACGCCGGCGGCGGAGCGCTATCAGGAGCTGGCCGACCGCATCAGCGACAGCCTGACCTTCATGCGCGCCTGCGGGCTGACCTCGGAAAACCTGCGCGAGCTGCGCACGACGAGTTTCTATACCAGCCATGAGGCGCTGCTGCTCGGCTATGAGGAGGCCTTTGCCCGCGTCGATTCCACCAGCGGCAAATGGTACGCCACCTCGGGCCATTTCCTCTGGATCGGCGACCGCACGCGCCAGCCGGACCATGCGCATGTCGAATTCCTGCGCGGCGTCAACAATCCGATCGGGCTGAAATGCGGCCCGTCGCTGGCGCCGGACGAGCTGATCCGTCTGATCGACATGCTCAATCCGAAGAACGAGCCGGGCCGTCTGACGCTGATCGCGCGCTTCGGCGCCGACAAGGTCGCCGAGTTCCTGCCGCCGCTGATTCGCGCCGTCGAGCGCGAGGGCCGCAAGGTGGTCTGGTCCTGCGATCCGATGCACGGCAACACCATCAAGGCGGCCAGCGGCTTCAAGACGCGGCCGTTCGAGCGTGTGCTCAAGGAGGTGGAAACCTTCTTCGACGTTCACCGCGCCGAGGGCACCTATCCGGGCGGGATGCATATCGAGATGACGGGCATGAACGTCACCGAATGCACCGGCGGCGCGCAGCTCATCAGCGAGACCGATCTTTCGGACCGCTACCACACCCATTGCGATCCGCGCTTGAACGCCAGCCAGGCGCTGGAGTTGGCCTTCCTGGTGGCGGAAAGACTGCGGCGCGACCGGATCGGGATCGAGCCTGCCGCTCAGACTGCCGGCGTCAACGTTTAAAGGCATGGGCGGGGTGCGTCCCCGCCCCCGCTTGCGTCCGGCCTGTAGTCTGTGTAGGAAAGCTCCTTCCGGCGGGGCGTCGTTCCCGTTCGACGTTGTTGTTGGAGCTTGCACATGGCACTTTCGCTTAAAACCTCGGCCTGGGACCAGCTTAAGCCGAAAGAGCTCAGCAAAACCGTCGAGGAAGCGGTCAAGCAGGCCGTGACCAATCGTTCGGTCGATCCGGCCACGAACGGCGCCGCGCCGCTCGGTTTCCAGGCCCGCCCTGCGCCGGTCCCGGAGCCGGAGGACGTCGAATGGCCGATGCCGGTGGAGAAGTTCCAATACGGCCATTTTCTGGAGCCGGGCGACATCGTGCTGTCGACACGGCTGGAAAGCTTCTTCTCCTTCCTGATGCAGAGCTTCGACCATAGCCGCTTCGCCCATGCCTCGCTGACCTTCATCACGCCGCGGCATTACGCCGGCGTCGACCGCTCGTTCCTGATCGAGGCGACATTCAGCGGCGTCGATCTCGGCGCGTTCTCCGAAATCGTCGCGCCGACCAAGGTCTATAAGGATACGCATGAAAAGCCGCGCTATGTCGTCGGCATCAAGCGGCTGGAAGCGGACTGGTTCACCCCGGAAATGCGGCCCATGGTCAGCGGCCGGATGCTGCGCTTCATCAAGGATGACGACTATAATTTCGCCCTGCTCGCGGCGCTGGCGACCAACCGGTCGAACTTCTTCTTCCGCCTCCGCGACAAGCTGTTCGGCCGCGCGCCGACGATCAACGAATTCCTGAACCGGGGCAAACGCTTCGCGCCGGTGGATTTCATCTGCTCCGGCTTTGTCCAGTTCGCCTATGTGGATATGGTGCGCACGGCGTTGGAGCGCGGTCTGCTTCATCCGCATATGATCGATCAGGCGCATGACGACGTGTTCTTTGCGCCGTGGGTCGATCCGCAATGCTCGATGGAAAAGCTGATGGCCGTGAAGCCGCGCGAGCTTGCCGCCAGCCCGAAGCTGAAGTGGAAATATCTGATTTATGGCGGCAAGGCCTACCAGGTATCCCGCGACGAACAGGTCGAGGAGATCTTCGAGCGCATCAACGCAGAACGCAAGACATGGTATAAACCGTAGAGCTTGCGGATAATTGTATGACAGCAGATAAGACGACATCGCTTCGGATCGCACTCGCCCAGCTCAACCCGACCGTCGGCGACGTAGCCGGAAATGCCGCGCTCGCCCGGACGGCCCGCGCCGAAGCCGCGGCCAAGGGCGCCGACCTCATTGTCTACTCCGAGCTGTTCATCACCGGCTATCCGCCCGAGGACCTGATCCTCAAGCCGGCCTTCATCGCGGCGGCGCGGGACGCGGTCGAGGCGCTGGCGAAGGAGACCGCCGATGGCGGCCCGGCCATGCTGATCGGCACCCCCTGGCCGGGCGACGACAGGCCGTACAACTCGATCGCACTGCTCGAAGGCGGCGTGGTCCGCGACGTGCGCCATAAGGTCGACCTGCCCAATTACAGCGTGTTCGACGAAAAGCGGGTGTTCGCCCAGGGCGCGATGCCCGGCCCGATCAATTTCCGCGATATTCGCCTCGGCGCGCCGATCTGCGAGGACATCTGGAGCGAGGATGTCTGCGAGTGCCTGAGCGAGACCGGCGCGGAAATGCTGCTGGTGCCGAACGGCTCGCCCTTTACCCGCAACAAGCACGACATCCGCATGGCCCACGCCGTCGCGCGCGTCGCCGAGACCGGGCTGCCGCTCGCCTATGTCAATCAGATCTGCGGCCAGGACGAGCTGGTGTTCGACGGATCGTCCTTCGTCCTCAATCCGGGCGGCGCCCTGGCGGTGCAGATGCCGGCCTGGGAGCCGGCGGTCACGATCACCGAATGGGCGAAGGGCGACGATGGCTGGCGCTGTTTGCCGGGCGAGCGCGCGCTGCTCGAAGAGGGCGACGATGCGGCCTATCTCGCCTGCGTCCTCGGCCTGAAGGACTATGTCGGGAAGACCGGCTTTCCCGGCGTCGTGCTCGGTCTGTCCGGCGGCATCAACTCCGCGCTGACCGCCGCGCATGGCCGTCGACGCGCTCGGCGCCGACCGCGTGCACTGCCTGATGCTGCCCTACCGCTACACCTCGAACGAGTCGCTGGGCGATGCCGCTGCCTGCGCCGAAGCGCTGGGCGTGCGCTACGACATCGTGCCGATCGAGGCGCCTGTCGAGGGCTTCAACGCCAGCCTGAGGACGCTGTTCGAGGGCCGCCCGGCCGACATCACCGAGGAAAACATCCAGTCGCGCACGCGCGGCACGATGCTGATGGCGATCTCCAACAAGTTCGGCGCCATGCTGCTGACCACCGGCAACAAATCCGAGGTTTCGGTCGGCTACGCCACGCTTTACGGCGACATGAACGGCGGCTTCAACCCGATCAAGGACCTGTATAAAATGCAGGTCTACGGGCTCGCGCGGTTCCGCAACACGGCCGTGCCGAAAGGCTGCCTCGGCCCCGGCGGCATGGTGATCCCGGACAACATCATCACCAAGGCCCCGACCGCCGAGTTGCGCGAGAACCAGAAGGACCAGGATTCGCTCCCCCCTTACGACCAGCTCGACGACATCCTCGAATGCCTCGTCGACCGGGAAATGCCGCTGCCCGACATCATTGCCCGCGGCCATGATGCCGCAGACGGTCCGCAAGATCGAGCGCCTGCTCTATCTCGCCGAATATAAGCGCCGGCAATCCGCGCCGGGCGTGAAGATCACCAGCCGCAATTTCGGCCGCGACCGCCGCTATCCCATAATCAATAAGTTCCGCGAAATCATATGACCCCCGTCGTCCGTTTTGCGCCGAGCCCCACGGGCCGGATCCATATCGGCAATCTGCGCCCCGCCCTTCTCAACTGGCTGTTTGCGCGCCGCGACGGCGGAGCCTTCATCCTGCGCTTCGACGATACCGATGTGGAGCGCTCCAAGGAGGAGTATGTCGACGGGATTCGCGAGGATCTGCGCTGGCTCGGTCTGAACTGGGATCGCGAGATCCGCCAGTCGGAGCGCTTCGACCGTTATGCAGCCGTGGTCGCCCAGCTCAAGGATGCCGGCCGGCTCTACGCCTGCTACGAGACGCCCGACGAACTGGATCGCCGCCGCAAGCGCCAGCTGGCCCGGAGCATGCCCCCGCTCTATGACCGCGCCGGTCTGAAGCTGACGTCCGCCGAGCGCGAGGCCCTCGAAGCCGAAGGCCGGCGGCCGCATTGGCGGTTTCTGCTGGAGGATCGCACGGTCGCGTGGGACGACCGGATCCGCGGCGCCCAGACCATCGAGGCGTCGTCGCTTTCCGATCCGGTCCTGGTGCGCGAGGACGGCACCTATCTCTACACCTTCTCGAGCGTCGTGGACGATGCCGATTTCGGCATCACCCACGTCATCCGCGGCGAGGACCATGTCGCCAATACCGGCGTACAGATCCAGCTTTTCGAAGCCATGGGCGCGGCCCCGCCGGCCTTCGCTCATCACAATCTGCTCGTCGGCGCCGACGGTCATGCGCTGTCCAAGCGCCTCGGCTCGCTGTCGATCCGGTCTTTCCGCGAGGAAGGGCTTGAGCCGCTTGCCGTGCTCTCCCACTCGGCGACCATTGGAACTTCAAACCCGGTCGCGCCTTATAAGAGCTTAACCGAGCTTGCCGCGCTTTTCGATTTCGCCAAGCTGTCCCGTGCTCCGGCGCGATTCGACGTCGCCGAGCTCAAGGCGCTGAATGCGCGGCTGTTGCAGGAGTTCGGCTATGACGACGTCTCGGACCGTCTGGCAAGTGAGGGAATAGGCGGGGGGCCGGCATTCTGGAACGCTGTGCGCGCAAATTTGAGCGTGTTCGACGACGTGAAGGACTGGTGGCGCGTGGTCACCGGACCGGTCGAGCCGCAGATCGAATCGCCCGGACCTTCTCGCAACCGCGCGCGACGTGCTTCCTCCGGAGCCTTGGGACCATGAAAGCTGGAGCGCATGGACGAGTGCCGTAAAGACCGCCTCCGGCGCCAAGGGCAAGGCCCTGTTTCACCCGCTGCGCCTTGCCTTGACCGGACGCGGCGACGGTCCGGAGCTAAAGGTGCTTTTACCCCTGATCGGGCGGGCCAAGGCCGCCGCGCGTCTGAGCGGCGAAACCGCTTAGCTGATCCCCTTTCAACCAGCCTCCGCGCCCCAGGCAACGCCCCGCACTGCTTAAGATTTTCAACGGATTCAAGCTCAAAATGACTAGCCACGCCCACTTATTGAATGGGACAGAAAAAAAATTCCCCGCTATATTGGGCGGGCCGGTTTTCGGCATGACGGAACGTCCTGCACCGTCGATGCGGCAGTGGGGCGGAGCCGCAGATAATTTGTATTGGCGTAGGGCTGGGGGGCTCTACCGGATGCGCGTGGGTGACCCTATACGCAGCTCTAAACTGTTTTCGCGCATTGAGCGCCTGTTGTGCGTTCTCGCACTCGCGCTTGCGGCGATGACAATGAGCAGTCGATTTGCGCCCGGTGCCAGGGCCGAAACGCCGCCCAAAGATCAGAGCGAGACCAAGCTCGAACTTTCCGTCGACCAGGCGATGTGGGCCGCGCTTGCCTTCGAAGATACCGACACGCTGCGCGATCTGCTCAAACGCGGCGCCGACCCGAACAAGACCGACAAGCTCTCGCAGATGACGCCGCTGATGGCGGCGGAAACGTCGGCCATCGTCCAGGTGCTGCTCGATGCCGGCGCCGACCCGAACCGTCAGGACCGCATCGGCCGAACGGCGCTCCATCATGCGGTGAAGATGCGCGAGGCCGGCTCGATCGTGCGCCTGCTCGGCCAGGCCGGCGCGGACGTCAATGCCCGGGCCGGCGACATCGGCGGCTCGACGCCGCTGCTGACCGCCGTAGAGCATTATCTGGAAGACAAGGACCGCGGCGAGACGGCGCTGGCGATCCGCATTCTCGTTCATCTGGGCGCCGATGTTAACGCTGCCGATGCCTCAGGGCGCACCGCGCTCGCCATCGCTGCCGCCAACAATCAGCCCGAGCTGATCCGGCTGCTCATGGAGCTTGGCGCAGACCCGGCGCGGCGCATGGTCAACGGGCGCACGCCCCTGGATTACGCCCGCGACGCCAACGCTCATGACGCGATCCAGGCCCTCGCCGCCGTCCCCTCCAGGCAGCCGCGCGCCAACTGACCTCCTGAGTGCGAAGCATGGTCCTCGAACAGTCACGGCGTCATGCCGGTGAAAACAGGGTCTCGCTCGAATGCAATCAGCTGAGATGGCGGCAGGCATCACCGCGCAGGAGACGATTCGGGGGATGGCCACGGGTCGTCGCCGTCGCCCGATTGAAGGGCGAGCGGACCCCGGCTCAAGGCCGGGGCGACGAACAATTGCGCTTGTGTAACGTGTCCGACTATTGCGGAACGGCGGGATTGCGCCGCGTTGCCGGCGGGCCACCCGCCTGACCGGGCGCCGGCTGCGTAGGCGGCGCTCCAGAGAGTACCGGGTTCGACGGCGCCGGGTTCGCATTGGCCTGCTTCTTGCCCTGGTTGGACAGCTCGATCTCGTGCGCGGAATATTCCTCCGGCTTGCATGAGCAGCCCTTGACGTATTCCTTGCGGTTCCGCCAAGCGTTCTTCAGATCGTTATATGGCGCACCGGCCAGCGAAACCATCTGTTCGACGTCCTCGCCGGGGTTCTTGTAGACGTAAAGCTCCGCCGGCGCGGCGCACTGGTCTTTGCACTTGGCTTCGTCTTCGGGGAAGCGGCTGCCCAGCGTGGAGAAGCTGACCGGGAAGTAGAAGCCGTCGCACAGCCGCACGCACATGGTCCGGTAGGACGCGAAAGGCAGGTTGGACTGTTCCGGCTGCGTGTTGGCATAGCCGCGGTCGTAGGAGCTGTCCTCGTCCTGCCAGAGCGAGAAGAACCCGCCGCCGGACGAGCGCCGCCGGCTGGCATATTCGCGTTCGTAATTTTCGCCGCAGTGATTGCGGGCGAGTTCGGCGACCAGTTCCTCGCGCCGCCCCCGCCGCTGGCCGGAATTGGTCAGACCGTCGCGCTGCTGGCGCAGATTGGCGATGTCGCGGCGCAGCCGCTCGATATCGCCGTCGAGCTGGATGCAGGCCCGCGTCCGGCGCAGCGACCGGCCGAAGATGAACAGATCCTCATAGCACTCGCGGCGCTCGGTCTCGACTTCCAGGTTCCGGCGGTCGTGGCTCAACTTTTCCAGCTGCTGGTCGATGCGCGCGACGGCGTCCTGAGGGCTGTTGCCGCGCTGCCATTCACCGACGAGCTGACGCTCCAGATCCTGGCAACGGCCTGTCCGGTCCTGGTAGCTCTGAGCCGAGGCCTGGCCACCGATCAGGGCGACCGCACAGAGCGCGGCCCATGAAATCAGGCGGCGCGGCGTCAAGGCGCACAGCCCCCGCTGTTGAACGGCCCGCATGGGTTCCTCTCCCGAAGCCATTGAGTCGACTTGGCGCTACTATGGAGGCCCGTGGAGGCAAGGTCAACGGGGCGTGGCCGCAGCCATTCGCAGCGCCGTCCGCCCCGCGCCAATCCGGCGAAAAACGCTTACATTCCGGTGTAATTCGGGCCTCCACCACCTTCCGGCGGCACCCAGTTGATGTTCTGCGACGGGTCCTTGATATCGCAGGTTTTGCAATGCACGCAGTTCTGCGCATTGATCTGAAAGCGCGGCTTGCCGCCCTCCTCGATCACCTCGTAGACCGCAGCCGGACAATAGCGCTGCGCCGGCTCCGCATAGACCGGCAAATTGACATCGATCGGGATCGCCGGGTCCTTCAATTGCAGGTGGACCGGCTGGTCTTCCTCGTGATTGGTGCCCGACAGGAACACCGAGGACAGCCGGTCGAAGGTCAGCACGCCGTCCGGCTTCGGGTAGCGAAATCGGCGCGAACCCGTCGGCCGGCTTCGTCGCCGCGCTGTCGGTCTTGCCGTGCTTCAGCGTGTAGCTCAGGAACGGCAGCAGCGTGTTCAGCCACATTTCCGCGCCGCCGAGGACGGTCCCGATCCGGGTGCCGAACCGGCTGAGGAGCGGCTTGACGTTGCGCACGCGCTTCAGATCCTTGGCAATGGCGCTCGTCTTGAAGGCCTGCTCGTAGCCGGTCAGCACGTCGCCCGAGCGGCCCTCGCCGAGCGCGGAAAATGCCGCTTCGGCTGCGAGGATGCCCGACAGGATGGCGTTGTGGGAGCCCTTGATGCGCGGCAGGTTGATGAAGCCCGCGGCGCAGCCGACCAGCGCGCCGCCGGGGAAGACGAGCTTGGGGATCGACTGCCAGCCGCCCTCGCTGATTGCGCGGGCGCCGTAGCCGATGCGCTTGCCGCCGGCAAACAGCGGGGCGATCGCGGGATGGGTCTTGAAGCGCTGGAACTCCTCAAAGGGCGACAGATAGGGATTTTCGTAGTTCAGATGGACGACGAAGCCGGCCGCGACGAGATTGTCGCCGTAGTGATAGAGGAACGACCCGCCGCCGGTGCGGTCGTCGAGCGGCCATCCGAGCGTGTGCTGGACACGGCCGGGCTTGTGTTTTTCCGGCTTGACCTGCCAAAGCTCCTTGAGGCCGATGCCGTATTTCTGCGGCTCGCGCCCCGCGCGCAGGTCGAACATCGGAATGAGCTGCTTGGTCAGCGAGCCATGCGCGCCCTCGGCAAACAGCGTGTACCGGCCGCGAAGCTCCATGCCCCGGGTGAACGAATCCTTCGGCTTGCCGTCGCGCCCGACCCCCATATCGCCGGTCGCCACCCCGGTCACGGCGCCGTTCTCATTCGGCAGGATCTCCGCGCCGGCAAAGCCGGGATAGACTTCTGCGCCCAGATTGGCCGCCTGTTCGCCGAGCCAGCGGCACAGGTCGCCGAGGCTGACGATGTAGTTGCCGTGATTGTTCATCAGCGGCGGCATGACGAAATTGGGGATGCGTATTTCACCGGCCGGGCCGAGATAGGTGAAGCGGTCCTCGGTGACTTGCTGGCTGACCGGCGCGCCGAGCGTCTTCCAGTCCGGCAGCAGCGTGTCCAGCCCGACCGGATCGATCACCGCGCCCGACAGGATATGCGCGCCGACCTCGGAGCCTTTTTCGAGCACGACCACGGAGATCTCGCGGTCATGCTCGGCGGCAAGCTGCCTCAGCCGGATCGCCGCGGCAAGCCCCGCTGGACCGGCGCCGACAATGACGACGTCGAAATCCATGCTCTCCCGTTCGGGCAGAGCGTCTTCGGTTTCGGTCATACTCTCCCTCATAAAGGTGTTCGTTGTTCCGACGCGGGGGATCGCGCTGAAGCTTTGCCCCTTTTCTAAGTGGCATGCTAAAGAAGACGCAAGAGCGAAGCTGATGCGAACGGCCGCATCTTGCAGGCGATCGATGCAGAAAACCTACGAAAATCCCGAAGACCTGGCCCTTGAGGTGCTTCGCTGGTACCAGGCCATGGGCGTGGACGAGGCGATCGGCGAGGCCCCGCTCGACTGGGCGGACTACGACCCGGCACCGATCAGGGCGGCCGCCCCGACGCCCGCGCCAACGCCGCCGCCCGCGGCGCCGGCCGCTCCAGGCAAGCGGACCGCACCCACGGCGGGCCCCGCTCCCGCCCGGCCGAGTGCGCCGCCCCCGCAAATAGCGTCCGACCCGGCGGCCATGGCGGCGCGCGAGGTGGCGCGGCATGCGCCCGACCTGGCTGCGCTGGAGGCGGCTTTGGCCGGGTTCGACGGCTGCTCGCTCAAGAAAACCGCCAAGAACCTCTGTTTCGCCCGTGGTAATCCCAATGCAGCGCTGATGCTGATCGGCGAGGCGCCGGGGCGCGACGAGGACCTGGAGGGCGCGCCATTCGTCGGCCGTGCGGGACAATTGCTCGACAAGATGCTGGCCGCGATCGGCATGGGCCGCAACGACGCCTACATCACCAACGTGGTCTATTGGCGCCCGCCCGGCAACCGCACACCGACGCCGCAGGAGGTCCAGGCCTGCCAGCCTTTTCTGCAGCGACAGATCGAGCTGGTAAAGCCGGAGGTGCTGGTGCTGCTGGGCGGCGCGGCGGCGAAACAGGTGCTCGGCACCGATCAGGGCATCATGCGCCTGCGCGGCAAGTGGAAGACGCATGAAAGCGGCGGACGCGCGATTCGCACCATGGCGACGCTGCATCCGGCGTTCCTGCTGCGCAATCCGGTGTCCAAGCGCCTCGCCTGGCGCGATCTTTTGGCCGTCAAAGCCGCGCTCGCCGGCGAAAAACCGTGAGCGCCCGCGCCGATCAGCCGATCCGGGCCATCCGGAAGGCAAGCGGCCAGCGCACCGGATAGACCGCGTCGTCCGGCCAGACGGCCGCCAGATCACGGGCGAAATCGCCGACAGGTTCCCGCCCGACCGCCTTTTCCGCCTCCCGCACCGCCGACCAAGTCTCGACATAGAGGAGAAACTGTTCGCGGGTCCATTGACGCTCGATGGCCAGATCAGGGCTTGGCATCTCCTGGAATGGGAACGGCAGCGTGCGATAGGCCTCCTCGACATAGCGGCGCTCCGCCGGCCAATAGGGACCCATGGTTTTCCAATAAAACTCTTGCAGCAGAGCCTCGGCGGCGCCCTCGACATGGAAAACGCCGTAGCAAATGAGCGCCAGCAGCGCGCCGGGCTTCGCCGCCCGCCGCGCCTCGGCGTAGAACGCCTCGAGATCGAACCAGTGCGCGGCCTGAGCCACGACGATCAGGTCGGCGCTGGCGGGCGCCAAGCCGCTCGCCTCTGCGGGTGCGACCTTGTAGGTGATGCGCGGATGCGGGGTAGCGGCGGCGATCTGCTGGGCGCTGGCATCGGTCGCCAGCACATGATCGAATTGCTCGGCGAGCAGCACCGAAAGCTGGCCGTTGCCGCAGCCGCAATCAAGCGCCAACTCGGTGCCGGGCGATTGCGCGGCCAGATAGGCGCCAAGCTCGGGCGGATAGGTCGGCCGGCTCGCGGCGTAGTCCGCCGAGCGCGCCGAGAAGTGGTCCCTGAACGCCGTCTCCGTCATGCGCTGCATCTCCTTCTCATTCGCGAAGTCTTCCACTGTCCGCCTGCCGTCACCAAATCAGGATCAACAGCAAGGATCATAGTGCACTTTCATGACCCCATCATCCGCACGAATTTCGGCCTCGCCCCCGTCCACGCCGCTGCGCCTTGCGATCGCCTGGACGGTCGCGCTTCTCGCAGTGCTGGCCGCGCTGAACGGATCAACGGCATCGGCCGCCGCCGCCGAGGACGACCCGCTCCCGGAGCGCGTAACCTTCCGCAGCGCCGATGGCAAGACGGAGCTTATCGGCTATCTGTACCGGCCGGACAAGGCCGACGGCAAGCACCCTGCCATCGTCATGATGCCCGGCGCGGGCGGCGCCTACTCCAATCGTGCGGACGGCACGTACGACGCTTCGACGCTCGCGGCGCGATACCGCGCCTGGGGCCGGTCCTGGGCGGATGCCGGATATATCGCGGTCGTCGTCGACGGGTTCGGACCGCGCGGCTTTTGGCAGGGCGTTGCCGGCATCAGCCATGCCGAGCGCCCGGCAACGATCAGCGAAGTGACGGCGCGGCCTTTCGATGCCTATGGCGCACTCGCTTTTCTGCGCGGCCGCGACGACGTAATCGCCGACCGGATCGGACTGATGGGCTGGTCGAACGGTGGAGCCGCCACGATCGCGACCATGTCATCGGACGCGCCGGGAGCGAAGGCATCCACCGCCGAAACGGGTTTCCGCGCGGCTCTCGCCCTCTACCCCACCTGCAAGCTGGGCGGCAAGTTCGACGAGACGCCGTTCCACCCTTACGCACCGATGCTGATCCTGCACGGCACCGGCGACAAGGTGGCCTCCTATAAGAGGTGCATGAGCCTGGTGGAAGACAGCCGCGAGGCGGGCGGAGACATCGACATCGAGACGTTCGAAGACGCAACCCACGGCTTCGATACACCGACGCGGAGCCGGCAGTCGCTCGAAGCGAATCGCCGGGCAACCGAAGCGGCGCACGAGATCGCGGCGGAATTCTTCGCGCGTCATCTGAAGCGGGAGAGCGCGACGCAGCGCTAGCCGGTCAACAATTGCCCCGTGGCGAAACCTTTGGCCCTGCCCACGCATTAGCAATAGATATGTGACGGCGTGCGTCGCGGATGCCCGCGATTGCGTCTGCGCAATCCACACATTGCCGAGCCCCAGGTTGTCAGTGCTAGGCTGCAACCCGAAATCTCCTTAGTCAGATCCATCCGAACGCCGCAACATCTTCCACACTAGGAGCTTTCGATGACCAAGGTACTCGTCCTCTATTATTCCTCATACGGCCACACCGAAAAGATGGCGACTGCGGTCGCCGAAGGCGCGCGCGCCGCGGGCGCCGAGGTCGACATCAAGCGCGTGCCGGAAACGGTCCCCGATCAGGTCGCGGAAAATTCGCATTTCAAGCGCGACCAGTCCGCGCCGATCGCTAAGGTCGACGACCTGCCGAATTACGATGCCATCATCGTCGGCACGCCGACGCGCTACGGGCGCATGCCGTCGCAAATGGCCAGCTTCCTCGACCAGACCGGCCCGCTGTGGGCAAAGGGCGCGCTGAACGGCAAGGTCGGCGGGGCCTTCACCTCGACGGCGACGCAGCATGGCGGCCAGGAAACCACGCTGATGTCGGTGATCACCAATCTTCTGCATCTCGGCTTTGTCGTGGTCGGCATGAATTACGGCTATGCTGGCCAGATGCGGCTCGACGAGATCACCGGCGGCTCGCCCTACGGCGCATCGACCATCGCCGGCGGCGACGGCTCGCGTCAGCCGACCGAAAACGAGCTTGACGGCGCCCGCTATCAGGGGCGCAAAATTGCCGAAGTCGCGGCAAAACTGCACGGGTAAAGCATCGCGCGCCGCCCGGCGCCGAAAAGGAGACAGCGCAATGACCACCGCCTCGCCCCTGTCGAAAACCGTGAAGCTCCCCTCGGGCGAGGAGGTGCCCGCCTTCGGGCTCGGCACCTGGCGGATGGGCGAGGCGCATTCGCGGCTTGCCGAGGAGGTGGCGATCATCCGGCTCGCGCTCGACCTCGGCGTGACGCTGATCGACACGGCGGAGATGTATGGCGAGGGTGGCGCGGAGGAAGCCATCGGCGAGGCGATCAAGGGGCGGCGCGACGGCCTGTTCATCGTCAGCAAAGTCTACCCGCACAACGCCTCCCGCAAAGGCGCAATTGCCGCCTGCGAGCGCAGCCTCGAGCGTATGGGGATCGACTGCATCGACCTGTATCTGCTGCATTGGCCGAGCGGCACGCCGATCGCGGAAACGCTCGACGCCTTCACGACGCTGAAGGCTGCCGGCAAGATCCGCCATTACGGCGTCAGCAATTTCGACCGCGGCGAGCTTGAAGAGCTGTGGGACGCGCCCGGCGGCCACGGCATCGCCGCCAATCAGCTCCTCTATAATCTGTCGCGCCGCGGCATCGAGTGGGACGTGCTGCCTTGGATGCGCGAACGCTCGATCCCGACCATGGCCTATTCGCCGCTCGAACAGGCGCGGCTGCTGAACACGCGCGAGCTCGCCGGCTTCGCCAAGGCTCACGACATGACGCCGGCCCAGGCCGCGCTGCGCTGGCTGCTGGCCAAGGACGACGTCATCGTCATTCCCAAGACCACGCATCCCGACCGGCTGCGCGAGAACATCGCCGCGCTCGACCGGGCGCTGACCCAGGACGAGATCGACGAGCTGGGCCGCCTGTTTCCGCCGCCGACCGGGCGCCGGAGCCTGGACGTTCTCTGAGGCGAACTCGTCGCGATGGCGCAGCCTGAACATGCTCCGCGCCTCCACAGGACGTGGAGATAGTCCCTGACGCCGCGTGAGGGTCAAGAGCACGGCCGCACAAAAAAGAAGGCGGCCGGGCAGCCGCCTGAGGGGAGAGAATGCAATTCGGATCGGACGAGAGCGCCATGCGAATTGGCGCTCTAACCCTTTGGTCGGTCGCATCGTTTCAACGCAAGACCGGCGCTGCCTTTGCGCACGATGCTCTATGGCGCGGCGTCCCCGGCCCCCAGAAGCCTACGCCGCGCCATAGCCGCCACCGCCTGGTGTCTCCAGAATGAACGTGTCGCCCGGCTGCATGAGGCGCTGATCGTTGCCATTCAGCTCCTCGATCGTGCCGTCAACGCGCCGTACCGCGTTGCGGCCCGATTTGCCGGGCTCGCCTCCGGCGACGCCCAGAGGGCGCGTTCGCCTGTTGAGCGCCAGAACCGTTGCCGTCATCGGCTCCAGAAATCTCAACCGGCGCACTACCCCATCGCCCCCACGATGCCTGCCCGCGCCGCCCGATCCGGTGCGGATTCCGAATTCCTCCACAATCACCGGAAAGCGCTGCTCGAGCACTTCCGGATCGGTCGCGCGGGTGTTGGTCATGTGGCAGTGAACCGCCGAAGCACCGTCGAAATCGGGGCCGGCGCCCGTTCCGCCACAAATGGTTTCGTAGTTCTGATAGATGTCGTTGCCCCAGACGAAATTGTTCATCGTCCCCTGGCTGGCTGCCACGACGCCGAGTGCCTTGTAGAGCGCCTCGGAAATGCTCTGGGAAACCTCCGTGTTCCCGGCAATCACCGCCGCGGGGTAGACCGGATTGATCATCGTGCCGCTGGGCGCCACGATCCGCAGCGGCTTCATGCAGCCCTCGTTGAGCGGAATATCCGCGCCGACCAGCGTGCGGAACACGTAGAGGATCGCGGCGCGGCATACCGCCTGTGGCGCATTGTAGTTGCCCTCATGCTGGGCCGAGGTTCCGGTGAAGTCGATCGTCGCCGACCGGCTCTCCTTGTCCACCTTGATGGCGACGCAGATCCTGGCGCCATGGTCGAGATCGTATTCGGCCCCGCCATCCGACAGCGAGTCGATCACCCGGCGCACCGATTCCTCGGCGTTGTCCTGGACGTGGCGCATATAGGCGCGGACGGTATCGACGCCGAACTGGTCGATCATCCGGCCGATCTCGCGCGCGCCGGTCTCGTTCGCCGCGATCTGGGCGACAAGGTCGGCGATGTTATGGTCGGGATTGCGGCAGGGGTATTCGCCCGACGACAGCAGCGCCCGCGTTTCGACCTCGCGGAAATGCCCCTTGTCGACGATGCGGAAATTGTCGATGACGACGCCTTCCTCCTCGATGTGCCGGCTGTCCGGCGGCGAGGAGCCCGGCGTCTTGCCGCCGATGTCGGCGTGATGGCCGCGCGAGCCGGTGTAGAAGAGGATGCGCTCGCCCGCCGCATCGAAGACCGGCGTGATCACGGTCACATCGGGCAGATGCGTGCCGCCATTGAACGGCGCGTTGAGCATGAACACATCGCCGGGGCGGATGTCGCCGTCATTCTCGCGGATCACGGTGCACACGCTCTCGCCCATCGAGCCGAGATGGACAGGGACATGCGGGGCGTTGGCGACGAGATTGCCCTCGCCGTCGAAGATCGCGCAGGAAAAGTCGAGCCGCTCCTTGATGTTCACCGAATAGGCGGTGTTGGCGAGGGTGACGCCCATCTGCTCGGCGATCGACATGAACAAATTGTTGAACACCTCCAGCATGATCGGGTCGACCGTGGTGCCGATCGCCTCGGTTTTCGGCCTGGCGATGTAGCGCTTCAGGATCAGCGCGCCGGTATCGCGGACGGCCGCCTCCCAGCCCTCTTCGAGGATCGTCGTGCCGGTGGTCTCGATGATGATCGCCGGGCCTTTGATCGCCTCGCTGTCCTTCAGCGCGTCGCGATCGTAGACCGACACGCTGCGCCACTCGCCGCCGACGCGCATGCTGCCCTTGCCGAGCAGCGAACGGTCCGCGCCGCGGGTCTGGCGGGCCTCGGCATCGGGCAACTCGTCCGACTGGCCGATGGCTTCGACCGACACAGCTTCGATGAGGAATTCGCGGTCCACGGGAGCGAAGCCGAAGCGCGCCTTGTGCTGCGCCTCGAATTCCGCCCGCATCGCGCCGACCTCGTCGAGTTCGACGAGCAGCGCCTGCTGGCTGCCGTCATAGCGGATATGCGCGCGCACATGCCGGGCGATCCGGCTGTCGTCGATGCCCTGGTGGCGGATTTCGTCGCGCGCTTCCCCGTAAAGCCCCTCGACGATGGCGCGGACCTCAGCGACGCTCGCCTCGGTCAGCGGCAGGTCGATCTGCTGCTCGCGCATCGCGGCGATGTCGGCGAGGCCCATGCCGAAGGCGGAGAGCACGCCGGCAAAGGGATGCAGGAAGATCGTCTCGATGCCGAGCGCATCGGCAACCAGGCAGGCATGCTGGCCGCCGGCCCCGCCGAAGCAGTTCAGCACATAGCCGGACACGTCGTAGCCGCGCTGCACCGAGATCTTCTTGATCGCGTTGGCCATGTTCTGGATGGCGATCCGCAGGCAGCCTTCGGCGACCTCTTCCGGCGTCATGCGCGCGCGGCCCGTGGTCTCCGCGACCTGCTCGGCGAGCGCCAGGAATTTTTCCCTGACGATGTCGACGTCGAGCGGCTGGTCCGCGTTCGGGCCGAACACGTTGGGGAAATAGGCCGGATCGATCTTGCCGAGCAGCACGTTGCAGTCGGTCACCGTCAGCGGGCCGCCGCGGCGGTAGCAGGCCGGACCCGGATTGGCGCCGGCGGATTCCGGCCCGACGCGGAACCGGCCGTTCTCGAAGCTGATGATCGAGCCGCCGCCGGCCGCCACCGTATGAATGTTCATCATCGGCGCCCGCAGGCGGACCCCGGCGACCTCGGTCTCGAAGGACCGTTCGTACTCGCCGTTGTAATGCGTCACGTCGGTGGACGTGCCGCCCATGTCGAAACCGATGATCCTGGAGAAGCCTTCCTGCTGCGCGGTACGAACCATGCCAACCACGCCGCCCGCCGGGCCGGACAGGATCGCGTCCTTGCCCTGGAAGAGCGAAGCGTCGGTGAGCCCGCCATTCGACTGCATGAACATCAGCCGCCCCGACGCTGCCTCGCGGTCGTCCAGCTCGGAGGCGACCTGGTTCACGTAGCGGCGCAGGATCGGCGACAGATAGGCGTCGACGACCGCGGTATCGGTGCGCGACACCAGCTTGATCAGCGGACTGACCTCGTGGCTGACCGAAACCTGCGTGTAGCCGAGCTCGCGGGCGACATCGGCGACCTGGCGCTCGTGATCCGGGTAGCGATAGCCATGGGCGAAGGCGATGGCGACGGAGCGGTAGCCTTCGTCGAAACGACCCCGCAGCGCCTCGGCCGCCTCGTTAAGGTCCAGCGGCACCAGCACATTGCCGCTCGCGTCGATCCGCTCGTCACATTCCTCGGCCGCCGAGAACAGCATTTCCGGCAGGCGGATGTCGAGATCGAACAGGCGCGGACGGTTCTGATATCCGATCCGCGGCAGGTCCTTGAACCCTTTGGTGATGACGAGGAGCGTGCGCTCGCCCTTGCGCTCCAGAAGCGCGTTGGTTGCGACCGTGGTGCCCATCTTGATGGCGGCGACGCCGCCCGTGGGGATCGGCAGATCGCGCCCGACATCCATCAACTCGCGGATGCCCTGCACTGCCGCGTCCCGGTAGCGCTCGGGATTTTCCGAGAGCAGCTTGCGGGTGACGAGGGCGCCGTCCGGCCGCCGCGCAACGATGTCCGTGAAGGTCCCGCCACGGTCAATCCAAAAGTGCCACATGCTTCAAAATCCTCCGCCAATTCGGATTTGCAGGTCGGCCTTCGAAACGATACGTTTAAACTTGCTACTTGATAAAGTGGCAAAACACCGACAAGATGTCAACGTCATGTGATCATTTCGCTCAAACCAATGGAGGCAGGACAATGCTTCATAAACTCGTTGGAAAGGCTTTTGGAGCCGCCGCAATCGCCAGCGTCGGGTTCCTTGCGCCGGCTATGGCCGAAGACTGGAATATGCCCACGCCGTATCCGGACGCGACGTTCCACACCCAGAACATCAAGATGTTCGCGGACGAAGTGGCGAAGGCGACAGACGGCAAGCTGAAGATTACCGTTCACTCCGCCGGCTCGCTGTTCAAGCATCCGGAAATCAAGAACGCGGTCCGCAGCGGCCAGGTGCCGATCGGCGAATTCTTCATGTCGCTCATCGCCAATGAGAACGCCGTATTCGGCATCAACTCGCCAGCCCTTCCTGGCCACCAGCTATGACGAAGCCAAGAAGCTGTGGGACGTGCAGAAGCCGGCGGTCGAAAAGCTGCTCGCCAAACAGAAGCTCATGCCGCTGTTCTCGGTCGCCTGGCCGCCCCAGGGCCTCTACACCAAGACCGAGGTCAAGAAGGTCGACGACCTGCGCGGCATGAAGTTCCGCGTCCTATAATCCGACGCTCGAGCTGTTCGCCAACATGGCCGGCGCGGCTCCGGTTCAGGTCGAAGTGCCGGATATCCCACAGGCGTTCTCCACCGGTCAGGTCGAGGCCATGATCACCTCGCCGTCGACCGGCGCCAACTCGAAAGCCTGGGATTTCGTCAAATTCTACTCGCCGATCAACGCCTGGATCCCGAAAAACGTCGTGGTCGTCAACAAAGATGCATTCGAAGCACTGGACGACGCAACGAAGCAAGCTATTCTAGCGGCAGCGAAAACCGCCGAAGATCGTGGCTGGGAGATGAGCAAGAAGGAAGCCGAGGAAAAGACCAAAGAGCTCAAGGACAACGGCATGTCCGTCATCGAGCCCTCGGACGAGCTCATGACCGGCCTGAAGAATATCGGCGACGAGATGCAGACGAAGTGGCAGGAGAGTGCAAGCGCCGAGGCGAAAGACGTCGTCGCCGCTTACAAGAAGTAGGTATTACCTTGCGGGGCCGCAGACTTTGGCGGCTCCGCGGGGTTTCGGGGGTTCATACATAACGGGGGGGGGCGGGCCATGCGACGCTTTCTGGATGGCCTTTATATCGTGAGCGGAGCTCTTTCCGCGATCATGATCCTGGCGATCTGCACGGTCGTGTCTCTGCAGGTCGTGTTCAATATCATCACCCGTATGCGGCTGTTCGAGATGAATCTGACGATTCCCTCCTATGCCGACATCTCCGGGTTTCTGCTCGCCGCCGCCTCGTTTCTGGCACTCCCTTATGCGCTCACCCGCGGTGGACATATTCGCGTGACGCTGCTGCTGACCGTTGCCGGCGACCGGGTTCGCTATGTCGCCGACCTGTTCAGCCTCCTGCTCTGCGGAGCGATCAGCGCCGGCGCGACCTACTACATGGCGAGCCTCACGCTTGAAAGTTACACCTTCGACGATCGCTCGCCCGGCATCCTCGCCATTCCGATCTGGGTCGGGCAGGTGCCGCTCACCATCGGCCTTGGCGTGCTGACGATCGCCTTTGCGGATCTTTTTGTCAGAACCATTCGCGAGGGGTCGGCGATCCCTGACGCGCAGGGCGTTGAATAGGGGGCATTGATGTCGGAAGTCGCTTTGGCTGGCAGCCTCCTGGTGCTGCTTCTGGTTCTTCTTGCGACCGGCGTCTGGGTCGCCTTCGCACTGATGATCGTCGGCGGCGTGGCGATGCTGGTTGCGTCCTCCGCGCCGATCGGTCAGGTCTTCGCCACGACCGTCTGGGGCGCAAGCAACTCCTCTTCGCTGGCCGCCCTGCCGCTGTTTATCCTGATGGGCGAGATCCTGCTCAGGTCCAACCTGTCGCGCGATCTGTTCGAGGGGCTCGCGCCGTGGCTCAGCCGCTGGCCGGGACGCCTGCTGCACGTCAACATCATGGCCTGCGCGATTTTCGCCGCGGTCAGCGGATCGTCGGCGGCGACCGCGGCAACCATCGGCAAGATGACCATCCCCGAGCTGAAGAGCCGCGGCTATCCGGAAGACATGATCCTGGGCACGCTGGCCGGCTCGGCCACGCTCGGCCTCCTGATCCCGCCGTCGATCATTCTCATCGTCTATGGCGTCGCCACCGAGCAGTCGATCGCCCGCCTGTTCATCGCCGGCATCCTGCCGGGCCTGATGCTGGTCGGCATCTTCGTGCTTTACGTGCTGATCCGGGCGTGGGCCAATCCGAAGCTGATTCCCCACGAGACGTTCGACATGACCTTTCTGGAGAAGGTCCGCGCCTCCGGCCGGCTGATCCCGGTGCTCGGCATCATCGTCGGCGTGATCGCGAGCATCTATACCGGCGTCGCTTCGCCGACCGATGCGGCCGGCGTGGGCGTCGTGCTGTCGATCATTCTCGCAGCCGCGACCGGTGGCCTGTCATGGACGTCGTTCAGCGAAAGCGTCATGAGCGCGACCATCACCTCCTGCATGATCGCGCTGATCCTGGCGGGCGCCGCCTTCCTGACCGTGTCGATGGGCTTTACCGGCATTCCCCGCCATCTCGCTGAATGGATCGGCTCGCTCGGCCTGTCGACCTACGCCCTGCTCGCGGCGCTGACGGTGTTCTTCATCGTCATGGGCTGCTTCCTGGACGGCATCTCCATCGTGGTGCTGACCACCTCGATCATCATGCCGATGGTCCAGGCGGCGGGGATCGACCCGCTCTGGTTCGGCATCTATCTCGTCATCGTCGTGGAGATGTCGCAGATCACGCCGCCGGTCGGGTTCAACCTGTTCGTCATTCAGGGACTGACCGGCCATAACATCCTGAAGATTGCCGGGGCGGCGCTGCCGTTCTTCTTCCTGCTGGCGCTCGCCATCGCCATTCTGACAGCGGTTCCGGAAATCGTGACGGTGCTTCCGAACCTGATGAACTGAGCGGAAAACGCAGGCGGCGGAGCAAGAAGAGGGTGGGCGGCCGCTAAAGCGGCAAACCTTGAACTGGAGCGCCAGTGCCGCCCCCTCTTTGTCTTGGCATCGGGCCGGTCAATCCAAAGTCATGGACAGTGATCCATCCCAATCGTTCAGAGCGGGATGGCCAGCGGAAAACCGGACCCCACTCTTCCTCATCCCGCTCTAAAGCGACGCCGCCGCCCGTGACGCCTGGTCGTAGAAGCCCGACAGCGTCCGCAGCATGGAAGCGACGTGGCGCAGCTCGTCCGGCTTGAAATCCATCGTCTTCAGGCTGTCGACAAGGCATTGTTCGCGCACGTCCTTATAGGCGTTGCACAGCGAAACGCCGGCACTGGTCGTGCTGTAGAAGATTTCCTTGCCGTTGCGCTCGCCGACGATCAGCTTCGCCTTGACCAGCTTCTTCAGCGAGTAGTTGACGGTGTGCACGTCCTCGACATTGAGCAGGAACGAAATGTCCGCCAGCCGCTTTTGACGGTCGCGGTGATTGACATGATGCAGCACCAGGATGTCGAGCGGGCTCATCTCCTGGTTCCCAGCCGCCGCCATGCATCGAATCATCCACCGGCTGAAGGCATTGTAGGCAATGATCAGGCCATATTCGTATTCCGATAATTGCCAGCCTTTTTCCGTTGCGAGATGCCTCGATGAGACGATCCGGCGGTTGGTCTGCTCGTCACGGTCTTCAGCCATGAGCCATCCTTCAATCGATTGCGTTTCGCGTAATTGCGGCATATTTTTTTTACTGCTCATGAAATCCTCAGAATGCGAAAATTTGCGTAGTCAATCATGACTTTATGCCGTTGTCCAACCTGGACGCCCATAATAGGCAGAAAATTCCGCTGCATCCAGAAGCAGCATCTGGCGTCATTCTATTCAATTGGCTCGAGAAGCGAGGGGTCGTCATTGCGCGGCGTATTGACCCGCGTCGAGATCGGCCACATCCGCATCGCCTCCGACGCATAGGGTTTGAGCAGGTCGCTCGGATCGGGCTCGATCGGCGACAGCCAGCGATCATACGCTTCCGGCGCCAGAATCACCGGCATCCGGTCATGGATCGCGGCGATCATTTCGTTTGCGGGACAGGTGATGATGCAAAAGGTGCGAATGAACGCGCCCGTCTCGGGATGTTTCCAGTTTTCCCAGATCGCGGCAAGGCCGAAGGGAGAGCCGTCCTTCATGCCGATGGCGTAGGGCTGCTTGGGCGGCGTGGTCTTGCGCCATTCGAAGAAATTGTTGATCGGCACGATGCAGCGCCGCTTGGCATAGGCGGCGCGGAAGCTGGCAAGGCGCGCGATGGTCTCGCATTTGGCGTTGATCGGCCTGCGCCCGCCCGTCGGCTCCTTGACCCAATATGGCACGAGCCCCCAGATCAGGCGATTGCTGTGGTAGCGGCCGGTCTCCGGGTGACGGCGAATGACCCAGAAATCCTGCGACGGCGCGCCGTTATAGCGGTCTTTTTTCGGCTCTTCGCTGGCGGTCTCCTCGGAGACGGCGACCTGGAGTCCGGGGAGTGTTTGTGTGAGCTGTGTGAAACGTCCGCACATCGCGTTAATGTAGCATGAGTTGAAAACATTGGGCTATTGCGCCCGGGAGAGGAAACGCATGAGCGCCCCCATCAGCCGTTATTCCGTCCCTGAAATTGCCAGCCTGCCGGACGACATCCGCGAGCGCATCCTTGCTGTTCACGATAAGTCCGGATTTGTACCCAATGTGTTCATGGCGCTCGCACACCGGCCGGACGAGTTCCGCGCCTTCTTCGCCTATCACGACGCGCTCATGGAGCGCGACAGCGGACTGACCAAGGCGGAACGCGAGATGATCGTCGTGGCGACGTCGGCCGACAATGACTGCCAGTATTGCGTCATCGCCCATGGCGCGATTCTGCGGATCAGGGCGAAGAACCCGCTGGTCGCCGATCAGGTCGCGGTCAATTATCGCAAGGCGGACATCACGCCGAAACAGAAGGCGATGCTCGATTTCGCGCTGAAAGTGTCGCGCAATTCGGGCGCCGTCGGCGATGCCGATTTCGAGGCGCTGCGAGCGCATGGCTTCACCGACGAGGACATCTGGGACATTGCCGGCATCACCGCATTGTTCGGCCTCAGCAACCGGCTGGCGAATGTCATGTCGATGCGGCCGAATGACGAGTTCTACATGCTCGGGCGCGAGGCGAAATAGTGAGCGCTGCCGCTCAGGACGGCGGCAGCAGCGCGGCGAGCCCCCTGGCTTCGTTGCGCAGTGCGGTCAGCACCAGATGCTGGGCCGCCGCATCGAACCGGCTGCGCAGCGCCGAGATCGACAGCGTGCCGCGCAGCGAGCCGCCCCGGTCGAAAACCGGCACAGCCGCCGCCGCCAGATCGGGATCGCGTTCGCCGAGCGAGGTATGAAAGCCCGCTGCCCGGATGGCCTCGCTCGCGGTGCCCGCTGCCTCGGAAAAGGCCAGCAGCACCCGGCCCGGCGCGCCGCGGTCGAGCGGCAGACGAGCGCCCTCCTCAAGGTGATGGCGGACCGCGCGCGGCGAGTTGAGACGATACAGACACACCCGCTCGTCCCCCTCGCGGACGTAGAACGAGGCGGTCTCCCCGGTCGCCTCCACCAGCCTGCGCAATGCCGGACGGATCTCCTCGCCCAGATCGAAGTCACGCCGGTAGAGCGCGCCGAGCCGCCACAATTCCGGCCCGAGACGGAATACGCCGTCCTCCCCGCGCAGCAGAAACCCGCGAAACTGGAGCGACGATGCAAGCCGCAGCAGCGTGCTTTTGTGATAGCCGGTGCGCCGGGCGAGGTCGGCGAGGGTCAGCGAGCGGTGGCCGTCGTCGAAGGCTTCGAGAATCGCCAGCGCGCGTTCCACCGCTTCCACCCCTGGCGATGTCGGCGGCTCGGGCGCCTCCTGGCGGACCCTCACCCCATTCGTTCTCGACATGGCTCTCCTGGTCTCCGGCGCTGGACTCGCAAATATCGTTCTGTTAAATTGAATGCTATTCTATTAAACAGAATAGCGGCTCGGAACGCCACCGCGTTTTTTCGAGGTCACGCCAGTGTCGGATCTGCTCAACGGTGTCCGGGTTCTCGATCTCACCAACGTGCTCGCCGGCCCGTTCTGCGGTTATCAGCGCGCATTGCTCGGCGCGGACGTCATCAAGGTCGAAGTCCCCGCCAGCGGCGACCTCGCCCGTCAGCTCGGCGCCGACACCGACGCCATTCTCGCCGAGCTCGGCTATTCCGGCACCGAACGCGAAGCGCTTCGCGCGGAGGGCGCGCTATGAGCTGGTTCGCCCCGCCGCAACCGATCGCAACCCGCGTCTTCGCCGCCCTGCCCTCCCGCTTCCACAAGCCGCACCGCAACGACTGGACGGATGCCAACAAGGACGGCGCGCTGGTCCATTCCTTCATCGAGGGCCCGGCCTTCGACACCGCCGGCAATCTCTACATCACCGACATCCCCTATGGCCGGATCTTCCGCATCGACCCGGCCGGCGAATGGGCGCAGATCGCGGAGTATGACGGCTGGCCGAACGGGCTGGCGATCCGCCCGGACGGCATCATCCTCATTGCCGACTACAAGCGCGGGCTGATGCAGCTCGATCCGGCTGCCGGGGAAGTCACGCCGCTCTACACGAGCATCCGTTCGGAAAGCTTCAAGGGCGTCAACGATCTGGTCATCGCCCGCAACGGCGATGTGTATTTCACCGACCAGGGCCAGACCGGGATGCAGGACCCGACGGGGCGCGTCTACCGCCTGACCGCCGACGGCCGCCTCGAGCGGCTGATCGATACCTGCCCGAGCCCGAACGGCATCGCTCTCAACACCGCCGAGACCCATATTTTCATCGCGCTGACCCGCGCCTGCCAGATCTGGCGCATGCCGATTGCCCGCGACGGCGTTACCGGCAAGTGCAACGTCTTCGCCCACACGCCGGGCGGCCCGGTGGGGCCCGACGGGCTCGCCGTCGACCGCGAGGATGGGCTGGCGATCGCCAATCCAGGCCATGGCTGCGTCTGGCTGATCGACCGCTTCGGCATCCCGAAATGGCGCGTGGACAGCTGCGCCGGGCGGATGATCACCAATATCGCCTATCATCCCGAGCGGCCGAACGAGCTTTACCTCACCGACAGCGACACCGGCCAGGTGCTGGTCGCGACCGTCCCCGTCGAGGGCCACCTGCCCGCCTCGCATCACCAGCCGGAAGACAATCGGTGATGCTCCGCATTGATCATGGCCGCACTGCCGCGGCTGTCTCCGCAGCTGAGGCACGGAATAGCGCCGCTCTACCGATGCGGCCAAATGCGTCCGCTTTCTCCTCAATGCGGCTGCTCATGCGCAAATTCCCGTGGCGAATTTCGGCGGCTCTTCGAAATTTCCACCATCGAAAACGGGGTGGACATTTTCCACTCTCTGAAGCCCCTACGTAATCAAGATATTGCAAAAGTCTGACCAGTACTGCTACCGGGGTATCCTCATCGATATTGCTACGATCTGCTTGGATCCATGAAAACCATCCAAAATACTGAAAAGCCGGTAATTACGTTCTTAGAGTCCGTTTGAGAATGCAGTTTGCAAATCAGCGCGTTTGTGATTCACGCTATGTATGTGGACACGACAGACGCGAGGCCGGATGGCCGAGATTGAGCGACGCACGAAGCGTTATCCCACGGATCTGACGGATGCGGAATGGGCGCGGATCGCGCCGTTGTTGCCGGCGCCGCCGCGGCGTGGACGTAAGCCAGGCGTTGATTTGCGCGAGATCCTCAATGCCATTCGCTACATGGCTCGCTCCGGTGGCGGCTGGCGCATGCTGCCGAAGGATTTTCCGCCGTGGCAGACCGTTTATTGGTGGTTCCGGCGGTTTGTCCGGCTGATGCTGTTCCGGACGATCCATGATGTCACCTTGATGCTTGACCGCGAGCGTGCGGGGCGTGACGCAAGTCCCGAAGGTGGCGTGCTCGACAGCCAGACCGTCAAGGCTCCAGCGGCGCAGCAAAGGGGCTTCGACGGCGGCAAGCGGATCGTGGGACGCAAGCGTCACATCGCTGTCGATACGGACGGGCGGCTCCTGATGGTGAACCTTACACCCGCCGATCTCTCCGACAGCGCCGGGGCGCAGATGATCCTCGACGCCATCCGCAAGCGCTGGCCATGGCTCAAGCATCTGTTCGCCGATGGCGGCTATGACCGTACCCAGCTTATGGACAAGGCCGTCTTTCTTGACTTCGTTGTCGAAATCGTTCGCAAGATGGAAAAGCAAAAAGCCTTCCAGGTTCTGCCACGGCGCTGGGTCGTCGAGCGCACCTTTGCCTGGATGACCCGATGGCGTCGGCTCGTGCGCGACTACGAACAACGCATCGACGTCTCCGAGGCCATGATCCACGTCGCCATGGGAAGTCTCCTACTGCGAAGGATCAGCCATTGAGCGATTTCTCAAACGGACTCTTAGAGCAAAATGAGCCCGTTGAGGAATATGGCAGAGCCCTCTATGCGGTCGCGCGTTCTATAATTCGTGCGCATCTGGATTCGCTCACTGAAATTGATCTCAGTGATCTCAACACACCTCGCGCAGAAGTCCGAATGCGACAGATGGCCAAGGTCACTCGAATTGATAAAGATAAGGGCGCTCGAGGTGATGGATTTGAATGGGCCGTACACGAGGCGGTGTTGGGCAAAGAACCTCGTGTGCTTGATCCCCTCTCACATGCGCTCGGTAAGGCGTTCTCTAACCTTAAAGATGTTGAACCGAACTCACTAATGTTCGGTCAGGAAAGAGCTCGATATCTTGGATTTACAGACGCGGTCGTAGATGACGCTGGTACCGATGCTTTTCTGTTGCCCGAAGGGAGCGGTAGGCCGTTTCGATTTGGCCCTTGGGTTGCAACTGCCGCTCAGGGTAAAAAGGCAGAGCCCTACCTGCCAGCGCGAGATCAAATCGATTTGGAAGACCGATCTGTTCCTTTCTGGTTCTGGCAATTCGCGCTGGCTCGCGGCCACAGTAAAGTCAAATTACGATTTCCTTGAAGGTGGTCGTGGTCTAAGAGCCTGACTCAGAAGTTTACGAGGCGGTATGGGGTTTTGTGTCGGTCAGCCGCTTGATCATGACGGAGATCATGGCGAGCTTGGCGAAGCCCTCAGCGCTGCTGGCGAGGGCTTCATAATGCGCCATAAGCCGACGATTGCGACGAAGCCAGGAGAAGGTGCGCTCGATCACCCAGCGTCGTCGGATGACTTTGAAGCCACGATCCTTGTCGGTGCGTTTGACGATCTCGAGTGTAACCGGCTGGGCTGCGAGTTCAGCATTGAGCTTGCGGCTGACATATCCGCCATCGGCGAAGATTTTGGTGATGAACGGGAACAGGCGGCGCGTCCTGCGGATGAGGCTGGCGGCGCAATCGCGATCTTGCACGCTGGCCGGGATCACCTCGATGCCGAGCAGCAGCCCGATGGTATCGACGAGCGCGTTCCGCTTGATGCCCTTTGTCTTTTTGCCAGCGTCGTAGCCGACCGGATCGGCGTTGGTCCCCCTTTTTCCGTGGCCTTCACGGCCTGTGTGTCGATGATGGCGGCGGTCGGAGACGGCTCGCGCCCTTCCGCCTCGCGGCACCGGACGAGCAGTGTGTGATGGATGCGGTCGAGCACGCCGTAGCGCGTCCACTCCCAGAAGTCATTGTAGACCGTCGAACGAGGCGGGAAGCATTTCGGCAGCTGCCGCCATTGGCAGCCGGTGCGCAGCACATAGCGCACCGCGTTGAACACCTCGCGCATACTGGTGTCGCGCGGTCGCCCGCCGCGGCGCGGCGGCGGGATCATCGGCGCGATCAACGCCCACTCGGCATCGGTGATGTCGCTCGGATAACGATCCGGACGCGGCTCATGCTTGATGCGCGCTTCCTCGGTCCACATGGTAGCCCCCCTGATTCGGCTGCTACATACAGAATCACAACCGATTCTCAGGACTCAAGAACTTTCTGGTCAGGCTCTTAGCCGCTTTGATCGCGGTGGTGTTGAGGGCCAATGTTCCGTTGGCTGCGGCCTCCACGTTTATATCCAATCCCCTGACTTTTCCGCCGATCTATTTCGCCGCCTATAATGTCGGCTTTTTCTTGCTTCCTAAGACTTCGGCAGGAGGGGGAGATGTAGCGCAGAGTCTTGGCGCGACGGTTCTTAACGTTTCTGCTCCGACCGCTCTCGGGCTGCTCGTTTTTGCAATCGCCGCAGCTATTCTGGGACACATCGCAGGCACTATCTGTTGGCGGATCAGCCTTTTGAGACGCTGGCGGCGTAGGCGCCCAAGCTCCTTCCCTGATAAAATCGCAGCAAAAATCTAGTATCGATGAGGTTAATACCAAGTCCCTGTGAGTTTGACTGATTTCCGAGATTCCCAGCTGGGGGCAAATCGTGATTCTTCTGTGCGCTTGGGCACAGGAGGATGCGATGGCAGTTGCAGTCTCAGCTTGCCGCCCACAAGCTGCTGATCGTCGATGAGCTTGGTTATGTGCCGCTCTCGCCAACCGGCGCAGAACTCCTCTTCGAGGTCTTCAGCCAGCGTTACGAGCGCGGCTCGATCATTGTGACCTCCAATCTGCCGTTCGAAGAATGGACATCGGTCTTCGGCTCCGAACGGTTGACCGGCGCGCTTCTCGATCGCCTCACCCACCACGTCCACATCCTGGAATTGAATGGCGACAGCTACCGGCTCAAACAGTCCAAGAGCCGCCGGCGGAAAAGCCGGGATCCCGCCAACGATGAAGCTCCGCCTAGCAAGACGGCTGATCCGGAAACTGGCGAAGTATCATCCTGACGATCCATCAAGGCCGCCGAAAAGCAAAAAGCCCCCTTCGCGAAGGGGGCTTTTTGCTTCATGCGTCAGCGACACAACTGGCCGACTTTTACTCCGCCGCGCTGGTCGGAAATTCCTCCGCCGTTGACACAACAGCGTAGCTGGCTCAATCATGTTGAGGCCTGCACCGCTGGCGGGATGTCGATGAAGGCTTATGCGGAACGTAAGCCTACGCCGAGGGCCGCCTTGTGCGACAGACTGGATATAGCTCTTGTGGCGGGAGTTGATCCCAGCAGGAGCTATGTCTGTGCCTATGTCCGGAGACAATTTTCCGCGCCGGTATTCGATTGTTGCGGAGACGCGGCGGAAGTGGAGCGACACGGAGAAGGAGGCGATTGTCGCCGAGGCAGCGCAGCCTGGCGCGAATATCTCGGCGGTGGCACGGCGGCACGGGATCAAACCGAGCCTTCTGTTCCGCTGGCGGAGGCTGGCCCGAGAAGCGCCGATCCATCCAGCCGCTTTCATGCCTGTCACCCTGGCTTTGCCACCGGTGTGTTCGGAGCCGATAGCGCCGGAAGCCTCGCCGGTGCGAAGGTCGCCCCTGCCGGCGGTGTGGCCGGATGCGGAAGAAGGGAGGCCTGACGATCGCATCGAGATCGAGCTGGGGAATGGGCGGCTTGTGCGAGTGGGAGCAGGCGTCAGCACGGATGTTCTGAAGCGTATCATTGATCTTCTGGTGCGCGCACCGGGTGATGGCGACCACCTGTTCCGATTGATGACGACCACCTGTTGAACGAACCCGCTCTGGCGGGAGTCCCAGCCGATAGGTGATCGGGTTGGGAGAGCATTAGAGGGTTTGGAGAACGGACCGGGCGTCCGATCCTGAGGCGAGGGGGGCAACCCGAGCCTCAGGAGCCCATGATGATCCACCAACAGCCGATTAGTCCGCTGCGCCGTCGCATGATCGAGGACATGACGCTGCGCAATCTCTCGGTATCGACACAACAGTCCTACGTGTACGCCGTGGCCAACTTCAGCCGTCATTTCAGCAGATCGCCAGACGAGCTTGGATTGGAGGAGGTACGCGCCTACCAGCTGCATTTGATCGGCCTCAAGCGATCCTGGTCCCACATCAACCAGGTCACGTGCGCCTTGCGCTTCTTCTATGTAGTGACGCTCGGGCGCAAGGAGGCGATCGAACGCATCATCTCGGCGCGCGAGCCGATCAAGCTGCCGCTGGTGCTGAGCGCCGAGGAGGTCGCCCGTTTCCTGGAGGCCGTGCCGGCCCTGCGCGACCGTGTTGCGCTGGTGACGGCCTACGCCGCCGGGCTGCGGGTCGGCGAGGTCAGCCGCCTGAAGCCCGGCTCGATCGACAGTAAGCGCATGCTGATCCTGATCACCGGCGGCAAGGGCGGCAAGGATCGCTATGTGATGTTGTCGCCGCGGCTGCTCAGCATCCTGCGCGCCTATTGGTGCCTCGTCAGACCACGCCATTGGCTGTTTCCAGGCCGCAATCCCGACGATCCGGTGAGCGTCGGCACGCTGCAGGAGGCTTGCCGCAAAGCCCGGCAACATGCTGGTCTCGACAAGCGGGTGACCATGCACGTTCTACGGCACAGCTTTGCGACTCACCTTTACGAGAGCGGCGCCGATATCCGGCTGATCCAGGTGCTTCTTGGACATGCGCGATTGTCATCGACGGAGCGCTACACGCAGGTCGCGACCAATCTGATCGCCCGTACCCGGAGCCCACTCGACGATCTCGAGGCAAGATTAAGGTCGAGGTCCAAGTAAGGTGCCTGGCACACGTCCGGCTTTCGAGGTGGCGGATATTCTCCGCCGCCACGGTGAAGCGTTCCGCCTCGCCCATGCCGGACATCTGAGCCGCTCCCAGCTGCGGGTGATGAGCGCCATCGAGGCCTGCCGAACGGCAGCGCTCGGCGGACATGTCGAGCGTTGCGCCGACTGTGGCCATGAGCGGATCGCCTACAATTCTTGTGGTAATCGGCATTGCCCGAAGTGCATGGGATCCTCGGCTCGGGATTGGCTGGAAGCGCGACGAGCCGATCTGCTTCCGGTGGAGTACTTCCATGTCGTGTTCACATTGCCGGCGCCGATCGCGGCGATCGCTTATCATAATAAGGCCATCGTCTACGCAATGCTGTTCGAGGCAGCGGCCGAGACGCTCAAGACGATCGCCGCCGACAAAACCCATCTCGGGGCCGAGATCGGCGCCATCATGGTGCTGCACAGCTGGGGGCAGACACTCACCCACCACCCGCACGTTCATTGCATCGTGCCCGGCGGCGGGCTGTCCCCTGACGGCGATCGTTGGATTGCGTGCCGCAAGGGCTTCTTCCTGCCCGTGCGTGTGCTGTCTCGCCTCTACCGCCGGCTGTTCCTGAACAAGCTGATGGCGGCTCATCGGGCGGACAAGCTGCGCTTCTTCGGCGATCTGAGCCACCTCGCCGACGCCCGTGCGTTCAAGGCATTTCTCACTCCCCTGCGCAACATAGAATGGCAAGTCTTTGCAAAGCGCCCGTTCGCCGGCCCCGATCAAGTTCTTGCCTACCTCGCTCGCTACACGCATCGGGTCGCAATTTCAAATCGCCGCCTCCTGGCTCTTGCCGACGGCCGCATCACCTTCACGTGGCGAGATTATCGCGATGCAGCCAAGATCAAGCCCATGACGCTCACAGCGGATGAGTTCATTCGCCGCTTTCTGCTCCATGTGCTGCCCGACGGCTTCCAGCGCATCCGGCATTACGGCTTCCTCGCCAACGGCCATCGCCGCAGGAAACTCGCCTTGATCCGTAGACTGCTTGCAGAAATACCCGCCATCGCGGCGGCCACCATCTGCGAGAGCGAACCAAAGCAAGCGGAGGAGCCGCCAAAGCAACCGCCATGCCCGTGCTGCGGCAGCCGCATGGTGATCGTCGAGATCCTGCCCGGCCCACGCCAGCGAAGACTCGACAGCTCATGACCATGACACTTCCCAATCGACCGTCAGCCGTCTCACCCTCGCATGTCGGAGCGGTGCTTCGCAGGGCTGCAATCAGCGCTACACAAGGACCGGTTACGGCCGATCGAATATCGTTCCAGCGCTCGTCGACAGCACTGTTGAGGCTCCAGCTAAACCGTCGCTCACCAATCGGCGTCCTCGCAAGCCATCGGTCCCTGATACGGCCGATACCTCAATCCACATAGACCGCATCGCGGGCGGGCCGCGGCTTCGTTCAACACGGCTTGGGCTGCGTCGCGCCCGAGTTTGCGGCATGCACTGCCATGCGCGACCCAGCCCAACCCTCCAAATTCCAATCTATGACGACTCGCTCGGCTGTTCCGGACGCTCACCAAGGTCGACGTCCTGATCCTCGATGATTGGGGACCCGATCGCCTCACCGCCAGCCAGCGGCGCGATCTCATGGAAATCGTCGAGGATCGCTACGGCGCCGGCTCGACGCTGATCACCAGCCAGCTCCCTGTCGAGGCCTGGCACGAGGTGATCGGTGTCAACGGCGGAGCAATTTCCGGCCATCGTGGCGGAGTAAAATCAGGCCAGTTATGGCGCTGACGCTTGAAGCAAAAAGCCCCCTTC
>CAVSIA010000011.1:0-168812 GCA_963727575.1 uncultured Alphaproteobacteria bacterium
ACGTTTTATATGCAGTCGCTCGCTGATCTTCGTTTGGAGCCGAGGTGGCTGCCCGATCTGATGACAGCTAGGCAGTTGCAGATCGAATTGCTCACCCGCGCCCGCATTGCGGGGGCCGAAGCGAAAGACATTTTGCCAGAGGGTCCGCTCAAGACCCTGATTGTGGGCGATGGCGACGGCAGCCTCGCCACATACACATCCGTGCCTTCGGCTTACGCGCCTAGCCCCGTCGAAGGCGGTATGGATGCCGCCCTGGCTTTCCCGGAAGAGCTACTCACGGAGTTGCGCAAACCGGTGGATGAGAAGCCTCTGGAGACGAAAGTTTTCGCGGGCGTCGTGAACTACGCTCTCGTGTTTAAGCTGGACAGCGAAATCGTCGAGCTCATTGCCGGCCTCTTACGCAAAGTGAAGTACCGCCTTAGCCTAGACCCCGACCAGGATATCGGGTTCACCGTCATTATGGGCCTAGCGGCAATCGCCGCGGTGGCCCGACATCCGGGCCTTGCCGAGGAAGTGCGCATCTTGACGCGCGTTCTTCGCCGGCGCGGAGATATCGAACTCACGGCAGATAGTGAAATGCGGATTGCTTTGCTGGCTTGCGCGTCGCGTGCTGACCTCGATGAATGGGGTAAGTCTGTGGGCGAGTGGCTATTCGAAATCGCGAACGGTAGTATCGACCGGAAGAATGCTAGGCAGCTTCGTTCGCATTTGCGCCAACTGTGCCTTGCAGTACCCACGCTCTGGACTCTACGTATCGAAAGTCGATGCCACCCTCGCCGCAGTCAGCGGCTAGGTCAGGTCGTTTCGTACAGCGCCCTCATCGACGACCATTGCGCGATACTACTCCTTCGTCGAAGCTCCAGCAAAGTCCGGCAATCAGCGGTCGAGGGTGTGCGAGGGGGAGTGAAATCTCCCTTGCTCGATGGGGTCCAGAGGAGCGCGAAGGATATCTTGGTTGTCTTCAGCCGCGAAAGCCTGATGCGGGGTCCCGGGCGGTAAACGCCCCGGTTGCGTTCCATCGGCAATCACGATGGTCAGGGTAGGTGTCCGGCATCAGCATTCGTGAGACAGATCGGGTTAACCAGAAGTGGGGGATTTCTTGCTCATCGTAACGACGTAAGGAGCGCAGATGAGAGAGAAATCCGACGAGCATGGCGGCGGTGAGAACCGCATCGCCGGCAAAGGCTTCATCCCAGCTGCCGAAACTTAGATTTGACGTCAGGATCAGCGAGCCCTTCTCGTACCGCCGGGCGATGACCTGGAAGAACAGGTTCGCCTGTTCGCGGCCGAAAGGCAGATAGCCGATCTCGGTAGAACTAACCAAGGTCTGGGTGTTGTCCGGCATTTGCTATGGGATAGTCATCAACATCGCTGTCAACGGCACAGCAGCGACGCCCTCCAGCGGCCGTATTGTGGCGAGAACAGCCTCTTGCCGCCGAGTTGGCAGGAGTGACCTGCATTTTGGCTCGTAGTCTCCTGCAAACATGTCTGTATTAATAGCCACCCACACCGCAAGATGGGCAGCGATTTGCGCGTGCAATATTGGCCGCATGGCTATTGGCAGCGAACAAGCCATCAAACGCATTCACCCTGAGATGTATCAGGGGGACAAAATGGGGGATGCGAACACTAGGAGTAAAATAATGTTAGTAAATCAAGGTGATAATCAGTGTCTGGCGGAGAGGGAGGGATTCGAACCCTCGGAACGCTTGCGCGCTCACCGGTTTTCGAGACCGGCCTATTCAACCACTCTAGCACCTCTCCGATCGCAGCACTCTTATCGCGTCGCGTCGGATGCTGCAAGAGTGCTGCGGCGTAAATAATAACTCGGCTGGCCCGAGCCTTCGCCCGCTACGCGAGCCCGTCCGCCGCTCACCTCGCCATTGCCGCCTGATAGGTGCGGCCCAGCCATTTCTCGAACATCGTGTCGAGATCGGCCTGTTTGACCGGCTTGGACAGATAGTCGTCCATTCCGGCCGCCAGGAAGCGTTCGCGATCGCCTGGGAGGGCGTGCGCGGTCAGCGCGATGATGGGCACGTTGTGCCGCCCGGCGGAGCGCTCGAAGGTGCGGATGGCGCGGGTCGCGTCGACGCCGTCCATTCTCGGCATGGCGATGTCCATCAATATCAGGTCGAATTCCACCGTCTTGGCCGTGGCCAGAGCGGCCTCGCCATTCTCCGCGAAGGACAGGTCGTAGACAGGGCCATCGATCATGTTTTCGATCAGCAGACGATTGAAGCGATTGTCGTCGACGATCAGCAGCTTGATCCTCTTGCCGGCACCCGCCTCGCCCGGCGCGAGGTCGCCGCGCACGGCTTGGTGGGTCTCCTGCCCGATGCGTTGAATGGCGACACGGCTCAGATCGGATATCGCGTCGGCGATCGACTGTGTCAGCACGTTGGAGCGCACCGGCTTGGTCAGTATATCGTCGGCCTCGGCCTTGCGCAGCCCGGAGGTGACCGTGTCGCTGTCCACCGATGTCAGCACGATGACCTTGGTCTGGTCGATAGTCGGATCCGATCGCACCTGCTGCAGGAATTCCAGCCCATCCGTGCCGGGCATCTGATAATCGATCAGCGCGATCAGGATCGGCTCATGCTTCGCGGCCGCCTCGCGCAGACGCTGCAGACCGGCGGCTGCGTTGTCGCACAGGACCGGGGTCGCGCCCCAGCTCGCCAGGCGTTCGTGGAGGATCTGCCTGTTCACCGCAAGATCGTCGACGACGAGAATGGTCAGACCGTCGAGATGCGTCGACCCGGCCGCGGCGCCGGACGATTGCTCGATCACCGGCAGGTCGATTTCGAACCAGAACGTCGCCCCTTCGCCGACGGTTGACTTGACCCCGATCGTGCCGTGCATGGCGTTCACGAGGCTGCGCGAGATCGACAAGCCTAGACCGGTGCCGCCATATTTGCGGGTCGTCGAGTTTTCCGCCTGGTTGAAGTTGTCGAAAATCGCCTTGAGCTTTTCCTCTGGGATGCCGATCCCGGTATCGCGGACTTCAATGTGCAGTCGCGCGGTATCGCCCTTCGGCGTCGTCGCGGAAACCGAGATCAGTATGAAGCCCTGGTCGGTGAACTTGACCGCGTTGCCGACCAGGTTGGTCACCACCTGCCGGATGCGTCCCGCATCGCCTTCCAGAAGCTCCGGCGTCGATCGATCGATCTGCACGATCAGCTCGACGCCCTTCTCCCGCGCCGTCGAGCCGAGCAGCGCCGCAACGTCGTCGACCACCTCGGTCAGCTCGAAGGGCGCCGGATCGAGCTCCAGCTTGCCCGCCTCGATCTTGGAGAAGTCGAGAATGTCGTTGATGATCTGCACCAGCGCCGATCCGCAGCTCAGGATCGTGTCGGCGAACATCTCCTGCTTGGAGTTGAGCTCCGTCATCTTCAGCAGCTCGGCCATGCCGAGAACGCCGTTCATCGGCGTGCGGATCTCATGGCTCATATTCGCCAGGAACGACGATTTCGCCACCGATGCAGCTTCGGCCGCGGCGGCGAGCTGAAGCGCGTGATCCTTCTGATCGCGGAGCTCCGCCTCGAGTTCCCGGCGGACATCCAATGACTCGGCGAAGTTCTGCAAAGCCCGGGCGACGGCGCCGATCTCGTCGCTCCGCTCGCAATAGGGCACCGTCACATCGGGTGCGCCGCGCCGCAGCTCGCCGATGGACAGAATCAGCTCTCGGATCGGCCGCGAGATCTGGAACGCCACGAAGACGCCGAGCGCGGTGGACGCGCCGAACAGCAGGGCGGAAATCAGCGCGAAGCGTTCGACAATGGTTTGGGCGTCTTCGTTGGCGGCATGGGTTTTGGCCTCGAAGCGCAGCGCGGCGGCTTTGGCGAGTCGCTCGCTGGCGGCGGCGAGCTCGACATAGAGCCGCTCAAGGCCGCGGGTTGCGGTCGCGCCTACGATCGGACTGCGGTCGATCAGCGCCAAAGCCTGCTCGACGGCCTTGGCGTAACGGTCGAACATCTCGCGGACGTTGCCGGCCTGGTCGACGCCCTCGTTCTCAAGGAGCGTGAGCGCTTCCTCGGCCGCGGTGACCGAAGCACGAATTTCGATTTTGAGCTGCGTCAGGTCGTCCGACGGCAGACTTGCGATGCCCCAGACAGAAAGCTTGTAGAGGCCGGCTCTGACCGCGACGAGTTGGTTGGGAAGCGCCGAGGCGCGTTCCAGCCCGGTGGCATAGGCCTCCAGCTCACGGCTCAACGCGGCCCGCTGCTCATTCAGGGCGACATAGCCGAAGCGCGCGACGATCCCCAGCGAGACGGCCGTGATCAGAATGGGAAGGATGATCTTGCCGGCAAGCGGGATCGCCAGCAAGCGGCTTCTCACCGTTTGCCAAACACGGCGCAAAACGGAAGCCCGGACAGTCGCCTTCTGCATGGGCGAGGCTGCAGATCGTTCGTTCTCGGACACACTTCAGCTCACTCGCCGTCGAGGAAGGCTCCAGCGCAAAGAACGCGATCGCTCGACTTGACCTTGAAGCAATTGTGCAGACCGCGAGCGGCGGTTTTGAGCGTGGGATGCGGGAAGGTAATTTCGAAGGTCTTGTCGCCGGAGCCGTCGGCCGAGGCGAGCGCGAGCTGCGCCCAGTTGCGCCCGTGCATGTCGCTCATCTCGCTGACGTTGAGGCCCTCCAGCTCCGGATGCCCGGCGTCGAACCAGCTTATGCCCTGGGTGGTCACGCCCCAGATGTGGAGCCCGTTCGCGGCGCGGTGCCATGGCGACTTGCGGAAGGCTTTCGTTGCCTCATCGACGCCGTGAGCCTCGACCTCGGCCTTGGCCAGATGTGCCATTTCCTCGACCTGCGCCCGGAGCTTGACGAGGTCGTGCCCGGCTGAGGTCTGGTAAAGCTTCTCGACGGTGCCGGCATTTGCGGCCGTGCTCGCCAGGCTGGCGAACAGGATGGCCAGAATGGTCTTTCCGATCGTCATGGCGCGTCCTCAATTGAATGCGGTGTACCCCGAGACAAAGGCTAGGACAGAAAATTGAAAATCCCCTTAATTGAAGTCCAACGGCTTATGCAATTTTTGCGCGCATGTCCCGCTTTGGAGCGATTTCAACGAACGCCGCTTTGCCGCTTTCACGGCCGGCCGGCTCTGGGGAACCCATCGAGCGTGGTGTCGAGGCGGCGATGCCGCCATATTTTCGGCATGGAACAGGCGCACGCCTTGAACGTTGGCATCAATGGAATGCGCGGAATCCCGGCGCAGGCGGATTTGCGCCCTGAACCGATTGAGGCGCATCATCCCACGAGGATGTCTCCGCGAGACATACGCACAACCATGCGTTCAATAGCGGCCATTCCGTCTCTTGCGTTCGACGCGGCCGCTCTCCACGAAACGATTGGTAGGTTTCCCGATGAGAAACAAGACCGTGCTGATTTCCGGCGCCGGTATTGCCGGGCCGACCCTTGCCTATTGGCTGCTCCACTGGGGCTTTACGCCGACGATCGTCGAACACGCTCCGGCGCTGCGTCCGGGCGGCTACATGACGGACTTCTGGGGGATTGGTTACGAGGTGGCGGAGCGCATGGGGCTGCTCCCCGCGCTGCAAAAGGACGGCTACCGCGATCAGCGAACTCCGGCTGGTCGACAGCCACGGCAAGCGGGCGGGGACCATCGACGGCGACGCCTTTCGCGCGGCGACCGCCGGCCGCTTCCTCAGCATTCTGCGAGGCGATCTGAGCCGGCGGATCTATCAGTCCGTCGCGGATCGGGCGGAGACGATATTCGCCGACAGCATTGCCGCCATCACCCCGCACGGCAACGGCGTCGAGGTGGCGTTCGAGAACGGACCGCCGCGGCATTTCGATCTGGTCGTCGGCGCGGACGGGCTGCACTCTGCCGTTCGGCATATCGCCTTTCCCAACAGCGAAACGCACGAGAAATATCTCGGCTGCGGCGTCGCCGCGTTCAACGCGGACAACTATCCGCACCGCGACGAAGACATCTATGTCAGCTATGGGTTCCCCCGCCGGCAGGTGGCGCGCTACTCGCTGCGTGACGGGCGGACGGGCTTGTTCTTTTTCTTCTCCCGGCCCGAGGGCATCGAGGCGCATCACCAGGACTTGGCGGCGCAGAAAGCGATGCTCGAAGAGGACTTTGCCGATGGTGGATGGGAATGTCCGGAGATCCTGGAGGCGCTCCGCCGGACCGACGATCTGTATTTCGACGTGGTCAGCCAGATCCGGCTGGACCGCTGGTTCCACGACCGGGTCACGCTGGTCGGCGATGCGTGCTACTGCCCGTCGCTGCTGGCGGGCGAAGGGTCCGCACTGGCGATGGGCGGCGCTTATGTGCTGGCCGGCGAGCTGAAAGCCGCGGACGGCGATCATGAGATCGCTTTTCGGCGCTATCAGGAGCGGTTCAAGCCGTTCATTACCAAGAAGCAGGACAGCGCGGAGACCTTCAGCGCGTGGTTCGCTCCCAAGACTTGGCTCGGCGTGCATGCGCGCAATTGGAGCACCTACGTCATCAACCTGCCTTGGATCTCGGAGTGGGTGATGAAGCGGACCTTCGCGGACGATTTTCAGCTTCCGGACTATTCCGGGTAACGGTTTTGCAGGGTTTCGTTAGCCGCCCAGCGCGCCCAATGCGTCGAGCGCGTCCTCGACCACCTTGCGTTCCTCCGCCGTGAGCGCGGCTTGCGGAGGCACCGGGTCGCCGACAGCGTAGCCTTGCGCCTGCAGCCCGGCCTTGATGCATGCGGCGAGCTTGAAGCGCGCGAAAATTTCGTTGATCCGCCACAACTCCCGCTGCAACACCATGGCCTCGTCCCACTGTTTTGCCCGGCAAAGCTCATAGAGGCGGACGCTTTGGCGCGGAACCAGGCAGGCCGGGCCGGCCATCCAGCCGACGCCGCCGATCATCATCACGCATGCGGGAATGTGGGCGGAGGCGGAGAACACGCGCAGGCGGTCGCCGCAGCGGTCCATGATCGCCAGAAGCCGGCCGGTATTGGTGGAGGCGTCCTTGATGTAGCCGATCCGTGGATGCGCGGACAGCCGCGTGATCACGTCGAGGCTGAGGTCGCTGCGCTGGAACTGCGGGTTGGTGTACAGCACGACGGGAATATCGACCGCGTCGGCAATCTGGCGGAAATAGCTTTCGACCTCGGGGTCGCGGAGCGGAAAGTAGGACTCCAGGACCGCAAGGATCCCGGACACGCCAGCCGCTGATAGATCCTCGCCTGTTCGACGGCATCCTCGGTCGATGTCGAGGCAACGCCCGCAATCACCGGCACGCGCCCCGCCGCCGCCTCGACCGTTGCCTGGACCACGGCGATGCGCTGCTCGCGATTGAGGTAGGCGAATTCGCCGGTCGAGCCGAGCGGCGTCAGGCCGTGTACGCCTGCGTCGACCAGGTCGGATACGAGGCGCCCGTGCACCTCGGTCAGGATGCGGCCCGAGGCGTCGATGGGGGAGACGAGAAAGGGAAACACGCCGTGGAAATCGCTCATGGCGCACTCCTGGGTTGGGATGCGGGGAGTATAGACGAAGCTCGGCGGTTTTGTGGAGCCGTCGGGCGCAGCCGGAAAGTGAGAGCAATTACCGTCGCCCCGGCCTTGAGCCGGGATCTAATCGTGTCCGCGGGCGATTGACGACATTGAGGCGAGTAGGCGCCGGCTCAAGGCCGGGGCGACGGGCGCTTGCCTGCGTATAAATCAGCCGCTCGCCGTCTCGCGATGCAGGCCGTATTTCTGGATACGGTAGCGCAGCGTTTCCCGCGTCGTCCCCAACGCGCGCGCGGTCGCGGTGACGTTGAAATCGTGGCGTTTGAGGGCGGTCTCGATGATGTGGCGGTCCATGTCGTCGAGCGCCATCGAGCCGTCCAGCGGCATGTGAAGCCATGGCCGTCCTGCCGGGCCTGCGTCCGCGCGGCCCGGCAATTCCGTCGCCGGACGCAAATTCATCCACGCGGACGGCAGCACTTCGGACTCTCGACAGCAGCACCGAGCGCTCGATGACATTGCGCAGTTCGCGGACATTGCCGGGCCACTCATAGGCGCGCAGCGCGGCCCAGATCTCCTCGGGAATGGTCGCGCACCTTCTTCTTCGCCTTGACGTTGAATTCGGTGACAAAAGCGGCGGTCAGCTCCTCGATGTCCTCCGGCCGCTCGCGCAGCGGCGGCAGCGCGATCTCGAATACGTTGAGCCGATGATAGAGGTCGGACGCGAAAACGGCCGGCCTGCGCCTCCTTGGCGATGTCGCAATTGGTGGCGGCGATGAGCTGCACGTCGATGCGGATCTCCTGCTCGCCGCCGAGGCGCCGGATCTGGCGGTCCTCGATGGCGTTCAGAAGCTTGGGCTGCAGCGACAGCGGCATCTCGCCGATCTCGTCGAGGAACAGCGTGCCGCCCTGCGCCTGCTCCATGAGCCCCTTGTGGCGTGCCTTGGCGCCGGTGAACGCGCCGGCTTCGTGGCCGAACAGCTCCGATTCCAGCAAATCGTGGGGCAGCGCGGCGCAGTTTACCTCGACGAGCGGGGCCGCGGCGCGCTGGTCCGGAATAATGCAGGATCTTCGCAGCGAGCCCCTTGCCCGTGCCGGTTTCGCCGGTGATGGTGACCGCGGAAAACGGCACGCCGGTCAGACGTCGCAGCATGTCGCGTACCGCCTGCGCCGCCGCCCCCTGGCCGACATAGGCGTCAGGCTGAAAGCGGCTGCCTTCCTGGTGCATCTGGCGGGCAAGGCGGCGCTGGGCGATGGCGCTGCGCGCCGCGCCGGCGACGATGAGATCGAGGCGGTTGGTGTCGCAAGGCTTGGTCAGAAAGTCGAACGCACCGAGGCGTAGCGCGCGGACGGCGTCGGGCGCCTCGCCGTAGCCGGTCAGGAAGATCCATTCGCTTCCCCCGGCCATCCGCTTGTGCAGGCGGTCCAGAAGGTCGAGGCCGCTGCCATCGGGCAGAGCCAGATCGGACAGTACGACGACCGGATCGGCGAGCCCGGAGCCCAGCATCTGTTCGGCGGCTTTGATCGACGGCGCCAGGAGCGCGTCCCAGCCAGCGCGGCGATAGTGGCGCTGCAGCTCGGTGCCGAGCAGCGGTTCGTCCTCGATTATCAGGAGCTGGTTGGTCATCGGTCGGTCCCGCATGGCAGGGTCAGGGTCACATCCGCGCCGCCGCCCGGCGCATTCGCCAGCGTCATGCCGCCGCCGGCCCCTGTTGCGAACCGGCGCACCATGGCGAGGCCAAGCCCGGTGCCGTCGGCGCGGCCGGTGGCGAAGGGGCGCGGTCCGAATTCCAGCATCTCCGACGGAAAGCCCGGGCCGTCGTCCCGCACCCGGATCTCGATGGCACGATTTTTGGGCGCCGCGCTCACCTTCACCGAACCGGGGCCTTTGCCGATCGCCTGGACGGCGTTGAGGATCAGGTTGAGCAGCGCCTGGCGCAGACCGTCGCGCGGCAGCCGGCATTCGATCGTCTCCGGAATATCGGCTGCGAGCTGGATCCGCTCCGGCGCCTGATAGCGGGCGAGCGCCATGAACTCGGCGACATCGGCGGCGAGATTGAACCGGGCCGCCATCTCGGGATGCGCCCGCGCGCCTTCCAGGAGATCGTTCAGCAGCCGGGCAATGCGCTGCAATTCGCGGATCACCGGATCGAGACGGTCGTGGATCTCGCTGCTCGGGCAGCTCTCGGTCTGACAATCCGCCTGCAGATTGCGCAGCGCCATTTCCATGCCCGCAAGCGGATTGCGCAGCTCATGGGCGATGCGCGCCGACATCTCGCCGACGGCCGCGAGGCGGTCGACCGCAGCGAGGTTGCGCTGCTGGCGCAATAGCGTTTCCGTCGCCGCCCGCACCTGCAATTCGAGCGCGCGGCGGCGTTCGAGATTCTCGGCCTCAGCTTCATTGAGCCGGCCGACGAGTTGATTGAAGCTGCGGATGATCGGCTGGATCATCGGAGCCGCGGCTTCGGCGGAGGCGGGGCGAAAGTCGTGGACCGTGAGCCGCTGGAGGAGACTGTTGATGTTGACGAGCGGACGGAAGATCTGCGCACGCAGCAGGAGCATCAGCAGGGCGACGGCCGCAGGCAGCAGGAACAGCGCGCCGATAGCAAAGCCGAGCTCGCGTTCCGCGGTGCCGCGCATGGTGCGGATGACCCGTTCCTGGGCGTTGCTTTCGCGCTCGACGACGGCGCGGATTTCACCGAGGGCGGCAACCAACGCACCTTTGGGCGTGTTGGCGAAATCGTCGAGCACAGTCCGCGCGTTCTGCAGTCTTTCCGGCGTGGTCGGATTCAAATGGCCGTTCTCGGCGATGATCCGGTTCAAGCTGCGCCGCAGCGGGTCGATCTCCGCTGGAGAGGGTGCCTTGCCGGTTGCCAGCAGGCGCTCCAGCAGCTCCTGCGCCCTGAGCGAGGCTTCATAGACCTGATTGAGGTGATAGGCATGCAGGCTGACCGGCTTGAGCTGCTGCAGGGCCGTCCACGACGTCATGATCAGCAGCGCCAGCGCCATCAGCAAAGCGAGGCCGGCGATGCCCAGCGCCAAACCCAGGGGCCGATAGATCGGGAAACCCTTCGTGGAGGTCGTGGCCATGAATGTTGCCGACATGTCGTCACTCCGATGCAGGGCCCCCACCTTACCTCATGGCCCGCGCCCGGCGCTGTCGTAATCTGGCCCAAGCGGGGCGCCAACCTCAAGCAGCATATCAAGCGCCGCCATTGCCGAGGGCAACGCTCGGTGCTGCCCCGAGTTCAAAATCGAGCCGCGGGCCCGGTCGGACGCAGCGCTTCCGCAAATACCAAGCGTGGACGGCAGCGCGACCCCGCGCGCATCTGCCGTCCATCTTGTATAAGACGCAATCGCTCAGCCCCATTCAAGGGGCCGCGCTGACCGCGTCAGATAAGGAGGCCGATGCCTCCTGCAGCGCCTGCCGCGATCGTTTTGGCGACAGGCGCATTCGAGCCGGGACTTAGCGTCCCGCTTTAAAGTCCCGATCGATTAGCGCAAACCATTGGTTGATATAGAGTTTAAGCGCTTCGAGTTCGGCGGCGATCGTCGCCTTTCGCTGGGCGTGTTTCGACCCTTTGGCCAGCTCCTCGGCAAGCTTCGACGCATAGACCTGCTGGACCTGAAGCGCAGCCGCCTTGAGCCGCGTCGAACCGGCGAGCACGCCGCGCGAGGCGAGCTTGTGCTCTCTCTCGATCAACTGGTTCTTCAGTGTGTCGAACTTGGTGTTCAAGCTGTTAATATCTTCTTCCGTCATGGATCGTCTCTCGCAAAGCAGCGGGCGGTTCGTCGAGGAACCGGAGCGCCTGATACCATTAAGGGAGCAACCGCCGTGCCAGTTCGATCATTCGAGCTAGTCGATTGAAATCGAATAATTTTACCGGGCCGTTATTGTCGGGCAGACAGCGTCTCGCCTGGGCTGGTTGTGCATATCCACCAGCATCGTGGGGCATATCCCCCGGCCGCGCGCCTCGTGGGCGAACGGCGAATGGGACCCCGGCGGCCGGTCGGGCGTTAGCCGTAGAGTGCATATCTTTCGATTGCGAGACCCGATCCAAATGTCAGACCTGATCCCCTACGTGCTCCAATACGGCACGCCGCTCGTGGTCCTGATCGTCAGCCTGGAGTCGCTCGGACTGCCGCTGCCCGGCGAAACGCTGATGATCGCGCTGGGCGCGACGGCCGGCGCCGGTGAGGTCAGCGTGACCGGGCTGTTCTTCGCGGTATGGGCCGGGTCGGTCCTCGGCGACAATATGGGCTATCTGATCGGCCGCCGCTTCGGCAGGCGCGCGATTTTGGCTCTCGGGCGGCACTCCGGCCTCACCGAAGACCGGCTGGCACGGTTCGAAGCGCCGTTCCAGCGCTATGGCGTCCTCGTGGTCCTCGTCGCCAGGTTCTTCATCATCCTGCGGCAGCTGAACGGCATCATCGCCGGCAGCCTCGAAATGCCGTGGTGGCGCTTCTTCGCCGCCAATGTCGTCGGCGCCGGGCTCTGGGCCGGGTTCTGGCTGTTCGCCAGCTCCTATTTCTCCGCCCATATCGTCGGCCTGATGCACAACCTCCACGATGCCCGGCTAGTGCTGCTCGCCGTCCTCGTGCTTGGCCTTGTCGGGGCGATCTACTACCTGCATCGGCTGTTGCAGAACCCCCGCAATTGACGGATGGGATCTTGCGCAAGCCCGAGCCGACAATCAAGCAGCTAAAGTGTTTGCCGAGTGGCGCTCTGTTGACGGCGGGTCTGACAGGTTGCGCGACGGTAAATTCCAGTCCGCCAGTCGTTCTTGCGCGGTGTTCTCCGCTTACGGAGTATAACGGGGCGAACTAGAAAAAGTCGTGGGAAGAGTCAAATCAACTCCCGAAAAGCTTAATTGTCCCTGACTGCATCATCGACTATTCGAAGTTTCGTGAAACCTGTAAACGGATAGCGAAATTTTACCTCCACCCCAAATTCGGAATAGAAGGAGTGGGGTGGCTTAAGCGAAATTCATCGGAAAAAGAAAGCGTATACGGCAACCGCACCCGCTGCTCCGGCCGCAAAAAAATAAAAAAGCTCCGCGTAGCGTCGCACTCTTTCGAGACGATTGTCATGCATCGGGCCCTATCCCTGAAGTTGATTTCAAGGGAAAGCTGTACCAAAACTGTGATGAATTGACAAGCGGACGGTAACAACGTGTATTTTACCCGCATAAATTTTGCTTTTCAAGCGAAAAATCACTTTATACGTAATAATTATCTGGTTATGGAAAATCGACTTACTTGTCCTGTTAAACGAGGCCACGCGAACCTCTCAAGATTGTGGCCCACTGAACCCACAATAGGACCCTTATAGCTCGCCCTTACGTTCATGATCGCAAGATGGCGACTGACCACCGACAGCTCCGTGTCGAGTGCACAATCGCGGGGCTGGCGGGAGCGGATTTTTGCTTCGCCGCCGCATTTCCGGTGGTGCAAAATATCCCACTTCGGTGGATATGCACCGGTCGCGTAGCAGGCCGATCAGTGAATTCCTTTGCTTTTCATAGACTTCCAGCTTGGCACGCGCATTGCGATATCAAGCGCGAACGCCCTCCTCCACGAGGGCCGATACGAAAGGAAGACCTATGAAACTTGAGAACAATGTCGCCGTTGTCACCGGGGCCGGCTCCGGGATCGGACGGCAGATCGCGCTGACCATGGCCCGCGAAGGCGCCAAGATCGTCGTCTGCGACATCGACCTGCACGGTGCGCAGGAAACCGTCAACGGCATCCGCGGTGAGTTGGACGGCGAGGCCGTCGCGCTGCATATGGACGTGACCAATGAAGGCGAGGTCAACGATGCGATGGACGCGGCGGCCGGCCGGTTCGGGCGGATCGACACGCTGGTCTCCAATGCCGGCATCCAGATCGTGCATCCGATCGAGGACTTCCCCTATGCCGATTTCCGCAAGCTGGTCGCCATCCATCTCGACGGTGCGTTTCTGACGACTAAGGCTGCGGTGAAGCACATGTACCGGCAGAAATCCGGCTCGCTGATCTATATGGGCTCGGTCCACAGCCATGAAGCCTCGCCGCTGAAGTCGGCCTATGTCGCCGCCAAGCACGGCATTCTCGGCTTCGCCCGCGTGATGGCCAAGGAAGGCGCGCAGCACGGCGTGCGGTCCAACGTCATCTGCCCCGGCTTCGTCAAGACGCCGCTGGTTGAGAAGCAGATCCCCGAACAGGCCAGGGATCTGGGCATTACCGAAAAGCAGGTGGTCGAAGACGTGATGCTCGGCGGCACCGTCGATAAGCAGTTCACGACCATGCAGGACGTCGCCGATGTCGCGGTGTTCCTCGCCAGCTTCGACACCAACGCGCTTACCGGCCAGTCCATCGTCGTCAGCCATGGCTGGTTCATGAACTGAGCGGCGCTTCCCTCGTTCAAAAAGGAGAAAAGTCATGGACAACATGGACTGGAAGACCGTCACCATTCTGGTCGCCGCCACGGTGCTGGCGGTCAGCGGCTACGTCGCCGGAGCTGGATTTGTAACCACAGCCGAGCACAACCCCCAGCGCGAGAGGGCGAGGGCCGATAACGCGGCTCGAAACGGCAACGACCAGTTGGCGTTCGGCCTCTATACCAGCCTCGCCAAGCAAGGCGATGCGTCTGCGGAGTACCGGCTTGGCGACATGTACCAATACGGCATCGGCACGAACGCCAATCCTCGACACGCCATTGCATGGCTGACCAAAGCGGCCAAGGCGGGCAATCTCAACGCCAGCCGTCAGCTCGGCCTGCTCTATCTCGACGGCAACGTCGCGGTGCAGGACTTCGCCAAGGCCCGCAAATGGCTGACCACGGCCGCCGGTGCCGGCGACATGACCGCGCTACGCAGTCTGGGCGACATGAACGATCACGGGCTTGGCGGCCCGGCCGATCCGGTTGCGGCCTATGCCGATTACGCCGCCGCGGTGATCCGCGGAAACGGCAGCGGAGCCGTGATGCGCGACAGGCTTGAGAAGACCTTGACCGCCGACCAGCAGAAGCGCGGGCAGGAAAAGGCCCGGCAGATCCTGGCACAAAGCGGCGGCGTCAGCAGCCCCGCGATGAAGACCGCGGCAGCCGATCTGCCGCAGCCGGGTACGCGCGCCGGGAAGCATGTCCGGCGCCGATAATGCGTCCCGGCCGGGCCGGGTCAGCTCATCATTCCGATGCTGTGACTGAAAAACAGTGAGACGGCGAACAGAAGAGCCGCGAGCATCGCGAACAGCGCGATGTCCGTCCTCCGGCTTGCGCGGCGGATGTCGCCCGAGTCGATCGCGCGCGCGGTCTGAACGAATCGAACCAGTGACAGCACGAGGATGGCGATCCCCGCGATCATGAACGCGAGCCCGACCCATTCCGCCACGCGCGCCGACGAGGCGACGTCGGCTTTCGCCAGTCCGGACAGCCGCAGCAGCAGGTTGAACTTCTCGACCAGAAAGCCGAATGCGACGACCGCCAGCGACGTTCGCACCCAGGCCAGCATGGTGCGCTCATTGGCGGCGTGATCCCCGTATCTGTCGATCATGCGGAAGCCTCCCCCTTTTCGTGCGGCGGTCGTCGAGCCAGACCATGCGCAACGATGCCGCCCCGAAAGCGCGGCGGCCCGGATGAGAGATAATGCGTCGGCCAGTAATTTCACTGCGGCAAGATCGGCTCGGGCGTGCGGGGGTTCGCCGGTTGGCCCGTGTTAATGCGTCTTGATCGCGATGATGCCGGAGACCAGCAGCAGGGCGCCGCCGAGCCGCCAGAGATTGAGGCTATGCTGGGGATTGCCGAACAGGCCGAAATGATCGATCAGCAGCGCCATGCCGATCTGGCCGGCGAGGATGAAGACCGTGGTCAGGCCGACGCCGAGCCGCGGGGTAATCACCACGACCGACAGGATGTATGCCGCCGCGATCAGTCCTCCGAGCCACATCGTCTTGGGCGCTTCGACGAGTTCGGCGACGCTCGGCAGCGGCGGCCGCAGCAGCGCAACGGCGGTGGACAGCAGCGCCGCGCCGACCAGGAACACGATCAGTGCCGCGGTGTAGGGGTTTTTCGTCACCGCTCCGAGTTGGGCGTTGAACGCCAGTTGCAGCGGGATGATGGCGCCGGTGACGAATGCCGCCGTTAACAGAAGAGACGAGATGTTCATTCCTGCCCTCGATGTTGCTCGTATAAGCCGCGCCGTAGCGACGGCTTGGCGGCGGGAACTTTGCCAGCGCCAGGCCGGTCCGTCATCCGCGAAATCGATGGGAAAGCCCGTCGCCTCCCGGCCGCAAACCTCCGCGCATTACGAAAATGTAAAGAAACGGCAACCCGACGGTTAGGAAACCCGATCTAGGATAGCGGATACGAAAGGACGCATCGCCAATCAGTCCGGCGTGTTACCTGCACAGAACCGTCCCCTCTGACGTAGACGATCCGGAACTGGATGCATCCCTTGTCTGGCGGGGTGGCCCGACCATCCCCTCACTGTAGTGGCCGCCTCGCCAGACGTAGTCGCTTTCTTCTCCATCTGCCGCTAGGATTGCCGGGCGGGCAGCCGACGGCGATGGCGGTTCGGCGCGTCCAGGTATCTGACGATGCAAAATGCGGGGTCACACGTGACACGGCATCATCATATTTTCCAGCACATCCTGTCCAAAGCCGAAGGCATGACGCCGCCTGTGGTGGCCGTCGTTTATCCGCTCAGCGATGTCGCGCTTGCCGGAGCGGTCGAGGCCGCCGAGCTGGGCCTGATCGTGCCGAAGCTGATCGGGCCGGTAACGGCGATCCGCGCGCTGGCGGAAACGCTGAAGCTTGATATCGCCGCCTATGCCGTCATCGATGCGGAAGACGCCGCCGAGGCGGCCTCCATAAGCGTCGAGCTATGCAGGGCCGGCAAGGCCGACGCCTTGATGAAAGGCAGTCTGCATACGGATCATCTGATGCATGCTGTCATGAACGATAAGACCGGATTGCGCACGGCGCGGCGGATCAGCCATGTCTTCGTGTTCGACGTGCCGTCCTATCCCCGCATGCTGCTCATCACCGACGCGGCGATCAACATCTACCCGGACCTCGAGGACAAGATCGACATCGTCCGCAACGCCATCGATCTCGCCCATATACTCGGTCTGGAAATGCCCCGCGTCGCCATTCTGTCCGCGGTCGAGACCGTGACGCCGAAGATCCGCTCCACCATCGATGCCGCCGCGCTCTGCAAGATGGCGGATCGCGGGCAGATCACCGGGGCGATCCTCGACGGGCCGCTCGCCTTCGACAACGCCGTCAATCTCAAAGCCGCCGAAATCAAGCACATCACCTCGCCCGTGGCCGGGGAGGCCGACATCCTCGTGGTTCCCGATCTGGAAGCCGGAAACATGCTGGCCAAGCAGCTCGAATATTTCGCCGAGGCGGAGGCGGCTGGCATCGTGCTCGGCGCGAAGGTGCCGATCATTCTCACCAGCCGCGCCGATAGCGCAAAAAGCCGGCTGGCATCCTGCGCCGTGGCGGTCTTGCTCGCTCATGCCAAGGCGTCGGCGCGGGCAACGGGTGTGCCGGTCGAGGACAAGCCGCCAAAGGCCAGATGACGCATAGCGGGCTTCCCGCATCAGAAGGACAACAGCGCATGACGACAGCAACCGGTTCCTCCGCTCCACGAGCATAGCGTGCCGTGGTTCTGGCCGCTCGCGGCCGCCGTCGAGATGCAGCAGAAAGGGCTGCACATGTTTGCCGACAATATGCGCTATCTCGCCGAGGCCGAAGCCATCGAAGCGCTGCCGCCATCCGATTGGGCGACGGAGAATCGGGTCATCCTGGACCTGGACACGATGCGGCTGCGGGAGTTCACGCCGGGCGCAGGCGACGCGCGGGCAGTTCCCGTCCTCGTCGATGCGCCCTATGCCGGGCACAGCGCGACCATCGCCGACTACGCCAAGGGCCAGAGCCTCATCGAGACACTGCTCGCCTCCGGTCTCTCTCGCGTATTTGTCACCGACTGGAAGACGGCGACGAAGGACATGGCCGATTTCGACATCGACAAATATCTGGCCGAGATCAACGTCGCCGTGGACGATCTCGGCGGACGCGCGGTGCTGGTCGGTCTTTGCCAGGGCGGGTGGATGTCGGCGATGTATGCCTGCCGTTTTCCGGAGAAGGTCGCAGCACTCGTGCTGGCCGGTGCGCCGATCGACACCGATGCCGGCGACGGCCCGATCAAGCGGATCGCGCATGAGTTGCCGCTCAGCTTTTACGAAGAGATGGTTGACGCGGGCCGCGGCCGTATGCTCGGGCAGTACATGCTCGCCGGCTGGAAGAACATGCACCCCGACGAGCAATATGTCGGCAAGTTCATCGACCTCTACGCGCATATCGAGGACCGCAGCTATATCGAGCGCACCGAGCGTTTCGAGCGCTGGTACGAGAACCCCATCGATCTGCCCGGCCGCTACTACCTCCAGGCGATCCAGCTTCTGTTCAAGGAGAACCGCTTCGCCAAAGGCGAGTTCGTCGGGCTTGGGCGCAGGCTTTCGCTGAAAGATGTCCGCGTGCCGGTCTATCTAATGGCGGGCGATGCCGACGACATCACCACCAAGGAGCAGGTGTTCGACGCCGACCGTCTGCTCGGCACGCCGGCGGGCAGGATCGAGAAGAAGCTGGTTCCGGGTGGCCATATCGGCCTGTTCATGGGACGCCGCACCTTGAACGAGGCGTGGCCGGTCATCGCCGAGTGGATCAAAAGACATGCCGGATAGACCGGCGGGCCAATCGGAGAGGAAACAATTTGACGCTGTCACCGCTATCTCAACATGGGACCGCGCGGCGCTTAGCCTATCGATCGGGCTCCACAGCGAGGCTCCCCCCAAGCCGACCTGAAAAGGAGACCGAAAATGACTGATCAATCCGCCGGAAGGCTGCAGGATGTCCGCGCAGAAGTCGCCGCGGCCATCGCTGCCCATCGCAATATGTTCCTCGTCGAGGGCGTGATCATCGCCATCCTCGGCGTGTTTGCCGTGCTGATGCCGTTCATCACCTCGCTCGCGGTCGAGATCATGATAGGCTGGCTGTTCATTGCCGGCGGACTGCTGCGCGGGCTGGCGCTGATGCGGGCCAAGCACATGCCCGGCTATTGGTGGTCGATGCTCGGCGCGATCCTGGCAATTGCCCTCGGCATCGTGCTGGTCGCCCGCCCGCTGCAAGGCGTCGTTACGCTGACCATGGTGCTTGTCGGCCTGTTCCTCATCGAGGGCTTTGCCGCCATCTTCTCGGCGCTCGATTTCCGTCACCACATGTCGGGCTGGGGCTGGACGCTGTTCAGCGGCATCGTCGATCTGGTGCTGGCCTTCCTGATCTGGCAGGGCTGGCCGGCATCGTCCGCCTGGGTGATCGGATTGCTGACCGGGATCAACCTGTTCTTCCTCGGGCTGTCGCTGGTGATGCTCGCGCTGGCCGCGCCGAAGCCGGCGTCGTCCTGAGGCGGAAAGTGACCGGCGGCGGCGCTACGCCCGCCGCTGGGCGAGGCGGGGCACCGCGATTTGCGCCAGACTCCGCTTCCGCTCCGGATTCGGACGGCGCAACCGCCGGTCCAGGAAGGTGAGGCCGATGATCAGCCCGGGCGCGTTGTCGCCGAGGGCGATGTGGATGCCGTGGATGGCTGCGATCGACCGAACCAGCGCCAGGCCGAGCCCGCTGCCGGGGGTCTTCCGGCTGCGTTCGAGGCGGTAGAACGGCTGGAAGATCTTGGTGCGGTGCTCGGTCGGAATGCCCGGCCCGGTGTCGCCGATGATCAGCTCGACATTGCCCTCGTGCCGTCCCGCCCAAAGCGTGATGCTGGCGCCGACCGGACAATGGTTGATGGCGTTTTCGATGAGGTTGACGAGCATTTGCGCCAGGAGTTCGCGGTTGCCCTGCACCCGCAGGCCGGGACCGATCTGCGCGGTGAAATTCTGCCCCTTCTCGGCGGCGACCGGCTGATAGCTCTCGGCGAGCTGCGCGGTCAGGTCCGACAGATCGACATCGTTGAAGCGCTTGCGCAGGTCGAGCGCACTGATCTGCCCGATCTGCAGGAGCGCGTCGAAGGTCCTGAGGATCTGGTCGGTCTCGGTCTTGGCCGTATCGATCACGTCGAGACAGCTCTCCGTCGTCGGGTTTGCCAGCCTCGCACCTTCGAGCCGCTGTCTGAGACGGCCAAGCGGCGTTCGCAAATCGTGGGCAATGTCGGTGGTGACCTGCTTCACCGAGCCCATCAGCTCCTCGATGCGCTCGAGCATCGCGTTGATGCTTTCGGAAAGCTGGTCGAATTCGTCGTTGCTGCCATGGATGGGCAGCCGCCGGGACAGGTCTCCGGCCATGATCCGCCGGCTGGCGCGATGGATTGTCGAAACGCGGGCGAGTGCGGCGCGGCTCAGGAACAGGCCGCTGCCGAGCGCAAGCGGCAGAATCACCGCCAGCGAACTCACCAGCGACCGGATCATCAACTCGCGCAGATCCTTCGACTGATCGAGGCCCGCGCCGACGATCAGCAGCGTGCCATTGTCGAGCCGGCTGCCGAACATGATCAGAGGCGTCGCCCCGCCATCCTCGGGATCGACGATATTGTGCTTCAGCATGACCTCGCTCCACCCGGAACGAAGCTCGTCGGTCGGCAGATTGCCGATGGTCTGCATGCCGGCCCGATCCTCGATCGCATAGAGAAAGAAGCCCGTGGCTGGCGCGTTGGCCCGTGCACGGATTGTCGTCAGGAGATCGGAATAGCCCCTGGTCCGGAAAATGCCCTGGAGCAGCGACATCTCGGTCGAGATCTGATTCTGCAGCGTTTTCTTGAACTCGCGCGAAGCCCCGAGATAGATGAACGCCAGCATCACCACCGAGGACACGGTGAACAGCAGCAGATAGAGCAGCGTGATGCGAAACGGCGAGCTGCGCAGGAGGTCTTTGGTCATCTGCTCGCGCCGGCCGCTTCCAGAACGTAGCCCGATCCGCGCAGCGTGTGCAGCAGCGGCTGCTCGAACGGCCGGTCGATCTTGTTGCGAAGGCGCGAGATATTGGCCTCCACCACCTTGGTCTTCGGATCGAAATGGAAGTCCCAGACCCGGTCGAGCAGCATGGTGCGGGTGACGACGCGCCCCTTGTTGCGCATCAGATATTCCAAAATCCGGAATTCGAGCGGCTGCAGGTCGATGTCCTGCGCGCCGCGCGTCACCTTGCGCCGGATCAGATCCATCTTCAGATCGCCGACCGAGAGCACCGTTTCCGACTGCGTCATCGGCGGACGGCGGCCGAGGGCCTGGACCCGGGCGCGCAGCTCGGAGAATGCAAACGGCTTGATCAGGTAATCGTCGCCGCCGGCCTCGAACCCGTCGACGCGGTCGTCGATGCCGCTCATCGTCGTCAGGAAGATCACCGGCGCGGTGCCGCCATTGGCGCGGAACGTGCGCACGACGGACAGGCCGTCCGCATCGGGCAACCGCCGGTCGACGATCAGAATGTCATGGCTATCGCTGGCGGCAAGCAACAGCGCCTGGCCGCAATCGCCGGCGACCTCGACGAGATGGCCGTCCTGCTTGAGGCCGGAGGCGACGAAATTCGCCGTTTCGTGGTCGTCCTCGATGAGCAGCACCTTCATGTGCCGTTTCCTTGCCTTTGCGCGAAAATCCATTGGCGCGTGCAGACACCATGCGGCCCCCCGCAAATGTCCGAAAACTCACGCGCAATATAAAGAGATCGCTGATTATGGAACTTTGATGTCAACCTCGATAAACCGCTCGGGGAGGCGACACGTCAACGGCCCATCCGGTCGCGGCTGCGCATAATCCGCCGCGGGCCGTCCACATTCATCCCCTCGTTATCCAGCGTTAACGAACCAAGGTTACGCGCCGTTCTGTAATTCATTACATTTTCGTAATGTTTTGCCGTCGACGACCTCTGTCCCCCGCATCTTCGACGCGAGGCGATTTCCCCAGCTTTCCGGTGCTGCGGCAGGCTCGGGCCGCCGCTCGACACCGCAACGCCCGCCTCCAATTTTGCACCTTATGGTTACCGCCGGCCCCGCGTCTGCGACAAAGGTTACAGAAATGTATCCTTGCGACGAACGGCTCATAACCTTCGTCCGTTAATCCTTTCTCACATAGACGGCCGCAGGCGGATGGCATCGGCGTTCTTCAAGGCATCCGCCGGCGGTGAGCAATACGGAGCGGAAAGCTCCTAATCTGCAACGGGTTCCACGGCGAACTGAGCGGCGACTGGCGCAGCGGAGGGACCTTCCGATGCATCGCCCGAGGTGTGCGCCGTTCGGACCAGAGGGATGATCACCGGCATGAATCTTGTCCATGTCTCGTCAGGCCACGCCTTGTGGCCGGTTACCTCGTTCTTTATTCGCGCCACCTATCTCGATCACTACAAGGCGCAAATCCCCCATCTGCCCACCAATATCGTAGCCCTCGTCGATGCCCGAAACCGGGTGCATTGCGCGGCCGGGCTGCGGGACTGTTCGGAGACCTTCTTTTCGGAATTCTATCTCGATGCTCCGATCGAGACCGTCATCGGCCAAGCCGCCGGCAAGCGCATCGACCGGAAGGAGATCGTCGAAGTCTCCAGTCTCGCCAGCCGGACGCCGGCCGCGTCCGTGCATTTCATGCGCGAGCTGATCCTTTACGGCGACCTGCTCGGGTTCAACTGGGCGTTCTTTACCGCAACGAGCCGCCTGCAGAAGCTCCTGCATCGCCTGCGGCTCCCGCTCATCGACCTGGGCACCGCGAATGCCGAGCGCGTGCCGACGCCTGAGCTGTGGGGCACCTATTACGAGACCGCGCCGCGTGTGCTGGCTATCGGCCGGGACGATCTGGCGCCCTTCCTGCTGCGCAATCCGGAGATCGATGTCTCGTGCGGAGTGTGCGCCCATGGCTAAGCTCTCCGACGCTCTCCTTCACCATGCCGGTCATGACGGCGCACGCGTCGCCATGAGCGACGACCGGCAGACGCTCTCCCGCGCCGAACTCGCGCAGTGGGTGGCGGGCGCCGCCGCGGACCTCGGTCCGGTGCCCGAGGCCATCGGCCTGTTCGGCGGCAATAGCGTCGAATGGGCGGTCGCCTGTCTCGCCGCCGGGCTGGCGGGCAAGACGGTGGTGCCGATCCCGGCCTTTTTCAGCCGCGAGCAATGCGCGCATCTGGTCCGCGATGCGGGGATCACCCGCATCCTGGCGACGGACGCCGGGGCCGCCAAAGGCAGCGGCCTGCCGGTGCCTGCCGACGTGCTTTCGAGCCGGCGCGAATCGCCGGAGTCGATGCCGCGCGGCGATGGCGGGCTGATCATCTACACCTCGGGCAGCACCGGAACGCCGAAAGGGGTCCGGCTGGTCAGCGGGCAGGCGCTTTGGTCGGCGCAGGCACTCGCCGATGCGAGCGGTGCGACGGCCGACGACAAGTATCTGTCGTTGCTGCCGCTTCCCATGCTGCTGGAGGCAGTTTGCGGGATTATGATCCCGGTGCTGGTCGGCGGCTCGGTCTTCTATGACGGTGCGGTCGCGCAGAGCGTTGCGGCCGGCGCGGCAAGTAACATCATGGCATCCTTCGAGCGTGAGCGGCCGACCACGAGCGTACTCGTGCCGCAACTTCTCGCGCTCTATGCAAGCCAGCTGGCGGCCTCCGGAAAGCGCCCCCCGGAAAGCCTCCGGTTTGTAGCGGTCGGCGGCGCGTGTCTCCCTTCTGCGTTGTCCGCCGCCGCTACAAGGCTCGGCATTCCGGTCTTCGAGGGCTACGGCCTTTCGGAATGTTCCTCGGTCGTCGCCGTCAACAGCCCGGGCGCGTCGCTGCCCGGCTCCGTGGGGCAGCCGCTGGATGGCCTCAAGGTCGAGATCGAGGACGGCGAGATCGTCGTCGAAGGCCCCTCGGTCATGGACGGCTATCTGCACGGCGAGGCCGCGCCGCGGCGCTGGCGGACAGGCGATATGGGCCACCTCGACGGCGAGGGCTTCCTCACTGTCTATGGCCGGCGGGATAATCTGATCGTCACGCCGACCGGCCGGAACATCAACCCGGAGTGGATCGAAACCATGCTGCTCGGCGATCTGAGGATCGGCGCCTGCGTACTCGCGCAGGTCGGCGACCCGGCTACGCTGACGGTCATCCTCGTTCCGTCGGCCCCTGCCGAGAGCTGGTTTCAGTCCGCCTCGTCGGAGGACATCCAGCGCTTCCTGGCAAAGGCGTGCCAGACGGCTCCTGAATATGCCCGGCCAAAATCCGCCTGCGTCGTTTCCCGCAAGGAAGCGGCGGAACGCGCGCTGTTCACCGCCAATGGACGCATCAGGCGCATCGAGGCGGCGGCGCTGCTCGATGAAAAAGTCATGCGTTCGAAATCAACCGAAAACCTTGAGGTAATCCGATGACCCCGTATGAGAGACTTTATCAGGAGACGACCGAAGCCCGTAACGCGTTCCTGGCCATTCCGCTGGTCAAACAGGCCCTGGTCACCGGCGCCTCGCGCGAACTCTATCTCGACTTCCTGGCCCAGGCCCACCACCACGTGAAGAACACCTTTCCGCTGCTCGCGTTCGCCTCGTCCAAGACGCACGATGAGCGCTATCAGGACGGACTCGTCGAATATATGAACGAGGAGCGCGGCCACGACAAATGGATCCTCGACGACATCCGCGCCATGGGCGGCGATGCCGACGCGGTCGAGCACGGCGAACCGGGTATCCCGTGCCAGGTGATGGTCGGCTACTTCTATTACGCGATCGAATGGATCAGCCCCTATGCCGTGCTCGGCATGGTCCACGTCCTGGAAGGGCTCTCAGTGCAGCTCGCCCATCCGCTCGCCGGCGCCGTGCAGCGCTCTCTCTCGGTCGACGGCAAGGCCGGTTTCTCATATCTCAATTCGCATGGCGGCCTCGATGTCGAGCATGTCGAATTGTTCAAGAGCCTGGTCAACGGTTTCGAAGATCGTCAGACGCAGGACATTATCATCGCCGCCACGCGCGTGATGTATCGCCTCTATGGCTCGATCTTCGAGGATATGGGCCTCCGGCATGTGGAGAAATCCCGTGCAGCTTGATGGGAAACTTGCGGTCATCACCGGCGCCGGTTCCGGAATCGGACGGGCGCTGGCGATGGAGGCCGCCGGGCGAGGTGTTCACGTCGCCCTCACGGGCCGGCGGCGCGAGGCGTTGCAGCAGACCCTGCTGAAGCTCCCCGGGACCGGCCATTTCATCGTCTCCGGCGACGTCACCAATGCGGACGACCGCGCCGCGCTGATGGAAGTCATCGGCGACCGTTGGGGCAAGCTCGACCTCTTGGTGAACAATGCCGGCGTCGTGCCGGTCGGGCCGCTTGCGCAGATCACGGACAATGAGCTGCACGCGGTCATCGAGACCAACCTCTTCGCGCCGATGGCGTTGGCGCGTCATGCCGTGCCGCTGCTCAGGCGCGGGGACGGCGCGCGGGTCGTCAATATCGGCTCGGTGCTGGGCGATATTCCGTATCCGCTGTTTGCCGCCTATTCGGCGACCAAGTCGGGCCTGCGCGGCTTTTCCATTGCGCTGCGCCGTGAGCTGGCGCCGCTCGGCATCGGCGTGACCTATGCCGCGCCGCGGGCGACCCGCACGCCGGCATCGCGGCCGCTGCAGGCGCTGATCGAGCCGTTCAACATGAAGCTCGAATTCGCCGCAGTCGGTGGCGACATCGGTGTGGAACGCGGTGGCCCGCGAGGCACACAGCATCTATCCGGTGGGGCCGGAGCGGCTGTTCGTGCTGATGCAGCGGCTGCTGCCGCAGCTGGTCGACCGCTCGATCGCCAAGCAGCTTTCCCGCGTCGCGGCGAGCTGAGAATTTCTGACAACGACTGAAGAGGAATACCGATGAAGCCATTCATGCAAGCGGTCGCGATTGCGGCCGCCAGTTTCACCATGCTCATGACGTCTTCGCAGATGTCTCGGGCCGGCGACGACCGCGAGCTCAACGCCGACATTCTCAAGGTGGCCGAGGACTGGGCGACGGTGAAGTATCTGAGCCAGAGCGACGGCGAGCGGAAGGAGAAGATGGAGGCGGTCGGCGCCGAAGCCAATTCGCTGCTGAAGCGCTATCCGGATCGCGTCGAAGCCATGATCTGGGACGGCATCGTCACCAGCGAGCGGGCATCGCTGACCTGGGGCCTGACCGCGCTCGATTTTGCCTCGCGCGCACGGGACGTGCTCATCGAGGCGGAGAAAAAAGACCCCAAAGCGCTTGACGCAGGCGCACCGACGAGCCTTGGCGTTCTCTATTACCGTGTGCCCGGCTTTCCGCTCGGCTGGGGCGACAATGCCAAAGCCCGCCAGCTCCTCAAGGAGGCGGTCCAGAATGCGCCGAACGGACGGGACGCCCATTATTTCTATGCGGATTTCCTGTATGAGCAGGGCGAATATCAGGCTGCGGAAGAGGTTCTGAAAAAGGCGCTGGCCCTGCCGCATCATCCGGAGCGGCCGATCTGGGACAAGTATTTTCCCAAGGTGATGGAAGGGCTTCTGCAGCGCGTCCGTCAGAAGATGAGATCGTGAGCGATGAACGGGGCAGAACCGATGGTCAGTGACATTCAATCGTCTTCGATGAATTCGTCTGCTCATTTCTGGGAGGGTGTCGGGCAGCAGCTCCGATGCCCGACCGGACGCTGGGGCCGGCTGACCGGCCGGCTCATGACGGTGGCCAACCGTCAACCGAACCGGCTGGCGATCGACGCGCTGAACGTGCAGCCCACGGACACGGTCCTGGAGCTTGGGTTTCGGTCCCGGAGACGGCATCAGGGCGCTGAGCGCTCTGGCGCCGCACGGGGCGGTGTACGGGATCGACCAGTCCCCGGACATGCTCACTCAGGCGTCGAGATCTAATCGCCGCGCGATCCGGGAGGGCCGCGTTCGGCTCAGCCTCGACCGGTTCGATCTGCTGCCTTGCACAGCGGATTCCGTAGACAAGATCCTCGCCGTCAACGTGGTCTACTTCTTCCGTCAGACCGGCGAGGAAATTCGCGAGGCGAGGCGGGTGCTGCGTCCCGGCGGCGTCATGGCGATCTACGCCACCGACCGGTCGACCATGGCGCGCTGGAAGTTTTCCGGCCCGGACACGCATGCGCTTTTCGACGAGGACGCGCTGCGCTCGCTCGCGGTCCGCGGAGGCTTCGGGCACGAAGACGTCGAGGTCCGGAAGGCGACGCTGCCGTTCGGCATCAACGGTCTGATCGCGCTCCTGCGAAAGCCCGCGATGGCCGGACCGGTCCGGAATGCGTGCCACCACCTGGAGCAGGCCGCGGTTTAATCCGCGGTCGCCGTGGCGAGGCCGGTCACCCGGGTCATGCTCAGTGTCCCGCCGCTCCTGGCGAAGGCGTCGTCGATCACGGCACGAAGCCGGCGGCGGCGCTCTTCGTCGGCGGACGTTCCAAGCGGCATCGAGGCAAGATAGTCGAAAGCGTCCTGCGGGTCCGTGCAGCGATAGATGTCGCGCGAGATTGCGAGCTCCGGCTGTCGGAATACGCCTCCAAGCGCCGCCATTGCCCGGTCCAAGTCGAAGCGCAACGCGGCAGGATCGGCCGCGGCGCCTCCGAGCGCTTCCGCGCTGAGGGCGAAGAGATCAGTCATATTGTCCCGGCCGTTGGTGGTGATGTGCACACGTCCGCCGGGCTTCAGAACCCTCGCCATTTCCCTGACCGCCGCCTCCGGCTCAGGGACGTGATAGAGCATGTGCATGGCGCATACCGCATCGAAGCTCGCATCGGCGAAGGGCAGCGATCCGGCATCGCCTCGAACGCCTGCGCATTGCGTGAAACGATCTGTCGCCGCCATCTGGTGCATCGCCTCGACGATCATGCCGTGCGACAGGTCCATCAGCGTCAGCCGCACCCCGTCCGGCATTTGCCCCGCCGCTTGTCCCCAGAACCAGCCGTCGCCGCAACCGATGTCGAGAACGCGCCCGCCCGCCGGGATAACCAGCCGCTCCGCAAGCCAATCGAACCAGTCGACAGTGCCGTATTTGATATGGAGCCGACGGCGGGTGTTGAGGTTGGTGCTGTCGCCATATTGGGCGGATTTCTGGTGGCTCGATCCCGGCGCCATACGGGGCCTCCCTTTGGCAGGAAATGATCATGCAGCAGCTTGCCATCGGTAGCGTAGCACGTAACAATGGATGGCAATGAGCTGAGCAAGGGCCGGAACGCGGTGTCTGAAAACACGAGCGGCCGGACGGTGGCGGGCGCGAGAAGGCGCGAGGTTTCTTTGGCAGGGTTGGCGCGGTTTTCGAAGGGTATTCTCGATGAGCGATCTGGAGGCATTTCGCACCGAAACGCGCGCCTGGCTGGAGGCCAATTGCCCGCCCGAAATGCGCGAACCGATGCGCAGCGAAAAGGACATCTGCTGGGGCGGCCGGCGCTGGACCTTCCAGTCGCCGCGCAGAAGCTGTGGCTTGAGCGCATGGCGGCGAGGGGCTGGACCGTTCCGGAATGGCCGGCGGAATATGGCGGCGGCGGGCTCTCCCGCGAGGAAGCCAAGGTGCTGCGCCGAGGAAATGCGCGCGCTCGGCTGCCGCACGCCGCTGCAGAGCTTCGGCATTTCCATGCTTGGCCCGGCGCTGCTGAAATACGGCACCGAGGCGCAGAAGCAGACGCTATCTGCCGCCCATCGTGCGCGGCGAAATCCGCTGGTGCCAGGGCTATTCCGAGCCGAATGCGGGCTCCGATCTCGCCTCGCTGCAGACCAAGGCGCAGGATAAGGGCGATCATTTCCTCGTCAACGGCCAGAAGATCTGGACCTCCTACGCCGACGAGGCCGACTGGATCTTCTGCCTGGTGCGCACCGATTTCAGCGCCCCGAAACATCTCGGCATCAGCTTCATCCTGTTCGACATGGAAACGCCCGGCGTGTCGACCAAGCCGATCACGCTGATCTGCGGCACGCTCGCCGTTCTGCGAGACCTTCTTCGACGACGTGAAGGTGCCCAAGGCCAATCTGGTCGGCGAGCTGAACAAGGGCTGGGACGATCGCCAAATATCTGCTGACCCATGAGCGCGACATGATCGGCGGCATGGGCGACCGGATGGGCGCACGGCCTATCGGACAGATCGCGGCACATCTGGCCGGCGCGGATGACCAGGGCAGGCTCGCCGACCCCTTGCTGCGCGCCCAGATCGCCGAATTCGAGGTCGACGAGGCCGCGTTCCGTTTCGCCATGGAGCGCGCGGGCGACCTGGCCAAGGCGGGGCAAGGGCATCCGGCGTTCTCGTCGGTGCTCAAATATTACGGCACGGAGCTGAACAAGCGGCGCAACGAGATTCTGATGTCGGCGGGCGGGTCGGACGCGCTCGAATGGGAAAGCGACCGCTCCCAGGATGGCGCGCTGGCGCGCGGCTGGCTGCGCTCGAAGGCCAATTCCATCGAGGGCGGCACGTCGGAGATCCAGCTCAACATCATCGCCAAGCGGATCCTCGACCTGCCGGACGCCTGAGCGCCGCCGCCGGATAAGCCTTCAATAAAGACGCGAAAAACGATGGAAACGCCATGCCGCTGCTCCTGAACGACGAACAGACGATGATGCGCGACACGATTTGCGATTTCATCGGCGATAAGGCTCCCGTCGCGCATCTGCGCAAGCTGCGCGACAGTCGCGACGAGACGGGCTTCTCCCGCGAGCTATGGTCCGAATTCGCTGAGATGGGGCTGTGCGGGCTCATGGTTCCCGAAGCGCATGGCGGCCAGGGGCTGGGCCATGTGGAAGCCGGGCTGGTCATGGAGGAAATCGGCCGCAATCTGACGCCATCGCCTTTCCTCTCGACCGCGCTGCTTGCGGCGTCCGCGCTCGCCAGGGCCGGCACTGGCGCGCAGAAGGAGGACTATCTGCCGAAGATCGCCTCCGGCCGGCTCGTCGCCGCGCTGGCATCGGACGAACGCTCGAAGCACAGCCCATCGGCGATCAGCCTGCGCGCAGAGCGCTCAGGCAACGGCTTCAGGCTGAACGGCGCCAAGGCCTTCGTCGTCGACGGCCACGTCGCCGACATGCTCATCGTCGCAGCGCGCAGCGCCGGCGGCGACATGGAGGAAAACGGCATCACCCTGTTCCTCGTCGGCCGGAATGCGCCCGGCATCGAGGTGGAGCGCACGGCCATGGTCGATGCCCATAATGCCGCGCGGATCACCTTCCGCGATGTGGAGGTCACCGCCGACGCGGTGCTGGGCGAGGTCGACCAGGGCTGGGCTGTCCTCGGCGCCGTGCTGAATGTCGGCCGCGCCGCCATCGCCGCGGAAATGCTCGGCGTGGGCGAGGGCGCGTTTGCACCGACGATGAGCTATCTGCGCGAGCGCAGGCAATTCGGCCGGACCATCGGCTCTTTCCAGGCGCTTCAGCACCGGGCGGCGCATCTTTACAGCGAGATCGAGATCACCCGGGCGGCGGTGCTCAAGGCGCTGCAATCGCTCGATGACGCCCCCGCCAAGGCCGCCCGCCATGTCGCGATTGCCAAGGCCAGGGCGGGAATGACCGGGACGCTCGCCGTGCAAGAGGCCGTGCAGATGCATGGAGGCATCGGCATGACCGACGAATTCGACATCGGCTTCTTCATGAAGCGCGCCCGCGTCTGCCAGGAGCTGTTCGGTGACGCCAATTTCCAGGCTGCCGAGCTGGCCAGGCTGAACGGCTATTGAGTTCCCGCCACACCGGCAAGCAACGCGCTCCCAGCGGCAGATTGCGACAGCGCGGCCGATGCCGATAAAGCTTTATAGTCCCGACCGAGACCCCGCGTCGCCATCGCACAATGCGGCCGTGCCGCGAGCCTTCGAACTCCATCGCTCAAATCTGGGAGCCCGCATGTCGGACCTGATTGCTGATCTGACGCCCTCCGCACTCGCCCTGCCGGAGAGCGGCATCATGAAAGTGTTCAATTACGGCCGCACCCGCGAGGGGCTGATCGCGCTGTGGGCCGGGGAAGGCGACACGCCGACCGCGGAGCCGATCGGCGCGGCTGCGAGCGCCGCGCTTGCCGCCGGGCAGACATTCTACACCTATCAGCGCGGGATTCCGCCGCTGCGCGAGGCGATCGCGGCTTACATGTCGCGGCTCTACGGCCTGCCGATGTCCCCGGAGGCGTTCTTCGTCACGTGCGGCGGCATGCAGGCGATCCAGATGACGGTGCAGCTTCTCGTCGGTCCCGGCGACGAGGTCGTCGTGCCCGCGCCCGGCTGGCCGAACTTCGCCGGCGCGATCCTGTCGCGTGGCGGGGTGCCGCGTTTCGTGCCGATGCGGTTCGGCGCCGAGGGCTGGACGCTCGACCTCGACCGGCTGTTCGACGCCTGCACCGACCGCACCCGCGCGATTTTCATCAATTCGCCGTCGAACCCGACCGGATGGACGGCAAACGCGGACGAGCTGCGCGCGATCCTGGCCTTCGCCCGCAGCCGCGGCCTGTGGATCATCGCCGACGAAATTTATGGCCGGTTCTATTACGAAGGCGATCTCGCGCCGAGCTTCCAGACCCTGCGCGAGCCGGACGACCGCATTCTGTTCGTCCAGACGTTCTCCAAGTGCTGGGCAATGACCGGCTGGCGCATGGGCTGGCTGCAGGCGCCGCCCGAACTCGGCCAGACGATCGAGAACCTCATTCAATACAACACATCGGGCGTGCCGAGCTTCCTGCAGCCCGCAGGCGTCGCCGCGCTCAATGACGGCGAGGCGATTGCGCAGGCCCAGATCGGCCGCGCGCGGGAAGGTCGCGAGATCGTCGGTTCGGCGCTCGAGCCGCTGGGCAATGTCCGCTTTGCCTGGCCCGCAGGCGCCTTCTACCTGATGTTCGGCATCGAGGGGGAAAACAACTCGCTGGATACGGCGAAACGGGTGGTCGACGAGGCCAATATCGGTCTTGCGCCCGGAAGTGCGTTCGGTGCCGAAGGCGAGGGCTATTTCCGGCTCTGCTATCAGCGCTCGCCAGACCAGCTGCGGGAGGCCATGGGCCGGCTGACCCACTGGTTGGAGAAACGCAGCGGCTAGCGCCGTCGGCGTCGTCTTGCGCCTCGCCTCAAGGCATGGGTGATGCGCTTCTGACCGGATTGCACTTCAAATAAGCACTCGCGCGCGCTACGCTTTCCTCGACGAACACCGAAACGAAGCAGCGCGGAGTGCCGAGAATGAGCTGGTCGATCCATCATGTGAACTTGCCGGCGACGGATGTCCGCGCGTCGGCAAGGTTCTACGCGCAGGTCCTCGGACTTGCCGAAGGCCGGTGGACATTTCCACCCGCCGAGCAGGTCGGCCACATCTCCAACGACCCGGAGCAGCTCACGCTTTTCCCATGCGACACGGCAAGCCAAGGCGCCAATAGCGGGCTGCACCTGATCCTGCCCGAACCCGAATTCGCGCGGAAGAACGCCCTCGACCACAACCCGTCAATCGGCGGTCATGTGGCGATCCAGGTGACCGATCTCGACGCCGTCATGGAACGCCTGAAGGTGGCCGGCATCCCGTTTTCCTATGCCCCGACTTTCGCCATCCCGCACATGCGGCATGTCTATGTCTACGATCCGGCCATGAATCTGCTCGAAATCAATGAGGTGCGGTCATGAAGCTTGCGTTTATCGGCCTCGGCGCCATGGGGCGCGGCATGACCGGCGTGCTGCTCGATGCGGGGCATGAGGTCGCCGGGTTCGACCTGTCCGCCGATGCGCTCGCCTGGCTGGAGAAGCGCGGCGGCAAGCGGGCGGCGAGCGCTGCGGATGCATGTGAGGGAGCGGATGCGCTTGTCCTCATGGTCGTCAATGCGGCCCAGGCCGAGGCGGCGCTGTTCGACTCCGGCGCCGTGGAGGCGCTTCCCAAAGGCGCGCTGGTGCTGTCCTCCGTCACCATGCCGGCCGAGGCGGCCGAGCGCATCGGCGTACGGATCGAGGAGGCGGGGAAGCCGTATCTCGATGCGCCGGTTTCGGGCGGAACGGTCGGCGCCGAAGCCGGCACACTGACCTTCATGGCCGCCGGATCGGATGCCGCTTATGAAGCCGCGCGGCCGCTGATGGAGGCTATGGGGCGGAACATTTACCGTCTGGGCGATCGCCCCGGCGCGGGCTCGACGATGAAGATGGTTCACCAGCTTGCGGCGGGCTGCAATCTCGCCGTTGCGGCGGAGGTGATGAGTTTCGGCGCGCATCTCGGGCTCGATCCGGCGCAGGTGCTGGAGGTGCTCAACGTCTCCGCAGGCGGCTCGTGGATGATCGCCAATCGCGGCCCCCGCATGCTCACCGAAGGCACCGAGGTGAGCTCGGCGGTCGAGATCTTCGTCAAGGATCTGGGCATCGTCCTCGACGCGGCACGGTCGGCGCGGTTCCCCGTTCCGATCTCGGCGACGGCGCTCCAGGTGTTTCTCGGCGCATCGTCGGCCGGTTTCGGTAAATATGACGACAGCCAGGCGACACGCTTCTACGAGAGCCTCGGCGGCCGTCCGGTCCACCGCGAGGAAGACTGAGGCGCGCCGCATGGGCGACGGCTCAGGCCGTCGCCTCGTAACTCAGGAATACCTTGCCGTTGCCGAAGGCGCGCGTGCTTGGCGAGCTTCAGCGGCAGCGATCTCTCCAGCCCCTCGAACATGGTCCGCCCCGCGCCGAGTACGATCGGGTTCAGCACGATCTGATATTCGTCGATCAACCCCGTCGGCGCGAGCTGGGCGACGATGCTGCCGCTGCCGAGGATGACGATGTGCGGGCCCGGCTCGGCCTTGATCCTGGCGATTTCCGTAGCGAGGTCGCCTTTGACCAGCACCGTGTTGTTCCAGGATGCGCTGTCCATGCTCCGCGACACGACGAGCTTCTTGCCCGCGTTCATCCGCTCGGCGACGACCGAATTGTTTTGCGCTGCCATCGGCGTCGGCCAGTAGCTCACCATCAGATCGTACGTCACGCGGCCGAGCAGCAGCGTACCATCGCCGCTTGCGTTCCCGGCGATGAATTCGCTGAATTCCGGGTCGTCGCTGCCGGCATGCGCCCAGCTCAAATCGCCGTCCGCGCCGGTGAAATATCCGTCCAGAGTCACATTATTGAAGACGATGAGCTTACGCATGGTTCTATCCCTGGGGGCCGGTTGACGAAGTTGGCGATGGCGGACGGCTTACCGGCGCCGCTTAAAAATCAGCTCCAGATAGCGCCTGAGATGGTCGAGACACTCTCCGGCGGCCTCAACACCATTTTTTGATTTGGCGAGAACGAACGCACCCTGAAGAACGGCCTGGGTGTAAAGCGCAAGGCTTGCAGCGCTCCAATCGGCGTCGGTCTTGTATGTCCGCATGGCCTCGGCGATGTCCGCCTCCAGCGTGGCGGCGTGGTCGTCGATACCCTTCTCGCAAGCCTCGCGGATCGGCGGATGGGTGGCATAGACTTCCTGCACCATCGTCCCCAGCAGGCAAGTGCAGTTCGCCAGATCGCCGCCCAGGATCGCCTTGCGGAAATCCACATAGCCCAGGAGCCGGTCCAGCGGATCGGGCAGATTGCGATAAGCCGCGGCGGCAAAGCGTGCGTCCGACTTCGCCGAGAAATGCGCGGTCGCCGCCAGCGCGAGATCCTGCTTGCTCTTGAAATGATGGAAGAAACTGCCCTTCGTCAGACCGGCGCTTTCGCAGACGTCCTCCACCGTGGCCGCCGAATACCCCTTGCTCCGAATGACGCGAAGCGCCGCGTCGAGCAGCTTGGATTTGGAGCCTTGAGGTGTCTGTGCTTCAGTCATGAAAAACCATACCAACTGGTTGGTATGGAATCAAGGGACTTTCGATTTTGGCGCAAAGAGCGCGAACGACCATATGATCAGTGTACAAATAAAATCGCGAGACACGGCACGTCGAAAACCGCGGATCATGCGCCCGTCCGGGCGATGCCGAGCGAAACACGCTTCATCAATTTGCTGTTACGGAGTAGGGGCTTAGCGTGATGCTCATGGTCTTGCATCCCTTGATTTCCAGTCCCGATTGTTAGCGTTTCCTGAATAGTGAAATCATTTCGCGGGGGGTGATTTGCAGCCGCCCGAGCCTTACCTAGCAAAGCGGTGGCACCGATGCGTGCCGCTACGCCGCTTACCCCATCCCTTTACCCTCGGGGAGAACGGGCAACCGGCGTCCTTAAAAAAAGGAGACTTTCATGAGCACAATCATTCGTTCCGCGCTTATCGCAGTTGCCGTGTTGACCGGTGCATCTGCCGCCGCAAACGCTGCGTCGTATCATCCTTATACGGCCGATCGTTCGCACGGCTATGGCTCCGACTACACCTACAACCTGCAGTCGGGCGGCTTCTGGGACGAACAGCGCCAGTGGGGCCACTAGTCCCCGCGGCCTGAGCGCCCTTGGAATCGATCATTCAATCTACAAAAAGCAATCGAGAGAATTATGAGCACAATCATTCGTTCCGTACCGATCGCGGTCGTGCTGTTGACCGGCACCTCTGCGGTGTCCATGGCAGCCACGCAGAACGGCTATGGCTACAGCAATAGCGACACGTCTGCGCCGTCATGGCCTCCTGCGAATTTCTGGCAGAAGTTCGAGCGGGGTAGATAGGCCGGAATTGGCAGGTCTCGGGTTCGAGACCTGCCGGCTTACCCTTGGACCTGTCGGCGCATTCGGCATTTTACCGAGGCGTATTTTAGTGAAGGATACTCACATGTCGGTCAGAGTCGCTTTGCTTGCCGCTCTCATCTTTGCGGCAGGACCATCTTTGGCGACGCCCACCTTCGGTGCGGATCGCAATACCCAGGACCGCGTCGTCAGCGAAGACGCCAAGCTGCAAGCGCCTGCGTCGCGCATAACGGTCTTTGTTCCTGGTACTCCCGGTGACATCGTCGGCATCGACGGCCCGAGCAGCAATCTCCCTGTACTCAGGAAGATCGCTGTCGCCGCTTCGATCGGAAACCGCGACGCGGTCGAGATCTTCTCAGCTTCGGCGCGCCAGTTCGGCGTGAACTCGAGAGCAGATCCAGGACGCGATCTACGGTACGCGGTTGCACATCTCGCCGCCCGCTGCCATTGAGCTGCGAGCTGGCGCGGCCGATCAGCCCAGCTACTAGCGCCCCCGTTACGACGCTTCCCTGAGCGTTGCCTGCGAGCCTCTCCGCCGCCTCTCCCGGTCTGCTTGTTTTCCCAGGGCAGTCCGGGACGCGCGGCGGAGAGCGCCGTTTCAGCGATCGGTCAATGCGAGCTTGGCGCCGAGCGCGACGAACGCTCCGGCAAAAGTGCGGCGCATCCAGGTCAGCACCCTCGGGCGCGAGATGACGTGGCTTCGGATCGTGGCGGCGAACAGGCCGTAGCCGACAAAGACGGCGAATGTGAGCAGCATGAAGACGATGCTCATTTCGAGCATCAACGGTAGGTGATGCGGGTCGCCGGCATCCACGAATTGCGGCAGAAACGCAAAGAAGAAAATCGAGAGCTTCGGATTGAGCAGGTTGACCACAACCGCCGATGCGATGATGTCGCGCGCGGGACGCGGTGCGGTTTCGCCGTCCACTTTGAGCGTGCCGTGCTCGCGCACCGTCGCCCAGGCCATGTAAAGCAGATACGCGACGCCGAGATATTTAAGGGTCTGGAACGCGACCGCGCTGGTATGCAGGAGCGCCGCCAGGCCGGTGATCGCCGCCGCCATATGTGGGATGATGCCGAGCGGCCGGCCCGTCGATCCTGCAAATCCTGGATCATGAGAAGTGGGACCGCCTCGGCCGCGGCCAAATCCGCAGCGCCATTGCCGGCCGCCCCGCCACTCTCGGCAAGGCCATCGACCTGCTCGCGCTCACCTGCCGGGTGCTTTCCCAAAACGGTCTTCCGGTGAAAGGCTGCATCATTCCTTCCCTGCATGTGCTGATGTTCGACGGCACGATCGCGGGCGACGGGGCGGTCGAGCGAATGCTGTTGACCGGGATGGCCGGCGATCTCGTCGGCGTGGCCGGCGCAACCAAGCTGCCATTGGCGGCCATTCGAAGCGCCATATCGGGTGATACTTTGCCTTACCGCGCGGCGTCCGAATTATCCCTGGCGCTCGATCGGATCATCCTGAAGCAAACCCGGCTCGTGGTCGCCTCGACGCTGCTAAATGCGGACGACGGCTCCTCGAAGCGGCGTGAAGCGGTCGATCTCGGCGCCGCGGCAGCACGCCTGTACCTCAAACCATGAGCGAACCCGGACGAAGCACCCCGACCATGAAAGATGCGTTGCTGATCGAATATGAGAAGCTGAAGGACGAGCAGCGCGCCCGGATCTCGTTCAGGGAGAATCTGTTCTACATCGCGCTCATCGTCGTCGGCGCGGTGTTCTCGTCGCTGCTGTCGATCTCCAATTTCGACGTCGGCTATCTGGCGATCACTCCGATCTTGTTCGTGATCTCAAACACTTACTATTACAATGACGATATGGTCAGCCAGATGAATATCTATTTCCGCGAAGTGCTGGCGCCTCGGGTCGCGGCCGCGACCAAATCCAGACCCGAGGAGGTGTTTTACTGGGAGACCTTCAATCGTACGCCCCGCCGAATACGGCGCAGGATCTATACGATGTTCGCCAACCTGATCCTCTATCCGGGGGCGTCAGCGGCGGGGTTGGCAATCTTCATCATCCGGAAGGGCCACCTGGATCGCGTCGAAACTGCCGCGGCTATCATCTGTGGTCTGATCACGGCTTTGATGCTGGTGCAGGTCTTGTTTTACTCGGACCTATTCCCCGAGCGGCGGCGATAGTCGTCGCGCTCGAAAGCCTCCGCCGATCAATCGTCGTCTTCGCAGAGCGTTCCTGCCATCCGGCAGACCACGCCGTCCGCGGCATGCTCCAGAGTGATCGTGCCGCCGATTTCTTGAGCGAGGATGTTGGTCAGCATCACGGTGCCGAAGCCCCGGCGCTCCGGTGTCTGCACTGAGGGCCCGTCGCGTTCGCGCCAGATCAGACGGAAAGCGCCGTCATCTGATGGATCATGTGACCACTCCACGTCGACCGAGCCGCTCTGATTGGAAAGCGCCCCGTATTTGGCGGCGTTGGTGGCGAGCTCATGGATTGCCATGGCAAAGGCCTGCGCCTGGCGCGCCGAGATCTGCACAGCCGGTCCCCGCAAGATGATCGGCGGGCCGCCGCAATCGCTGTAACCGAACGGCCTGAGCGCCTGGCTCAAAACGGCGCGCAACTTCGTGCCGGCCCATTTGTCGCCGACGAGCAGGTCGTGAACATGGGCCATGGCGCCGATGCGAGCCGAGAAGTCGTCATGCGCTTCTTTCATGGTCTTGGTCTCGACCATCGATTGGCGCGCGATGGCCTGGATCGTCGCCAGCGAATTTTTGACGCGGTGATCGAGCTCCCGTAGCAGGACTTCGCTGTGCCGGTCCGCCTGGTGTTTGGCGGTCACATCGACGGCATTCTGCAGGACGAAAGCGATCTCGCCGCCATCATCGGCGATCGGCGTATGCGAGCAGGTCCAGACGATGTTCCTGACGCCGGACGGCTCGTCCGGTGCGGGAACGGAAAATGGCTCGGTGGTCAGCACGTTCGCTTCGCCCGCCAAAGCGCGCTCAAAGGCGGATTTGAACAGGGCCATCCGGTCCGGGGATTCGGGGAACGCGTCGAACACGTATCGGTTCTGAAGGTCGGAAAGCGTCCGCGCCGTCGTGCGCAGATAGGCTTCGTTGGCGTAAACGATGGTCAGTTGCCGGTCCATGACCATCAGCGGCGTGGGCACCGCGGCAAAAACACTGTGAAAGTTCAAAGCGCCCGGCGGCGGTCCATCCATGAGCTTCGGCGTTTCGTCCATGCTGCCCGCAATTCCTCCGATTTGGCGCAACCGATCACAGACCGTCCTATTTGCATGATCGAAGGCGTCTCGTCCATATGATACAAGTCATGCAATCGGAAGCGCCAGGGCAGTGTCTTTCGCCCCCGCGCCGCTGGGCCGCGCAGCCGGAGTTTCCGGGCCCTTGGCGCAGGCGCCGGAGTTCAGCCCTTCTTGGACGCTGCCGCGGTCTTGCGCGGATTGCCGAGCCGCTTCAGCGCCGCAACTTCCCGCGCCCATTCCTGGAACGGCCGTGCCGGCGTGCCGCCCATCTTGGCGCCTCGCTCCACGTCGGCTTTCACATGCGCCATGCCGGCGATCTGGGCGCCGCTGCCCACCTTGATGTGGCCGAGCACGCCTGACTGCGCGCCCATGACGACGAAATCGCCCAACTCGGACGAGCCGGCAATTCCGGTTTGTGCCACAATGACGCAATGGCGGCCGATGACGACATTGTGCGCGATCTGGACGAGGTTATCGATCTTGGTCCCCTCTCCGATGACCGTATTCGACAGGGACCCGCGATCGATCGTGGAGTTGGCGCCGATTTCGACATTGTCACCGATGATGACGCTGCCGATCTGCGGCACCTTGAGATGCCCCTTGGCGCTCATGGCGAAGCCGAAGCCGTCCTGGCCGATGCGCGCGCCCGAGTGAATGATCACCTCGTTGCCGACCAGCGCATGGGTCACGCAGGCATGTGCGCCGACATAGCAATCGGCGCCGAGCACGACCCGGAAGCCGACCACGGCGCCGGCGGCAACGATGGTTCCGCGCCCGATCACCGCCTCCCGCCCGATCACGGCGCCCGGCTCGATGACGGCCCCTTCGGCGATCTGCGCGCTTGGGTGAATGAGGCCACCGTTTCCTTCGGCCGCGGTGCCGGCCGCCTTGCTGCGCAGCGAATCCGGATAAAACAGGCATAGCGCCCGGGCGAACGCGGCATAGGGCACGGGCGTCGTCAGCATTGCCGTGCCGCCGGGAACGTGCGTCTCGTCAGCGCCCGAAAGGATGCATGCCCGCGCCTTCGTGCTGGAAAGCTGCATCAGGTATTTGCGGTTTTCGAAGAAGGACAGGTCGCTGGTCCCAGCGTCGCGCAAAGGGCGCACGTCCTCGATCAGGCTGGAGCCATCGGCACGGTCGGCCAGCTCGGCCCCGATGGTCTCGGCAATCACTCCCAGCGGGAACGGTCCCGCCCGATGGAAGAAGCCTGCATGTTCCATTTTCGCTCCTTGGACGGACCCGGTGCCGTCGCTTGCGGTGGAGGGTTGAGGGGCGGACAGGCGAAAAGGCAAAAGCTGCGGCCGCGCGCGGCCCGGCGGGCATGCCGAACCCGGTTTCGGGCCGGGGTCATGGCTCGGTATTGCCAAAATCCGTCGATGGAGCAAGGGGCCAGATATCGCGGCCTTTCAAAACAGCACAACGAAGGAACCGGCGGCGGCCATTGCGCGCATCGTCCGTGCAACACATCGGCAAGTCAGTCCGAATGGAGCGGCCGGTCTCGTCCGCGGATTGCGGCAGTTGCGAAGGAAAGCGGGCCGGTAAAGTTAGAGCGTTGCGTCACCGAGCGCATTTACGCACCCATAATCGCTCGATTTAACGCAATGATTGCGTGACCATCCATACCACGCCCGGGCGCGAAGCGGAAGACCGATGCCCCCGCCGCGCGGACGCCTGGGGATGGCCTGTTCGCTCCGTGGCTGCGTCCCAAGGCGACAGCGGGAAGAGGCGAACCGGGGCGGTTCATATTCGGGCTCGCCAAAACACCGTCTGCATGCGAGACTCCTTGTGAAACCGGGCGTTGGCCGTCCTTGCGACAGGCGAATATGAGCCCTCATTATCCGCGGACCTGACCCCTGCGCGCTTTCCTTCCGATCCGGAGACGTGACGATACAGCCGGACGGCAATGTTTGCGCACATGCATAGACCGGCCCGCCAGCCCATCAGAGCGGACGAATCATGCGCATTAGACTTGGTTGCGAGATGAGCTTCGAGTTTCCGCAGGTCACGCCGCTCATTGCCACGCTGAATGTGCATTTCTCGCGGGTATCCGACCTCGAACGGCCCGATCATCTGGTTACCTCGCCGACCGTGCCCGTCGAAGGGTATCGCGACAGCTTCGGCAATTGGTGCAACCGCCTGGTCGCACCGCCCGGACGCTTCACCCTGGGCACCGATACCGTAATCCGGGACGCAGGACGGCCAGATATCGCCAAACTGAATGCGTTGCAACATCAGGTCCAGCATCTGCCGGGCGAGACGCTGCAATTCCTGCTCGCCAGCCGCTATTGCGAGACGGACCGCCTGTCCGATCAGGCCTGGTCGATCTTCAAGGAAACGCCGCTCGGCTGGCCACGCGTCCAGGCCATCTGTGACTTTGTGCACAATCACATCACGTTCGGCTATGCCCATGCCCGCGCCACGCGCACGGCCGCGGAAGCCTTCGCCGAGGGGCGGGGCGTGTGCCGGGACTTTGCGCATCTCGCCATCACTTTCTGCCGTTGCCTCAACATTCCGGCGCGCTACTGCACCGGCTATGTCAGCGATATCGGCCTGCCGCCGCCCTATGAACCGATGGATTTCGCCGCCTGGATGGAGGTCTATCTCGGCGGCGAATGGCACACATTCGATCCGCGCAACAACGCGCCGCGCGTCGGACGGGTGCTCATCGCCTGCGGGCGCGACGCCGCCGACGTACCGCTTACCCACATCTTCGGCCCGAACACCTTGTCGGCGTTCCGCGTTTGGACGGATGAAGCGCCCCCGGCGGCGGGCACGCCTTAGCGCATCGGATCGCAAAGCATGTCCCAGCCGCGTCCGTTCAGCCGGCGTCGAGCGTCATCATGACGTCGCGCAGCGTCGCCAGCAGATCTCCGCTTTCGCGCAGATGCCCCGCTTCCGCGTCCAGGACGATGCCGAAGGCGCGCTTCTTGAACGCGATCATCTCGCGGGCGCTGCTGCCTGCGAGGCCCGCAGCGTCGCAGACGATGTCGATCAGCCGGTCGATCGCATGCAGGCGGCCGAGGAGATAGTCGTTCTCGCGATATGCGCGCGACAGGAATGCAGCGAAGCTGCCGAGTCCTGCGCCTTTGACATCGGTCAGCGCGTCGACATCCGAAAGCGTGTGGGCGTCCTTGGAACTGATGCGGTCGACGAGGATCTCGTGGAATTCGCCGGTTTGCCGCGTGGTGGTGATCGGAAGCGTCAGCACGTCCCAATAGGGAAAGCCGAGATAGTTCACCAGGACCTCGCGGCGTGCCTCGGCCTGCCATTCCGCCGGGTCCAGCGCGGCGATGATCAGATCGATATCGTGGGTGCTGGTGCCGAGATGGATCGCCGAGGCGATGCTCTCGGTGAGGTCCGACAGATCCGCCGTGTGGCGATCGAGGATCTCGGCGGCGACAGCCGGCAACGCGCGCGCGTCGGTGCTGGCGTCATGCTCTGAGAATATCCCCCGGGCCAGACCGCGCGTTTCCGCGTTGACGACCTGAGGCGAGCAGCGACGGTTGAGAGTGTCGAGGCAGGCGTAGAAATCGCGTTTCAGCCGATCGACGGCCTGGAGATCCAGACCGGCAAAGCGCTTCTCGTCGAGCTGGTAAAGTCGGTTCTGTCCCTCGATCATGAAGGTCAGGCGGCGCTTGCGATAGTCGACATCGAAGGCGAGAAGGAACCGCGCGGCGCGGGAGAGCGGCACCGTGCTCTGGCCGTCGGTTTCGATTTCATCTTCGGTGCCATCCGAAATCAGCCCGGTCCGTGCCGCCCAGGCATCGACAGTCGCGGCGATAAGGCCATGCCGCCGCGATTGCGGATCCGCGCCACACAGGTCGCCGATCAGCCGGGTGACGAAAGCAAGCACCGTCGTCAGCTTCAGCCGGACATAGCTCTGATAGGCAAAACCCGCATCCCGCGCCACCCGCGCGTTGACCTGCTGACGCCAGGTCCTGATTTGCTCCACGGCAACGAACCAGTCGATCGGCGCGGCGGTCGCCTCCGTCACCAGACGCGTGACGCGCGGACGGGCGTCGTCGATCACGCCGCGCAGCCGCCGGACGCGATCGTTGAAGGCGATCACCCAGTCGAGTTCGTCCGCGACCGGCTGGTTGCGCGGCAGGTCGGAGAGCGATCCCTTGATCACCGAAAACAGGCTCGGCACAGCGCGGAGCGGTCTCGGCGGTGCACGGCCGGGATTGGGATCGATATAGACGAGGCGGCGGTCCACCTGCCGATACGCTTTCCGGTCGTGCAACGCTGCGATCGCCTCCCGGAACGGCCGATTATTCAGCACGGCGCCGTCGATGAAGCAGGCATTGACGGGGTCGATCCCTGCCTGCAGATGCGGGGCAAAGCTCTGGCGCAGGAATTGCTCGCGGCGTGGCCATGAGATACCTCGTTGCGTCAGGACATGGTCCATCTCCGCGATCCGCGCCGGCGGAAAGATGCCGGGAAAGGACGACGTCGCCCGTGCCGCGAAAGCGAGCGCGGCGGCATTCTCCATATCGAAATCGCTGGCCTCCAATCCGCTCTGGTTTCGCCTGTACTGAAACCGCAGGACGTGGCGATGCTCGCGCTCCTGGATGATCGGCGGGTCGTGAATCGGAATGGGATGGAGGTGTCCGTGAAAGTCGGTGAGCGAGACGAACAGGTCGAGCTTGTGGCCGGACGGCAGCAGCGACGCGCCGGGACGGGTCGGTGGTCCCATCACGGTCACCGCGTCTAGCATCAGCGACGACATCCGCGCGCCGTCCAGCGGCGGCTTGAACCAGCGCGACCGGACGAACAGCGAAAGGTTCCGCCGCACCTCGGCGTCCTTGATCGAAGGCAGCAGGCCCGTCGCCGCCGCCCCCCAGAACAGCGGCTTCAGCGCCAGCTTGCTCCAGCGCCCCAGCGCGCGCGTCGGCGGCGAGCAGGACGTTGACGTCGGCATTGGCGAGCCACAGATCGCGTAAGCGGCTGGATCGGGAGGTCGTGAGCGATGGCGCGGCCGAGCATGGCCCCGTTGATGCCGCCGGCCGATGCGCCCGCGATTACATCGACGATGATGCGCAGATCCATGTGCCGTCCGATTTCGCGCAGCACGTCGAAATAGACCGCTTCGGTGTCGTGTTCGTGGCCTGGATTGCGAACGGTCTCGAAGAAGGATGTGCGAAGGCGCGCGTCGCGGTCCTTGATGGCGTGCAGCGCGGCCGACGCGCGGACCAGCTTCAGGATCTCTTTGCTGATGCCGTGCATGTACACGGCCAGCGAGACGCCGCCGAAGCAGACCAGGGCAATGCGCAGCTCCTTTTCCCTCACGAGAACTCCTCACCCGCCGCCATGGGGCGGACTTGCCAGACCCGGCGCGTTGGGCATGTGTCGAGCGGGGAGCTTGTCGCGCGCAGCTTGCACGGGCCTAGCGGCTCGCTGCCGGGATCGAGGGCTGCGCCTACAATGCCCAGTGCAGGGCGACGATGATGGCGTTGTAGGTCGCGTGCGCGGCCATCGGGCCGATCAGCAGGCGGGTGCGCCCGTAGACGAGCGCCGTCACCACGCCCAGGCCGAACACCGGGATGACCGACATCGGCGGGTGGACGATGGCGAAGATTGCCGCGCTCGCCAGCACGGATGCGGCGGGCGTCGTGGAGCGTCGCAAGCCTCCGAAGATCAGGCCGCGAAAAATGAACTCTTCGAATATCGGAGCCGCGCAGACCGCGAGCACGGCAAAGAGCGCGACGTCATGCGCATCGGGTAACGCCGTCTGCCGGGAAAACAAGGACATCTCGAGCGCGATCTTCAGATAGATGAAGGCGGCTAAGGCCGCGACGATGCCGCCGGCCACGCCCAGCGCCGCCGCTTTGAGCGCGCCGCTGCCGAAGGTCCTCGGCACGCCTTCCGACTTCAGCCGCCAGAACGCCAGCCGCATGATGACGAAGGTCGTCCCGCCGGCGATGGTGAAGGCGACCAGCAGATGGAACGCCGTCAGCTCGCCGCCGCCGAACGAAGCCTGGACGATCGTCACGACGCCCTGCAGCACGAAGAACAGCAGTGCGGCGATGAGGCCGTCCGACACCGATACCCGCGCGGGCGGCGATACGGTCGGATCGAGCAGGAAGGGCAGGTGGTCGCGCGCCTTCTGCCAGAGGGCGAGCGCCAGCAATGCGGTCAGGACGAGCAGGCCGAGCCGCTGCCAATGGCTGCTCGCATAGACCGAATAGATGTAGGTCGAGCTGAGCAGCATGTAGAGATAAGTATAGCTGATCTTCACGCGCCGCTGGACCTGCTGGGCGAGCGGGTCGCAGGCGAATACGCCGAGCGAGGTGGCGATGGTGGCGAAGATCGGGATGCCGAGGAAGACAAGCACGGCGCCGGTCAGCAGTCCCACCGACGGTGTGCCGTCGAAGGCGAGAACGGCGCCGAAAATCACAAGCGGATAGAGGAGGCACAGCCCTCCCCAAAGCACCGCCTTCTGCCGAAGCACCAATTCCAGCGACTGCGGAACGCTGTAGAGGATCCATAGCGCCTGGCCTTCTGCGTTCAGGGTCTGGAAGGCGGAAAACATCAGCGCATAGGCCGAAATGCCGAATGCGATCGAGGCGACGATCTCCGGGTGGTCGGCAATCGAGGACAGGAACGCCGTCCCGCTGGTGTTGAAGAAGATCTGCGCGCTGATCATGGCAACCGGCATGATCAGCGTCTGAACGAGGAAATTGCGATCCCGTCCCAACAGGCGAAGTTCACGCGCCTGAATCGGCGTCAGCAGCCATCGTGCGCCGGCGCGCCCTGGGGCAGCAGCGGGGGAGGCGCGGCGCGCCCGTTCGTGCCGGCCGCTTTCGCGCGCGCCGCCCGCGACGATGCCGAAGCGGAGCTCGCGTTTCAGCAGGTAAATTGTGGCCAGCGCGAAGGCGAGCGCTTCCAGCACCAGCAGCGCAAACGCCTGAGCGCCGGCGAGCGGTGTGGCCGCCGCGACGGTCTGAATGGCAAGACCCGGCGGCAGCCAGAAGGCCCAGCCCGGCAGAGAGTGCGCCCAGCCGAGAACGATGGTGCCCTTGGACGGCATTGCCGGGCGAGATTGCGAGATAGAGCGCTCCGGCGGCGATGACCGTGATGGCTGCCTGAAAGTTGCGCAGTTGCGCAGGCCGCAGCCGCAGGCGAAGTCCGGTGTCGCAGATCGTCTGCACGGCGGCCGCGATCATCATGAGCGGAATCGCCGCAACGAGACCGACGAGCGGGGCCGCGCCGCGATAACCTGCGTCCCAGGCGATGATGAGCAGCAACGGCCAGAGTGCGGGCAGGCCCATCGGATTGGTCGCGCCCCGTGCCGCGATGCGCGCCGCAAGCAGCGTCGAAAGCTGAACCGGCAGGGTTACGAGCCATTCCAGGTCCCAATCCGGTCGCGCGAGCTCGCCGTTGCCGATCGCCAGCAGCGTCGATGCGAGCAAAAGCAGCGCGGTGACGATCGTCGCAGCCTTCAGCACGTTCGGCGCCAGCGTGAAGCCGGGCACTGGGGCGAGCGGCGCATGCACGGGCCTGGCGGTCTCGTGCACCCTTCTCGCTGCGAGCGGCGCGGTTACCGCGACGGAGCCCAGTTCCTCGCCCATATGTGTAACGGTCTGGCGCGCAAGACTGAAAAACCCGAAGACGACGGAGAGCGCGACCAGGCCGCCGATCAGCCAGCTCCGGCGCGGCTTCCCGGCCGTTGCCTGACGCTTGGAACTGACCGGCTTGCGTCGGAGGAAACGGAACCCGGCCATCATTTGCCGGCCGAAGCGGAGGATCTGCAGGCGCAGAAGCAGCAAGGATGCGCGGGAAAAGCCGGCCGGCCGATTGGCGATCATGACCGTGGCCTCACATCGCAGCCTGAAGTGGAACGTCCTCGCCCGCCGCCTCGGTCAGCTTGAGGAAGACCTCCTCCAGTGAGCCTCCAGCCGGCAGATTGGTCTGCAATTCCGCAAGCGCACCGAGCCCGACCAACTCCCCGTTGTGGATGATGCCGAGGCGGGTGCACAGCCGCTCGGCCATGTCGAGCAGATGCGTCGACAGGAAGATCGTTTTCCCATCCGCCGCACAGCGGTTGAGGCGGGCCTGCACCTCGCGTGCGGCGCGCGGGTCGAGGCCGTTGGTCGGCTCGTCGAGAATGAGCACCTGCGGGTCGTGAATCAGCGCACAGGCAAGGCCCAGCTTCTTCTTCATGCCCATCGAATAGTTGACCGCATATTCCTCGGATGCGTCGTCGAGGGCGAATTCGGCGAGCAGCCGTTCCGCGTTCCGCCTGGCGTCCGCGCGCGCCTGGCCATGCATCTCGCCGACGAATTCCAGGATCTCGCGGCCGCGGAGAAAATCGTAGAACAGCGGCGAATCCGGGAGATAGCCGACGTGGCGCTTCACCTCGACCCGGTCCTGCTGACAGTCGAGGCCGGCGACGCTGACACGCCCGCTCGATGGAACGAGGATGCCCATCATCATGCGGATCGTCGTGGTCTTGCCTGCGCCGTTCGGTCCGAGAAAGCCGAACACCTCGCCGCGTCCGACTGAGAAAGTCAGATCGCGCACGGCATCGACCTCGCCATACGCCTTACTCAGAGCTTCGAAATCGATCATGCCCTTCTCCATATCAGCGCGCAGCACGAGACATATCGCGAATGCCGCCATGCTTGGAAGTCCGGTCTGATCGCCAGCGGCTTGATGCTGCTTTGTGGTCCGGTCGCGCCAATTCCGGGGCGCCGGGCCTGGCGGAACGAGACGCAATCTATAGCTTGTCGAGGCGGCGCGCGGAATGGTTCATCGAAATCGGCATTCGCTTTGATTTCCGCTTGCCCAGCCAAACCGGATCAGCCTTGGCGCAATGCCAGCGTCCCGACCGCGGCCGCCAGGCGCCTAACGCCCTCGGCGAGACGCTCGGGTGGATTGAGGGTGAAGTTTATGCGGATCGCGCGCCGGTCTTGTCCTGCTGGGTCGAACACGCTGCTCGGGGAGATACACGTCCCTTCCCGCATGGCTGCCGACAAGAGCCGGTCCGTATCGAGCGAGGGGTCCCGTGCCACGGCCCATACGAACATGCCGCCGGTCGGCACCTCCCAGTCGAACCAATCCGCCATGTGCGCGCTCAAGGCGGCGCAGAGCGCATCGCGCCGTTCGCGGTAGAGATCGAGGATCAGCGGCTGCGTGCGCTCGACCAGTCCGCTCTCGAACGCAGCCAGTGCGATCCGCTGGGTCAGGCCGCTCGTGCAGAGGTCGGAGCCCTGCTTGGCAAGCGTCAGGGCTTCGATCATCTCGCGCGCCGCGATCACCCAACCGATCCGGAGCCCGGGCGCGATCTCCTTCGAATGCGTACCCAGATAGACGACCGGGCCGTCATTGCATCCCGTTCCGGATTTTTGCCCGGAAAGCGTGATCATTCGCGGAAGCGGCGCGCCGTCGTAATAGAGCGTTCCGTAGGGGTCGTCCTCGATGAGCCAGACGCCGGTCCGGCGCGCCGCGTCGACGAGCGCCTGACGCATCGGCGTTCCCACCAGGATGCCCGTGGGATTGGAGAAATTGGGGACTGTGTAGGCGAATTTCGCGCCTCGGAGGGCCGCTTCGGGATCGAAGCCGGGCTCCTCCAGCCGCAGATTGCGGAATGTCGGGCTGCGCGGCCTCCAGGCGTCGAGAGCGCCGAGATAGGTCGGGAATTGTCCGGCGATCAGCCCGCCCTCGTCCAGAAGCACTTTGCCGATCAGGTCGAGGCCCTGCATTCCCCCAGAGGTAACGAGCACGTTCTCGCGCCCAAGCCGGAGCCCCGGCGTGCTGAAACGCTCGGCGATCGAGTCGCGCAGGTCCGGCAATCCTTCGATCGGGCCGTATCCGAGGGTCTCAGCCGGATATCGCTCGATGACCCGCTGCGACAGGGCGGCCAGCCCCGCGGCCGGATATGTCTCCGGTGCCGGCAATCCACCAGCCATGTTGATCAGCCCCGGAATACGGCCGGCGGCCAGGAACATCCGCGTGACCTCGTTCGTGGTGCCCAGCCAGCGAGCGAAGGCCGGGCGCGGTGCTCGGCCGGGGTCCGTGCGAAAGGGGGAGGTTTCGGTCATGGAGATTTTATCCGGCATTCAGTGACGCGCAATGTTCGTCCTCCTCAATCTGTGAACCCGGCTATTGCCGGACGCGCCTCGCGCGCTCTGCCGTCGATCCTGGCCACGGGCTGCTGCAGACGCCAGCTTTATCTTCGAGGCAGAAGCGGGCGCTTCTCGCCCCGACTCTGGCGCGCTTCAACATCGATCCGATCTGGTTCGGTGTGTTTTTGGTCATCCTGATCGAGATCGGGCAGATTACGCCGCCCTTCGGCCTCAACCTGTTCGTGATCCAGGGGGGCAATGCCAGCTTCGGCGACGTCGTCCGCGGGACCGTCCCCTATTACGGCCTGCTCGTCCTGTTCATGGTGATCCTGTTCCTGTTTCCCACGCTGGCGCTCTGGCTCCCGGCGGGGCTGTGAGGGGCAGGCGAACCCGATTTGTCAGTGTGCGCTGCCAACGGACGGTGCTGTGCTGAAGAAATCCCACAGCTCCTCGGCGGTTTCCACCGTCTGGCTGCGGCCGCCGTGCCGCTCCGTTCGGCCTTCGGGCAAGGGAGCGAAAGAGGGGAGATGGTGGCCGCCGCCTTCGATCCGATAGAAGAGCAGAGGCGACGGGTCTTGGCATTCGATCCACTCGACAACAACCGCTCTCGTCGAATCGGTTGCGTTGTGCGGCGGGACTTCCATGGTAATGCGCTTCGCGCAGCCGCGCTTCCGCCGCCAGAATTCCAGCGTCTCCGGAATGGAAAGCAGCCGAAAACCTTCAGCGGTCGCCCCGTCATAGGACTGCATCCAGTCTTCCGTCCCTGCAACAACCATGAGCGGCACCAGCCGTTTTGGCTGACATCGCTCGACCTGGCGCGCCGAGCGCTAAGCCAAGGCGCTCGCGGGTGCCGCGCCCACCAGCGGCAGGATGTCCTTGTTCCGCGCCGCCACCCAGGCGATCGCGCCCTGCGCGCCATACTCTCTCACGCGAAGCGAACTTCACAAACACGCAAAACAGCAATCTTATTCGATCAAACGTTCGCACATTGAATTCATTGGTGATTGCGTGGCGGCGGATCTACCAATGCAATTGCAACTCCGAATTCGCCGATCGTTGTACACTCAAATTGGATCGGGATTTGGGAGTTTGAAATGAATGCCGGTGCTGAGAAGGCTTGCAGCTGCGATGTTCTGGTGATCGGCGGCGGTCCTGCGGGCTCGACGGTGTCCTCGCGGCTGAGTGAATTGGGCTGGGACGTCGTTCTGATCGACAAGGACCGGCACCCGCGGTTTCACATCGGCGAGTCCCTGCTTCCCAGAAATCTGCCTATTTTCGAGCGGCTTGGCGTGTTGGATGAAGTTAAGAGCATGGCGGTCGTCAAGCACGGTGCCGATATCGGTCCGCCCGATGACGATATGTATCGCCGGTTCACTTTTGCCGAAGCCAACCCGGCATTACCCACCGCCTTTCAAGTCAAGCGCGCGGATTTCGACGCGATGCTTCTGCAAAAGAGTGCGGCAAGAGGCACCCGAGTGGTCCAGGGAACGAAAGCCACCGGCGCCTCGTTTGCATACGATGGGGCGATTGTGAAAACCGTGGATGATGCCGGAGCGGCCGCCGAATGGCGCGCGTCCTTCGTCGTGGATGCGTCCGGCCGCGACGCGATGCTCGCCAACCATCTGAAGATGAAGGTGCGCGACGCCAGACATAACAGCGCCGCCGTGTTTGCGCATTTCAGCGGCGTCGAGCGGCGCGGCGGCACCGATGCGGGCAACACCAGCATCGTCTGGTTCGATTACGGATGGTTCTGGACCATTCCGCTGCCCGACGGCAATGACAGCGTCGGCGTCGTCTGCGATGCCGATTATCTGCGCACCCGCAAGGTGCCGCTGGAGCAGTTCCTGCTCGACACTATTGCGGCGTGCCCGCAGCTTGCCCGGCGCATGGAGCACGCAACGCCGGTGAGCGAGGTCCATGCTGCCGGAAACTATTCCTACAAATCGGCGGCGATGCATGGCGACCGATACCTCCTCGTCGGTGATGCGTACGCGTTCCTCGACCCGATGTTTTCGACCGGCGTTTATCTGGCCATGGAGAGCGCCATGCGCGGCGCGGCCGTCGTCGATCGCTGCCTGCGGGACCCCGGCAACACGAAGAGCTGTCTGGCGGAACACGCCCGGACCATGGATCGCGGCCTGGAGAGGCTGGCCTGGTTCATCTACCGCTTCAACAATCCCTCGATGCAGAACTTGTTCATGGCGTCGATCAACCCGCTGAATATGCGCCGGGACGTCATTTCGCTCCTGGCCGGCGATGTCTTTCAGCAAAAGCGAAGCGGTATCGCCGTTCCGGCCTTCAAATTGGCCTATTACGCACTGAACCTTGTCAAAGGTCGGTCTGACCGCGCGACACGGGTTCGTGCGCGGGCATAGACGCGCCCTCGCGAACTCAACGACACCGTCCGCCCCTCCGGGTTTGGGCGGTGCCGGCCGGATCAACCGCGCGGACGCACGTCCGCCTATAGGAGGCCTTATGGTTCCGAATACGCCTCAAATCTGTTCGCTTGCCACGGCAGTACCCAAGCATGAATTGTTGCAAGCGGTCGTGACGGAGTGCGTCGACGAAGTCTTTGCTCCGCATTTCTCGGACTTCGCCAAGCTGAGGCGCGTGTTCCAGAATTGCGGCATCCGCAAGCGGAACGGATCGCGGCCGATCGAGTGGTATCTGCAGCCGCATGATTGGACCGACCGCACGAGCGTCTATCTGGAAACCGCTTCGGAGCTGTTTATTCAGGTCGCGAAGGACGCCATGGAACAGGCCGACATCTCCGCCGAAGACATCGGCGCGGTCGTCACCGTATCGTCGACGGGCATTGCAACGCCGAGCCTCGAAGCCCGCGCGTCGCAGGCGCTCAGCTTCTCGGCGAACACCTCGCGCGTGCCGGTCTTCGGGCTCGGCTGCGCCGGCGGGGTCAGCGGATTGTCGCTCGCCGCCCGTCTCGCGCAGGCGCGGCCGGATAAGGCAGTGCTGCTCGTCGTGGTCGAATTGTGCACGCTGGCGGTGCGCATGGACAGGCCGACCAAGGCCAATATCATATCGCTGTCCCTGTTCGGCGACGGCGCCGCTGCGGCCGTTATCATGGCGAACCGCGACGGCCTGGTCGCCATTGACGATGCCGCCGAGCACACTTGGCCGAATACGCTGAACACGATGGGGTGGACCGTCGAGACCGAAGGCTTCGGGATCATCCTCGACCGGTCGATACCCGCCTTCGCCGCAGAGAAGCTGGCTCCGGTGATGGAGGACTTGTGCCGTCAATACGGTATCGAACAGGAGGAAATCGACCGCTTCATCTGCCACCCCGGCGGCGCCAAGGTAATCGAGGCAATCGAGAGCTCGCTGAAACTCGGGCAGGGAGCACTTGATCACGAGCGCGCCATATTGTCCGAGTACGGCAATATGTCTGCGCCGACGGCGCTGTTCGTCCTCGATCGCGCGATCAAGGCCGGGCTGCCGGATCGCGCGATGCTGATGGCGTTCGGCCCCGGCTTCACGCTGAGCACGGCGCTGCTTTCCAGGGGGAACGCATGAGCTGGACGTTGAGCCCGATCGATCCCGTCGCATTTGCCGTGCTGGCTTTCGTCACGGTCCAGCGTCTCGGCGAGCTGATCTACTCCAGGCGAAACGAGGCGCGGCTGAGATCGCGAGGGGCGGAGGAATTCGCGCCCGGCCACTATCCGGCCATCGTCCTGCTTCACGCGGCCTGGCTCGCCGGTTTGTGGTGGAGCGCCGTCGGCATCCGACCCGACATGGCGTGGCTCATTCTGTTCGTGGTTCTGCAGGCGCTGCGGATCTGGGTGCTTGCGACGCTCGGCGAGCGATGGACGACGCGGATCATCGTGCCGCGGGGTGAGCCGCTCATCGCCAGGGGGCCGTACAAGATCATTCCGCACCCGAACTATGCGATCGTCGCCGGCGAGATCTTCGTGCTGCCGATGGCGTTCGGGCTGTTCTGGTACGCACTCGTCTTCTCCGCTCTGAACGCCGCCATTCTCTTCGTCCGCATTCGCGCCGAGAATGAGGCGCTCGCTGCGATCGGCGGGGCCGCACGATGACAGCTTCCGCCGACATCACCGAAACCGATACGCCATCGATCGCTGCCTGGGTCGGATTCCTGGCGATGTGCGTCGGCATGTTCATGGCGATCCTGGACGTTCAGATCGTCGTCACCTCCCTGCGCAGCATCCAGCAATCACTCGGCATCCGTCCCGACCAGATGAGCTGGGTGCAGACCTCCTATCTGATCGCCGAGATCGTCGCCATTCCGCTGACGGGGTGGCTGACACGCGCCCTCTCCCTCCGCGGACTGTTCATTACCGCAACGGCGGTGTTCACGCTGGCGTCGGCGGGATGTGCCATGAGCGAGGGGCTCACCGGCCTGCTGGTGTGGCGCATCGTCCAGGGCTTTGCCGGGGGCATGCTTATCCCGATCGTCTTCTCGGCGGTGTTCCTGATTTTTCCCGGCAGGGGACAGGCGCTCGCGACGACGATCGCGGGAACGCTCGCCGTGCTCGCGCCCACCGTCGGCCCGATTTCCGGAGGCTGGATCACCTCCACCTTCAGTTGGCACTGGATCTTTCTCGTCAACATCCTTCCAGGGATCGCCGCGGTCGCCACCGCCGCTGTCTGCCTTCCGCGCACCGGCGCACACCCGCAAGACATCCGCCGCCTCGATGTGATTTCGCTGCTGCTTCTGGCCGTCGCCCTCGCCGCGTTGGAGATCGCCGTGAAGCAGGGGCCGCATGACGGCTGGCTCTCCGGACTAGTGCTCGCCTGCAGCGCGATCGTCATTTCCGCAGGGGCGGCGTTCGTGCGGCGCACCGTGTCGCGAACGGAACCCTTCGTCGACCTGAAGGCGTTCGCGGACCGCAATTTCGCGCTCGGATGCGCCTTGAGCTTCGTCCTCGGCGTCGGCCTCTACGGCATGGTCTATCTGATGCCGGTCTTTCTCGGCTTCGTTCGTGCCCACGACGCATTCGAGATCGGTCAGGTCATGCTGGTGACTGGGGCGGCGCAGCTCGCCATCGCGCCGGTCGCGGTCTGGCTGGAGCAGCGCGTCAATGCCCGGCTGCTGACGGTGGTCGGCTTCGCCATATTCGCCGCCGGCCTCGCGATGAGCACGTTCGACACGCCGCGAACCGATTTCGACGGCATGTTCTGGCCGCAACTCGTCCGTGGCGCAGCGATCATGTTCTGCCTGCTGGCGCCGACGCGCATCGCGCTCGGCCATCTGCCGCCTGACCGCGTCCCTAACGCCAGCGCGCTGTTCAACCTGATGCGCAATCTCGGCGGCGCCATCGGCATCGGCCTCATCGACACCATCCTGTTCGGCCGCACCGAGCAACATGTCGCCGTGATCGCCGAGAAGCTGAAGGCGCGCGATCCGGCGATGTTCGAATTCACCGGTCTGCCCTTTCTCGCCCCGGACAAGGTGATAACGCCGAACATGATCGCCTTCGCAAAGCCCACAGTGAAGGGAGCGGCGCTGACGATCTCCGTGACGGAGGCGTGGCTGATGCTCGCGGCGATCTCGCTCGTCGGCGTCGTGCTGGCGCTGGCGGTGCGCAAGCAGGATATCGGCCGTCCCATGATGGGGGCTGGCCACTGAGACAGCGCGGCGATCGACCTGGCCTGCCGGATTTTGAATTCGGTGGGCCGTTCGACCTGGCCGCCGACGTTCACGCGCCGCGTGGTGCGTAAGCATGTCCCCGCTTGAGCGCGGCATCGGTCGCCGCGCAGCTCGCACGCACCTCCGCTGCCGTTGCAGGCTCGCCGCCGGCTTGGCGGACCAGGCGAACGGCTTCTTCGACCAGGCCGCGATTGGTTTCCGGCACGCCCCATGGCCGATCCTCCAGACCGACCCGAATGTGTCCGCCCCGCTCGACGGCCGGCGCGATCAGCGGCCGGATGTCGACGCCGAGGCCGGCAACCATCCACGGCGCCTCGGCGGCGACCTCGGCAAGCAGCGCGAGATATGCATCCAGATAGAGTGGGCGCGGCGGGAATCCGAAGCAGAACTCGTCGGCGAACATGAAGCGGTAAACCGGCGTCGGCACGGCGGGCATGGCCGCAGCCGTGGCAGCGCCCAGACGGAGGCAGCCGCCTTCGTAAATGGCATAGCTCGGCCGCACGCCGAATTGCGCGGCGATGCGCATGCCCTCGCGGAAATGCTCATCGGGGTTGAAATAGGTGTAGCCCGGCTCTCCGGAGGCGATCTGATCGAAGCGTGTGAACACGGCGGATCCGGGATCGATGACTCCCCATTCGGCGAGTCCATTCCTGGCCAGCCGTTCCAGATGCGCGTAGCGCTCCGCCGCGCTGCTCATCTCTCCTGCGTAGCCCGAGCCGGTGATCGGCAGCGTCGGATAGACGATGGCGTCGACCTCGGCGCGGATGCCTTCGATGATCGGCGCATAGAGATCGTAATCGTCGCGCTGGCGTCCGGTTGCCGGATCGTATGCGTGCAGGTGAATGATTGCGGCTCCGGCCTTGGCGGCGGCGATGCCGTCGGCGACGATCTCCTCCTTCAAGATCGGGATGCCGGGCTGCCGTTCGCGGGTCCAGGCGCCATTGAGCGCCGCTTCGATCCAGACTTTGCGCATCTCTTTTACCGACGCTGTTTCTAACCTTGAAGATCGACCCGGAACGGCGCGGCGAGCGTGACCAATTCGGTGTCGCCTGCACTGCCGTCGAGCCACATCACGATGGCAAAGGTCGACGGGCGGTCGAGCACGGTCATCGGGTGATGCCAGACGTCGGCGCGGAAGGTGATCCCCCGGCCGCCGTCGACGAGGAAGGCGCGGGCCTGGTCGGCATCGGGGCCGCCATTCTCCGTATGCGGCGCAACGATCGCCAGAAAACGCGCAGGGCCCATTGGCACGAAGCTTTGCGAGGAAAATGCGTGCCGCTCCATTTGCACCGCATCAAGCGGCAACGACGCGATCGGCTCCACGGTGGCCAGTGACAGGCTGGGCCGCGCGGCCGGCCGGGCGTTGTGCAAAGCGGCGTCGAAATAGTGCCGGTCGAAGCCCTCCGGCGGCGCCAGCAATTCGCCGAACGGCGCGAAAGCATCGGCTGTAATCGGTTCGGCAAGAAGTGTGCGCATCGCTTGATCCATCCGCTAAAGACCGTGCCCGGGGGAACGGCGGCATCCGCGCCTCCCGAGACCGGAGGCCCTCGTAACGGCTGACAAGAATGCGAACTCTCATGCCGTGTCAACGACGGAGTGGAGCGGCGCCGTGCTTGCGAACGCGGCGAGCAAAGGCGCTCGGCGCCACGGAGCGGCGCGGATTTGACGAAGCCGTGGCATGAGAAGGCGAAGCCGCGGCGGACCTGACGGCATCCAACACCGGAAATCCATAAAATCGCCATCCACGCCGCTTATTAGAAAGATGTCCGCGCTCGGCTGACGCAGCATCGAGCACCTGCCATTGTATTGCGAGGCAAAAATGCGGCGCCTGATCGCCTTCATCATTCTGATCGCATCGCTGTCCCCGGCTGACGCTGCGAGTTTGGCACAAACCAACGCAAACTCGGCCGATGCGGGGCTCCGGTGGATCAAAGCCTACCGCGAAAAGCCCGACCCGCAGCAGGTCCCGGCCCTGATACAGGCGCTGAGTCAGCGCGGCGCGTTCAGCGATCCGGATACGTCCGGCGTCTATCTCGGCTTTCTGGCGGGCGTCCTCGGCTCGAATCCGCGCCATGCGAAATCGCTCGCGGCAAAGGTGCTGCCGCTGCCCTTCGAGGATCAGTGGTTTCTCATCCGGGCGATCGCCTATTCCGGCTTGCCGCATTGGCACAAGGTGATGCTGACGGTCTCGCCAAACCTGCCGCACAGGCAACTCCTGATCGGATATTATCTGACCGGCAAGCTCCCGCTGCTGGATGAAGTCCGTCTGGAGCCCAGGCAGCCGACGACGTTCGACAAGTTCCAGCGCATCTTCAAGAGCGAGACCTATTTCGGCGAGAAGAAGAAAAAGACGCCCGAGATCACCTTCGTCACCAATCCCGAACTGATCGACGTGTATTGGGGCCTGTATTTCGCGACCGGGAAGGACAAGCCCATCGAGGAGATCGTAAGCTTGCTGCCCTGGTCCGAGGATCGGGACAATGTCGAAAAGCTGTCGATCGGAGGCATGGCCAAGTTCACGCTGGCGACCAATGCGTCGCGGGACGAGAAACTGCTGCGGGCGCTGAGACGCATCAGCACGAAGCAGCCGAAAAAAGTGCTCGCGATCCTCATGGAGGTGATCATCGCCGCCGAGACCGCCGACACGGGGCGCCTGAGAAAGGACGTCCTTGCCGCAATCGACGACCTTCGCCGCAAGGGGCCGGGCTCCAAGCGCGACATGGCGTGGTGGGGAAAGGTTGGCCAGACCACACTGGCACTCGGCTGTCTGGGCGCGGCCGTGGCGGGTCAGGCGGAATTCGGCATTCCCTGCGTCGTCGGGGGCGCATTGTCGAGCGCAGCCCTGCGATATTTCGCTTCGCCAGAATAAGGCGTGGCCTGATCCCATCGTCAAAATGCGATCATGGCGTTTAACGCCCCGGAAAGTACAGCCGTAGTCATTTTGTAAACTATAGCGCGATGTTTTTTGTTTAGACAATCGGCATAGACTGGGAAGCACGCAGCCGGCAGGAAGGCCGCCATGCTTACACATGCTTCCGCTCATTATAATATCTGGCTTGTCATGCTGGCCGCCCTGGTCTGTGCCGGGGGCAGCCTGGCGACATTTACGATTTATACGCATCTGCTCGCGCGAGGCAGCACGTACCGAAGAGCCTGGCTGGCGCTCACAGGGTTTTGTGCCGGCGCCGGAATTTGGGCGACGCACTTCGTGGCGATGCTGGCGCATGATACGGGGCTTCCCACGAGCTACGATCCTTTGCTGACGGCCGCATCCTTTGCCGTGGCGGTGGTCGTGACCACCGCCGGCTTTGCGATCTCGATTCCGGCGGACCGGAAGATTATCGGCGGCGGCGGCGCCGTCATTGGCCTCGGCATTGCCGCCATGCACTTCCTCGGCATGCAGGCGCTGATCGTGCCCGGCACCTTCCAATGGAATGCGGCGCTGGTGGTGGTGGCGATCGTTCTCGGCGTCGGCTTCATGGCAGGCGCGCTGGTGGTCTTCCGGCAGCTCGCGGGCCTGCGGGCGCTGGTTGCCGGCGGGACGCTGTTCACCCTCGGGGTCTGCTCGCTTCATTTCACCGCGATGGCCGCACTCTCGATCGTGCCCCGTCCCGACCTGCCGGCGCCGGCCGCCAACATTGACGGGCCGGTGCTTGCCATGGCGATTGCGAGCGTTACGGCGCTCATTCTCCTTGCCGGCTATGTTGTCGCGCTGATCGACGCGCGCGCCCTGCGCGAGAATGTCGCGCGCACCGGCGAACTGGTCGACGCCGCGATCGAGGGCCTCGTCATCGCCGACGATGGCGTGATCGTCAACGTCAATGCCCGAGCGCTGGAGCTATCCAACCGCAGAGCCAAAGACCTGATCGGCAAGAAAGTCTTTGGCGACCTGCTGGCGATGGACCGGACCCCGGCATCATCCCGGGCCGCCCGTCTGTTCGAGGCGCCGCTTCTCCAATCCGACGGCAGCACCATTCCCGTGGAAGTCGTTCGCCGTGCGCTGTCCGGGCTGAGCCAGGGCAACGAGGTCTATGCGATCCGCGATCTGCGCGAGCGCGAGGCGGCAGCCCGCCAACTCGCCGAGGCCAATCAGGAACTGCGCCTGCGGGAGGAGGAACTGCTCACCCGCAATCTCATTCTGGACAGTGCTCTCCGCAACATGTCCCAGGGCCTCTGCATGTATGATGCCGATCAGAAGGTTGTGATCTCGAACGAGCGCTTCGCCGCGATCTATGGCTTGCCGGCCGACGCGATTGCGCCGGGCATGACGCTAAAGGATGTCGTCCAGAAACGCATCGACAACGGAATCCATGCCGGCCCCTCGCCGGCGGCCTATCTGGAGGAACGGCTCACTCAGGTCGTGAAGACGGAAGAGATGGTTCACGAGTTGAACAATGGTCAGATCATCGCCATCGCCCGCCGGCCGTTGCGGACCGGAGGATGGGTCACGACCCATGCGGATATTACCGAGCAGAGGCGGATCGAGGCGCAGATCAACCATCTGGAGCATCACGACGGCCTAACCGGGCTGTTGAGCCGAAAAGCCTTGCGCGATCGGCTCGATGACGCCTTGAAGACCGCGCAACAGCGCGATCGCCGCCTTGCCGTGCTGATGTTCGGTATGGATCGCTTCAGCGAGATCAACGATACGCTGGGTCATGCCGTCGGCGACAGTCTGCTGACAACGATTGCCCAGCGTCTGCAGTGCTGCACCCGGCGGGCGACCTTGCTCGCCCGGTTCGGCGACGATACCTTCGTCATGGTCGAGGCCGTTGAACATCCGGGCAAGGACGCGACCGGATTTGCCAACCGCGTTCAGGGCGAGATCCGCAAGCCGATCACACACGGAGATACCCGCCTGGAGATCACCGCCACGATCGGCATCGCCGTATCCCCTGCCGACGGGGTGGATGCGGACACGCTGCTGAAGAACGCTGCTCTGGCGCTGAATCGCGGCAAGACCCTGGCGCGCGGCGCACACCATTTCTTCGAGCCGGGCATGGACCAGGCGTTGAGAGAAAGGCGCTCGCTCGAGCGGGATCTCGCCGAGGCTATCGAGAAGGACCAGTTCCAGCTTCTCTATCAGCCGCGCGTCAATCTCGCCCGTAACGAGGTCACGGGCTTCGAAGCGCTGCTGCGCTGGCAGCATCCGGTGCGGGGATTGCTGGAGCCGCCCGCCTTCCTTCGGCTCGCGGAAGAAACGGGGCTGATCGCCGCGATCGGGGAATGGACGCTGAGGCAGGCCTGCGCGGAGGCCGCGCATTGGCCCAGGGATCTTACGGTGGCGGTCGGATTGTCCGCGGCGCAGTTTCGCTCCACCGATTTTGTCCGCCTGGTCGTCAACGTCCTGGCCTCGACCGGATTGATAGCCGATCGGCTGCAGATCGAGGTCAGCGAAAAGACCATACACAGCGATGCGGACCAGGTAATCGGAGTGCTGCGGGACCTTTCCGAGCTGGGTGTGCGGATCACTCTCAACGATTTCGGGTCGGGCTTCTCGTCGCTTAACTATCTGCGCCAGTTCCCGGTCCACAAGATCAAGATCGACCGTAGCTTCATCACCGGGTTGACCACGCGCGGGGACGCGCCGGTCATCGTGCGGATGCTCGCCCGTTTGGGAACCGGACTTGGCCTGGTGACGATGGTTGAAGGTGTGGAAACCAAGCAGCAGCTCGACGTCGTGCGCGCCGAAGGCTGCGCGGAGATGCAGGGCTCCTATTTCAGCGCTCCAAAGTCCGCCGACGAGATTCGCAGATTGTTTCTGGCGAAAGCCAAGCAAGCGCCCGAAGCTGCGGCCTGATCATATTCCGGCGCAATCGTGGTCGCGCCCATGCACCCTGCCGTCCGCCGCTGGCACGTCATCGGCCGGCGCGCAACTGCTTCAGCTCCTGAAATATCTTGGTCACGTCACGCAGCACCGCGACAATGCCTGCAAGTCCGCCGTTCTCGTCCGGTACCGCTGCCACGGTAAACTGGATCGAGAGCGTGTCTCCCGATTTCGTCACTGCCGGGACGGCGAGCAACGTGTCCGGTTTGTGCTGCGATTGTCCGGTCTCCATCATGTGGCGATAGCCGTCCCAGTGGCGCTGGCGGAGGCGCTCCGGGATGATGATGTCGAGGGAGCGGCCCTCGGCCTCTTCTCTGGTGAAACCGAAGATTCGTGTCGCGCCGCCATTCCAGAAACGGATGATCCCATCGCGGTCGGAATAAACCACGGCGTCCGGGGTCGCCTCGATCACGGTTCGACCCAATCGCCCAAGGTCCTGCTCGGGCGGCGGCATTTTGGAGAGGTCGGTTGTGGACATCGCTGATCCGGGAATGATCGGGTTTCAGGTGAAGATCGGTATGCGGCCGATCACGATCCGGCTTTGCGCACCGAAGCGGGCAGGGGCCGGTCACCGAAATTCACCAGCGAGCGCTGGAGGACTCTTCCCTCGCTATCGACGATCAGGCGGAGCCGGCGGCTGCCGTCGAAGAAGCTCAGCCGGTATCGGCCGGCGTCCTGGTCGATGCCCTGCTCGCACAGGCCGGTGATCTTGCCCTCGCGCATGCGCGCTTGAACGGCGGATGGCTCGATGCCGAGAGCCTGCCCGATGAGGCTGGCATCTACGCTGATCGCATGCTCCTGGAATTCGACGCGGTGGGCGTCTTTGGTGGAGGTCATGGTCTCTCCTTCGAGGTCACACCGTCTTCCGTCACGATTACGTCCATCGGAATGTCGTGAGGCTGCGGGTAGATCGTCGCCACGGCGGCCTTGGCGTAGCCGACGCCGAGGGTTCGCTGCTTATCCGGCCGCGCGGCAAGCGTCCGGTCGAAGAAGCCGCCGCCATAGCCGAGACGATAGCGATCGCCGTCGAAGCCGACGACAGGCGCGATCACCACGTGCGGGGACACGACCTCCGCGTCGCGCATGGGCACGGGAATGCCCCATACGCCACGCTCGAGCGGCGCGCCATAAGCCCAGGCGCGGAAGACAAGGGGTTGACCGCGGCCAACGACGACGGGCAATGCCACATGTGCGCCGCGCGCTTTGAGACGTTCGAGCAGGCCGCGCAGGTCCGGCTCGCCGCGAAACGGCCAATAGGCGCTGACGATCAGTCCGTCGACATCCCCCAGCGCCTGTTCGAGATGATCCGCAATCCTGGCGCTGAGCCCGCGCCGGACATTGCCCGGCATTGCGAGCCGCGCACCGATCAGGCGCTCGCGTTCGGCCTTGCGCCAGCGCGTCACGTCGATCTGCTGCTGCGGGTCGGCGACCCTGGCAAGGCCCATATAGGCGGGATCGACCTCGTGCATGAAGCAAGCCGGGGAGGCGTAAGTGCCGGGATCATCGTCGTCGCGCCGACCTGTCATGCGAAGCGCTCCGTCTCGGTGCGCCGCCCATCCGGTAGCATCACCGCCGAGTCGGGGCGTTGAAGCCGCTCGCCTTTCAGAAGGAGGACGCCGAGCCGTCCGGCAATGCCGAGTTCGAGACTTTCGGCGATGGCGCGCGCGCGTCCGATGAAGTGCTCCGCCGCGGGCGGCGGGCAGAGGTCACGGGCGGTCTCTTCGAAAAGCGCGAGCCAGCGGTCGAAATGCCTTGCGTCCACGGGCAAGGGCAGGTGCTTCTCCATCGGCCGTCCGCGATACCGTCCCGTTAACAGCGCCACCGAGGACCAGAAGGCGTACATCCGCTGCAAATGCGGCTCCCAGTCGGCGATGTGCTGGTCGAAGACCGGGCCGAGGACCGCGTCGGCGCACACCTTATCGTAGAACGCCCGCACAAGGCGCTCGATCATCGCCTCGTCGATGCCCGTGCGCTCGGTGATCTCCGCCGTTATCGCTGCCCGTCGTTCCGCCGGTGTCATTGCCGCCTCGAATAGGTATTTCAAATGCCAATTTAGCATGGCATAATCGGGCAGCCAACAGGAATTCGGAAATGCGACGATGCGTCTGACCTCCTTCACCGATTTCGGCCTGCGTGCGCTGATGCGGCTGGCCGGCCACCCGGACCGCGTGTTCACGACGGACGAGATGGCGCGGGAGTTCGGCGTCTCCCGCAATCACCTCACCAAGGTGGTCCGCGAGCTCGCGGCTGCCGGGATCGTCGCCACACAGCGGGGTTCGGGAGGCGGCTTTCGGCTTGCGCGCCTGGCGGACGACATCACGCTCGGTGAGATCGTCCGGTTGCTGGAGGGCCGCTCCGCAATGGTCGAATGCTTCCGGCCGGAGGGCGGGGCCTGCACGCTGATGCCCGGATGCCGTCTCAAGGGCCGGCTTCACGCGGCGCGCGAGGCCTTCCTGCGTGAGCTAGACCGCACCGCCCTGTCAGACTGCGCGTGGCATCCAGGCGACACGATGACGGCGTGAGGGCGGATCTTTCGGCAAACTCATCGGGCCAAGTCCTAACGCAGAAACAGGTCGATTTCGCCGAACAGATCCCGCGCGTTCCGCTCGACGCATAGGAAATGCGAACCGGGCGATATCGTTACCAGCCGCTTTTGCCGTGCTCCGAGCCGCCCGAACAATCTCGATGCGTCGCTGGCGGTCGAGGTGGTGTCGTCGCCGCCGCGGATGATCAGGGTGGGCGGCGAAATCCGTTGCGGGTCGTAGAGCGGTCTTCCGTTGAAGATTTCGAACAGGTCGGCGAGCGCCCCGGTCGGAGCGCGGAACGATAATTCGCCGCGCGTGCCAGACGCCGGGTCCGCTTTCGCCAGAGCCTGCATGATCGCGTCCGGGACGGCACCGTCGCGATAGTCGGCAACATCGGCGCCCTCCGGAATATCGGCATCCCAACGCGAACGCAGATCGGCGAGGCCGATCCAGCGATAGGCCCCGAGCGACGGGTTGATCCGTGTGCGGTCTGATGGATCGGCGATCCTGTCGATCCAGGCGTCGTTCGCTTCGGCAAAGACCGGCGCGTAGAGAACCAGCCGTTCCAAAACGCCGCCATTGCGCCCGGCGAACGCTCCGGCGATGACGGTCCCCCACGAAAAGCCGACCAGATTGACCTGCTTGCTTCCCGCCTGCTCGATCGCGAACCGCACCCCGGCAGCGAGATCCTCGACGACATCGGCGAGGCGGGCATAGGGCGCATTCTGCTCGGGCGGCGCATCGAGCGTTGCCGCGGGCGTCGACCACCCGTATCCGCGCAGATCGAGGGCGAAATTGCGCCAGCCGCGCGCTGCAAGGTCACGCTGCATCGAGACGGCCGGCGGCGGCAGGTCGAACATCGGCGCCCCGAAGGTCGCGCCGTGCAGCAGCAGCACCGGGGTCTTGTGGGCCTCGCCGTCCGCCGGAGCGATTTCGACAATCGAGAGCGGCGCATCCCGCTGTCCGTCAGGAGGCAGCCGGTGTTCGCGTCTGACGATTCCGGGTGTTTGCTCAGGCATTGCCAACCTCTCTCTGACGGCTTGCCGCGAATGGCGTCAAAGCCCCAGATAGGCCCGTCTGGTGTGCTCGTTGGTCATGATCTCCTCACCCGTGCCCGAGAGAACGATCCGGCCGTTCTCGATCACCCAGGCTTGCGACGAGACCGCGAGGGCGTGCTGCACGTTCTGCTCGACCAGGAGGACGGTCGTCCCCAGCCTGTTGATCTCGGCGATCACCTCGAACATCGTCCGAACGATCACCGGCGCGAGGCCCAGCGAAGGCTCGTCCAGCATCAACATGCGCGGCAGCCCCATCAGCGCCCTGGCGATGGCGACCATCTGCTGCTCGCCGCCCGACAGCGTTCCCGCCTTCTGGCCGGCGCGCTCGCTGAGGCGGGGAAAGATCGCATAGGCCCGATCGAGCGAGGCCCGGCGGCTGACTTTCGCGTGGCTTTGGAACGAACCCAGCTCCAGATTTTCCAGCACCGTCAGCGAGGGAAACAGGCACCGCCCTTCCGGCACCATGATCAGGCCGCGCCGGACGATTTCATGCGCCGGCTGATGCTGAATCGGCTCGCCGGAGAGCCGTATCTCGCCGCCGCTTGGCGAGATGATGCCGGACAGCGCCCGCAGCGTGGAGGTCTTGCCCGCGCCATTGGCGCCGACGATGGTGGCGATCGCACCCTCCTCGACCGAGAAGGAGAGATCCTTGACGACCTCGACGTCGCCATAGCCGGCTCGCAGGCCATTCACTTCGAGGATCGCGGTCATAGCGCCATATCCTCGCCGAGATAAGCCTCGATCACTGCGGGATCGCGAACGATGTCCTCCGGTCTGCCCTCCGCGATCATCTGGCCGTGATTGAGCACGTAGATGCGGTCGCTCAAATTCATGATCACCGGCATGACATGCTCGATGACGACGATCGTCACGCCATCCGCGCGGATCCGGCGGACGGTTTCGATCATCTGATTATGCTCCGACGGCGTGAGGCCCGCCATCACCTCGTCGAGCAGGATGATGCGCGGCTCCGTTGCCAGGACCTTCGCGATTTCGAGCCGCTTGCGGCCGGCGACCGGCAGGTCTCCGGCGCGGCGCATCGCCAGATCGCGAAAGCCGACCTGATCGAGAACGGCGAGCGCCTTCTCACGCGCCTGGGCGGTCTTTGCGAACACGTTGAAGGCGCCCATCATGACGTTGTCGAGAACCGTCATTTCCGGGAAGGGCCTGACGATCTGAAAGGTGCGGCTCATGCCGAGATCGCAGATCTGATGCGGCTTCATACCGACGATGCTGGCTCCGTCGAGAAGAACATCGCCTTCATCGGGCTGGATGAAGCCGGAAAGCAGATTGAACAGCGTGGTCTTGCCGGCGCCGTTCGGGCCGATCAGGCCGACGATCTCGCCCGCCTCGACCGTCAGGCTGACGGTGTTGACGGCGACGAGACCGCCGAACCTTTTGGTCAGGTTTTTGGCTTCCAGCAACATCACGTCCGCGCCCCGAAGCGTTTTTGCAGCCAGGGCAGCACGCCGCGCGGCATGTTGATGCAAACCAGGATGAGCACGACGCCGTAGAGCAGCAGCGCGCCGCCGCCACCGCCACCGGCGGCGAGGAAATCGAAATAGGCCGACAGCTTTTCGGATACCGGCGCGTCGGAGGCGAATATCTGCACGACCGCCGTGCCTGATCCGCCGCCGGGGAACAGCACGCGCGTCGCCTCCGCAACAGGCGTCAGCACGAAGGAGCCGAGGATCGGGCCGAACACGGTTGCTGACCCGCCGAAGACGGTCCGCAGGATGATCTCGACGGACAAGCCGACGGTGATGATGTCGTCGGGGACGATATATTGCGAATATTGCGCATAGAAGGTGCCGCCGGCGCCGGTCAGCGCGGCGCTGAGCGTCGTCGCGATCAGCTTGGTGCGGGTGGTGTCGATGCCGATCGCGGCGGCGGCCTGCTCGTCCTGGCGGACGGCGTGGAGGTAGTAGCCGAGCCGCGAGCGGGAGATCCAGTACACCACCGCCGTCACCGCCACCATCATGGCCAGCGAGATGTAATAATACGGGGCCTTGTTGCGTGAACTGGAAGTCCCAGAAGCTGTCGCCGCTCAGCGGGATGAGCACGCCGAGCGAGCCTCCGGTGAAGTCGACATGCAGGATGGTGAGCCGCAAGAGCTCGGCGAAGGCGATGGTCGCCAGCGCGAAGAACGGGCCGGTGAGCCGATAGCGGAAGCTCAGGAAACCGACAAAGAAGCCGAACAGGCCCGCAAGGCCCATCCCCGCGATCATGCCGATCCAGGGCGACACGCCGAAATCGACGTAGAGCAGCGAGGACGTATAGGCGCCGACGCCCGACATAGGCCGCATGGCCAAGCGAGAGTTGCCCCGCATAGCCGCCGAGAATGTTCCAGCACTGTCCCCAATAGCCGAACAGAAAGATCAGCAGGAAGACGTTGAGCAGCGCCGAGCCGGTCAGCCCCTGCGGCATGATCGCGACGACGAGATCGGACTCCGCATAGAACGGCAGGGCGATGAGAGCCGCCAGTCCGACAAGGAGAAAGATCGCCATGCGCATCGGCGCGGTCCTATGTCATTCGCCCGCCGAGCAGGCCCTGGGGCCTGACGAGCAGGATGAGCAGGAATACGGAGAAGGTCGCCATCTGCTTCATGGAGGGCGACGGCAGCAGGATCTCGCCGAGGCTCTCGACGACGCCGATGATCAGCCCGCCGACCAGCGCGCCGGGCATGCTGCCGAGCCCGCCGAGCACGACGGTCACGAAGGCGATCAGCGTGAAGGGCAGCCCGACCTGCGGGGCGATATAGAAGAACGGCGTCATCAGCACGCCCGGCGAGCGCCACACAGGCGGTGCCGAGGCCGAAGGCGATCTTGTACATGCGCCCGACATCGATGCCGACCGACCATGGCTCCGGTCTGCTCCTCGGCGCAGGCCCGCAGAGCCTTGCCGGTATCCGTCCGCGAGAGGAACAGGAACACGCCCACCGCCGCCGAAAGCGACACGGCGCAGGCGATCAGGCGCACATAGCTGACGGAGACCCCGGCGACGGAGAATGTCGTCGCGCCGTAGGACAGGCGCAGGCTCTGAAAGTCCGGCGAGAACAGGAACAGCGCCATATTCTGCAGCACCAGCGAGATGCCCACCGTCACGAGGATCTGGATGTTCTCAGGGGCATGGAGCACCGGCCGGATCAGCCGCGCCTGGATCACCCAGCCGAGCGCGAAGAAAACCGGCAGACACAGCACCGCCGAAATATAAGGGTTCGACGCCCCCCATGACCGAAAGGAAGAAGGCGAAATACATGCCGAGCATCAGGAAATCGCCATGGGCGAAATTGATGATCTTCATGACGCCGAAGATCAGCGTTCAGCCCAAGAGCGATGAGGGCGAAGACGCCGCCGATCAGCAGCCCGCTGACTATCGCCTGCGCGACCAAGGTGCTCATGGATTGTGGTCCGCTCGGTTGGGGAGGATGCCGGGGGCGGTGACGCCGGCCACCGCTCCCGCCAGTCTCGAGGGAAGGCTAATCAGCGCTTGTCCCAAGCGGGAACCGGCCAGACGGCCTTCTGCGGCGCAATCTCCTCCGGCCAGATCGAGACGAACTCGCCGTTCTGCACCTGGAGAATGCCGAGACGGCCCTGCTCGCTCTGTCCCGAGGCGTCGAACTTGATGCAATCGTAGGGCAAGAGGTTCTTCTCACCGCAGATCTCGGTCTCGGCGAGGGCATCGCGAACCTTGTCGCGGTCCGTCGAGCCTGCCTTTTCGAGCGCGTCGCGCAGGACCATGGTCGACATGTAGGTCTCGGCGGCGTGGCCGTTCATCGGAATGCCGAACTTCTTCACGAAGCGCTCGTTGATCTCCTTGGCGCCCGGCTTTTTCAAATCGGGATTCCATTCGCCGACCGTGAAGCTGTAATTCGCCAGCGGTCCGAGATTGGCGATGTAGGCGGGATCGATATGGCCGGCGCTGGTGCCGACGATCGGGATATTGACGCCGAGTTCCTTCATGGTCTTGGTGATCAGCACCGCGTCGGAAATGTAGGAGACCAGAACCAGCGCGTCCGGGTTGAGGCTCTTGACCCGGGAGATCGTCGCAGTCAAATCCGGCGTGTCCTTGGGGTAGGCGATCTTGTCGAGCACCTTGATGCCCGTCTCGTCGGCATATTTCGCCTGGCCCGCGGAGCTGGACTTGCCGAACAGCGTGTCCTCGAACATCAGCACGATGCTCTTGACCGGATGGCCGGATTTCTCGCCGATCGACTTCAGGAAGGCGAGCTGGTCGCGCGCATACCAGGACGCCTTGGGCGACACTTTGAAGGTATATTTGAAATTGCGGCCCTCGGTGATGCTGTCGGCGATGGCGACCGGATCGATATAGGGCACCTTCAGCTTTTCGGCGATCTGTGTCGTCGGGAAAGTCACGCCGGACTGATAGGCGCCCATGATGGCGACGACGCCGGAGCGGGCCAGCTTCTCCGTCTCTTGAATGCCGACATTCGGATTGCCCTGGGTGTCGCCGTCGACCATCACCAGCTTGGCGCCGCCGAGCGCCTTGATGCCGCCTGCAGCGTTGATCTCCTCGATGGCCAGCTCATGCCCGCGCCGGTTGTTGATGCCGATCGGTGCAACGGAGCCCGACAGCGGCAGCAGGATGCCGACCTTGACGTCGTCGGCCGCATTCGCCGTGGGGACGTGGAAGACGGTTGCGCTCATCGCCATGAATGCGCCCAGGGCGCCGCCAATGACAGCCCTGCGCGTGATCGAGGACGCGACTGATTTCATGTTTCTCTCCCTTGCATTGCCCCAGAGGTGGGGCGGTCGGATATGGCTTCGCCGAATGGCGCGCTTTCCGGATTCTTCTTTCGCGTTATTTTTAATGCGATTAATTCAAAACTGATCTGTCTGTGATTTCGAGTCAAGGACAGTCGGCGCGGCGGGCCTGAACGCATGTGTGCGATCACCGCGTCGGCCAGTGAGCGGATCGTTGAAATCGACCTTGTCCGGGAAGGGATTTCCTTCGCTTTCGCGTCCTGCTGCCTACGGAGGATGCCGGCGGATCTGGAAGGGGGCGGGCGCTATATGATAGGGTTGGATGGGCCGGTTGCGCGGCGCGGGCTGTTCGCGCACGGCGAGCGGCCGGGCCGAGGGGCCCGAAATCCGAGATGTTCCGGGAGGACGAGAGCGCCATGGCCAGCGAGATTGCCGATCTGACCGCCAACGAACTTCTGAGCCATTACGCCGCCAAGACGCTGTCGCCGGTCGAAGCCGCGCGCGCCGCGCTCGACCGCATCGAGCGCTGCAATCCGGCCGTCAACGCCTTCCGCCTCGTCGACGAGGCGCGCGCGATCGAGGCCGCGCGCGCCTCGGAGGCGCGCTGGGTTCGGGGCGAGCCGCAGGGCCTGGTCGACGGCGTGCCGTGCTCGATCAAAGACCTCGTGCTGACCAAGGGCTGGTCGACGCTGCGCGGCTCGCTGAGTGTCTCACCCGATCAGCCTTGGGACGAAGATGCGCCGTGCGTTGCCAGGCTCCTGGAACACGGCGCCGTGCTGCTCGGCAAGACCACGACGCCGGAATATGGCTGGAAGGGCGTTACCGACAGTCCGCTGACGGGCATCACGCGCAATCCCTGGGATCTGTCGAAAACGCCCGGCGGGTCCAGCGGCGGCGCGGCGGTGGCGGCGGCGCTCGGCATGGGGGCGCTGCATATCGGCACCGATGGCGGCGGCTCGATCCGCATCCCCGCGTCGTTCACCGGCATTGTCGGGATCAAGCCGACCTTCGGCCGCGTGCCCGCCTATCCGGCGAGCCCCTTCGGCGACGTCGCCCATGTCGGACCGATGACCCGCAGTGTCGCCGATGCCGCGCTGATGCTGCAGGTCATTGCCGAGCCGGACCGGCGCGACTGGCAGGGGCTGCCGTTCCCGCCGCCGAACTATCGGGACGGCATTGCGGGTGGCGTTCAGGGGCTGCGCATCGGCTACAGCCCGGATCTCGGCTTTGCCAAGGTCGATCCCGAGGTCGCCGAAATCGTCGAGCGCGCGGTCCGGCAGTTCGAAACGGCGGGCGCTGTCGTCACGCCGGCAGCGGTGATGCTCGAAAATGCCTATACTGTGTTCCTCGCGCATTGGATGAGCGGCGCCGCGGCCATGCGCGTGCGCATTCCCGAAGATCAGCGCGGCAAGCTCGACCCGGACTTGCAGAAGGCGATGGACTATGGCGCGCGGCTGACGCTGGCGGACTACCAGGCCGCGTCGGCCGGGCGTGCGGCTCTCGGGCTTACTCTGTCGACGGCGTTCGAGCGCTTCGACCTGCTCGTGACCCCGACCATGCCGCTCGCCGCATTCGACGCCGGCCATGTCAGCCCGAAGACGGGGGAGTGGAACTGGACCGATTGGACACCGTTTTCGTATCCCTTCAACCTGTCGCAACAGCCCGCCATGTCGGTCCCCTGCGGCTTCACCAGGTCAGGACTCCCCGTCGGTCTGCAGATCGTCGGACCGCGCCTGTCGGAGGCGCTCATCCTGCGTGCCGCCGCCGCTTTCGAGGCGCTGATGCCGGTGCGCCTACCGCCTAAGCCGGAGGCTGCCCCCGTCGCGTGACCGCGGTGGATGCGGATATGCTGACAAATCCGGTCAGTATGCTATGCCATCGTGATGATGGAATAGCGGGAATAGCCAGGTGTCACGCGCGCAGCGACCGCTGGATCTCATTCAGGTGCTCCGGCGGTATCGCCGGCCCGTCAGCGGAGCGGTGCTCGCCAAGGAGCTTGGCATTTCGCTGCGCACGCTCTATCGCGACATCGACACACTGAAAGCCCAGGGCGCGCATATCGACGGCGAGCCGGGGGTCGGCTACGTGCTGCGGCCCGGCTTCATGCTGCCGCCGATGATGTTCACCGAAGACGAGATCGAAGCGATCGTGCTCGGTTCGCGCTGGGTCGCCCGCCGCGCCGATGCCCCGCTCGGCGCCGCCGCCCGCAACGCGCTCGCCAAGATTGCCGCAGGGCTGCCGGCCGATCTGAAGGAGGGCCTCGACGCATCCAACCTGCTGATTGGGCCGGGCGCGCCGGTCGCAGTCGGCGATGCGGAATTGCCATCCATTCGTCAGGCGATCCGTACCGAGCGGAAACTGCGCATCGCCTACACAAACGCCAATGCCGAGCCGACGAGGCGTATCATCTGGCCCTTCGCGCTCGCGTTCTTCGACCGCGTCCGCATGGTCGTGGCGTGGTGTGAGCTGCGGAAAGACTATCGGCATTTCCGCACCGACCGCATCGCGGTGCTTGAGCTTCTCGATCAGCGCTATCCGCGCCGTCGCCAGGCCCTCCTCAAAGAATGGCGCGAGTTCGAGGGCGTCGCCGAGCAATAGCAGTCGCAAAGACTGCTGACAGTTTTTGGCAGCAGAATCTCCTAGCATGGGCTCAAGCCGGGCCGCCCGACGGCACCGCCTCAGCAATCAAAAGGAGATCACCGTATGATCAATTTCAGCTTCGTTCTTCTCTATGTCGACGATCCGGTCGCCAGCGGCCGCTTCTATGCGGATCTGCTCGGAACGCCGACGGTCGAAAGCGTGCCGACGTTTGCCATGTTGCCGCTGTCGGAAGGCGTCATGCTCGGGCTATGGCTGAAGAAGGACGTCGACCCCAAGGCGACGCTCGCCGGGGGCGGCTGCGAGGTCGCGTTCACCGTTGACGACGAGCGGACCGTTGACGCCATGTACAAGGATTGGAAGAAGCGCGGCATCGAAATCCTGCAGCCGCCCATTGGCATGGATTTCGGCTACACCTTCACCGGCGCCGATCCCGACGGCCATCGGCTCCGCGTCTTTGCAGCACCGAAAGCGTGATTGGTGGCGCGGCTGTCAAAGTCGGAGAGGCGGGCCAGGCGGCCCCGCCCTTGGCCGCGCCTCAGGACTTGTGGTGCACCTCCTGCAACCCGTAGACCGGCGTCGGGATGCCCTCCATCCGCGCCTTGAGCTGCAGCGCCAGATAGAGTGAATAGTGCCGCGACTGGTGCAGATTGCCGCCGTGGAGCCACAGCGCCTCCTGTTGCGTCGGCTTCCACATATTGCGCTGCTCGCCTTCCCACGGGCCGGGATCTTTCGGCGTATCAGAGCCGAGCCCCCAGACCTTGCCGACCCTGTCGGCCACCGCCTGGCTGATCAGGTCGGCGGCCCAGCCGTTCATCGAGCCGTAGCCGGTGGCGTAGACGATCAGGTCGGCGGGCAGCTCTGTGCCGTCATCGAGGATCACCGAATTCTCGGTGATCTCGCGCACGTCCGACCCGGCCTTCAGCTTGATCTTGCCATCGATGATGAGCTGGCTGGCGCCGACATCGATATAATAGCCCGAGCCGCGGCGCAGATATTTCATGAACAGCCCGCTGCCGTCCGCGCCCCAGTCGAGCATGAAGCCGGCCCTTTCCAGCCCTGCATAGAAGTCGGCGTCGCGCTCGCGCATCTGCTCGTAAAGCGGGATCTGAAACTCGTGCATGATCCGGTAGGGGATCGAGGCGAAGATCATGTCGGCTTTTTGCGTCGTCATGCCGCCGCGGACGGCCTGCTCCGAATAGAGCCCGCTGAGGCCGATATCCATCAGCGTATCGGAGCGCACGATATGGGTCGTGGAGCGCTGCACCATGGTCACGTCGACATCGTTCTCCCAAAGCGCGGCGGCGATATCGTGCGCGGAATTGTTCGAGCCGATGATGACCGCCTTCTTGCCGCGATACGCATCGGGGCCGGGATGCCGGGAGGAGTGGTGCTGGTCGCCCTTGAAGCGCTCCATGCCCTTGAAGTGCGGCAGGTTCGGCTTGCCCGACATGCCGGTGGCGAGCACGAGCTGCTTCGGCCGCAACACGACCTCCTCGCCATTCCGGTCGACGACGACCGTCCACTCCTTCTTGGCGTCGTCCCATTTCGCGCTTTTGCAGGTCGTCGAGCCCCAATAATTCAGCTCCATGACCTTGGTGTACATCTCCAGCCAGTCGCCGATCTTGTCCTTCGGCGAAAACACCGGCCAGTTCGGCGGGAACTGCAGATAGGGCATGTGGTCGTACCAGACCGGGTCGTGCAGGCAGAGCGACTTGTAGCGCTTGCGCCAGCTATCGCCGGGGCGCTCGTTTCGCTCGACGATGATCGTCGGAATGCCGAGCTGGCGCATCCTGGCGCCAAGGCCGATCCCGCCCTGGCCGCCACCGACGATCACCGCATAAGGCTGCCTGTGTGTAGCCGAGCGTGCGCGCCTCTTCCTCGCGCTCCTCCTTCCAGCTCTTACGGAATTTGCCGGCGCCGTGCTTGGCCCCCATCGGGCGCTCGAAGCCGAGCGGCTCCTCGAACCCTTTCAGCTCGGTGATCGAGGTCAGCAGCGTCCAGATCAGCCCGTCCTTCAGCCGGACAAGGCCAAAGCCGCGGGCGACGCCGGTCTCGAAATTGAGCCAGCCGGTGACGATGCCCTCGTCCTCGGTCGCGTCCTCCCCTTCGGCCAGTGCCCAGCCCGATGGCTTCACGCCGGCAAGCTGCGCGGTCAGCATCTCGCGGATGGCGTCCTTGCCTTCCATGGTCCGGATGTTCCAGGTGAAGGTCACCAGGTCGCGCCAGTAGCAGTCGTCCTGAAACAGCGCCAGCGCGGCGTCGATGTCGCCTTTCGTCAGGGCGTCGTCCAGCTTGGACAGAACGGTGGTGACCTGGGCGTTGGGTGCCTTGTCGAGCATGGAAATCCTCCCTTTGTGCTTCGTTATTTCCGGCGCGTGTTTGCCCGCTCCGGTTCAGTCAATCGGCAAACGCGCCGGTCGGGCCGACGGCGAAAAGCTTTGATTTTTTGAGAACCAGGGCGTCGGAAGCACAACGCCGGGCAATGACGGAACACCCGGCGCCGCACGATGCGCGCCCGATCCGGGTGCCATGATCCGCAGCCGCCGACATGAAGCACATACCTCCAACGCCGCCCGCCCAATGCCGGCCACAAGTAGAACACAGGCGCCGGTGGAGGTCTATCGGGGAACATATGCGGTCGCGATGTTGCAGAGTTCGCCGGCGCGCGCGTCAGACGCGCTCCAGATTGGCGAGCACGATCTCGCGCAAGATGAGCGCCGGCATGGCGCTGTGATCTGGCCTGTTGTAGTTCCCGGCGAGCGTGACGACCGCGAGGTCCAGCGATGGCACGACGGAGAGGCGCTGGCCGCCATTGCCGATAGCGGACAATGTCAGCCGCGTCGCATCGGCGGCCGGCATCGTCTCCGCCGACAGAGCCCATTGGCGGCTGTAATGCCGCCCGTCGCCGATCGCGGCGGCCGGCGTCATGCAGCCGCGCAGCCACGACGCGGGAACGATCTGCCGGCCTTTGCACTTCCCCTGCGCGGGGATCAACTGACCGATCCGCGCAAGATCGCGCGCCGACAATCGCAAGCCCCCCGACGCCGATGGCGCGCCGTTGCTGCCCCCGATCCATTCGAAGCGCGTGATGCCGAGCGGGTCGAACAGCACCTCCTGCGCAAATGCGTCGAGTGGCTTGCCCGTGCCCGCCGCGATGAGATGGCCGAGCAGCACCGCGCAGCCGCAATTATACACCCAGCGCGTTCCAGGCTTATCGACGATCGGGCGGTCCAGCACGAACCGGCACCGGTCCGCCGCGCGTTCCATCTGCCTCTTGCTGTGGGCCGGATCGGAGCGCGGCAGGCGCTGGTTCCAGTCGGTTCCCAGCGTCATGCTGAGCACGTGGTCGATGGCCCATGCCGCGCGCTGCGGATCATCACGGAGATCTGCATACTGAGGAAAGCCGTCGAGGAGAGGCGCCTCAGGTGCCGGCCCCTTTCGCTGGGCGAGCGCTATGCCATAGAGCAGGCTGACGATGCTCTTCGTCGTCGAGCGGAGATCGTGAAGGCTCGATCCATCGAAGACGACATGGCCGAGTGGTCGCCCGAGACTGGAGTTCTTCGCCCGCGAAATATCGCTCCAGCACGACCTTGCCGCCGCGCATGACGAGGACAGCGTGAAGGCCGTCCAGCAGGCCGCCGCGATAGGCGTGGTCGAGTTTCTCGGCGGTATCGGCGGCGAATCCTGCCTCGACCAATAGCCCCGGATTTTCACCTTCGCCCGCTTCGGGATCGCCGGAGCCTGCTGCAGACGTCCCGACGGTCGTCATCAGGCCAATGCGGCGTAGACGAGAGCGCGCACCAGATTGCGGTAGTGCCGCCGCTGACCGGGCGCCTGGATCATGAGAATCGCAAACAGCTTCTCCTTCGGGGCGATCCAGCAGGTGGTGCCGGCGATGCCACTCCAATGCACGGTGCCGACGCTTCCGGGAAACGTGGCGAGGCCGGCATGGGTGCGGACGGCAAATCCAAGCCCGAACCCGTGTCCGGCAGGCAGCAGCTCGTAGGTCCGATCGACGGGGATTCCGGTGCCCAAATGGTCGGCCATCATCAGGTCGAGGGTCGCGCGCCCGATGATGTGCTCGCCGCCGAGCGAGCCGCCATTCTGCACCATCTGGCAGAACCGGGCATAGTCCATCGCCGTCGAAACGAGGCCGCCGCCGCCCGAATGCATCGCCGGCTCCTCGCTCATGTCCGGGAGTGCCACGGGAGCGCCGGTCTCCGGGTCGAAAGGCAACGGCTCGGCCATCCGGTCCTCCGCACCGGCCGGCAGCTGGAAGCCGGTATCCGCCATCCCGAGCGGCTGGAGGATCGCCTCGCTCAAGAACGTCCCCAGCCGCTTTCCGGACAGGACCTCGATCACCCGCCCGAGCACATCGGTCGCGTGGCTATAGGCCCAGCAGGTGCCGGGCTGATAGAGTAGCGGTAGCTGCGCCAGCCTGCGACAGAATTCATCAGACGGCAGATCGAGATCGCGCAGCCCCGCTTCTACATAGAGCCGGCCGACGGCTCCGGTCGTAGCGAAATCGTAGGTGAGGCCAGACGTATGCCGCAGCAGGTCCTGGATGGTGATCGGGCGGGCAGCGGGAACGAGGCTCAGCGCCCCGTCGCGCTCGACGCCGACCATGGGCTCCGCGAATTCCGGGAGATATTTGGCCACAGGGTCGTCGAGCTTCAGCCGTCCCGCTTCGACCAGCATCATCAGGCCGACCGACACGATCGGCTTGGTCATGGAATAGATGCGGAAAATGCTGTCGTGGCGCATCGGCGTGCCTGTGCGTGCATCCCGCGATCCGAGCGCTTCGAAACACCCGACCCGGCCCTCGCGCGCAAGCAGGACGACCGCTCCGGGGAGCATCTTCTGCTCCACCTCGCGCCGCAAGACCTCCGTCAGACGTTGCAGCCCCTTCTGCGAGAAGCCCAAGGCTTGCGGATCGGCCTCGACAAGATTGGTCCCGGACATTTGATACCCCGAACGTGACGTTGCTGAACGGAGTATAGCTTAAGGCATTCGGGGAGACTTTGTCGCTGAAGGATGCGCGGCGCCGGCCATCCGATCCCGGCGGGCGTTACCGGCCGCCGACCGGCAAAAGCCGCTCAAAGGATGGCGACCAGCACGAACCAGACCGCAGCGACAATTCTGACAATAAGGGCATCCGACGGCTCGGCCTTTTCGGTGCTCTTCCAGACGGCGATGAAAAGGAACAGGTTCCAGGGCAACGGAGCGAAATAGACGGTCATAACCAAGGCAGTCGGCGCGCCGGCCGCGAGCAGGATCATTCCGCCAAGTGCCGAGACGACGTTCAGCGCGGTCCCGATGATGACCATGTCGCGCCAGAACACCGTCGCCACGGGCACGTCTCCGCGCCAACGGGCGATGAAGAACGACTTCGATGCCGGACGGACAGCTTGCGTGGGCATTTGAGGGGTAACGCCTTTCCCGTGACGGTCTTTCCGGGCCCATTCTCGCCGGATCTCCAGACTGAGGGTGCCGCAAGCTTTTGACAAGCACATGGCGATATCGTTCGGTACCGAACGTGGCCCGAGCGCCGGTTTTGGCCTGGGACAAGTGCATTTTTATCAACCCATGCAGTTCGGGTTTCGGCCGAAACCGCGCGCACAGGCGGCGCTCGCCCGGCCTCGACTCGCCCTGCGGCAGCATGGAGGATTGCATTCTAGGCGCGTGCCGCGACAATGCTGCGGCCGGACGGTTTCGAACCTGTGAGGCGATATGAGAGCTGCCATTCGCGAGCGCTATTCCTACCGAGGCGACGAGACCGTCCCCCATTTCGATGATCGCGGTCCGGTGGTTTTCATGGATGGTGACTGCGTGCTGTGCACGCGGACGGCTCGCTTGATCGCCAGGCTCGATCGGACCGGCGCATTCCGGATCTGCCCGGTTCAGAGCGAGCTCGGCCAGGCGGTGCTCACCCATTTTGGGCTCGATCCGGCCGATCCCGATAGCTGGCTCTATTTGGCGGACGGCGAGGCCTACGGCTCGATCGACGCTATTGTCCGGGCAGGCAACCGTCTGGGCAGCTGGGGCCGGCTCGTCAACGTGTTCCGAATCCTCCCCCGGCCAGCTCAGGACTGGCTCTATCGCCGCATCGCCCGCAACCGCTACAGCATCTGGGGGCGGAACAAGACGAACATGTGCGATATGCCCGATCCGACGCTGAGAGCGCGGCTGCTCCAATGAGAATCGTCGTGGCAGCCTGCTGTTTCCCGTGCGGCGCGGATGGTTGGCCGGGATCCCGCTGCCGCGTTTTCTGCTGCCGGTAAGCGATGCGCGCGAGTATGAGGCCGATGGCCGGTTCCGTTTCGATGTCGCTCTCGACGCCCCGTTCAATCTGGGCCTGATCGTGCGATATCAGGGCCAATTGCTGCCGGACGCAGAGTCGGTGGTGCCGGAAGGACAGGTGTGAGCCGGCGCTCTCTGTTGCATGCAATATTTCGGCGAGCTAAGCTCGGGCTCTGATCAATCGGTGGCGTCGCGTTGCAGGCAGCACTCTTCAAACTCTCCATGGCCCATCCCGGCGATGTGTCGGCGCTCGCGGCGCTGATCGACCGGGGCGAGGTCGATCCCGGCGAAATCGTCGCGGTGATCGGCAAGACCGAGGGGAATGGCGGCGTCAACGACTTCACGCGGGGCTATTTCACCCAAAGCCTGATGGGTCTGCTCGCCGCGCGGCTGGGCGATGTGCCCGAGGCCATCCTCAAGCGCGTCCCTTGCGTCCTGTCGGGCGGCACCGAGGGCGTACTCAGCCCGCACTACATGGTATTTTGCCGAAGCGCCGACCGGGCGGCGGCTCGGGTGAAGGCCCCGCATTGGCCATCGGGACTGCCTTCAGCGCGCCGATCCCGGCAGAGCATGTCGGACGCGGTCCGCACATCGCTTCGGTTGCCGATGCGGTCCGCCGTGCCATGGCCGATGCGCTGATCGACGATCCGGCGGATGTGCATTTCGTGCAGGTGAAATGTCCATGCCTGACCTCGGCGAGGGTCGAGGCGGCGCGCGCGGCCGGTGCCGATATCAGCCGGTCGGCCCAGGGCGGTCGATGGCGCTCGCCCGCGCGGCGCGGGGCTTTCGGCGTCGGGATCGCACTCGGCGAAATCGCAGACAGCGGCGCATTGGAGACGGCCGCTGCTCGAAGACTTCTCGCTGCTTTGCAATCGCGCCAGCATTTCCTCCGGCGTCGAGATTGCTGCGAATGAAGTGATCGTGCTGGGCAACAGCTCGCGATGGGGCGACGAACTTCGTATCGCCCATCGTCCAATGCGCGACGCTCTAGACATTGGTGCGGTCGTCGGCGCGCTTGCCGGCCTTGGCATGTTCGCCAGCCCCCAGGTCGGCGAGCACGACCGGGTGCGCATCCGCGGCGTGCTCGTTAAAGCGGAGCCCGACCGGCGCGGGCGCATCGGCGCCAACCGCCACACCATGCTCGACGATACCGACATCGACGCACAGCGCCATATTCGCGGCGCCGTCGGCGGGCTGGTCGCGGGCGTGCTCGGCGATACGCAGATTTTCGTCTCGGGCGGCGCCGAGCATCAGGGGCCGGACGGCGGCGGGCTGATCGCCGTGATTGCTTCAAGGCTGGCGCAGGGACGTCGGAGCGTCCGCCTGATTTCGAAACGGATTGCGATGGAACGATGCGAGTTGTGATCGTCGGTGCGGGAATTGCGGGCAGCGTCATGGCGCGCAATCTTGCCCGCATCCCGGGACTGGAAGTTACCTGCCTGGAGCAGGTGGAGGCCGACGATCAGAGCGAGGCCGGCACGGGCCTGAACATGGGGCCGAACGCCACCAAGGCGCTGCGACTGTGCGATCCCGAGCTTGCGGCGCGGATCGAAGCCGCAAGCTTTCCGCGGCGGACCTGGCGGACATCGCTGACCGATGGGCGGGTGCTGTTCGACCTGCCGCTCGCCGCAATCACCGAACATGCCGGCTGGCGTATCCGCTGGTCCGAACTCTACCGCGTGCTGCGCGAGGCGGCGGGCGGCGCCATCCGTTTCGGCTGCACGATCACGTCGGTCGGCAGCAGTCCGGCGAACCCGGCCAAAAGCTTTGTCGCATGGCGCGACGCCGCGGGCGCGCACCGCCTCGACGACGTCGATCTGCTCATCGCCGCCGGCATGCGGGCCGACCGTCCCAGAACGATCAATATGAACAGCGCGACGAGATAGGGCGTCATCTGAACATAATATGAGCTGATCGGCAAACCGTAGATCTGGATCTTGAGCTGCATTGCCTCGGCGACGCCGAACAGCAGGCACGCGGCAATCGTGGCGAAGGGCCTCCATCGGCCGACGATGATCGCAGCGAGCGCCAGATAGCCGCGCCCGGCGACCATGTCGTCGGTGAAGGTTCCGACCTGCTGCAACGTCAGCACCGCGCCGCCGATGCCGGCGATGAGCCCGCATAGAACGACGCAGACAGTCCGGACCCTGATCGGGTCGGAGCCGATCGCGAACGCCGCCATTGGATTTTCGCCGACCGCCCGCAGCTTGAGCCCTGTCTGCGTCCGCGACAGCATAAGCACGATCGGCACCGCGAGCGCCAGCGCCGCATAGGTGAGCGGCGGCTGCGTAAACAGCAGGCTGCCCAGCACGGGGATGTCGCTCAGCCAGGGGATCGGCACGACGGGCAGCAGGTCCACATGGATGACGGGCGCAGCCCCGCGCTCGCCCAATGCGGCGCGGAACAGGAAGCTCGTCAATCCGATGGCGAGGAGATTGGCCGAAATCCCGGTCACCATATTGTCCGCGCCGAAGCGGACGGTGACGACGGCGATCAGCAGCGCCAGCGCGCCGCCGCAGAGCGAGGAGGCGACGATCCCGGCGACCGGCCCCCAGAGCGGATCGGCAATCGTTGCCGCGGCAGTGACCGCGCCGAACGCGCCGAACAGCAGCATGCCCTCTAGACCGACCGCGAATACGCCCGCGCGTTCCGAGAGGATGCCCCCGAGCGCCGCAAACATCAGCGGAGCGGCGGTGCGGATCGCGCTGGCGGCGACGTCGACGATCAGCGCCCAATCCATCTCACACCCTCCCGCGGCGGACGCCGGCAGCCATCGCGGCCAGAACGAACAGCATCGTCAGGCCCTCCATGATCTCGACCAGCGAGGACGGCACCCCGATCTGGCGCTGCATCGAGAGCGCGCCGACCTCGAGGAAGCCGAAGAACAGGGACGCCGGGATCAGCGCGCAGCGGATTGAGCATTCCGAGCAGCGCGATGGCGACGGAGACGAAGCCGAATCCGTGGGAATAGCCCTCGATCAGGCGGTAATGGATGCCGAGCACCTGGATGGCGCCGGCAAGGCCCGCCGTCGCGCCTGCAATGGCCATGACCATATAGGTCGTCCGCGCGGGTGAGAAGCCGGCATAGGCAGCGGCGGAGCGGCTCGCGCCCATCATCCGGATCGAGAGCCCGGCCGAGGTGTGCCAGAGGAAGATGTGGGCGGCGACGGCGAGGGCCAGCGCGATGACGATGCCGATGTGAAACTCCGTCCGTGGCAGGAGCTTCGGCAGCCAGTAGACCTGCGCCAGGAGCGGCGACTGCGGAAAGCCGGCGCCGACCTCGCCGAGACTACCCGACAGGCAACTGGTGACGAACAGCAGTGCGACGAAATTCAGCAGCAGGGTCACGAGGACTTCGTGAACCCGGCGCGTGACGTGGATGAGCGCGGCCAGGCTGCTCCAGATCATGCCGCCGACGGCACCGGCGGCGAGCGCGCTGAGGATCGCCAGCACCGGATTGCCGAGCGGGAAGGTCAGCGCCGTCCAGGCTGCGGCGAGCCCGCCCAACGCGATCTGGCCCTCGCCGCCGATATTGATCAGCCGGGCGCGGAAGCACAGCGCGATGCCGATGCCGCAGAGCAGATAGGGCGTGGCTTTGGCGAAGCCGCTGGAGATGCGCCGCGTGGTGCCGAACGCGCCCTGCCACATGGCGGAGAACGCGTCGACCGGATTGAAGCCGGAGAGCGCGATCAGCAGCGCCGAGACCAGCGCGGCGAGGCCGATGGCGGCAAGGACCGCAACGGCCGGCCGGAGGTGATCCCAGGAGGGACGCGGAAGGGCGGCCCCGCGGCCCCGGCCTGTTTCCTCAGCCCGATCATGGTCATGGCACTGCCGCCGCTGTCCGTCCCGCCATCATCAGGCCGAGGTGATCGAGATCGACATCGGCGCGGTCCATCAAGCCGACCAGCGCTACCGTTGAACAGCACGCCGATCCTGTCGCCAAGCGTCAGCACCTCTTCAAGCTCCGACGAGATGTAGAGCACCGCCGCGCCCGCATTCCGCAGAGCGACGATCTGCTCCTGCACGAACCGGGTGGCGCCGGGGTCGAGACCCCAGGTGGCCTGGCAGGCGAGCAGCACTTTCGGCTTCCGTGCAAGCTCCCTGGCGACGACGATCTTCTGCTGATTGCCGCCGGAAAGTTGGTTGGCGCGCGAGCCGATCCCGGCCGTCCGTATGCCGAACATGTCGACCAGTTCGCGCGCGCGGCCGGCGATCTGGCGCTGCGACAGAAAGCCATATCGCGAAAGCGGCGGTGACGCTTGTGTCGCGCAGCGATAGATTTTCGGCGATGGTCATCGCCTGCACCAGGCTGGTGTTCGCCCGGTCGGCGGGGATGTAGGAGAGGCCCGCCTCGGTGCGCTTCGCCGCCGGCGCACCCGTCATGTCGGCGCCGTCGAGATGCACCGTTCCGCCGTCCGCGCGTCGCAACCCGGCGAGCGTATCCACAAGCTCGGTCTGGCCGTTCCCATCGACGCCGGTCATCGCCAGGATCTCTCCCGCGCGAATGTCGAACGAGATGCCGGCTAGCCCGCATTTCTCACACGGCTGAAGTCATGGCGTCGTCATCCGTCCGCTTGGCGTTCGGCGTTGCCGCGCGGCGTGCTTGTGGGTGGCGCGGACTGCGCGACCGGCTTCGAGAATCGGCTCGGGTTGTTCGATCTCCAGTGGGCCTCGGGGTATGCTGCGAAAGAGGCGCGTTGCAGCTTAGCGTGTCACGCGGGGGAGCCGCGGGCATGCGCGAGCCGGGCTGCGGCGAGACGCCATTCCGCGGCGGCCGGACAGGCGGATGCGAAGGCGATCTTGACCCGACGTGCACTGATTTTCACCAGCGCGCCGATCTTCAGCAGCTTCAGCCGGATGGTGTCACAGGTCGCGGCGGCAAGCTGCGTATGAGCCAGGCCGATCCGGCGCAGCGCGCAGAGCAGAACGTAAGCCATCGAGGCAAACCACAGGCGCAACTGGTTGGCCCGCATCGTTGCCGTGGAGGTACGGTCGGCGAACAGATCGCCTTGCGCCTCCTTGATGCGGTTTTCCATCTCGCCGCGCTTGCAATAGAGATCTTCGTAGAGCGGCTTGGCGCTCCAGGCGTCCGGCTTCAGCGAGGTGACGAGAAAGCGCGGGTTGGCTTCCCCGCCGGTCCATTCCGCCTTGCCGATCACGCGGCGGCGGCGCGACCAGGACCCCTTCGTCGACCACAGGAAATCCCGAAACACCCGCGCCGGCTTGCCTCCCGCGGCCTCCGACAGCCGCCGGGCGTCGGCCAACGCGTCCGCGATGCGGGCCTCCAGACGCGCGTTGCGGGCGAGGCCGAAGACATAGTCGACCTTGTTGGCCTCGCACCAGACCATCAGGGCCTCCCGGGCGAAGCCGGAATTGGCGCGCAAGATGATCTTCACCTTCGGCCAGCGCGCCCGGATCCGACCGACAATGCGCGCCGTCTCCTCGACCGCACCGGCGCTGCCGTCGATGTTCGACCGCCGAAGCTTGGCGGCCAGAAGATGGCGGCCGCAGAAGACGTAGAGCGGCAGGTAGCAATAGCAGTCGTAATAGCCGTGGAAGAACCGGCCTTCCTGATGGCCATGCAACGGATCGTCAGTGGCATCGAGGTCGAGCACGATCTCACGCGGCGGCTTGCCGTGCGCGTCGAGAAAAAAGTCGACGAACAGAGCCTCGATCGCTGCGCTGTCGTGGCCGATTTTATGATAACGCCCAGTGGTTCCCTCGGCCGGGGCATGCTCCAGCCGGTTCAGTGTGCTCTTGCCGGCCAGCGGTCCGGGCGTCGCGGTCGCGTGATCGAGCTTGCCGAGCAGTACACCGAGAACGGGATCGCGGCGCAACTCGTCATGGTCGACAAGATCCTCATAGCCCAGCGCCAGGCCGAACACACGCTGCGCGACCAACGTCTTCACCTCGTGCACCACGTAAGCAGGATGGCGGCGATCGCGAAAGCACGCGGCGAAGCGATCGACGAGTTGGAGCGCCTTGTCCGTCTCCCCAAGCAAAAGAGCCCCGGCATCCGAGGACACCATGCCGCCATCGAAATCCGCGACCACACGGCGTCCGCCCGCTCTTCCGAAATCAATCTCGTTCGGGCTACACTCTGTCAGCATCGGGGAACTCCCTCGAATTGGTATAACTCGTTCTCGCAAAACAAGTTTACACCGTCACAGGCCCCGATGCGCCGACGACTCGTGAGAAATGCGGGTTAGGCCCGGACCGCCATTGCGCCGCAGATCGAGCCCCCGAACACTGAGCAGCACGCGCCCCGGCTCGGCGGTTTCCGAGCGGGCGAGCGCACCGGAAAGCTCGCGGTCGATCATCATGGCGGCGAGCTCGGCTTCGCTCGCGGATCCAACCTCGCGCCTGCCGCTGACACGCCCGTCCCGCAGCACCACGACCTCGTCGCACACGGCCATGACTTCGGCGAGCTTATGCGAGATGAAGATGATGCCTTTGCCATCGGCCTTCAGACGACGGAGCAAACCCAGCAATGCCTTGATCTCCGGCGGGCTGAGGTTGGAGGTCGGCTCGTCCAGTACGAGGAGGTCCGCTCCGCGCATCACCGCCTTCAGGATCTCGACGCGCTGACGCTCACCGAGCGACAGCCTGGCGACGAGTTGCGCCGGATCGAGTTCGAGCCCCAGCCGTCCGCTCGCCTCTCCGATCTTCTCGGCAATGCCCGGCCCGTCGAGCCACCATCCGGCCTCGTCCCAGCCGAGCATGACGTTTTCCGCCACGGACATCTGCTCGACCAGCATGAAGTGCTGGTGGATCATGCCGATCCCGGCGGCCGCGGCCGACCTTCGGATCGTGCCCCGACAACTCGCGGCCCTTGAACACGATGCCGCCCTCGTCCGGCACCACCATCCCGTACAGCACCTTCATCAAGGTGCTTTTGCCGGAGCCGTTCTCGCCGAGAAGGCCGACGATCCGTCCCGGCGCGACGTCGAGATCGACATGGTCGTTGGCGCGGATGGGGCCGTAGGTCTTGACGATGCCGCGCATTTCCAGGAGGTGTTTCACGATCTTACCCGGCCGAAACGAGCCACCCGCCTCGCCGGATGCCGATGGCTCGTCCTCGCCCCCCGGTGCTCCTGTCAAAGCTATTTCCCGCTGCGCGCGTCCTCAGGCGTCGGTGCGAGTTTCATCTCGCCGGACGCGAAGCTCTCCTTCATCTTGGTCAGCTCTGCGACGACCTCTGCGGGAACCGCCGGGTTCAAAGGCTTGCCTTCCGCATAGACGAGGTCGGCCCCCGTGGTCTTGTCGGCGGTGTTGTAGCCATATTTGATGAACTCGCCGAAGGTCTTGCCCTTCGAAACCTCGACGGCGGTCGCGGAATACATCGCGTCCCAATGCTCGATGATATTGGTCAAAACAGCGTCGGGCGCGATCTCGACGCTGCCGAGCGCGCGTCCGGTGACGTAGACGCCCTTTTCCTTCGCCGCCTGGATCAGGCCGTTCTGAGCCGCATTCAACTTGCCGGTCAGCACGTCCGCCCCGTCGGCGATCAGCGACAGCGCCGCCTTCCTTCGAGGCGGCGGCATCCTCCATGTTCTTCACATAGACGATGGTCACCTCGATGTCGGGCTTGGCCTTTTTCGCGCAGATGCGAAATGCGCCAGCCTGTGCAACAATATTGGGCAGTCCCTCCAATCCGTAGACGCCGCCGACCTTGCCGGGATTTGGACATTCGCGCGGCAAGATGCCCGATCTGGCAGCCGAACTGTGCGTTGTCGTAGTCGATCGACATGACGTTGGGGTCCTGCGACTCCGGCGCCGCCGCCGACGATAAACTGGACCTTGGGATAGTCGGGGCCGACCTGCTTGGCTGCCGAGAGAAACCGCCCGGAGTGGCCCAGCACGATATTGTAGCCCTGGTCGGCGTAGTCGCGCATCGCCGCCGCATCATCGGAATCGGGCACGTTTTCGGACACGGCGGTGTCGAAGCCCAGCTCCTTCATTTTCTGCAGGCCGGAATAGCCGAGTGCGTTCCAGCTCTGGTCGTTGTAGCTGCCCGGCAGGAGCATGGCGGCCTTGGTCGAGGCGGCCGAGGCCGGTGCCGAACCGGCGATCAGAGCGGCAGTGCACACCGCCGCCCCGGCAACGACGAGCCTCGCCGGCCACGCCCCCATTTTCGTGACGCTGTCTTCACCCGCATGATCCACTCCTTATCGGCCGCAATTCGTCAGATGGAACTAAGTGCGCGAATTCTTCAGTGCAAAATACGTGCCACGGAGGGACGTCGCGTGACGGCGTTGCCCGCCTGCGAGGGGCGAAGGCGCGTGTCGATTTAGCGAATTGTTCGCGTGGCGGCGCCGCCTGCTAAAGCGGTGGCCAGCGCGTTGCGACTTCGCCTTTCTCCTCGAGCGAGAGGGCGAATGCCAGGAGCTGGCCATCGGTGCCGCGCTGCCCGATGAGCTGATAGCCGATGGGCAGGTTTTCCGCCGAGGGGTCGCATAGGCAGGGCGATGGCGGGCAGGCCGAGCGCGTTGGCAAATGCGGTGAAGACGGCATGGCCGCGCGGGCCGACTGTCTTGCCGTCGATCTGCTCCGGGTGGGTCTCCGCCGCGGGCCAAGACAGAGCGGCAATCGCCGGCGTCAGCAGCATGTCGTATTCGGCGAACAGCGCGTCGAACGCCCGCGCCATCGGCGCAATGCGGCTGAACGCTTCCAGATAGTCCGTCGCCTTGAAGCGGGCGCCCTGCTCGGCCATGGCCGCGATGCTGGGCGTCAGCAGGTGTTCCTTGCCCGGATGCTGCGAAACCAGCCACGCCGCGCCGGTCTGGCCCATCACCGGCCAGATGTCGTCGATGGGCGCGGCGAGATCGAAGCTTTCCGCTGTCGATACCGTGTGCCCGAGCTGCGCAAGCCGGGCGGCCGCTGCGGCGACGCTCCGGGTGATCTGCGGATCGACGGGCGCATCGCCGAGAGACGGGATGTGGAGGATCCGCAGAGGCATGAGCGGCGGCCACACGTCCGCGTGCCAGCCATTCGCGGCGATGCAGTTCATCGCGAGAACGAGGTCGGCGACGCTTCGCGCGATCGGTCCGGCCACCTCGAAATCGAGCAGGATCACGGGAAAGCCGTTCGCACGGGGGACGATCCCGCGCGACGGTTTGAAGCCGACCAGCCCGGTATGTGCGGACGGGCGCCGGATCGAGCCGCCGCCATCGGTGCACAGCGCCAGCGCCCCCATGCCGGAGGCGACGGCGGCGACCGCGCCGCCACTCGACCCGCCGGGCGTCAGTGCGACGTTCCACGGATTTCCGGTGACGCCGAACAGGCGGTTGTTGGTGTAGCCCTGGAGCGTGAGTTCGGGGACGTTGGTCTTGCCGAGCAGCACCGCGCCGCCTTCGCGAAGGCGCGCGACCGGCGTTTCGTCCACCTCGGGCACGAAATTCTCGTAAAGCAGGCTGCCCCATGTGGCGCGGCACCCCGCCATCAGGATGCTGTCCTTGATGGTCATCGGCACGCCGTCGAGTGGGCCGAGCGCCTGGCCGTTGGCGAAGCGTTCCGCGCTTGCTGTCGCCGCGCGCCTTGCTTCGTCCAGGCATGGCGTGACGATAGCGTTGAGGACCGGATTGACGGCATCGATGCGAGCGGAGACCGCTTCGAACGCATCGATCGGCGTGAAGGCACCGCGCGCATAGCCTGCGCCAAGCTCGACCGCGGAGAGTTGCCATAAGGGCCGGGTTGTATCGCTCATAGCCGTATGATCGCCGCGATAGGCGCCTCGCCGGGCGCGCATTGGTGTTCGGTTCCGCCGGAGACGAAAATGGCAGCGTCCCCGGTGACCGATGCAATCACCGCGCCGACAGCCGCGCGGGCGTGACGTTCATAGTGGATGTCGGCATCGGAAAGCATCGTCGTCCGGCGGCCGCGCAGCACGCCCTTTGGCGGCGCTTCCGCCTTGGCGAAAATCGCGACGGTCCGGCGGTGGCGTCGGCGCCATCGCACCGCCCTCGCGCATTTGCGATCGCACGGCGGACGCCGTCACCGTCGATGGCATCGCGGAGCACGTCGTGCCCGATGCGGAAGTCGCTCGACGCCGACGGCGAATTGCCGAACAGCAGGACCTCGCATTTGGTCAACTCGCCGCCTGCGGACGTTGATGCAACGTTGGAAAACAGCGCCATGTCGCGTGCGATGATGTCGTCCGACACAGCGTCGGCGGCGATCTCGTTCAGGCCGAGCGCCACGCCGAGCCCCATCGCGCCGCGCGCATAGGGCTTCGAGCCGTTCGGATCGCGGGTCACGAGCGCTGCGCCCCGGTCGTCGGCGTCGGCGATCTTGCCCGGCGTCAGCAACGGCCCTTTAACCTGGACGTAGTGCACCTCGCGCGGCTCGTCGATGCCGGCATCGGCCATGGCGCGCCTGACGGGATCGGCGACCTCGCCGACCTGCGCCATCGTTCCGATTTCCTCCGGCCGGATGTCGCGCGTCATGGCGATGCCGAGCGCCAGCCTCGGCTGTCCGTCCGGCGCGTCCCCGCCCGGCTCGCGCGTGAAGATCGTGGCATGTGGCGACAGCACGCCTTCCGTTCCGCCGGACCAGACGAAGGCGACCGTCTCTCCGATCTCAGCGACCGGGCGGCCGAGATGGCGCGCCAGGAGAAGCTGATAGGCCAATGTTGCGAAGCCGCGGGTAAAATCGCTGGCGCCGCCATTGCCCTCGGTCTTGCCGATAAAGGCGACGATCGCGCCGGGATCGACCTTGCCGGCCTGGATGAGGCGCTCAAGTTCCGATGTGTCGTCCGGGGCCGACATTCCAACTTTCCAGACACCAACCTTCATGCACCTGCCCTTTACGCGACCGTCGCAACAACGGTTAGAGGATATGGCACAAACTTTCGCGCGGCCAGGAAAACCAGCCGCTTGAGGATGTTAGGCATTGGTGGCGGGGCGGCAATTCGCCGTATGCTTTAAGCGCGCCTGGATCGTCGGCAGGTCCGCGACGGCAAAGGCTTGCGGCGGCTGTCCGTCCGCATGCAGGCGCATCATATGGGCAAAGGCCGCTTCGAGGTTCCGCGTGTAACGCTCGATGTCGAAGAGCGGTGCGGTCAGCCGTTCGCGCTGAAGTCGTTCGCCGAACCCGGCGAGCAGCGTCCGATCCGTCGCCAGCCGCAGGGCCAGGGCCTCATAATCGGCCAAGGAGTGCGTCACCAGCTCGGGCATTCTGCAAGCATGCAGCAGGCTGCCCGCCACGCGGCCGACGAAAACCTCCCCGGCGCAGGTCACGACCGGCAGTCCGGCCCATAGCGCTTCGCTCGCCGTGGTGTGGGCGTTGACAGGCAGATTGTCGAGGAACAGGTCGGCGAAAGCGTAGCGCGCCTGATGCTCGGCGATGGGGATTTTGGGGGCGAAGACGAGCCGGTCGGGATCTACGCCGCGGGCAGCCGCTTCGCCGCGCAGATTGGCCTTGGCGATCTCGTTCGCATCGAGCAGCCAGAGCGCGCTGCCGGGGACTTGCCCGAGTAGCCGCATCCACACGCTGAAGATCTCGGCCGTGATTTTGTAGACGCTATTAAAGGCGCAGAACACGAACCCGCTCTCGGGCAGGCCGCATTCGCTGCGTGTTTGCGGCGTGGGCGCGGTTCGCCGAAGCCGGTCGTTCGGCTGATAGCAGTCGGGCAGATGCACGATCTTCTCGTCGAAGAAACGCTGATGTGCCATCGGCGCGATAAACGGATCGGCGATGATATAGTCGATGAAGGGCGCCCCCATCGTGCTCGGATAGCCGAGATAATTGACCTGCACCGGCGCGGGACGCTGGGCGAGGATGATCGTCCGGGCGCTGCGCGTGTACCCTTTCAGGTCGACCAGAACGTCGATACGGTCGCCGGCGATCTGCTCGACCGCCTTGGCGTTCGGCTGCTCGCGCAAGCCGGCGAAACGGTCGAACGCCGCGACGAGCCGCCGCCGCATGGCGCTGCCGTCGTCCGGGCTGAAGCAATAGGCGAAAAGCTCAAAGCGATCGCGATCATGGAGTTCGAAGAGCTCGGCGATCAGGCTGGCGGTGGCGTGGTCGTAAAAGTCCGTAGACAGATAGCCGAGGCGAATGCGGCGGCCCGGCGCGTGGGAAAGGTGCGGCAGCGATGCGCGCGCCGAGGGAGCCGCCGCCTTGAAGCCGCTCGCCCAGAGCCGCGCCAGTGCGAGATGGTCTTCCGGCGTGCAAGCCATCGCGAGCGCGCCGAAAGGCGGCACCCGCTTGCCGCAGGCCTTCAATGCGTCGATAGCGAGACGCTCGGCCTCCTCCAGCCCATTCCAATTGCACAGGTGCCGTCGCAAATGGCAATAATCGAAGAGCGCCGCGGCCATTGGCCCTTCACCCAACTTAAGCAGCACCCGATAAGCCTCTGCGGCCTCCACGACGCGGTCGTGCTCCTTGAGCACGCCGGCCAGGTTGAGCCATGCCGCGCCGTTGCGGGGAGCCAGCTCGACCGCATTTCTCAGGGCCGCGATCGCCTCGTTCGCGCGGCCCATCCGGTTGAGCAGAATACCGAGCCGGGTCAGCGCTTCCGCGAAGTCCGGCTTGATCGTGAGCGCATGAAAGAACGCATCGCAGGCGTCCTTCAGGCGGCCAAGCTCTTGCAACGCCAGAGCCTTGTTGCAGTAGAACTCGGCGCGTTCCGGTTCGGCATCGATGGCGCGCTCATAGGCTGCGAGCGCCTCCTCGAATTGCCCTTGCGCATGATGGACATTGCCGAGCCGGGTTTGGATCAGGGCGATGCCCGGATCGAGCCGCAATGCGTCCTGGAAAGCCGCGGCCGCTTCGGAAAGCCGCCCTCGCTTGTAGAAGATGAGCCCCCTTGCGCCATGGGCCTGAGGCAGAGCGGGGTTGTGGCGAAGGGCTAAGCCGCAAGCCGCGGCGGCCTCATCGAGACGGCCGAGCACGGCGAGTGCCTCCGCACGGCCGGCTTGAGCGGCGGCGAGGTCTGGTTGCAGCTCGATGGCGCGGGCATAGGCGCGCTCGGCGCCCGCATGGTCGCCCTGGCGAAGCAGCAGGTCGCCGGAAATGCTGTGGATCGCGGCGATGTTGGGATCGAGCGCGAACGCCTTGCTGCAGGCCTCGGCCGCCTGCGCATAGCGCCGCAGCTCCATGAGCATCACGGCCAGATCGGAATACACATGGGCGTTACGCGGCTGGACGGCGAGCGCGTGGCCGATGAGAGCGATGCCTTCGTCGCTGCGCCCGAGCCGATGCTCGACGATGCCGAGATGATGGAGGGCGACGGCGTTTTTGGGATCGGCTTCCAGGAGCTGCGCATAGACGGCGCGCGCCTCGCCGAACCGCTCCGCCTGCAGATGCTGAACCGCCGCCGTCAGCATCGCCCGGCCGTCAAGGCCCCGGGAGACAGCGGCCCCCGCTTTCTGCTTGCGTTTCATGCCTGCCCGCTCAGAGGTGATCGAATCAAATTACACTAAATAGTTGCATAATGGTGCTTTGCCAAACACCAAAGCTGCAAAGGCGTGGGCAGCCCGGAAGAATACGGACGGGGAAGGCTGATTAACTGCAGGTGCGCCCGCCATCGACGAACAGCACCTGGCCGGTCACGAACTCGCTCGCGGGCGACAGCAGAAAGACTGCGGGACCGAAAATATCCTCAGGCGTGCCGAAGCGGCCCGCCGGGATCCGCGACAATGCGGCAGCGCGAACGGACGGGGCATCCATGATCGGCTGCGAAAGCGGGGTTGGAATGACGGCGGGACCGATGGCGTTGACGGTCACTCCGTGTTCGGCCCATTCCACGGCCAGCACCCGCGTCAGATGAGCGACGCCTGCCTTGCTTGCCGCGTAGGCCGCGTAGCGTGGATTGGAAACGGCGCTGGATACCGACGCGATCGTCACGATCCGGCCCTGGCCTTGCGGGATCATCGCGCGCGCCGCCGATCGCGCCAGGAGGAACGCGCCGGTCAAATTGACGTCGATGCTCAGCTTCCAGTCGGCCTTGGCCAGGTCCACCGCCTCGCCGACGCGATAGACGCCGGTCGCGTTGAGAAGCCCATCGATCCGCCCGAACGCCGCCACCGTTTCGTTGACCGCAGCCATACAGGACGCCTCGTCGACCACGTTCAGCGCGACGGCCTTGGCCGCGGCGCCATCCTGCGCCAATTCCCCGGCAATGGCGGCCGCCCGTTCGGCGTCGGAATCCGCGATCATGACCTGCGCGCCGCGCGCGGCCAGGGCCTTCGCCAATGGCGCGCCCAGTCCCCCGGCACCGCCTGCCACCAGGATGGCGCTGCCCTCCAGGTTGAACAAGGGGTCGGTCATGCTTTCGAATCCGATGGTCCGCCCGGCCGCTGCTGCGGCGCCGAGGGGAGATGCATCAGCTCGCGCGCTTCCTCGGGCGTCGCGATCTCGCGGCCGAGTTCCCGCACCAGCCGGGCCGCGCGCTCGACGAGCTGCACATTGCTCACCGCCAGCACGCCGTGGCTGTAATAGACATTGTCCTCCATGCCGACGCGAATATTGCCGCCCATGCTGAGCGCCATCGCGCTGAGCGGAAGCTGATATTTGCCGATGCTGACCACCTGCCAGCTCGATCCGTCGGGGAGCGCGTCGAGCATCGCCATCAGATTGGCCGGCGTCGGCGGAATCGCGCCCTTGATGCCGAGCACGAAGCTGAAATGCAAAGGCGGCTCCAGCACGCCGCGGTCCATCAGGTCGATGGCGTTCTGGATGTGGCTGAGATCATAGACTTCCAGCTCGTTGCGGATGCCGCGCTGCTTGCAGCCGGCGACAAAGGCCGAGTTCCACTTCTTCGAATTCGGAAACAGGAACTCGGTGTCCTTGTGCTCGAAATGGAAGGTGCCGAGATTGAGCGTCAACTGATCAGGCTGCGGACGGATGTTGAGCAGGTTCATGCGCTCTTCCAGCGTGAACGGCTCGCCTTCCGCGCCCGGCGTCTCGTATCGCAGGCCGATGCCGTTGCCGACCTGGGTGATCATGTCGGGGCACCGGCTCATCACCCCATCGATCACTTCGGAATAGACGTCGATATCCGCCGTGGTGACGCCGCGCTTGTCGCGGACATGCATGTGCGCCACGGTGGCGCCGGCGTTGTAGCAATCGTAAAAGTTCTGGACGATGTCCTGCGGCTGTTCGGGCAGGGCGGGGTTCGACTCCCGTCCATGCAGGCCGCCCGTCGTTGCGACGGTAATCACGACTTTGCCGGGGTCGGTCAGATTGGGCTTCATATCTCCATCCCTTCCAGGTGCTCAGCCGGTGTTCGTATCGGAGGCGCGCTTGGCTTTTCGCACGGCCCGCATTCCTGACCGTTCGGCATTTTCAGTCGTCATGTAGATGTAGGCGGACATTGCGATAAGCATGGCGACGAAGAGCAGGTTCGACGAGATGCCTTTGTCGGTCAGCGCGGCGTAGCCGGTGAACGAGATCAGCGCGAACACCCATCGTTCCTGCGTATTCAGATCGCGCTGGAAATAGCCGTAGCAGGTGACCGAGACCGTCCATTGCAGGAGCAGGCAGGTTATGATCGGGATCAGCACGCCCCATTCGAGATACGGAAAGCCCATCAGCGAGGGGTAGTAGACGAAGGCGAAGGGGATGACGAAGGTCGTCAGCATCAGCTTCATCGCGTCTTCGTCGTATCGAGGAAGCTTGCCCCGGAGATCTTCGATGCCGCGAGCGCAGCGACCGCGACGGGCGGCGACAGCGCCGAATAGCAGGCGAAGTAGAAGACGAAGAAATGCGCCATCAGCGGATCGACGCCGAGTTGCTGCAGGAACGGCACCAGCGCCAGCGCGACGATGATATAGGCGACGGGCGTCGGTAGTCCCATGCCGAGGATGAGCGCAAGGACCGCCGCGCCGATCAGCAGCAGCAGGACGGAATTCGGCAGGATGACGATCAAGAGCGTGCCGAGACGTCCGGACAGGTTGGTGGTCAGAAACACCTGGCCGAGCGGACCGATCGCGATCAGCAGCAGCGACAGGATCGCCGCCATCGACAAGGCGTCGCGGAACGCCGAGACGATGTCGGACCATGTGGGCCGGAACGGTCCCTGCAGCATACCCAGCGCGAACGCGGCGACCATGCCGATCAGACCGGCGTAGGACGGCGTGTAGTAGCCCAGCAGCAGATACATCACCAGGCCGAAGGAGATCAGGAAGGTCGGCGCCATCCGCAGGATCAGCGCGATGTCGACCGTCTCCGCCAGTTTCGGCAGGCGATTGCGCCTGGCATAGACGATGACGCCGGAGGTAATGCCGGTCAGGTAGAGCAGGCCGGGAATGACGGCGGCGAGGGCGATGTCGACATAGGGCTTGTTGAGCAGCGCCGCGATGATGAAAGCGGCAAGCCCGAGCACCGGCGGCATGATCTGCCCGGCGGTGCCGGCCGCCGCTTCGATGGCGCCGGCGATCGAGGCGCTGTAGCCCTTGCTCTTCATCATCGGAATGGTGAAGCGCCCGGTCAGCACCACATTCGACACCGCCGTGCCCATGATCGCCGCGACGATGCCGCTGCCGATGATGGCGGGAAAGGCCGCGCCTCCGGGCACGCGGTTGCCGGCGACCTTGCCGATCTCGATGACCATCCGCAGCGTGCCGACGGCGAACAGCGATCCGGCGAACAGGATCAGGAACCAGATACTGTCCGCAGCCTCCCGGGCGAACCAGAAGATGCCGTCATTGGTGCCGAGGCCGAGATAGTTCATTACGAATTCGGGGTCGTAGCGCGGCGTGGCGAGCAGATGGGTGGGGACCAGATAGCCGTAGAAGAAATAGACGATCGAGACGGCGATGATGGTCGTCAGCAGGCCGCCCCAGTGAAACCAGTTCAGCACCAGGATCGAGGCGATCAGCACGAGGCCGATATTGAAGTCGAACGCGTCGAAAAAGGGCTGCGCGGTCTCGAGGTGCACGGCGTTGAGCCGCACATAGCCGGAGGTTGCGAGCGCCGCCAGCGTCGCGATCCAGGCGACGGCGAATTTGACCCAGAACAGCGATCCGGCGGAATCGGGGTTGTCGAGGCGTCGCTCGGCCAGACCCTTGATCGTCAGGAACCCGGACATGCCGAGCACGCAGAAAATGAAATTCGAATAGTGCTCGGACGAGTTCCGGACATAGCCGAAGGCCGCCATCGCCAGATAGACGCTGAGCAGGAGGCCCAGTGCCCAGAACAGGACATTGGAACCCGTTCGCACGATCTGCAGAGTACGGATCATGGCTTGTCCTCCTGCCGCTTCGGATCGGCTCGAGAGCCCGGCACGCTCACTCGCGCACCGGGGCTCGAACTCGCTTTACTTTTGGAAGACGACCGGCGGGAAGGCCTTGCGCTTGTCCCATAGGCCAAGCTCGACATAGGCCTTCTTCGCGCCCGGATGGACGTTCTCGTCGGTCAGGCCGTCGAGCATCATTTCGGGCGACCAGAGCTTCCACAGCCCATGCAGCTTCGTCATCTCCGGCCCGTATTTGACGACCGACTTGACGAGATTATAGGCGGCATCTTCCGAGAAGTTCGGATGTGCGGCGACGTAGCCCCGGTTGAGGCCCGACGTGAAAGCGGTCTCCTGCAGGGGCAGCGTCTTGGCGGGGACGTCGACGACGAGCAGGCCCGCATTCCATTTCGCGTTGACCTTGTCGATGGCGGCCTTGTCGACGCCGATATAGTTGACCTTCCGGCCCGCCGCTTCGAGCTTGCGCAGCGGCCCGCTGATCAGCCAGTTCGATTGATCGAAATTGGTGCCGAAGGCAACGACCGCCGCGTCGGCGTTGCCATCGATGAGCTGCTGGATCGCAGTGTCGGGATTGACGTGCCGGATGTCGGCATTCTCGGAGGTGACGCCGTATCCGTATTCGAGGATCAGGCTGGCGAAGAAGCCGAAATCGCTCTGTGTGCGGAGGCCAAGAGCGATGCGCTTGCCCTTGAGGTCGGCCGGCGTTTTCAGATTGGGGTCATAAGAAACGAAGAACTTGCCCTGGCCCCAAAGCGCTTCGCCGAACAGGAGCTTGAACGGCACAGTGACCGGCTCGGGCAGATACTCCTTCACCTCGGCCTTCCCGCCATGCGGCGCGAGCAGCACGATGGTGTCCTCGGTGCCGAAGGTGGTGTTCTTCCAGCGGCGCTCCTCGGCCATCGCGCGGACATTATACATGTAGCCCGGCGTTTCCTGCGGAACGATGGTGATCGGTTCGCCGCCGCGCGCCATCAGGTTTCCGAGGATCGTGTACCCCTCGGTCGGACCGCAGCCGAAGGGGCAGATCAGCATCGGGATGATCTCGTTCTGCTGGGCGTTTGCGGGCGCGGCGGCGGCCGCTCCAAGGACGCTTGCCGCGAGAGCCGCGGCGACATATCGGAAAGGCTTCATTGTTTCCTCCGCTTATTGCGATTGCCGGTTGGCTCCGGATTTGCTGCTTTTTGCCCTGATCAGGCTCTTAGGTCCGGCGAGCGTCGTTGCGCTCGCTCGGCTGCGTCGGCCGTTCTTCAGGCCGGGTCGATGACGAACAGCATCTGTCCGTATTCAACGAGTTGTGCGTTTTCCACGCCGATCTCGCGGACCGTTCCGGAGCATTCGGCGTATACGGTCGTAAAAAGCTTCATGACTTCGATCAGGCAGAGCGGATCGCCCGCATTGACCGTCGAGCCGATTTCAACGAAGGGAGGCGCATCCGGAGACGGTGCGCGGTAGAAGATGCCCATCATCGGCGCGGTGAGGGCGCCCTGGCCGGCGGCGGATGCCTGCACGGCGGCAGATTGCGGAGTTTGTCCGGCCGGCTTTCCGGACACGGCCGATTGCGAGGTGCCGGCCGGCGTCGTTGGAGCGGTTCTGGAGGCAGCCGGCGCTTCGGATGCAGCGGCCCCGCCGGCACCCCTTCGCCGGACGATCAGCTTGATGTCCGCCGTCTCAAGTACGAATTCGTCACATGAGCTGGAGTTGATGATACGGAGAATTTCGCTGACTTCCTTGTACCCGACCGCCATATCGCACCGTTAATCCGCTTCCGACGCCAGCCCGAGATGGGCGGATAGCTCCTCGACCGCCTGACGCATGGCAGGGACGTGCGTCTCGGCCCCCGCGACGGTCATGCGCGCGTCGGGCGCCGAAATGGCGAGCGCGGCACAGACCTGCCCCTTGGCGTCATGGACCGGCACAGCCAGGCAAATCACCCCGGCGAGAAATTCCTGATTGTCGATCGAGTAGCCGCGCTTGCGAATTTCGACGCACTCTTCTTCGAGACGGCCCGGATCGGTGATCGTCGACGCGGTATATCTGTACAAGGTCGATGCGCTGATCAGCGCGTCCCGCCGCCGCTTGGGCTGAAATGCGAGCAGCAGCTTGCCCATCGAAGTGCAGTGCAGCGGCACCCGCGAGCCAGGTTCGAATTTCAGCCCGAACGGCCAGGCCGCCTCGATGCGGTCGAGATAGACGCAGGCGTGGCCGGACATCATGCCGAAATTGCAGGTCTCGCGGACCTGGGCGGAAAGCTTCGCCAGCACCGCATGGCGCGGCGCGGAACGCATCGCCGTCTTCACGACGTCGATGGCAAAAGTGCAGAGCCGCGGTCCGGGGCCGTAGCCCCTGCTGTGCGGCTCCTTGAGGATGAAGCCGTCGCTGTCGAGCTGGCGAACGATGCGGTGCATGGTCGGCTTCGGCACGTCGAGCAGGACGACCAGCTCGGCGACGCTCAGTGGACGGCCGGCCGTTGCGATCGCTTCCAGGACGGCAAAGACCTTCTGCGAAACACCGAGCTTGCCTTCTGCGTGATCGGCACCCGCAAAGCCCTCCCCACGGCCGGATTCGCCTTCGAAGAGCAGATGTCCGCTGGAGGAGTTTGACGCGTTGACCATGCAATTTATCAAAATATGAAAAAAAGAGTTTTGCAAGATAATTTTTTTTCCGCCCAAACTTAGCGGACCAACCACCCTCGAAGGTCGTCGCGTGAAGAAGGTGCTCATCGCTAATCGAGGTGAAATCGCCCTCCGGGCCATTCGGGCCTGCCGGAAGGCGGGGCTGGAAACCGTTGCGGTCTATTCGCAGGCTGACGAAAATTCGCCTCATGGCTGGGCGGCGGACCGGCGCCTCTGCATCGGACCGCCGGCCGCCTCGCTCAGCTATCTGCAAGGCCCGGCGCTGGTCGAAGCGGCGAAGGCGACCGGGTGCGACGCCATCTATCCCGGCTATGGATTTCTGTCCGAGAAGGCGGATTTCGCCCAGAGCTGCCGGGAGGCCGGGCTCATCTTCATTGGACCGTCCCCGGAGACGATCTCGCTGATGGGCGACAAGGTTGCCGCCCGGCAAACCGCGCGAAAGAACGGCCTTCCCATCGTGCCGGGATCGTCCGAGAGCTACCAGGACGCAACCGCGGCGCAGGAGGCCAGCCGCGAGATCGGCTTTCCGATCCTGCTCAAAGCCGCAGGTGGAGGCGGCGGGCGCGGGATGCGCATCGTCCGTGACGAGCGGGAGCTTCTATCCCAGTTCCCACAGGCGGTCGCCGAAGCGCAGGCGGCGTTCGGGCGGGGCGATATGTATCTTGAGCGCTTCTTCGGCCAGGTCCGGCACATCGAGATCCAGGTCTTCGGCGACCGCCACGGCAATGCCTGCCACCTCTGGGAACGCGACTGCAGCATCCAGCGCCGGCATCAGAAACTGGTCGAGGAAGCCCCGTCTCCGGTGCTCGACCGATTCCGCGGGAGCGCATGGCGGAAGCCTCGGTCGATCTGGTGCGCTCGCTTGGCTATGAGGGGGCCGGAACCGTCGAATTCATCTACGACCTGCAGACCGGCGAATGGTTTTTCATCGAGATGAACACGCGCATCCAGGTCGAACATCCGGTGACGGAGGAACTCTACGGCGTCGATCTGGTTCTGGAGCAGTTGCGCGTTGCCGCCGGCGAGCGCCTGTCTCTTGCGTCACCGCCTCCGCCGGGCGAGCGCTCCGCGATCGAGTTCCGCATCAATGCGGAGTTGCCGGAGAACGGTTTCCGCCCTTCGCCAGGCCGGGTCGGGACGTGGCGACCGCCTGTCGGCGCCGGCATTCGCCTGGACTCGCACCTCTATCCGGGCTACGCGATCCCGCCGAACTACGACTTGCTGATCGGCAAGCTCATCGTAACCGGCGCTTCGCGAGACAAAGCGCTGGCCCGCGCCGCCTCCGCCTTGAGCCGCTTCCAGGTCGACGGCGTCGACACCACGATCCCATTCCACTCAACGCTCCTCCACGCCCCGGCCTTTCTCGACGGAACCGCCCATACGCGCTGGGTTGAGCAGGACATGCCGAGATGAGCAAAGGCCGCCGGATTTCGCTGATCGACGTTACGCTCCGAGACGCGCATCAATGCCTTTGGGCGACGCGGATGACCACGGCGATGATGAGGGAGATCGCCCCGCGTCTCGATCGCGCGGGGTTCGAGGCGATCGATCTGGTCGGCGGCGCCGTCTTCGATGTGGCGGTGCGCTATTTGCGGGAAGATCCCTGGGAGCGGATGCGCATCCTCAGCCAGTGGGTCACCAAGACGCCGCTGATCATTCACACGCGCGGCCAGAGCCTGTTCACCTTCGAATTCTTTCCCGACGATATCGTCGAGCTTGCCGCCGAGCGCTTCGCCGCCAACGGCATGCGCTACCACACGCCTTACGACGCGCTCAACGATATCCGCAACCTCGAGATCCCTGTTCGCGCCGCCAAACGGCACGGTCTGTACGTCGTCGGAGGGTTGGTCTACACGCACAGCCCGGTGCACACCGACGAATATTATGCGAAGAAGGCGAGGCAGCTCGTCGCGCTCGGCGTCGATGCCGTGTTTCTCAAGGATGCCAGCGGCCTGCTGCTCCCGGAACGGGTCGCCACGCTGGTGCCGGCGGTGAAGACCGTCCTCGGCGCCATGCCGCTGCAGATCCACACGCACTGCAATTCGGGCCTTGCGCCCTATGTCGTGTTGCAGGCCGTCGAGCACGGCGTCGACGTGGTGCACACCGCCACCTCGACGCTGGCGAACGGTGTCTCGCACTCGCCCACGGAGAGGGTCACACGCAATCTCCGCCGGCGCGGTCACGATGTTCCGCTCGATCTTGCCTCGGTCGGAGAGGTCGCCGAACTGCTGGCCTATATCGCCGACCGCGAGGACAAGCCGGTCGGCAAGCCGCAGGAATACGACGATTTTCTCTATCATCACCAATGTCCCGGCGGGATGGTGTCGAACCTTCAATATCAGCTCCAGACGATGGGGCTCGAAGGGCGCCTGGAGGAAATCCTGCAAGAGGCCGGCCATGTGCGCGCCGATCTCGGCTATCCGATCGTCGTCAGCCCCTTCGCGCAATACATCGTCACCCAGGCCATTCTCAATGTCGTCGGGCGCGATCAGGGCCGGCAGCGCTACGACACCGTCCCCGACGAGGTGCGCCTCTATGTGCGCGGCGGCTATGGGGAGATCGCCGGCAGGATCGAGCCCAACCTCTACGACAAGATCACGCGCGGCGCCGAGCCGATCACCGCGCGGCCCGGCGAATTTCTCGAGCCCGCAATCGCCAGGCTGCGCAAGACGCGCGGACCGTTTGCGTCGGACGACGACCTGCTGCTCGCCGCATTTTATCAGGACAATGAATATAAGGCGCTGAAGGCCGCCGGACCGATCAAGACCGACTACCCGATCGCCTCGACGCCACTGGCAACGCTCGTGAAGGAGATCGCGCAGCGCCCGGATATTTCCTCGTTTCATTTTATTCAGAAGACGGGCTAAGCCCGCACGACAACAGGGAGACGCCCTTGACCACGCCAGCAATCATCACCGCCGCAATCACGGGCGCGATACCGCGCAAGGCGCAGACGCCCGCGGTGCCGGTGACGCCCGACGAGCAGATCGAATTCGACGCACGAAGCCTACGAAGCCGGTGCCGCTCTCGTCCACATCCACGTTCGCGATAAGGACGAGAACCCGTCGTCCGACCCGGACCTCTTCGCCGCCGTGCAGGAAGGCGTGGCGAAGCATTGCCCGGGCATGATCATTCAGTTCTCGACGGGCGGCAGAGGGCGGACGCAGAACGAGCGCGGGCGGGCGATCAGTCTGCGTCCCGACATGGCGTCGCTGACCACCGGCTCGGTCAACTTTCCCAATCAGATCTACGAGAATCCGCCATCGCTTATCGAATCGCTCGCCCGCTCGATGCTCGATCATGACGTGAAGCCGGAGATCGAAGTCTTCGATCTGGCCATGCTCTACAACGCCAGGAAGCTCGCCGACGAGGGCCTGATCAAACCGGGGCTCCACGTCCAGTTCGTGCTCGGTGTGCCGAACGCGCTGCCCGCGCGCCGCAAGGTGCTGGAATTCCTGGTCTCGGAGCTGACGGAGATCATGCCGGATGCGACCTGGGCCGCTGCAGGTGTCGGCCGCGATCAGCTCGAGGTCAATCGATGGACGCTGGAGCTCGGCGGGCACGCGCGAACCGGGATCGAGGACAGCATCAAATATGATCGCGACCGCCTTGCGAAAAGCAATGCCGAGCTTGTCGCCCGCATAGCTGGCCTCTGCGCCGATTATGGCCGCCATCCGGCGACCCCGGCGGAGGCGCGCAGCATCCTCGGACTGCGTCCGGCTTAATCGCCGCTGCAACAGAGTGATTTAGGATGGGCGCAAGGCGGTGGCATTCGGTGTCAGGCGGCGGCGGATTTGGGCAGCGTCGGCGCGTTGCGCGCATAGCCGTCGAACATGTCGAGGATTGTTTCAAACCATCGTTCCACGGACGATCCGCTCGCGAGAAAGGACACCGGGCACAGAACGTTCGTCCATTGCAGCGAGCCGAAGACGATGTAATCGGCGAAGTTGGGAGCGTCGCCTCCGAGGAAGCTGAACTCGCCCAGCGTCTGCTCGACCGGCGTCAGCACCTTTTGGAGGCTGGCGATCGCCCCTTCGCGGTCCGCGCAATACTGTTCCAGCGGCATGCCGACCAGCTCTTCACGGCTGGTTCGGAGATAGCCCCGATCCTTTTCCGCCGCAGCATTGTAGACCGCAAGCAGAAGGATCGGGCGCAGCGCCGGATGCAGCGTGGTGTCGGCCCAAATGTTCAGAAAGCGGGCGCCGGCGCGCGCCGCAGGCGTCGCCATCAGCGCGGGACGGTCGGGATAGGTTTCATCGAGATAGCGCGCAATGGCCCAGCTGTCGTTGACCCATCGACCGTCATCGACAAGCACGGGAACGCGGCCCTGTCCGGTCGCGGCGAGCCGCTCCTTTTCGGTAAAGCGCCAAGGCAATTCCTCGCATTCAAGCCCCTTGTGCCGCAGCGCCATTTTCGCGCGCCAGCAGAAAGGGCTGAACCTCAGCGCCTCATTTTTACCAGCGAGATCAAACAATTGCAGCGCCATCGGTCCGGTTCCTCATTTCACCCGCCGCCGCGGCTCACCTTCGCTCCGCGGCCCCATCTCGAGAGGCTCTATCATATCTCCGTACCGCCCCGCCGCACAAGCGCCGCCTCTGCGGTGGCGGCATGATCGAAGCCGGCGATTGGGCGATTATCGGCGTTGTCATCCTGGGTGGGTTCGTCCGGGGCATCACCGGTTTTGGCGGTGCCATGGTCATGGCGCCGCCGCTCAGCATGCTCCTCGATCCGGTGAAGACGGTGTTCTTCGTGCTGTTTCTCGAGACGGCCGCGGCGGTGGTCATGTTTCGCGACGCGCTCCCGAAGATCAGGAAGCCACTGCTGGCTTCCTTGCTGATACCGGCCGCCTTTACCGTGCCGCTGGGCGGCTTCGTGCTGGTAACGCTCGAGCCGGAGACCGCGCGTAAAATCATCTCGGCGGTCGTCCTGATCTGCAGCGCGGCGTTGTTGATGGGCGTTCGATTCAACGTCACGCCGCGACCGCTTATATCCATCCCGCTGGGCGGGCTTGTCGGGGTCCTGCTTGGCGCAACCGGCATCGGTGCACCACCGGTCATCCTGTACCTGCTTTCCAGCCCGGACACGCTCAGCGTCACGCGTGCGAACCTCACCGTCTTCGTGACGACGATTTCGGTCCTGGGACTGATCATGCTGGTGATCAACGGTGCCGTAGGCTGGGGGCTCGTCCGTGACACGGCCCTGCTGCTTGGGCCTTACCTGATCGCAACATGGGCGGGCGGTCTGCTCTACGGGCGCATACCCGAGGACGGTCTGCGGCGTTTCGTGTTCGTCTTTTTGCTGATGATCGGAGCTTGGGGCGTATTGCGATAGGCCGCCAGCGGGGTTCGTCAGACCGGGCTTGGCAATCCCGGCAATTCCATCTTGTTCGGACGCCGACTCTCGCCGACAATCGGGTTCGAATGCAATCCGTCCCGAGGAATAGCGATGCAAGACACCGTCGGCCAGACGACGCATGAGGCGGAACTCGACGCGCGGAACGAAAATATCCTGATCTATGTCGATGGCGCATTGCTGCAGCGGCCGGAGGCGAAAGTCTCGGTCTACGACTCCGGTTTCCTGCTCGGCGACGGTGTTTGGGAGGGACTGCGGCTCTATTCGGGCAAATGGGCATTTCTCGCCGATCACCTGGACCGGCTGTTCGAAGCTGCCCTCGCGATCGATCTCGATATCGGCATGGACCGGGCGCGGATCGCCGAAGCGCTTGAGATGACCCGCGCGGCGAACAAAATGATGGAGAACGCCCACGCCCGTCTCATGGTCACGCGCGGGCGCAAGGCCCGTCCGTTTCAGCATCCGAGCCTGTCGCGCTACGGCCCGACCGTCGTCATCATCATGGAGCATTCCCAGCCGGTTGCGCGGCCCAAGAACCGCGGCGTGCGCCTGGCGACCGTGCCGCAAATCCGAGGGTTGCCGATGAGCCAGGATCCGAAGCTCAATTCGCATTCGAAGCTCAATTGTGTGCTCGCCGCCATTCAGGCCGAAAAGGCGGGTGCCGATGAGGCGCTGATGCTCGATCCGCACGGCTTTGTTAACACGACCAATGGCTGTAACCTGTTCATCGTTCGCAAGGGCGAAGTATGGACCTCGACGGGCGACTACTGCATGAACGGCATTACGCGGCGAAAAGTGATCGGGCTCTGCCGTGCGAACGGCATTCCGGTCTTTGAGAAAAACTTCTCGCTCGTCGACACCTACGGCGCCGACGAAATATTTCTCACCGGCACGTTCGGCGGACAAACGCCCGTTGCCGAGCTTGACGGACGGCGGATCGGCGGTGGCGAATTGCCCGGCCCGCTGACGGCGCGGATCCAATCGCTCTATAGGGCGTTGATCGAGGAGGACACTGCCGCATGAAGCCTCTGCGTATCGTCATGTGGTCCGGGCCGCGCAACCTCTCGACGGCGATGATGCGCAGTTTCGGCGCGCGTGGCGATACGAGCGTCGTCGACGAGCCGTTTTACGCGGCCTATCTCGCCGCGACCGGTCTCGATCATCCGATGCGGGAGGAAATCGTGGCGACCGGCGAGACCGACTGGCGGCGTGTGGCGGCGAATTGCGCCACCGAGCCGACTGTTCCGCCGATCCGCTACGAGAAACACATGACGCATCACATGATCGAAGGCTTTGGGCTGGATTGGATGCAGGGCGCGGCGATCGCGTTTCTGGTCCGCGATCCGGCGCCTGTCGCGGCCAGCTATGCGGCCAAAAGGCAGGAGGTTACCGCCGCCGATCTCGGCAGCGAGCGGCAGGCGGAGATTTTCGCCATCGTCAGCGAGATGCGGGGCGCACCGCCGCCGGTCGTGGATGCCGACGATATTCGCGCCGCGCCTGAGCCGGTGCTGCGGAAGCTGTGCACCGCGCTTGGGATCGACTTCGATCCGGCGATGCTCTCCTGGCCTCCTGGTCCGCAACCCGGCGACGGCATCTGGGGGGCGCATTGGTATGGCGCGGTGAATGCGTCGACGGGGTTTGCGCCGCCCGGTCCGGCGCCCGCATCGCCCCTGCCGGATGCTCTGGCGATGGTGGCCGATGCCGCCCGTCCGTACTATGAACAATTAGCGCGCCATAAGATCACGCAATGACGTCCAGGGCGAGCGGCGACCGCGCCCTCGCGCGTCGCGTGCCCCTGCAAGAAGGCATCCGGCGAGACCCCCCGCTTTTGCGGGAGGTTCTGCCGTAACTGCCGGCGGATCAGGCCGCCATGCGCTTGCCGGTCTCCAGGAGCGATTTGAGATCGCTGAGCATCCACGGCCAGCCGCCGCCACCCTGGGTCGGATCGCCGCCCCCGGCAACCATGCCCGCGACGAGCGGTGCATCCGTGACGTCGTGCGTGATGATCACCGTGCAGACGCCGCCCTGATTTTCCTTGATCTCGTAGGTGAGGCGGGTCGGAGTTTCCGCCGTGGTGTTCTCGTCGAAGAGCGGGTGCCAGGTCTGCACCAGCTTGCGGGGCGGGTCGCTCTCGATGACCTCGCCGACGATGATCTCATCGGGCAGGCCCATTTCCTTCATCTGTGCGCTGGCCTTATGCGAAAACCGGCCACCGGCCTTCAGATCGTATTCGGCGCGGCCGCCATAGGCGTACCGCTCGGTCCATTCGGGCTTGGTGATCGCGTCCCAGATCGCCTGGGAACTTGCCTTGATAACGATCTTGTAGACCTGGATGGTCGCGGCTTTGTCGGTCATGATCCTTCGTCCTTTTGCTCTAGCTCGGTCTTCAGCGCCAGCAGCGCTGAGACCTCCCGTTCCCGGTATTTGTCGATCCACCGGTCGTGGATCATCCGGATCGGCACTGCGTTGAGAAAATGCAGCTTTTCCCGGCCAGACCGGCGCGTGACGACGAGACCGGCATCCTCAAGAACGCGCAGATGCTTCATGACGCCGAAGCGAGTCATCTCAAGCTCGGATTCGAGCTCCTTCAGCGTGCGGCCGTCACGCTGGAAGAGCAGGTCCAAGAGGAAACGACGCGTCGGGTCGGCAAGCGCCTTGAATACGGAGTCGTCATCTGTCACTCACGCAGGATAGGTGACTAAATGGTCACCTGTCAAGGCCGGAGCATTTTCCGGCAGAGTGGATGCCGGTTTGCGTCGAGAAAATGCGACAAAACAAAGAACGAGAGTCCCACTCCGAATTCATTCGGAATGGAAAAGGCTCCAGCGTCATCGTGGGCGCGCGAATGCCGGCGACGCCGCGTGTCGAGCGTCGATGCGGCAGGAGCGGCGCTCGCGCCGCTGGCTGCGTTCGTCAGAAGTTGAGATTGATCCCGAATTGGGCGCCGAAAGATTGCACCCCATCGTCGCCGAAATCGGTCCGCACCGACCCGAGCGCAACCACGCCAGCGCCAAGCACGACCGCGGTGCCGAGCGTCGCCGTGCCCCAATCCTCGCCGACCTCGACAGCCGGCATATAATAGCCTGGCGCATAGCTCGAACTTGTCGGGTATGCGGTGACGTTGCGGTCGGTCGAGGCCAGTTCGTGGTTCCACGCGACCTCGGCGAAAGGCTCCCAAGCGCCCACCCTCATCTTAGCGCGCCAACCAAGCGTGCTGACCAGGGAGTCGCGGGCCTGGTCGGAGAAACCCAGGCTGGTGAAATCGGCTTCGGTCTCGGTAAAGCCGTCGATCCTCGCGCGTTGCCAGAGCAGGCCGGCGAGCGGACCGGTCGTGAAGCCATTCCAGAGGAAATCATAGCCGGCGCGGCCGCCGACCGACCAGTTTTCGCCGTCCGTTTCGGCGTGATGGGCAAAGCTGGCGATGCCCAGCGGTACAGCTCGGTCAACGTCGTAATTGAGCGCGCCATAGGTCCCGATGACTGTCGCCCAAAGTGCGGGACCTTGGAACGCCGCGTAGACGCTGGCCGTCGAACTCGGTCTGCTTGAACCCACCGCGATCGCCGTCCCAGTCCGGGGCATTGCGGCCGGTCGAGACGGCGGTGCCGACGATAAGGTCCGGCGCGACCCGGAAGGACAGCCCGCCAGCCAGTGTCAGCGACCTGCCTGAATCTCCGGGAAAGCCAGGATCGGCGTCGACCTGAAGCTCGGCGACATCGCCGGTGACCCAGGCGTTGAAGGGACCGACGCCGCGATTGGCCTGTGAGGCTTCGATCTGGCGCTGGATGCCATTCACGACCCCTGTGCGGGTCTGGATGGCGGAACTCCGCGAGCATCGAGATCTGGCTCGGAGCGACAAGCAGGCTATAGATGTAGTCCGCCTCGATCTGCTGCCCGGCGGCCGAGAAATGCTGATCGTCGGAATAGAAATAGGTCTGCTGCGCGTCCGCGGAGGCGAGGTAAGCATAGTCGGCGCTCGGCGTTGTCGTATCGACGCACCATTGACCCCATCCGGCGGTCGGCCCGGATGCGCCGGAATGGATGACACAGGCCGAGCCGGTGCTGGTGCCGCCGCTGACGACGCCGGGAAGCACAGTGGCCGCGGTGAAGCCGAAGCGCGTCGGATCGTCCTGCACGGTACGGACCATGGCGCTGATGTCGGCCGGCACGAAATTGATCCCGGCGTCCGACAGGCCCGTCCATAATTGCTGCGTATAATATTCGCCCAATGTCCCCGGGCCACCCGCGCCATGATTGCTGTCGACGACGATGTAGCGGGCACCCGCGACGCTAAGCCCGGCAATGCTCTGCGTGAGGGCATCGGCCTGCGCGTCCAGAAAGGCGCGCCGCGCCGCGCCGTTGGGCGTGACGTCGCGAATATAGGAAATATCGTTGCCGCCCGAGCTGATCAGATACAAACCCGATGCATTGGCGAGACCGCCATTGGCCGACAGGTAGTTGCTGATCTGCTGCGCGGTCGACGGCAGTAGCGGGTTCTGGTTGACGTTGCCCTGGCCGCCGGTGGCGTCGGTGTTCGTCGAACCTGCGATGGCGTAGTTGGTGCCGCCGGGTTGGTTCGCCGGATCCGCGGTCAAGCCGAAATAGCCGGCGAGCAGCTCCGAGTTCATCAGATTGCCGGAGCCGACCGGGGCGCCATCGCTTCCCGCGTCGATCGCGTTAGAGATCTTCCGGTTCTTTTGTGTGTTGTTCAGCGCCGGCGTGCAAGGTGTCGGGGCGCCGTCGCACTGCCCGTCAAACGCTCCCTCCCACCAGCCGCTGTCGACCGAGCTGTCGCCAAAGACGACGGATTGGGTGAATTGCTGCGCGTGACCGGGGCCGGACCCGAGGATCGCGGCGGCGAGGACGATCGGCAATCGACGCATCACATGTCTCCACACGCAATAGGTACAGACATCACAGATCAAGTAATAGCGCGTTCAGGGGTGGAGAGGGTGGCGATTCAGCCACATGGGTGACCGATTGATGCGCAGTCCGACCGTCGGGCGGCGTCACGAATTGCACAGAGAGCGGAGGATCGGGTGCCGGCGCGGAGCTCCGACCTCGCCAGTTTAGCCTGAAAGCTATCGCGGCATAGACCTATGCAATGGTGAGCTCGCCCGTATCAACCGCGGGGACGAGCGGAGCGGGCGCCGGCGCCGGGCGTGTCGCCTGACGGAGGGCGGACGGCAGCACGACGCGGCGGTGAATGCGCGACGACCGGTAGCTTTCGAAGCACTCCGAGAGCCTCTCGGCAAAGAGTTTCGGAGCTTCCCGCATCGGCCAGTGCCCAGCCCTCAGTTTGATGATCGAGGCGTTGCGGATCGTCGATGCCGCCTTCTCGACATTCTCGATTGCGATCAGCCGATCGTGAATGCCATGAATGAACACCACCCTGTGCTGCAGGCGGAACAGATCCGGCAGCAGACAGGTGGTCAGGCTGTCGCGCATGATCTCACCGAGCTGAAACTGATGAAATGACCGGTAAAGATCCGGTTTCATCGCGGCCTGCTGAAGCTCCTCGACAATCTGGCTGTCCGCGCGGCCCAAATCGGAGAAAACGCCTCTCAGCGTCAGTACGGCGAACTTGGCGCTCTTGGCGGTCAGCCAGTTGAGCAGCCGCGTGACCGGGAACCGGCTGAGATAGTAGGCCAGGGCATGAAAGGGGAGCGATCGCTGCAAGCCGTAGCTGGCGACGGGGACGATCTGCTTCACGCGGTCGGGATGGTTGATCGCCACCCAAAGCGCCACGGCGCCGCCCATCGACAGGCCGACGATATGAGCGCGCCGGATATGCAGCGCGTTGAGAAAACCGATCAGCCATCGACCCACCCGTTCGACCGTGTAGGGGCCGTCGAAACCCGCCGTTCCGCCATATCCCGGACAATCCGGCGCGATGACGCGAAAATGCGGCATCAATTCCGGGATGACATACTTCCAGGAAAATGCCGCGTGATCGACGCCGCTGCCATGGATAAGCACGACGACGTCGCGATTGCGACTGCCGGCGTCCAGATAGCTGACGTCCTTTCCGCCGATTTTGATGTGACGATGAACCATGTCCAGACCATCTCCCGACGTTCAGCGACGCTGGCCGTCGACTGCCCAGATCCTGCCGAAATTCTGACTGCAAAGATCGAACGCCCCAAAATCTTCTGAGTTCCCAATGGGATCACCGACGGGGCAGCTTTGCCGCCGGACTACGCATATCCGAGCGCTATCTTCCCCACGACCGCTACCTGCGTGCATACTTGCCGATCGGGCCTGCGCGTCTCGTCGGCCTGGGGGTGCTTATAAGACGGCCTCTTAATCGTTCAGGTTCAAAGGCCGGCCACCGACAACGGAGCGAAGATGATCGAACACCTGGCGGTCCAGGCGAATGGTGCGGCCTTCCATGTTGCCCGGACAGGCAGCGGCCCGCCGCTTCTGCTGCTGCATGGCTGGCCGGAATTCTGGCTTACCTGGGAGCCGGTCATGCAGCGTCTTGCCGATCGCTTCACGCTGATTGCGCCCGATCTGCGCGGCTTCGGCGATAGCGACAAGCCGGCGGGGCCGTTCGGGCCGGGCGACCACGCCGCGGATATGGTGGCATTGCTCGATGCGCTCGGCGTCGACCGCGTCGGCGTCGTCGGACACGATGTCGGCGGCGCCGTCATGCAGCCGCTGGCCCGCCAGGCGCCCGATCGGATCGTCGGATTGTTTTTCTTTGACTTCGTGTATCCGGGGATCGGCACGCGGATGGCCGAGCCGGATCGGCTTAACGAGATCTGGTACCAGTCCTTTCATCAGATGGAGATGGCGCCGCGTCTGGTCGGCACGTCACGGGACGCGTGCCAAACCTATATCGGCCATTTCCTCCGGCATTGGGCCTATTGCAAGGATGCCTTCGATGATGTGCTCGATGCGTTTACCGACAATTTCCTCAAGCCCGGCAATCTGGCCGGCGGCTTTGCCCATTATCGTGCCGCCCATGCCGGCCGCGTCGCCATGATGAAGGGCGAAGCGCCCGCGCTGCCGCCGATCGCCCTGCCGTGCTGCGTGCGCTGGGCCGAGCATGATCCGCTGTTTCCCTCTGCATGGACGGATCGGCTCGGGGAGACCTTCACCGATCTCGATCTCGCACTGTTTGGCGGCGTCGGCCATTTTCCGCATCGCGAGGACCCGGACCGGGCCGCGGCCGAAATTGCGGCATTCTTCCAACGCGTCGGAGAACCGGCCTGATGAGCCCGGCACCTGAGAGCATCCGATGACCAATGATTGGCAGCTCGATTTGCGGCCGCTGCGCTATTTCGTCGGCGTGGCGGAGGAAAAGAGCCTGACCAAGGCTGCCGAGCGGCTGCATATCGCCCCGCCCGCGCTCAGCCGGCAGATGCAGAAGCTCGAAGCGGCGCTGGCGACGGAGCTGTTCACCCGTTCCGCGCGCGGTGTCGAGTTGACCGAGGCCGGGGAGATCCTGCTGCGGCGGGCCTATCTGATCTTCAACCAGGTTCACCAGGCCGTCCACGATGTCACCAGCCACGCCGACCGGCCGCAAGGCGTCGTCACCGTCGGCATGCCGCCAACGCCGGGCGAGTTCATCGCGCCCGCTCTGCTGGAGCGCATCAAGACCCACTTTCCCGAGATCGAGTTGCGTTTTCTGGAAGGTTTCAGCGCGGTTCTGGCGCAGAAACTCGCCAACAATGAAATCGGCATCGCGGTGATGCACGACCCCGAGCCACATAGCGAGATCACCATCACCGAGCTGCTGGTCGAGCACCTTTGGGTGGTCGGCAATGCCGGATCGCTTAGCGAGCCAAGCTACACCTTGGCCGAAGCCGCGGCGCTGCCGCTGATCCTGCCGAGCCGGCCGAACTTCCTGCGCATGCTGATCGACAGCCATGCCGAGCGCGAGCGGCTTACCCTCAATGTCGTGCAGCGCTCCGACGGCGTTTGGCACACCAAGGCGCTCGTGCGCTACGGCCATGGCCACACCATCCTGACCTACGGCGCCGTACTCTCCGAAATGCAGCAGGGCACACTGGATGCAGTGCCCATCACCGATCCGCGCATCGAGTGGACGCTCTGCGTTGCGATGCGCCGGGACCAGAGCCGCAAGCCGGCCTTCCAGGCGGTCGGCGAGGCGATCCGCGAGATCGTCGGCGATTTGGTCAGCCGTGAGATATGGAAATGAGAGAGCCATGCCGAAAAGGCATGGATCTTATGAGACAACGGCATTTTATTTATGGCTGTCGCCACCTGTAAAATGCGCGTTCACTGGGAAAACCCAGGGCTAGAAGAAGAATCCGGGAGGAGACATTGAAAACGCTGTTCAGCTCCGCTTGCGCGGCGGCGATCGCCGCTACGCTTGCAGTATTCGCCGCTCAGAGCGCCGCCGCCGACACCTATAAATGGATCACCTTCAAGCCGAAAGGCGCGGGCGACGCTCAGGCCCGCTCGACGCAATGGTATGTCGACGAGTTCAAGAAGCGTACCGAGGGCAAGCACGAGATCGAGGTGTTCTGGGGCGGCAGCGTAGCCAAGACCGGTGAGATCCCGGATGCGCTCGGCGCGGGCGTGGGCGATTTCGGCGATATCATCACGCCTTATTTCCCCGACAAATTCCCGGTCAACAACGCCGTCGGCTTCTTCATTCCGCAGCCGAATTCGCCGAAGCAGATCGCCGATCTGATGGCGGAGTGGCATGCGAAATATCCGCAGTTCGAGAAGGAGCTGGCCAACGCCAATCTGAAGGCGGTCGGCTATCGCCCGCTTGAGGATTACGGCCTGCTCTGCACCGAGCCGGTCAAGTCGATGGCCGAGCTGAAGGGCCTCCGCATCCGCACTTACGGCTTCGCCTATCCCGCGCTGGTCGAGGCGATGGGCGCAACGCCGGTCTCGATCAACACGGCCGAAGCCTATGACGCCCTGTCGCGCAACATCCTCGACTGCACGCCGATCGGTCCGGCGCTTGCCCGCGGCTGGAAATACGATGAGGTGGCGAAATACTACGTCGAGTTTCCGTTTGGCGCCTCCTTCGGCCATCTGATCGCGATGAATCTCGACAGCTACAAGACCAAGCTGGACGATGAAACGCGCGCCGTCGTCGATCAGCTCGCCAAGGATTATTCGGTGACCTACACGAATATGCTGGCCGACGATGTCCGCAACGTTCAGGAGAAGTGGAAGGGCATGGGGGTCGAGATCATCCCCTTCCCGAAGGACGGCGTCGCGGATCTCGTCAAGAACGAGAAGGTCCAGGCGGTCCGCCAGCAGTGGATCACCAAGGCCAACGCGCTCGGCGTTCCCGCGGACGAGATCGTTGCGAAGCTGCAGAAATGAGGTTGTCTCTGGCGAGGTGATTTCTGCCGAGATCGCCTCGTCACCACTCGTCGCGCCGGACTTGATCCGGCGGCCATTGGCCTTTCCCCAAGCTTTAATGTGGCGATCGGTCAATGGACCCCGGATCTCCGCTGCGCTCCGTCCGGCGTGACGCCTGTAGCTCGTGTGCTCGCCTGAGTTCAATCCCGCTCGCATCGAGGTGACCGATGTCCACATTCATGCTGATCCGGCGCCGTTTCGGGAGCCTGCTTCACGCCAGCGGCGTCATTGCGGGGCTGGTCACCTTTCTCATGATGCTGCTTGTCGTCGCCAATGCGCTGTTGCGCTTCGCCTTCAACGCGCCGATCGCCGGGACGCTTGAGGTCACCGAATCGATGCTCACCGTGCTGATCTTCCTGTCGCTGGCGCTCACCCAATATGAAGGCGGCCATATCCACGTCGTCCTGATCACCAAGCAGCTTCCACTGCCCCTGCAACGCGCCGCCAAGTTTGCCGCTATGCTCCTTGGGCTGATCTTCTTCGCCTGGTGCACCTATGCTGCCTGGGGATTCGCGGTGAAGTCCTGGATGATGGACGAGCATGAATGGGGCTCGATCCAGTATCCGCTCTATCCGGTGAAGCTCGTGGTCGTCCTGGGCCTCCTGCTGCTGACGGTCCAATTCCTTTTTGATGCGATTGCCGTAGCGGTCGGCATCGACGTCGAGGATGAACTGACGGCGACCGGCGTGGAGGAGATGTGATGAGCGGCCTGGAGATCGGCCTCGCCGGCATTGCCGCCCTTTTCGCCGCCATCCTGCTCGGCATCAATGTCATGGTCGCGCTTGGCCTGGTCGGGGGGCTCGGGCTCACCGCGATCGTCGGGCTCAACGCCTCGACGGCGATGCTGAGCACGGTTTTCTACGACACCACCCACAGCTTCCATTTCAGCGTCATCCCGCTCTTTCTGCTGATGGGCTATTTCGCCATGCAGGCAGGGCTCGGCGAGGACATGTTCGAGGCGACCACCAAATGGCTCGGCAATCTGAAGGGCGGGCTGGCAATTTCCACGACCATCGGCGCTGCCGCTTTCGGGGCGGCCTCCGGCTCCAGCGTCGGCACGGCGACCGTGTTCACCAAGCTGGCCTTGCCGCAAATGCTCGATCGCGGCTATGACAAGCGGCTGGCCTCCGCCTCGATCGCCATTGCCGGAACGCTCGCCGTGATGATCCCGCCGAGCGCGCTCGTGGTCGTATACGGCATCCTCACCGATTCCAGCATTGGCGGCTTGCTGATCGCGGGGATCATTCCGGGATTCGTTTTCGCCCTGCTCCTGTGCATCGCGACTTATATCGCGGTGGCGCGCAACCCGGCGCTCGCACCGCTGACGCCCTCGCATGCGACGCTCGGCGAAAAGATCCGCTCGCTGCGTCTCGCCGGCCCGCTGGTGCTCGTCATCGTCTGCATTATCTCCGGTCTCTATCTCGGCATCTTCACCCCGACCGAAGCCGGCGGGATCGGCGCGGCTCTGACACTGGTCCTTGCGATCATCCGTAAACGGGGGATCGCCAATGTCGGCTTGATGAAAACGCTGCTCGACACCGTCCGCACCTCGGCGATGATCTTCGCGATCATTATTTCCGCGCTGATCTTTTCCAAATTCCTCGCCCTCAGCGGCGTCGCCAATGCGGCGGGTGGATTCCTCACCGGCCTTGAAGTGAACCGCTGGTTCGTCGTGCTGATCATTATCGGCATCTACCTCGTGCTCGGCATGATGATGGACGCGCCCGCACTGCTCGCGATCACCCTGCCGATCACGCATCCGGTCATGATGAAGCTGGGCTTCGATCCGATCTGGTTCGGCGTGTTCGTCGTGCTGCTGGTCGAGATCGGCGCGGTGACGCCGCCGGTCGGGATCAATTGCTTCGTCGTCCAGGCGGCGTCCGACGGCCGGGTCGAGCTGGAGGACGTGTTCCGCGGACTGCTGCCCTACGTGCTGGCAGGTTTCGTCATGCTGGCGCTGCTGTGCATGTTTCCGCAGATGGCTCTCTATCTGCCGCAATCCATGAAGTGAAAGGCGCCCATGAGCCATCCGCAACTCAACGAAACGACCATGCCGGGCACAGATAGGATGACGCTGCGGACGACGCTCACCTCGCCCTATGGCCGGAAGGTGCGCATTGCCGCTCATGCGCTTGGCCTCGACGGCGCCATCGTCATCGAGCCCGCCGATACGCTCGACGAGGCCGACACGCTGCGCGCGCAGAATCCGCTCGGCAAGATGCCATGCCTTCTGCTCGGCAACGGTGCAGCGCTCTATGACAGCCGGGTGATCGTCGAATTTCTCGACACCGTCAGCGGCCGGCATTCATTGATCCCCAGGGGCGGCCCAGACCGGTATACTGCCCTGACGCGCGCGACCTTGTGCGACGGCATCGCCGATGCGGAGCTGCTGATGGTCTATGAGAGACGGTTTCGCGAACCGGAGCAGGTGTCGGAGCGCTGGCTCCAGCATCAGCGCGGCAAGGTGATGCGTGCGCTCGCAGCCATCGAACACGATCCGCCGGACCCCGCCCGCGCCGAGATCGTCTCGATCAGCCTCGCCTGCGCGCTCGGCTATCTCGAATGGCGCCGGCCCGTCGATTGGCGGGCAGGACATGCCAGGCTCGCGGCCTGGCTCGACGCCTTCGCCGCCCATCATCCCGCATTCCTCGCAACACATCCGCCCAAGGAAGCGTCCCGATGACCCGTATCGCACCGCCCGACCTTGCGTCACTCTCCCCGCGCCAGAAAGAGATCCATGACGCCATCGCCTCCGGACCGCGCGGCGGCGTGCGCGGTCCACTCGCGATCTGGCTGCACCGGCCGGAACTCGCCGACAAGGCACAAGCCCTCGGCCGCTATTGCCGTTACGAGAGCTCGCTGCCGCCGCGGCTTTCCGAGCTCGCCATCGTCGTGACGGCGCGGGTCTGGGGCTCGGAATTCGAGTGGCAGGCGCATAAGAAGATCGCCTTGGAGGCAGGCGTGTCGCCCGCTGTGGTGGAAGCCATCCGCAAAGGGGAGACGCCAACCTTCGATGCGGAGGACGAAGCCGCGGTGTACCATTTCGCGCTGTCCCTGCAGCGGGATCGCCGCGTGCCGCAGCCGCTCTACGATCGCGCCGTCGCCAATCTCGGGGAGGCCGGCGTCGTCGATCTGACCGCCATCCTCGGCTACTATGCCTTGATCTCGATGACCATCAACGTCTTCGACATCGATCCGCAAAATCCGAACGCGCGCGAACTCGACTGACGACTGCCACGGAGCCACGACCCCATGACCGACGGCAAACCGACCTACCATCCGAACCCGAGCAAGCCGAAGCTTGTGCTGCCGAAAGGCGCCTGCGACACCCATTGCCACGTCTTCGGCCCGATCGACGTCTTTCCCTATGCGCCGAATGCGAGATTTCGGCCCGCCGAGGCACCGAAGGAAAAGCTGTTCGCGCTGCACGATATGCTCGGCATCGAGCGCTGCGTCATCGTGCAGTCGGGCTGCCACGGCTTCGACAATTCCGTCACGGCGGACGCCGTCGCCGCGCGGCCGGGGCGCTATCTCGGCGTGGCGCTCTGTCCGCCGAACGTCGGCAATGAGGAGATCGCGCGGCTCGATGGCCAGGGCTTCCGCGGCGTCCGGTTCAACTACATGGCGCATCTCACGCCGGGCGCCCAACCCGATGAGCTTCACGCTCTTGCCGTGCGGCTCGCGCCGATCGACTGGCATATTCTGGTCCATATGGAGGCCGGCATGATTGCCGATATGGTTGGGGCGCTGAAGGGCCTGCCCGTGCCGGTCGTCATCGATCATATGGGCCGGATCGATGCATCGGAGGGGCCGGATCAGAAGCCCTTCGCGGCGCTGATGGCGCTGCTGGAAAACGAGCATATCTGGGTGAAAGTCAGCGGCTGCGAGCGCGCGTCGCGCCAGGATGCGCCGTATGCGGATGCAACGCCCTTTGCCCGCAGACTGGTCGAGACCTACCCCGATCGCGTGCTCTGGGGCACCGACTGGCCGCATCCGAACTTCCGCGCCGATCCGCCCGATGACGGCGTGCTCGTCGATCTGCTGGCCGAGATTGCGCCGGACGACGTGCATCTCAAGGCGCTGCTCGTGGACAATCCGATGAGGCTCTACCGGTTCACCGGGCAGGAGCCGGGCGCATGAGCGGACGATTGCAGGACCGCGTTGCGATCATCACCGGCGCCGGCTGCGTGGGACCCGGCTGGGGCAACGGGCGAGCGAGCGCGGTCCGGTTTGCGGAAGAGGGCGCGAAGATCCTCGCGGTCGATCTGAAGGCGGAGACGCTGGAAGAAACGCTCGACCGCACGCGCGCCGCCGGAGGCATCATCGAGAGCCATCTATGCGATGTGACCGACACGGGCGCGGTCAAGGCGATGGCGGACGCGTGCATCGAGCGCTTCGGCCGCATCGATATCCTCATCAACAATGTCGGCGGCTCGGCCAAAGGCGGCCCGGTGGACCTGGACGAGGAAAGCTGGCGGCGGCAGGTCGATTTCAACCTGACCAGCGTCTATCTGACCTGCCGCCACGTCCTGCCGCATATGGTTGCGCAAGGGCGCGGCGCCATCGTCAACACGTCCTCCACCTCGGGCCTGCGCTGGACCGGCGCGGCGCAATGTGCCTACGCGGCGACCAAGGCCGGGGTGATCCAGTTCTCGCGTGTCGTTGCGGTGGAGTATGCATCGCGCGGCATTAGAGTGAACACCGTCGTTCCGGGACAGCTTCACACGCCGATGGTCGAGGCGCGCCTCGCCGGCCAGCGTGCGGGAGGCGATGTCGACCAGCTCTTGAAGGACCGCCTGGCACGCATCCCGCTGGGCTTCATGGGCGACGGCCGCGACACCGCCAACGCGGCGCTGTTCCTCGCCTCGGACGACGCGCGTTTCATCACCGGCACGGAGATCGTGGTCGACGGAGGCATGACCGCACGCTGCGACTGATGGCTTCGCGACCGCTTCATTCTCCCGCGCTGAAGCCGCGGTGTCCGTCGAGCAGGCTGGCGCTTTCGTGGGGCAAAAATTCCTCATCGGCGCCGGCCGCGGTTTCCGCTTTGCGCTTGCGGACCTGTCCCACCATCAGGGCGATGAACGTCGCCAGTCCCAGCGCCAGCGCCGGATATTCGAGCGAGTGGCTGGTGTCCTGGCGCAGCACCACGAAGGCGACGGTAAACAACGTCGAGGCAATCGCCAGTAGGCGCTCGCGCATCGAGAACATCGTCAGTGCGCAGTTGAAGATCGCCATCGTCAGCGAGGAAATCCCGATCGGCACTGCCGAACGGAACGGAGAGCAGGCTATTAGTTCTCCGTTGCCTGTGCGCCATGAGCGCTGATCAGGACGGCGCCTGCTGCGATGATCGATCGAATGGGATACGACATTTTCGGTTTCCTCCTTGAGATCCGGCTTCTTTGTCCGATCTCGTTTTGTGCGTAGCGTCGTCAGGCTGCTTGCGCGAACTCCTTATGCTCGGTTTCGGGAATCGATCCGTATTGCTCTCATCCCGCGGGCGACAGCACATGCGCGGACGGTTCGAGACCGGGTGCGCCATGAGCGGGGCGCGTCGCACCGGCGGCCGGGTTGCCTGTCGCTTTCCGGACCATGATGACGTCCGCGGCGGTTGCGCCATCGGCCGTCAGCATGACGGGGTTGAGGTCGAGTTCGCTGAGTACGCCTTCCCCGGCGGCCCCCAGTTCGGACACTCGGCAGAGCATGTCGATCAGCGCGCGCCGGTCGATGCCGGGGCGTCCGCGGAATGGGCCGAACATCGCTGCGCCCATGAGGCGCTCGATCATCTCGTCCGCCTCGCTCAGCGTCAGCGGGCATTTGCCGAAAGCGACATCCTTCAGCACCTCGACGAGAACGCCGCCGAGACCGACCATGATGACGGTGCCGAACACCGGATCGTCTTTCAGGCCGATCACGACTTCGACGTCCCCCTTGAGCATCGGCTGTACGACGACGCCGTCGATGCGTGCGCCGGGCCGCTTGGCGCTCACGGCGGCGGTGAGGTCGTCAAAGGTCTGCCGTGCGGACCTGGCATCGGCGATGCCCAGCCGCACGCCGCCGACCTCGGTTTTGTGCAGGATGTCGGGCGACTCGATCTTCATGACCACCGGAAAGCCGACAGTCTCCGCCAAGCGGGCCGCCTCGGCTGCGGTCGTCGCAAGATGCGTCGGCGCCATGGCGATGCCGGCGGCCGTCATGATCCTGGTCGCTTCGAGCGTCGAGATCGGTCCCTCGCCGGCTAGAAAATCAGCATACGCACGATATCTGACCGCACGAGCCTCGCGGTCCGCGAGCCAGCGGCGGCGGATCGCTGCGAACCGGATCAGCCCGGCCACGGCGTCGACCGCCGGCTCGGCCCCGCGCAACACGGCGATGCCCTGCTCGTGTAAGGCGGCAATGGCCGCCGGTGGCGCGGCGACCCAGGCGACGACGAAAGGTTTCGACGCACGCGCCTTGATGTCCTCGAAGATCCTGACCAGCGTATCGACATGGCCTTCCATAAGCTGCAGCCAGACGATGCCGACATCGACGGCGGGATCGTCGAGCATATGCAGCACGCTCTCGCTCAACACGGCGGGATCGGCGACGAACTGGCCGGTAACGTCGACGGGATTGGCTGTGGTGCCAAAACCAGGAATGCAGGCTCTGATCCTCTCCTGCGACGCGGCGCTCAGGCGAGGCACCGCGAGCCCCAGCTCCTCGGCCCGATCCGCCATCAGCACGCCGGCGCCGCCCGACTGCGTGGCCATGCCGATCCCTGCGCCCGCCGGCAGATCGCAATAGGAGAGCACTTCGACCAGATCGAGCATATGCTCTTCATTACGTGCGCGGATGATCCCCTTCTGACGGATCACGCCGTCGAACACGATATCCTCGCCCGCAAGCGAGCCGGTGTGCGAGGCCGCCGCTCGAGCGCCAGCGCTGGTGCGTCCCACCTTGGTCAGCACCAATGGCTTGCCGAGCTCCATGGCCCGATCGGCGAGGCGCACAGGCCGGGACCATCCTTGAGGCCCTCGATATAGCCGGCGCCGACCCGGATGCGGTCATCCTCGATCACTTCCCGCATCGCATCGACGAAGGTGACGTCCGCCTCATTGCCGGTATTGATGAAATAGCCGAGGCCGAGACCGCGGGCGCGGGCGAGCGCCGAGATGGCGGTGCCGAACGCGCCGGATTGCGAAACGAAGGCGATCGGACCGGCGGGGACATCTCCGTCGACGTACTGGCTGAAGGTTGCGATCACCCGCTCGAAGGCATTGAAGAGGCCCAGGCAGTTCGGGCCGCAGAGACGCACGCCGGATGAATGGGCCGCCTCCCGCAATTCGTCTTCGAGCCGCCGCCCCTCCTCGCCGATCTCGGAGAAGCCCGAAGCAAAGACGATGGCGGTCGGCACGCCCTTGCGCCCGAGCGCGCGGATGGCATCGATAACGCCGCTCGCTGGAAGAACGATCACCGCCAGATCAACTCCGTCGGGCAGGGCGTCGATCGAAGGGATCGTGGGCAATCCGCCGATCTCGCCAACCTTCGGATTGACCGGGTAGATCCGGCCTTTATAGCCTTTCTCGATCAGCCACCGGACCGGGCGGCCGCTCACTTTGCGAAAGTCCGACGACGCACCGATCACGGCGACGGCGTCGGGCCTTACCAGCGATTTCAATGTGGTTGTCATGGTCCTTCCTGTCCGTTGCGGCCTCTCAGCCGCCCGGCCGGCATGCTCTCGATTATCGAAACGCCTGTATGCCGGTCTGCGCGCGCCCGAGGACGAGCGCATGAATGTCGTGCGTGCCTTCGAGTGTGTTGACCGTTTCCATATTCATCAGATGGCGGATGACGTGATACTCGTCGGAGATGCCGTTGCCGCCATGCATGTCGCGTGCGGCGCGGGCGATATCCAGCGCCTTGCCTGCGCAGTTCCGCTTGAGTAGCGAAACCATCTCGGGCGTCGCGCTCTTGCGGTCGCGCAGCCGGCTCAAATGCAGGCAGCCGAGAAGCCCGAGCGTGATCTCGGTCTGCATGTCGGCAAGCTTCTTTTGAACGAGCTGGTTGGCGGCGAGAGGCCGGCCGAACTGCTTGCGCTCCAGCACGTAGGTGCGCGCGGCATGCCAGCAGAACTCCGCCGCGCCCATCGCGCCCCAGCAGATGCCGAAACGTGCGTTGTTGAGGCATCCGAACGGGGCTGCAAGACCCTTGGCGAACGGCAGGCGGTTGTCTTCAGGAACGAACACATCGTCCATGACGATCTCGCCCGTCGGCGATGCGCGTACGGAGAATTTGCCTTCGATTTTCGACGTCGAGAGCCCCTTCATGCCGCGTTCGAGGATGAAGCCGCCGATCACGCCGTCATCATCCTTCGCCCACACGACCATCAGGTCGGCAATCGGCGCGTGGGTAATCCAGAGCTTGGCGCCGGTCAGTCGCCAGCCTCCTGCCGTCTTTTTCGCCCGCGCCGCCATGCTGCCCGGATCGGAGCCGTGATCCGGCTCGGTCAACCCGAAACAGCCGAGCAGCTCGCCGGTCGCCATTTTCGGCAGATATTTCGCCGCTGACTTTCGCTTCCATAAGCGTAGATCGGCGTCATGGCGAGCGTCGTCTGCACGCCGCAGGCAGAGCGATAGGCGGTATCGACGCGCTCCAGCTCGCGCATGATCAGCCCAAAGGAGACGTAGCTGATGCCGGCGCAGCCATAGCCCTCGATCGGCGCGCCGAGAAAGCCGAGCTCGCCCATCTCGCGCATGATGGCGACATCGAACGTCTCGTTCCGATTGGCCTGGAGGATGCGCGGCATCAGCGATTTCTGCGCATATTGGCGCGCACTGTCGCGGATCAGGCGCTCCTCGTCGGTCAGCTCATCGTCGAGGCGGAACGGATCGTCCCATTGGAAGCGGCCGCCAAGATCGGTGAAGTGCGAGAAATCCTGTTTGGCTTCCGGCTTCGCTTCGGTCATCAACGCCATAACGCGATCCTCTTTGACCTGCCCCGTTCACATCTTCTCGATGACGACGGCGATCCCCTGTCCGACGCCGACGCACATCGAGACGAGACCGTAGCGCCCGCCGATGCGCTCGAGCTGTCGTGCGGCGGTCAGGAACAGACGCGGGCCGGAGGCGCCGAGCGGATGGCCGAGCGCGATCGCGCCGCCATTCGGATTGACCCGCTCGTCCTCGAAGCCGACGCCAAGGCCGGCAAGACAGGCGAGGACCTGCGCGGCAAAAGCCTCGTTGACCTCGATGACATCCATATCGTTGACCGTAAGTCCCGCGCGCTCCACTGCCTTTTTTGAAGCCGGCACAGGCCCGTAGCCCATGATGCGCGGGGGAACACCAGCCACCGCGGATGCCAGAATCCGCACTTTCGGTGCCTTGCCGAGCGTGTCGGCCGCCTGGCGCGTGCCCAGGAGCATGGCCACCGCGCCGTCATTGATGCCGGACGCATTGCCCGCCGTCGTAACGCCGCCCTCATGGAGCGCCTTGAGCTTCTGGAGCGCTTCCATCGTGGTCTCGCGCGGGTGCTCGTCCTTGGCCACCATCTTCGGATCGCCGCGCCGCTGCGGTATGGTCACCGGCGCGATCTCGCCGTCGAAGAACCCTTCGGCCGCCGCCCGGGCATAATTCTCCTGCGAACGCAGGGCGAAGCGGTCGCATTGCTCGCGACTGATCTGATGCTCTTCAGCGAGATTGTCAGCCGTCTGAGGCATGGTGTCGGCGCCGAAAGCCTTCTCGATTTTCTTGTTCGGGAACCGCGCGCCGACCCCGGAGTCGAAAATCTCGATGTTTCGGCTGTAGGGCGTCTCGGCCTTGCTCATCACGAAGGCCGCGCGGCTCATGCTTTCCACGCCGCCGCTGAGCATGAGGCTGCCTTCGCCGGCCGTGATCGCGTGGGCGGCGCTGGCGATGGCGCCGAAGCCGCTGCCGCAATTGCGCTGTACGACCGTGCCGCCGATCTCGACCGGCAGCCCGGCGACCAGACCCGCGTGACGCGCCACGCAGCGGCTGTCCTCGCCCGCCTGATTGGCGCAGCCGACGACGACGTCCTCGATGCTGGCAACGGCGTTTGCATTGCGCGCCACGATTTCTCGGACCACACCGGCCAGCAGATCGTCGGGCCGCACCGGCGCGAGGCCGCCGCCATGGCGCCCGAATGGGGTTCGCAGGCCGTCATACAGGTAAGCATCGAGCATGGCCGTTCCTTGGTGTTTCCGTATCGTGTCAGGCGGTTGAGATTCCCGGCGCCGCGCCGGGCATCCGTTCCGCCGATTTCAATGAGAGGCCGAGCCGCGCACGCCGCGTCAGCCACGGGCTGGGACGATAGCGCGGATCGCCATAGACGCTCATCATTGCCGTCAGTACACGGTGTATCTTGTCAGGGCCGATCTCGTCGCCGAGGTTCAGCGGACCCATCGGGTAGTTCAGCGCCAGCATCGGCGCCTTATCGATGTCTTCGGGCGAGGCGCCGCCGCTCTGTGCAATGGCGCAGCAGATATTGACGATCATCGAAACGATGCGCTGGGCGATGAAGCCGGGGCTCTCGCGGATGACCGTGACGGGCGTCCCGTCGACGGACAGAGCGCCTTGCGCCGCGGCGAGCATTTCGCGCGTTGTCGCGGGCGTCGGCATGACCACCCGCCGCCGGTCCATCCGGAACATGGTTTCGACCGCGACCGTGCGCGCCGGATCGAGATCTTCTCTGAGCGCGGCGGTCGTTGCGTCCTCGCCGATCGGCGTCACCAGGCATAGCGCGCTTGCACTCGGACGCTCTGCCGTCTCGACGTGGATGCCGGCCGCGTCGAGCACGCTCAGCACGGCGCGCCGGCCGTCTAGTTCGGTTGAGCTGACCCAGACGCTATCGGCTGGCGATGGTTGCGCATGCGGCTCATCCCGGCGGATCGGCTGGCCGTCCTTATACGCATAAAAGCCGCCGCCCGACTTGCGCCCCAATATGCCGGCGGCGGTGCGCTGCGCCATCATCAGCGAGGGCCGGTAGCGCGGTTCGAAAAAGAACTGGCTGTGGATCAGCTCGGTCGCCGGGTGGGTGACGTCGAGCCCGGTCAGGTCCATCAACTCGAACGGCCCCATGCGGAAGCCGGCGAGGTCGCGCATGATGCAATCGATGTCTTCGGTGGTGGCAAGGTTTTCATCGACGATATGAGCCGCCTCGATGGTGAAGCCGCGCCCGATCTGATTGATGAGAAAACCAGGCGCATCCTTCACCCGCACCGGCTCGCGCCCCATCCGACGGCCGACCGCCATCAGCGCGTCGCCGATCTCGGGAGCCGTGCGGATGCTGTCGATCACCTCGACAAGCCGCATGACCGGCACCGGGTTGAAGAAATGAAAGCCCGCGATGCGCTCCGGCGCGTTTGCATCGCCGGCAATCGCGGCGATCGAGAGCGACGAGGTGTTGCTCGCGAGGATGCAGTCGGGCCGGACGATGGCTTCCAATTCGGCGAAAAGCGCCCGTTTGACGTCGAGATTCTCGACCACAGCTTCGATGACGAGATCGCACGTCGCGAGCTGAGACAACTCTGTCGCGAGCGCCAACCGGCCCATCGCCGCGTCTGCATCTTCACGGCTCGTGCGGCCTTTTTCGACGCCGCGGTTCAACAGATTGGCGATGAACTCGCGCGCGTCGTCCGCGATGCCGGGCTTGGCGTCCATGAGGATGACATCAAAGCCGCCAACGATTGCCGCCTGCGCAATGCCGCGACCCATGGCGCCCGCGCCGACAATGCCGACAGCCGAAATCTCACGCGCGGCTTGAGCTGCCACGGGCATCCTCCCTTGTTTCTCTCCTATTGCGCCGGGCAATCGAACCGCCCGGCGTCATAATTGGAAATAAGGGTAGGTGGGCTCATGATATAAGTCTAATTGAAGTCCGTAATCACCATCATTCACGTTATGAATTTACGTTCGATCGATCTGAACCTGCTTCTGGTCTTCGAGGTCATCTACAGCGAAGGCAATCTGACCCGTGCCGCCGACAAGCTGGCCATGAGCCAGCCCGCCGTGAGCAACGCCCTGGCGCGTCTGCGCACGACGCTGGACGACCAGCTTTTTCTGCGGACGCCGCGCGGGATGACGCCGACCCTGCGAGCCAAGCAGATGATCCAGGAGGTCCGCCAGGCCCTCGACCTGATCACCAGCCGCTTCGCAACACCTCGGATCAGTTCGATTACGCCAACTCCGACCGGGTGTTTTCAATCGCCGCCGAGGATTACGGCGAAGCGGTCATAACGCCGCGTTTCATGGACTGGTTGACCGGCGTCGCGCCGTCGATCAAGGCCCATGTCCTTCCGAAACAAAGCCTTGCGCTTCAGGAAGAATTGCGCGACGGCACCATCGATCTGGTCATCGACTATTTCCGCCTGCGGGGGACGGGATTCACCAACCAGCATCTGATCACGGACGAGTTGGTCTCGATGGTCCGCGTCGATCACCCGGTCGTCAGGGATACGCTGAGCCTCGAGCAATACATCTCGCTGCCCCATGTGGTGCTTGAGCAGAAGGCGCCGATGGTGGACAGGGAGTTCGAAAGGCGCGGGCTGACGCGGAACCGGGCGCTGCATGTGCCGCACTTCATTTCGATGCCGCTGATCGTAAAGAGCACCGACTTCATCTGTACGCTGCCGCGGCGGATGGCGATGCTTTATATGGAGCATTTCCGCGTCAAGGTGCTGAAGCTGCCAATCGATTTTCCGAAGATCCCGATCTTCCTGATCTGGAGCGAGAACATGGACCGCGATCCAGGTCACGAATGGTTAAGGCGATCGCTTCAGGGTCTTTGCCAGCGGCTCTGAGTGCGAGCGTTGCCACCACCAGGAAATGGGCGATGTTGAAGTTTATTCCGTCGCATTGGCATGTAAACGACACCATGCCGGACACCATGACGGTCGTTCCGCCGTGCGCGCGATGCCCGTCGCGGCGGATTTTCCCGTAGACCGCATTTCCGGCGATGTTCAAGCCGGATGACGCTGCACGCCGGCCGCGAAATTGGGAATTGACTCGGTCGGTCGACCGATCATAGATTAATAATCGGTCGGTCGACCGAATAACAGATGCACTTGTGTAACCTCGCAGTTGGGAGACATCACCATGGCCGGTATCGCAGCGGTTCTCTATGGCGCGATTGCCTATCTGCTTTTCCTGGGCACCTTCCTCTATGCCATCGCCTTCGTCGGCGATTTGCCAGTCCCCAAGACGATCGACAGCGGCGACGCTGGGGCTCTCGTTCCGGCGCTGATCGTCGACACATTGCTGCTGGGATCGTTCGCATTGCAGCACAGCGTCATGGCCCGGCCCGCGTTCAAGCGCTGGTGGACAAGATTCGTGCCGAGGCCGGTGGAGCGGACGACCTATGTCCTGTTCGCAAGCTTGATGCTTCTGCTGCTCTATTGGCAGTGGAGACCGATGCCCGAGACGATCTGGTCGATCAGCAATCCTGGCGGCATTGTGCTCATGCAGGTGATTTTCTGGACCGGCTGGGCCGTCGTGCTGATCAGCACCTTTCTCATCAATCATTTCGAGCTGTTCGGCCTACATCAGGTCTACGCCCGGCTGCGCAACCGAACCGTGCCAGCACCGGTGTTCAAGACGCCGTTCTTCTATAAAAAGGTCCGGCATCCGATCTATCTTGGGTTTCTGCTTGCCTTCTGGGCGACGCCGTCGATGACTGCCGGCCATTTGCTGTTCGCCGCCGCGACAACGGGCTATATCCTGCTGGGAATCTATCTTGAGGAGCGCGATCTTGTCGGGTTGTTCGGCGATCAATACCGTCGGTATCGGGAGCAGGTGGGAATGCTCATCCCACGTCCCGCGCGCAGGGCGGTTGCAGGCGGCTCCGCTGGGACATCGCCTGCTGAGCTGAAACGCCCGTAAACGGCGCATTTGATCGGTTGCCTTTCCAGATCGGGGCGCCGACGAGACAGAGGATTGAGATGGCGCGCGCATTGGCAAAGAAGCAGGAGACCCGGACGACGCTGCTTGAAGCAGCCAAGACGGTGCTCCGGCAGAACGGCTATTCGGGCCTCTCGACCCGGGACGTCGCCGCAGCCGCAGGCGTGCCGCTGAGCCAGATCCACTATCACTTCGGCTCCAAGGAAGGGCTGGTGCTCGCGCTCTTTGAATATCTCAATGATCAGCTGCTCGATCGTCAGCAGGCATTGTTCGGAAATCCGTCGCTGCGGCTGTCGGAGCAGTGGATGCTCGCCTGCGACTATCTCGACGAGGATCTGGCCTCCGGCTACGTGCGTGTCTTGCACGAGCTTTGGGCGGCCGGCTACGCCAAGCCGGAGATCGCCGCGGTCGTCCGGCGCGGCCTTTTCGGCTGGCAGGAATTGCTGACCGACCTGGCGCAGAAGGCGGAGGCCCGGTTCGGCCCTTTCGGCACCTTGACGCCCGAGCAGATTGCCGGGCTCGTCGGCTGCGCCTTTATCGGCGGCGAGGCCTATATTTTGCTCGGCCTGGAGAAAAAGGGTGTGTCGGTGCGCACGGCGCTGCGCTGCGTCGGCGACCTCATCGCGTCCGTGGAAGCGCTTCAGCTAAAAAGGTGAGGTCATGCGTGCCAAGCTTCCGCGCGAAGAAGGTTTCGTCGACCGTGACGGCGTCAAACTCTCCTACGAGATTTACGGCGACGGCGCGGAGACGATAGTTTTCATTCCACCATGGAGCATCGTGCACTCGCGCGTCTACAAGGCTCAGCTCCCCTATTTCAGCGATCGATTCCGCTGCATTACCTATGACGGGCGAGGCAACGGTAAGTCCGACCGGCCCGCCGACACGGCGTCTTACTCGCTGGTGAACTATGTGGGCGACGCAATGGCGGTCATGGACGCGACGGGCGCGGGAAACGCCGTCTTGGTCGGCCTATCGTTCGGAGGCATGATCGCCTGCGTGCTTGCGGCGCATTATCCCGAGCGTGTGAAGGCCGCCGTTCTGGTCGGGACGCTGGCGACGATCGGCCCGAACTACCCGTACATGGCGCCGAAGCATTTTTACGCCGCGCGAGAGCGGTTCGAGGGTTGGGACAAATTCAACCGCGCCTACTGGCATACGAACTATCCCGATTTTGCGGAACACTTCATTCGCCACATCTTCCCCGAGCCTCATTCGACCAAGCAAATCGAGGACGGTGTTCATTGGGCGGGCGACACGACCGGCCCTGTGTTGGCCAAGACCGTCGAAGCGCGGACGATCCTGCCGGGTTTCGATATCAGCGAGGCCATGTATCGCAAGATCGGTTGTCCCATGCTGATGATCCACGGCGACAACGATCAGATTCAGCCTTATGAGCGCGCGAAACTGGTGGCGGAGATCACCGGTGCGGAGCTGGTGACCATATCGGGCGGCGGTCACAATCCTTTGGGCCGCGTCCCGGCCAGGTGCAATGCGCTCATCGCCGATTTTCTTGATCGCAAGGTCGGCATCGGCGCCGCGAAACAGCGGGCGGTCAGGAGCGGAACGGCAAAGAGAGCGCTCTATCTGTCGTCGCCGATCGGTCTCGGCCACGCACGCCGCGATATCGCCATCGCGCGGGAATTGCGCAAACTGCATCCGGACCTGCAGATTGATTGGCTGGCCCAGGACCCGGTGACACGCCTGCTCACGTCCCGCGGCGAGCGCGTCCACCCTCTCAGTTCACGGCTTGCAAGCGAAACGCGGCATATCGAGTTGGAGTCGGGCGAGCACGAGTTGCACTGCTTTCAGGCCATTCGCCGCATGGATGAGATCCTGGTCGCCAACTTCATGATCTTCCAGGATGCCGTCGAGGAGACCGGCTACGACCTCGTGATCGCCGACGAAGCCTGGGACATCGATCATTTCTGGCACGAGCACCCCGAGCTGAAGAAGGCGGCGCTGGCCTGGTTCACCGATTTCGTCGGCTATGTGCCGATGCCCTCCGGCGGCGCCACCGAGGCATTGCTGACGACCGACTACAACGCCGAGATGATCGGGCATGTCGAGCGCTACCCCGGCGTGCGCGACCGCGCGATCTTTGTCGGCGAGCTTGAGGACATCATCCCGATGTCGTTCGGCAAGGACCTGCCGGACATCCGCGATTGGGTGCCCAGGCATTTCGATTTTGCCGGCTACATCATCGGCGAACATCCCGAAACATTCGGCAGCCGCGCGGATCTGCGTCGGAGCCTCGGTTACCGGCCGGACGAGCGCGTCTGCATCGCCACGGTCGGCGGTTCGGGCGTTGGCGCGCATTTGATCAAACGCATCGTGCAAAGCTACCCGATGGCGCGGGCCGCGATCCCCGAGCTGCGTATGATCGTGGTCGCGGGGCCGCGCATCGACCCGCAATCGTTCGATGTGCCCGCCGGCGTCGAGGTGCGCGCCTTCGTGCCGAATCTCGACCGGCACCTTGCTGCGTGCGATCTGGCGCTCGTGCAGGGCGGTCTCACCACGTGCATGGAGCTCGCCGCGGCTGGAACGCCTTTCATCTACTTCCCGCTCAGGAATCATTTCGAGCAGACCTTCCACGTGTCTCACCGTCTCGACCGATACGGTGCCGGGAAGCGCATGGAATTCGCCACGTCGACGTCGGACATGATCGCCCACGCGATGGTTGCGGCCTTGCGGGCCTGGACCGACGTCAGGCCGGTAGAGGCCGACGGCGCCAAACGAGCCGCGCGCATGCTTGGAGAGCTGCTCTAAGCCGCGGGCCGCATCCGGCCCTTCGCGGAGTGCCTCAGCCTTGTTATGACAGGACGCTTGTTTCGGCGACGTTTTTGCCCTCGGCGATCAGAGCGTGCAGCCGCGCGACGCCAACGGCCAAATCCTCGGGCTGGGTCATCAGGATCGCGGGGATGCGGGTTACGCAGATCTGCTCGCTGGCGACACGTCCGCCCTCGCCTTCGTGCCGGACCCACCAGACGCCGGAAATCGCCGCCTCCTCGATAGTGGAGGGACCGGCGACATTAAGCGTTGCACACACCTCACCCGTTCCGAGCCGCACCTTGAGCTCGTCGCGGTCGGCATCGGTCATCGGCAGGCTGCGCAGATCGATCGCGCCTTCCTCGCCCGTTTCGATGAGGCGCTCGAGAAGCCCGGCGATCTCCTGCAGCACCGCGTCCGCAAGTCCCGTAAGATGAGCCGGGTGTGTCGGCTGGACCCCCGGCGAAACCGTCTCGTTCATGCGGCGCGCGCCTCCTCCGCCCAACGTTTCAGGACCGCAAGCACGGCCTCGATCATTTCAGGGATCGCCGCCGCGACGCATGGGCTCGGCTCAAGGCCAAGCGCCACCACCTCCGGCTGGACAGCCACCAGGGCGCGCCGCGCCGGGCAGGAGCCGCTGAGCGTCGCAGCGCCGATCAAATCGGACAGCGCCACCTCATGGGCGGTCTTCTTGTTGCCCGCGAGCATGCGGTCCATATCCCGCCCTTCGAAGGTCGCGACCGTTCCCGGAGCGGCGTCGAAACTTGCCGCGTCGACCGCGATGAATGCCTCGCTCGCCTGGATCTCGGGCAACAGCGCCATGCCGACCGTTCCCCCATCGAGGAGACGGGCGCCATCCGGGCGCATTGCGACCATGCGTTCGATAACCAGCGGACCGGCCGCGTCGTCCGACATCAGCCGGTTGCCAAGTCCGAGAATGAGAACGTCTCTTGAGACTGACATGGCTTGTCCTCGAAACGGCGGCAATCGCGTTGATCGCGATGTCATGAATCGCTGCGCAATGCTTGTTCCGCTGCGAGCATTTCGTCGTACAGATCCCAGGTGCTCTGCGCCTCGGTCTCGGACATTTTCTCAACGGCATGGCCGAGATGGACCATCACATGGTCGCCCGGCCCGATATCTTCATGCTGAAGAAGAATGAGACTGACCGAGCGTTCGATTCCCTTCGCCTCGCACCGCGCCACGAAGCCGTCACGGTCCACGATCCGCATGGGCACACCAAGACACATGACGCCGCTTCCTTGCTGGAAGGACCATTAGTAAGGCGGGCGTTCTGCGCTGTGATTGATCTACGTCAACGACGGCGGCCCCTCGCGGTTCAAAGATGCGAATACTTCGATATTTCCTGCCGGTGAGGCGGAGCGGCGGTGGGGGACGGGGGTTTGAGGATGGCTGGATCGCATTGGCCCGCGGGGAGCGGCAATGGGATCGGACCATACCGATCCGCAAGGAAGGATGCCAGCCATGAACGAGCCTGGAACCATCGGTGGCACGCTGGCGCGGCGCGGCATTTCGCGGCGTGCGCTACTGAAATACGCTGCCTATCTGGCGAGCGTGATGGCGCTTCCGCCGACCGCATCGAAAGCCATGGCCGAGGCCTTGGGCAAGGCCAGAAGGCAGTCGGTGATCTGGCTGTCGTTCCAGGAATGCACCGGGTGCACCGAGTCCCTCACCCGGTCGTTCAGTCCCACGATCGAAGACATGATCTTCGATCTCATCTCGCTCGATTATCACGAGACCCTTCAGGCCGTCTCGGGCGCTGCGGCCGAAGAGGCGCGGCTGGCGGCCATGCAGGAGAACAAGGGCAAATACGTCGTCGTCGTCGACGGATCGGTCTCGACCAAGGATGGTGGCGTCTATTCGACGAACGCGGGAAAAACCAACCTTCAGGTGCTGACGGAAACGGCGAAGGATGCGCTCGCGCTGATCTCGGTGGGCACCTGCGCGGCGTTCGGCGGCATCCCGCACGCAAAGCCAAATCCAACCGGCGCCGTCCCGGTCACCGACATTATCAAGGACAAGCCGGTCATCAATATCTCCGGTTGCCCGCCCATCCCTGAAGCCATTGCCGGCACGATCGCCTATCTCGTCACCTTCAACAAGCTGCCCGATCTCGATCATCTGAACCGGCCGAAGGCATTCTTCGGCGACACCATCCACGACCGCTGCTATCGCCGCCCGTTCTACGACAAGGGCCTGTTCGCCAAGAGCTTCGACGATGAAGGCGCGCGCAAGGGCTGGTGTCTCTACGAGGTCGGCTGCAAGGGGCCGGTCACCTACAACGCCTGCGCCACGCTTAAATGGAATGGCGGGGTGTCGTTCCCGATCCAGTCGGGGCATGGCTGCCTGGGATGTTCGGAGCCGAATTTCTGGGACAAGGGCGGGTTTTACCGGCCGCTCTCCGCAAGCACCGAGAGCGGCGCGGCCGTCATCGGCGGGGCGGCGGCCGTGGGCGCTGCAGCCGGAATCACGAGCGCTCTGCTGTCGCGGCGGCGCAAGCAGAACGCCGGCAAGGAGGGACAGTCATGAGCCTGCTCGATTTCGCGCGTGGTCCCGCCCTGGAGATCGCCTTCGCCGTTTTCGTGTTCGGCGTGTTGTGGTGGCTGTTGTCGTTGCTGCTTCTGCCCTGGGGCAAGGACCGTTCGGCGGCGCGCCCTGGCGGGCATTCCGCGATCGTTGCCGCGGCGAGAGGCTTTGCGCGCCATATGTGGCCGCCGAAGTCTTTCGTGCGCGGCTCGCTGTTCGCGACGATCAATGGCTACGTTTTCCATATCGGCCTTGCGATCATCGTCTTCGGTCTGGGGCAGCACATTCTCTTTCTCCGCGGCCTGTTCGGCTTCGGCTGGCCGAACCTGCCGACCGGCATCATCTCGATCGTCGCGGTGATCACGCTGGCCTCGCTCGTGGCGGCGCTGGTCCGCAGGCTGACCGATCCGGTGCTGCGGCTGCTTTCGACATTCAACGACTATTTCAGTTGGCTGGTCACCATCCTACCGGTCGTCACCGGGCTCGTCGCCGTCAGCCACTTGTGGGCGCCATACGAGACGCTGCTGGCCGTCCATATCCTCAGCGTCGCGCTGCTGTTGATCTGGTTCCCGTTCGGCAAGCTGATGCATGCCTTCCTGGTGTTCCTCACCCGGAGCGAGACGGGCATCTTCTACAGCCGCCGCGGGGTGGAGATTTGAGCGCGCCAAAAAACGAGGGAGGGCCAAAGCGATGAACGAACGCATCGTCGTCGATCCGATTACCCGCATCGAGGGCCATCTCAGAATCGAGGCCGAGACGGACAGCGCGGGTGCGATTACCGGCGCCTACAGCTCGGGCACCATGGTCCGGGGCATCGAGCTGATCCTGAAAGGCCGCGATCCGCGCGAGGCCTGGGCGTTCGCGCAGCGCATTTGCGGTGTCTGCACGCTCGTGCACGGCATCGCATCGGTGCGCGCGGTGGAGAATGCGCTCAATTACACGATCCCGCCGAATGCGCAGATCATCCGCAATTTGATGATCGCCGCGCAATATGTGCACGACCACGTCATGCACTTTTACCACCTGCACGCGCTCGACTGGGTCGACGTGGTTTCGGCGCTGAAGGCCGATCCCGCCGCAACCTCGCAGCTTGCGCAATCCATCTCGAGCTTTGCCAAGTCCAGCCCCGGTTATTTCGCGGAGACGCAGAAGCGGCTGAAGGATTTCGTCGAAGGCGGGCAGCTCGGCATTTTCGCCAATGGCTTCTGGGGACATCCCGGCTTCAAGCTGCCGCCGGAAGCCAATCTGATGGCCGTTGCGCATTATCTCGAAGCGCTGGCCTGGCAACGCGAGGTCGTGCAGATCCACGCGATTTTCGGCGGCAAGAATCCGCATCCGAATTTCCTGGTCGGCGGCGCACCCTCGCCGATCAGCGTCGATACGACCGGCTCGGGCGGCACCTCGACGACGGCGGTGAACATGGCCGGGCTCAACCAGGTCAAAACCGTCATCGGGCGGATGAAGGAGTTCGTCGAGCAGGTCTACCTTCCCGATACGCTAGCGATTGCGTCGTTCTACAAGGACTGGTTCGAGCGCGGCGAGGGCGTCGGCAATTTCCTCACCTATGGCGACTTTCCCGAAAAGGGCATGGACGATCCGTCAAGCTGGCTGATCCCGGCGGGCGCGATCCTGAACCGCGATCTGGAAACCATCCACCCTGTCGACATGAACAAGCCGGACGAGATCCAGGAGTTCGTGTCGCATTCCTGGTACGATTATTCCGGCGGCAAGAACGAGGGTCTCCATCCCTATGAGGGCCAGACCCATCTGCACTATACCGGCCCTAAACCGCCATACGCCCAGCTCAATGTGGAAGAGAGCTACTCCTGGCTGAAATCGCCGCGCTGGAAGGGCAAGGTTATGGAGGTCGGCCCGCTCGCCCGTGTGCTGATGCTCTACGCCAAGGGCCATGAGCCGACGCGCGAGCTGGCCAAATATGCGCTGGGCAAGCTCGACCTGCCGCTCACGGCGATGTTTTCGACGATGGGGCGGACGGCGGCGCGCACGCTCGAGAGTAAGATCGTCGTCGATCAGATGGTGACCTGGTTCGACAGTCTGATGGCTAACATCAAGGCCGGCGATCTTGCCGTGCATAACCCCACCCGATGGGACCCGTCATCCTGGCCGGGCGAAGCGCGGGGCGTCGGCTTCATGGAAGCGCCGCGCGGAGCGCTGGCGCATTGGGTGGTGATCAAGGGCGGCAAGATCGACAACTATCAGGCGGTCGTGCCGTCGACCTGGAATGCCGGTCCGCGCGACCCGCAAGGACAGCCGGGGCCTTATGAAGCCGCCCTGATGGATCGCCATACGCTTGCCGATCCAAAACAGCCGCTGGAGATCCAGCGCACGATCCACAGCTTCGACCCCTGTATTGCCTGCGCGGTTCACGTCACGAGCCCGCAAGGGGACGATCTCCTGCAACTGCGCGTCCGTTAGAGGCAGTGCCATGACCGATACGATCGACGTTGAGGCCGCCACCCGGACGTTCCTGGCGCACACCGAGGAGCATCTGGTCAGCTATCTGGAGGCCTGCGTGCATTGCGGGCAGTGCGCCCAGGCGTGCCATTTCTACGAGGCATCCGGCGATCCGCGGCACACGCCGGCCTACAAGCTGTTTCCGATCGCCAAAGCCTATCGCCGGCAGAAATGGCCGCTTTCCTGGCTCGGGCTGGCGCCGCGCGTTACCGAGGCCGACCTCAAGGAATGGGAGCAGCTTCTCTTCGACACCTGCACCATGTGCGGACGCTGCACGACGATCTGCCCGATGGGGATCGATATCGCCTCCATCGTCGGCGGCGCGCGGCAGGCATTCGTCGCGGCAGGGCTCGGCCCGGAGGATCTGCTGGCGGCAGCCGACAATTCCCGCGATCACGGCAGCCCGCTTGGGGTCACCGCCAAAAAGCTGCGCGATCGCCTGGAATGGCTCGAGGACGAACATGAGGTCCCGATCGCCCTCGATAAGGACAAGGCCGACATCCTTCTGACCGTCTCATCGATCGAGCTGATGAAATATCCCGAACTCGGTCGTCGCTATGGCCAGGCTTCTTAATCACGCCGGCGCGAACTGGACGTTGAGCAGCAAAGGTTATGAGGCGACGAATTTCGGCTATCTCGCCGGAAAGGCGGATGTCGCCAAGCTGATGGTCAAGCGTATCGTCGATGCGGCGGAAAGCGTCGGCGCCAAGACCGTCGTCATTCCGGAATGCGGCCATGCCTTCGGCGTGTTGCGCTGGTCGGGCGCCAATATGCTCGGCCGTCCGCTGCCCTTTTCGGTGCTCCACATCACCGAATTCCTCGCGCAGCTCAAGCGGGAGGGGCGGCTCAAGCTGAAGCCGATGGCGGGGTCCGTCACCTATCATGACCCATGCCAGATCTCGCGGCGCGGCGGCGCGACGGAAGACGCGCGCTATCTGCTGCAGGATTTTGCCCAGGATTTCCGCGAAATGACGCCGACCGGCAATTACAACTGGTGCTGCGGCGGCGGAGGCGGGGTCCAGGCGATCGGACGCGCCGCCGAGCTTCGCCATAAGGTGTTCAAGATCAAGATGGATCAGGTCGAGCAAACCGGCGCGGCGACGATGGTGTCGGCCTGTTCCAATTGCCGCCTCACCATGGATGAGAGCAAGGCGCATTGGAAGTGGGAGGGCGGGCTCGGCAGCCTGGTCGAAATCATCGCCGACCATCTGGACGAGGCGAAACCCTGATCGGGCGGCAGCCGGCCGCTCCGATCCGGGTCTCTTTAGCGCGTTAGAGCGCGATCAGGAAAAGTGGACTCCGGTTTTCCGTCAGATCGCGCGACCGGCAAATAATTTGGAGTAGGCCTCGAAGTCGGAGTGTTTCCATATCAAATGATCCCGCTGTAGTGGATCGAACATGACATTCAAGTCCCTCTTGCCGTGCGATGAGGCCGAGGTAAGTGATTAGAATTCATGTCAAATCGATCCATGAGCATAAAACGGCGTGGTTCGAAGTGTAGATTCGAACCTAGCGCAGAGCGTTGCGCTATTTGAGCGGCTCCAGTTGTGGCTCGCCGCCCAGGTGCCAGACGGCGCCGAGCGTCAATTCATACTGGTTCATCCGGATCTCGACCGGCTGGCCGTCACCGAAAGGATTGACGCCGCTGACGCTGGATTCGGGCACGTAGACGCCGGCAAGCTCCAGGTCCAGACTGTCCGACCACTTATATTTGAACCCGCCGGTGATATGATGCTGGACTACGCCGGGCGCGATGATATTCAGCGTCACGTCCTGGGACTTGATCGGACTGTCGTTGTAGGAATAGCCGGCGCGCCACGTCCAGCGGTCGCTCGCCTGCCACTCGATGCCGACCTTGAAAATGTCGATGTCGTGCCAGCCGAAGTCCGGGGCCGTCATCGGCGCCGAACTGGGTAGGCTTGGACGACGGACTGCCCACCGATGCAACGTCGCTGTAGAAGACGCGCTTGTAGTCGAACATCATGGTCAGGCCCGGCTGCAGATCGACGGCGACGCCCGCCGTTACGCTCGCCGGAATGTCGAGATCACCGTGCTCGGCGAACAGACCGCGGTATTTGTCGAACTCCGACATATAGATCCGGCTGTTGCCGGCGAGGCCGAGGCGGACGCCGTCGGTCAGGTCGTATTGAATGCCAGCGCGCACGCCGGCTCCGTAAGAGAAGTCGTAGTCATTGTCGCTGAAATGCGCCGAGTCGCTGGAAAAGGGAGCGAACCCTCCCAGGCCCGTCGCCTCGAAGGCCTGGACCGCAACGATTGGGGCGACGCCGAAGGAGAACCGGCCCATGCGATGGGCGATGGCCGCCGAGATCAATGCCTGGGTGAGGTCGACGCCGCTGCCCTTGTCCAGGGAGAAAATCGGATCGGGGTAGGTGGTGTTCATCCCGCCATTGCCATACATGCCGAGGGCGAAGACCGTGTCGGCATCGATGCGGCGGGTATAGGCGATATTCGGGACAGCGAAGAAATTCCGATCCGAGCCGTGCTCTCCCGGCGGAACCGGAGCGAAAGCGCCCGGACCGAAGGGGCCAGCCTCATATTCGCGCTGCGGGCTGAAAATTGAAACCGCGCCGGCTACCTGATCGTCGACATCCGCCAGGCCCGCAGGGTTGTTCGCGATCGCGGTGGCATCCTTGCTGTCGGCGACGCCGGCTCCGCCCAGAGCCTTTTGCCGCGCTCCGTATCCGTCCTGGAAATAACCATCCGTCGCCTGAGCGTCGGTCGCAAGCGGCACGCTCAAGAGGCTGCCAGCCCCCAAAATCAATGCGACAGCCGAAACCCGGCGCAAAGGGCCGGTTTGCCTGCGCTCGAACATTTCCTTCTCCCCCTGCCCACAACTATATTGTATTTTTCAAGCAGAATTGACCGCGTGAAGTCATTGTATACAGACCGCGAGGCCCGTTCCCGATCGCCGACTAAGATGTTCCCCCATCGGTAATCGGCGCTTGCATCATACTCATATATTTTGATTCGAATATGAAGAGGTTTTACTTTGGGCGGTTCTTCGAGGGCGCCGCGTGGTGCTTTATTGCAACAAAGGGAGTGCAGATTAAATCGCGCAATTGGCTCCCGATGGCCGCCCTATGGCAAAGCCCGGCCAACCGGCGTCCGCTTGACCGCGAGGTCCTCCAGTCGACGTCCGTATACGGATCCTGGGCCCGGCCTCAGCCGGCGCGCCTGATCAGAAAACGGTACACGCCGTCGGAACTCATTGCGTTCAACGAGCTGATTGCCGGTCTGGCGGCAAAACGCTTCGAAATCCGGGACTGCGCCGGGGTCCGTCGCCAGGACCTCAAGCGTACCGCCCGGAGAGACTTCGCTGATCGCCTTCTTCGCCCTCAAGATCGGCAGGGGGCAGTCGAGCCCCTTCGCGTCGAGCACTTTATCCGCCATTACGCTTCTCTCTTTTGTTAGGGATTTGGCCGGTGGGGCCGGTCATCCAAGGTGTCTGTCTGCCTCAGATGAACAGGTTGACGTCCGATTTCAGCGCTTTTTCCATATAGGTCGCGGCGCCGCCGAGCGTTACCCCGTCGAGCATGTCGGACTTCTTGTATTCGAAGAGATCCATGGTCATCTGGCAGGCGATGAACTCGACTTCCGCTTCCAGCGCGGCCTCGCGGAGGTCCTCGATCGAGGCGACGCCCTTCTTCTTGATGAGGTTCTTCATCATCGTCGTCGCCCCCGCGTTGACGCCAGGCAGCATGGCCACCATGTTCGGCATCTTCATATGCATGCCCATCATCGGCATCGCCATATCCGGCTTGCCGAGCGGCGAGATCTGCAGATCGAGCTGCTTCTTGAGCAGCGGCAGACCGTAAAACGTGAAGAACATCGTGACCTTGACGTCCATCGCGGCGGCCGTGGTCGCCAGGATGAAGGGTGGATAGGCCCAGTCCAGCGTCCCCTTGGTGACGATGATGGACATGCTCTTGGCATTGTCCTGGGCCCCATTGGTTGCAGTCATGAACAGGCTCCTTCGGTTTGACTTTCCCGGCTGCTCATGCGGAGCGCCTTCCGCCGAGCAACCTTAACACTATTCCGAACACGGCCAGTCCGGCTCCGACCTGCCAAAATGGTCTGAGGTCGAACTTCTCGCCGGTCATGAATTCGAAATTGATCTGCGGGCTCATGCCGAGCAGCGCGCCGACACCTTGAGAGGCAATGAAGACGACCCCGACGCAGACGACGATCCAGCTCGCCAGGCGGCCGAATTCCGGCGAGCGCACTATTGCTGTCGATGAGCCGGACCAGCAGGCCGAGGACAGCCAGAAGCGCGAAAGCCGCGGCGATCCAAAGCAGCCATGTCATATAGGGCATGGCCGCCGACATTGCTGTGATGATCAGGTCCTTCATAAGCGTTCCCATTTCTCCGTAGGCAGGAACGGGTCGGCGGTTGGCACACCGCCGGGCCTATTTCACACGGACGAAATCGCCCGTTGCGCAGACGGCCGTATTGTCGACAACGCAGCCGGCCATGCTCCAGGTATCGGCATCCTTGAAGGTCATCTTCGTATCGTAGATGTCGCCCGTCGCCGGATGCGCGATATGCCCGTAGAAATCTCCGTTCTTGTCTTCGAGCTTCGACCGGATCATTTCCATGCCCTTGTTCTTCGGTCCGTCAGTGACCGTGGCGCAGAGCCCCGCGCCGGACGGGTTGGTCGGGCATTCCTTCACCTCGATGGTATAGTCGGTCCACTTCCAGGTGCCGATCATATCTTTGATTTGTGCCGCGCCGGCCGCTCGGGTCAGAGCAAGGCTCGCGCCCAGCAGGAAGAGACCAATCCTGAATGTCTGCCGCATCACTTTCCTCCCCTTGGCGACGATCCGCCGACGCGCGCTCCGAGGCGCAAGCCCCCAACCTTCCGGCGACGGACGATCTTTGCCGCGTCTCAATTTGCGCGCCGCGGTCGAAGCGCTTCTCCCAGACCGATATTCACGTATTCACATTTTTGCAGATATTCGCCTGTTATGCGGACAAAGGCAAGCACCAAGTAAAACGATGCCGCTTACTACGCCGATCCAAAGATGTGCGCGTTGCGGTCGATCAATCCGCTTAACGCCCGTCAGTCGAAGTCCGGTTTCGGTACGCGTGCGAGACAGCCGACCAAAAGCTCCATGCGCTCGGCATCGAATGCCTGCCATGCGCGGAGGAGCCCGACGTCGTCGCCGTCGGCATAGCTGTTTCTTTCTGCTGCGCGGAATGTTTTGAGCAATGGCTGGAGGGTCGCCTTCAGATCGGCGTTGCGCAGACCCGCCGGCGTCCAGTCGAGACAGAAGCCTTCGTGTAAGAATTCCTCCTCGGTCGCCGCCGTGCCGGCGAGCTCGCGCAGTTTTTTGAGCCGCGCCATATCCTCGCGCAAAAGCTGGGCACGGAACAAACTCTCCTCGACATTCAACGCCTGCTCAAGCCGATCGATGAGATCCATGGCAACAACTTCTGGCGCGTCTCGCGCGTGAGATGGGCAAATGCGCCCCGGTGCAAGAAACACTTTCAACGCGCAGGATCAGCGTTTCACCCACCGCGCGCCGATCCGCGGACGAAACGGCATTGACGAAGCATAGAAAAGTTTGAATATATACATACCATGGGATGGATGGCGCGGGTACAGGAGATTGAGGCTCTTGAGGACGTCGAGTTCGATCCCGACCTCGTGGGCGAAATGGAACGCGCCGCTCACCAGCGCGGCGGGCTCCCGCCGATCCGCTTTTCGACGCCGACGTTCAAGGAATACTCCATCCTCGGAAATCAGCGGCTGCGGCAAGAATTCCTTTCCGGCTTTCTCGGTCACGGGCGGGCGCGTGCGCGCTCGACTGCGACCACTGTCAGGCCAAGATTCTCGAACCGATGATTCCGGCGACGACGCCGGAGATGCTCGAGCAGAAGGTGCGCGATCTGGTGCTCCTGCAGGGCTTGCAGGGCTTTCTGCTTTCGGGGGGCTCGAACCGCCGCAACGAGATCAAATATGAGCGCTACTATCCGGCCATCGAGCGGCTGAAGCGCGACTTCCCCTTCCTGCGCATCGCCATTCATTCGGCGCTGCTCGATGACCCTCGCGCCCGGTCGATGGAAAGCGCCGGCGTCGACACGGCGATGATGGACGTGATCGGATCGGCCGAGACGATCCGGGATGTCTACCATCTCGACCGGCCGGTGGAGGATTTCGAGGCGACCCTTGCTGCGCTCTGCGCGACGACCATGGAGGTCGTGCCGCATATCGTCGTCGGCCTGCATTACGGGCGCATCCTTGGCGAAGCGGCGGCGCTGGATATCTGCGCGCGCCACGCCATCCACGCGCTGGTGCTCGTGGTCATCATGCCTTTCTACGCGCCGGCCCGGCACTTTCGCGACGCCGCGCGACGGACGGCGGTCGGGCGGGTCTTTCTCGACGCCCGACGCCGTCTGCCGACGCGGCAAGTGCTGCTCGGCTGCGCGCGCCCGCCAGGCCTGCATAAGCGCGCGACCGATGCTTACGCGGTGATGGCGGGGCTCGACGGCATCGCCTTTCCCGCGGACGGGGCCGTGGCGGTGACGCAGGCGATCGGGCGAGCCTATGAGCAACAGCATGCCTGCTGCTCGGTGAAGCTTGGCGGCGATGCGGGGTCTCGGCTGAAAATGGCGTGTGCGTCATGAGCAGGCAAGCGTTCGACATCGACGTGCTTGTGCTGGGGTTGGGGCCGGCGGGCGCGATGGCGGCCGCGGCGGCCGCCCGGCGCGGCGCACGCGTGCTTGCGGTCGATCGCAAGCGTCACGCCGGGCATCCCGTGCAGTGCGCCGAGTTCGTTCCGGCGATGGTCGGCTCGATGCTCGATGCCACCAGCTCGGCCGCAATGGATGCGAGCTGGCGCCAGCCTATCCGCTCGATGACGACGTTCGTCGACGGCAGCGCGCCTTACATCAATGAGCATTTCCCCGGCCATATGATCGACCGCGCTGCGTTCGACGCCTCGCTTGTCGAAGCGGCGCGGCTCGCAGGGGCGGAATGCCGTTTCAATACCGGGCTCTTGTCGCTCGATTCCGAAGGCGCGGCGCATTTCACCGGCGGTCGCACGATCAAGGCGCGTGTCGTCATCGGCGCCGACGGACCGCGCTCGCGGGTGGGCCGGGCGATTGGCCGCGTCAACACCGCGCTCGCCGAAACCCGGCAGATCACGGTGCCGCTTCGCACGCCCCACGCGGCGACCGACATTTTTCTCTCGGCTATGCTGCCCGGCGGCTATGCCTGGCTGTTCCCAAAGGCCGGAGAAGCCAATCTCGGCCTCGGCGTGGCGCCCGAATGGCGCCGCCGGCTCAAGCCGCAGCTCGAGGCACTGCACCGCCAGCTCGTGGCCGAAGGCCGGGTCGGAAAGGACGTCCTCAGACATACCGGCGGCGCGATCCCGGTCGGCGGCATGCTCGATCCGGTGGGCCGGCTTGGAGCCACTTTGGTGCTGCTCGCAGGCGACGCGGCCGGCCTGACGAACCCGGTCACGGGCGCCGGCATCAATGCGGCGGCGGTCTCGGGGCGGCTCGCGGGCGACGCGGCAGCTAGCCGCGCTGAGCGGCGCGCCGGATGCGGCGCCGGACTATGCCGAAGAGCTGGAAGATCTCTACAAAGCCTCGCTCGACCGTGCGCTCGCGCGCCGCCGGCAGCTTCTGCAAACCTATGCGGAGTATGGCGGACCGTCGCGCGCCGAGTTGGAGCGAGGCTGGATCGCCTATCCTCAATACTGGACCGAAACGGCAAGAAAAGAAGGCGCGGCGCTATGAGTTGCCTCAAACGAGAAACGGCGCTCCCCGGACCCGTCGGCGCCGGCGGCCTCGATCACAATCCGGCCAGCGTCATGCAGCCACGCCTGCCGGGCGTGACCCCGCAGGACGCGAAGAACGGCGCGCGGGTCAAGACGGCGAACGTGCCGCCCGAGGGCGTCTATCTGCCGAACAACAACCGGCTCGCGCCGCATATGCGCTCGCCCGACTATGTGCAGATGTCGACCGCCGCCGCGATTACCCTTGGCGTGATGCCCGGCAAGATGCATCGCTGCGGCTGCACGCGCTGCCTGAACCTGTTGCTCTCCTACCCTGAAGGCTGCCGCGCCAATTGCGCCTATTGCGGGCTGGCCCGTCACCGCGAAGCCGATCGCGACTATGCCGACCGCAACTTCATCCGTGTCGACTGGCCGGCGGTGCCGCTCGCGCAGATCATCGACAAAGTGGCGAGCGACGGCGAGGCAACGCCCTTCCACCGGATGTGCATCTCGATGATCACGCATCCGCGCTCGGACGAGGACACGGTGACGGTGCTCAAGGCGTGGACCGACCGCATCGATCCGGCGACGGTGCCGGTCTCGATCCTCTCCAACCCGACGACCATGACGGCCGGCGATGTGCGCCAGCTCAAGGACCTCGGCGCCGACATCTTCACCGTCGCGCTCGATGCGGCGACGCCGGAGATCTTCGACCGCACGCGCGGCAAGGGCGTGTCGTCGCCGCATAGCTGGGCCAAATATTGGGAGATCCTCACTGCCGCGCGCAACATCTTCGGGCCGCAGAAGTTCGGCGCGCATATCATCGTCGGCATGGGCGAGACCGAGCGCGACGTGCTGGTCCTGGTCCAGGAGCTGGTCGACATCGGCGGCCACAGCCACATGTTCTGCTTCTTCCCGGAGCGGGGATCGCTGATGGACCACCTGCCGGCGACGCCGCGCGACCAATGGCGGCGCGTTCAGCTCGCCCGTTACCTGATCGACTATCGCGGCGTGCGCGTCGAGCAGATGCGCTTCGACGAGGCCGGGCGCGTCATCGATTTCGGCATCCCGAAACACGAGCTGGACAGCGTCATCGATGCGGGCATCGCCTTCAGGACGAGCGGGTGCCCCGGCAAGTTTCAGGACGACATCTCCGCCTGCGATCGCCCGTATGGCGACAGCCCGCCATCCAACATCGCCAGCTATCCGTTCCAGCCTGCCGCCGTCGATCTGCGCAAGATCCGCCACCAGCTCGGACGCGAAAAGCCGGGCGAAGCCTATATCGAAGGCGAAGAATTCGACACGCCGGAAAGGCATTGAGCCATGCCCATTCCGTTTCGCGTCATTGACACCGGAGTTCGTGAGGGGCGCCTTCAGATCGCCTTCGACCAGGCGCTGATCGAGCTGCACAAGGCCGGCGCAATCCCCGACACCGTGCGGTTCCTGCGCTTCGAGCCGTCGGCCCTGGTCGGCCGCCACCAGGCGGTGCGGCACGAGCTGAAGGTCGATTACTGCCGCGCAGAGCGGCATCGGCATCGTGCGGCGCATCACCGGCGGCGGCGCGATCTATCTCGACCCCAACCAGGTCGGCTGGGAACTCGTACTTTCCCGCAAGCGCCTGCCGATGCCGACGCTCGCCGATTATACCCGGGCGATCTGCGAGGCGGCGGCGCATGGCCTGTCCAAGGCCTTCGGCATCGACGCGCGGTATCGGCCGCGCAACGACATCGAGGTCGACGGCCGCAAGCTGTGCGGCACCGGCGGCTTCTTCGACGGCGACACGCTGATCTATCAGGGCACGGTCCTTGTCGATGCCGATCCGGGCCTGATCATGTCCTGTCTCAACGTGCCCGAGGCGAAGCTGCAAAAGCGAGATCTCGACAAGGCCGAGCAGCGCGTGACCACGCTGAAAGCACTGCTGGGCGGCGCGCCATCCGTCGCCGACGTCCACGCCGCCATCCTCGCCGGCTTTGCCGAGACGCTCGGCATCGAGCCGGCGGAGGCGATGCCGTCCGATGAGGAGGAAGCGCTCGCGGCACAGCTTCTCGCGGAGGAGATCGGCACGGATGAGTTCGTCTATTCGATCGACGATCCGCGCGGCCCAGGCATATCCGAGGCGAGCCTGACCGGCGCGGGCGGCACGGTCACGGCTTATGTGCGGACGGAAGGGCCTGGCCGGGGACAACGCGTCGCCTCGATCCTGCTGACCGGCGACTTCTTCGTCACGCCGCCCCGCATCATCTACGATCTTGAAGCCTCGCTCCGGCGCATTCCGCTCGAACAGGCAGGCGCGGCGGTCGACGAGTTTTTTACGCGGACGAAGCCGGATCTTCTCACTATCGCACCGGCTGAATTCAGGCGCGTGATCGAGGACGCCATCTGCGAAACGGCAGCGTAATGGCCTACATGAAGCATGTCGCGGTCATTCAGCATACGCATTCCGAATGGCTCGGACATATCGAAGATCATCTCGAAGGGCGCGGCATCCGGTTCAGCTATTTCCGGCCGTTCGCGACCGGGGGCGGGATCCCCGAATTCGAGACGCTCGGCGACGGCCTGATCATGCTCGGCGGCGGACCCTGGGGCGCGGCGAGCAAGGACCGGCTGCTGCCGACGCTCGACGCGGAAATCCGCCTTGCCCGCGCTTGCCTGATGTACGAAAAGCCGATCGTCGGTTTTGGCCTTGGCAGCCAGATCCTCAGCCTCGCCGCCGACGGAAGCGCGGTCGAGGCGCCGCTGATATTCGAGATCGGCGAAGCGATACGGACCCGGGACGACGCGCTTGGCGGCCTGCTCCCGGCGCGCTTTCCGAACGTCGTTTATATGCGGGACCGGCCGCGGCCTCCGGACTATGCGGACGTGATCGCCAGGGACGCGCATGACGAGGTTGCCGTCTTCCAGATCGGGCGCAGCGCGTTCGGCTTCACCGGTCACCCCGGATTGCGGCGCGCCATGGTGGAGGATCTGATCATGGAGTTCGACGATGCCCCCGCCGCGCCCGGGCCGTCGCTGGATGCGCTGACCCGGCTGATCGGGCCGATCGAGGATGCGCTGGTCCCGATCATGACCGGGCTCGTCCGGGCGGCCGGATGGATGCCGGCGACGCCATGACGCGCAGAGAGAGCGGGTGCGACAAACATGCGCGGAAAAGACGTGCACAAACAAATGCATGAAGACCGCGACCGGCGCCATTGAACGGATCGCGATCGGGTCGTGGCGATCAGCGGTAGAAATTTGATGATTATTATATTCAAATATGGAAATATGTCCTTGAAGGTCGTGGCATTGAAAGCTAAGCTGAACACCCAAGAACGATAGCTGAGTTAAAACGTCAGCATCCGGAGGATGACGCCCGTGGCCAAGAAACTGCTTATCATCATGGCGAATACCGATCCGCGTAACGGTGAGGAGTTGGGTGCGCCCTTCTTTCAGGCCACCGTCGCGGCGGCGATGGATTACGAGGTCGAAGTGGTGTGCACCGCGACCGCGGGCCGCCTCATGAAGAAGGGCGAGGCTGAAAAGCTGGTCGTGAAGCCGGGGAGCCCGAAGACCGTCTACGATTTCATCAAGGACGCGCACGCCGCCGGCGTGAAATTCCTGAGCTGCTCGCCAAATCTCGATCTCTTCGACATGAAGAAAGAGGACATGATTCCCGAATGTTCGGGCATCGTCGGCGGCGCCTATCTCATCGAAGAGGTCATGGAAAGCGACTGCAAGGTCCTGACCTACTGAATTTTCCCAAACGGTGAGGAGCGCCGCGATGACGGAAGCCAGCACCACCCGCGTCCAGGATTTCATCGGCGATCCGGTCAGCGACACGCCTGCCGTGCCGCGCGCCAAGCTCGAAGCCATCTTCGCCGATATTCAGGACGATCTGCGTTTCGACCACGAGCTGAACGGCTGCCTGAATTGCGGCATCTGCACCGCGACCTGCCCGGCGGCGCACTATTACGATTTCTCGCCGCGCGAGATCGTGCAGCTACTGTGGACCGAAAACCTCGAAGGCATCTACGATGCCATGCAGGAGAAAATCTGGTCCTGCGCCCAGTGTTACACCTGCGCGGCGCGCTGCCCGTTCGGCAACTCGCCCGGCGGCCTCGTCATGCTGATGCGCGAGGTGGCGATCAAGCATCAGATGCAGTCGGCCAAGGACGTGCTGCGCCCCTTCAGCCGCGTCATGCTGAAGCTGATCTCGACCGGCAATCAGCTCGCGCCGGACATGATCAACCCGCAGCATTTCGCCGATTGGGGGCCGAACATCTCCAAGGTCGATGCGCCGCTGAAGCTACTGCGCAAGGCGGTGCCGATGGCGACGCTCAACACGACGGAGACGGCCTGGGAGGTCAACCTCAAGACCTCGGTCGAGCTTTACACGATCTGGGAAATGACCGGCGTCCTCGATCAACTCGAAGGCATCGACGAGAATCTGTTCGATGTGATCACCGACATCATGGACGAAAAACGCGCGGACTGGAAAGACTTCCAGGACGAGCAGGAGGACGACGATGACGAATGAGCGCGGACCTCAAGACGGCGAACGTTTCACCGGTCACGGCTCCGAATGGAAGCCGGCCAACCTGTCCTCCGGCGAGGCCGCGATCGCGACCGCCTGGGTCGAGCAGAAGATCGACCGCCGCTCGATGCTGACCAACAAGGACCGCGTCGAGGATGTGCGCGATGCGATGTGGCAGCTCGAAAAGGACGGCCAGATCAAGGTCCACCGGATCACCGAGCAGCATGAGCCCGTCGAGGCGAAAACGCTCTACGGCTGGACCAAGCGCATCCCGACGACGCAGCTCTGGCATCACAAGAGCTGCGGCCAGTGCGGCAACATCCCCGGCTATCCGGTCTCGCTGCTCTGGCTGATGAACAAGATGGGCATTCGCTATCTGGACGAGACCGACCAGACCTCATGCACGGCCTGGAACTATCACGGCTCAGGGATAGGCAATATCGAAAGCCTTGCCGCCGTCTTCCTGCGCAATTTCCATCAGGCCTATGTCGCGGCCAAGGCGCAAGGGCTGCCCGAGGGCTACTATTACCCGCTCGTCCATTGCGGCACCTCTTTCGGTAACTACAAGGAAGTGCGCGGCTATCTGATCCATTCCGCCCGCCTGCGCGAGAGCGTGACCAAGATCCTCGGCAAGCTCGGCCGTCTCGTCGACGGCAAGCTGCTGATCCCCGAGGAGGTGGTGCACTACTCCGAGTGGGTGCATGTGATGCGTCGCGAGATCCAGAAGCATCAGGTCGTCGATGCATCCGGCATCCGCACGACCATCCATCCGGCCTGCCATGTCTACAAGATGGTGCCGGAGGACGCGATCTATGACGACGACATTCTGGAGGGCAATCGCGTCGCGGTATCGACCGGCATCATGCAGGCGCTGGGCACCGACGTGATCGACTACAAGACCTGGTACGATTGCTGCGGCTTCGGCTTCCGCCACATCATCTCCGAGCGCGAGTTCACCCGATCCTTCGCCATCGACCGCAAGATCAAGGTGGCTGTGGAGGAAGCGCGGTCCGACGTCATGATCGGCCACGATACCGGCTGCATCACCACCCTCGACAAGAATCAGTGGATCGGCAAGGCCGCCGGCAAGGGCTACGAGCTGCCGGTGATGGCGGATTGTCAGTTCGCGGCGCTGGTTTGCGGAGCCGATCCCTACCGCATCGTGCAGACGCATTGGCATGCCAGCCCGATCGAGACGCTGCTCGAAAAGCTGGGCATCGACTGGAAAGCCAGGAAGGCGGATTTCGAGGATTACCTGAAGCAGATCCAGACCGGCGCGGCCGACCAGCTCTACGATCCGCGTCTGCGCATCACCTCGGGGCCGGGCTTCAAGCCGGTCAGGCGCGAGGTCATCCCGCCGCCGCCGGCGGACTAAGCCTGCGGCAGCGGCTGCCGAGCCCACGAGGGCGATCGTCCGCCGCCGGAGCATAAAGAACGATGGGCCTCGTGATTCGGCCGCTCTTGCCGGGGCGGCGGGCGAAGGCCTCCTTCATAAGAGCGAGGAACGCGACCGTGACTAAACCCATTCTCATCGTCGGCGGTGGCCCGGCCGGTCTGGCCGCCGCGCATGCTCTATCGACCGTCGGCCAGCCCAGCGTGCTGGTGGAGAAGGCGGATCGGCTGGGCGGCGCGCCGATTCTGTCGGGCTATGCCAAGCTTGTGCCGTCGGGGCAATGGGCGAAGGACGCAATCGGCGGCATGGTCCGGCGCGTCGAGACCGACGCCCTCGTCACGCGCAAGCTGGGCACGACCGTCAAGGCGTTCTCCGGGGCGCCCGGCGAATTCCGTGCGCAGCTTAGCGACGGAGGGGGCGTCGACTGCAGCGCGGCGATCCTGGCCACCGGCTTCACCCATTTCGACTCCATCAACAAGCCCGAATGGGGCTTCGGCACCTTTCCCGATGTGGTGACCACGACGCAGGTCGAGCAGATGTTCTCCTCGGGCAAAGGCGTGCGCTGCCCCTCGGACGGCCGAAAGCCGAAGCGCGTCGCGATCCTGCTCTGCGTCGGCAGCCGCGACCGCCAGATCGGCCGCGAATGGTGCTCGAAAATCTGCTGCACGGTGTCGGCGAATATCGCCATGGAAATCCGCGAGGAGCTGCCGGACGCGCATGTCTACATCTACTACATGGACATCCGCACCTACGGCCTCCTGGAGACGGACTACTACTGGAAGAGCCAGGAGGAGTTCAAAGTCAAATACATCAAAGCGCGCATCGCCGAGGTGACGTCGGACGGCAAGCAGCTCATCGTCAAGGGCGAGGATACGCTGGTGAAGCGGCCGATCACCATCCCCTTCGACATGGTGGTGCACGCCATCGGCATGGACCCCAACGTCGATAACATGACCATCTCGGCCATATTCGGCGTCGATCTGCACCGGCATGGCTATATCAAACGCGAGCCGGCTTACGGCACCATGGGCGAGACCAGCCGTCCCGGCGTTTTCGTGGCGGGTTCGGCCACGGGGCCGGAGACCATCGACGACTCGATTGCCCAGGCCAATGCGGCGGCGATTGCCGCGCTGGCGGCGTCGCGCGGCGTCGTGCATCAGGCTGCGGAATGAGGGGGAGCGCGGCGATGAGCGGCGTCGTGCCATATGCAGGGAGCGGTCCCCGCGGCGAAAGGCCGGTCCTCGACCTGTCGGGCCCGAAACTGCGTGCGGCCCTCGAGACCCTCGTCAAAGCATCGGAGCCGATCGGCGGGATCGAAGCCTTCGCCAGCGCCCTCAAGCTCAAATCGCAGCCTGATTCAGGAGCGGCTGGCTGACGGGCGCGCGGCGTCCCTGGACCGGGCGAACTTTGAGGACCTGTGTCAGCTGATGCCGACGGCGCGTCGGCGCGTCGCCCGCTTGCTCGATGCAGAAGGCTGGCACAGCGTGCGCGCGGGGATCGCCGAGCTGATCGCCGATGCGCATGTTCCGGGCACGGCGGACACGCGGCTGCTGCGCTTCCACAAGAGCTTCGGCGAGGGCAAGGGTCGCCGCTTCGTCCGCGATCTGGCGGCGGAGATCCTGCACAATCTGTATCCGGAGCAATATCCGCTCATGACGCGCTGGGTCTGGGACGCGAAGGCCAACACCGGAGCGCTGAGGGAGATCTGGCACGGCGATAATGTCGACCGCATGGTCATCGGGGCTCCCGATACCCACGAGGCGTTTCTGGTTCTTCGCGAGGAGCTGTCGCAGTTCCTCGCCGACAACGGCGTGTTCCGTGACGTGCTCTGGTATGTGGATCTTCTTCTCGGCGCAGGTCTATGGCGACTACATCAATGCCCAGGGCGGCGCCTATCTGAAGACCGATTTCGGTTCGGAAACCGACCCTCTCGAGCATACGCGCCGGATTCTCGGGGTCGATGCAAGGGTCGGCAGGACCAGCGCCAACATGATCGATGGCACGGCGGAACGCGTGGACGCGATCCGGAAATTGAATTGAGGACGCCTCATGCCCATCCACGAGAAGTCACTGATCAGGCCGGAAAACCTCAAGACCCACGACAATCTCACGATCGATGGCATCGACGTTTCCGGGCATTGGTCGACCTTCATCGAGTCGCGCGTCGTCGCCGACTATAACGAGGCGCTGGAGGAAGAAATCGCCGCGCTTCCCGGCGGCGAGAATATCCATCGCTGCTGGCAATGCGGTTCATGCACGAATTCCTGCACCGTCAACGCGATCGAGCCGCGCTTCAATCCGCGCTACTGGATCTACCTGATCCGCACGGGCATGGAGGAGGAGCTTCTGCGCGACAAGGACCTCATCTGGATGTGCGTATCGTGCAACAAATGCACTTATGCCTGCCCGCGAGACGTCGTTCCCGAGGGCGTGATGAAGGCGACCGCGCATTGGCTGGAGCTTAAGGGGCACACGGAGAAATCGCCGTCGACGATCTTCGATGAGGTGTTTTCCGAGCAGGTCGTCGAGCGCGGCAAGATCGAGGACGCCGAGGTTCTCAGGCACTTCTTCAAGCGCACCAAACAGCCGCTGATGCAAGACTGGCTGCTTGAGATCGTTCGGCGGGTGGCGGTCAAGCTGCCGATCGCATGGGGAATCAAGATGGCACTCGCCAACGTCTTCAAGCCGAGGACGCGGCGCTGGAAAAAGTCGCGCGCCGCCATCGAGGAATACATCCAGGAGCAGGACGCGCATCACCGGAAGGCGCTGGGCCTTAACGGTCAGGGCCCGCGTCACAATGGCCAGGCTGGCCCGGTCGATCATAGCCATTGAATGCCGGCCGCGAGTGCCGAAGCAGAGGACAACGCCAAGATGGCCGATAAAAGCAAACCGAAAACCTACCAGATCGTCGGCTATTATCCCGGCTGCGCTCTCGAAGGCACGGGCCACGCCTATAACCGGTCGACCAAGGCGGTCGCGGGCGAGCTCGGGCTGAAGCTGAAAGAGGTTTCGAACTGGAACTGCTGCGGCGCGATGGAGGTAAAGAACGTCGATCCGAAGATCCAGACCTATCTTTCAAGCCGCGTGCTCTCCAATGCCGTGCATATCGACAAGATGGACGTGGTCATGGCGCCCTGCAACGGCTGCTACCACAATCTGAAAAAGGCCGAATACGACATCGCCCACGATCCGGAAGTCGAAGGCGGTCGTCGACCGGCTGTCGGCGAAGGCCGGACACAAGACCGTGGAGCCGGGCCAGACGAAGACCATCCACGCGCTCGACTGGATCAAGGAAGCGATCGGCGAGGACGGCCTCAGGGAGCGGACCAAGGGCAAGCTCGCCGGCCTCAAGGTCGCCAATTATTACGGCTGCATGTATACCCGCCCGCGGCACATCTTCCCCGAAAAGGACCAGGGGCCGGGTTCGGAGAGCACGTCCCAGCCGCATTTCATGGACGACCTGCTGGCGGCGGCCGGCGCCGAGAATGTGGACTTCCCGCTCAAGACGGCGTGTTGCGGCGGCGCCCACACGCTCTCGGACAGCGACACCTCCACCAAGCTCGTCCTGAATATCCTGCGGGCGGCCGAGTCCTGCGGCGCCGAGGTGATCGCCACGGAATGCCCGACCTGCCATACCGGCCTGGAAATGCATCAGGTGCGCGCCGAGAAGCGGTTCGGCATCAAGACCACGGTCAAGATCATGTACTTCACCCAGCTCCTCGGCGTGGCACTGGGCATCAAGCCGCGGAAGCTCGGCGTCCAGGAGAACATATCGGATGGAATGGAGCTGATCCTCGAAAAGCAGTTGCAGAGCTGACGGGGGGCGGGCGTGATTAAGATGAGAGCCGCCGCATCCACAGTCGAACTCACCGCGCATGTGAGGACGAAGGACTGCGCTGCAATTCTGGTGTCGACTGGATCCCCGTTTGCGCGGGGATTGCGACGGAACGCGGTGGCGGGCTTGGATCCGCTGCCGTTCGGGTGTGCGCCATGACCGTGATCATCGGCGCGGAGGCGCCTGCCCATCGCGGGGATATCGGCGGTTTCGACGCGATCGAGGCGCGCATCGATGCTCTCGCCGCAAATCCCGGGGATCCGGCCGCGACTGCGCGCGAGCTACTTGCCCTCGGCGAGCAGGTGCTTGAACATTGGATAAGAGCGCGAGGCGAGGAACCGGTCGACGAAGAACGGGAAGGCTTCCGCCTGATCGCGCTGCATCGCCAGGGCGCGCGCGGCGAGCCTTCGTTCAACGCCTGCCGCGAGACGGTCCGCGAACTTGCCTACCACTATAATCTGATCACGATCGATCCGAGCCATCCCGAGACCCTCAAGCGGGTTCGCCTTGCCGCCATGGTCGCGGCGCATCTTTGCCTGTTCGTGGCCGGCAAAATGCAGGTCTCAGGGCTTGGCGAGTTCTGCTGCTCCTCGCGACCCTTGCGCACCGGAGACCAATGACGGTATCGTCCATAACCTTAAGATTTGGGGACCGCAAATGCCGACGGTAAAAGGCTGCAACCTTCCTGACGATCTGCTTTACGACGTCGACAATCACATCTGGTTCCGCGAGATGGACGACGGCACCGTGAAGCTCGGCATGACCACGGTGGCAACCGCGATGGCCGGCCAGCTCGTTGCCTTCACGCCGAAAAAAGTCGGCCGCTCGGTCGACGCCGGCAAGTCCTGCGCGACGGTCGAGAGCGGCAAATGGGTCGGTCCGGCAAAGAGCCGCGCGGCCGGTGAGATCGTCAAGGTCAATGACGACCTGATCGCGAGCCCGGCGCTGGCCAATCAGGACCCCTACGACAAGGGCTGGTTCGTCATCCTGAAGCCCGCCGATTGGGCGGCCGTCAAGCCGGGGCTGGTGGAAGGAACGGCGGTTGTCGCGCCTTACGAGGCCAAGATGGCGGCTGAGGGTTTTGCCGGCTGTGCCTGACTGCGCAAGTGAAGCGTTGCGGTCGCAGGCATGATCATTTCGTCACATCAGCCATCAGTTGCCGGACGATTTCGCCGATGACCGGGCGGATTGGCCCTTGATTGGGGGTGTCGACCATCGTCGTCAGCCACGCCTCTTCGCGGTCCTCGGCGTCGATCAGGTCGCAGTCGAGCCGGTCAAGCACGGACCGGGCTTCGTAAGGCAGCACCGCCGGCATCTCCTGCTCACAGAGACGCCCCCACAACCCGGCCCAAAGCCGGGCGGTCGTCCACGGATTATACCCGCCGCCTCCGAGGATGACCGCGTGTTCCACGCGTGCGGCGCACGCTTCGGCGGCGCGCCAAAGGGCGCCGTTCGATAGCATCATCGCGGACAGTGGATCGCCCTTCAGCGCATCGGCGCCGAGGGTCATCACCATTCCCGCCGGGGCAACGCGCTCGATCCCGGGCAGTACGACCTCGTGGACCAACAGATCGAATTCGCTGTCGTTCAGCCCGCGGGGAACCATGATGTTGAAGGCGCGGCCATCGAGACGATCCTCCAGCCGCCCACTGCCCGGCCAGCGCGCTTCCTCGTGGATCGAGATGAACGTCATACGATCATCGCCCGCGAGCAGATCCTCGACGCCATCGCCATGATGCGCGTCAAAATCCACATAGACGACCCGAGGCACCCCGGCATCGAGCATCGTCTGAATGGCGAACACCGGGTCGTTGAGGTAGCAAAATCCCGATGCCCGGTTGGCGCGCCCGTGATGCGTGCCGCCGCCGGGATGGAAGACGACGAACCCGTCGAGCGCGCGTTGCGCGGCCAGGATCGATCCGCCGACCGATGCCCGCGCGCGGTCCCACAGGCCGGGGAAGATCGGGCATTCCATCGTGCCCAGATTGAAGTCGCGCCGGTCCTCCGGGCGGGCAAGGTTCGCCGCGACCGCCCGCTCGAAGGCGTCCAGATAGGCCGGATCGTGGACGCGCTCGAGGATGGCGCGATCCGGCAGGGCTGGCGCCAGGATCCGGCCCGCCTGACGCCATCCGAGCGCGTCGATGAGATCCATGACCGCGGCTTGCCTGCCAGTCGACAAGGGATGATGCGCACCGAATGCCGGCTCCAGGAAGATCGGATGCGTGATCAGCGCGGCCGGGCGCGGGCGCGCAGGGCTTACCGTCGATCCCTCGCCTCCCTGTTGCTGCACCATTCGCGGGTGTTCGTTTCGCGCCTTCAATGCGCCTGATCCTCTATCTTTGGGTGACGGTCATGATCATCCCGCCCTCGGGACGAAGCGTGACCCGGTGAACCGGCGTTACGCGATGAGACGGGACCAGGTCCAGCCGGAAATGACGCGCGACCATGGCAAGCGTAACGATCATCTGCCGCATGGCAAAGGCGGAGCCGATGCAAACCCGCGGGCCGGCACCGAAGGGCAAATAGGCGTGACGTCCGATTTCGGCGCGGCGCTCCGCCGTAAATCTGGAGGGATCGAATTCGTCCGGGTTCGTCCAGCGTCGCCGATGGCGATGGATGATCCAGGGCGAGATGATGATCGTCGCATCGCGGCGGATGCGCCGGCCTGCCAGGACACAGTCTTGCGCCGCGCGCCGCGTCATGATCGCGACCGGCGGATATAGCCGCATCGCCTCCTCGATCAGCGCCCTTGTCGCCGCGAATGGTTCCACACCGGCGGCGGGCCATCCGTCGCCCGCCAGCAACGCGTCCGCTTCCGCCTCCACCTTGCGCCGCCAGTCTTCGTCGAGCGAAAGTAGATAGAGCGCCCAGCTCAGAGCGTTCGCCGGCGTTTCGAAACCGGCGCCGATGAATGTGATCACGTTGGCTGCGATCTCCGCGTCGTCCATCGGCTCTGCGCCGCGGTGGCCTTCGAGAAGCTGCGCGACCAGTCCGCCATCGCGCGGGACGCCGCCGCGCCGCCTGTAGTCGCTGACGATCGCTGCAACCACTTTGGGAAAGAATTCAAGAGCGGGACGCGACAACGCCCGGCCGATGCGCGGAAACCAGTCCGGCGCACCGACCAGGTCGAGAGGGTCGACCCGCCCTTGCGTTTCGAAATACCGCGTGGCCGCTTGTCTGAACTCGGCCGGGGAGCGGCCCAGCCCGCCCGGGAACAACGTGCCGGCGAGCATGTTCAGCATCGTGCGCGCCATCTCCTCGGCAATGTCGAGCGGCCGGCCCGGACGAAGGCCACGCCAACGCGCAACGAGCGCCTGCGCCTCGCGCCGCATCGCCGGGAGATAGGCGTCCATTTTCCGCGGTGCGAATGACGGCGCGAACTGGCGTCTCTGGAGCCGCCAGGATTCACCGTCCGTCGTCAGAAGGCCGTTTCCAAGCGCCGGTTTCAGCAGGATTTTCTGCAGGCGGTCTTTAGGAAAGTTTGCGACGTGCTCGATCAGGACGGTGCGTATCGCGTCGGGATCGTTGACGATGGCAAACCGCCCGAGCGGGCTTTCGCCGGCGATGATCTCTTCTTCAAAATGCTCGTGCCGCCACGCTTCCAGCGGATTTCGGTTCAGCGTGAGAAGCAGCTCGATGAAGCCTTGTGAGCGGCCGCGCGGCACCGGGGCCGCGGGGCGAATGCGCGGCCCCTCATGCCGCATCATGCCGCCTCCCGGATCGCGACCCGAATGGCAACGCACCGGCTCCAACCGGAAAACCGGCAAAGGCCGGCGACATAACTTTGCCGCCGCCCTTTGATGTCCGATTTTCCGTCGCGCGGCCGAGGTGCCCCCCGTGGGCCATCGGTCAGGCTACCGGTGTCGTCTGTTTCAACTTCTCGATTCCGAGCGCCTTCATGACGATGCGCTCGTAGCCCGGCTCGCTCGATCCGCGGCGCACCTTCCGCAGGAAATACATCTCGAACGCGACTTTGGTTGCATGAACCCAATAGCCCTGGCTCGACCAGTTGACGTTGCGCGGCGGAATTTGCGGCTGCGCCACGAAAGCGATGCCGCCGTCACCGAAATCGGCAAGGCAGACCGCGTTCCAGGTCGGCTGCGTGCTCGGCTCCTTGCCGGCGATCATGTCGCGGATGTTATGCGCGGTGGCCGTCACCATCGACTCGATCATATAGCCGGTCTTCGGCACGCCGACCGGAACCGGCGTCGGCTCGAATGGCGGGATCGCGACGCAGACGCCGACGCTGAAGACGTTCTTGTAGGTCGGGTTGCGCTGATACTTGTCTATCAGCACGAAGCCGCGCGGATTGGTTAGGCCCTGAAGCCAGTTGCCGTCCTCGCCCTTCAGGCAGTCGGTCCCGCGAAAGCCTGGGATGAACATCGTCAGCTTCGACGGCAGGTTATGGGTGCGCTTGACCTCGCCATCCTCGTTCACCTCGGTAACCTCGACGGCGTCCGGCGTGAAACGCCCCACCTTGGCGTTGGTGATCCATTTCACGTCACGGTCGCGGAAGGCGGATTCCAGCATGCCTTTGGTGTCGCCGACCCCGCCGAGGCCGAGATGGCCGATATAGGGCTCCGAGGTGACGAACGTGATCGGCACCTTGTTGCGGATCTTGCGGCGGCGCAGCTCGGTGACGACGATCATGGCGAATTCGTAGGCGGGCCCGAAGCAGGACGCCCCTTGCACGGCGCCGATCACGATCGGGCCGGGGTCCTTGCAGAACCGCTCCCAGCGCTCGCCCGCAGCCGCCGCGTGATCGACATGGCAGATGGAAACGGTGTTGTTGTCCGGCCCGAGCCCCTCGATCTCATCGAAGGCGAGCGCGGGTCCCGTCGCGATGACGAGATAGTCATAGGGCAGGATCGTGCCGTCATTGAGCTCGACGACATTCCGCTCCGGGGAAACGCGTTTGGCGCCGCATCCCTTGAAGCCTATCCGGCGCCGCGCGAAAACCGCCGGCAGATGGATCTTGATGTCCGTAGGCTTGCGCCAACCGACCGCCACCCAGGGATTTGAGGGCACGAAGTGAAACCACTCCGACTCCCCGACGACGGTGATCTCGTCCTTGCGGCCAAGCATATCCCGAAGCTCGAAAGCCATCGGGACGCCGCCAATACCAGCTCCCAGCACCACCACACGCGTCATAGCCACTCCTCCTCCTCCTCAGGGCGACCGGCCCAGCGGATACACATGCGGAGCGACCCGGTAACTCACCCGAACGCAGCGATCCTCAGGGTGTCGTCTTAATCGAACCATTCTAAAGCCCTTTGGACGGCGTTCCTTGACGTGCATCAAACCGCGGCGAGCCCATTCGCAGCGGCGGAAGGTCGGCCTCACGGGGAGAGGTGTGCTTCTTCGGCGAGGTTGAACGCCGATCCATCAGTCGGCGGATGATAGCCGGGCATACGATGACGATCGACGAGCGGACCGGTAATCCATTGATTGAGAGAGCGGATTTCCCAGGCGTTCTTCCAGCGCGGTCACTCGCGACGATGCATGCGGTTCGATCGGCGGAATGCCGCTGGCCGATGCAGCGGGGGAAATGCCGGACTCGGTGGATAGACGCGCGCGAGGACAATTTGACCGTTTACTTGGGATTGCGCGGCACGCTATTAACGGAGCAATTGATATATTAGTATGCACAGATGAGGACGTCCTTTCCGATATGACCGACGTGCCGATCGAGGATTCCCAGCCGGTGACCGGCGCGCCCCAGGCGGACCCGCTCGCCAACATACGGATCGACCGCAGGCAGCCCGCGGCGGCGCAGGTTTACGGTCAGCTTCGCTCGCTCATCGTCTCGCTGGCGATCCCCCCCGGCGCGACGCTGGGCCGCGCCGTCCTTGCCGAGAGGTTCGGCGTCAGTCAGCAGCCCGTCCGCGAGGCGCTCTTGAAGCTCGAGGAGGAAGGGCTGGTCGACACAGCTCCGCAATCGTCGACGAAGGTTTCGAAAATCAATATTCAGAGTGTCCATGAAGCGCAATTCCTGCGGATTTCGGTCGAACTCGAAGCCGTCCGAATTCTTGCGGGCGGCGCCGGCCGGATCGATTTCTTCACGGTCGAGATGCTGATCACGCAGCAACAGCGCCTGCTGAAACGCAACGACATCGCCGCCTTTGCCGAGGCCGATCGCGAGATGCACAGCGCGATGCTCGAACTCTCCGGCGTGCCGGGGTTGTGGAGCGTCATCCGCAGCCGCAGCGGCCATCTCGACCGGTTGCGCAATCTGCATCTGCCGGCGCCTGGCAAGGCGCGAAGCGTCCTCGACCAGCACCAGCGCATCTTCGACGCCATTGTCGAAGGCAACGCTGTTGTCGCTCAGGATGCCCTGCGCGAGCATCTTTCGGGAACGGTGGCAAGCGTCGACCTGTTGCGCGAGCGCTACCCGGAATATCTGACCGACTGAATGTCCGCCGTTCCTCCGCCCCTGGGCTACATGAGCAGATTGGGCAGAAACAGCACGGTCTGCGGAACCAGCCCCAGCACGATGAACAAAATGATCATCGCGATGATGAACGGCACGGACGCCCGGACGAACTGCCCCAAGCTGACCTTCAATATGCCGCACACGGTATACATGATCACCCCGATGGGCGGCGTATTGCCGCCGAAAGTGATCAGGACGGTCATGATCACGCCGACATGGACCGGGTCGAAGCCCTGCGCCGTCAGTGCCGGAAGCAGCAGCGGCGTCAGCAGCAGCACGTTGACCGTCGCCTCCATGATCATGCCGGCAACGAACAATGCGCCGAGCACGATGAACAGCGTCGCATAAGGGCCGCCGCCATGTGCCGCCAGCCCTTGGGTGATCTCCTGCGGGGCCTGCTCGATGATGAAGGCGTGGCCGACCACGGCCGATAGAATGATGATCAGCATCACCATGCCGATATCGACGACCGAGTGATGGAGGGCCTGGACGAAGGCTTTCCAGGTCAGCTCCCGGTGGATGAAGATGCCGACCACCAGGGCGTAGGCGACGACGATGGCGCCGGCCTCCGTTGCCGTAAAGAAGCCGAAGCGGAAGCCGGCGATCAGGAAGATCGGGAACATCAGCGCCCAGAAGCATTCGCGGGCGCCCACGGCAATTTCGCGGAATGTCGGCTTCTCCGGCAACTCCGGCTCATAGCCGTTTCGCTTGGCGACCATCCAGGTCACGATCATCAATGTGACGGTCATCAGAATGCCCGGGACGACGCCTCCCAGCAGCAGGCGGCCGATCGACACCTCGTTGACGAAGCCGAACAGAATGAGCCCGATGCTCGGCGGGATGGTGGCGGTGATCACCGAGGAGAAGGCGATGACGCTGGCGGTGAAGCCTTTCGAATAGCCGCGTTCGAGCATGGTCGGGCCGAGCAGGCGCGCTTCCATGGCGGCGTCGGCGACGGCCGCTCCCGAGATGCCGCCCATCAGCGCCGACAATACGACCGAGACCTGCGCCAGACCGCCCGCCATCCAGCCGGTCAACAGCCTGGCGAAGCGCAGCAGCCGCTCGGTGATGCCGGTGGTGTTCATCAGATTGCCGGCGAGGATGAAGAACGGCACGGCCAGAAGCGGATAGGAGAGGGTGACGCCGTACATGCGCTGCAACGCGACGGCGGGCGGCATGTAATCGCTGACCAGGAAGACCGGGACGGACGCGATCGCCAGCGCGAACGCCACGGGGATGTTGATGAGCAGCAGGATGAAGAACAGGACGCCGATCAGAATGAGCATCACATGACGTCCCGCGGCGCGATGGCGTCCGGCGCGTCGATCGCTTTCCAGCGCATCACGAGCTGCTCGGCGATGGTGATGAGCATCAGGGCGAAGCCGGCCGGCAGCGCCGCGGTCGCGATCCCCTCGCTGACGCCGATCATCGGCAGCGGACGGCCACCGCTCAATCGGGCGAAGGTCACGCCGTACCAGACCAGAAAGGCGAGCAACGCCAGTACGATGATCGCATTGAGCACCTCAAGCGCACGCCGCTGCGAAGGCGGCAGCAGGTCCGCCAGCGCCGGCACGCTGAAATGTCCGCGGTGCTGCAAAGTGATGTCGGCGGCCAGCATGCAGAGCCAGACGAACATCGCCTGGGTCACTTCGATCGCCCAGATCACCGGCGCGCCCATATAGCGTGTCACCGTCGCCACGAAAACCAGAACGAAGATCGCGACCAGCAGGCTCATCGCGGCTGTCCTCTCGATGAGGCGCAGCCAGGCGAGGGAGGAGGACATCATTGGCTTCTCTACACGACGGAATTGCAGGAAGACAGCTCAGGACGATCCGGCACGGGGGATCGAAGCAATTATGCGGGGGCTCCGCGCAGTATCGTCGTCAGAGCCCCCGCCCCCCGGCAAATCATCGGCCGAACCGGCCGCTCAGTTCTTGCCGAGCGCCTCGCGCGCTTCGGCGATCATGTCGGTGAGGCCGAGTTCGGCATAGACCGGCTCGACCGCCTTGCGGAAAGGCGCCGTATCGATGCGATGCACCTTCACGCCCTTCGCCTCGATCTCGGCAAAGATCTCGTCGGCCTGCTCGACATTGGACTTGAGTACGCCCGCTCCGGCTTTCTGGGCTTCCTCCTCGACAATGCTGCGGAGGTCCTCCGGAAGCGAGCCGAGCCATTTCGCGCTGACCAGCAGCCCGCTCATCAGATAGATGTGCTCCGTCACGGTCACGTCGCTGACGACCTCGTAGAGCTTGGCGCCGCGAATGGCGGACGGCTGGGCTTCGGCTCCGTCGATGACGCCGAGCTGAAGCGAGGGATAGACCTCCGCCCAGGCGAGCGGCGTCGGCACTGCGCCCATCGCGCCGATGGTCTTGATCCAGAGCGGCTGGCCGATGGTCCGCACACGGACGCCCTTGAGATCGGCAGGCGTGCTGACCGGCTTCTTGGTCAGCAGGTTGCGGGCGCCCTGGTACCAGTTGAAGGACAGCAGCGTGAGCCCGGTCTTCTCTTCGAGCTGCTTGTTCCACTTGTCGTAAGTCGGCGTCTTGACCAGCTTGGCCAGCTCATCGACGCTGTCGAAGACATAGGGCGCGACGAGCACGTTGAACTCCGGCACGTAGACGGAAACCCGCGATGCTTCGACGAACGTGCCGACATTCGACTCCGGCCTGCGCCTGGTCCATCATGTCCTGCGTGTCGCCGAGCTGCGAACTCGGGAAGACCTGCACTTCGACCTTGCCGCCGGTGCGCTCCTCGACGGCCTTTTTCATCGCCTGCGCGCCGACCACGAGCGGATCGCCGGGAGCAAGAACGGTTCCGAGCCTCAGCGTGTGCTCGGCGGCGAATGCGTGGAGCGGTGCAAGCACGAACGCCAGCAGTGCGGCTCCGCAGAAGATGCCTGATCTGCGCATTATCGATCCTCCCTGAACTTCGTTGGTCGGCATTTGGGTCGTCGCAGGCGGTGCAATGAACGACTGCGCGGCCATGGCGCTTATCCTCCAGGATCACGGGCGAAGACCTGTGATCCGCGTTGACGCGACCTTTTGGATATTAATATATCAGCAACCTCGCGCGTCAAGGCGTTTCACCGCGGCGCCGCGCGTTGAAGGGAGCCCCGCCTGGCATGATGCCCCTGGAGAAGCTCCGTGGCGTCAGGGCTGCGACAAGAACGGCGGATCGCTGTACTCTCGACCGCTTCTCCAATCGGCGGAATCGGAGCGGTAATGATGCCCGGCCTTATGGAAGAGATCGCGAAGTTCGATGTGCCGGAGCGCGGCATGGCAATCTGGTTTCTCGGCCAGAATGGCTGGATCGTCAAATCGCCGGGCGGCACCGTCATCGCTGTCGACCCTTATCTCTCGGACGCCATCAAAGGACGAAGGCCCGACCTCGACACGGCGCGCCAGGTCCCGGTCCCGATTCCGCCGCATAGACTGAAGGTCGATCTTTATCTGTGTACGCATAGTCACGCCGATCACGCCTGCGCGGAAACCATTGCCGGTAGCCGGAAGGCCGGAACGCGCCACTTCGCCGGGCCGGTGGAGACGCATCCTCTTTTCGCGCGCGCCGGCGTCGCGGCGGAGGATCGCCACGTCACCTATCCCAAGCAGGTCTATGTCATCGGCGACGTCAGGATCACCGGAACCTTCGCGCTGCCGACCGACGCCACCGACCTCAACCATATGGGCTTCGTCATCGCCGTCCGGGGCGGCCCGCGCTTCTACATCACTGGAGACAGCGCGCCCTCGGCGCTTCTGCGTTCGGCGAAGGAGCACGCGCCGCAGATCATGGCTGTGTGCATCAATGGCGGCTACGGCAATCTCAGCCATTGGGAGGCGGCGGAATTGGTCCGCGACATCGATCCGGAACTCGCGCTCCCCTGTCATTTCGACATGTTCGCCGACAATAGCTGCCCGCCGCATCTGTTTGGGGCATCGCTCACGATCCTCGGCATCGGCGAAAAATATCGGCTGCCCGGTTATTCCGAACCGGTCGTTTACGTCCTGGCCGACGAGGCGCCCGACGCGGCGGATGCCTCGTAATGAACGAGCGCTCCGTTGGTGGGCGGTGAGCGGGACGCTCCATCGAAGCCGGCCGGCACCGGATATCGGTCCGAGCCTCGCAGGATGTCGTCTTCGACTGAGGCCGTCTTGGGGAGAGGTCAGCCGGCGTACCGCAAGGCCCGTCGGCCGCTTGCCCATGACCCGATTCGGCCAACCGATCCGGCATGTCCCGCAACGATAACGCGAGTAGACCTGTGGCCTCAACTCCGCGGTCGCGTGCCAAATGCCCTCCTGACAGATTTGTGATTGATCGAATACAGTCGCTGCCTGCAAAATTACACTTTCCCAAGGGTTTTTACCTATTGTGTAGGGGTGTTCCCTTGAAGACGTCGGGATCGCGGCGATCGGAAACGGGATATTTTGCGTAGCAGATGGGGGTGAGTTCGTGAGAAGAGTTGCAACCGGCGCATCGCGACGCCTTTGGTTCCTCCGTCTGCAATCCGCCGTCGCAATAGGCCTTCTGGCCTGTCTGACCGTGGGTGCCGACCGGCCCGGCTCGAGCCGAGGACGACGGCTTCATCGACGTCTACGGGGCGCAATACACCGCCAGCCGCGCGGAAAAGGACGCCAAGCCCGACCTCCTCGACGCTTATCCGCTGTTTGCCGTGGTATCCATCGCCGATCAGCATATTTCCATCTATGGCAGCGGCGGCCTGCTTGCGCGCTCCTCCGTCTCGACCGGCAAGCGCGGTCATTCGACGCCGACCGGCGTGTTCTCCATCGTCCAGAAGCAGCGCTTTCACAGGTCCAACCTTTATAGCGACGCTCCGATGCCGTTCATGCAGCGGATTACCTGGTCGGGCATCGCATTGCATGCGGGCGTCGTGCCCGGCCATCCCGCTTCGCATGGCTGCATCCGGCTTCCGCCCTCTTTTGCCCAGCGCCTGTTCAGCGCAACGTCCGTTGGACAGCGGGTGATCGTCGCGCCCTCCGATACGGCTCCCGTCGAGATTACCCATGCGAACCTGCCTGCGCCGTTTTTGTCGCCCGTTCCCGAAGGCGTGACCGCGATGGGCGCATCCGCCGCGCAGGATGAAATCGTCTCGATCGACATACCCGCGCGTCGCGGCGGCGCGGTGCTGGAACCGGTCAGCCTTCAGACCGAGCCTCCCAAAGAGGTGCGCCTCAACCCCATCGAATTCGCCCGGGCCATGAAAAGCAAGGCCAGCCGGGATGCAAAGGCCGCCGGCCAGGCAACCAGAGCGGCGATCCGGATCGTGGCCAGCAAGAATGCCGAGCTGCGCAAGGCGATGAGAAAGTTCGAGGCGGCCGACGACGAGGCGAAGGCGGCGGCGCGCAAGGTTGCATCGCTCGTCCGGCAGCTCGAGGATCCGGACGGTAAAGAGGTCATAGCCGAGGCGGACTGGGAAAAGGTCGAGGCCGACGCGGCGCTGGTGCAAGCGCTTCAGCGCAGGCAAGCCCGCATCGCCACGGCTGCCGAGGCCCGGATCGCGCGCCGAGAGGGCGCTCGCCGAGCTTCGGAGGGACGCCGAAGACGCGCGCGTCGTCGCGGCAGCGGCTGCTTCCGAAGGCGACGATAAACCGGCCGGCGACGCTAAGCTGATCGGTCGGGCGGCCGAGGCGAGGAGCGAGGCCAGGGCGGCTTTCCTCGACGTCGTCGAGACCGAGGACGCGCATGTCTCTGAGGCCACCGAGGCGAAAGTCGAGGCCGAGGCGGCGTTCAAGGAGGCGCGGGCCGCCGAGGTCGCGCGCATCGCAAAGACGATCGAGGCCAAGGTCGAGGCGGACGCTGCGCTGGCCGAGGCCAAAAAAGCGGTGGATGAAGCCCGCGCCGAGCGCGACGCCAGACGCCAGGAATTGGCCGACGCCCGCGAAGCGGTGGCGACAGCCAAAACGGCAGGCAAGGATGCGATGAAGGCACGCGCCGAGGCCATACGCCGGTTGAAGCCGCTTTCGGTGTTCATCAGCCGCAAGACGCAGCGGCTCTATGTCCGCCAGAATTTCAAGCCGGTCTTCGATGTGCCCGTGGCGATCCGCGACGCCGACCAGGAGATCGGCACGCATATCTATGTGAGCACACGCGCGGCGGATGGACGGTGCGCACCTTTATTGGCAAGCCGTTTCGATGCCCGGCGGCGCTGCCCCGCCTCTCCCGATGCGGCGCAAGGCGCAACAAGACGCGCAAGATGGGGCTTCGTCCGCGCCGCCTCCGCCGGAGGATTCCGCGCTCGGCGCTCTGGACCGGGTCATCCTGTCCGATGACGTATCAGGCGTCTTGCGGAATTGGCGTGGATCGGCGCCTCGGTGATCATCTCTGACTACGGCATCAGCGGCGAAACCGGATCGACGACCGATTTCATCGTCCTGACGAGATCGAGGCGATTCAAGACGTTGATCGCACAGGCGGGCTTGGGGGAGCATCCCCTCGCCGCCGATCGAGCGAGCCCCGGTACGCGTCCGCCGAGAGGCGTGACGCCGCCGCGGCTGGGCTTATCCGTCGGAGCCGATTTCGGATTTGACCCAGTCGGCGAAGGTCGGCGACCAGGCTCTGCTGGCGCGACAGGGTCGGATAGACCAGGTGGTGCCCGGTGTAGGTGATATCGTTGGATCGTCCGGCAAGCGGCATCACCAGGCGGCCGGAGGCCAGCTCGCGCTCGGCGAGCAGCGTCGATTCCAGGGCGACACCCAATCCGTCCGCTGCGGCCGCGATGGCCAGGAAGCTGCGATCGAAGCGGCTGCCCTGGAGCGTGGGCGCGGGCAGGCCGTTGGCTTCGAACCAATGCGACCAGCGCACCATCTTGTTGTCGCTCTGGATCAGGCTGAGGTCGCGCAGGTCCGCAGGCGATTCGATCGATGCGGCCAATGACGGCGCGCACATGGGGGCGACGGTTTCTTTGGCAATGGGCACGGCGGTGACGTTGGCGGCGCGCACCGGACCATAGACGATGTCGGCATCGAAGTCGTAGGTCGAAAACCGGCTGTAATCCGTGCCGGCGGACAATCTGACCTCGAGGCCCGGATGGGCCGCGAGAAAGCGCGGCAGCCTCGGCGAGAGCCACGCCGCGGCGAAGCTCGGGGCGGCGTGCAGCCGGAGCAGCCGCGGCACCCGGAGCGAGGTTTCCTCCAGACCGAGGCGCAATTGCTCGAACGCCAGTCTGGCGTGGTGGTGGAATGCCTCCCCGCGCGCGGTCAGGCGGGCGCCCCGTCCCTGCCGGTCGATCAAGGCGACGCCCATGTCGCGCTCCAGCCCGGTCACGGCATGGCTGACAGCGCTCGGCGTAAGGTTGAGCTCGGCCGCGGCAGCCCGGAACGAGCCGAGGCGCGCGACGGCTTCGAAGGCGCGAACGCCCTTGAGGGAGACCAATCCGATCATGTCGAAGCGTGAAGTTGTCTCATCAGCGATCCAGGATGAGCCGCGCTTGCGGTTGCAAAATTAGCCTTAAGTGAATCCATTTCATCATAAGGTGAGCAAACCGCGTTTGCCAAGACGGTTGTCCGTCGGCAAGAGTTCGATCATACCCAGACGCCAAGCAATGGAGCTTAAGACCATGATCCTCGAGGGCAAGACAGCCGTCATTTCGGGCGCGGCGAGCAAGCGCGGCATCGGCCTGGCGACCGCAAGGCTTTTCGCCGAGCAGGGAGCGCAGGGTTGCCATCCTCGACATCGACGGCGAAGCGGCCACGGCTGCCGCGGCCTCGCTCGGCTCCGGCCATCTCGGCCTTGCGTGCGACGTTGCGCAGCTCGAAAGCTGCCGCGCGGCGATCGACGATGCCCTGAAGGCGTTCGGCGTCATCGACATCCTGATCAACAATGCCGGCATCACGCAGCCGGTGAAGATCATGGACATCGACGCGGCGAATTGGGATCGCGTCCTCGACGTCAACTTGCGCGGCGTTCTGTATCTCTCGCAGGCGACCATCCCGCATATGCGGTCGCGCAAGTCCGGCTCGATCGCCTGCATGTCGTCGGTTTCGGCGCAGCGCGGCGGCGGGATCTTCGGCGGCCCGCATTATTCGGCGGCCAAGGCCGGCGTGCTCGGTCTGGCGAAAGCCATGGCGCGCGAACTCGGGCCGGACGGCATCCGCGTCAATTGCGTCACGCCGGGCCTGATCCAGACCGACATCACCGGCGGCAAGCTGACCGACGCCATGCGAGAGGACATCATCAAAGGCATTCCGCTCGGCCGTCTGGGCGAGGCGAGCGACGTCGCGGGCGCCTATCTGTTCCTGGCGTCCGATTTCTCGCGCTACATTACCGGCGCAGTGATCGATGTGAATGGAGGCATGCTGATCCATGGCTGATACCCAACGGGACCGGCCCGAGCGGCCGAACCAGACGCTTCAGGACCGCGCCTACAACATCCGCCGCACACGCGCTGCGCATGGGAGAGGTCCAGGGGCAGGGCTACATCGCGCAGGCGCTCGGCGCCGCCGACCTGCTCGCGGTCGCCTATTTCCATGCGATGACCTATCGGCCGGACGACCCCGAATGGGAGGGGCGCGACCGGTTCCTGCTGTCCATCGGACACTATGCCATCGCGCTCTATGCGGCGCTGATCGAGGCGGACATCCTGCCCGAGAACGAGATCGAGACCTATGGCGCGGACGACAGCCGGATGCCGATGTCCGGCATGGCCGCGCTACACGCCGGGCATGGAGATCACCGGCGGCTCGCTGGGGCAGGGCCTGTGCGTCGCCGTCGGCTTCGGCCTGGGCCTGAAGCGGAAGAAATCGGACGCGTTCGTCTACAACATGCTTTCCGATGGCGAGCTTGAAGAAGGCTCGACCTGGGAGGCCGCGATGGCGGCGTCGCACCACAAGCTCGACAATCTCATCGCGCTGGTCGACGTCAACAACATGCAGGCCGACGGCCCGTCGACATCCGTATCGGGCTTCGAGCCGCTCGAAACCGAAATGGGAAGCGTTCGGCTGGCACGCGCAGCGGGTCGACGGCAACGACATTCCGGCCCTGGTCGCCGCGTTCGATGCGGCGCGCCAGTGCCGCGAACCCAAGCCGCGCGTCATCATCTGCGACACCAAGATGGGCAAGGGCGTTGCCTTTCTCGAGGCGCGCGAGCGTAACCATTTCCTGCGTGTCGAGCCCCAGGAATGGGCAGAGGCGCTTTCGGTTCTGGAGCGGTGAGGACGATGACAAAGCTATCGAAATACACGCCGCGCACGGTCACACGCGGCCCCAATGGCGAGCGCCTGACGACATCGGCGATGATCGCGTCGATCGCGGGGGCCGATCAGCGGACGAAGTCCTGCGCCGTTCGGACACACGCTCGCGCGCCTCGCCGAGACCGACGACCGGATCGTCGGCATGACGGCCGATCTGTCGAAATACACCGACCTTCATATCTTCGCGCAGGCGCATCCGGGCCGCTTCTACCAGATGGGCATGGCGGAGCAGGTGCTGATGGGCGCGGCGGCCGGCATGGCCCGCGAGGGCGCCACCGTGTTCGCCACCACCTATGCCGTGTTCGCTTCGCGCCGCGCCTATGACTTCATCTGCATGGCGATCGCGGAGGAGCGGCTCGACGTCAAGATCGTCTGCGCCTTGCCGGGGCTCACCACCGGCTACGGCCCAAGCCATCAGGCGACGGAGGATATCGCCATCTTCCGCGGAATGCCGAACATGACCATCCTCGATCCTTGCGACGCGCACGAGATCGCCCAGGCGACCGAGACGATTGCCGCGCATAAGGGGCCGGTCTATATGCGGCTGCTGCGCGGCAATGTTCCGCTGATCCTGGACGAGTACGGCTACAAGTTCGAGCTGGGCAAGGCCAAGTTGCTGCGCGACGGGGCCGACGCCCTGCTGATCTCGTCGGGGCTGATGACGATGCGCGCGCTCGAAGCGGCGGCGGCTCTGGAGAAAGACCGGGTCAATGTCGGCGTGCTGCACGTGCCGACCATCAAGCCGCTCGACGAGGCAACGATCCTGCGCGAAGTCGCCCGCATGGGCCGGCCGGTGATCGTGTGCGAGAACCATTCCATCGTCGGCGGCCTCGGAGAAGCGATCGCCGGGCTCGTCCTGCGCAGCGATGTCCGGCCGGCGCGCTTCCGTCAGATCGCATTGCCGGACGAATTCCTCGATGCGGGCGCTCTGCCGACGCTGCATGATCGCTACGGTCTTTCGACCACGGAGGTGGTGAGGCAGGTCAAGTCCTGGATGTGACGCGCTTGCCGGCGTTTGGCGCGCTGGTTGGCTGCGCGTCGTGCGGCGATCCTTCATCATCGGAGGACATTCGGGGCGTCCTCGATTAGACTTCACCGGCTCGCATTTGACGCAATCCGGCTTGTCGCGGGCAATTGGTGAGCATGGCGGACTGGCTTACGCAGACCATTCGCGCCGCCGGCATTGAGCGGGCGCTCGAAGCCGGGCAGGTCCTGTTTCGCGCCGGACAGCGGCCCTCGGGGCTTTATGAGGTGGTGACCGGCCAAATGCGGCTCGTGCGCGTGGACCGGGCAGGCCGCGAGGCCGTGCTTCACGTGGCCGTGGCCGGGAATACGCTTGCCGAAGCCTCCCTGTTCGCGTCCGCCTATCATTGCGATGCGATTGCCGCGACCGATGCCGTCATCCGCCTTTATCCCAAGGCGGCGATTCTGGCCGAATTCGAACGCGATCGCGAAGCGGCCCAGGCCTTCACGGCGATGCTCGCGCGCCAGGTCATGGACCTGCGGACGCGCCTCGAACAGCGCAATATTCACTCCGCGCGCGATCGCGTCCGCCACTATCTCACCGTCAACGCCGGCGCCGATGGGCAGACGGTCATCATCCCCGGCACGCTCAAGAACCTCGCGGCCGAACTCGGACTGACCCATGAGGCGCTCTACCGGACGCTTGCCGACATGGCGGCCGACGGCGAAATCGAGCGGCTCAAGGGCAAAATCCGCGTATCTAGCCCGCATATATGACCCCGATCATATGCAAACAGGGCATCGTGGCGTATCCAGGCATCTGGACTACGCAGAGAACGAGGTCAGTCATGTCTTTGAAGTCTTTGAAAGTCGGGCTTGCCGGCGTCGCAATCCTTGGCGGGACCGCCTATGCGGCGGCTCAAATGCCCGGCCACTCCGGAATGCATGGGCAAATCGGATCCGGGCGATGCCGACGCGCAGCACATGATGCCGCAAGGTGGCGCGTTCGATGCGATGCACGAGCGGATGATGCAGCAGCATCACGGCCTGCAAGGCGGGATCGGCGAGCATGGAATGATGATCGGCAGCGAACGCGTCACCCAGCCGATCATGGCCGGGCAGGATGCGTTCGGGACAATCCAGGAGGTCGTGCGAATTCTGGAGGCGGATCCGGCGACCGACTGGTCGAAGGTCGACATCGCTGCGCTGCGCGAACACCTGATCGACATGGATGAGGTGACGCTGCGCGCCGCCGCGGCCGAACGCACGCTCGAAGATGGCGTCGAAATTGCCGTGACCGGTCAGGGCCGGACGCTCGAGGCGATCAAGCGTATGGTCCCGGCTCATGTGCACGAGTTGAGCCTGATCGGCTGGAACGCCAGGACCGAAGACCTGCCGAACGGGGTCAAGCTCATCGTGACCAGCGCCGATCCGAGCCAGGTGACGAAGCTCAAGGCGCTCGGCTTCATGGGCATCATGGTGCAAGGCGCCCATCATCAGCGGCACCATCTCTTGATGGCCAAGGGCGAGTTCATGCCCTAGCGCATCGGACCGAAAAGTGCGAAGCGGTTTTCGGGCAAATCCGAT
>CAVSIA010000012.1:0-435201 GCA_963727575.1 uncultured Alphaproteobacteria bacterium
ACCCCGGATCCGACCGACAATGCGCGCCGTCTCCTCGACCGCACCGGCGCTGCCGTCGATGTTCGACCGCCGAAGCTTGGCGGCCAGAAGATGGCGGCCGCAGAAGACGTAGAGCGGCAGGTAGCAATAGCAGTCGTAATAGCCGTGGAAGAACCGGCCTTCCTGATGGCCATGCAACGGATCGTCAGTGGCATCGAGGTCGAGCACGATCTCACGCGGCGGCTTGCCGTGCGCATCGAGAAAAAAGTCGACGAACAGAGCCTCGATCGCTGCGCTGTCGTGGCCGATTTTATGATAACGCCCAGTGGTTCCCTCGGCCGGGGCATGCTCCAGCCGGTTCAGTGTGCTCTTGCCGGCCAGCGGTCCGGGCGTCGCGGTCGCGTGATCGAGCTTGCCGAGCAGTACACCGAGAACGGGATCGCGGCGCAACTCGTCATGGTCGACAAGATCCTCATAGCCCAGCGCCAGGCCGAACACACGCTGCGCGACCAACGTCTTCACCTCGTGCACCACGTAAGCAGGATGGCGGCGATCGCGAAAGCACGCGGCGAAGCGATCGACGAGTCGGAGCGCCTTGTCCGTCTCCCCAAGCAAAAGAGCCCCGGCATCCGAGGACACCATGCCGCCATCGAAATCCGCGACCACACGGCGTCCGCCCGCTCTTCCGAAATCAATCTCGTTCGGGCTACACTCTGTCAGCATCGGGGAACTCCCTCAAATCGGTATAACTCGTTCTCGCAAAACAAGTTTACACCGTCACAGGCCCCGATGCGCCGACAACTCGTGAGAAATGCGGGCTAAACCGCTCGTACGCTAAGGAAACAGCGGCAATTGCCGGAGGCCGGCGGTCTCGGGCAGGTCGAACATCAGGTTGAAGTTCTGCACCGCCTGGCCGGCCGATCCTTTGACCAGATTGTCGATCACGCCGATGACGATGGCGCGCCCGGCGATGCGGTCGGAGAAGACGCCGATCTGGCAGTAGTTCGAGCCGCGCACATTCTGCGTCGCCGGGATCACGCCCTTCTTGGCCACATGGACGAACGGCTTGTCCTCATAGGCGCTCGACAGCGAGGCGCGCAGATCGTCCGGCGAGGCGCCGCCCGCCAGCCGCACATAGCAGGTGACGAGTTCGCCCCGGCTCATCGGGATCAGATGCGGGGTGAAATTGATGGTGACGCCCCGCCCGGCGATCTTGGAGATTTCCTGCTCCATCTCCGGCGCGTGGCGGTGCGTGCCGATGCTGTAGGGCGACAGCCCCTCCCCCGCCTCGGCGAGCAGAAGGTTCTGCTTCAGCCCGCGCCCGGCGCCGCTCGTGCCGGATTTCGCGTCGATGACGATGTCGGCGGGATCGATCTGCCCGGCGCCCACCAGCGGCAGCAGCGACAGCAGCGCCGCCGTCGGATAGCAGCCGGGGCAGGCGACGAGCCGCGCATGTGCGATCAGCTCGGAATTGTGCTCGGTCAGCCCATAGACGGCTTCGGCGAGCAGGTCCTGGGCGATGTGGTCACGGCCGTACGTGCTCTTATAGGTGTCGGGGTCGCGCAGCCGGAAGTCCGCCGACATGTCGACGACGCGCAGATCGTGCGGCAGCTCCTTGATGATGTCCTGGGCCGTGCCGTGCGGCAGGCCGGAGAACACCACGTCGCAGCTTTCCCAGTCGGCATCCTCGGCCTTGACCAGGTCGGGCGCGTCCAGAAAGGCAAAATGCGGGAAAACCTCGGCCAGAGGCTTGCCCGCATGGCTGGAGGCGGCGAGAACGCCGATCTCCATGTTCGGATGGCAGGCGGCCAGCCGGATCAGGTCGGCGCCGGTATAGCCCGACGCGCCAATCACACCGATCCGGATGGCGTCTTCCCGCGACATTGGCGTTTCGCTTAGCGCTTCGAGAACTGGAAGCTGCGCCGTGCCTTGGCCTTACCGTATTTCTTGCGCTCGACCGTGCGGCTGTCGCGCGTGAGGAAGCCGGCCTTCTTCAGCGAGCCGCGCAGTTCCGGCTCATAGAAGGTCAGCGCCCGGGCGAGGCCGTGGCGAACGGCACCGGCCTGACCGGAAAGGCCACCGCCCGCGACCGTGCAGACCACGTCGTACTGGCTGGAGCGATCGGTCAGCTCAAGCGGCTGCTTCAGGATCATCCGCAGGGCCGGACGGGCGAAGTAGGTGTCCAGCTCCTTGCCATTCACCGTGATCTTGCCGGGGCCGGGCTTGACCCAGACGCGCGCAACGGCGTCCTTCCGCTTGCCGGTCGCGTAAGCGCGGCCATGCGCGTCGATCTTCTGCACGTGAACGGGGGCCGAAAGGGTCTGCGCCGCTTCGCCGCCGCCGAGTTCGCTGAGAGATTTGATTTCTGTTGCCATTAGTTCGCTCTCCCCAGATTCTTCTTGTTCAGCGCCGCGATGTCGACCGTCTCGGGCTGCTGTGCCTCATGGGGATGTTCGGAGCCGCCGTAGACTCGCAGGTTTCTCAATTGCTGGCGTGACAGCGGGCCGCCGGGAAGCATGCGCTGCACCGCCTTGGTCAGCACGCGCTCGGGGAACCGTCCGTCGAGGATCTTGTCCGCCGTCCGCTCCTTGATGCCGCCGGGATAGCCGGTGTGCCAGTAATAGACTTTCTTGGTGCGCTTGTTGCCGGTGAACCGGACCTGCGCCGCATTGACGACGATGACATTGTCGCCGCAATCCATGTGCGGCGTGAACGTCGCCTTGTGCTTACCGCGCAGACGGGTGGCGATCAGAGCCGCAAGACGGCCGACCACGAGCCCCTTCGCATCGATCAGCACCCACTTCTTTTCGATATCCGAGGGCTTTGCCGAAAAGGTTTTCATCATTTCGTCCATAAAGATCTGCGACCGCTTCGGGCTGAAGGGCCGCGCAAATCCAAGGCCAGATTTCGGGAACGATCGTTTGACGAGCCGCCGGGGCGCAGCAAACGATTTCGCAAGATTTCTATCCGATTGGCCGGCTCCGGTCAAGCGCACATTTTTTGAAAAAACTCAATAAAATCAATACGTTAGATTAAAGGTATTATAATACCGTACTCTTTATTCCTCGGCGCGGCGGGGCTCCTGCCGGAATCGCGTAGGTCGCGGTGGCATGTGCGGCAAGCTCGGATTCGCCGTCCGAGTGCATGGCGATCTCGCCGACCGCCAGCCGCTTGCCGATCTTCAGGATGCGGGCGTCGGCGATCATGTCGACCGGTGCCGGCTTGCGCAGGAAATTGATGTTGAGATTGGTGGTTACCGCGAGCGGACGCGGGCCGACCTGGGCGAGCACGGCGACATACATGGCCAGATCGGCGAGCGCGAACATGGCCGGCCCGGAGATCGTGCCGCCGGGGCGGAGCGTGCGCTCGTGAAACACCATTCGCATCCGCACGCAAGGGCCATCCACATCCTCGACGACGAACCGCCGCCCGTCGACATTGATCTGTGGAAACTCGCTGTGGAGAAAGTCGTGCAGTTCCTCCACCGTCATCTTGGGTCTAAAGGGTTCGACCATGCGCGCATTCTCCTCCCGCTGCATTGAACTCACGATTTCACCACTTTTAGAGGCGATCAAGTCAGACAGGGAACTATAAAAGGCCGCAATAAGCGGCCCGGATAAGAAAGAGGGCCAATATGATCAAACCAAATCGCCTCACGACGGCGCTTGCAATCGCGTTGACGACAGTGTCGCTCGTCGTCTTGCCGCACGTTCTTCATGCGAAAGCAGCAAGCGACGACCGCGTTCTCACGGCAAAGGCGGTCGAACAATTTGTGGCCAGCTTCCCGGATGTGAAGTCGATTGCCATCAAATATGCCAAGGACAAGAAGGCCGAAGTCAAGGCAACGAAGAAGCCGCTGGTGGCCGTGATCGCGGCCGTATCCGACGGCGTGGCGGTCAAGGAAGTCGACAAGACCGTTCAGACCTATGGTTTCAAGGGCTCCGGCGAATGGGTGGCCGTGGCCGACAAGATCGCGCGGGCTTACGCGCATATCAAGACGGGCGGCCAAAGCAGCAAGGCTCAGCGAAAGCTGAAGAAGGCGATCGGCAAGATCGAGAAGAACGACTTTCTCAGCGACGGCCAGAAGGCCAAGCTGGTCGAGGCGCTTCGCCACAACGCCGGTGCTCTCGACGCGCCGCCGCCGGAAAACGTCGAGGTGGTCAAGCCGATGATGGCGCAGATCGACGCGGTAATGCAATAGAGCCGCGATGGCGCTAGACTGGGGCGAAACGAGGTCCGTCCCATGACAGCAATACCGGCCGCATCGGATACCGGCGAGTTCATGCCTGCTGCGTGAAGATCGCGGCGCCGTGGCGATCCTGACGCTGAACCGGCCGCAGGCCCGCAACAGCCTCTCCGAACCGCTTCTCCGGGCGATGGCGGATGCATTCGCGGCCCTCGCCGATGACCGGGCAATTCACGCCGTGGTCATCGCCGCGGCGCCTCCGGCGTTCTGTGCCGGGCACGATTTGCGCGAAATAACCACGCACCGCGAAGACCCCGACCGGGGCCGCGCCTTCTTCGAGCAGCTTATGCGGCTGTGCTCCAGGGTCATGCAGGCGGTGATGGCGTGTCCGAAGCCGGTGATCGCCGCGGTCGAAGGGGCGGCCTCGGCCGCAGGCTGCCAGCTTGTGGCGAGCTGCGACCTGGCTGTCGCCTCCCGCGAGGCGCGCTTTGCCACTCCTGGCGTCAATATCGGCCTGTTCTGCTCGACGCCGATGGTGGCGCTGTCCCGCAATGTCAGCCGCAAGCACGCGATGGAGATGCTGCTGCTCGGCGAGCTGATTTCTGCCGAGAAAGCGGCGGAGATCGGGCTGGTCAATTGCGTCGTCGACGCCAACGAGGTGTTCGTCGAGGCGCTGGCTCTCGCGGAGCGGATTTCGGCAAAGTCGCCGCTCACCCTGAAGACGGGCAAGGAAGCCTTCTACCGCCAGATCGAAATGCCGGTCGCGGAGGCTTACGACTATGCGGCAAGGGTGATGGTGGAGAATATGATGCGGCGCGACTCCGAGGAAGGCATCGGCGCGTTTCTGGATAAGCGCCCGCCGCGCTGGCCGGATTAGAAGAAAATGGAGGACGCCGAAGCATCCTCCATAGTCGATTTAGCCGTGTTTGCCTTCAAGCGCGTCTACGGCGCCCTTCTTACAGGCAACGGTCCGTTCTTCCGCGGAAATCCGGCCGTCGCCATTCACGTCGACGTCACTCTCGATCTTGCTGAAGTTCGGATATTCGCGGCTATCGACATATCCGTCCCCATTCGCGTCGAGCTTGCCGACATCCGCGACGCAAAGCTGCGGGTCGACATAGTCAGGAGAGGCAGCGTTGACCGCTGAAATGCCAGTGGCACCACCAACCGTCACAAGCGCTGCAAGGGCCATATGAGAGAGCTTCATGATCTTCTCCTTTTTGATCAGCCTTTTTAGCCGGCTTGTTTTGCCTAACTGTTCGGGTAACGCGAGACCGGCGCGGCGTGTTCCGATATTCTTCCGGCCGCAGGGTCGACTGCGACAGAGCAACGCCCCATGATTTGATTTGCGAGGTCCGACAACTATTTGTGATATGCAAGCCCGTTCGCGGAAGGATCCTATGAACCACGACAGCTATCCTGACGGTTACATCCGCGACATCCTGCGGAACTGCAAAATTTTTGCCATGGTCGGCGCCAGCCCCAACCAGGTCAGGCCGAGCTATTTCGTGCTGAAATATCTGCTGGCCAAGGGCTACCGCGTGTTTCCGGTCAATCCCGGCCATGCCGGCAAGCAGATCTGCGGCCAGACGGTCTACGCGAAGCTCGCCGACATTCCCGAGCCGGTCGAAATCGTGGACGTGTTCCGCAATTCGGAAGCCGCGCTCGAAGTCACGAGGGAAGCGATCGCCATCGGCGCGAAGGTCGTCTGGATGCAACTCGGGGTGCGCAATGACGAAGCCGCGCAGCTTGCCGAAGCGGCGGGGCTAAGGGTGGTGATGAATCGCTGCCCGAAGATCGAATACGGCCGGCTGTCGGGGGAAATCGGCTGGGCGGGCGTGCATACCGGCATGATCTCCAGCCAGCGCCCGATTCTCGGGCCGAAGGGATTCCAGAACCTTTCCATCGGCGAGGATTGACGCGCCGTCAGGGTCTTGCGGAAACCGACCGGTCGTGCTAATTTTTGCCGATGAGCGCAACCAGCAAGGGCGGGCGCACGCGCGCCGAAATCATCGACAAGGCGTTTCTGCTGGCCGGCGAGATCGGCCTGGAGAATGTCACGCTCGGCACGCTGGCCGGCGAAACCGGGCTTTCGAAAAGCGGCCTGTTCGCGCATTTCAAGTCGAAAGAAGCCCTGCAGCTCGACCTCCTCGAAGACGTTCGCAATCGCTTCATTGCCCAGGTCATCGTGCCTTCGGCGAACGAGCCCCGCGGCGAGCGCCGGGTGCGCGCCTTTCTTTCGCATTATCTCAACTGGATCGAAACCTCGCATCCCAAGGGCGGCTGCCTGTACATGGCGCTGTCCTTCGAATATGACGACCGCCCCGGCCCGATCAGAGACAAGGTCCTGGTCAATCACCTCGATCTCGCCGATACGATCCGCCGCATCGTCCAGACTGCGGTCGATGAAGGCGAATTCCGACCCGACCTGGACACGGAGCGCTTCTTTTACGAGGTGATGGGCATCGTCATGGCTTATCATCACCGGGCGAAGTTTCTCCAGCTTCCGAATGCCCGCGCCTACGCCGCCTCAGCCTTCGAGGCTCTCGTCGAGCGCAGCCGCGCACCTGCCTGACGTCTTATCTCTGCAAGGAGCCGAACATGGCCGTTTCCGACCCATCCACGCTTACTCTGTCTCCCAAAAATAGCACGACCGATCATGCTATAACTCTGCCAATTCCGAAGGCCATGCGGCTCGCGTTCCGGCTGGCGAGCCAGCTCTCGCCCGGCCTTGCCGGAGAGATGGGGCGGCTCACATTCTTCCACCCGCCCCGCCTCTTTTATACCGATCCGCAGCGGCAGCTTCTCGACGCCGCCGAGCGCTTCGATCTCGTCGCGATGGACCGAAAGGTCGCCGCCTATAGCTGGGGCAGCGGACCGACGGTGCTTCTGATTCACGGCTGGGGCGGCCATTCGGGGCAGATGACCGAATTCGTCGACCCGCTCTTGCGCGCCGGCTTCCGCGTCATCGCCGTCGACATGCCTGCCCACGGCCAGTCCGAAGGGCGGCTCAGTTCGCTCGTCCATTTTGGGGCGGTGATCGCCAAGGCCGGGCGGCAGTTCGGGCCGGTTCACGGCGTGATTTCCCACTCGCTGGGCGGGGCCGGGCTCGTCCATGCCTTCCTCGACGGGCTGGAGGCGCGACGGGCGGTGCTGATCTCGCCGCAGGCGCATTTCAACGATTATTGGCGGCTGTTCCGCAATGCGCTCGGAATGACCGACGCGGTCTGGCGATCGATGGTCGAGCGGTCGGAACGCTGGCTGGGAATGCCGTTCTCCGCCGTCCATCCTTGCGTCGGCGCGCCCGACATGACAACGCCGGCTCTGATCGTGCATGGCCTGAAGGACCGCGTCAGCCCGATCGCCCAAGGCCGCGAGCTGGCGCGTTTGTGGCCTGGGGCGCGGATCACCGAGCTGGATACGGGGCATCTGTCGATCCTGCGCGAGCTCCAGGCGATCCGCGCCGCCGCCGAATTCATGCGCGGCTGAGGCGCGGGAGATGCCTCACGACAAAGCTCTTGCGCCAATTCTGAGAAGCTGGTTCCCTCTGCCGATAATCGACGAGAGGAGCCCAAGATGACCGAAGAGCGCCAGCCTGGTTTCGATACGCTTGCCATCCATGCCGGGGCCCAGCCGGACCCGGCGACCGGCGCGCGGGTGACGCCGATCTATCAGACCACGTCCTATGTCTTCGACGATGTCGATCACGCCGCGGCGCTGTTCAATCTGGAGACGTTCGGCAACATCTACACCCGCATCATGAACCCCACCCAGGCGGTTCTCGAAGCGCGCATCGCCGCGCTCGAAGGCGGCACCGCGGCGCTCGCCGCCGCATCGGGTCACGGCGCGCAGCTTCTCGTCTTCCACACGCTTCTCGAGCCCGGCGACGAGTTCATCGCCGCGGGCCAGCTCTATGGCGGCTCGATCAACCAGTTCAACCACGCCTTCAAGAAGTTCAACTGGAACGTCGCCTGGGCCAATGCCGACGATCCGTCGAGCTTCGAGCGCGCGCTGACCCCGAAGACCAAGGCGATCTTCATCGAATCCATCGCCAATCCGGGCGGCGTCGTCGTCGACATCCCCGCGATCTCCGCGATCGCCAAGAAAGCCGGCGTGCCGCTGATCGTCGACAACACGCTGGCGACGCCGTATCTATGCCGGCCGAAGGAGTTCGGCGCCGACATCATCGTCCACTCGCTGACGAAATTCCTCGGCGGCCACGGCAATTCCGTCGGCGGCGTGCTGGTCGATTGCGGCACCTTCGACTGGATCGGCTCGGGCAAATACCCGACGCTCTCCGCGCCCTGCCCGTCCTATCACGGCATGGTGCTCGCCGAGACCTTCGGCAATTTCGCCTTCGCCATCGCCGCCCGCGTGCTGGGCCTGCGCGACCTCGGCCCGGCGATTTCGCCGATGAACGCCTTCCTCGTCCTGACCGGCATCGAGACCCTGCCTTTGCGCATGGAGCGGCATTGCGAGAACGCGCTCGCCGTCGCCACATGGCTGGAAGCGCGCCCGGAAGTCGCCTGGGTGAACTATGCCGGACTGCCGGAAAGCAAATATCACGGGCTGGCGCAGAAGATCTGCCCGAAGGGAGCCGGCGCGGTGTTCACCTTCGGCCTGAAGGGCGGCTATGACGCCGGCATCAAGCTGGTGTCGAACGTCAAGCTGTTCTCGCATCTGGCCAATATCGGCGACACGCGCTCGCTGATCATCCATCCCGCCTCCACGACCCACCGCCAGCTCACCGCCGAACAGCGCGGCTCCGCCGGCGCGGGCGACGACGTCGTGCGGCTGTCGGTCGGCCTTGAGGACAAGGCGGATATCATCGCCGATCTGGAGCAGGCGCTCGCCGCACTTTAAGCGGTTCACCGTCGCCCCGGCCTTGAGCCGGGGCCACCTTGCCTTCAGTTCCGCGATCCCTGGCGGAGATGCGATTGGTCCCGGATCTTCGCTCCGCTTCGTCCGGGGCGACGATGGTGCGCGCTTGCACGTGATGCTATCTCGCCCCCCAGATCCAGCGACCAATATTGGCCGACGAGGTCATGGCCGAAGCTGTGATGCGGGTCTTCGTTGACGAGCCGGAAGCCCGCCGTCTCATAGATCCGCCGCGCCGCCGCCAGCACGCTGTTCGTCCACAGATCGAGGCGGGCATAGCCTTTCGCCCGGGCGAAGGCCACGCACTCCTCGACAAGCCGGCGCCCCAGCCCCGTCCCGCGCGCCGACGCCTCGACATATAACAGCCGCAGCTTGGCGACCGTGTCGCTCTCGCGGACCAGGAACACCGAGCCGACGATCTCGCCGCCGCGCTCGGCGATCCAGCATTTCTCCCAGGCGGGATCGAAGTCGCGGATGAACTTCGCCGCGATCTCGGCGACCAGCGCTTCGAAGCCGTTGTCCCAGCCATATTCGCGCGCATAGAGCAGCGCCTGGCGATGCACGATCCAGCCCATATCGCCGACCCGGTGCGGCCGCAGGATCACCTCACCGGCCTCTGACCGCACGATCGCCAAGCGTCCCCTCGATCCGCCTCAAGGCGTCGAGAAACGCCGCCCGCTGCCCGCCCGCGAGCGGCGCCAGCACCGCTTCGGCCGCGCTCTGCGAGAGCCGGTCAAGCCTGCCGTAAGCCGCGCGGCCGTCTTCCGTCAGCGCCAAATGGCTGGCGCGGCCGTCGCTCTCCGACCGCTGCCGCTCGATCAGCCCCTCCTTCTCGAAGCGCGCCAGCATCCGGCTCAGATAGCCGCGATCCATGGCGAGGCCCATGGAAAGGTCGGCCGCGGTCAGCCCATCACGATGCGCAAGCTCATAGAGCACGCGCGCTTCGGAGAGCGAGCGCCCGCTGCCAAGCAGGTCACGGTCGAGAACGCCGATCTGGGCGGTATAGAAGCGATTGAAGTGCCGTAAGGCGCCGGCGGCACTGGTGAGCGAACGATCGGACATGGACGCCTCCCATTGTTTTGAGAGGAGTCTCGGCCTCAACAAGTTGACCGAGTCAACTACTTTGCATCGACCTTCTGATTGACCGAAGAATCCGGCACGCCGGCCGGGGCCTTGTCCATCGGCTGCGTGGTGAAGCCGCTGATGCCGCTGATCTCTTCCGCGTCGCGGCGGATCTCGACCGGGCTCACCGCATAGGTCGTCACCAGCTCGGCCAGCGACCGCAGCGCATGCATATGGATGCGCTCATAGCCGTGCGAGCCGTCGACGCCGAAGGTGATCAGCGCGGTGCGCACATCGTGGCCGGCCACTTCGGCAGCCGCCGAATCGGAGCGGTAATAGCGGAAGATGTCCTTCTGGTAGCGGATCTCGTTTTCCTGGCAGAGCCGCACCAGCTTCTTGGTCAGATGATAGTCGAACGGGCCGCTCTGATCGGCCATGGCGATGGTGACGCCGAACTCCGACGAGTTCTGGCCCGGCGCCGAGGTGCCGTTGTCGACCGCGACCAGCGAAGCGACGTCGGTATGAATGACCGAGGACGCGCCGACCCCGACCTCCTCGGCGATGGTGAACAGCCAATAGGTGTCGACCGGCAGCTCCGGCTGGGTGTCGCGGATCGCCTTCAGCGCCGCAAGCAGCACCGCGGCGCCCGCCTTGTTGTCGAGATGGCGCGAGACGATGAAGCCATTGTCGAGAAACTCCGGCTGCGGATCGATGGCGACGTGATCGCCGATCTCGATGCCGAGGCGCTCCGTCTCGCGCCTCGTCCGCGCCAGCGCGTCGACTCGCAACTCGACGTAGCGCCAGCCGGTCGGTTGGGAATCGATCTCCTCATTGAAGGTGTGGCCGGAGGCTTTCAGCGGCAGGATGGTGCCGCGATAGGTGCCGGCGTCGGAGAAAATCGTGCAGCGCGCGCCTTCGGCGAAGCGGGCCGACCAGGTCCCGATCGGGACCAGCTCCAGCCGGCCGTCGTCCTTGATCCGCTTGACCTGCGCGCCGAGGGTGTCGAGATGGGCGACGATCGCCCGCCCGCCGCGATGGTCGCGGCCCTTGACGATCGCGCGGATCGCGCCGCGCCGCGTGAGCTCGAACGGCACGTCCATCCGCATCAGCTCGTTGCAGGTCTCGCGGACGACGGCATCGGTATAGCCGGTCGGGCTCGGAACCGACAGAAGCCGTTTGAGGCAGCGTTTGAGATATTCGGTGTCGATGCGCAGTCGTGGCATGTCGGTCAGGTTTGCGTCTCGGTTTGGTAGCGGACGGCGCGCACCGGGGCAGGGATCGAGAGCGGAAACAGGAGATCGAGAAACCGTTCCGCGGTCGGCTGCGGCTCGTGATTCGCAAGCCCCGGACGCTCATTCGCTTCGATGAAGGCATAACGGTCAGAGCGCGGCGAGGGAACGATTAAATCGATTCCAACGACAGGAATCTCAATTGCCCGGGCAGCGGCAATGGCGGCTTCGCCCAGCTTCTGGTGCAGTTCGTCGGTGACGTCGTGGATGGTGCCGCCGGTGTGCAGGTTGGCGGTCTTGCGCGTCTGCAGCTCGATCCCCGACCCGAGCACGTCCTCCAGCCCGAAACCTTCCATGCCGATGCAGCGCGCGGTCTCGGCATCGATAGGGATGCGCGATTCGCCCTGGGTCGCCGCCTCGCGCCGCCGGCTCTGCGCCTCGATCAGCCCGCGGATGGTCGACGAGCCGTCGCCGACCACGAGCGGCGGCTGACGGATCGCGGCGGCCACCACCTTGTAGTCGATGACGATGATGCGCAGGTCGGTGCCCTCGACCATTTCCTCGACGATCACCCGGTTGGAGAACGGCCGGGCCACGTCGATCGCCTCCTTGATCTCGTCATAGGTCGTCAGCCCGACGGCGACGCCGCGTCCCTGCTCGCCGCGCGCCGGCTTGACGACCACGGCCTTGTGACCGTCGAGAAAGGCGCGGATGTCCTTGTCTTCCGTGTCCGTGCCCGGCTTGATGTCGATCTGCTCGGGGACACGCACGCCCGAGCGCGCCACCACGCGCCGCGTCACCGCCTTGTCGTCGCAGATGGAAACGGCGACGCCGCTGGTCAGCTCGGAGAGGCTTTCCCGGCAATGCACGCTGCGCCCGCCATAGATCAGCCTGAAGAAGCCGCCCTCCGCATCCGTCACCTCGACATGGATGCCGCGCCGCAGCGCCTCGTTGACGATGATCGTGGCATAAGGGTTGAGGCTGCTGGCCGGCGATGAACCGATGAACAAAGGCTCGTTGATCGGGTTCTTGCGCTTGACGGCGAACAGCGGCACGCGGCGGAAGCCGAGCTTCTCGTAAAGCGCGATCGCCTGGTCGTTGTCGTGCAGCACCGACAGGTCCATATAGCCGGCGCCGCGCGCGCGGAAATGATCGGCCAGCCGCCGCAGCAGCACCTCGCCGACCCGGGCATGGCGGGCCTGCGGGTCGACCGCGAGGCACCAGAGGCTCGATCCGCGCTCGGGGTCCTCGAAAGCGCGCTTGTGATCGACGCCCATCACCGTGCCGAGGATGTTGCCGGTCTGCTCGTCCTCCGCGACCAGCACCGTCAGCGCGCGGCTGTCGCGATTGGACCAGAAGAATTCCGGCGGCACCGGCACCATGTTGCGCGCCATGTAGATCCGGTTGACCTGCTCGGCGTCCTGCTTGCTGGCCAGGCGCCGGACGAAGAAGCCCTGCTCCCGGCGCCGCATCGGCGTCACGGTCCGGTTCAGGTCAAGCCGGTAGGTGTGGGAGGGGTCGAGGAACAGCTCCTGCGGCGCGCCGGCCAGCAGCACATGCGGGTCGCGGATATAGAAGGCGATGTCGCGGCGGTCGGGGCCTTCCGCGCCGAGCGCATCGCTCAGCTCTTTCGGATTGTCGAAGGTCTGCCCGAACAGCAGCCGGCCCCAGCCGCAATCCACCATGGCGTTCGGCTTCATGCTGCGATGCGCTTTTAGGACCGTAAGAGGGACGCAGTTCCTGGTCGGCCTGCAGGCGAAGGCGCCGCGCCCGCTGGCGGCTGGCGAATTTGCGGCGTGTCGTCGAAATTCTGCCCATGAGTGGGCCTCCTTGTGTTAGCCGGCCGCCGCGATCTCAAATGCCATGCGTCTGCAGCCACATCTCCAGCAGCGCCACTTGCCAGAGCTCGGAGCCGCGCAAGGGCGTGATATGCGCTTTCGGATCGGCGAACAGAGTGTCGAGATAGTCCTGCCGGAACAGGCCCCGCTGACGCGCCGCGTCGGAACCGAGGGCGTCCTTGACCATCGTCCAGATAGGGACCGTCGAGATATTTGAGCGCGGGTACGGGGAAATAGCCCTTCTTGCGGTCGATGACCTCCGACGGCACCACCAGGCGGGCCGCCTCCTTCAGCACGCCCTTGCCGCCGTGGGCCAGCTTGTGCTCGGGCGGGATGCGCGCGGCCAGTTCGACCAGCTCGTGATCGAGGAACGGCACGCGCGCCTCCAGGCTCCAGGCCATGGTCATATTGTCGACGCGCTTCACCGGATCGTCGACCAGCATGACGGTGGAGTCCAGCCGCAGCGCCTTGTCGACGGGCGAGGCCGCGCCGCCGCGTGGCGAAATGGTCGCTGACATAGGCCAGCGCTTCGTCGCGCTCGGTGTGCCATTGCGGCGCAAGATGGGCCTTGAGCGTGTCGAAGGAGCGGTCGAAGAACACGCGCGCATAGTCCGACGCCACATCGTTCGAGCTCATCAGCGGCGGATACCAGTGATAGCCGGCAAACACCTCGTCGGCGCCCTGTCCGGACTGCACCACCTTGATGTGCTTGGAGACCTCCTGGGAGAGCAGATAGAAGCCGACATTGTCATAGGAGACCATCGGCTCCGACATCGCCCCGATCGTGCCGGGAAGCGCATCCATCAGCCGCTCGGACGGCACGAAGATCTTGTGGTGATTGGTCTCGAAGCGCTTGGCGATCAGGTCGGAATACTGGAACTCGTCGCCCTTCTCGCCATGCGCTTCCTCGAAGCCGACCGAGAAGGTCATCAGTCCGTGCTGTCCGGCCTCCGCCAGCAGGCCGACGATGACGCTGGAATCGACGCCGCCCGAGAGCAGCACGCCGACCGGCACGTCGGCCACCATGCGGCGGGCCACGGCGCGGCGCAGCGCCTCCAGCACCATGTCGCGCCAGTCGTCGAAGCTGCGGTCGACATCGGCGGCATCGCGGGCGAAATCGAGCTGCCAGAAGGTGCGGTCGGTATAGTCGCCGGACGGCTCGATGACGCGCACCGTCGCCGGGGCAAGTTTGCGCACGCCTTTCAGGATCGTGTAGGGCGGCGGCACGACGGCGTGAAAGCTCATGTAGAAGGCGAGCGCGGTCTTATCGATGGTGGTGTCGACATCGCCGGCGGCGAGGATCGCCGGGAGCGAGGAGGCAAAGCGCAGCCGGCCGGGCGTCTCGCTCAGATAGAGCGGCTTGATGCCGAAGCGGTCGCGCGCCAGCACGACGCGGCCGGTATCGCGCTCATGGATGGCGAAAGCGAACATGCCGTTGAAGCGCTCGACGCAGGACGGTCCCCAGGCGTGATAGGCCTTGAGGATGACCTCGGTGTCGCCGGTGGAGAAGAACCGGTAGCCCTTGCCCTGGAGCTCCTGACGAAGCTGCGGATAGTTGTAGATGCAGCCATTGAAGGCGATCTCCAGCCCCAGCTCGGAATCGATCATCGGCTGGGCGGCCTTTTCGGTCAGATCGATGATCTTCAGACGCCTGTGGCCGAGCCCGACCTGGCTTCTCAGGATTTGTCCCGCAGCGTCCGGCCCGCGCCGTGACATGACACCCATCATCCGGCCGATGGCCGCGGCATCCGCAACCCCCTCCGAAAATACGATCTCGCCGCAAATTCCGCACATGCCGGTGCGTCAAACCTTTCTCGTTGAAATACCGCTTCCTAAACGCAACTGTAGTCTCCAGGTTCATTGTTGACAAATCGCTGCAGAAATTTGCGGAAAACGTGCAACCGCCGTGCCGTGACGTGACGTGACAGCATCGCCGCAAGGGCGTTCTTGACATGTCCCTGTTAAGCTTGCTGTGTCATAATCGGAAGAAAAGGATTGTGACGCTATGCAAGATCAGGCTTCCGCAGAACTCAGCCTGCCGTTCCGCTTAACCATTTGCGGCATCGAGGAGCTGGCCGGCCACGCCGAAGGGCAGGTCAGCCATGTGCTTTCGATCCTCGACCCCGACCGCGCCGAGCCCGAAGCGTTCGGCGCTTACGGCGAACATGCCCGGTTGGAGCTGCGCTTTCACGACGTGATCGAGGAGAGCCCGGACATCGAGCCGCCGCAGCCGCATCATGTCGAGCAGGTGCTGACCTTCGGACGCGACATCCTTCGCGACCCCGAAGCGCTGCGCCACCTGCTGGTGCACTGCCATATGGGCGTCTCGCGCTCGACCGCGGCGATGACCCTGCTGCTGGCGCAATCCCAGCCCGCGATCCCGGCCCGCGACGTGTTGCAAAAGGTGCTGTCGATTCGCGGCCGGGCCTGGCCCAATCTGCGCATGCTCACCTTCGGCGAGGAGCAGCTTGGCCGCGGCGGCGAATTTACGGGCGCGGTCGGCGAAATCTACCGGATCCAGCTCGACAGGCGGCCGGAAATCAAGGATTTCTTCATCGAATCGGGCCGTGGCCGCGAGGTCGCACTGGGTGAGGCTTTCAAGCTGCGTTAACGATGTAGAGCGGGAGCTTCCGGGCCCGCGAAGGACTGTTGCCGCCGCCCGGAATTACTGCTAAACTCAATAATTAGTGGGCAAGCCGGGTCGATTGCGGCCCGGTGTCGATATCTGGTGATAATGGAGCGCTGGGGCGGTATCGCGATCCGCGGCCCCGGCGAATTTTGTGCCGTTGTTGCCGCTCGTGGAACCCTAGAATGGTCAAGTGAAACCGCCGCGAACCGAACCAGGGCGCCATCACTTGCCTGATAGCTTGTGAGGGCGCTTGGCGAGACTGAATCGAGAAGACTATTCCGCAGGAAGCGTCCGGCGGATCCTAAACGAGGCTTCTTATAGGTTCATGACGGTGTCCGCCCCGGTGCGCGCGCTCATTGCGCCGCGCGGTTCCCTGAAAACGCATCTGTTCATTTTTGCCGCGGCGCTCGTGCTGCCTTTGCTGCTCGTCGTCGGTCTGGCGCTCGACAACATCACCTCCTCAGAGCGGTCGAAGACCAGGGAACAGCTTATTCGCGCCGCAAAGGACGTCTCCGGCGACGTCGACCGCGAGATTTACGGTTATCTCACCGTGCTGAAAACGCTGTCGAACTCGTCTCTGCTGGCGAATTCGAAGCTGGCGGAATTCCAGGAACGGGCGAAGGCCGCACTGGCGGAACGGCGCGTCAACGTCCTGCTGCTGGACACCTCGCTGCAGCAACTCCTCAATACGCGCGTCCCCTATGGCACGCCGCTGCCGAAAACGGCGGACGAAGAGAGCGCCAATATCGTCCTCGACACCGGACTTCCTTACGTCTCCGACGTCTTCAAAGGCACTGTTTCCAAGCAATACGTCGTCAATATCGAGGTGCCGGTCACCTTCAACAACAAGATCAAATATATCCTGCTGATTACGCTCGAAGTCGAACGCTTCCGGGAGATCCTCTCGGGCGCCAAAGGCGCAGAGGACTATGTGATCACGCTTTCCGACCGCGAGGGCCGGGTGATCTCGGACCTGCCGATCAAGAACGGCACCGCCATTCCGATGAAAGCGGACCGCTTGAAATCCAAGGCGGACCCGCTGATTACCCAGTTCCGCGACGATGAGGGCCGGAATTCGACCGAGGCCGCGGTCTGGTCGGGCGTCTCGGGATGGCGGACGACGGTCAGCGCCTCGAAAGCCCAGCTCGATGCGGTGCTGTGGACATCGGTGCGCTGGTTTTGCGTGGCCATTGCGCTCGCCGCGCTGCTGACCATCGTGCTCGGCACGCTGATCGGCAAACGGCTCGCCGACCCGATCAGCGAAATCAAGAGCGCAACGGTCGCGCTGGCCCGCGGCGACCGGGTGATCGCCCATGATCTGCCTTTGAGCGAAGCCAACGAGGTCATGAGCTCGCTGAGCCGCACCTCGGCGCTGATCGCCTCGCGCACGGCCAGGCTCCAGGAGAGCGAAGAGCGATCGCGCGAGCAGGTCCGGCAGATCGACACGTTGATGCACGAGCTGGCGCATCGCAACAAGAACCAGCTCTCGATGATCCTCGCCATGGCGCGCCAACTCGCGGCGACCAGCGAGACGGTCAAGGAATTCGAGGAAAAATTCGTCCAGCGGATCATGGCGACCGCTGCCGCGCAGGATCTGGTCCTGCAGGGCTCCGGCGCCGGTGTGCCGCTGCATCTGCTGCTCGAGAATCAGCTCAAGCCGTTCGTGGTCGAGAACTCCCCGCAGGTGCTCATTTCGGGTCCGGAGGTGCAGATCATCGCGGAAGCCGCCCGCTCGGTCGGCATGGCGTTCCACGAGCTGGCGACGAACGCGACGAAATACGGCGCGCTCAAAAGTCCCGAGGGCCGGATCGTGGTGAACTGGTCGGTCGACGAGCTGGAACGGCGGCTGACCATCATCTGGCAGGAAGAAGACGGCCCAAACGTGAAAACGCCGGAGCGTTCCGGCTTCGGGCGCACGATCATCGAGCGTTTCGTTGCCCAAACGCTCAAGGCCGACGTCACCTACAGCTTCGATCCGGCGGGCGTCCGCTGGACCATGACCGCCGACGAGATCCTGATCTGAGGCTGCTGCGCGCCCCACCCTCCGGCGATCACGCCCGTTTGGCGACCAGGATGACCGGCTCGACCATGTGAACCTCCAGGGCCCCGTAATAGTTGGCGAATTTTTCCGTCCCGTTCGGACCGGTCAACAGATGAAGGCCCAGCGGCGGCGGTCCGCCGGCCTTGGCGATCTTCGCCGGCATGTCACGGAAATAGTCGAGAGCGAACTGCCGCAGGTTGTTCTCCGCCTCGACGGCAAAGCCCGCATCGGCGAGCAACGCGGCGGTTTCGTCGCGCGACCTCAAAAAGCTGGTCGCCTCGGTCTCGGCCCACGGCACCGGATAGCGCATTCCCGGCTCCGGGCCTTTCATCACGTCGAATACGCAAAGCGGTGCGCCGGGCTTGAGAACCCGGGCGAGCTCGCCGTAAAAGCGCGGCCGATCCTGGATATTCATCGCGACATGGAACGTCACCGCGGCGTCGAACGACGCATCGGCAAACGGCAGGTCGAGCACACTGCCCTGCCGGAAGCTGCAGGCTCGGGACAGCCCCATGCGCTCCGTCAGTCGCTTTGCCAATTCGATATAGTCCGGCGTCAGGTCGATGCCGGTGACCCGGCAGCCGTGCTCGGCCGCCAGACAGCGCGCCGTGCCGCCGATCCCGCAGCCGGCGTCCAGCACGTGCATGCCCGGCGCCAGCGGCATCATGGCCATCGCTTCGAGCGTGGCCAGACGGCCGGCCGTGTGGAATTCATCGACGGGCGCCAATTCGTTGACGGTCGGCGCCTGCGGGTCCGCGGCGATCTTTTGCAGGCCGGCGAAGATGGCATCCGCCAGTCCCGCCCGCCCGTAATGGCTGGCGACGGCGCGTTCAAGGTCGGTCGGCGGGGTCTCGGTCATGTCGCTGGGCTCCGGCGTTGACGGTGAGCGAGACGCGCGCGGCATGAGCCCGCCGTCTCCCGCAAGCCAGTGTCGCCCTCGGCAGCGCTCGATAAAGTTCAGAATCTGGAGCTGCCGGCCGGATCGCGGCGCAGCCTTAGCCGAACAGACCGCGGAACACCGGCCATTCCCAGAGCGGGCCGAAAAGCTGGCCCAGCGCCGCCACGCCGCCGATCACCAGCGAGACGTAGGCTATTGCGCTCGTCCGGCCCTGCTTCTGGCCGATCTTGTAGATGATGTCGTTCTGCTCGGCGAGCTTTGCCGCGATGCGCTCGGCGATCAGCTCCGCCGCCGCCGCGTTCGCCTGAATCGACGAATTGGTCAGCTGCTTTTCGTGCTGCTGCCGCAAGAATTCCTGATGCCGGCGCTGAGCCACATCATCGGTACTCATATGACACTCCCCATCCCATTGCCGCCGCGACTGGCGCATCATGCTTTTATACTGCCTGTCGCGCGGGAAAAAGGCGTCTTTGCACGAAGCGTCGGCAAGGCCGATGTGCCGATTTTAGACGGGCGGTTCAATATTCGTTCAGGAAGCGGCGAGATGAAACCGAGGCGATCGCAAAAGCGCAGCCATTCCATCGCCTTGCGGCGAGAGGTCGCTTACCCACGACTACCGCACAGCAGGGCTTCACAGAAGTGAAACATAGTTATAGTATGCCTAAATACGCGACGTAGTGCGAGCGTCACTGCAAGGCTAACGGGCAACCGTCAGGAAAGGCAGACGTGATCGCAGCAGCAACCGCAAGCTCGCCCCCCGAGGCCTATCCGGCCCTCGTGCTCAACGCGGACTACCGACCTCTCAGCTACTACCCTTTATCCCTCTGGAGTTGGCAGGAAACGGTCAAGGCTGTGTTCCTCGACCGGGTGAATATCGTCTCCGAATACGAGCGCGCCGTGCGCAGCCCGACATTCGAGATGAAGCTGCCGAGCGTGGTCTCGCTCAAGATCTACGTGAAGCCGGCGCTCTATCCGGCCTTCACGCGGTTCAACGTGTTCCTGCGGGACCGGTTCTCATGCCAGTATTGCGGCGCCAAGGACGACCTGACCTTCGATCATCTTATCCCCCGCTCGCGGGGCGGGATGACCCGCTGGGACAACGTCGTCACCGCTTGCGCGCCGTGCAATCTGCGGAAAGGCGGGGCGATGCCGTCAAAGGCCGCTATGTGGCCATGGCAGACGCCCTACCGGCCAACGGTGCACGAGTTGCACCGCAACGGACGGCTGTTTCCGCCGAACTACCTGCATGAAAGCTGGCTCGACTATCTCTACTGGGATACGGAACTGGAGCCGTAAAATCTCCCGAAGGCGAGGAGAGTACACGAACGAAGAACGGGCGCCCGGATGGAGCGCCCGTTCTCGATTCTCGCCGATCGCAAACGCCTGGGGGGCGGCAGGCGATCAGCTTTGTTCGGGCGGCTCGTAATTCCTCGGCAATCTTCATCTCAGCCAAGCCGCTCGTTTGACGCGACGCAACTCAACCCGCACTCGACGCAATACAAACTCGGCACAACAGAGGGTAACGCGATCACTCAACGCTTACGCAAACACGAACTCATCAAAACGCAACGCGAACGCTTACGCACACTCACTCGGACGCAACAAACGCAACTTACGCAACTTACGCAACGCAACCTGACTCAACTCAACGCTACACAACTCGACTCAACTCAGCGCCACACTCACACGCTACCTCTCCAGAAGCCCGATGCGGGCCCGTCTTCGCCCGGCCTAGGCTCGGCCGGTCGTCCGATAGGCCACCGTCGCGGGGTCCGAGGCGAATGGCAAAACAAGCTGAAGGCGGTGTTCTGCTTGCGGGGAATGCAGAGGGGCTTCGAAGGGGCCTTTTTCCGCCGTCAGAAATTCAGCATGTTTCATTCGCTTCTCCGCGACCGAACGCAGGACGCTGTTCGCAATACTCCCCAACTGTCTCCAGTCGGGATCGGACTCGTGCTTCACTGGACGCTCCACTATTACTGATACTGTTAAGAAGGCGTTTACCTTCTTCTGATTTGATATCCGATTCGCGGCCGATCGTCATCTGTTCGCAACAGTCAATCCCTTAACGATTTGCAATCTGTGGATTTCCCAGGGTTGATGCAGAAAAGACTCATTCGACCGCAATCCCGCGGTGCGCAAGCCGGCCGCGCAAATCCGCGATATCGTGCTCCAATGCCGGCACTAACGTCTCGCGCACCGAGTTTGTTTCCTTCTGCCAGCTCTTTGCCAACTCGATAGCCGTGCCCTGCCCCTGGGCCAGACCGCCGGCCAGCGCATCGGCGGTGTCGTAATAGCGCCTGACGCCGGTGAGGATCATCGAAGGAAGCTGAAACGTCACCGACTGCTGCTTCATCGTCTCCCAGACGAAGTTCTGCAGCGCGAAGATCTCCTTCTGCGACTGGAAGCGCCAGCCATCCTTGTTGATGATGTTGTCGGCGAAAACGTCAGCCTGCTTCAGATTGTCGTTGAGCTCGTCGAGCAAGGCGCGGCGCATGAAATAGCCCTCGCGCTCGCCGCGGGCGGTCTCGAAATCGAGCGCGGTGCGGTAGCCGGCCTGTGCGGCGAGGAAAACGCCGAGCACCGTCGACAGAACGATGACGAGATTGGAAACCCAGAACTCCAGATTGCCCTGATCCCGGACCTTGAAGATACGCAAGACACGCGGCACAGCCATTTTCAATTCCCCCAAAATCATTGCGCACACGGCGCAGTTCCCATCGCGCCTTCTGTAGCCAAGCAAAGCAGGCGCAAATTAAGGCACGATGTCAGATTATGCAATTGATTCAGAATGATCGTTCTGTTATTTTCTCGATCATGCCGAAACCCAAGAACTACACACAAGCTGAACTGATCTCCCGAGCGATGGAGCAGTTCTGGGAGCACGGCTTCTACGCGACCTCGATCGACGACCTCGTCGCGCGCACCGGGGTGAGCCGGCATGGGCTTTACACCGGCTTCAAGGACAAGCGCGGCCTGTTCGTTTCGGCGGTAGAGGCCTATTTCGAGACGGTGGTGACACCGGCCTTCGCCCGCGTCGAGGCCGAGGGCGCCGGTCTTGCCGAGATCCGCAGCTATTTCGAGCATCAGATCCGGCTGGCGGAGCAGCACGGCCTTCCCGGACCGGGTTGCCTCGTCGCCAATACCATGACGGAGAGCGGCCCGCATGACGGCGCTTTCCGCGCCCTGGTCATTCGCCATCTGGGCCGTCTCACCGCCGGTTTTCGCAGCGCGATCGAGCACGACGCCCGCAAAGCGGGATGTTTGCCGGAGATCGATGCCCCTGCTTTGGCGCGGATGCTGACGATTTCGGCGCAGGGTCTGTGGTCGGTGTCGCGCGTGATCGCCGACGCCGCCGAACTGCGCGGCTATGTCGACACCCTTCTGGCACCCATCGAGGAGAAGCTTGGACGATGACCGGGACCGATATCCTCAGCCCGGCGGCCCGGCGCTTCCCGCTAAGAGCCTTCGTTCTCGCCTGGGCCGAGATGGTGGTCGCCTGCCTGATCGCGCGTGCAGGCTTCCGGCGCTTCGCAGGCTGAGCGCGCGACAACGAAACACCGCGGCAAACGAGGGCCGTTTGCCGCGGTGCCGATTACCTGCCGCCTACTTCATGCATTTGCCGTGCGTGTCATCCCAGGTCATATGAGCCTTCTCACAATCGGCCTTGGTGGTCGGCGCGTCATTCGCATATGCCGTACCGGCAATTGCAAGAGCCGCCGCCAGAGCGAGTGCGGGGACGAACTTCATGATCGGGTCTCCTGGATTTATTGTGGATGTCTGTGGGGCCAGACCGCGACCACTATGACAGACGCTGCTCAAAGCGTGAGCAGATCCTGGCGCGGCGCTTAACCAAATGCAGCGTTCGTGGAGCGTTTTGAATGGGTGCCGGCAACGCTCCGTAAAGAGAGGATCGCGCGTCGGCTGGGCCGGCTACCGGCCCGCAGGCGACCAGCCTGGAGGCGCCAGCTCGAACCCGGCGAACTCGAAGCCCGGCGCCACCGTGCACCCGACAAGCGTCCACGCGCCAAGGCTGCGCGCCGACTGCCAGGCCATCATGGGCACGACCGCCTGCGGCCTCTGCCCGGCGGCGAGATCGGTCCCCAGCGTCAAGGTGGAGCGCACGCCGTCCTCGGCGATGCTCATCTCGAGCGGCGCACCGGCATGGAAGTGCCAGACCTCGACGGCATCGACGCGGTGCCAGTGCGAGACCTCGCCCACGGCCAGCAGGAAGTAGATCGCGGTCGACGCCGCGCGTTCGCCGGCCGGCTGCGGATCTCGGAAGGTCTCGCGGAAATGACCGCCCTCCGGATGGGGCTGCAAGCCGAGTTGTTCGATGATCTCCTGCGCTGTCTGCATCCTCGTTCATCCTCTGCCCTTGGCACTCGCCGCGCGCAAGCCCTCCGCGGCTTGTCCAGCCCCGCCGCGCGTCATCGCACATTCTATCCACAGGCTAAAGCAGGCCGATCTGTAATCGCTGGAACCTTTTGCCCGGTCACCTCGTTCTTACCACAAGTTGCGGCGATGAAACGAGCTTTAAGACCACCCAATGCTCGGCACATCGCCTTCCAGATAGGAGATTAGGAGATGTTTTCTTCAGGTATTGGCAAGAGCGGCGTTATATTTATCGGTACACTTGCAGTTGTTGTTTCAATTGCATTTGCAGCGCTGGCCATGCCCGAAGCGGAGCAACTTCCGGAGGCGCAGGCAACCACCTCCGCCACGCCCGTCATCGAACAGGCGCAGGTCATTTATCGTCACGAGAACGCAGCCGGCGAACCCCTCGATACGCAGACCGCGGCTCTCGAAAAACGTGGCGGCATCGTCGCCAAATAACAAAGCGTAACGCGTAAGACCCTCCCAGCGCGCCGCCCCGCCGTAAATGCGTATACGGGGCTGGCGCGTTTTGCTTTTCTGCTCATCACCTTGACTTCATCTTCGGCAAGGCGTATCCGCGTCGGTGGGACACCTCCCCCCAACGGGAGGCAACTATCTGGAAGGGTAGACGCCAATGACCATGCCGCAACCGGCCGCGCGCCCGCGCGTGCCGCATTTTTCTTCCGGCCCCTGCGCCAAGCGCCCCGGCTACGATGTCAACAATCTGAAAGACGCGCTGCTCGGCCGTTCGCACCGCTCCAAAGAGGGCAAGGCGCGGCTCAAGCTCGCCATCGACAAGACCCGCGCCATCCTCGGCGTGCCGGCCGACTATCTGATCGGCATCACGCCCGCCTCGGATACCGGCGCTTTCGAGATGGCGATGTGGTCGCTGCTCGGCGAGCGCGGCGTCGACGTGCTGGCCTGGGAAAGCTTCGGCCAGGGCTGGGTCACCGACATCCTCAAAGAGCTGAAGATCGAGGACGCGCGCAAGATCGCCGCCGATTACGGCGAACTGCCCGACCTCACCGAGGTCGAATTTCGCCCGCGACGTGGTGTTCACCTGGAACGGCACGACCTCGGGCGTGCGCGTTCCGGACGGCGACTGGATCCCGGCCAACCGCGAAGGGCTCACGCTTTGCGACGCAACCTCCGCCGCCTTCGCGCAGAACCTCGCCTGGGACAAGCTCGATGTGACGACCTTCTCCTGGCAGAAGGTGCTCGGCGGGGAGGCGCAGCACGGCGTCATCATCCTCAGCCCGCGCGCCGTCAAGCGGCTGGAGAGCTACACGCCGGCCTGGCCGCTGCCGAAACTGTTCCGGCTGGTGAAGAAGGGCAAGATCGATACCGCCTTTTTCGAAGGCGCGACGATCAACACGCCGTCCATGCTCTGCGTCGAGGACTATCTGGACGCGCTCGGCTGGGCGGAAAGCCTCGGCGGCCTTGCCGCGCTGCAGGCCCGCGCCGATGCGAACGCCAAAGTCATCGCCGACTGGGTCGAGCGAACACCGACTGGGTCGGCTTCCTGGCGGTCAAGCCGGCGATCCGCTCCAACACCTCGGTCTGTCTGAAGATCGTCGATCCGGAAGTCGACCAGCGCTCCGGCAGAGACCCAGGCGGCGATCGCCAAGCAGATCGCATCGAGCGCTGGAAAAGCTCGGCGTGGCCATGGATATCGGCTCCTATCGCGATGCGCCTCCCGGCCTGCGGATCTGGGCCGGCGCGACGGTCGAAAAGGCCGACCTGGAAGCGCTGATGCCCTGGCTCGACTGGGCCTTCGCCAACGTCAAAGCCGAGGCATTGAAAGCTGCTTAGGCGATCGTCCGATTGGCTGCGTCGCCTGAAGGCGGCGCATGCCGCCGGGACTCTCGCCGATGCAAAGCTCCGGCGCCGAATGCGCCGGATGCAATCGACGCAAAGATAATTTCCCGAGAGTTCAGGAGGCATCAAATGGCTCCCCGCGTACTCATCGCCGACAAGCTGTCGCCGCTGGCGCAGCAGATATTCGACAGACCGCGATGTCGACATCGACGTCAAGATCGGCCTCAGACAAGGACGAACTGGCCGACATCATCGGCCAGTATGACGGTCTCGCCGTCCGCTCGGCGACCAAGGTCACCGAGAAGGTGCTGGCAGGCGCCGGCGATCTGAAGGTGATCGGCCGCGCCGGCATCGGCGTCGACAATATCGACGTGCCCGCAGCGACCGCCAAGGGCATCATCGTGATGAACACGCCCTTCGGCAATTCGATCACCACCGCCGAGCACGCCATCTCCATGATGATGGCGCTGGCCCGCCAGATTCCCGAAGCCGACCGCTCGACCCAGGCCGGCAAGTGGGAGAAGTCCAAATTCATGGGCGTCGAGGTGACCGGCAAGACGCTCGGCGTGATCGGCTGCGGCAATATCGGCTCGATCGTCGCCAGCCGCGGCGCAGGGCCTGGCCATGAAGGTGATCGCCTTCGATCCGTTCCTGACGCCGGAGCGGGCCATCGATCTGGGCGTGGAGAAGGTCGAGCTCGACGAGCTGCTGCGCCGCGCCGATTTCATCACGCTGCACACGCCGCTGACCGACCAGCACCAAATATATCATCAATGCCGAGAGCCATCGCGAAGACCAAAAAGGGCGTGCGCATCATCAATTGCGCGCGCGGCGGGCTGATCGATGAGGCGGCGCTGGCCGAGGCGATGCAGTCCGGCCATGTGGCGGGCGCGGCGCTCGATGTGTTCGAGACCGAGCCGGCGACCGACAACCCGCTGTTCGGCCTGCCCAATCGTGATCTGCACCCCGCATCTGGGCGCATCGACCAACGAGGCGCAGGAGAATGTCGCCGTGCAGGTGGCCGAGCAGATGTCGGACTATCTGATCAAGGGCGCGATCACCAACGCGATCAACTTCCCCTCGATCTCGGCGGAGGAAGCCCCGCGCCTGCGGCCCTTCGTCAAGCTGGCCGAACAGCTCGGCTCGATGGCCGGCCAGCTCACCGAAACCGGCCTCAGCCAGATCCGCCTCGAATATGCCGGCGAGATCGGCGACATGAACACCAAGGCGCTGACGGCGGCGGCGCTGACCGGCGTGCTGCGGCCGTTGCTGCAGGATGTGAATATGGTCAGCGCGCCGGTTATTGCCCGCCAGCGCGGCATCATGGTCGAGGAGGTGCGCCGCGATCAGCAGGGCGCCTATGAGACCTATATGCGCGTGACGGTGAAGAACCGAGCGGCAGGAGCGCTCCGTGGCCGGAACGGTGTTCTCCGACGGCCGCCCGCGCCTCATTCAGATCCACGGCATCGAGCTGGAGGCCGAACTGACGCCGCATATGCTGTATACGGAAAATGACGACAAGCCCGGCTATATCGGCGCGCTCGGCACGCTGCTGGGCGAGCCCGGCGTCAATATCGCGACCTTCAATCTCGGCCGCGAGATCCGTTGGCGGCAAGGCGATCGCCCTGATCGGCATCGACGCCCCGATCGAGGACGCCATCCTCGACCGGGTGCGCACCCTGCCCCACGTCATGCGGGCGAGCCGGCTGCGCTTCTGACAAGCGGCGTATGCGCTCTATCGAACGCCGAGCAGGCCGGACCTTATTCCGGCCGCTCCGCTTGGCGCATCAACCCGAGCGCAATGATCAGATATCGGAGCACGAGGGAGGCGAAGCATGTCGCGGCGACGATAATAGAGGACGAGCTTCGGCACAAAGACCGCCGCAGACGGCGGCTGGCGCAAGACGAAGAGGGCCGCGGGAGCCAGGGCAAAGACAAGGGTCGAGACCAGCCAAGAGCGGGCCGGGACCCAGCCATATCGCCGAATGAGCCACGCCGCGACCGCGCCTGCAATCAGCGCCGGACCGCCGCCGATGATATAGGGCATCAGAAGCAGGTCGGGCGGCGCGTTCAGCAGTGAAAACGAAAACTCGCCTTGGTCCAACGCGAACCAGGCGACGATGGGCAAAAAGCCCAGCGGCGGACCGGCGACTGCGATGAGCAATCCGGCCGCAAGCGGCCTTGCCCATGACGACCTTTCCAACGCCGGCAACTGCATTGCTTCTCCCTCCCGCCGCGAGCACCGTCCGCCCAATGATGGGGAAAAGTAAAGCACAGGCGGGCTGAACGGCATCTGAGAGCTGAAGACAGACGACCGAAGCGCAGGTGTACGGCTTATGCCGGCGGCTCCGGAGATCCGATCCACCTGAGCTTCCCGACCAAACTGCGCAACACGAATGCGGCGAAGATGGTGGGCAGGAAGAATAGCTTCAGCACGATCCAGATCGTCTCCGATAGCGACCGCGTATCCTCGCGCGCGATAACCGCGATCACTATGATTGGAACGATCCCGATCAGGAACGCGCCGAACCCGTATGCGCGGCTGACCCAGCCTTTCTCCTTGATCCGTCCCGAAATCAACTCCGCAGCAAGGACCGTCAGCATTCCGGCGAACAGCAGGGCGAAAGAAAATTGGAAGACAGCGGACGTCACGGCCGCTGTGTTGATGTCGACGGCATCAGAGCTGAACGATTGCTCCACCACGATGATTACCAGCAGCGCGAGACACTCAAGAACGGGCGCCGCCAGAACGACGAGCCAGAACACCGCGGTGGGCCGCGTCCTGACCGTCTGCTGCAATTGATCGACTGCCATTGCCTCCCTCCGTCGATGAGTCCGCGGACGCGCCGTCGATAAGCGCCGCGCCGCTGCCGACGAATACTGGTCCTGCGCCACAATTCCAAACTGCGTTACCCGCGGCGGCGTCTGCGTTATGCTGGATTGTTCTGCGCGTTCAGGAAAGCGCGAACTCAAAAAATCACAATTGGGAGGCGACGCATGAGGAAATGTCTATCTGTGCTCTTGATGATCCTGTTCACCCTCGGGCCAGCCGCCGCTCAGGACCTGATGACGAAGAAAGAGGTGTTTTCCCTGCCCGAATTCACCACGCAGGGCGGCAAGACCATCAAGGACGTCAAGGTCGGCTGGGAAAGCTACGGCACGCTGAATGCAGACAAGTCGAATGCGATCCTGATCTGCCATTATTTCTCCGGCAACAGCCATGCGGCGGGCAAATACGCGGCGGCCGACAAGGCGCCCGGCTATTGGGACGCGATCATCGGTCCCGGCAAGCCGATCGACACGAGCAAATATTTCGTCCTCTCCTCCGATACGCTGGTCAATCTCGGCGCAAACGATCCGAACGTCACGACGACGGGGCCTGCCTCGACCAATCCGGACACCAGCAAACCCTATGGGATGGACTTCCCGATCGTCACCATGGGCGACTTCGTCGAGGTGCAGAAGAAACTCGTCGAAAGCCTCGGCATCGAGAAGCTCGTCATGGTCGGCGGCGCCTCGATGGGCGCGCTGCAGACCTATGAATGGGCGGCGGACCATCCGGACATGGTCGGCCGGATCATGGCCGTGATCGGATCGGCGGAGGCGGACGCCGATCTGATCGGCTGGCTCGACATCTGGGCGGCGCCGATCCGGCTCGATCCGAACTGGAATGGCGGCAACTATTATGGCAAGGAGCCGCCGCTTGCCGGGCTCGCCCAGGCGCTGAAGATCGTGACGCTGCACGCCAATCATTGGGAATGGGCCAATAAGACCTTTCTCGGCGCCGATGGGGCGAAATGGGCCAAGGACGGCGCCGATCCGGCCGCGTCCTTCGACAATAAATATCAGGTCGACGCGGTGCTCGACAGCGCCGGGGCGGGCCGGGCGAAGACCTCGGATGCCAACCATTTCCTCTATCTGGTGAAGGCCAATCAGCTGTTCTCCGGCGCGGATCCGAAGGCCAGGTTCGCCAAGATCAAAGCGCCGACGCTGATCATCTACCAGCCGGAAGACCAGGTGTTCGCGGCGGCCTCGGTCGAGGCGACGGCCAAAGCGCTCAGCGACAACGGCGTCAAGGTCGAGACGGCGAAACTCGAAGGCGAGCGCGGCCATCTCGACGGCGTGCTGTCGATCAAACAGGCGGGGAGCGCGATTTCCGGATTCCTGGCCGAGGCGCAGTAGGTTTGAGCGGAGGATATGCTTTTTAACCGTCATCCCCGCGAAGGCGGGGATCCAGTAACCTCAAAGAGTTCATGAGGATTACTGGATCCCCGCTTTCGCGGGGATGACGGTATGTCTACGGAGGATATGTCGATGTTGCGCGTGCCTGCTCTCGCCTGGTCAGTAGAGCAGGCTTGGGTGAGAATGGTCGGGCGCCCATACACGCCGGCGCCGCCGTGTCGCGGACTCACTTCGGCGCGTCGAAGCCCGCCATGCGCAAGTAGTTCGTCGGCGGCGAGACCGGGGAGCTTGCGTCCGGCGCGCACGTCGCCCTCCAGCGCGTCCATCCGCAAGCGGATGGCTTCCTTGCTTCGCAGCAGGCTGCGCAGCCGGTCCTCGATCAGCTCGTGCATCCAGGTCACGGCCTGATCGCGCCGTCTGGCCTGGAACGCGCCCGATGCCTGCAGCAACTCCCGGTGACGCCGCACCGCCTGCCATAGCGCGTCCAGCCCGCTATTCTCACGCGCCGAAATCGCCACGACCTGCGGCTGCCAGTCGCCGTCGCGCGCGCTGAGGATGTTGAGCGCCGCCTTATAGTCCGCTGCGGTGGCCCCGGCCTGCGCCGCCATCTCGCCGTCGGCCTTGTTGATGGCGATCAGATCGGCCAGCTCGATCAGGCCTTTTTTGATGCCCTGAAGCTCGTCGCCCGCGCCCGGCAGCAGCAGCACGAGGAAGAAATCGACCATTCCGGAGACGGTGCTCTCCGACTGCCCGACGCCGACCGTTTCCACGATCACGACGTCGAAGCCCGCGGCCTCGCAGATCAGCATGGTCTCGCGGGTGGTCCGGGCAACGCCGCCCAGGGTCCGGCCGGAGGGCGACGGGCGAATGAAAGCGCTGTCGCTTGCGGATAACCGGCCCATGCGCGTCTTATCGCCGAGGATCGAGCCGCCGGTCCGGGTGGAGCTGGGATCGACCGCGAGCACGGCCACCCGGTGGCCGTCCGCGATCAGATTGGAGCCGAACTGGTCGATGAAGGTGGACTTGCCGACGCCCGGCAGCCCGGTCACGCCGATACGGTAGGCCGAGCCGGTTTTGGGATGCAGCCGGGCGAGCAATTGGTCCGCCAGCCGCCGGTGCTCCGGTTTCTTGCTCTCGACGAGGGTTATCGCCCGGCCAAGCGCGGCCCGCTCGCCTTTGACCACGCCATCAGCGAGGGCGTCGACCGAAATGGCCGAGCCGGCGGGCTGAATCTTACGGTCTGCGAGCATCGGTCCTGCCGCCAAAGCAAAAAATCGGATTGGCCGCACGTTGCCGTTTGGGCCGCGACCGTTTCAAACAGCGTAGCACAACTGAAAAGCACCGGCCCGCAACGAACGCGACAGGCTCACAGGAAAGGCAACCGACGCTGAAGCATCGGACCGAAACGCATGTCCCCGCAAAGGATGCGGATGCGAAGCGGTCTTCGGACAAATCCGATGCCCAAACAAAGAGATAGAGCGCGCGTGCGAATCCGGTCGAATGTCGGCAGCTCTGAGCGAGCGCCCCGACCGCCGCGCCTGCCTTGCAAAGGGACGTCCGCCGCTTGCCTGGACCTATGGTCGCCGGCCAAGCTCCCGACCGAATGCCGGGCGGTCGCAGGACCCTCCAAACAGTCAACAGGTCAGCCGAAAGCCGCAGAAAGCGCACGGAAGAAGACGAATGAAGCGGCCGGCGAATTACTCCGCCGCCTGCCCCGACAGCATATCGATCTTCGGCGCCGATGCGATCGGATCTTCCGAGCGACGCGACTTGCCTTCGAAGAAGGCGCCCTGCTCGATCGCAAGCGACTGGTGGAAGATGTCGCCCTCGACATGGGAGCTGGACTGCAGGGTAACGCGTACGCCGCGAATGGAGCCCATAACCTGTCCGCGAACGACGACGTCTTCCGCGACGATGCCGCCCGTGATCTGGGCCTTCTCGCCGACGATCAGAGACGAGCAATGCACGTCGCCCTGAATCTGGCCATCAACCTGCACTTCGCCCTTAGAAAGGACGTTGCCGGTGACCGTGAGATCTTCCCCTATAATGGAGGGCGCCATCCGGTCGGAACCGCGATAGGCCGGCGTCGCCATCGCCGACTTCGGCATCGCGCCACCCATGGGCGGCTGCCCCGGATTGGGCGATGACAATGGGCCAGAGCCGGGCGTCTGCGAGGGGCCCCCGACGGCTTTACTGGTCGTCTTGGTGATTGGCTTCTGCGAGTTGAACGTGTTCATTTCGTTCTCTGGCTTTTCGGGCTTTTTACTAAACATCTGCACCTTCTCCGAATTCCGACGGGGCAGCGTCCCTCCGTTCTAAGCCGGCACTATGCGCTTTTCAATGGCCTTTCGCCGCATCTGCGGGACTCCCTCACTTCGGAACCGGAAGTGATTCGCGACTGTTGCCAAAAGTCCCCTAAACCGGAAGCTTAACGCCGACGCCCACCCCTGCACGTCAACGCATCGGCGCGATCAAGACCGTGTTCATGCTGGAACGCCCCGCCTCAATAAAGTCGGCAAAAGCGTCGCATTTATGCTCTGGACGAACAAGCAAAAAGCAGGCCACCCGCCGCGGCGGCGGCGTGCTGCGCATCCGGGCCTAAAGGCTTTTCACCGCCTCCAGCACCGCCTCCAGCACCGCATCGACGTGACCGGGGACCTTGACGCTCCGCCAGGCATGCTTGACCTTCCCGTCCGTGCCGATCAGGAAGGTGGAACGGTCGACGCCCATATAGCTGCGACCGTACATGCTCTTTTGCGCCCACACGCCATAAGCTTCGATCGCCCGTTTCTCCTCGTCGGCGAGCAGGATGACTTTCAGGTCGTGCTTATCTCTAAACTTGTCATGAGACTTGACGCTGTCAGGAGAAATCCCGATGACCTCGGCTCCGGCTTCGTGGAACGCATCGATCATTTCGCTGAAGCCGATCGCCTCTTTCGTACAGCCGGACGTGTCGTCCTTCGGATAGAAATACACCACCACCGGCTTGCCCTTGAACTGCGTCAGCTTGACGGTGGCGCCGCCATCGCGCGGCAATTCGAAATCGGGAGCCTTGTCACCTTCCTTAAGCATCGACGATCCGGCCTTCCTTTTGTCGCTTTTTCGCATTGAAATGCAGGGCATACTCAGACGGTCGGACCTTGTCAGCAAGCGCAAATTTTAACTGGTTCTTCTGAAGATTGTCGTGCACAGCTATTCCGGTCGATGGCGGCGGCGGGCGCGGAATAGACGATGCACGCAATGCGCATGATGAAGGCGACCGCAGGTCGCTTCATCCGGTAGAGGCAAGACAATAAAAGCACGACATGACAGGCGGTAGAGCTAGACCTCCGAGAACGCCGACTTCGGCCCGGTTTCCGAAAGGCGCGGCTCGTAGCGCAAACTCGCGCGCGCTGGTTCCGGTGAACCGGTCGGGCGGCTTTGGCGCCATCAAGCTCCGGGCATCGGGCGCCAGCCGTTTCTGCGCCAGGATGGTTATCCGCGTCGCGGTCTTGGCGCTGATCGTGCTCGGCGGCGCATTCGGCGCCCTTCAGGCGCGTCTTGCGCATTCGCCGATCTCCATGAGCTTTCTCGTTCCGCCGATCGAAAAGGCGGTCAACCGGACGCTTTCGGGTCTGCATTTCGACATCGGCGATGCGGTGCTGCGGCGCTCGGAAAGCGGGTTCGGGGTCGAGTTCCGGCTCACCGACGTCAAGCTGGTCGACGACAGCAGCAGCCCGGTCGCGGAGTCTCCGTTCGCCTCGGCGAATGTGAGCGTCGGCGCGCTGCTGCTCGGGCGGCTGGCGGCAAGCCACATCAACCTGATCGGCCCGCGTCTTTATCTGCAATATTCCGACGAGCGCGGCCTGGCGCTCTCCTTTGCCGACCCGCGCGAGGCAAAAGGCGATCTCCGGCCCGCGGGCGATGCGACCGCCGCCCGGCATGAGGTCTCGCCGCCGTCTGTGACGCCCGATATCGACGCCGAGCTGGGCCCCGCGGAGGTGACCGCGGACGCCCGCACGCGCCAGGGCATGATCCGCAGCGCACGCGGACGCGCGGTCAGCCTCACCCACGCCTTGAAGGACCTGTTCGCCAAGACCCGGCAAGGTCAGTCCGCCTATCTGCAAAGCTTCGGCATTCGCGATGCCGTGGTCTACTTCGAACAGGGCGATCAGATCACCCGCTGGGCCGTGCCCGCCGCCGAGCTCGACCTGCGGCACGACGCCGGCGACACCGCGGTCGTCGGCAACATCTCCGTGCAATCGCCCAGCGAGACCTTCGACGTCAATTTCCGCGCCGAGCAGAATCGGCGATCCGGCCAGATTTCGCTTCGCGTGGGCGTCGAGGACATCGTTCCCAGGGCGTTCACCGCAGATTTCCCCGGCCTGCGCCTGCCGGCGATGTGGAACATGCCCGTCACCGTCAACGCGGAGATGGACCTGGGCGAGAATGGCGACATCCTTGCCGCCACCATCGACGCGCAGTTGAAGGACGGCGAATTCTATGCGCCATGGGATCAGAGACACCCGGCCCTCATCGATGGCGGCGAGCTGACCCTGTCCTATTCGCGCGAACAAGGGCTTATTCAGCTCTCCGAAGCCGATTTGCGCTGGGGCAAGAGCCGCCTCAAGCTCAGCGGCGTTCTCCAGCGGCAGCGCGAAACCGGCGTATGGGCGTTCCTGTTCGGCACGGATGAAATCATTCTCGGCGCCGAGCAGTTCGGTCTGCCCACGATCCCGCTCGACAAAATGGAGGCGCAGGGCCGCTACGATCCCAAGCGCGGCGCCATCGCGCTGGACGAGTTCCGGATGCAGGCGGCGGACGCGCATATCTCGCTCGCCGGAAACTTCGTTCAGGGCCACAACTCGCCGGCGATCAAGCTGACCGGCGAAGTCAGCCCGATGCCGATTGCCTTCTTCAAGCTGATCTGGCCCAAATTCATCGGCAACGGCGCGCGCGACTGGATCGGCCGGCGCGTCCCATCCGGACGCATCACCGGCGGCACCGTCAAGATCGACATTCCCGCCGAACTGCTGGCCAGCCTGACCGCCGATGGCCATATGCCGACCGAAGCCATCGACATGCGGCTGGGTCTGGAGGACCTGGAAGTCCATTACGTCGAGGGACTTCCGCCGATGCGCATCGCGACCGCGACCGCCCAGCTTGCCGGACAGCGCTTCTTCTTCAACGTGCCCAAGGCGGAAGTCACCTCGCCTTCCGGCGAAGCCGTCCAGTTCACCGATGGCCAGTTCATCGTCGGCGACCTTCGTCCGCACGTGCCGAGGGGCGAGATCCATTTCAAGAGCGAAGCCGGGGCCGCCGCGGTGATGGCCCTGCTCGATCATCCCAAGCTCGGCTATATCAGCGCGCTGAAAATGCCGATGCCGGAGATCAACGCCACCACGGTCAGTACGTTCAGCATCGCCATGCCTATGGTGCGCGACCTGAAATTCAAGGACATGAAGCTGAACGGGCGGTCGCAGGTCCAGAATCTGCGCGCAACCAACCTGCCCGGCGGGTTCGGCGTTCACGGCGGTACGCTCGATTTCGATGTAACGGAAAAGGCCATCGAAGCGCATGGCGAGCTGAAGATGAACGGGATGCCCGTGCTGGTCGCCTGGCAGCGGATCTTCGACGCGCCGGCCGACAAGCAGCCGCCGCTGCGCCTGCGCACGGTGTTTGACGACAAGGCGCGGCAGCAGCTCGGCGTCAATCTCGAACATCTGATCCGCGGCGGAGCGGCTACCGAGCTGACGGTGAATTTCCGCAAAGAGCAAGATCCGCAGCTCCATTTCGAGTTCAATCTGACCGAAGCCGACCTGCTGATGTCCAGTCTGGGATGGCGCAAGCCGCCCGGACAGCGCGCGGTCCTGACGTTCGATCTGGAACCGGTCGCGGGCGGCGCCTTCGATCTGCGCAACATCAACCTGCAGGGCGACAATCTGGCCGTGCGCGGCGGCCTGAGCGTCGACGACAAACGCAAACCGGTCGCATTCAACTTTCCGGTGATGACGCTCAACCAGCAGACCCAGATGTCGATCAGCGGCGAGCAGGGCGCGAACAATGTCTGGAAGGTCCGCATCAAGGGCCGTTCTTATGATGGCCGGCGCTTCTTCAAATCGCTGTTCTCGGCCGGGCAGATCGTGGAGAACCAGCCGCAGCTTCCCGAGGAATCGCCGGGCGTCGATATCGAGGCCGACCTCGACTCGGTCATCGGCTTCTTCGATACCACGCTGGACAATGTGAAAATCTCCGCCCAGCGCCGCGACAACAAGCTCAGCTATCTCGACCTGCACGGCCAGTTGAACGGCCAGCGCCCGCTCGCAGCCCGCATCGAGAGCAAGAAGGGCGAGCCGCGCCAGATCCTCGCCGAGGCCACCGACGCCGGCGCCGCCTTCCGTCTGGTCGGCTTCTATCCCTCCGCGCGCGGCGGCGACGTTTCGTTGAAGGTCAATCTCGACGGCAGCGGCACGGCGCAGCAATCGGGTGTCCTCTACGCGCGGAACTTCGTCATCGCCGACGACCAGGTGATCGACGAAGTCCTATCCGGACCGAAGCAGAAGCAGCGGGCCGCGCGCGCGCAGAAGCAGCCTTACGAACAGCTTCAGTTCGACCGGATGCGGGTGCCGTTTTCCGTCGGCAGGGGGCAGTTCCTGCTGCATGACGCCGCGATCAACGGCCCGCTTCTGGGCGCCACCATGCGCGGCACGATCGATTTCGAGCGCGAGCGCATCAGCCTGGCGGGCACCTACGTGCCGTTTTACGGCATCAACGGCGCGCTTGGCCTCGTGCCAATTCTTGGCGATCTGCTGATCAGCCGGAACGGTGAGGGCCTGTTCGGCATCACATTCGCCGTGAAGGGCACGACGACCCAGCCGGATGTGATCGTCAATCCGATGTCGGTGGTCGCTCCCGGCTTCCTGCGCCAGCTCTTCGAGTTCGACCAGCCGACCGATTCGCGCATCATCCCGCCCGATCAGCGCGCCGAGCAGCGCGCCGGCACCCGCTCGAGCAGCGAGCCGCCGGTAACGCGGTAAGGGCGTCGCTCCAACGCGGATCGCGGGGCGCAATGACGCACGCCCGCTTCCGTGAGCGCTGGCGGGGTTGATCGATCGGCATCGTTTCAGCCGGAGCAAATTGAGCCCCCGTCATGCCTCGCCCCGCCCTTGAGCCGGGGTCCGCTCGCTGTTCTATCGGCCGAAACGCGTTACCCGGCGGTGGTCTCCGCGACACCGCGCGCCTGATCGCCAGTCCGGAACGCCAGCAGCAACAGCGCATAGCCCACGGCCGCGGACAGCAGCGAGCCGGCGAGCACGCCGAGGCGGATCTGGGCGTCGTAATCGCTGGTGGTGAAGGCCAGGGAACCGATGAACAGGCTCATGGTGAAGCCGATCCCGGCGACGGCGGACACGCCGTAAAGATGCAGCCACCCGGCATTGCGTCGGCATCCGGGCGACGCCCAGCTTGATGGTCAGCCACAGCGCACCGAAGATGCCGGCCTGCTTGCCGACGAACAGGCCGAGCGCGATGCCGAGCATCACCGGCTCCGTCAGGCTCGAAAGCGCCATCCCCGCGAACGAAACGCCGGCATTGGCAAAAGCGAACAGCGGCAGGATGCCATAGGCGACCCACGGATGCAGGCCGTGCTCAAGCTCTTCGCAGGACGGAATGATCGGAGTATTCCGGCTTGGCCAGCGGAATGGCGAGCGCGGTGGCAACGCCGGCAAGCGTCGCATGGATGCCGGATTTGAGCACCAGAACCCAGAGCACGATGCCGAGCAGCGACATAGGGCGCGACCGAGGTGACACCCCGCAGATTGAGCGACGAGCCAGACCGATGACCGGCAGGATCGCGAGCAGCAGCGCGATCTGCGACAGGTCGCTGGTGTAGAAGAGGGCGATGATGAGGATGGCGCCGAGGTCGTCGAAGATGGCGATCGCCAGCAGGAGGACCTTGAGCGACCGAGGGAACGCGGTTGCCCAGCAGCGACAGCACGCCGAGCGCGAAGGCGATGTCGGTGGCCGCCGGGATGGCCCAGCCATTGCAGGGTCTCCGGCGTGCCGGCATTGATCGCGGACATAGATGAGCGCCGGGGCGAGCATGCCGCCGACCGCGGCGATGCCCGGCAGGGCGATCTTCGACAGCGCTCGACAAGTTCGCCGATCTTGAGTATCTCGCGCTTGATCTCCAGGCCGACGAGGAAAAAGAAGATCGCCATCAGGCCGTCATTGATCCAGAGCAGCAGCGGCTTGGCGATCTTCAGCGCGCCGATCTGGATCGCCAGAGGGATATGCAGGAAGTCTGTTGTAGACGCCGCCGAGCAGCGCTATTCGCCAGCACCGAGCCGCAACCGTCGCGATCACCAGCAGGATGCCCCCGGACGATTCCAGGCGAAGAAATTCGCGGATCATGTCGTAGGGTCGGGTGGCTGGGATGATCATTGGCGGTCCTTTCCATCTCAACGTGCCGGCCGAAGGGCGAGCGGGGTGCGTGTGATCTGCGGGCGCAAGTGGAAGGGCCGCGCGCAGGCCAAGCCGTCGCGTGCAACGCAGCACGCCCGGCAAGGCCCTTGATACCTATCGGCGATGGTTGTGAATTCAAGTGCGGAGAGCGATTAAGTCGCAACGAAAACACAACGATCGCCATTCATCCCCGATGAAGGCGATCTGAGCGTCCTGCTTTTCCGACCCAGTCAGTCGAACGTGCGGATGTCGACGAAGTGCCCGGCGACCGCCGCGGCGGCGGCCATGGCCGGCGAGACGAGATGCGTCCGGCCCTTGAAGCCCTGCCGGCCCTCGAAATTGCGGTTCGAGGTCGAAGCGCAGCGTTCCTCGGGCGACAGCTTGTCCGGGTTCATGCCGAGGCACATCGAGCAACCCGGCTCGCGCCATTCGAAGCCGGCCTCGATGAAGATCTTGTCGAGCCCTTCTGCCTCCGCCTGCGCCTTGACCAGACCGGAACCGGGCACGACCATCGCGTTGACGCGCTTCGTGGACCTTCTTGCCGGCGACGCACCGCGGCGGCGGCGCGCAGATCCTCGATCCGGCCATTGGTGCACGACCCGAGGAACACACGATCGATGGAGATATCGGTCATCCTGGTCCCCGGCGTCAGGCCCATATAGTCGAGCGCGCGTTTCATCGCGGCGCGCTTGCCCTCGTCGGCGACCGCCTCCGGATCGGGGACGACGCCGGTCACCGCGACGACGTTTTCCGGGCTCGTGCCCCAGGTCACGATCGGCGGCAGCTTGGCTGCGTCGAGCGGACTCGACGGTCGAACTTGGCGTCGGCATCGCTGTGCAGCGTCTCCCAATAGCGCATCGCCGCTTCCCATGCCGCGCCCTTCGGCGCGCGCGGGCGGCCCTTGATATAGTCGAAGGTCTTCTCGTCCGGCGCGATCAGTCCGGCGCGCGCGCCGCCCTCGATCGACATGTTGCAGACCGTCATCCGGCCTTCCATCGACAGTGCACGGATGGCCTCGCCGGCATATTCGATCACATGGCCGGTTCCGCCCGCCGTGCCGATCTCGCCGATGATCGCCAGGATGATGTCCTTCGCCGTCACGCCCTGCGGCAAGCGCGCCGTCGACCGTCACCCGCATGTTGCTGGGCCTTGTTCTGGATCAGCGTCTGCGTGGCGAGCACATGCTCGACCTCGGAGGTGCCGATGCCATGGGCGAGCGCACCGAAGGCGCCGTGCGTCGACGTGTGGCTGTCGCCGCACACGATCGTCATGCCGGGCAGCGTGAAGCCCTGCTCCGGACCGATCACATGGACGATGCCCTGGCGGATGTCGCTCTCATCGTAATATTCGACGCCGAAATCGGCGGCGTTCTGCGCCAGCGTTTCGACCTGCAGCGCCGATTCCGGATCGTCGATGCCCTTCGAACGGTCCGTGGTCGGAACGTTGTGATCGACGACGGCGAGCGTCTTTTCCGGCGCGCGCACGCGTGCGGCCGGTCATGCGCAGGCCCTCGAAGGCCTGCGGGCTGGTCACTTCATGGACGAGATGGCGGTCGATATAAATCAGGCAAGTGCCGTCCGGCTGCTCGTCGACCAGATGATCGTCCCAGATTTTGTCGTACAGCGTCTTGCCCATCGTCGTGACCTATTTGCTCTCTGTCGTCTGCCGTTTCTTCTTCGGCGGGAACTTCCGAAACCGTCGATTCCGCCATCAGATTGCGCGCCTGGCCAGCCCAGTCCTCGCGCTCGAAACGGCCGCGAAGGACGAGCTTGTCGTCGAGGAAAGCGATTTCGTCGTCGGTGAGGTTGGCGATCTGGGCGAAGGTGGTGATGCCGAGCTCGTTGAGCTTCTTGCCGTAGACGTCTTCGATGCCCTTGATCAGCTTGATGTCGTCGCCGGGACCTTTCGGCTTCTTGAACTTCAGGCCCTTTTCCTTGGCGGCCTGGGCCTTGGCGCGCGCGTCGGTGCGCTCCGGGATACGGGCGGCCTTGCCGCGCAGCCCGCGCAGATAATACAGCTTCGCCCGGCGGACCTTGCCGCGGCGCACCACCTCGACCGACTCGATCAGCGGCGAGTGGATCGGAAAGACGCGCTCGACGCCTTCGCCATACGAGATCTTGCGGACCGTGAAGCTTTCGTTGAGGCCGCCGCCGGAGCGTCCGATGCAGACCCCTTCATAGGCCTGAACGCGCTCGCGCGTGCCTTCGACGACCTTCACGTTGACCCGCACCGTGTCGCCGGGACTGAAATCGGGGACTTTCCGCTTCGCCGTCAGCTCGGCAACGAAATTCTTTTCGAATTCCTCAATGACATTCATGGCTGTTGCCCTTTGCTTGGCCAGCTCGCCGGTCACACCGATTTCGCTGCGTTAGAGGTCTTGCGAGCGGAGCGATGTCCGCGCCGAAGCGGCCTCGGCGGCGCAGGAGCGCGCATTCTGGAGCCGGTCTATCGGAAGACTGGGGCTTTTGATAATCGATAATATCGCGCTTGTCGATGCCCTTGGCGGCACAGATCAACGCGTTGTGACAAAGCTTTGCTCCCGATGCAAGGATTAAGCATCCTCGCCCGCCGGACCGGAACTGGCGGCCGCGAGAAGATCGGGACGCCGCGTCCGGGTCAGTGCCTCCGACTGCGCCCGCCGCCATGCCGCAATCCGCTTGTGATCGCCCGACAGCAGGATGTCGGGGATCGCCCGGCCCTCCCATTCGCGCGGGCGCGTATAGTGGGGATATTCGAGCAGGCCGTTCTCGAAGCTTTCCTCCGAAGCCGGACGCCGGCGCCCCCATCACGCCGGGCAGCAGCCGCACCGCCGCATCGATGATGACCATCGCCGCCAGCTCGCCGCCGGAGAGAATATAGTCGCCGATGGAGACCTCTTCCGCCCCGCGCGCATCGATCACGCGCTGGTCGATCCCCTCGAAGCGCCCGCAAAGCAGCGATGACGCCCGGCCCGGCGCTCAGCTCGCGGATGCGCGCCTGGGTCAGCGGGCGCCCGCGCGGCGAGGGATAGAGGAGCGGCAGACCGGGATGGCGCTCGCGGGCGCCGTCGATCGCGGCACCCAGGACATCGGCGCGCATCACCATTCCGGGACCGCCGCCCGCTGGCGTATCGTCCACGGAGCGGTGCTTGTCGGTCGCAAAGTCGCGGATGTCGAGCGTGTCGAGACCCCAGCGCCCACCGGCCAGCGCCTGCCCGGCAAGGCTTTGCCCGAGCGGTCCGGGAAACATGTCGGGAAAAATGGTGAGGACGCAGGCGGTCCACATCGAAAGCCTCACAAAGCCAGCTTCATGCCTTCATGGCTGGCGACAAAACCGAGCGCGCGATAGAAGGCCTGGGCCTCGGCGCGGCGCTTGTCGGTCGAAAGCTGCACGAGAGCGCAGCCGCGCGCCCTGGCCAGCGAAATCGCGTGCGCCATCATCGCCTTGCCGATGCCGAGCCCGCGCATGTCGCTGGCGACGCGCACACCCTCAACCGTCGCCCGCTCGCCGCCCTTATAGGTGAGGCCGGGGATGAAGGTGAGCTGGAAGCAGCCGACCACCTTGCCGTCCATCTCGGCGACGATCAGCGAATTGCGTGGATCGGCAGCGATAACGTCGAAGGCGGTCTTGTAGCCCTCCGGGACCGCGGCGTCGCCCGACAGGGCCATTTCCCGGTATTTCCCAAGCGGATCGTCGGCGAGCAGCGCCAGGATCGCGGGCAGATCGTCCCGCCGCGCCTCGCGGAAAGTGGCGGCGATGCTCGCGGGGTCCTCAGGACGGTTCATCCACATCCTCCACATGGTCGACGATGACCCGGCCGCCCTTGATGTCGACGACCGGCACGCAGGCCTTGGTAAAGGCGACGAGCACGGTCCGCTCGCCCTCGGCCGGCCTGATCTCGAGAAGGTCGCCGGCGCCGAAATTCTGCACCGAGACCACCTCGCCCACCGCTTCGCCATCCGGTGAGACGGCGGCAAGGCCGATCAGATCGGTATAGTACCACTCGTCCTCGTCGGTTTCGGGCAGGCGCGCGCGCTCGACATGCAGATCGACACCGCGGAGCGCCTCCGCCGCCGTCCGGTCGGAAATGCCGGCGAGCGCGGCGGCGACCGCCATGCCCTTCATCGGGCGGAGCCGCTCGATGATGAAGCTGCGGCCCTTGCCGTCGACGAGCGCGCCATAGGCGGCGATGTCCTCGGGGATGCCGGTGAAGCTGTTGATCTTCACCTCGCCGCGAATGCCATGCGCACCGGCGATGCGGCCGAGCAGCACGAGCCGGTCGGCTTCGTCTTCCCGCTCACCGTCGCCATTGGCCGTCATCCCGCCGCTCCGGACCGCGATCGCTTCATGCGCAGAGCGCCGATGGCGCGCGTGGCGAGCCGCTCGCGCCGACCGGTGCGATTAAGCAGACGCTTCGGCACCACCGCTGGCGGCTTCCTCGGCCTTCTTCCGCTTTTCCTCGGCGCGCTCCACGGCCTTCTTGCCGGGCTCCGACTTCTTCGGGTTGTTCCGCGCCGGGCGCTTGGAAAGCCCCTTCTCGTCGAGGAAGCGCAGCACGCGGTCGGTCGGCTGCGCGCCGACGGAGAGCCAATGCTTGACGCGGGCCTCGTCGAGGATGACGCGCTCGGCGTGATCCTTCGGCAGGATCGGATTCCAGCTGCCGATGCGCTCGATGAAGCGGCCATCACGCGGCGCCGTCGCCTCGGCAATCACGATCCGGTAGAACGGACGCTTCTTAGCGCCGCCGCGGGCGAGTCTGATTTTCAGTGGCATGTGTCTTCTTCCTGTTTCAATCTAAAAACTTTGGTCTCGTCATCCCCGCGAAGGCGGGGATCCAGTACTCACGGCCTAGCGATCCCTGGGTAGAGGTCGACCCAATCGGGATTCCGTTCCTCGATCCATTTGATCTTCCACGCACGATTCCACTCTTTCATCTGCTTCTCGCGGAGGATCGCCGCCTCGATGCTCTCATGGGCCTCAAAATAGACCAGTCGATCCAAACCGTATGTCTTCGTAAATCCGTCCACCGCGCCGGACTTATGCTGGTGAATGCGGCCAATCAAATCGCTCGTTACTCCGATGTATAGTGTCCCACCGATCCTGTTGGTCAGGATGTACATATATCCACTAGATCCCGCCACCGCGACACATCACATTTGCTCCCACGTACTGGATCCCCGCCTTCGCGGGGATGACGAATCCGATCAGCTGTTATCGATTCAGGACGGATCTACGCCCAGCTCGTTCAATCTCTCTTCGAGTTCGTCTTGCCTCATCGTCAACATTCGGTCGATGACTACCGAAAGATCGCCAAATAGCATGTGTCCTGGATTAGCAGAAATATCACGAAAACTTTGAACGATATCGTCAACCTCGCAAACCCGATCATCTCCGAAATTCCATGAGACATGAGTATCTTCAAAATCTATCTGAAGACGCAGGCTGTCGATCCGAGATTTTTTTAACGCTCGAACAACCAAAAGCTCCGTAGCCAAGTCTTGGATCGACGCTAAATCATTCAGATTAAGGCTCACTTCTTCTTCCCCGGCAGCCCAGGCAAACCGCCGAACCCGCCCGGAAACCCCTTCGGCAGGCCGCCGCCGAAGCCGCCCGGCATTCCGCCCATCCCCGGCGGCAGCTGCGGCATTCCGGCGGGCATCTTGCCGGACTTGGCGGCTTCGATCATTTCCGGCGTCGGCTCCGGGGGCATGCCGCCGCCAATGCCGAACATCTTGGCCAGACCGCCCTTGCCCTTGGAGACCTGCTTCATCATGTCGGCCATCTGAGCGGTGCATCTTCAGGAGCTTGTTGACCTCCTGCACGCTCGTCCCCGAGCCGGCCGCGATGCGCTTCTTGCGCGACGCCGCCAGGATCTTCGGACTACGCCGCTCCTTCGGCGTCATCGAGGAGATGATCGCCATCTGCTGCTTGAAGATGCTGTCGTCGAGATTGGCGTTGTCGAGCTGCTTCTTCATCTTGCCGATGCCGGGCAGCATGCCGAGGATCGAGGACATGCCGCCGAGCTTCTGCATCTGCTTGAGCTGACTGGAAAGGTCCTCCAGATCGAACTCGCCCTTCTGCATCTTGCGGGCGACTTTCTGCGCCTGCTCCGCATCGATGGTCTCCGCGGCCCTCTCGACGAGGCTGACGACGTCGCCCATGCCGAGGATGCGGCCGGCGACGCGCTCGGGATGGAACTCCTCCAGCGCGTCGATCTTCTCGCCGGTGCCGAGCAGCTTGATCGGCTTGCCGGTGACCGCGCGCATGGACAGCGCCGCACCGCCGCGGCCGTCGCCGTCGATGCGGGTGAGAACAATACCGGAAACACCGATTCGTTCATTAAAGGTTCGCGCAAGGTTCACGGCATCCTGGCCGGTCAGCGCGTCGGCGACGAGCAGCGTCTCATGCGGGCGCGCCGTGTTGCGCACCTCCTCCATCTCCGCCATCAGCGCTTCGTCGATATGGAGGCGGCCCGCGGTGTCGAGCATGACGACGTCGTAGCCGCCGAGGCGCCCGGCCTCCATCGAGCGGCGGGCGATCTGCTGCGGCGTCTGGCCGGCGACGATCGGCAGCGTGTCGATGCCGGTCTGCTCGCCGAGGATCTTGAGCTGTTCCTGCGCGGCCGGCCGGCGCGTGTCGAGCGAGGCCATCAGCACGCGCTTCTTCTCGCGGTCGCGCAGCCGCACTGCGATCTTCGCGGTCGTCGTCGTCTTGCCCGAGCCCTGCAGGCCGACCATCATGATGGCGAAGGGCGAGGGCGCGTTGAGGTCGATCGGCTCGGCTTCCCTGCCCAGCGTCTCGATCAGCTCGTCATGGACGATCTTGACGACCATCTGGCCGGGCGTCACCGACTTGACGACCTCGTGGCCGACGGCTTTGGCGCGCACCCGGTCGGTAAAGGAGCGCACGACTTCCAGCGCAACGTCGGCCTCGATCAGCGCGCGGCGCACCTCGCGCATCGCCGTCGCCACGTCGTTCTCCGACAGCGCACCGCGGCCGGTGAGCTTGTCGAGAATGCCGGAAAGGCGATCGGATAACGTCTCGAACATATCTGTCTCAATTCTCGCGTCAGCGTTTCGTTCGTCTACCAAAGTGTGACGCGACGCGCCGCGAAGCAATGGCCGGGGTCCCGGTTTTCCAAACGCAATCGGCATCCGCGGGCAAATCCTCGCTGGCGGATGTTGTGCTCCCTGCCTCCCGGTCGCCGGCCCCAAGCCGCAACCATGTGCAAAGATCACTGAAAAGCTCGCGCTTTCAGATTGACCTTATCTCTACGCCGGATCCGGCAAAAACGTCAACCGCGCAATCGCGGCGCGGGCATATCCATCCCCACCGGCGGCGTCCGGATGTTGCCCGCCGAAGCCTCAAGCGCGCGGCTTCGACATCGTCACCGGGCCATAGGTCATGAACACCAGCGGTCCATCCGTCGGCCCGCGATAGGCGCCCTGGGCCTTGCTGAGCAGCGAAGCGAGCGCCGTGAAGCGCCAGCAATCCTCCTCGGGGCATTTCAGCTTCTGCGTCGTCAGCTCCTCGATCCGGTTCTCCTCGCCGTAGCGGCGAAGGCGTTCGGCATGCTGGCGCAGCGGCTCGGCAATCGAGGGATGATCCCAGGCCCACATCCAGCTTCCCTCGCGCGCATCATAGGTGCCGACGATCTGCACCGCGGCGCGGGCGGTGTTGCCGCCCTCATGGGTGAACGTGATCTGGCCGCGCGTCAGGTCGACGTCCCAGCGGCACTCGTCCAGGCGGTAAAGGTTGATCGCCGCCTGGGTTTTCAGCCTCAGGTCGTTCACCGCGCGCTCGGTCAGCGCCGCATAGCTCATTCCGGCCGTCGTCATCGCTTCCTCGAGGCTCTTTCGCAGTCGTCCGGGACGATGCCCGAGCGAGCCGGCAAAATTATGAAACCGCTTGGGGACCGTGCTTGCCACAACTCCTGGTCAATGGGAAGCGGGCGCTGCATGCTGTGGACGGGCGAGCCTGCCGCGCTCCACGATCAGCACCGCGATCAGCGAGCCGATGCCGAGCAGCGTGAAGCCGATGGCGAGGGGGCGAATGGTGCCGTCGAAGGACTGGCCGATGAGGAAGCCGAAAAACGCGCCGGTCGACGTCGTCAGAAAGCCGATGAACGAGGAGGCCGTCCCGGCGATCTGGCCGACCGGCTCCATCGCCATGGCGTTGAAATTCGGCCCGATCAGCCCGAAGCAGAAGAAGGTTGCGGCGATGAACAGGCAGAAGACCGGGAGCGGCGGCTTTTCCGGATAGCCGGCCAGCGCCATGATCCCGCAGACGCAGACGAATGCGATCAGCGAGATATGCGACACGCGCCGCATGCCGACCGTCTCGACCAGCCTGCGCATTGGTCAGCGAGGCGAGCACCATGACCGAGGCAATGCCGCCGAACACCAGCGGGAAGGCCGAACCGAGCTTGTAGACGTCGACGAAGATCTGCTCGGCACTGCCGACATAGGCCATCAATATGCCGAAGAAGCAGCCGAACCCGGCGGCGTAGCCCAGCGTCTGGCGGGTGGTGACGACGGCGCGCACGGCATAGCCGAGCCGCTCGAGCGACAGCGGCAGCCGCTTTTCCACCGGGTGCGTCTCCGGCAGGCGCAGCCTGGTCCAGGTGAGTGCGATGATCGATACGCCGACCAATCCGGCGAAGATCCACCGCCAGGGCCCGAACTGCACGACGCCCTGCCCGATCGCCGGCGCCAGGATCGGAATGACGATGAACACCATCATGACGAAGGACATCACCCGCGCCATGCCGCGTCCGGCGAAACGGTCGCGCACGATGGCGATGGCGATGATCCGCGGGGCCGCGGCGCCGAAGCCCTGAAGCACACGCGCGGCGAACATGGTCGGCGCGCTGCCGGCCAGCGTGGCCAGGATCGATGCGACGGCGAACACCACCAGACCGATATAGAGCGGCCGCTTCCGCCCGAGACGATCCGAAAGCGGGCCGAAAAACACCTGGCCGACCGCAAATCCGACCAGATAGAAGGTGATGATGAGCTGGCGATCGTTGGCATCGGCAAGGTCGAGGCTCTCGCCCATCGCGCTGAGCGCCGGCAGCATGATGTCCACCGATAGCGCGGTCAGCGCCATCATCAGCGCGATCAGTCCGACGAACTCGGCGAAGGACGGCTCGGGGGCGGCAGGCGTGGTCGTGCTGGCGGGTTTTTGAAGCATGATGGTCTCTATAAAGCTTTAGCGGCGGCGCAATTCAAGGCGAACGGCGTCTGCGAGACGGGGGCGAAGGGTGGATTTGCCGCATCCCTGGTCGCTCAGACTTAAAAGAAGAGCTTGGCAAGCCCATTTAAATTTCCGATTTTTAAATTCTGGGTGCCACTCTTGCATCGATCCGGACGCGGCAGGCCGCCGATGTCCGATAAAATCGATGCGAAAGCGAAAAGCGAGTGCACCGGCGCTGAACGAAGGGAATGCGTCGGCGCGCGCGCAAGTTCCACTGCCGGCAGAAAGCGACACGAAGCACAATGACCTTTATCGAACGCCCGACCGCACCCATCCGCTGGAAAGATCAAGATTTACGGCCCGGAGGCCTTCGCCGGCATGCGCCGCGCCGGAAAGCTCGCCGCCGAGGCGCTGGACATGATCACCGAATATGTGCGGCCCGGGCGTCTCCACGGACAGGCTCGACGAGGTCGCGCTCGATTTCATCCTGTCGCAGCGGTGCCGTACCGGCGACCTGAACTATCGCGGCTACACGAAATTCCTGTGCACATCGATCAACCATGTCGTCTGCCACGGCATTCCGGGGCCGCGCCCGCTTCGCGAGGGCGACATCGTCAATATCGACATCACGGTGATCGTCGACGGCTGGCACGGCAATTCCAGCCGCATGTATCCGGTCGGCGAGATTTCGCGCAAGGCGGAGCGGCTGATCGCGGTGACCTATGACGCAATGATGCTGGGCATCGGCGCGGTCACCCCGGGCAATACGGTCGGCAATATCGGCGCCGCGATCCAGGCCTATGCCGAGGCGGAGCGGTGCAGCGTGGTGCGCGATTTCTGCGGCCACGGGCTCGGCCTGGTGTTCCACGACCGCCCGAACATCCTGCATTATGGCGACCCCGGCGAGGGGCCGGTCCTCGAGCCGGGCATGATCTTCACGGTCGAGCCGATGATCAATCTGGGCAAGCCGCATGTGAAAATGCTGTCGGACGGCTGGACCGCGGTCACGCGCGACCGCTCGCTCTCGGCGCAGTTCGAGCACAGCGTCGGCGTGACGGCGGATGGCTGCGAGGTGTTCACATACTCGCCGCGCGGCTGGCACAAGCCGCCTTATCATGGCGTGGTGCTGCGCGCGTTGACGCAGCGCTCCGTCGAACGACCCGCGTCGCGAAAACCACACAGTCGCGCGTCTTTCCATAATGCTTAAGTGATTTTCGCAGATTGCGGCTCAAGCTTGGCCGCATGGCTCTATGCGGTTAAGGTTCATGTTCGTATTGCGTAGGACAAGGACATCATGGGCGCATTCAAGGAGGAAGCTCTTCCTCACTATTTCGGCCATCGCGAACGGCTTCGCAGCCGTTTCCGTGAGCACGGGGCGGAATCGCTGCCCGATTACGAGCTGATGGAGCTGATCCTGTTCCGCGCCATTCCGCGCCGCGACACCAAGCCCCTCGCCAAGGCGATCATCTCCAAATTCGGCGGGTTCGCCGAAGCCATCAATGCCAGCGAGGACCGGCTCGTCCGAAGTTTCCGGCCTCGGGCAGGCGGCGATCACCGAAATCCGGCTCGTCCGCGCCGCCGCGCTGCGGCTGATGCAGGGGGAGGTGATGAAGCGGCCGCTGCTCGGCTCGTGGGACAAGGTCGTGCAATATTGCCGGGCCGCGATGGGCTTCGAGATGCGCGAGCAGTTCCGCATCCTGTTCCTCGACAAGCGCAACCGGCTGCTCGCCGACGAGGTCCAGGGCCACGGCACGGTGGATCACACGCCGGTCTATATCCGTGAGGTGCTCAAGCGCGCGCTTGGAGCTTGTCGGCATCGGCCATCGTCCTGGTGCATAATCACCCCTCCGGCGACCCGACGCCCTCGCGCGCCGATATCTCCATGACCAAGGAGATCATCGCCGCGGCGGAGAAGCTGGAAATCTCCGTGCACGACCATCTGATCGTCGGCCGCGACGGTCATATCAGCCTGCGTTCGGCCGGTCTGGTCTGATGCGGGACGCGTTCGGGGACGGCAGCCACGCCGACGCCGCGCCGCTGCGCGGAAACGCTTGCCCTTGGCGGCGCAGGTGCGGTAGAAATGCGTGCGCTTCGGACGGGTGCGCGCGCAGCTTCGGCGTGCGCGGCGAACTGATGGCGAATAAGGCGACGTGGCGGAGTGGTTACGCAGCGGCCTGCAAAGCCGTGAACACCGGTTCGATTCCGGTCGTCGCCTCCAAACATCGCTGGCGAGCAACGCTTGTTTCCCCCGGTGCCCACAGTGAAATCCGAGACTGCCCGAACGATTCGCGGCCCGCATGGGTTGCATGCGCTAAACGCATGATCGCTTGCGGTCGGGCCCAGGGCAAGATCCGGCCTCCGTCTTGGTTCGGAGACCGGATGCAATATCGCGCTCGGCGCACCGCCCTATTGAACGGCGGCCGCCTTGACCGGCGTTTTCACCGCCAGCATCAGGTTCAACTCGTTCGAGCGCCAGCGATAGCCGACGCCGAAATCGATGGATTTGCGGTCGCCGTTCTTGAACAGCCTGGCGAGCTGGTTCTGGTAATTGCCCCTGAACAGCGGGATCGGTCCGCGATAGTGGCCATAGGGATGCAATTCCCACCGGTCCTTGTCGAAATATTTGACCGGAATGCCGAAATCGTCCTGAAGCAGCGCGACGCTGTTCTCCAGCAGGAAGTCACGGACCGTCGAGAAGCCGCCGGAATGCATGAGATAGGAGGCGCTTTTCACGAAGGCGTCGCCATGTCCGAGCGTCTCGCAGAACTTCAGGAAGCCGGATTTCTTGGCGCCGCCATTGGACAGATCCGTGGTGAAATAATACAGCGTCTGCTTCGGCGTATCGGCGCCGCTGGAGAAGACGATCTTGACGCCCTTGGTCAAGTCCTTGGCATTTTTCTCGCCGGCCGGATGGGCGACGCCCTCCATGTCGACGTCGACATAGCTGACCTCGTCGATCGTCTTGCCGGCCCGCGCCAGGAACACGTAAAGCACCGGCAGCGTGCCGTTGACTTTCCCGGCGCGAAGCTGGGTCTTCATGTTCCTGGTCTTGAAGAAGCTGTAGGCCAGCACCGTGTTCAGCGACGCCTGCAGGCCGCGCAGTTCCGCGTTCAATGAACGGCCGCCGATCTCGCTCAGCTCCGGCACCTTGCCGATCGGCTCCAGACCGCTCAGCACATAGGTCGTCGCTTTCGGGAAGAAGGCGTCGGCATAAAGAAAGTCCGGCCCGCTGAACATGTAGAACAGCACCGGCTGCGGCGCGGTCAGGTTCTCCGACCGCCACGTCTTGATCTTGGAAAGCTGGCGCTTTTCCAGCTTGGCCCAGGCGCCGTTGAAGAAGCTGGCATGGCGCTTCCAGCCGGCCTCGTCGCTCCGCTTGGCGAGCGGCGTGCCATCGGCGGGAGCGAGACCGGCGAGAAACCGGGCCGCGTCGTTCGGCGTGCTCTCTGCCGCGAGCGCAGCGCCCGCGCTGAGGACACAAAGCAGAAACAGGGAAACGAATGCCCGGACCGGGCGGAACGCTTTACTCATCGACGGCTCCCAAAGGCGTGGCCAAACGCCAGTTTTTTTGTGACAGAAAATAAATCAGAAGCCCTGCGGACATGGTAACGAGGCCGGCAAGGGATTCCACCGGGCGCTCCGTCAGCAGGTAGTACATCGTGAACAAGGTGATCGCCAGGAACACGAACGGCGTCACCGGATACCCCCAGGTGCGGTAGGGGCGCGGCAGGTCCGGCCGGGTGACGCGCAGAACGATCACGCCGACCACGGTCAGGAACGAGCAGAATGTCAGGCTGAACTGCACATAATTCAAGCACCGCCTCGAAGCTCTGCGATAGCAGCAGCACGTTGACGATGGCGAGCTGGGCAAGGATTGCGGTCGTCGGCACGCCGCTCGCGCTGCGCCGCGAGAACACCCGCAGCAGCGGCAGGTCCTCGCCCATGGTCATCGTCACCCGCGGGCCGATCCAGGTCATGGCGCTGATCGAGGAAATCAGCCCGACGCAGATCAGGCCGCCGACCAGCCGGCCGCCATTCTCGCCGAATATATGCTTGCCGGCGACCAGCGCGACGTCGATCTGCCCGGCCATCATCGAAATCGGCGTGGTGTAGAGGAACACCGCGTTCAGCACGACATAGAGCCCGACGACGATGACCAGGGAGACGATGATCGAGCGGGGCAGGTTTTTCTGCGGGTCGTGAATTTCGCCGCCGATATAGGTGGCCGCGTTCCAGCCGGAATAGGAATAGAGCACGAAAACCAGACCGATCGCGAAGGGTGCGCTGCCGATCATGCTGAAATCCTGCGGCGAGGGCGCGAAGGAGACCGGCTGCGGCTCGCCAACCACCAGGCCCGCGATGATCAGCAACAGGATCAGGCCGAGCTTGATGAAGGTGGACACGTTCTGGAACATGCTGCCCTGGCGGACACCATAAAGATGGACGAGCGCGGCGAACCAGACAACCGCAAGCCCGAGTACGAGCGGCGACGCGCCTGGAAACACGCCGGAGAAATAGCTGCCGAAGGCCATGGCCGCGAGCGCGATCGGGGCGGCAAAGCCGACCGTCGCCGAGATCCAGCCGGCAAGGAAGCCGATCGCGGGGTGGAAGCTGCGCGAGAGGAAATTATATTCGCCCCCCGAGCGCGGAAACATTGCCGCAAGCTCGGCGTAGCACAGTGCCCCGCACAGCGCGGCGATGCCGCCGACCACCCAAAGCATGATCACGGCGAAGGGCGAGGGGATCGAGGCGACCTGAAAACCGAGGCTGGTGAAAACGCCGATGCCGATCATGTCCGCAACGGCCAGCGCCACCGCGGTCATGGCCGTGACGGACCGTGCATCGACCTGGTGAAGGGCGGCCGGGCCGGCGAGACTGCCGGACTGTGCCGATTTGGCGAGTAAACTCTCAGCGATACGCGTCATTTTGGTTCGCAACTGACCCAGCGTTCTACAAATGCCCAAATCCCGCGAGGCGTCGCAGAAAGCCGGATCAAGCTGCTTTCGGGCAACTTCATGCGCGCTTCGCCCCCCAAGCGTCTTACACGTAAACGACAAACCGATCGTTAATCTTGGGATTTTATTAAATTGGAGGGAAAAGATCGAACTTCTAATCGTATCGTGGTTTCCCCGCGAAAGAATGCGCGGGACGGCGAAGCTGCGGTGCATTACGGGGAAATCAGCAAGACGCCCATGATGCGGTCATGATTATTTTTTATAGAGTGGGACTTATGCGCCACGCAGCCTACGGGGTTCACCGCTTGCCAGATGCCTGCCGGAGCACATAGATTGCGGATGACGAGACGGCGCCGTTCATGACGCATCATCGCTTGCGCACGCTTTGCTTTATTGCCGGGCTCGCTTTGGCCGCGGCGCTTTCCGGCTGCCGGGACGAACGCGCAGCGCCCAAGCAGGATCGCGAGACCGACAATCTGTACACCCGGCTGGAGCGCATCCGCCTTGCCTACGAGAACCAGGTGCACCGCGATACCAAGGGCGACCGCGTCCACCCTCAAGCGGCGATGATGCAACCGCAGCAGCCTCTTCAGCCTCCTCCGGAGCCGGGACAAGGCACGCTCCAGACCGCGTCGCTGCTCTCTGCGCCGCGGAATTTCGCCCTGCCGCACAAGGCGCAGACCAAGCTGGTCGCCTTCCGAAACGCGCCGTTCCCCTATGACGGCAAGATCGCCCGCAGCGACCAGCCGTTCTACAATGTCGTCGAGAACGGCAAGCGCGGCCACCGGACGCCGTTCAACCGCGTCTACTGGGAGGACGAAACCTATAACGACCCGCGCGTCCTCCTGCACATTCCCCGCGGCTTCGACCTCGCCAAGCCCGGCGTCATCGTGCTGTTCTTCCATGGCCATGGCGCGACGCTCGAACGCGACGTGGTGCATCGTCAGCAGGTGCCGGAGCAGATCTCGGCGTCGGGCGTGAACGCGGTGCTCGTCGCCCCGCAGCTTGCCGTCGATGCGCGCGATTCCAGTCCGGGCAAGTTCTGGGAGGCGGGGGGGGTGAAGCGCTTCCTTGCGGAGGCGGCCGACAAACTGTCGCGCGCCTATGGCGATCCCCGCGCGCGGTCGGCGTTCGAAAAGATGCCGATCGTGATCGTCGCCTATAGCGGCGGCTATCTGCCGGCAGCCTGGGCGATATCCAATGGCGGCTTCGGCCGGCGGCTCAAGGGCGTGGTGCTGCTCGATGCGCTGTACGGCCATTTCGGTGAGTTCCGCAACTGGATCACCAGCGAGAATTCGGGCTTCTTCGTCAGCGCCTATGCGAACTCGACCCGTGCGCATAACAAGGATTTCGAGCATGTGCTGAGCGAGCTGAACATACCGGTCCGCGAGCAGGTCGGGCCGGCGTTGGATCGCGACAGCGTCGTGTTCATCGAGACCGGTGCCGACACCGAGCATCGCGACTTCGTCACCAAGGCCTGGGTCGACGAGCCGATCAAGGATCTGCTGCAGAAGATCCCGTTGGGCGCGCGCGGAATTCTTTAAATGCGGTAGCAGGCCGCACCGGAATCGAGAAAATAACCAACCATCCGATTGCTGGGCAGCGCGCCCGCCCGGAGCAGGATCGAGAAGCCTCGCGCGATTCGCACGCGTATCGCGGGCGCACCTGCATCCGGCGCGATGGCGACACGCCAGGCGGCGGAGCGATACAGCAGCCGCGCGTTCATGGTTGCCGCCAGGACCAGGTTCAGCCGAAAGCCGGTGTTGCTCGATGCGATGTCGCCGAACGCTGGACGCGATCCGCGCCGAACACGTAAACTCAGCGTGCGCATGGCGCCAATCAAGGGTGGGAGCGGATGGACCGGGCTGCACGTGAGGATTTCACTTTCTTTTTTCCCTTGCGGGTCCGCTGGTCCGAGGTCGATCCGCAGGGCATCGTCTTCAATCCGAACTATCTCGCCTATGCCGACATCGCCCTCACCGAATATATGCGCGCCATCGGCTTTCCCTATCCGGATGGGCTGTTGCGGCTCGGCTCCGACCTGTTCGCGGTCCGCAGCGAGATCAACTTCCGCGCCTCGGCCCGATATGACGATGAGCTCGATCTCGCCGCCCGCGTGTTGCGGATCGGACGCACGAGCCTTGCGCTGATCGTCGGGATCTTCCGCGGCGACGAAATGCTCTGCGACGTGGTGATGACCTATGTGAACGCCTCGCGGGACACGCAGAAACCCGCACCGCTGCCGGAGGCGTTCATCGAAACGGTCCTGGGCTTCGAGCGCCATCCGCCCGAACGCAAGTAAGCTGGCTGGCGAGGTTGGCTCGGCCGCCCGCCTTCACCCGGTAGCGTGGGCGATGACCATGCCGCGTCGGCTCGGCCAGCCTTCCAGAAACACCGCCTCCATGCCCTGACGGCGAAACGCGTCGAGATACTCGTCCCGCGTGAACAGCCCGACGACGTGAGGCTCGGTGAAATGCTCGATACCGGCGGTCGTGCCGACCAGATAGTGGAATTCGAGCCGCGCTTCATTGCCGACCCGGTCCGGGATCACCATCCGGGTGATTTTCAGCTCCGGCTGATCGACGAAAACCGCCTGCACGCTGCGCCCGGCCTTCCATTCGTCAGGCCCGAAAAACGGCTCGACGAAGAGGAGGCCCCCAGGGGCGACATGCCGGGCCATGCACCGGGCCGCCTTGTCCAGACGGTCCAGCGTTCGGGCATAGGCGATAGCGCTGAATAGAGAACCGACGACGTCGAAACGGCGGCCAAGGTCGAAGGAAGCCATGTCGCCCGGATGAAACGTGACGCCGGGCACGCGGCCGCGGGCGATCTGGAGCATTCCCGGATCGAGATCCAGCCCTTCGACGGCGAAGTGATCGACGAGATACGGCAGGTGCGCACCGGTTCCACAGCCGACATCGAGCAGCGTCGCCGCTGGCCGGCGCTTGTGGCGGTCGATCAGAGCGAGCAGCGTCTCGGCCTCGGCGGCGTAATCCTTGGAGCCGTAGACCGCATCGTAAAAGCGCTGGGATTTGCTGAACATGGCGCGCATCTCCTGTCGAAATCAAGGCTTGTCAGGTAGACGCGAGCCCGTCGGAACCGGTTCACGCGCGGGCCGTTTGGGCGCGCGTTTTACGGGTTAATTTGTGGGATTGCGGTTGCATTTGGGCTAGCGGCGCCCGGCGTCATTTGCTATATGCATCGGGCAATCAAGGTTTGCGACCATTCCCCGGTAGCTCAGTTGGTAGAGCAAGCGGCTGTTAACCGCTCGGTCGCTGGTTCGAGTCCGGCCCGGGGAGCCAACCTTTCTCACCGCCACATTGTTTTTTGACGAACGCCGCGCTCGTGCAATGCCGCCGGAACAGACAAGCCGGATCAGGCACCGCCGTGCTGCGGTCGAGCCGATTGCCGATAATGGCCGACGAAAGTGCCGGAGTGGCTTGGCAAATCAATCGACGGCCCCGTCGGCCAATTCGAAGGCGCGTGGACCGGGACATGCAACGCGCGGCCGCCTAGCGGGTCGCGCTCTCCAAGGCCAGCAACCGACCCGATGCATCTTCGCTGCCCATGCTGGCGGCAATGCCGTACCAGTACTTGGCTTTTTCGGTGTCCGGCTGCAGCCCGGTCGTATCATAGCGCGATAGAAATGCCGGATCGTAGGTTTGCGCCAGGGTCAGGGCGCCCTGCACACTTCCCTCGCGGGCAAGGCGCGCGTAGATGAGCCGCGCTGCGGCAATGTCCTTCTGTTGCAGAATGGATCCGGCCAGCCCCATCAGCTGCTTTTCCTTTTCCGGACTGACCTGCACGGCGGGCGGGGGTGCGGTGTCGTGTCTCGGCTCCGGCGGCACCACCGCGGCGATGGTGGTCGAGGTGGTTTCCTGAGACGACACGTTGCGCGTGGCCACAGGCTTGCCTTGCACGTCGACATTCACGCTCTGCACCAGCGGCACGACATTCTGACCACGGATGAACTGGACTTCCATGGTGAACCCGCCGATAAAGCCGTTCGGTGGCACCAATTGCAGGTCGCGTGCGTCATGAGCCGATACCAGCCACGCATCGGCCGTGCGAAACCCGGAAGACAGCGAAAATCCTTTCGGAAGCCCGCGAAACGAGAGCAGTAGATAGTCGGTCGGCTGGAAGGGCGGCAGGGTGATGGCGATGTCGATCGGGGCGCCGGCCTCGCCGACGATATCGTCGACGGCGAACGCGCCCGACGCCTGAACCAGGATCAGCGGTCCGCCGCCGTCGGCCGGTGGTTGCGAAGCGCGCAGGCGCTCCTCGCCGCCATCGCGGTCGACTGGGATCGTCACCGCGGTTTTCGCCACATCGCGAATTCCAACACCTGCGAAGGCGGCGGGCGACAGCATCAGCACCGTCGCCAGTGCCGTCCCCAGGACGAGTGCGGTCCTGACGGCGCCGCCCCCCACGCTGCAAGCGCAGCGTTTCCCTTTTTGCAAACCCATTTCGCAGTCGCCGTCGCGGGTGGTACGCTCAAGCATTACCGGCTTTCCGCTTGAGCGTTCTGATAAGCCAGGAACTGCTTGAACTGTGAGAACAACCGCTCGCGGTCCTTCTCCGTGAGGGGCGCCTGGCCGGCCGTCTTGCGATAGCTGGTGAGAAACTTCTCGAACGCGTTGCGGACATCGCCGTCACCGCCCTGCGATGGGTTCAGCCCGACAGCCGGCTGATGATGATTGCCGTTGAGCCATTTCTGCGCCGGCTTGAAGCGGGTCCAGCCCGGAACATCGGCCGAAAGATTCACCTCGACCCATTTCGGATGGCGCGATTTGGTGTTGAACTCACCGATCTTGCTGAAGAATTCCTGCACGAAGCGCTCGATCTTGCGATACCGGAACGAGCCTTCGTCCCAGTTATAGACCGCGAGCACGGTGCGGGTTGCGATCGTTGGGATCGTCTGTCCCTCGGGGATCAGATTGGGATAATGCTCGTGGGTGAGGTCTGCGGGAAGATACCGCTTATACAGCACGGGCTTTGCCGCTGCCGGCAGGTCCTCCTCGGTGAGGCTGAGGAAATGGATCCCCTCATCGCCCTTCAGCTTGGCCAGCCCGGCTTGCGGCGCGCCGGTCAGCACGACATGCGCATCGATCTCGCCGGCCTTCAGCATCTGCAGCGCCTCGTCATTGTCATGGAACGACTTGACGGTGTTCAACCCCATCATCTTGAAGATGATATCGGCAGCGATATGAGTATGGCTGTTCTCAAGGTTAAAGCTGACGCGCCTGCCCCGAAGATCAGAAAGAGTCTTGATCTCGTCACGCGCTGCAATATGGAACTCGGAATTGTAGAGTTTCGTAATATAGCGGACGCGATTTTGGAGATTGGAGTACAGGATGGGATCTTTTTTCTCGAGATATTCGATATGGTCCTGATCGACGGTGCCCATATCGACGCCTTTGAGAAAGAGCACGTCCGTCAGATTCTGCGCGCCGCCCACACCCAGGATCGGCAGAACGCGGACACCGTTCGGCCTCAGATCATTGACGACGTTGCGAATGTCTTCGGCAAATCGCGCGCAGGTGCAGCTCAATCCCGACACGACGATCGAGACGGTAATCTGGTTGATTTCCTGTTTTTTTTGCTCGTACGGGCTGACAGCCGGGGCCTGCGCGGCGGCCGTGAAACTGAATGCTGCGGCCAATAGCCCCCCGCCGATCAAAGACAGCATCTTGCTCATATAACAACTCCGGTGTTTTTTGCCCCAGTTCATGAACCGTATAGCGACAAACGTAAGTTCAAAATTCGAGCTCTCCAGAGATGGGCGCGTGCATGCAATGCGGAATACCGCAGCGCTGCATCGGATCTAAGATCTTCTGCCTTGTGCTCCCATATTCATAAAGGCTTAAATATTTCTGCCGCTTGCCCTCGCATTGCATCCTGATCGGGATCGAGTTTCCGGCAAACGCAAAATCCAGATCGGGCCAAGAAAGCGGGAAGTATATAGCTGAAAACACGAAGAACAAGTGTTTTCCAATCTATTTTTCGATTTTAGCCAAACTTATCTTGGCTGTTCCTTGTGACACGCTAAATCGTGCCGCGAAATGCCAGGCGGTTCAATACAGCGTAGCCGTCACCCGGGGCCTTGCGGGGGTCTAAGGGAGGCCCTAAAAAGCCGCCAAACGGCTATCGAGGCTTTCTCCTCACAAGTGCATGATATTAAAGATTTTTCACATCATAATTTGAGAATGCATCCCTGCGCCTTGAACCCTCGTGGACGACACGACGTCTCGGCGAAGCCGAAGATCCTGGCATGACGCACACGGCGTTTCGAGACAGGAACACTTCGTATGCCGCCTCGGTCCGCCCGCAGCAGGCGCAATTCCCCCGAACGGGCAGGCCCGGCATCAAGCGAATCGGGATGTCGGCACCTTCCGGGCACGGTGCATCAGGAAGCAGCGGATGCTGAGACGAGAAAGATCGCTACCGGAAGCCTTTGGTCGGAGCGGGGATGAAAGGCCGACATGCGCCTCGATCGCCAACAACTGGCGCCGTCGATCGGAGTGCCGAACGCGCGAGCCGCGATCCCAATTGCAACGCGATCTGAAAACCTCAATAATGAAACAAATAAAAATAAAAACTTTGCAGGAAACGCTAATCTGGACCGCGCAATGCCTAAGCATGCGCTCTGTCGTGCTTCTTGTCGTCCATCGCGCCGGGCGGTCTTAACGATCGCCGGAGCCGGTTTGGCGAGCATGCTTGTTGCCGGCAGAGCGCGGGCGCAACTGCCTTCCAAACCATTGACACTCGGGCTGACGCCGGTTTTTCTCACCAACGATCTTGAGCTTCTGGCCGCCCTGAGAGCCTATTTCGAGAAGGCGCTGGGCCGGTCCATCAAGCTCGTCCTGCGGCGGACCTACGAAGAAATCACAACGCTTTTGGTATCCGAGTCAACTCGATGCGGCATGGATATGCGGTTATCCCTACGTCACATTCCGCGACCGCCTCGATCTACTCGCCGCCCCGGTCTGGCGCGGCAGGCCGCTTTACCAGTCCTACATTATCGCCGGCAAGGATCATGTCCCTACTTCGCTGAATGACCTTCGTAGCAGCGTCCATGCGTTTTCCGACCCCAACAGCAATTCCGGCTATCTCGTCACGACGTCCTTGCTTGCCGAAAGGGGCCTGCGACCGGAGCAATTCTTCAGTCGCATCTTCTTCACCTACGGACATCGCAATGTCGTGCGCGCGGTCGCATCGGGTCTTGCGGATAGCGGCAGCGTCGACGGCTATGTCTGGGAAGTCATGACCGAAACGGAGCCGGAACTGACCGGCGCGACGCGGATCGTCCGAAAGTCGGAATGGCTGGGCTTTCCCCCTATTGCGACGCCACGCGGCGCGTTGATGAGACCCGAAATCCAGGCGCTTCAGCAGGCGTTTGTGAGTATGGGCACAGATCCCCAGGGCCGCGTGGTTCTCGAACTTCTGCGGCTCGATGGCTTCGAGCGCGTCCAGCCGGAGCTGTTCGACGCGATCGCTGCGAAGGCCGATCTTCTCAAGCACTTCGGGTAACAGGCCATGAAGCCGCTGGTCAATCCGTCGGAGCTGCCGATCACCGTCAAGGTCCCGCTCCTGGTGACCGTTTTCATGCTGGCGATCAGCTTCGTGATCTCCAATACCGTGCTGTCGCGCCTCGCTCAGACTCAGGAACGCCATTTGCAGACCCTGAGCCGCGCTTATGTCGACGGGCTCAGCGCCAATCTCGTGCCCAATATTCTGCGCGAGGATGTCTGGGAGGTTTTCGACACCCTCGACCGGGCTCGGTCGGTGTATGCGGGCTTGAATGCGGTCAACACCGTGGTCTTGAATTCATCCGGCCGGGTGATCGCTGCGAGCGATCCGATCGCATTTCCGACCGCCAAACCCATCCAATCCGAGATTCTCAAAGGCCTCGAGCGAAACGGCCAGCTTCTCATCGACGAGGACCGGCGGACGGCGCGATTGCTGATCGGCGTCGACGTCCAGGGGCAGCACGTCGGCAGCATCTATACGGAGCTGGATATTTCAGCGCTGCTGGCGGAACGCCATGCGGTGCTCTGGCAACTGATCTGGACCAACGCGTTCGTTACGCTGGCGCTGGCATCGGCCGGATATTGGGCGGTGCGGCGCATGGTCGAGCCGGTGCGCACGCTCGGCGCCTATCTCGACCGGGGCAGTGACGGACCGATGGAGATCATTCCGGAAAGCCGTCTTCGTTCCGCACCGGGCGAGTTCCGGCGGCTGTTCCATCGTTATAACGGCATGGCGCGCGCGGCGAACGAGCGGCTGGAGCTTGCCAACCAGTTGGCGAAAGAGGAGCGGCTGGCAAGCCTCGGACGGCTGGCGTCGGGCATGGCGCATGAAATCAACAATCCGCTGGGCGGCTTGTTCAACGCCTTGGACTCGCTGAAGCGCTACGGAGACCGTGACGGCGTCCGTACCGCGTCGATCAACCTGATCGAACGGGGCCTGAGCGGCATTCGCGATGTCGTCCGGGCAACGCTCATGACCTATCGGCAACCGGACGAGCGCGGCGTCGTGAACCGGGAGGACGTCGAGGACCTGCGCTTTCTCATTCAACCCGCGCTGCGCCATAAGGCGCTCATTCTCGACTGGACGAACGGCATCGACTGCGAATTGCGGCTGTCGCGGCACGGCGTCCGCGACGCCGCCCTCAATCTGTTGCTGAACGCCTGCGCCGCCTCGCCGCAAGGCGGCCATATCGGCTTCCAGGCAATCGCCGGAGAGCGTTCGGTCATCATCGAGATTTCCGACCAAGGCGGCGGGATGCCGGCGCCGTACCGAGCTTTCCTGGAGACGGGCGGTCTTGCAGGCAGTCCGCTGAAGCAGGGAGAAGGGCTCGGCGTATGGATGGTGCGCCGCCTGCTCGATGAGGCTGGCGCGTCGGCTTCGGTCGATGCCGGGCCCGACGGGACCCAGGTGCGATTGACCTTCCCGCTGACAAGGGAGGAGATAAAGAATGTTGCTTGAAGGCAAGACGATCGCCGTCATTGAAGACGATGCGATCATGGGCGAGTCCCTGGTCCAGAGCCTCGGGCTTGAGGGTGCGCATGTGAGGCTGTTTTCGTCTGGCGAGGCGGCAAGGCGGAACACCCGGCTCTGTGAGCTGGATCTGATCGTGTGCGATATCCGCCTTCCTGGAATTGACGGCAGCCGGTTGTTCCGGGATCTACAGGAGGACGCTGGGGCTCCGCCTTTCCTGTTCATGACCGCCTATGGCGAAATCGATCAGGCCGTCGCGCTGATGCGGGAAGGCGCGGCGGATTACCTGACCAAGCCGTTTGAAATGGATGACTTCCTGCGCCGGGTTCAGGATTCGCTGCGACCTGTTTCCCCATCGGCGAGCACCGGTACGCTCGGCGTATCGGTACCTATGCGGAAGCTTGAAAAGCTGCTCCGTCTGATCGGAAACATGGACAGTCCCGTTCTGCTGACCGGAGAGACGGGGACCGGCAAGGAAGTCTGCGCCCGGTTCCTCCACGAAATATCGGGCCGGCGCGCACCGTTCATGGCCGTCAATTGCGCGGCAATCCCCGCCGATCTTCTCGAAAGCGAACTGTTCGGGCATGAAGCGGGCGCGTTCACGGGAGCCGGCAAACGTCATTTGGGTTATGCCGAGCGCGCCGGCGAAGGCACATTGTTTCTCGATGAGATCGGCGATTTGGCGATGCCGCTGCAGGCCAAGCTCCTGCGCTTGCTGGAAGACCGGCCATTTCTTCCGCATCGGCGGCGAAGCGGTCGTGCCGTTCAAAGCGCGTCTGGTCACGGCAACCAATGCCGATCTCACCACGCTCATCGACGAAAAGCGGTTCCGATCGGATCTCTATTACCGCATCAACGTCGTCGAGGCCCATGTTCCACCCTTGCGCGACAGGCCCGAAGACATTCCGTGGCTGATGAGCCGCTTCTTCGAGCTTCTGACCGCGGGCCGCGACAAGCCGCCGCGCGGGATCACGGCGCTCGGCGAGCAGGCAGCGCTTGCCCATCCCTGGCCCGGAAATGTCCGTGAGCTGAGAAACCGCATCGAGCGAGCCGTCGCCCTTAATCTGAGCGGATGGATTTCGCCGCAGGATCTCTTTCCCGAAAAGCGAGTGACGACGGCCATCGGCGGGACGTCGGCGCGATCCCTTGCGGATGCTCGTGAGGCAGCGGAAAAACGGCAGATCGTTATGGGTTTGGCCGAACATGACGGCCAGATCGGCAAGACCGCCGAAGCGCTCGGCGTGTCCCGCACAACGCTCTGGGAAAAGATGAAGCGCTACGGGCTGGCCGAGAGCTGATTGCCCTCCCCGCTTCGAGTCCGGTGTAGGATCACCAAGGCAGGAATGCCGAGCGGATTGGTTCGGCGCGTGCGTGCGCGTTGCTTCGTCATGGCGGCGATGTTCGGAAATCCTGACAACCCATCGCATCCGACGTTCGGAAATCCGGACAGGAATGCGCTGAGAGCGCATCTATGTCATTGAAATAACACGGAACTCCTCATCCTCTGCCGCTGGCATGGCAGTTGCTTTGTTGTCGGCGTCAAAAAATCGAAATGCAAAAAATGGGGAGGAGTGCATGACACGTTGCCGGAATCTCGTCGACGTCGGCCGCCGGCAGTTCCTGCGGGGATCGGGCGTCGCCGCGGCCGGGCTCGCTGCCGCCGCCGCGCTGCCGCACCAGGCCAAAGCCGTACCGCAACTGGCGCTGGTGATCTATCCGTCGAACCGCCTTGCCAACGTCAAGGACCTCAAAGTCAACCAGCCGCTCGACGTCAGCTATCCGGATGCCGACGCGCCGGGCGTGCTGCTCAAGCTCGGCCAGCGCGTCGAAGGCGGCGCCGGGCCGGATGGCGACATTGTCGGGTTCTCCACGGTCTGTCCGCATAAGGGCTTTCCGTTGACATACAATTCCGGCGACCGGACGTTCAACTGCCCGGGCCACTACTCGCGTTTCGACCCGGAGAAGGGCGGACAGCAGGTCTGGGGGCAGGCGACGCAGAACCTCCCGCAATACACGCTGCGCATCGACGACAAGGGCGACATCCATGCCGAGGGGCTGGACGAGTTGCTCTATGGCCGTCTCAATAACGTGCTGTCGTAAGGGAGGATCGGACCATGGCTTACAAACGCAATATCGACCGCCTGCCGATCGTCCCGGCGAACGCCAGGAAGCAGAACGTCGTTTGTCACTACTGCATCGTCGGCTGCGGCTATCATGCCTATTCATGGCCGGTCAATCAGCAGGGCGGCACCGCCCCGAGTGCCAACGCGTTCGGCGTCGATCTCTCCAAGCAGCAAGGCGCGGAAACGGCCGCCTGGTACGCTCCGTCGATGTACAACATCGTCAAGCAGGACGGCCAGGACGTTCACATGGTCATCAAGCCGGACAAGGACTGCGAGGTGAATTCGGGGCTCGGCTCGATCCGTGGCGCGCGGATCGCCGAGATGAGCCATTCGGCGGCCCGGCAGACGCAGCTTCAGAGGCTGACGACGCCGATGGTCTGGCGCTACGGCCAGATGCAACCGACGAGCTGGGACGATGCCCTGGATCTCGTCGCGCGCGTGACCACAGCCGTGATCAAGGATCAGGGCGAGGACGGACTATTCGTCTCCGCCTTCGATCACGGCGGCGCCGGTGGCGGCTACGAGAACACCTGGGGCACGGGCAAGCTCTATTTCGGCGCGATGAAGATCAAGAACATCCGCATCCACAACCGCCCGGCCTATAATTCCGAGGTGCATTCGACACGCGACATGGGCGTCGGCGAGTTGAACAACTGCTACGAAGATGCCGAGCTCGCCGACACCATCATCGCCATCGGCTGCAACTCGCTGGAGACCCAGACCAATTATTTCCTCAATCACTGGATCCCCAATCTGCGCGGGACCTCCCTGCAAAAGAAGCAGGCGCAACTGCCGGGCGAGCCGCATGCCAAAGGCCGTATCATTTTCGTCGATCCGCGCCGGACGGTGACGATCAACGCCTGCGAGGCCGAGGCGGGGAAAGAGAACGTCCTTCATCTGGCCGTCAACTCCGGCACCGACCTGGCGTTGTTCAATGCGATCCTCACCTATGTCGCCGAGAAGGGCTGGATCGATGACGGCTTCATCGGTGCCTCGACGAAAGACTTCGACAAGGCACTGAAGGCCAACAAGACCTCGATCGAGGACGCCGCGACGATCACCGGCGTCCCTGCTGCCGACATCATCAAGGCCGCGACCTGGATCGCCGAGCCGAAGGAGGGCAAACGCCGCCGCTCGATGTTCGCTTATGAGAAGGGGATCATCTGGGGCAACGACAACTACCGCACCATCGCGGCCATCGTGAACCTCGCCCTTGCGACCGGCAATATCGGCAGGGACGGCGGCGGCGCGGTTCGCATGGGCGGCCATCAGGAAGGCTATGCGCGTCCATCCGACGCCCATGTCGGACGCCCGGCCGCTTATGTCGATCGCCTGCTGATCGATGGCAAAGGCGGCGTGCATCACATCTGGGCCTGCGATCATTACAAGACCACGCTCAATGCGATGGAGTTCAAGCGGGTCTACAAGAAGCGCACCGACAAGGTGAAGGATGCGATGAGCAGCGTGCCTTACGGCGACCGCGAGGCGATGATCAAAGCCATCATCGATGCGATCAAGGATGGCGGCCTGTTCGCCGTCGATGTCGACATCGTGCCGACGAAGATCGGCGAAGCCTGCCATGTCATCCTGCCGGCCGCAACATCGGGCGAGATGAACCTCACCTCGATGAATGGCGAACGCCGTATGCGGCTTACCGAGCGTTATATGGACCCGCCCGGCCAGTCCATGCCGGACTGCCTGATCGCCGCGCGCATCGCCAACCACATGGAGCGCGTCCTGCGCGAGATGGGTGACGACAAATATGCCGACCAGTTCAAGGGCTTCGACTGGAAGACCGAGGAAGACGCCTTCATGGACGGCTACCACCAGACGGCGGGCGGCGGCGAGCACGTCACCTACGACCGCCTGCGCGACATGGGAACGAACGGCTTCCAGGAACCCGCAACCGCGTTCAAGGACGGCAAGATCGTCGGCACCAAGCGTCTTTATACGGACGGAAAGTTCGGCACCAAGGACGGCAAGGCCACCTTCATGGACGCACAATGGCGCGGCCTGCAGGCGCCCGGCAAGGAGGAGCAGAAAAAGAAGTTCAGGTTCCTCATCAATAACGGCCGCGCCAATCAGGTCTGGCAATCGGCCTATCTCGACGTCGAGAACGAGCTGGTGATGGACCGCTGGCCCTATCCGTTCATCGAGATGAACCCGGAGGACATGGCATCGCTCAACGTCAAGGAAGGCGATCTCGTCGAGGTCTTCAACGATGACGGCTCAACGCAGGCGATGGTCTATCCCACGTCCACAGCGCGCAAGGGCGAGACCTTCATGCTCTTTGCCTATCCGACCGGCGTTCAGGGCAATGTCGTCAATGCGGGCGTGAACGAGCTGATCATCCCGAACTACAAGCAGACCTGGGCGGACATCCGGAAGATCTCCGATGCGCCGGAAGGGGTGAAACACGTCACGTTCAAATCGAAGGAATATTCTTCGTAGACGGATATTTGCCGGGCGGTCTTCGGGGCTGCCCGGCAAAGCGCGCGGACAATCGCCGACGAGCGTCAGATGCTACGTTGACACATTGTGCTCCGACGGGCCGTCAATCGGCGTCCCTTTCTCGTCGATCAGCCGGAATTCCGTCCTCCTCGTCGAAGGGCGCTGCCGTGTCGGATGAGAAATCTCGTGCCGGATGCCGATTGATTCAGAGCGCTGTCACGCAGACCGAACCCCCGGATTTGTCAGGAACTCGGGCTCCGCGGTCCGGGCGGGTTTCGCCGGAACGGTCCAGTTTCACGCCTTCAGCCATTTCTCGAGGGCGTCCTCCTTCGGCAGTCCTCCCGCATGGACGACCTTACCGTCGATGACGATGCCGGGCGTCGATACGATGCCGAATCTTGGCGATCTCGGCGTAGTCGGTCACTTTCTCGACTTTCACTTCGACCCCGAGCTTGGCCGCGGCGGTCTTCACCATCGTCTTCGTGGCCTCGCAGCGCTTGCAGCCGGGACCCAGCACCTTCACGTCTTTCATTGTTCGAGCGCCTTTCGTCGTCACTGAAAAAGCATGTTGAACAGGAATCCGACGGCGAGGATCCCTGTGCCGACGACGCCGATGAATACGGCGATCAGCCGCAGGGTCAAAACCTTCCGCAGGATGATCATTTCGGGGAACGACAGCGCGATCACGGACATCATGAATGCCAATGTCGTGCCGAGCGCTGCGCCTTTGCCGAGCAGTGCCTCGACGATCGGAATGACGCCGGCGGCATTGGTGTACATGGGAATGCCCAGAAGGACGGCGGCGGGGACGGACCACCAAGCGTCCGCGCCCATGATGTGGATCATCAGGTCAGCGGGGACGTAGCCGTGGATCAGGGCTCCCGCGGCGATGCCGGCGATGACCCAGATCCAGACCCGTCCAACGATGTCCTTGACCGCATCGATACCGAGCCGGACGCGGTCAATGAAGGTCAGCGGTTCATCCAGGCTCGGCGCGCAGCAGCCGGAATGGATGTCCTTCACCCAGTCCTGCAGCCAGCCTTCGAGCTTCAGGCAGCCGATTACCCACCCGGCGATGATGGCGATGCCGAGGCCGAAACCGAGATATGTGAGGGCAATTTTCCAACCGACCAGGCCGAACAACGGGCCAAGTGCAACTTCGTTCACCATCGGCGCAGCGATGAGGAAGGAGAAGGTCACGCCAAGGGGAATTCCAGCTGAAACAAATCCGATAAAGAGCGGAACAGCCGAACAGGAGCAAAACGGTGTCAAAATCCCGAGGCCTGCGGCCATGGCATTGTCAAGACCTGCCCGCTTGTCGGCTGCGAAAGCGCGGACAAAACCTGGGGCAGATCCACCTTTCCCTCCTATGCGCATATGCGTCTTTCCGCATGCAAGCGCGCCGGGCAGTTGAAACCGTCCGCGAGAGTCCGCATACTCGCGCTCATGTCGGACCAAGTCTCGCGGGGTGTCTCATCATGTTGCAACTAGCCGTCCTGCTCGTCTCCTTGCTGTTTCTCGCTGCCTTTCCCGCTCAGGCGAAAACGATCACGGTGGAGTTTGGCCGGATCGCCTTCGACGTCCCCGACGGCTTCGAACCGCTCACGGGGAGGATTTCGGAGAGCGAAGCCCCGTCCTCCCGGCATCCGCGTTACGCAGTCGGCACGAATAACGCCGCCTCGACGATCGCCTACGATATAAAAGATAGCAGCCTTCCCGCCGACCAGCTGGACGACGTGCGAAAGGCATTTGCACAAACGTTTACGCAAACCGTGCCGGGGATCGAGTGGAAGGAAAACAAGCTGATCGAGCTTGGCGGTAAAGAGTGGTTCTATTTCGAATTCAAGTCCCACGCGATCGATACGGACATCAACAACATCATGCTGACGACCAGCTTCGACGGCAAGATGTTGGTCTTCAATTTCAATTCGACGGTCGAGGATTTCAAAGTCCGCGAGCCCGCCTTGCGTGCCAGCGTTCAATCCATCCGTGTGCTGGAGAACGGTTCGACACAGGCGTCATTCACTCCCTCCAGCCAAACGGAACAACCGCTGGAGGACGTGGAAGTCGCGCTGCAAGGCGAGCTGAAACGTGCCGGCTGCTATAACGGCCCGATCGATGGCATATGGGGCGATGCCTCGGTAAACGCACTTGCCGATTTCGGCGACGCACGCGGCAAGACATTTGCCGAGTTGGAGCCAACCGAGTCCAATCTTGACGCGGTACTGGCGACCGAAGGGCAGGTCTGTTCGCCCCAGCGCCAGCCCAGGCCTGTCGTAAAACGCCGCAAAAAAGAGCCTACGACTGTCGTAAAGCGCCGCAAGAAAGTGGTGCCGCGCAGCGCGTCGCAGTATGAGCGCAGGGCTCCGCAGAAGGAAAAGAAAAAGGGCTACACATTCTGCCTCGATGGCAGGAATCTGATCGTAGACTGTGACGATGCGACGGCTACCATCAAACGCTAGGTCGTGATCAGGAAAAGTGGAAACCGGTTTTCCGTCCGATCACGCGATCAGCAAAGAAATCTTGGAGCGCGCCGAAAGCGGAGTTGTTTGTATCTACGTCGATCCCGCTCCAGAGCATATTCCAGCCAAGTGGGTTCAGGTTTGCGTTGAGAAAATGCGACAAAACAAGGGACTGGAGCCGACCCCAATTCATTCGGGGTGGGGCTCTAGCTGTAATTCAAATCGCAGATATCCCCTGACGGTACGGTGAGGCGATACCTGCGATCAAAAAAAGATCTTTCTGCATTTGAATTCATCGATGGATGGTTGGCGCGCCATACCATTTGCTGTCGGCCGGCATGATTTCGCCTTTCATCAGCAATGACAATGGCCCCAGGACCGCCCGGTCATTCATCGACGTGTCGTAAAGTACGACGGCCATGTTCCCCACCGAGCAATTATCGCCGATCTTCAGATAGGACGATTTCATCACTCGATCTTCAAACAGGTGGGTTTGCAGAATGACGCCTTCATTGACCGCCGCGTAATTGCCGATCTCGACCAGGTCCCACTCGGAAAACAGGTTGGAGGCGATATAGCAATGGCGTCCGACCTTGCATCCGATAAGCCGCAACGGAATGCCCGCAAACGGTGTACCGAACAGAATGCTCGTGACAGGCGCCATGATGAATTCGTAGGCGCCGTTGACCATCTCGTTAAGCCACACATAGTGGCACCATAGTGGCTTGATCACTGGACGGAATGTCCCCATCACCACCCATTTCAGCACAACGACGAACAGGACCGCGGCGACCGCCAGACCTATGGTGAGGAAAGGCGTGATAGCGAGCATCGAATTGAACCCGTATGCCTGATAAGCGTAGAGCAGCGTCGCGATGCCCGTCAGGGCCAGGATGAGTGACGTATAGGCCGGGATCAGAAATCCTCAGGGCATCGATAATCGCTCGTTGGATGTACAGCGAGAAGGAGGGCTTATAGGTCAGCTTATCGTCGAAGCCGCCGACCTTCTGCCGATTTGGCAGACGGAAGCCGGGCAAGCCGAGCCAATCACTGCCATTCGGCATCGGCTCCGTGTATGAAGGCGGCGAGGACAGCACGCCGAGGCAGGCAGTCGTCACCCACGATTGCCCCAGTGGGTAGGATCGCGCTGTTGCCGATGAAGCTGCGATCTCCGACGCTGTTGCCTCGGATCTCGAAGCGCCCACCGAAAACACGCTTCCCTCCAAGAATGCATCCATCGGCGAAGAAGGTTCCGTCGCCGGCCGTAATCAGTTCCGGCATAAAGCTCCACATCGTCGATAATTCGCAATGTTTCCCAAGCTTTGCGCCGAGCAATCGCATCCATGGCGGGAGATAAATCGTCGTGAAAACGGGAAGCATCATCGATCCCGCCAAGCGCATGAGGTCGAATGCCAGCCAGTATCTGAGATAGTATACGGAATAGAGTTCGTAGATGCCGGGCTTCGCGCGACGCAATATGATGGCTTTAAGCAACGCTATCCACAGACACATGACAAGAATAAGGACCGGGACTGCGGCAAAGAGCGTCAGCATCGCGGTCAAAAAGCCATCCCTGCTGATATCCGATGATAAGGTAAAACAGACCCAACATCGGTGGAACCAGAAGAAACACACCCGACAATACGCTGAACACAAAGGCGGCGATTACGAATGCGATTTTGCGCAAACTGCCGAAGTGCTTCAAATCCCCTTCCGGAACCGGCACATCCTTAACTTCGGCCGGCGAGCCGAGCCGATATTCGCCGGCTGGAATCGTCTGGTCGTCATACAGCAAGGACTGATCGTCGAGCCGCGCCTCGTCCTCCATTTTTACGTTCAAACCGAGAACGGAATGGGATCCGACAAAACAGCGGCTACCGATTTCAATTTTGCCGATGTGCAAATAGCCGTTCTCGATGCGGTAGCCAAGCAGTTGGGTGTCGGTCCCGATACTGGTGTCTTCGCCGATCTTGAGACAATCCCAGATCAAGCATTCGACCGTGCTCAGCGAGCAATTGCGACCGACTTTGGCGCCCATCAGCCGATAGTAAGTCGACATCAGAGGCGTCCCGGTGAACATGCCGATGCCACTGAGCCCCTGCAGGCCGGACACGAGCCACCAGCGGACATAGTAGGTGCCCCATAGCGGATAAGAGCCCGGCTTATAGCGTCCGATGATCAGCCATTTGGAGGCGATGCTGAGCGTCAGGATGAGAGGCCAGACGGCAAGGGCAAAGGTACACAGGTACAATGCCCCGGCAAGCAAGGTCATTTGCCCCGATAGGATTTCGTCCACGTAAATGACGACGACAGCAGCGGGCCAGGACAAGAGAACGAAAAACGTCAGGATGATGAGCCCCTGTATGGTCGCTGCGAATCGCGTCGGCCTCTCGAAGAGTGGCCTGCCCAGTGCGCGATTTCTCGCCTTGTGGTATTCGAGCTCTTCCCGGAGATGAGTTCTTAAGCGCGCATCTGAAACGGATAAATGATCGACTCCCTTGGAGCGCCCGAATACATTGAAGATATTCCGAAACTTTATCTGATAAAATTTGCCGATTTCGTCGAGCGCGTCTTTCAGATAAGCGCCGGTTTGTTTGGCTGCTTTCGGATTTGCTGCATCCGCCGCCGACAGCTTGTTCCAGATGCGCGGCCAGCGGACCGATTTTCGGATAGGCATAAACATCCCTGACGGCGATCTCCAGCCCGGAAATGTTGCGCAAGAGGGCAACCATTTGCGCGGCGAGCAACGAGTGGCCGCCCAGATCGAGGAAGAAATCCTGCTCGACGCCAACTTTCTCGATCTTGAATAATTTCCGCCATGCGTCGGCGACCTTCTCTTCCATCTCCGTCGTCGGAAGCGAGAGCTCACTGTAGTCGACCAATGGCGTGCAGGGCTCGGGTAGGCTCTTTCGATCGACCTTGCCGCTGACGAGGCGAGGCATTGTCGCAAGGACCTCGAAAAAGGTCGGCACCATATAGGGGGGCAGTTTGGAGCGGAGCCCGGCAAGGACGGCTTTGCGGTCCAAAGCCTGTGCGGGGTCTCTGAGCTCGACATACGAAGCCAGCGCGTCCTGGTCGTCGCCCTTATGGAGCTTTGTAACCGCAATTGCGATATTGGGCTGTTCGCTCAGAAGCGCGTCAATCTCCGACAGCTCGACCCGGTAGCCGCGGATCTTGACCTGGTTGTCCGCCCGGCCGAAGAACTCGATCTCTCCGTCATCGTTGATGCGGGCGACGTCGCCGGCGCGATAGTAACGGGTGTCGTCCCCAGGCTTGGTTTTGTAAGCGGCTTCGGTCAGGTCCGGCCGCTTGAGATAGCCGCGCGTAACACCGATGCCGCTGACATACAGCTCGCCCTTTGTGCCCTGCGGGACCGGGTTCATATCCTTGTCGAAGATATGAACCTCATATCCACGAAGCGGCTTGCCGATCGTAATCGGCTTTCCAGGCTTGCAGACGAACGCGGTGGTGTTCACCGTCGCTTCGGTCGGCCCATAGACATTGAGCATCAGGCGCTGCGGCGTCGCCCAAGCTTCCACCAATTCGGGGAGGCAAGGTTCGCCGCTGACGACGAGTTGGCGCATCAACGGCAATTTGTGCGTCATCGTCGTCAGCATGGTCGGGACGGTCGAAAAATAGGTGACGCCCTGGCTGTGCATGAACTCGGCCAGATCGTCTCCGAAGCGCGGCGTATCGATCGTCGGCACGACCAGCGTCGCTCCGTTGGAGAACGCCATCCAGATCTCTTCGACAGAGCCATCGAATGTGAGCGCGAAGCCCTGGAAGATTCGATCCGCCGGCGTTGTTTCGCAGACCTCGTTGAAGGCCGTGGCGAATTGAGCCGCATTGCGGTGTTCCACCATCACGCCTTTGGGCTGCCCCGTCGTACCCGACGTGAACAGCACGTAACATAAATCGGTGGGTGCCAGTCCGATCTCGGTGCGGGACGGGCGCGTGCATGGTTGAGCGGCAAGCTTGTCGCCAGCCTCGTCAAGCACGAGCACGTCTCCTTCGAACACCTCGTCAATTCTGTGGCGCGTCTTTGCCTCGCATACGACAACGCCGACCTCGGCCTGGGCAAGCACATAGCGCATACGATCGTCGGGGTAACTCAGATCGAGCGGGACGTAGCCTCCGCCCGCCTTGAGCACGCCAAGGATGGCCAGGATCGGCAACTCCGAGCGGTGGAACAGCAGACCAACCAGCTTGCCCGGGCCGACACCGAGCTGGCGCAACTCGTGCGCAATGCGGTTCGCTTGCTCTTCAACCTCTTCATAGGTCAGCGAAACGGCGCCGCTTATCGCGAGGGCATTGCCGTGCACCGAGAGTTGAGCCTCGAACAGCTGGTGCAGGAACATCGCGGGCATCGATGCGGTCGAAAACTCAGAACTGATGGCGGATAGATGTTTGGTCATAACGTGCTCGCCCGTTTTGTGTTTGTGCCCTTTCAGGGTTGAAAGGGGACTGCGAACTTGAATGACGGATTCAAAATCTTAGCGCTGTGACGCAGGTAACAGCGGATCGCCCGCTTTCAGTGCAATCGTGATGGTGCAAATGAAATCGAGCATTAGGAAGTCGTCCATTCAAAGCTTCGTATCGGCCGTGAGCCAAAATCGTCTACTAGAGGCTGAACGCGACATCTTCCCAAGTTTTGGAACGTCAACGCTACTTAAAGTGAAAGAGAACGTTATGACCGCGATCACGCCAACTCTCGCACCTTGGAAAGATGTTCCGCAAACTCTTTTCGACGATCACGCATGGCAAGACAAGAATGCCATCTTTCGCGTGCCTCAGCTGGAAGAAGCCCTCGAGGGAGCTGTTTCATCTGCAATGATCCGAGAGATCACTTCCGCCGTCAAGTTGGTTAACATGTCGATCCGCCTGACGCCGTACATCATGGAGCTGATCGACTGGAGCAAGGTGGAAACCGACCCGATCCGCCGCCAGTTTCTGCCGATGCTCAGCGAGCTCGAGCCTGACCATCCGTCTCTGGTGGTCAACTCTCTTCACGAGCGCGAACATTCCCCGGTCAAGGGTCTGGTCCACCGCTATCCGGACAAGGTCCTCTTCCTCGCGACGTCGGTTTGCCCGGTCTACTGCCAGTTCTGCACGCGCAGCTACGCGGTCGGCGGTGACACGGAGCAATTGCAGAAGGACAAGGTGGCGAGCGCGAACAACTGGGATGCGGCTCTCGACTATATCCGCGCGCATCCGGACATCGAGGACGTCGTCGTTTCAGGCGGCAACTCGGCCAGGCTGAAACCCGCCAATCTGCGATCGCTCGGCCATGCGCTTCTCGACATCCCGCACATCCGCCGCATCCGCTTCGCGACCAAAGCGCTCGCGGTGCAGCCGATGAAATTCCTCACCGACGCGGCATGGATGGAGGCCCTGGTCGAGGTCGTCTCGCGCGCCCGCCGGGAATTCAAGCATGTGTGCATTCACACCCACTTCAATCATCCTCGCGAGGTCACGGACATTGTCGAACAGGCGATGCGCAGGCTGCATACGGAAGGCGTTTTCGTCCGGAACCAGACGGTTCTGCTCCGGGGCGTCAATGACGACGCGGCGACGCTGCGCGAGCTCATCAAGAAACTCGGCCGCGTCAATATCCATCCCTATTACGCCTATATTTGCGACATGGTGAAGGGAAGCGAGCATTTCCGCATTCCGCTTCACGAGGCACAGGCTCTCGAGAAAGAGGTGCGCGGATCGACGGCGGGCTTCAATACGCCGCTGTTCATCGTCGACACGCCGGCGGGGAAACGGGATGTGCACAGCCCCGAGACCTACGATCGCAGTCTCGGCATCTCCGCGTTCACGTCCCCCGCTGTCGAGAATGGAAAGTTCCACCATTACTACGATCCAATCCGCAGCGTTCCCGGCATGTCTTGCGAAAAATGGATTGCCGCATGCGCAGATCAACGCGATCTCCGGGCGGCGTGAGCCTGACCGATTGGACGAGGCCGGCTGGCAGCCTTGGCTGACCTGAAAGGTCTTAAGCGAGACCAGCATCTTGGAGTTTGGAACGATGACAACTCTTGTGAACCTGCAAAGCGACGGACGTGGCAATTCCACGTCCGTCGTAACAAGCAAGGCGGTACTCGATACCGCGACGAGCCAGCGCCCCTCGCATGTCGTCCACGTCCGCCTGGAAAAGCTGGCGACGGGTTGCTGGTCGGTGCGCGCTGCAGCGGGCAACCGCGGTGGCCTGTTCCGCGACTATGCCTCCGCAACCCAGTTCATTCGGCACGAGTTCGCCGCCCGGCAGCCCACGGTTGTTGAAATGCTGTCGTGATTGGAGATGGTTCGATGAACCAATCGCGATGATCGACCTGTACCGGCCGCTCGCGGGTGTTGAGGTGGGCTAGGCACGATCTGGAATTTTCTTCATGCTGACGGCTTGAGATTCAATAAAACCATTCTCGTGACCGCATGACAGGTTCAGAAACACGTACCATCCGGGCCATGCAAGATGACTGCTCAAATGCTTCGAACATCCAGGCCCATAGCCCCCAATCCGATGACGGTTCCCGTCCGGGCGACATTTGAACGGGCAATCGCGGACTTCGCTGTCCCCGGCGTGAGCGTCGGCCAGCGATTGATCTTGCCCGGAGACGCGGCTGCGCTCCTGCCGGCTGAAGCCGCCGTCTTCGCAGGACGCATTGAGAAAGTGCGCCGCGCAAGCGGCGCCGCGCGCATTGTCGCCAGACAGCTCTTGGGCCGGGTCGGCCATTCCGATTGCGCCATTCCACGCGGCGAATCGGGAGCACCGATTTGGCCCACGGGCATAAGAGGCTCTCTCGCACACGATGCAGATTACGCGGTTGCGGCGGTCGGCCGGTGCCGCGATGTCGACGCCTTGGGGATAGACGTCGAGCCGGCTGAGTTTCTACCCTGCGAGTTGGTGAATTTGGTCGCAACCCGAAGCGAGCGAACCAATCTGGCTGCAGACCCGTTTCGAGGCCGGCTGCTGTTCGTGGCCAAGGAAGCCGTCTACAAAGCCGTTCATCCGCTCGATCACATCTTCCTCGATTATCACGATATAGAGATCGACTTTGCAGAACGGAAAGCGACCGTATGCAACGGCCGCGTTGTCGATCTGCGCTTCTGCATTTCGACGCATTTGGTGGCCGTGGCTTTTATTCCGCGCGGCAAGTGAGGTGATGTTCATCACGGCTCAAGAGCGATCTGCCGCCGCTGAGAAGTCCAGCCAAGAAAGCACTGCTCGAAGAAAGACGCACGAACAACGCGCAGAGGCCGAGGTCGAGCGAGTGAGCGGTCGTAATCCGCCTTTAAAGTCCCCCGATCGGTGATCGGCAAACTTTCGCCTTTTGGCGACAGGATGCGTAGCATCCGGGGATGCAAGATTATAAACGCGTCAGCCTAACGCAGCCAGTCTTTCAGAGGTAGCGCGCATTGCTCCTGCCGGACGCGCAGATGCTCCCCCGGCGTGCAGGCGGCCGATGTCGAATAGCGCATCGATCCGGTCGAGGCGCTTGGTCGATCATCGCCGCGGAGGTCGCTTCATCTCAACATCCCGAATGATCATAGCGGCAATTCAAAGAACACGAGCCAGTCCCTGAGATCGCGTGGCAGGTTACGGTTGGGCTCGGTACGGCGAAACCCAAAGCGCTCATAAAGAGCCATTGCCTGGATCTGACGTATGCTCGTGTCGAGTTGCATCCTGCGAAACCCCACTCGGCGCGCGCTCGCAATGATATTTTCCGCAAGGGCCAATCCCACACCGAGCCGCCGAAAATCAGGTCTCACGAACATGCGTTTCATTTCGCAAGCACCGTCTCCGAGATCACACATGGTGACGCATCCGGCTGGCGTGCCGTCACAAGAGCACCAAAGCAGGCCACCCGCTGGAGGCGCATATTTGCCTGGCAAGCCGCGCAGTTCCGTCTCGAATTGGTCCTCATCGAAATAGCGGTCGATGAGCTCCAGATCCGAGACGTGCGTTTCCCGGTGCCATGCAACGAATGCGCGGATCAGGCCGCGCACGGCGTTGAGCTGTTCCGGTGTCCGCGTCTCTTCGACAACGGGCATTGGCGCTACATCACTGTCAGACGTTTGCGGAAAAAGCCGGGCGCTCAAGCTTGACGCTCGAAGTAGAAATATGGGTCCAGGACGCGAACCTCGACAAGAGAATCGACCGGCAGGTTATTGTGCGAGGCAACTCGGCGGATGGTTTCGGGCGAAGAGGCGTCGTAGATGCAGAATGACTTGTCCTTTTCGGACGTCATGTGAGAATGGATCCAGATCACGTTCTCTTCGGCATTTCTGTCGACGACCGCTAGACAGGTTTGCGCCTCTTCCTTCGACGAAGGGAATATGCAGTCCGTCCGGGAATGTTCTTTGAATGAGATAGTGGGGCATGCGGCTCTGTCCTGAGCCATGCGGGAAAGTTGACGGGGCGGTAAAAAGTCGATCCCCCGTCCGCCGATCGCGCAAAGTGAACATGCGGAACCATAGACCGCACCCAGGCCCACGCGGAATCGACTTTTTACCGCCCCGTCAAGAAGATTTCGGCGATAGCTCTGGGCCGTCGCCCCTCCCGACGGCGGCCGACACCTTTTTTTTTTGCGGTGAGCCGCCCGAGGGCACTCAGGAGGCGCCTGCCAAAATCTCCGACTTCCGGCGTGGCGGGCCACTCATCGCTCCCTCGCCGGGATCTGCAGTGAGCAGACCGCGTCCGTTCCTGAGTGTTGAGCGGTCGTCAGGAGGCTCGTCGTGGCCCCAGAGCCGACCTTGGCGATCGATACGGCGCGAGGTCGAATGGATGGCAGCATCAGAGGTCCTGCCCTTCGTGATAGGCAGCGATAAAACGGACCGAACGGCACGATCACACTGATAAATGTCTTCACAGCAGATCCGGCCAACCAGCCCCGGCTTCTCGATTTGCTTGCGCGCGCGACCGATAAATCAGTCAGGCGGGCAACCAGCTTTGCCTCCTCGACCCTTCATCGCAGTCTCGACGGCACGAAAGTGACGATGTATCCGCAGTGGCACAGTGTAGAGGACTATGATACCAACCGACCAAATTCCTAACTCGAAAGGGGATTCCCATCGCGGCTCGGTCGTGATTCTCTCAGGCGACTGATTCGCTTTGGAGGCTCGGCTGATGACGGTGATGGTGACGCGGACCGACCTGTCGGCGGTCGCGCTGCGGGCGCTTGCGCGACGGGCGAACGATGTCGCGCAAGCGCGCCGGCTTTTAGCGGTTGCTTTGGTGCTTGAGGGCGCATCGCGGACCCAGGCGGCCGAGGCCGCCGGCATGACGCGGCAGACCTTGCGGGACTGGGTGCACCGCTACAACACAGAGGGCGCAGAAGGGCTCCTTGATCGGCCACGCCCGGGACGTCCGGGCCAACTCGGCGAAGGACAGCTTAAGCAACTCGACAGGCTCGTCGAGCAAGGACCCGACATCACTGACACGGCGTGGTGCGCTGGCGCTGCGCCGACCTTCGGAGCGTCATCGCACAGACGTTCGCGGTGACGATGTCCGAACGCCATGTCGGCCGTATGCTGACGAAGCGCGGCTTCACGCGCCTATCGGCGCGCCCGCGCCATCCCAAGACCGACGAAGCCGCCCAGGAGGCATTCAAAAAAACTTCGCCATGACGGTCGCCGATGCGCTGCCAACCGCAGCGGCGGGCAAGCCCATCGAAGTCTGGTTCCAGGACGAAGCCCGCGTCGGACAACAGGGAACCTTGACGCGGCTGTGGGCGCGCCGCGCCAGCCGGCCGCGCGCTGTGCGCGACACCCGCTATCAATGGGCCTACATCTTCGGAGCGGTGTGCCCGCGCGCCGCGCTCGTCATGCCCTACGCCGACACCGAAGCGATGAACGCCCACGTAACCGAGAACGCCCACGCTGTCCTCGTGCTCGACGGCGCAGGCTGGCATGGCGGGGCGGCGCTCGACACGCCGGAGAACATCACTCTGGTGGTCCGGTCGCCCTACAGCCCGGAGCTCAACCCGGTCGAGAACGTCTGGGAATACCTGCGCAAGAACAAGCTCGCCAACCCGGCTCTACGAAACTTACGAGGATATCCTCGCCGCCTGTTGCACCGCCTGGAGCGACCTCATGGCCGCCCCTGGCCGCATCACTTCGATCGCCGACCGCGATTGGGCCAACATGTCATGAATTATGTCGGTTGGTATCTGGCCAGCGGGCCAATTTGGACAAAAAATTAAGGAAAATCAGCGGAACAATCAGGCAAATGGCGCTCCCTAGGGGAGTCGAACCCCTCTTTCCAGATTGAAAATCTGGCGTCCTAACCGATAGACGAAGGGAGCGTCTCTGCGACATCCGATATAAAAAGGTTTTACGAATAGCACAAGTGCTTGTAGGGGCTCCTCCCCGCGGATTATCGCTTTTGTCGCGCCGGATCGGCGAGATCCTCGATCAGCACCTCGATCTTCTCGCGGCCGCCCCAATTGTCGCGCTGGAGACGGCCGGCAACGTGAATCAGCTTGCCCTCGCCGTTCTGCAGCGCGTCGCCGAGCGGCGTTCCGACCGCACGGAACGCAATGGCGCCGATCGAGGCGTTGCCGCCCGATTTCAGCGTGCAGCGGATATGCGCCTCGCCCATCAGCCGGGCGCCGCTGATCCGGTGGGCCGGGAAGATGAAACGCGGCGCGGGATTGCCTGCCCCGTAAGGTCCGGCGCGCTCGATCAGATCCAGAAACTCCGAGGTTGCGGCCTCGGGCGTCAATGCGCCGTCGACCGAAAGCGCGGATGCCTCGCGGGCCGTCGTCACGGCTTTGCCGAGCTCTCCGACCAGGAATGCCTCGAACGCCTCCAGCCGACCGCGTTCGATGGTGACGCCCGCCGCCATGGCGTGGCCGCCGCCTTTCTTGGCGAAACCCTGCTCCAGCGCCGCCCGCACCGCATGGCCGATATCGGCCCCGGCGATCGAACGCGCCGAGCCGGTGCCGTCGCCGCTTTCCTTGTCCCACGCCATGACCAACGCCGGCCGGCGGAACCGGTCCATAAGCCGGCTGGCGACGAGCCCCACCAGCCCTTTATGCCAGTCCTCCGAACCGACCAGGATGAGCGGCAGATCGGGGCTCTCCTCGATCCGCGATTCGGCGAGCGCGAAGGCCTCCTCGCAGCAGCGCTGCTCCATTTCCTGGCGCTCGCGATTGAGCTGGGTGAGCGTCGCCGCGATCCGGCCGGCCTCCATGTCGTCGTCGCTGGACAGCAGCCGCGCGCCGAGCGCCGCATCGCCGATCCGTCCGCCGGCATTGATGCGCGGGCCGAGGATGAAGCCTAGATGATACGGCGTCGGCGCGGATTTTAGCCCGGCGGCATCGGCGAGCGCGCGCAGACCGGCATTGTCCCGCCGGTGCATGATCTTCAGCCCTTGCGCCACGAAAGCGCGGTTGACGCCCGTCAGCGGGACCACGTCGCAGACCGTCGCCAGCGCGACCAGGTCGACGAAGCGCAGCAGATCGGGCTCCTTGCGGCCCTGATACCAGGCGGCCTTGCGCAGGTGGCGGGTGACGGCGATCAGGAAGAGAAAGACGACGCCTGCCGCGCACAGATGCCCCTGGCCGGAGAGATCGTCCTGGCGGTTGGGATTGATGACCGCGACCGCCGCCGGCAGGTCCTCGCCCATCTGGTGGTGATCGATGACGATGACGTCGGTGTTCAGCCGGCGGGCGGCGGCAAGCGGCTCATGGCTGGTGCTGCCGCAGTCCACCGTGACGATCAGCTGCGCGCCGTCCTTGATCAGCCCCTCGATGGCGGCGACGTTCGGCCCGTAGCCTTCGAAGATGCGGTCGGGGATGTAGATGACCTCGTCCATGTCGTGCGCATGCAGGAACCGGCGCATGAGCGCGGACGAGCAGGCGCCATCGACGTCGTAATCGCCGAAGATCGCGATGCGCTGGCCCTTGCGGATGGCATCGGCGAAACGCGCCGCGCCCGCATCCATGTCCTGGAGTTTTGATGGATCGGGCAGCATGGCGCGCAAGGTCGGCGCCATCAGGTCGGGGACGTTTTCGAGCGTGGCGCCGCGCGCGGCGAGAATGCGCCCGAGAAGCTCCGGCAGGTCGTGCCGTTGGCAGATCGCGGCGGCGAGGCGGGACTGGTCGGGTGTCAGCCGCTCGCGCCAGATCTGTTCCTTGATGGAGCGCGTGACGCCGAGAAAAGCCGCCCGTTCCTCGCGCTCGTCCTGGTCCTGAAGCCTCAGCGCCGCATCCATCGCCCCACCCTTTTGCCTTGCGGAGCCTAGGCTAATCCGATTCGAAGGGAAAGTGCGTAGGGCGCCTGAGGACAGGCTGTGGAGATCGCGGCGGGCACAGCCCACGACGGCGGCTCGACATAAGCTGGCGAATGGCGCCGAGAGCGAAGATGCCTCAGCTCGCCGTCTTGTCGAACTTGGTCGCGATCAGGTGCCGCGTCTTGAGCCAGCGCACCGTTTTCGTGGCTGCGCGCATGATGACCGTGTGGGTCTCCACCCGGTCGCCGGCGAATTTCACGCCGTCGAGCAGCGAGCCGTCGGTGACGCCGGTTGCGGCAAAGATCACATCGCCACGCGCCATGTCTTCGATGGAGTATTTGCGACTGAGATCGGTCAGGCCCATGGCGTCGGCGCGCTTGCGCTCGTCGTCGCTGAGCGCGGTCAGACGCCCCTGCATCTGGCCGCCGATGCAGCGCAGAGCCGACGCCGCGAGCACGCCTTCCGGCGCGCCGCCGATGCCCATATAGATGTCGATCCCGGTCTCGGCCGCATCGACCGTCTGAATGATGCCGGCGATGTCGCCGTCGCCGATCAGGCGGATGGCGGCCCCGCACTCGCGGACTTCGTCGATCAGCTTGGCATGGCGGGAGCGGTCGAGAATGCAGACCGTCAGGTCCGGAATGGTCACGCCCTTGGCCTTGGCCAGACGCCGCAGGTTCTCGGTCGCGCCGAAATCCAGATCGACCAGGCCGTCCTCGAAGCCTGGACCGATGGCGACCTTGTCCATATAGATGTCGGGCGCATTCAGCAGCGTGCCGCCCTCGGCCATCGCCAGCACGGCCAGTGCGTTGGGCATGGCCTTGGCGCAGAGTGTGGTGCCCTCGAGCGGATCGACGGCGATATCGACATGCGGTCCGTTGCCCGCGCCCAGTTCCTCGCCGATGAACAGCATCGGAGCCTCGTCGCGTTCGCCCTCGCCGATGACCACCCGGCCGTGGATGGAGAGGCGGTTCAGCTCCTTGCGCATGGCATCGACCGCGGCCCGGTCCGCTCCCTTCTCGGTGCCGCGACCACGCAGCCGGGCCGCCGAGATGGCGGCGGCCTCCGTGACGCGGGCAACCTCGATGGACAAGGCGCGGTGCAGCACCGTCGTGGCGTCAGGGTTCGACATGGCAGAGTATCCTCTAGCGGCAACGGCGGAACGAGCGGCGAGTATAGGCGCGGCCATCTTGCAGACCCGTAACCGCCTGGATGACATAACGCCTGGGTGATGAAAAGCGTTTCATAGTCTCTCGATGCGGATCATTTGCGGCATCTCATTAACATGCCCGTCGGCCTCGATGGCGTCCAGCGCCTTGCGAATCGCCGCCTCCGTCGTCTCGTAGGTAATGATGACGACCGGCGTCGGCTCCCCAGGCGGGCGGGCACGTCCCGACCCCGGCGGGAGCGCCATGCTGCGTTTCTGCACAATGCTCTCCAGGGAAATGCCTTCGGCGGCCATCCGGTTGGCGATTGCGGCAAAAGCGCCGGGCCGGTCGTAAACCGACAGGCGGATATAATAGCCGCCTTCATGGGCGCGCATCCGCGCCCGGACATGGGGCGCGAGCGCCGTCGCGGGCGTGAGAAACGCCGGAAAGACGATGTTGCGGGCAATGTCGGCGATATCGCTGACAACGGACGAAGCGGTCGGCTTTTCGCCCGCCCCGGGGCCGACCAGCATGATGTCGCCGGAAAAATCGCCGGTCACCGCCACACAGTTGAGCACGCCGTCGACCTGGGCGATGGCGCTGGCGCTGGGGACCATGGCGGGATGCACGCGCTGTTCGATGCCGCTGTCGGTCTTGATGGCGACGCCGAGCAGCTTGATCTTGTAGCCGAGTTCCTCGGCGGCCTCGATGTCGGCCGGCGCAATGGAGCGGATGCCTTCGATATAGATGGTGTCGAACGAGACCTCGGTGCCGAAAGCCAGGCTGGTCAGTAAGGCCAGCTTGTGCGCGGTGTCGTAGCCGTCGACGTCGAAGGTCGGGTCGGCCTCGGCATAGCCGGCCTCCTGGGCGTCGGCGAGCACGGCATCGAAGGAATGCCCGTCATTGCGCATCCGCGTCAGGATGTAGTTGCAGGTGCCGTTGAGGATGCCGAAGACGCGCGTCACCTGGTTGCCCGCGAGGCTCTCCCGCATCGCCTTGACGATCGGAATGCCCCCGGCGACCGCCGCCTCGAAATTCAGCGCGACGCCATTGGCCTCGGCGAGCCGGGCCAATTCCGTGCCGTGCTTGGCGAGCAGCGCCTTGTTCGCGGTGACGACGCTCTTGCCGGCGCGCAGCGCGGCCTCGACGGAGGCCTTTGCCAATCCGTCCTCGCCGCCGATCAGCTCGACGAAGACATCGATGGCCTCGCTCGAGGCGAGCCCGATCGGATCGTCGAACCATTCGAGGCCGGAGACATCGACGCCGCGTTCCTTGCTGCGGTCGCGCGCGCAAACGGCGGCCACGGCAATGGCGCGACCGCAGCGCGCCTCAAGCAGCGCGCCGTTCTTGGCCAGCAGTTTCAACACGCCGGAGCCGACGGTCCCAAGACCGGCGAGCCCGATTTTGAGCGGTTCCATCGACCTCCTCAACCAATCGCGACCGTTCAGCCGCGGCAGACCGGACCGGATGCGGGCTTCCGCAACATGATACCCGAAAGCGCCGGATGAAGCTGCCGCGTCACGCCGTTACGCCGGCCACAGCCATCCGGAGGATGCAAAAGCCCGGCCAGTCCGGCAGCAGCAGGCCCGCTGCGCGGCGATGGCCGCGAAGACGGGCGGGTTCGGCTTAGCGGCCTTGTCCGGACGCCAGCGGGATCACGTTATGCATGGTTGAGGCGGCCTCGGACAGGAATTTTTTCACATTACGGGCCGCCTGGCGGATGCGATGCTCGTTCTCCACAAGGGCGAGGCGGACGAAACCCTCGCCATATTCGCCAAAGCCGACGCCCGGCGAGACCGCGACGCCGGCCTTCTCCAAAAGCAGCTTGGAGAACTCCAGCGAGCCGAGTTCGCGCATCTGCGCAGGCAGCGGCGCCCAGGCGAACATCGTTGCCGGAGGCGGGGGTATATCCCAGCCCGCCCGGCTCATCGACTCCACCATGCAGTCGCGGCGGTTGCGATAGATCTCGCGGACCTCGTCGATGCAGCTTTGATCGCCATTCAGCGCGGCGGTCGCCGCCACCTGGATCGGCGTAAACGCCCCATAGTCCAGATACGACTTCACCCGCGTCAGCGCGGCGATCAGGCGCTCATTGCCGACCGCAAAGCCCATGCGCCAGCCGGGCATGGAATAGGTCTTCGAGAGCGAGGTGAACTCCACGGCGACGTCCATCGCGCCCTTGACCTGAAGGATCGAGGGCGGCGGCGGTACGTCGAAATAGATCTCCGCATAGGCAAGGTCGGAGAGCAGGATGAGGTCGTGCTTGCGAGCGAAATCGACGACTTCCCTGTAGAAGTCGAGATCGGCCACCAGCGCGGTCGGATTGGACGGATAGTTGAGCACCAGTGCGATCGGCTTGGGGATCGAGTGCTTCATGGCGCGGTCGAGCGCGGCCATGAACTCCTCGTTCGGCGTCGCGGGAACCGAGCGGATCACGCCGCCGGAAATGATGAAGCCGAATTCGTGGATCGGATAGGTCGGATTCGGCGACAGGATGACATCGCCCGGCGCGGTGATCGCCTGCGCCATATTGGCGAAGCCTTCCTTGGAGCCGAGCGTGGCGACGACCTGGGTGTCCGGGTTCAGCTTCACGCCGAAGCGCCGCTCGTAATAGGCGGCCTGGGCGCGGCGAAGGCCGGGAATGCCTTTCGAGGCGGAATAGCGGTTGGTGCGCGGTTTGGCGATGGTCTCGACCAGCTTCTCGACGATGTGCTGCGGCGTCGGAAGGTCGGGATTGCCCATGCCGAAATCGATGATGTCCTCACCGCGGGCTCGCGCCTGGGCCTTTAGCCGGTTCACCTGCTCGAAAACATAAGGCGGGAGTCGTTTAATACGATGAAAGTCTTGATCGGGATGCGGCACCGCGTCGTCCTCCAGGGCATGGCCACTTTAAAATGGCGCACCGTTTGGAGGATTTTGGCCTTAAGCGGTGCGCCGGTTCAAGCTCGTTTGCTGCGGGCGTCGTGCCTGCCCGCACCGTCGCCCGCAAATGGCGCTCTAATTGCGCCGCTCAGCCTCCTCAGGGGCCTGCGTGCCGGCGTTCTTCTGCTCGGCAGCCAAGTCGCTGATGGCTTTCTTCTGTTCGGTCGGCGTGAGCAGGGTGCTCCCAATGCCGCCCAGATCGGGCAGGCGCGGATAGACCGTGTCGGCACAGCCCGCAAGGCCGGCCGATGCAAGCACGCACACAGCTACTGTCGCAAGTTTAAGACCGCGGAGCATGTTCTTCGTTCCTAGCGTTCCTGATCGAGGCAGGACGCTTCCCCTAAAAGCTATGCGCAACGATTCGTTTGAATTTGGGCAATTGATAACATTTTCGCGGGCGGACGCAAACAGCGGACACAAATTGTGATCAAATAATCACCGCTTCGTCAGCCGCCACGCTCCGCTCTGCGCCGTCCGGAGGCGGTCTTGGCCGATTTCGGTACGTCATAACGCAGGGGCAAAAAGCCTTGCCCCTCGACATGCCTGCGCAAATTACATTATCGCTCTACCGGCGAGCTTGCGTTGATCTTCTGTCAGATTATGTAGACAATCGAGAGAAGACAAAGAGAGAGCGGATCTCGAAGGTGCAGATGTTGACCCGTTATCGGGCCTGCGCCTCCCTCAAGCAGAGGTTCGCTCATGGGAGAGACAATGGCCGAAGATCAGGGAAAAAAGGGCAGCGCCCTTGGAATGTCCTACGCCGTCAAGGATCCCGAGCAGCTTGCGCAGAATATGGTCAGGCTGATGGATGTCGGGAGCCGGGCGCTCGCGCGCTGGCTGGACGACAAGCGTTCGGACGGCCCGATCGGGGTCGCCAACGAGATGAGCGAGGCCGGAAACGTGATCTCCTCGGTGATGAGCGCCTGGACATCGGAGCCGGAGAAATTCGCCGCCAAGCAGACCCGCCTCGCTCATGACTTTGTCGAGCTTTGGGGCCGCACGCATCGCCGCTTTCTCGGTGAGACCGTCGACCCGCTGGTCAAGCCGGCGCTGGGCGACAACCGCTTCCGCGACGCGGAATGGACGCAGAATCCGTTTTTCGACTTCTGCAAGCAGGCTTATCTCCTGAGCGTGAACTGGGCGGAAGATCTCGTCCGCGAGGCGGGCGGCATCGAGGACCAGGCGCGGCGGCGTGCGCAATTCTATCTGACGCAGATCACCAGCGCGTTGTCGCCGTCGAACTTCCCGTTCACCAACCCCGAAGTGCTGCGCACGACGATGTCGTCCAATGCCGACAATCTCGTCACCGGCATGACGCAGCTCCTCAAGGACCTGCAGGAATCAGGCGACCTGCTGAAGCTCCGGCAGACCGATCTGAGCGCCTTTGCCGTTGGCAAGAACCTGGCGATGACGCCGGGCAAGGTGGTCTACAAGAACGACATCGTCGAGCTGCTGCAATACCAGCCGACCACCGAGAGCGTCTTTTCCGTGCCCCTGATGATCGTGCCGCCGTGGATCAACAAATTTTACATCCTCGATCTGGTGCCGCAGAAATCCTTCATCCGCTGGCTCGTCGATCAGGGCTTCACCGTGTTCGTCGTCTCCTGGATCAATCCGGACCAGCGGCTGAGCCACAAGACCTTCGAAGATTATATGAACGAAGGCATTCTACAGTCGCTCAACGAAGTGCTGCGGCTGACCGGCCAGGAGCAGAGCAATGTGATGGGGTACTGCGTCGGCGGCACGCTGCTGAGCACCGCCCTTGCCTATATGGCGGCGACCGGCGACAACCGGTTCGGCGCGGCGTCCTTCCTCGCCGCGCAGTCGGATTTCACCGATCCCGGCGATCTGCAGGTCTTCATCGACGAGACGCAGATCAAGGCGCTCGAAACCATCATGGCCGAGCAGGGCTATCTGGACGGCTCGCGCATGGCGGCGGTGTTCAACATGCTGCGGCCGAAGGACCTGATCTGGCCTTACGTCGTCAACAACTACCTGCTCGGCAAGCAGCCCTTCCCGTTCGACCTGCTCTACTGGAATTCCGACACCACCCGGATGCCGCCGGCCAATCACAGCTTCTATCTGCGCGAGTTCTATCAGAACAACCGGCTGGCCAAGGGCGAGATGTCGATCGGCGGGGTGAAGCTCGATCTGGGCAAGGTCACCTTGCCGGTCTATGAGCTGGCGACGCGCGAGGACCATATCGCGCCGGCAAAATCGGTGTTCCGCGGCGCGCAGATGTTCGGCGGACCGGTTCGTTATGTCCTCGCCGGTTCGGGTCACATCGCCGGCGTCATCAATCCTCCCGCTTCGGGCAAATATATGCACTGGCTGCCCGGCGATGCCGACATCAAGGCGACGCCGACGCTGGAGGACTGGCTGCAAAAGGCCAATGAGGTCGCCGGCTCCTGGTGGCCGGACTTCGCGCAGTGGCTGGCGACGCTGTCGGGCGAGCGCGTGCCGGCGCGCATTCCCGGCCAGGGCATCAACGAGCCGCTCGCCGACGCGCCCGGCAGCTATGTGAGGATGTAGCGCAAGGCCAGGGGGACGACGCCCGGCCTCGGCAGGCTCACTTCTGGGCGACGAACGCCTTGATCTTATCCGCCAGATCGTCGGCCGCCAGGTCGCGGAAGAAGTGATCGGCCGCGGCAATGGTTTCGATGCGAATATTGTTCGCGCCGGGAATGCCCTGCACCGCCGGCAGCAACTCATGGGAAAGCGGGTCGAGTTCGCCGACGACGATCAGCACCGGAAGCCGGATGTTGGGCAGGATGCTGGGCGTATAGAGGTTCTGATTGGGGCCGTAATAATTGACGAAGGCGTCGGCCGTGACCTTGGCGTTGTCGCACACCAGAAACGGCACGCCGGTCATCAACATGCTGCCCTGGTCCTCGGCGACCATTTTCTCCGCCTGGGCCAGAAGCGGCGCCAGCGGCTGATGAAAGCGCTGCGTAAAGTCCGCCTCCAAACTCGTCGTGGAATCGGCGATCGGCGCGATCAGCACGAGCCGCTTGACGGCCTTGTCGGGCTCTTTGGTGGCATAGACCGCAACCTGGGCGCCGCCGCGCGAATGGCCGGCAAGCGTGATGTCGGTCGCCCCCTGCTCCTTCAGCCATTTGACCCACGCGCCGATCTCGACGATGGCATCCTCATGGCGGTGATCCTGCTCGATATTGCAGTCGAACAGCCCGCGCCGCTCGTTGAGGCCGAGGCTGAGCGTAATCGCCAGAGAGTTGATGCCGCGCTCGCGAAGCAGGTCCTGCTGCGCCGAGATCACTTCCATGCGGTTATGGGCAAGCGTTCCGTGCAGCAGCAGCACGACGCCGTTCGCCTTCAGCGATTTTCCGGGCGCGATCTGCAACTCGCCGAGAACGGTCAGGCCCTGGATGTCGATCTTGACCTCGTCCGCCCGCGCAGGCGCGATAAGCAGTGCCGCGAGCGCGAAAATGCCGAGCAGCCGAAGCCAAAGATGTGCCTGTAACGTTCTATACGTCATGCTGCCGAGCCTCACCGATACAGGGAATAAACTTCCGTATCCGCACCTTAGTTCATACTGTGGCGTAAATGGGCCGATTACCGTCTTTTGAAAAAGCTCGCCCGGCGCAGCTTTTTGCGACGGATCGCCATGATATTGAACACCTCGGTCGCCGCCGCGAAGGCCATCGCGAAATAGATGTAGCCGCGCGGGATATGGAAGTGGAAGCCGTCGGCGACCAGCGCCACGCCGACCAGCATCAGGAAGGTGAGCGCCAGCATTTTCGTCGTCGGATGCCGCTCGATGAAGCCCGCCACCGGTTCGGATGCCACATACATCACGCCGATCGCCACGATCACCGCGGCGATCATCACTTCCACCATCTGCGCCATGCCGACTGCGGTGATAATCGAGTCGATCGAGAAAATCGCGTCGATCAGCACGATCTGCGCGATGATTGCACCGAAACTTAGGGCAACCGGCGCTTTGGTCTGCTCCTCTTTGGCCTCTTCCCCCTCGATCTCGCCATGGACCTCCTGCGTCGCCTTGACGATCAGGAACATGCCGCCGGCGATGAGGATGAAATCGCGGATCGAGAAGCCGATGGCGAACAAGGTGAACAGCGGCTGGGTCAGGCCGATGATCCAGTAGACCGTCAGTAGCAGGACGATCCGGAAGACCAGCGCCAGCGCGAGGCCGATCTGCCGGGCGCGGCGCGCATCGTCGGCCGGGAGCTTTTCGGTGATGATCGACAGGAAGATGACGTTGTCGATGCCCAGAACGATTTCGAGCGCGGTCAGCGCAAAAAAGCTCGCCCAAATGGCGGGATCCGTCAGGAAGTCCACCGGTTTTACCCCTTCACCAGCTGAAAAACCCTGTTTTGCGTTAGCGCAGTTGGCATCCGCAGTACACCGCTATCTGCAATCATTCACTCCATTCAAGCCTCTTCGCCGCGAATGGAGCCCGCTTGCCGGCGTTTCCGGAATTGCGTTGCCTACAGGCCGCTTTTTGGCCAGAAGCTGCGCACAAATCCGATGCCGAGCAGATAAAGCGTTGAAACGGCCACCGTAATTTGAACGAGCAGCGAACTCGGAAATCCCTCCATCAATGTCGCGGCGGTCGCGGCGCCCCAGGCCGCCGTCACGAGCAATGTCGCCGGGCGCAGCTTCTTCACGCGGACCGGGTGGATCCATTTCATCGGAAAGAAGGTGAGCAGCGCGAGGATCGTCAGGACCGAGAAAGCCACGGGGGCGGGAACCGGAAAGATGAACAAATAGAGGGCGACGAAGTTCCAGATCGCCGGAAAGCCGACGAAAAAGCCATCGTCGGTCTTGCTGTCCCGATCGATGAAATGAAACAGCGAAGTGAGCAGGATGAGGCCGGCCGCGAGCGAGGCGAGTTGCGGCGGGACGAGCGGGGCCTGGTAGATGATGTAGGCGGGGACGACGACATAGGTGAGATAATCGACGATCAGGTCCAGCCGCTCGCCGGAAAAGCGCGGCAGCTTTTCGGCGACACCGACCTTGCGGGCGATCGGCCCATCGATGCCGTCGACGATCAGGGCTGCGCCGAGCCAGGCGAACGAGGCTTCCCACCGGTGCGCGGCGGCGTCGATCAACGCCTGAAAGCCCAAGACCGCGCCGAGCGCCGTGAACGCATGAACTCCGATGGCTGCGAGTTGCGAGTACATTGAGCGGCAATCCCCAATACCAAAAAGGCGGCCATTGGCCGCCTTATGTAACCGATTTATCTCTGCGTTTAGAACCGATGGCGAATCTTGCCCTTGATCAGCACGTCGTCGTTCTGCGCGTCGCCCGGCGTGTTGGTGCCTTGTTCGCTGGTCCCGCCATACAGCAGCTCCAGTCCGAAATCGACCTTGGGCAGCTTGCCGATCGACCCGATGCCCGGGATGGTGAGCTCGGTTTCATTCGAGGTGTCGTCAGGCGAAGAGAGCGACAGACCGACACCGTCATCCGGTTTCTGGAGCTGCAGCTTGGCCGCATCGTCCTGCGCAGCCGGTTGCCCGGCGGCCGGAGGCGGCACCTTCGTCTCGGTGAATGCGTACCCGGCACCGACACTCGAAAGCACGAGCGTCGTAGCGACGGAAGCAGTAGCCAGCAATTTCATGAGTGGATGATGTGCCATCGCGCTCAACTCCAGAATCTCTTGTAACTAAGATGAGCCCAGCCCATACCCTTTTCAAGTTTGTTGTCTTTGCCATTAAGCTATTGAAAAAGCTTTTATATTTCTCCCCGCATACGGATGATGTGTTGCCGGGGCAACAGTTCCGCGGAAGGTGCGCCATATTTCGGCCCCAAAGACGCGTTGAATTTTCCATAATATAGTGGATTTCGGCTTCGTCGTGCCTTTTCCCACTGCTCGTGAGGCTCGTTTGGCACGATTCCAGTGGATAATCGGTGAATTGAGCGCTCCGATTGCGCGCCACATTCCCGCCATAAACGCGAACTTCTGCCCCAATCGCCGACCGAAGGCCCCAGAAAGATCGTTCATGCGGCATTGCTGCAGCCGATTCTCCCCATCGTGATTCGATGTCCTGGGGAAAAGAATGTTTTGCCGGTGATTCGAATTCCCGCGTTGGCAACCGGCCGGAGTCTTGCGTCCGATCCTTGGGAAAGTCAGCGGGAAACCCCGGCCGAGGCTCTCAGCGCACGATCGTGGACAGCTTGAACGTGCTCAGCGGCCCCGAGATCGTACAGAACTCCTCGGCCCGTGCCGCCGCGGCCATGTCGCTCTCGGAATCCGCCGGATGATCGGCGCCCGAAACCGACTTGTCATCATGCCGCCGCGAGAAGCTCGCCCGCAGAAGCCGGGACGCCGAGGCGACCGCTGCGCCTTGCGGCAAGGCATCCAGCGCCTCGTCGACCGGCACGTTTTGCAGCGCCTCGGCCATGGTCAGCGAACAATCCAGCTTCAGACGCGTCCGCTGCCGCCGGTGCAGGCCCTGCCGGCGCCGCTCGGCCGGGTCCATCTCGGTCCAGTGGCGCATGGGGCCGGTGTCGAGGTGCACGAAGCGCGGGCCGGAGAAGGGATAGTAGCCGGTGCCGCCGGACGTCTGCGTCTCGGCGAAATCCTTGAGATGGGTCAGCGGCAGGCCGGGCACGAAGACGTCGGCCGCCCGGCCGAACATATGCTGGCTGTTCGGGTCCACGGTCCGGCCGGCAAGCAGAAGCGAGGCGTTGTAGCCTTCCGACCGATAGGCGGAGATCAGCCGGATGGTCCGGTTCTCGCCGACCTCCTTCTGCAGCTCATAGAGGCGGTCGATCAGCCGGGGATCCATCTTGACGGTCTTGTCGCACCGCCAATCGCGCATGAAATGGTCGATCTCGGCCATCGCTTCCGGCTGATAGTCATCGCCGATCCTGTAGACCACCTCGAGGCGCTCGCCGGTCCAGTGGTGACGCAGACGCAGGAGGCGCGACTCCGGCTTGCGGTCGGGAAGCTCGACGCCCGGCACCATGGCTCCGGCATTGCCCGGCTCGGCTGCGACGGCAGTGGCGGCGCTGTTCAGGCCCGCCATTACGCCGCAAAACAAAATCGCGCCCGACAAACTCAAGCGCCCAAACATCCGGCCTTCACGCTTCACTACGCCCCCGCAGCCTGAAATCTTCGCCCAACACCGCCTTATGCATCCGTGAATGGGCAGCGACAAGTCGAAGCCACCATCATTGTAAACATTGTTGCGTCATCGACACGCCCTACTCCACCGGTCTGCCGCATTGCTGTGCGATCCAGGCGAGGAAGTCCGCACCGCCATCGATGACGGGCAGAACGAGCCGAGCCGGAACGGAGTAGGGATGAAGACGCTTTATCGCCGTAAGGGCATCATGGGACCGGGTGCGCGTGGTCTTGACGATCATTGCCGCCTCCCCGCCTTCCTCGACCTTGCCCTCCCAGACGTAGATGGACGTCATCTGCGGGAAAATGTTGACGCAGGCAGCGACGCCGTCACCCACCAGGGCCCGCCCGGCCTTTTTCGCCTCGTCCTCGGAAGGGAAAGTGCTGTAGATCAGCACCGCTTCGCTTTCTTGCCCTGGCGAGGCGCCCTTTCCGTCGCTCTGTGAAGCGTTTAAGTCTATAGTCGCCCCTCCATCCCATTCAATCATAGTGGTCGCTCCATGGCGTCTGAGCACGAAACCATAGTCGAAAAAATCCACTTCGTCGCCAGCAACACGCCCGAGGGCGAGCAGGCCCTGCAGCGGCTCTCCGACGAGTACGGCAATGTCGACCCCCAGGATGCCGACGTCATCGTCGCGCTCGGCGGCGACGGGCTGATGCTGCAGACGCTCCACACTTTCATGGATGCGCATATCCCGATCTACGGGATGAATCGCGGGTCGGTCGGGTTTCTGATGAACGAGTACCGCGAGGATGAGCTGCGCGAGCGGCTCGCCTGCGCCAAGCTCAACATGATCTACCCGCTGCGGATGCGGACATTGCTTCAGGACGGCACCATCGGCAAGGCGCTGGCGATCAACGAGGTCTCGCTGTACCGGCTGAGCCACCAGGCGGCCCGGCTGCGCCTGATCGTCGACGGGCAGGTCCGGCTCGAGGAGCTGATCTGCGACGGCGTGCTTGTGGCGACGCCCGCCGGCAGTACCGCCTACAACCTCTCGGTCCACGGCCCGATCCTGCCGATCAACACCTCGCTGCTGGCGCTCACGCCGATCAGCCCGTTCCGTCCGCGGCGCTGGCGCGGCGCGCTGCTGCCAAGCTCGGCGAAGGTGACGATCGAGGTGCTGGAGCCTGACAAGCGGCCAATGAGCGCCGTTGCCGACCACGCCGAGTTCCGCCGGGTGCTCAGGGTCGAAATCGCCGAGGAGCGCGGCATCGGCTTGCGGCTGATGTTCGATCCGGGCCATGAATTGGACGAGCGCGTGCTTGCGGAGCAGTTCCGGTATTAGAGCGTCGAACGGAAAGCATGGCCCCGCGAAGGCGGAGCTGCGAAGCGGTTTCGGCGGCATCCGATCCCGCAACGAAGAGATGAGCGGCAAGACACGGACCGGGGTCAAAGTCCGCCGCTCCAGCGCATCGATCCAAACGGAGGCTTCAGTCGGAGGTAAAATTGATGCATGACAAAGGGCGAGTGCACTGACACGCGATCCATGTGAATGCGTCAGTGCACGCGCGGACGCAAATAACAAAGAGGCGGACGATGAAAGGTCTCTATTTCGAGGAATTCGAGGACGGCATGGTGGTCGATCATTCGATCCGCCGCACTGTTACGGAGATGGACAACACGCTGTTTTCCTGTCTCACGCATAATCCCCAGCCGCTGCATATCGACCGGCATTTCTGCGAGACCGAGACCGAATTCGGCCAGCCGCTGATGAACAGCCTGTTCACGCTCGGCCTGATGATCGGGATCTCGGTGAACGACACCACGCTCGGCACGACCATCGCCAATCTCGGCATGACCGACGTGAAATTCCCGCATCCGCTGTTCAACGGCGACACCGTCCATGTGCGCACGACGGTGACCGGCAAGCGCGAAAGCCGTTCGCGGCCTGATGCGGGCATCGTCGAAATGCTCCACGAGGCGTTCAACCAGGACGACACGCTGGTCGCGGTCTGTACCCGCCAGGCCTTCATGCGCAAACGACCGGCCGCAGCATGACGGCCGGCACCGAACGCCTCGGCGCGCAGCCGCGCTCATTGCTCTTCGTGCCGGCCGGCGACCCGCGCAAACTCGGCAAGGCGATCGTGAGCCCCGCCGACGTGCTGCTGATCGATCTGGAAGATTCGGTGGCGCCGAACGCAAAGGCCGCCGCCCGCCAGATCGCCGCCGAGTTCATTGCCGAGCACATCAAGAGCACGGATCGGCCGCGGCTCTATGTCCGCGTCAACGATCTTGCCAGCGGCCTGATCGGTGACGACCTTGCCGCCATCCTTCCCGCAAAGCCCGACGGCATCATGCTGCCGAAAGCGAATTCCGGCGCCGACGTCGCGGCCCTTGCCGGCCTGATGGAAGGCATCGCCGGGGCCGAAACCGAGCGCATGGGCATCATCGCCATCGCCACGGAAACGCCGGCCGCGGTCTTGCAGATGCCGAGCTTTATCGGCGCAAATAGCCGTCTGGAAGGCATGACCTGGGGGTCGGAGGATCTCGGCACCGCCATCGGCGTGACCAGCGCGCGGGACGAGGCCGGCAATCTCACCTCGCCCTTCCTGCTCGCCCGCAACCTGTGCCTGTTCGCCGCCTATGCCGCCGAAGTCCAGGCGATCGACAGCATCTTTGCGGATTTCCGCAACGAGGCGGGGCTTGCCCGTGAAGCGGCCGAGGCGGCGCGTGACGGCTTTACCGGCAAGATGGCGATCCATCCCGCGCAGGTGCCGGTCATCAACGCGGCGTTTACCCCCAGCGCCGAGGCCATCGCCGAAGCGCGCGCCATCATTTCCGCCTTTGCCGCAAATCCGGGCGCCGGCACGATCGGGCTCGACGGACGCATGATCGACCGCCCGCATCTGCTTCGCGCAAGGCGGCTGCTGGCGCGGGTTCCCCAGGAGGGCCAGGTGACGCCCGGCTGACGGTCCTGCTCGAAAGTCCCGCGGCAGCAGGCATTCGGTCAACGATGATGTCCGTGTCGCGGTGGGCGACGCGGGGTTATTACGCCGGAACGGCCGGGAAGCTGGTAATCTGCGCCATGTCCGGCCGATCGCGCTCGTCGGGCGTCTCGGTCGGCGTGCCGATATAGACAAAGCCGGCGAACCGCTCCTGCGCCTCCAGGCCGAAAGCAGCCTTCACCCGCTCATCGAACCCGTACCATTCCGTGATCCACTGCGCGCCGAAACCCATCGCCTTGGCCGCGTGCAGCAGATTGAGGCAGGCGGCACCGGACGACAGCACCTGTTCCCATTCCGGACAAGCCGGATGCGGCTTGGGAGACGAGACGACCGCAACCACGACCGGTGCCCGCAGAAAGCGCGTCCGCTCCGTTTCCAGCCGCGCGCTGGAGGCGTCCGGTTCGTTGATCGCGCAGACCTCGGCCAGCCGCTCGCCGAAAGCGGCCCGCGAATCGCCCCGAAGCACGATGAACCGCCACGGTGCCAATTTCTTGTGATCCGGAACGCGCGCGGCAATGATCAGCATCGCGGCCAGCGTCTCGTCGTCGGGCCCGGGCTCGGCCATGGCGTTCGCCGAGACGGATCGGCGCGTGCGAAGATGCGACAAAACAGCCTCGTTTCGGCTCACCCCGTGCAAATCCGGCTCTCCGGTCGATTTCATTTCGCTCGCCGCCATAATTGCGCACTTTCAGCCGCTTATTGGAGTAATTCGCTTAGCTCATCACGCAGCACTGGACAAGAAAGAGAAAGCTGTGAAAGGTGAGACGCTGGAATTTAAACTCCCGATTACCCTCATGCTGCTGATCCGGATCGCGTGCGTCATCGCAACTATCCTCGTCGCCGCGTTGGTGACCTCTAACGGTCCCGGCACCGCTCAGCCTGTGACATCGCAGATCGCCGCCTGGGCCGTGCTCGGCGGCAGCGCCCATATCCAGCAGAGCGGCATCCTCGCGGCCAAGCGCTGGAAGCGGCCCGGCACGCATCTCCCCCCGCCGATGCCGGAAAAAGGCATCATCAAACGCCACAATGTCAGCCTCAGCGCCGTGCTCGCGCCCGGATCGGGCCGGCTCAGCGAGGGCATCTCCTGGCGCATCCTCAAGCTCGGCCAGCCGGAAGACAAAGAACCGGACCTGGTTTGGAGCGGGGGCGGCGCCGAACCGGAGCTGTCGCTCAAGCCTGGCCGCTATTATGTGGAGGCGACATACGGGCTGGCCAAGAACGGCCTCGAAATCAGCCTCGGCGCTGATGAAAATATCACGCCGGTGGTGTCGCTCGACGCGGGCACGCTGCATGTGCACGGCTCGGCGCTTCCCGGCGGCGGCCAGCTCAACGACATGTTCTTCACGCTGCGCAAGAGCGACGCGCCCGCCGGCAAGACCGAGGATGTCGGCCGCTCGAGCCTTTCCCAGGCGGTGTTCCATGTTCCCGCCGGTCAATACCAGCTCCTGGCGCGCCACGGCCTTTCGTCGATCGAGATGCCGGTGACGCTCTCCCCGGCGAGGAGAAGCAGGTCGAGACCGTGATGAACTCCGGCGATCTGACGCTTTCGGCACTGGCCAAGAAGGACAGCCCCATGCTGAGCGGCGCCACCTTCTTCGTCTTCGAGGACGGCGAGGCCGGCCGCCACCGGGAAATCGTCCGCTCCAAGCTGGGCGAGCCGACATTCAGCCTGCCGGCGGGCAGTTACCGGATCGCCGCCGTTCTCGGCCTCGCCCAGGTCGAACAGGACATCACGGTCAAGGCCGGCGAATCGATCAAGCACCCGCTCGTGCTCAATGCCGGCGGGGTGCGGATGAACTCGGTGCTCGCAGGCAACAAGACCGCGCTCGACCGCAATATGCTTTACCGTATTTTCAGCCTGTCTTCGGATCGCAACGCTCCGGCGAGCCAGGAATTGCTGACCTCGACCCTGGCATCGCCGACCGTGTTCCTGCCGAGCGGGCGCTATCGCATCGAAAGCCAGTACGGCCTGCACAATGCGCGTCAGGCGCGGGATATCGACGTGACGGCCGGCGATGTGCAGACCGTCGATTTCGAGCACAAGGCGAGCGACGTGAAGCTGAAGCTGGTGACCAAGCCCGGCGGCGAGGCCATCGACCGGGTGAAATGGACGCTGAAATATAATGGCGGCGGCACCGTGCTGATCTCCCAGGACGCAACGCCGACGCTGATCCTTCAGGCCGGCAATTACCAGGCCATGGCGCAGCACGATTCCAAGACCTTCACCCAGAGTTTCGAGGCGGTGTCCAACCAGGAACAGGTCATCGAGGTCGTGGCGCAATAGCGCCCGCCGCCGCATCCGCCATAAGGGACGCTTTATTTCGATGATAAAATCGATTTCCACCTTCGGGCGCATCTGGCTTTTGGCGATCGCCGGCGTCGTCGCCGCCGCCCAGTTGCCCGCGAGCGCGGCCGACGCTCAGAACCAGGCCGTCCTCGTGCTGGACCATTCCGGCAGCATGTGGGGCCGCATCGACGGCACATCGAAGATCGCCACGGTCCGCGACGCCGTCGCAGCCGTCCTGCGCGAACATGCCGGCAAGCTCGACACCGCGATCATCGCTTACGGCACGACCAAGTCGCGAGGCTGCGACACCACCGACACGCTGAAGCCGCTCGGCGCAATCGACCCTGCGGCCGATGCCAAGGCCGTCGGCAACGCCACCCCGAAGGGGTCGGCCCCGGTCGCGGACTCGCTGAAAGCGGCGAACAAGCTGTTTACCAACGAGGCCGGCGCGCGTTCGATCATCCTCGTCACCGACAGCACCGATGACTGCAAGGCCGACCCTTGCGCCACCGCCGAGACGCTCAAGGCGGAATTCGCCCCGCACTGTCGTCCATGTGATCGCCTTCGACGAAAAAAGCGGCGAGGAGCTTCAGGACCTCGCCTGCGTCTCCGAAGCCACCAGCGGCATATTCCAGACGGCGCAGAACGCCAGCGAGCTCAACGGTGCGATCCGCAAGGTTTTCGGGCTGGCCGAGAACGGGCTGACCGAGGACGCCGAGGGGCTTCCCGTCCCGATCGCGCTGCCGCCGGGCACCGCCGGACCTGGCGCGGGTCCGCAAACCTTCACCTCCAACGATCCCGGCACGCTGGTTCTGACCGCCATCCTCGCCAAGGACACGCCGCCCCTGAGAAGCGGTCTGGTCTGGCGCATCTATGACGGCCGCGTCCGGGATGACGGCAGCTACAATCTCGTCCACAGGCTGCAATTGCCGCGCCCGACCCTGACGCTGGCCCCCGGCGACTATCTGGTCAACGCCGCCTATGGCCGCGCCAACCTGACCAAGCGTCTGACGGTCTGGCCGAACAAGCGCCAGGAGGACGAGTTCGACCTCAATGCCGGCGGCCTCCGCCTCTATGCGACGCTCGACAAGCAGCCGCTGTTCTCAGAGCAGGCGCTTACCTTCGACGTGTTCTCCGACGAATCCGACCAGTTCGGCAACCGGCGCAAGGTGGTGGGCGGAGCAAAATCCGGCGTCGTGCTGCGGCTCAACAGCGGCAATTACCGGGTCGAGAGCATGTTCGGCGACGCCAATGCGATCATGGAGGTCGAGGTCAGCGTCGAGCCCGGCAAGCTGACCGAAGCGACCATCGACCACCAGGCCGGCAAGGTGACGTTCCGGCTTGTCGAGAAGCCGGGCGGGGAAGCCCTCGCCGACACGATCTGGCAGATCTACGCCGAGGACGGCCAGCTCGTCAAAAAGAGCGGCGGCGCCTTCCCGTCCCATGTGCTGGCGGCGGGAAGCTACAATGTGCGCGTCGAGCATGGCGGCCGGGAGTTCGCGGCGAAATTCTCCGTCGCCGCCGGGGATAAGAAGCAGGTCGAAGTCGTGATGCCTTAGCGCGCGGAAAAGCAGGACCCGTTTTTCCTCCAGCCCGGTCGGTCGAAAAAACCAGCGCTCCCCTGCATCAAAGTCTGGCGCCCTGCCGGGCCGCTTCGCTCGACACTTCGGGGTCGAGCCGGGCGCCGCGAAGATCCGCCCCTTCCAGAAGGGTGCCTTGCAAATTCGCCGCCCGCAAATCAGCACCGGCCATATTGGCATTGCGCAGATCGGCGCCGCGCAGATTGATCGGATTGGCGGGGCGTCCCAGCGAGGCAAACGGCAGGAACTGGGCGTTGGCGAGATCCGCTCCACGCAGGATCGCCCGCTCTGCCTTGACCTCCACGAGATTGGTTTCACGCAGGCTCGTCCGGGTCAGATTCGCGCCCGTGAAATCGGCCTGATGAAGATCGGAGCGGTCGAACTTGCCATATCGCAGATCTCGAAAACGCAGATTGAGGCTGGCCTCGCCCTCGTCGAACGCACCGTCCTTGACCAGATCGGTGTCCGTGACGACAAGATTGCGTCCGAACGGGCTCACGGACCGGCCGGACAGCGGATCGACCTTGCCATCGAACAAGGCAGCGGTGACAACGAATGCTTCCCGCGGCTGCCCGCCGGCAACCTCATCATCCGAAAGCGTCCGCGGCCAAAGTGCGGTCATCAGCCGATCCATCTGCTCGTCCGGTATGGTCGCGACACTCATCGAGAAGAACATCGCCGCCGCGCCAAGCAGCAGGCTCGCCAGAAAGCTGATCGGCCGCTCGACCATGGTTCGCCCGAAACCGCTGACGAAACCCATGGTGGGATGGCGCATGAACACCGAAAAGATCATCACGATGAACAGGTCCGCCGCCAGATAGGCTCGATGCGCCCAGGTCGCCTGCAAGTCGTGATACGGCAGAAAAGTGATCTGAAAGTCCAGCAGCAGCGCAACGGGCAGGATGCCGAGACTGAGCCATGTCAGCAGCGCGAGGAAGAAGGAAAAGAACGGGCTGCGCTTTCCGCCCGCGATAAGCTGGGTGAAGACATAGGAATGAAGGTGCGAGCGCACGCGGTGGGTGCGGAACAGGCTTTGGCCTTCGAAATTGGCGATGCGGGCGTGCAGGTCGCGCGCCTGACGCGCGAGCATGACATGCTGCAGAAGAATGCCCATATGCACGAGGACGAAGATCATCGGGCCGAAGCGGAAAAATTCCTTCAGATTGACCTCGACCTGCAGCAGCGGCAGCGCGATCGGGGTGTCGAGCAGGAGATCGCGATGGCTTATTCCGGCGAGAGCGACAAAGAAATAGGCCTGAAGCGCGAGGAAGAAGAGCCAGCCGCCGCGCGTCGAGCCGCTCGTTGCGTTCACATCGTCTGCCAGAGCCTTGAAGGCCGCCTCGATACGATCGATCGTGGGATCAGGATATGTCATTCAACGCCCTACTCTTAAATGCCCTCGAATCGCCACAATATGTGGCCGATCGACCCCATGCGCCCCCTAAACCTGGATATTCACGAAATAGCACTTAAATTCAGCGGGCACATAACGAATTTGCAGTGGGCAGCGGTCATTCGTCCCGTGCCTTTTCACAATCGCCTGCTAAATTGACGGCGGTTCAGCGTTGGGCGCTTCATGCAAAAATTCATCTCCGTCCGCGGCGCGCGGGAGCATAATCTCAAGAACATCTCGCTCGATATTCCGCGCGAGAAGCTGGTGGTCATAACCGGGCTTTCGGGCTCCGGCAAGTCCTCGCTCGCCTTCGACACGATTTATGCCGAAGGCCAACGGCGGTATGTCGAGAGCCTGTCGGCCTATGCCCGGCAGTTTCTCGAAATGATGCAGAAGCCCGATGTGGACAGCATCGAGGGCCTGTCGCCGGCGATTTCCATCGAGCAGAAGACGACCAGCCGCAATCCGCGCTCCACCGTCGGCACCGTCACCGAAATCTACGACTATATGCGGCTGCTGTTCGCCCGCGTCGGCGTGCCCTATTCGCCGGCGACCGGCCTGCCGATCGAGAGCCAGACCGTCTCGCAGATGGTCGACCGCGTTCTCGAGCTGCCGGAGGGAACGCGGCTTTACCTGCTCGCGCCGGTCATTCGCGGTCGCAAGGGCGAGTATAAGAAGGAGCTGGCCGGCTTCATGAAGCGCGGCTTCCAGCGCGTGAAGATCGACGGCAAGTTCCACGAGATCGCCGAAGCGCCAGCCCTCGACAAGAAGCTGAAGCACGATATCGACATCGTCGTCGACCGGATCGTGGTGAAGGCGGGGCTGGGCAGCCGGCTCGCCGACAGTTTCGAGCAGGCCCTGGAGATCGCCGACGGGCTGGCGGTCGCCGAGTTCGCCGACAAGCCGCTGCCCGCCAAGGAGCTGAAGGGCGCGAACAAGTCCAAGAACGAAACCCATGAGCGGCTGCTGTTTTCGCAGCGCTTCGCCTGCCCGGTCTCCGGCTTTACCATCGACGAGATCGAACCGCGGCTGTTCTCGTTCAACAACCCGTTCGGCGCCTGCCCGAAATGCGACGGTCTCGGCACCGAGCTGCAATTCGAGGCGGCGCTGGTCGTCCCCGATCCGTCGCTGTCGCTGCGCAAGGGTGCCATCGTGCCCTGGTCGCGCACCGGCAACACCTCGCCCTATTACACGCAGACGCTGGACGCCTTGACCAAGCACTTCAAGGTGTCGATGAACACGCCGTGGAACGAGCTTCCCGAGCATGTCCAGAACAGCATTCTCTACGGCACGGACGGCGATCCGGTGACCTTCGTCTATGACGACGGGATGCGCACCTATAAGACCAAGAAGCCGTTCGAGGGCGTGATCAACAATATCGAGCGGCGCTGGAAGGAAACCGACAGCTCCTGGGTGCGAGAAGAACTGGGCCGCTACCAGTCCGACCACCCTTGCGAGGCGTGCAACGGCTTCCGGCTGAAACCGCAGGCGCTCGCCGTCAAGATTGCCGATCTGCATATCGGCCAGGTCTCGCGCATGTCGATCCGCGAGGCGGGCGGCTGGTTCGGCGAGCTGCCCGGGAAACTGACCGCAAAGCAGAACGAGATCGCCACGCGCATCCTCAAGGAGATCCGCGACCGGCTGAAATTCCTCAACGACGTCGGGCTCGATTATCTGGCGCTGTCGCGCAATTCGGGCACGCTGTCCGGCGGCGAGAGCCAGCGGATCCGGCTCGCCTCGCAGATCGGTTCCGGGCTGACCGGCGTGCTCTACGTGCTCGACGAGCCCTCGATCGGCCTGCATCAGCGCGACAACGCCCGGCTGCTGGAAACGCTGAAGCATCTGCGCGATCTGGGAAATAGCGTCATCGTCGTCGAGCATGACGAGGATTCGATCCTGCAGGCGGACCATGTGGTCGATATCGGTCCCGGCGCGGGCGTCCATGGCGGGGAGATCATTGCCGAGGGCGTGCCGGCCAAGATCATGGCGACGTCGTCCAGCCTGACCGGCCAGTATCTGAGCGGCGCGCGCGAGGTCTGCGTGCCGACGGAGCGGCGCAAGCCGAAGAAGAACCGGACGCTGCGCGTAACCGGCGCGACCGGCAACAATCTGAAGACTGTCAGCGCGGCGATCCCGCTCGGCACGTTCACCTGCGTCACCGGCGTGTCCGGCGGCGGCAAGTCGACCCTGCTGATCGAGACCGTATACAAGGCGGTCGCCCGCCGGCTGAACGGAGCCCGCGAGGCGCCGTCGCATTTCGACGACATTCAGGGCCTGGAACATCTCGACAAGGTCATCGACATCGACCAGTCGCCCATCGGCCGCACGCCGCGCTCCAACCCGGCCACCTATACCGGCGCCTTCACCCCGATCCGCGACTGGTTTGCAGGGCTCCCGGAATCCAAGGCGCGCGGCTATCAGCCGGGCCGGTTCTCGTTCAACGTCAAGGGCGGGCGCTGCGAAGCCTGCCAGGGCGACGGCGTCATCAAGATCGAGATGCACTTCCTGCCCGACGTCTACGTCACCTGCGACGTCTGCAAGGGCAAGCGCTACAATCGCGAGACGCTGGAGATCCAGTTCCGCGGCAAGTCGATCGCCGACGTGCTGGACATGACCGTCGAGGAGGGCGCGGAGTTCTTCAAGGCGGTGCCCGCCGTGCGCGACAAGATGGCGACGCTGGCGCGTGTCGGCCTCGGCTATGTCAAGATCGGCCAGCAGGCGACGACCCTGTCGGGCGGCGAGGCGCAGCGCATCAAGCTGGCCAAGGAGCTATCCCGGCGGGCCACCGGGCGAACGCTCTACATTCTCGACGAGCCGACCACGGGCCTGCATTTCCACGACGTCGCCAAGCTGCTCGAGGTGCTGCACGAGCTGGTCGAGCAGGGCAATACGGTCGCGGTCATCGAGCACAATCTCGAGGTCATCAAGACGGCGGACTGGGTGATCGACCTCGGCCCCGAAGGCGGCGACGGCGGCGGCCATATCGTCGCCGAGGGCACACCCGAGCAGATCGCCAAGGTCAAGGGCAGCTATACGGGCCAGTTCCTGAAAGAGCTGCTGCAGCGGCGGCCGGTCAAGCGCCCGCAGGCGGCGGAGTAGGGGGGGTAAACTGTCGCTTTACGCTCTCGACGCGCTCGTTGAGAAGAAGTTTGTCACTCAGATAAGTCTCGACCATCTCACGCGCAATTTTGCCGGATCTCGCTGAACGGCCCGTTAACTGCTTGGCAAGCGCTTTCCATTCGACGGCGCTCAGCGCGAGGCGCGCCACGGAATCGCGCAGTACCGCTTGCGTCTCAGCGCTCTGGAGTTGGACCACCGCTTGATCGAGGGTTATTGCCTCGGGCTTCGGTTTTGCCTGCTTCCTCGGCATAGCTTTCGGCTTGGCTCTGTTCGCGTTGAGTATGGACTTCATCCAATGGCGGCGGCCAGTGCGAGGGGAACCCCGGATTTTTCCAGCGCTTGCCGCCAGCCGAGATAGTTCGGCAGATATTTCGTGGCCACGCCATTGAAACGGTCCAGCCACTTCTTGAAGCGGCTCACATAAGCGTTGATGGTCTGGATGTGCAGCACCTTTTCGTGCACATGCTCGCCGTGGCTGGCGATGATCAACTCGTATTCGATCGCCTCTTGTTTGGCGAAAGCGATCAGCGCCGGATCGCCGTCCATGCAAAGCAGAGTATCAGTCTTCGAAATCACGTCCTTCAGGACCGCGCTGACGGCGTCTTCCGAGCGATTGGGCAACACCGCATTCAGATGATGGCCGTAACGGTCACGTGCGATCAGGATCGGCGTTTGTTCGCCAGACAAGCCCGGCTTTTTAGCCTTGCCGCCGCGCTTCCTCGCCTTGCGCGGCAATTGCCGCTCGCCCTTCCTGCTTGCCAGAATGAAGCATTCATCGACCTCGACGATGCCGGTAAGTTGATGATCCCGAAGATCTTTCCGCGCACTCAGAAAGCGGTGCCGCCAGCGGAAAGAGGTGCTCGCATTCACGCCGGCCCGCACCGCAGCCGCGCGGACCAACTCAGAGGCGTTGAGGGCGTCGGCATATTTCAGCCAGCGGTCCCGCTTGCGAAGCCGGGCCAGCGGCGTATCGGTCAGGGCGTTGAACGTTCTGGCGCACGCCAGGCATTTGTAACGCCGCAGTCCTCGCGCCATCCCATGGCGATGAATGTGGCGTTCCTTGCAATGCGGGCATTTCAGATCGGCTTGAAACTTGCCATCAATTAGCTTTTGCGCCGTATCGCCCGTGCCCCGCTTGCTTATCGCATCGACCAGCTTGTGGGCCTGCGCGGGGGTCAGTTCCTCGATAAGTTCTGCCAGACGCCGTTTGAATTTGCGGTGCTCCATGATCGGCCTCCCATAATGAGAACTAATCAGGAACATTGAGCGACGTCAATCCCCATACTCTGCGCGAACAGAGCCTTCGGCTTGGACCGCTTGGCTTCCGCCCATTCGGCTAAGGTTATCTCCTCCGCACAATCAAGCTGAGCAAGAATTTTCTTAACCGCATCGGCGGGCTGAGACCCGTCCTTATTGCGATATACCTGCCCTACCAAAGCGAGTGCTTCGATGAGAGTCGCGATCTTGAGTGTTTCCATCTCGCATTAATCCGAGGTTTTCAATTACCTTTTGCGCAATACGCTCGAACCGCTCCTTCGGATCCCGGCTTTGCAGAACGCGATTGCTTGCGATGTCCTGACGAATCGGAGGAAAGACGTCTCGCCAAACGTCTACGCCAGGAAGATAATCTTCCAACTCGTCCAGCACCATTTCTTCATTTGGCCTCAATGTTCCTTGCGCCGTAAACGTAGCGAGAACTCCGAGAACTTTAATCGACGGGCACAGGCTGGTGCGAAATTCGTTCAGATAGTGGACGAAGGTGACTGCACCGCTTCGCGACATTGAGGTCAAAGCCGTCGGGATCAGCACATGTGTAGATGCGCAAAAGGCATTAATAGAGGCCATAGTTAAACGCGGCGGCGTGTCTATGATGACAATGTCGAAATCCCGGGCCAACCGCGGATCGGCGAGCTTTCGCGCAAGCGCAAAGCGCGGATCTTTCTCCCGCTCGCCAAGGACAAAGGCAGCGAACAGCCTATCCTCCACATCGGCCAATTCCAGGGATGTCCGAACGAGAACTCAGATCTGAAAACGGCGTCACGCCCATCGCCGTAATCTGGGTGTTGTGGAACATGCCATAGCTTTCGCTGAGGAGAGCATGAATGCCCCCGTCAGCGATCTCGTGCCGTGGCATGACGTGGGCCGGTAGCGCGACAGAAAGGGACGCCTGGAAATCTAGATCAATTGCAAGGACGCGATAGCCCGCCAGGGTCAGAGCGACCGCCAGATTAGAGACAACAGAGGTTTTTCCTACCCCACCTTTCAGATTTCCAACCGACAGCACAGGAATTGGCGGTGGCGGAATCACGTGAGCAGCGAGGGTTGTCCAAATACTCAATTCAACCCGCCGTAGAATATTGTTTTAGACCAGCAGAAAAGCTTTCCAGATGCTTCAATCGAGACAAAGCCTTCTCGAGTTCTGCGCGACTATTATTTAGCGCAAGCCGCGTTCTGCGTTCTCTGTAATAACGCCATATTCCAAAGATAAAACCGGAGGCTCTGTTCGCGCAGAGTATGGGGATTGACGTCGCTCAATGTTCCTGATTAGTTCTCATTATGGGAGGCCGATCATGGAGCACCGCAAATTCAAACGGCGTCTGGCAGAACTTATCGAGGAACTGACCCCCGCGCAGGCCCACAAGCTGGTCGATGCGATAAGCAAGCGGGGCACGGGCGATACGGCGCAAAAGCTAATTGATGGCAAGTTTCAAGCCGATCTGAAATGCCCGCATTGCAAGGAACGCCACATTCATCGCCATGGGATGGCGCGAGGACTGCGGCGTTACAAATGCCTGGCGTGCGCCAGAACGTTCAACGCCCTGACCGATACGCCGCTGGCCCGGCTTCGCAAGCGGGACCGCTGGCTGAAATATGCCGACGCCCTCAACGCCTCTGAGTCGGTCCGCGCGGCTGCGGTGCGGGCCGGCGTGAATGCGAGCACCTCTTTCCGCTGGCGGCACCGCTTTCTGAGTGCGCGGAAAGATCTTCGGGATCATCAACTTACCGGCATCGTCGAGGTCGATGAATGCTTCATTCTGGCAAGCAGGAAGGGCGAGCGGCAATTGCCGCGCAAGGCGAGGAAGCGCGGCGGCAAGGCTAAAAAGCCGGGCTTGTCTGGCGAACAAACGCCGATCCTGATCGCACGTGACCGTTACGGCCATCATCTGAATGCGGTGTTGCCCAATCGCTCGGAAGACGCCGTCAGCGCGGTCCTGAAGGACGTGATTTCGAAGACTGATACTCTGCTTTGCATGGACGGCGATCCGGCGCTGATCGCTTTCGCCAAACAAGAGGCGATCGAATACGAGTTGATCATCGCCAGCCACGGCGAGCATGTGCACGAAAAGGTGCTGCACATCCAGACCATCAACGCTTATGTGAGCCGCTTCAAGAAGTGGCTGGACCGTTTCAATGGCGTGGCCACGAAATATCTGCCGAACTATCTCGGCTGGCGGCAAGCGCTGGAAAAATCCGGGGTTCCCCTCGCACTGGCCGCCGCCATTGGATGAAGTCCATACTCAACGCGAACAGAGCCAAACCGGAAAAACCAACCATAAATCCCATAAGACTAATAAGCCCATCATACCGGACTGCAAGCTGATTTAAGTACTCCATGAATAAGTACCTCTACTGAGACAATCACATTTGGGTATAGAGGCGAAAAAATATTCCGTCAAAGCCCACTTTCAATTTTAATTGAATGTGACATTTTAGCATCATCAACAGGGACTCGAGTGAGTTGCGTGCAAGCCCGACACGCTGATTCCGAGTCACCCGATCTTCGACACGATAGTCCGTCAACGACCGATATTGCAATGCAGAGCTGTTTTTGCCGCGCTGCGGCATCAAGAAGTTTGCGGCCACGGCGAGGCGTTTCGATAGCTGCGCGGCCATAATGCAAATATTCGCCGCGAAAATTACTGATATATCAGCGCTTTAAAATAATCGTATTGCGTGTTGTCATTTCACTGCTACACTTTTACCTAGTGACCGGGTCCTTAGAGACCCGTCAAAGGGTCGAAATGTCTAAGGCCGGCACTTCGCGGCGATCAGATGAGCCGCAACAACGGCTTAGATTTTTTCGACCACAGAAAAAAGGCCGTCGAGTGATCGCCGCATTAGGCTGAAACCTATTGGTGGTAGATCACATGATCCGACGAACTTCCCGATCTATCGTCGCCGCCATGGCGATACTTACCCTCTCCACAACGGTATTTTTTTCTTCACCAGTATATGCGCATGATAGCTGGATCTCGCGGGGTGGCTTTCGCGGCCCGCAGAACGGTGAATGGTGCTGCGGAGCAAGCGACTGCTCCGTCGTGCCGTCTTCGTCGGTGAGGACAAGCAATGGCGGCTTCGAGCTTGCGCCGACGAAGGAGGTCGTACCGTACAAGGAAGCGCTTCCGAGCGCCGATGGGCAATATTGGCGCTGCCAAAGGCCCAACGGAACCCGGCGCTGCTTCTTCGCGCCCATCACCGCGTTCTGAACGCGCGTGAAGAGTACCGGCCGGTTGCGACCGGCCGGGGTGAGTGTTTCTGCGGTCCCGGCGGCGTCGGCGCGTCCGACTTGCGCAGCACGGCAGGAACTTTGAGCGAGGCCGGCCGTTGTTCCCATGCTGCAACGGCAATCCTCCACATTCAGGATCGAAGGGAACCTACCCAATGGACCTGGTCGCACTCCAAGCCGGAGCTATCGTGCTCGCCGGCACGGCCTTATACGCCCTCACGAAGATACTCTATCGCCGGATGACCCCGGTGCCGGTTCGTCCGGTTCGCAAGGGCGCGCGCGACATTCGCTAGAGCGACGGACCTTTAACCGGGTCACTGGAGCCGCATCGGATTTTTTGAAAACCCGCTTCGCGCTTTTCGGTCCCAAGCGCCAAGCAGCGACCCGGTGCCTGGGAGGTGCCTGGAGGATCGTGCTCACCCCAAGCGCCGGTTGGTGCATGGCGAAGAATGTGCGGTGAAATGTCGCCGGGGCGGCGTCGTTCATCCCTCCTTCAATGTTGCTGTGCACAAATTGGGTACAATCGTGGCAAAATTGGATATTATTAGGGAACGGCACCTTGGGGCGGTCTGATCAATGACATTTGTTCGACTCTGGCGAAACAGCGTTACGACCACTTTTCTCGCCGGCCTTGTTCTGCTTTTGCCGGTCGTTCTCACCATCCTCATCGTTGCCTGGCTCATCGACGTTCTCAAAGCGGCGCTCGGACCGGGCACATTCCTCGGCAATCTGCTGACCACCGGCGGCACGACCATCATCGGCCCCGGTTACGACACGCTCGCCTTTTTCCTCGGCATCGCGATCGCCCTGATCGGCATCTTCGTTCTGGGCATCATCGCGCGCAGCGCCGCCCAGAAGAGCATGGAGCGCTCGATCGACCGCATCTTCGCCAAGCTGCCGATCATTCGTGCGATCTACAATCCGGTCTCCCGCGTCGTCAGGCTGGCGACCGACAAGACCACCGGAGACTTTTCGGGAATGACAGTGGTGTCGTGCCGGTTCGGCGGCAAGAACGGCGTCGATGTTCTGGCGCTGCTCGCCAATCAGGACACCTATTACATTGCCGGCGAACGTCGCTGCATGGTGTACCTGCCGACCGCTCCGCTGCCGATGAGCGGCGGGTCTCGTGCTCGTGTCGACGGACTGCGTCGTGCCCGTCCCGGAGATGAAGGTCGACGATCTGCTGCGGGTTTATTTCTCGCTTGGCGCCCTTGCACCCGACACGCTGCCCAAATGGATCAAAGAGGGCGATGCGCCCCCCCCATCGATGACGACGCCCGCGCCGGCTCCTGTGGTCTCGCCGCCCGAATTAGCCGTCCAACAGGACGCGGCCGAATAATTACGGCTTGATCCCGATCTCATAGCCGTCGCCTTCGAACATGCGCCGGATATCCACCGTCGAGCGCTTGCCGATCGCATCGAAATTGGTCTCCAGCCATTCCGACGCCGCACTCCGTCCCCGGTCGAACAGATATTCCAGAAACGCCCATTCGGCGTTGATCTTGCTCGCCGCGCCGAAGTCCGCATCGTGATCGTACAGGCCGACGATGTGAATGTTCAGGTCGCGGTAACGCCCGCTGTCGAGGCGGTTTTCAGCCAGCATCCGCGACACGAACTCGACCGCGCGCAGCTCGCGCAAGAGGCTGGCGTTGAAGGAAATCTCGTTGATCGCGGTCGAGGATTTCCCGCGAGGTCCGCGGCACGCCCTTCCGCTCGATCGGGTTGATCTGGACGATGAGGATATCGCTCGATGCGCTGGTGTAGAAGAACGGAAACAGCACCGGATTGCCCATGTAGCCGCCGTCCCAATAGGCCTCGCCGTCGATCTCGACCGCCTGATAGAGCGTCGGCAGGCAGGCGGACGCCATCACCATATCCGCCGTGAGCTCGCTGCCATCGAACACGCGGACCTGGCCGGTCTCGACATTGGTCGCCGAGACGAACAGCTTCATGTCCCGGCAGAGCCCTCACCTTCTCGAAATCGACGAGATTCTGCGATCGTGTCCCTCAGCGGATTGACATTGAACGGGTTGAAATCATAGGGCGACACCGAGCGCATGAAGGTGTCGAAGAAGAAAAAGCTCAGCGAATGGTCGAAACTCCAATTGCCGGTGAACATGTCGAACATGCTGCGCCGGATCGGGCTGAATGCCCCCGTCCGGCTCACCTCCTGCCAGAAGATCCGCAGCCTTTCGCGCGCGCCCTGCCGACCGCCGCGCATCATGCCATCCGCGAGCACCACGGCGTTCATGGCGCCCGCACTCGTGCCGCTGATCGCTTCGATCGCGATACGGTCGTCTTCGAGTAAGCGGTCGAGCACGCCCCAGGTGAAGGCGCCATGCGCGCCGCCGCCCTGAAGCGCCAGATTGATCGGCTTGGGCTCGATTCCCCCGATCTGGTCGCCGTTCGATGGTCATTGGGCTGTCCACCCTCCGTCGATCGGCAGCGCCGCGCCGGTGATCGAGGCGGCCGCATCCGAGCACAGGAACACGGCGAGCGCGCCGATCTGCTCGGTGGTGACGAACTGCTTGGTCGGCTGCGCGCCGAGCAGCACGTCCCGCTTCACCGCTTCCTCGGAAATGCCGCGCGATTTCGCCTGATCGGGGATCTGCCGCTCGACCAGCGGCGTCAGCACATAGCCGGGGCAGATGGCGTTCACGGTGATGCCCTTCTCTGCGATTTCGAGCGCCACGGTCTTGGTCAGCCCGACGATGCCATGCTTGGCCGAGACGTAGGCCGATTTGAATGGCGAGGCGACCAGGCCATGCGCCGAGCACAGATTGATGATGCGGCCCCAGCCGCGCGCCTTCATGCCGGGGATGGCATGGCGGATGACGTGGAAGGCGCTGGACAGGTTGATGGCGATGATGGCGTCCCATTTCTCCGGCGGGAACTCCTCGACCGGCGCGACATGCTGGATGCCGGCGTTGTTGACCGCCACATCGACCGCGCCGAAGCTCTCCTCCGCCGCCTTGAAAAGCGAGCCGATCTCGTCCGGCTTGGTCATGTCCGCGCCGTGATAGCCGACCTCGACCCCATATTCGGCGGCCAGCCCGGAACGGATCTTTTCAATCTCTGCCGCATCGCCGAAACCGTTGAGCATGACGTTCATGCCCTGCTGGGCGAATGCGGTGGCCATGCCGAGGCCGATGCCGCTGGTCGAGCCGGTTACGATTGCGCTTTTCTTCGTCGTCATGGGTGGGAGAACTCCGGGTGAGATTTTGGGGCTATACAGCTTATGTAAAGCGCCCCTGACGCTCAGCCAATGGCCGCGCCGATCACGTTTTTTGCTCTGCACAATAAGCGAGCGGCGGGCGGCGGATCGTCGCCCAGACAAAACCGGAACATATATGATGGGCGCTTCCACGGCAGGTCCCTCATTGCAAGAGACGCCGGCGATCCTCGCAGATGCGGGTAGCTCCGCTTCGTCCGGGGTGACTGCCTGAACCCGTTCCGTGCTTGCCTGGCCGGCCGCATGGCTCGGAGCCCCGGCTGGTCTCGGCGACGCCTTTCAATCGATCGACGCGGCAAATTGGCGCTGTTGCGCTTCGGTCCGCTCGGGGCAAATTCCGTTCACAACCAATTGAACGGCGTCAGTTCGGTGCTGATATGCCGTGCGAGGCGGCGCCGACCGAAACGGCTCGGCACGCCCATGAGGGAAGGTTCGGGAAAAATACAATATGGTGTACATCGAGATCGCCGCAGGGCTCGCCCTGCTCATCGTCGGCGGGGACCTTTTGGTCCGCGGCGCCGTGGACATAGCCCGCCATCTCGGCGTCTCGCCGCTCCTGATCGGCGTCACCCTCGTCGGCTTCGGCACATCGACGCCGGAGCTGGTCGCCAGCATCCAGGCCGCACTCGTCGACGCGCCCGGCATCATGGTCGGCAATGTCGTCGGCAGCAATATCGCCAACATCCTGCTGATCCTCGGCATCGCCGCCCTGCTCCGGCCGATCGACACCCCGAGCGGCACATTCCGTCGCGACGGCGGCATGGTGCTGCTATCGGCGATCGCCTGCGCAGCGATCGTGATATTCGGCACGATCGGACGGATTGCCGGCGCCATGCTCGTCGCCTCGCTGGTCGGCTATATGCTGCTGAGCTACAGGCAGGACCGTGCGGCGCCGCCGGCGGAGGAGGCGGGCGGCACCGGCCTCACACCGGTTCACGCCGCGCTGTTCACTCTCGCGGGGCTGGTCGCGGTTATCTTCGGCGCAAGGCTGCTGGTGTTCGGCGCCATCGACATTGCCAGGCTCGCCGGTGTATCGGAAACCGTCGTCGGCCTGACGATCGTCGCCATCGGCACGTCGCTGCCGGAGTTGGTGACGTCGGTGGTCGCGGCGCTGCGCCGCCAGCCCGCCGTCGCATTCGGCAACATCCTGGGCAGCAATATCTACAACGTCCTGGGCATTATGGGCGTGACCGCGCTGGTCCAGCCGGTGCGTGTGCCGCCGGAAATCGCGGTGTTCGACATCTGGGTGATGATCGGGGCCACGATGCTGCTGATCCTGTTCGCCGTCACGAGCTGGCGCGTGACGCGCGCGGAGGGCGGCGCCCTGCTGGCCGCCTATGCCAGCTATCTCGGCTATCTGGTGTATTCCGCCGCTTAAGGGACCGAGGGGCGCAGGCAAACAGGCAGAGCGTAAGATCGCGCGATCTGAAATGAACTTGCTCTTAAGCTCTTGTCGTCATCCCCGCGCAGGCGGGGATCCAGTAACCACTTGATCCGCCTCGGAATACTGGATTTCCGCCTGCGCGGGGATGACGAAGGTAAGAGCCCGAGGCGGGATCAATGCGCTTCGACTTTAGCCAATTACCGCATAGCGCCCGAACGCCAGCCGTTCCGTGAGATGACGCGCTATCTGACCCCTTAAGGCCTTGAACGACGTCGATCATCAGGCAATCAGGCAGGCGGCGGACCGAAGATCAGCACCGCGTTGAGGCCGCCGAAGGCGAAGGAGTTCGACATCGCGTAGTTGACCTCGCGCGACCGCCCTTGATTCGGCGTATAGTCGAGATCGCACTCGTCGCCCGGCTCGTCGAAACCGACGGTCGGCGGCACGAAATTCTCGCCGATCGCCTTGATGCAGGCCACCGCTTCGACGCCGCCACCGGCGCCAAGGCAATGCCCGTGCATGGATTTCGTCGAGGAGATCGACACCTTCTCCGCCGCATCTTCGAAGACGCGCCGGATCGCCCGTGTCTCGTTGATGTCGTTGATCGTGGTCGCGGTACCGTGGGCGTTGATGTAATCGATGTCGGACGGTGCCAGCCGCGCCTCGCCGAGCGCGAGCTGCATGGCGACGGACGGGCCTTCGATCGACGGGTTGACCATGTCGGCCGCATCGGAGGTCATGCCGAAGCCGACCAGTTCGGCCACCGGCTTGGCGCCGCGCGCCAGAGCGTGCTCCAGCTCCTCCAGAACCAGGATGCCTGCGCCCTCGGCAAGCACCGTGCCGTTGCGGCGCTTGGCGAACGGCCACAGGCCGTCCGGCGACAGGACGCGCATCGCCTGCCAGGACCGCATGGCGCCATAGGTGACCGCAGCTTCGGACGCACCGCACACACCGACGTCGATCATACCGGCCTTGACCATCTGATACGTCAAGCCGATGGCGTGCGCCGCCGTCGAGCAGGCGCTCACCGTGCCGAAGCACGGGCCCTTGATGCCATATTCGATGCTAAGATGCGCGGCGGCCGAGGAGCCGATGCTGCGCAGCAGCGTCAGCGGATGGGTGGCCTTCTTCTTGTGGATGAAGAGATCCTCATAGCCCTTTTCCAGCGTGGCAAGACCGCCGATGCCGGAGCCGATGATCGAGGCGGCGCGGTGTCCGTCGGGGACGGGTCCGTCGAAACCGGCCTGCTTCATCGCTTCGATACCCGCGGCGCCCGCAAATTGCGAGTACCGGTCCGCCAGCAGCAGCGGCTTGGACGGACAGCGTTCGCGCGGATCGAAGTCCTTCACCTCGCCGGCAATGGTGATGTAAAGGTCTTGCAGATCGAAAGCGGTAATCGGCCCGATGCCGCATTCACCGCTGCGCAGGCTGGACCAGAATGCATTGGAGCCGGTTCCGATAGCGGAAACGACTCCATGACCGGTAACCACGACCCGTCTTGCCCCAGTTGGGCCCCGTCATAGCCTGCCCTTATGTCAAGAGAGCGCCGATAGGCGAGCGAACTGCCTAGGCGGCGGCGCCGGCGGCGCCTTTTTCCGCAATCAACGCATTGACGCGATCGACAACGGAACCGACCGTTGCAAAATCCGTCATCTCTTCATTGGCGTTGTACGGGATCTGAATGCCGAATGTGTCTTCGATGTCGAACACGATAACGGCCAGATCGAGCGATTCGATCTCAAGGTCGCTGAGCTTCGTATCCAGAGAGACGGTCTCCGGAGGCTCCTTCATGTTCTTCTTAAGAATTCCGATTACTTTGTTGGCAACTTCGTCCATCGTCCTCTCCCCGCCCATTCTGAAATTAGGGCGCGTATTATCCGCGTTCGCCGGATGCGGTCCGGGAGCTTGTCGTTTTCCAATTAAACGCAATTTTGCGGAGTGTCCAGAGCTTCGTCCAAAGCTCGTTGGAATTGGTTATCGGCAATTATTTGCCGATGTAGTAAGGTGGGTCGGCGAAAGATTGCCATCCCCTTGAAAAACCGAATAATCCGTGGTGGGTGAACGCGGGACGACTGCGGCAGAGGAAACGCCTGAAAAAACGAGGAAAAGATGCCTTCAGATCAGCAAGAGGCATTGGCGAACGGCGTAGAAGTAAGCCAAACGCAGCCCCGATATCCGTGGCGGCGGAAATATCCGAAGGACGTATTGTGGCAGGCTCCGCTGGAGCCGCTGCCTCTGCACAGCTTTTTGGAAGCCACCGCCGTCGAATTCGGCAGCAAGCCCTGCTGCTATTTCATGGGCCGGATTCTCACCTATGCGGAGGTGAACAAGCTGGCCGACCGGGTCGCCGTCGGCCTTCAGCGGCGCGGCGTCCGCAAGGGCGTCAATGTTGGCCTGTTCCTGCCCAATTCTCCGACATTCATTATTTTTTATTACGGTATTCTCAAAGCCGGCGGGACGGTCGTCAATTTCAATCCGCTCTACACGGTGGAAGAGATCACCCACCAAGCTCGCGACGCCCGTCTTCACATTATGGTGACGCTCGATCTGGCCGCCCTGTTTCCCAAAGTCGACGCGCTGCTCGCCAACGGCTCGGTCCCATCGGCGGTGATTTGCTCCTTTGCGGAATTGCTGCCGAGCTTCAAGGGCATGCTGTTCAAGCTGCTCAAGAAGAGCGAAGTCAGCGATTGGCGCGAGTCGCCGAATAAGAGCCGCATCGTCTCCTATGAGACGCTGATCGACAATGAGGGCAAGCCCGCACCCGTCGAATTCGACCCGCTGAACGACATCGCCGCCATTCAGTACACCGGTGGAACGACCGGCATTCCCAAGGGCGCCATGCTCAGCCACGCCAACCTCTCGATCAATACCCAGCAGAACCTGCTCTGGGCGCTGGACATCGCCGAGGGCGAGGAGCGGGTGATGGCGATCCTGCCGTTCTTCCATGTGTTCGCCATGACGACGGTGATGAATTTCAGCGTCGCCAAGGCGGCGATGATGGTCCTGGTGCCGCGCTTCGAGGTGAAGGAGGCGCTGAAGCTGCTCCGCACCGTGAAGCCGACGCTGATGCCCGGCGTGCCGACGCTCTACAATGCGCTGATGAATTGTCCCGAGCTGCGGCCCGGCGATCTGGCCTCGCTGAAATTCTGCATCTCGGGCGGCGCGCCCTTGCCGCTGGAGATCAAGCAGCGCTTCGAGAAGGTCGCGGGCTGCAAGCTCGTCGAAGGCTACGGCCTGTCGGAGACCTCGCCGAGCGCGACCTGCAACCCCGTCACCAATATCGACAAGGAAGCCTCGATCGGCATCCCGCTGCCGGGCACGCGCATCTCCATCCGCTCGCTCGACGACCCGGCCAAGGAGTTGCCGCTCGGCGAGAACGGCGAGATCTGCATCGCCGGGCCGCAGGTGATGAAAGGCTATTGGCAACGTCCCAAGGAAACCGCCGACGTTATGGTCGGCGAATTTTTGCGCACCGGAGACGTCGGCTACATGGATGTCGACGGCTATACCTTCATCGTCGATCGGATCAAGGATATCATCATCTGTTCGGGCTTTAACGTCTATCCGCGTACGGTCGAAGAGGCTATCTATCAGTTTCCCCCGGTCGAGGAAGTGACCGTGGTCGGCATCCCCGATCAATATCGCGGGGAAGCTCCGAAGGCTTATGTTAAGCTCAAAGCGGATATGACGGCGACCAAGGAGGAACTTCTTAAGTTCCTTCAGCCCAAACTATCCAAGATCGAGATGCCCTCGGAGATCGAATTCAGGGACGAGCTGCCGAAGACGATGATCGGCAAGCTGTCCAAGAAGGAACTGCGCAGCTCATAGGCCAATGGCGGAAAAGACCGACAGGAAAGCGCTCCGCAGTTCTGCGCGAGCCCGATCGAACGCGCCGCTCTACAGCATCGGCGATCTCGCCGGCGAGTTCGGCATTTCAACCCGCGCCATCCGCTTCTATGAATCCAAGGGCCTGCTGTCGCCGAAGCGCGTCGGCGCCAACCGCATCTACACCAAGCGCGACCGCGCCCGGCTGATCCTGCTGCTGCGCGGCAAGCGGCTCGGCTTCAGCCTGGAAGAGGTCGCCGAATATCTGGAGTTCTACGATTCAGACCCCGATCAGGTGGCCCAAACACGGCTGCTGCTCCAGCGCGTGGAGTCCTCGATCATGGAGCTGGAAGGCAAGCAGAAGGACATCGCCGACGCGCTCCGGGAGCTTCGCGAAATCCGCGAGCAATGCGTCGACCAGCTCCGATTGCAGAGCATGAACTAGCTGGCTGGCGCCCGCTATGGCGCCAACGGCTGACATCGAAACCCGCGTCACCCCGGACGAAGCGGAGCGGAGATCCGGGGCCTAATCCCATATCCGCTAGCGATCATCGGGCTGAAACGCGAGTGGACCCCGGCTCAAGGCGGGGCGACGGATGATAGTTCTCAGGCGTTCCAGCTCGGAATGATTACGCTATAAACGTCGGCGACATAAAAATGGCGGGGTCCAGCCCCGCCATATGCTTTCAAACCTCGGCCCGCGCTCAGTGAACCGTGTGCTGCGCCGGGTTCACGCCTTCGAGGATCGCGGCGACGCCCATGCCGCCGGCGGTGCAGATCGAGATCAGTCCGCGGCCGCCGCCGTTCTCAGCCAGGATCTTCGCCAGCGTCGCCAGGATGCGCCCGCCGGTCGCCGCGAACGGATGGCCAAGCGCGATGCTGGAGCCCTTCACGTTCATCTTGGCGCGGTCGATGCTGCCAAGCGGATGGTCCTTGCCGAGCACTTCCTTGCAATATTCAGGCGACTCCCAGGCCTGCAGCGTTGCCAGCACCTGCGCGGCGAAGGCTTCGTGGATCTCGTAGAAATCGAAGTCCTGCAGCGTCAGCCCGGCCTTGTCGAGCATACGCGAGACGGCGATGGTCGGCGCCATCAGCAGGCCATCGCCGCTGATGAAATCGACCGCGGCGTGCTGGCCTTGCGTGATGTAGGCCATCGGCTTGAGGCCGTGCCGGTCGGCCCATTCCTCCGAGGCGATCAGAACCGCCGACGCGCCATCGGTCAGCGGCGTCGAATTCGCCGCCGTCAGCGTGCCGCGCTCGGATTTCTCGAAAGCCGGCTTCAGCGTCGACAACTTCGCGCGGTCGATGTCCGGCCGCAGATTGTTGTCGCGGAACACGCCCGCGGTCGGCACGATCAGATCGTCGAAGAAGCCCTCGTCATAGGCCTTGGCCGCCTTGATGTGGCTTTCATAGGCAAGCTGGTCCTGCGCCTCGCGCGAGATGTGGAACGTCTGCGCCATCAGCTCGGTATGCTGGCCCATGGAAAGCCCGGTGCGCGGCTCCGCGACGCTCGGCGCAACAGGCGCCAGCTCGGCGGGCGAGAAGCCCTTGGAGAAGATCCGGGCCTTTTCCGCAAAGCTCTTGGCGCGCGACAGCTTGGCCAGCCGCTGCGCCAGCCGCTTCTGCACCACGATGGGCGCGTCGGAGGTGGTGTCCGAGCCCGGTCGCGATCGCGCATTCGATCTGGCCGGTGGCGATCTTCGCCGCGCTGCCGAGCGCGGCCTGAAGGCTGGTGCCGCAAGCCTGCATCATGGTGATGCCTGGCGTGTGCCGGTCGAGCTTGGTCGCGATCACCGCTTCGCGGGTCAGGTTGAAGTCCTTGGAATGGGTGACGACCGCGCCGCCGACGACTTCGTCGATCAGCTCGCCTTCGAGGTGATATTTCTCCACCAGCCCGTTCAGCGCCGCCGTCATCAGGTCGAGATTGCTGAGATCCGAAATAGGCCGTGTTCGATCGGCAGAAAGGCGTGCGGATCCCTCCGATAACGGCCACACGCCGCAATTGCCCCACCATGCTCGTCTCCTTACTCGGCCGCCGCGTTCGCAGCCGTTGCCGTTTCATGTTGCGCGTTGCTGTGCACGGTGCCCTGCTGGCTCGCCCGGTAATGCAGCGGGCCGCCGCGGAACGGTGCAAAGCCGGTGCCGAAGATCACGCCGGCATCGACATGGTCGGCATCCGCAACCACGCCCTCGGCGAGGCATTTCTCGCATTCGTCGATCAGCGGCTTGACCAGCTCCTTGCCGAGCCGTTCAAGCTCGGCCTCGTCATAGCCGCCCTCGGGCGCGGCTCTTCTTCCGGCCTTGCCGTCCTCCCATTTGTAGAAGCCCTCGCCGGACTTCTTGCCGAGCTTGCCCTCCGCCGACGAGGCGCGACAGCTCCGAGGTCTCCGGCGCCGGATTGCCGAGCACCTCCGCCACATGGGCGCAGATATCGAGACCGACCGTATCGGCCAGCTCGATCGGCCCCATCGGCATGCCGAATTTCTCCGCCGCCGCGTCGATCTTCTCCTTGGGCTCTCCCGCCTCCACCCGGCTGCATGGCGTCGAACATGTAGGGCGCCAGCACGCGGTTGACGAGGAAGCCGGGCGTGCTCTTGGTGATCAGCGGGAATTTGCTGATCGCGGTGACGAAGGCGCAGCCCTGGCGGACGACATCCTCGCGGCTGTTCGGTCCGCGGACGACTTCGACGAGCGGCATCTGCGGCACCGGGTTGAAGAAGTGGATGCCGATCAGCCGGCCCGGATCGGGGAGCGATGCGGCGATCTGCTCGATCGGCAGCGAGGACGTGTTGGTCGCCAGCAGCGCACCGGGCTTCATCTTCGCCTCGGTGGCGCCGAGCACCTTCTGCTTGATGTCGAGCTTCTCGACGACCGCCTCGATGACGACATCGGCGCGCGGGATGTGCTCGCCCTTGACGTCGGCATAGAGCCGGGCCATCGCGGTGTCGACCTCGGTCGAGCCGCGCAGCCGCTTCTTGAACAGCGACTTCGCCCGGCCGAGCGCCTTTTCCACCGCCTCCTGCGAGACGTCCTGCAGGCTGACCTCCATGCCGGAGATCACGCACCAGGCGGCGATATCGCCGCCCATCGTGCCGGCGCCGATCACGTGGACGCGCTGCGGCTTGGCGCTGTCCTTCGGCGCCTCGTTCTTCAGCATTTCCGACAGCTTGAACACGCGGCGCAGATTGCGCGAGGTCTCGCTGACCATCAGCGGCGCGAAATAGCGCAGTTCGGCCATCGCCATGCGCCGGCGGTCGCCGCCGAAGCGCTCGAACAGCTCGATCAGCTTGAACGGCGCGGGATAATGCTCCTCGCGCACCTTCTTGGCCGTCTCCTGGCGCATGCGGCTGGCCAGAATGCCGCGGATCGGCGGCTGGCTCATCAGGCGTTTCCACCAGGATGCGCCGTTCGATTTGCGCTTCTGCATCGCCGCCTTGCGGCAGGCCCAGCGCAACTCCAACGGGCTCGGCACGAGCTGGTCGACAAGGCCCATCGCCCGCGCCGCGCTCGGGCGCAGCATCTTGCCGGTCAGCATGTTCGGCATGGCCGCGAGCGGCCCGGACAGCTCGAGCCAGCGCACCGTGCCGTTGAAGCCGGGGATCAGGCCGAGCTTGACCTCGGGGAGCCCGAGGCGCGTGGCGTCGTCGCGCGTGGCGATGCGGTAATGGCAGGCCATGGCGAATTCCAGGCCGCCGCCGAGGCAGAAGCCGTGAATGCCGACGATGACCGGGATCGGCATCGCCTCGATGCGGTCGAGCACCGCCGTCACCTGCCGGATCGACGTCCTCGACATCCTTCTCGCGCGTCAGGTTTTCGAACTCGCGAATGTCGGCGCCGGCAATGAAGGATTTCTCCTTGCCCGACATGAAGATCAGCGCCTTCGCCTCGCCCTGCCGCGCCGCTTCCTCGGCGGCGGTGACGATCTGCTCAAGCTCGGAGGCCGTCTCCGTGCCGAAGGTGTTGGCGCTTTCGCCGGCCTGGTCGAAGGTCGCCCAGGCGATGTTCTCGAAGTCGATCTCGAAGCGCCAATGCTTCAGATTTGGGAGCGTCCCGGCCATGTCTGTCCTCCCGCTGTATCCGTTATTCCGCCGCCTGAATTTCATCGCCCGGCTGATCGCCCGCCGCATGGGGCGGCTTGTCGAACGCGCTGGCAGGCCGCGAATTGTGGCCGATGGCGCTCTTGCCGGTGATCTCGTCCGGGTCGAAATGATCGACGGCGATGACCTTGGCAACCAGACGCTCGCGTTCGCGCAGCGCCTCGCCTTCCTCGGCGGTGACCACGCCCTTGGTCACGGCCTCGGTGATGAAGTCGTTGCCGAGGAAACGGTGAACCGTGCCGTTGCGCACGGCGTGCTCCAGCTTGCGGTTGGCCTCTTCGGTGGCGATGACCTTCTCGAACGCCAGCTCCAGGATGCCGAGATTGTCGTTCGGATCGCGGGTGACGTAGATCTCGCGGGTGAGCCGGTCGCGCGTCGCGGTCGGCTCGAGAATGAGCGATACGAGCTGCTTGGCGCTGCGGTCGCGCGCGGGGCGGAAATTGTTGCCCAGCGGGAAGACCAGAACCCGCATCAGCGCGCCGACCACCGGATTGGGGAAATTGCCGATCACGCGGTCGAGCGAAGTGTAGAAGCGGGTCAGCGCGTTCTGCGCGCAGTGGTCGAGAATGGCGCGGTCGGACTGCGGCTCGCCGTCATCCTCGAAGCGCTTCAGCATGCAGCACAGGAAATACAGGTCCGACAGCGCATCGGCCAGACGGCCGGTGATGTGCTGCTTGGTCTTCAGACCTCCGCCGAGAATGGCGACGGTCAGGTCGGTCACCAGCGCGAAGTTGCGCGAGGCCCGGTAGGCCTGCCGATACCAATGCGCCGCATAGCGCGCCTTCGGGGACGCGCCGAACACGCCGAAGGTGACGTTGTGGAAGAAGGAGCCGAAGATATTGGCCATGGCGAAGCCGACATGGCCCTCGAAAGCCGTCTCGAACGCCTTGAAGCCTTGGTCCTCGTCCCAGTTCTGGACCGCCTCGACTTCCTTGAACAGCCAGGGATGGCTGCGAAGCGCGCCTTGCGCGATCACCATCAGCGAGCGCGTCAGGATGTTGGCGCCTTCGACGGTGATGCTGACCGGGATCGACTGATAGGCGGCCTGGGCAAGTTCGACGGTCCGTCGCAGATCGCCTTGCCGCCCTGGATGTCCATCGCGTCATTGACCGCCTGGCGCGCCCATTCGGTGCAGCGATATTTCATCAGCGCCGAGATCACCGCGGGCTTGTCGCCGCCGGAGACCATCGCCGCCGTGACGCCGCGCGCGGATTCGAGCAGATAGGCCGCCTCGACGAGACGCGCCAGCGGCTCCTCGATGCCTTCCATCTTGCCGATCGGAATGTTGAACTGCGAGCGGATGCGCGCATAGGCCGAGGTCGAGCGCAGCATGGCCTTGGCCGCCGCCGTGCCGGACGCCGGCAGCGAAATCGCGCGGCCGGCGGCAAGGCAGCTCATCAGCATCCGCCAGCCCTGGCCGGCGCGCTCGACGCCGCCGATGATCCAGTCGGTCGGGATGAAGACGTTCTCGCCCCAGATCGGGCCGTTCGGGAAGGCGTTGCCGCAAGGCAGATGCCGCCGGCCGATGCTGACGCCGGGATAGTCGGCGGGCAGCAGCGCCAGCGTGATGCCGAGATCCTCGCCCTTGCCGAGCAGGTTCTCGGGATCGAAGAGCTGGAAGGCGAGGCCGACCAGCGAGGCGTTGGGCGCCAGCGTGATGTAGCGCTTGTCCCAGTTCAGCGGATGCCGACGACCTCCTGGCCGTCATGCATGCCGCGCGTCACGGTGCCGATGTCGCGCATCGAGGCCGCGTCCGATCCGGCATAGGGGCCGGTCAGCGCAAAGCACGGCACTTCCTCGCCGCGTGCGAGCGGGCCGAGATATTTCTTCTTCTGCTCGTCGGTGCCGAATTTCTCGATCAGCTCGCCCGGGCCGAGCGAGTTCGGCACCATGACGACGACCGAGACGTCGGGCGAGCGCGACGGCGACCTTGCCGAGGATCAGCGACTGCGCCTGCGCGGAAAAGCCAAGCCCGCCATGCTCCTTCGAGATGAGCATGCCGAGGAAGCCCTTCTGCTTGATGAAATTCCAGACATTTTCCGGAATCTCGCGGTCCTTGGCACGGATCTGCCAGTCGTCGAGCATCTTGCAGAGCTCTTCGGTGGGACCTTCGAGGAAATTGCGTTCGTCTTCGGTCAGCGAAATCGGGCGCACGGCGCGCAGGCGGTTCCAGTCCGGCTCGCCGCCGAACAGCTCCGCGTCGAAGCCGAGCGTACCGGCTTCCAGCGCCTCGCGCTCGGTCGGCGAGACCGGCGGCATGATCTTCTTGACCATGCGGAAGGCCGGCCGGGTGACGATCTGCTGGCGGAATGGCCGGTAGGCGAGCGCGGCGAGCGCGATCGCCGGCAGCCAGCCGAGGATCTTGGTGAAGGTGAAGCCGCCCATCGGACCGAAGGCGACGCCGGTCTGGATCAGCAGCGTCGCCACCGCGACCAGCACAGCCCATGCCCAAATCGGCGCCCGCCAGAGCGCGAGAGCGATCGCAGCTCCCAAACAGAGAAGGACGAAGATAAGTCCGATCATGATCGAATCCTCCGAAGCTGGCCGAAAGGGTCCACTGAGATGAGATTAGCCCTTAAGTGGAAAGAATTGACGAAAACGTCAACCTCATATCGTTAACGCAAATGGCCGCATTGTTCATTAAAATGGTTGCAGACCATAGCACGCCTGCCTTTCAGACGCGACACGCCCCGCTTCCTTGTGGTCCTCGCTCGACATCAGCCGCAATACGGTGAAAATCTGCTTAAAGCGGGGCTGAGTGTTCTATTTAAAGCGACCGCGCAGCGCAAAGTTTCCTCGCTCGCCCGGTTCCGGACCGCCGCGCCCGTCGAGCGGCGAAGGCGGCGCGGCAAACTCATGATGTGCGCGAGCGTTCAGCACCGGTCGCCGTTCGTCCTCACGCACCACGCCGCCGCCCGCCGAATGGCCGCTCGGCCAAGTCTCCCCTTTGGGTTGCAACCAAAATTCGAGCTGAGGACTGCCGGATTACGGGAATTATGGTCGCTTTCCGCGCTCAGACGCGCTAAAAATAGAGCCAACAACCAACGCCCGGCCGCATCCGTAGGGCGGCGGGAACCGCCGACCGGCGACGGGCCGATAAGGAGGGCAATGATGGGTTTTACGAGTTTCTGGCATTGGGCGATCCTGCTTCTGGTCGTGGTGCTGCTGTTCGGACAGGGCAAACTGTCGGGCGTAATGGGCGATCTCGCCAAGGGCATCCGCAACTTCAAGGACGGCCTGGCCGACGACGATTCGGATACGCCAGAGACGGCGAAGCACACGCTGGAGCTGAAGGCCGAGCGCGCCCCGGAGCATTCCGAGACCGCCGCGATCGGGCGCGAAGGGCGGCAGACGGTCTGACAGGGCGTAGCGCGAAGGCAACGCTTGGCGTCCCGGCGCGGCGGAATGCATAATTTCCAGCCCGGACGCTCGAACAAAATCATTGTCTTAGCGCCGTCGCCTTTGCTACAGGTGGCTATGTTCTGTCCGCAATCGCTTCACCGCACTAACGGACCTGCCCACCTCCGATGGAATACTTCATTCAGCAGCTTATCAACGGGCTGACTCTCGGGTCGATCTACGGCCTCATCGCCATCGGCTATACGATGGTCTATGGCATCATCGGCATGATCAACTTCGCCCATGGCGACATCTTCATGGTCGGCGCGTTTATATCGATGATCGCCTTCCTCGTGCTGATGTCGATCGGCGTAACCTTCATACCGCTCGCATTGCTGCTGGTGCTGATCATCGCCATGGTGCTGACCGCGATCTGGGGCTGGGCGCTGGAGCGCGTCGCCTACCGGCCGTTGCGCACCTCATTCAGGCTGGCGCCGCTGATCACCGCGATCGGCATGTCGATCGCCATTCAGAATTTCGTCCAGCTCACCCAGGATGCGCGCGTGAAACCGGTGCCGCCGATCGTGCGCGGCGGCTTTACATTCCTGCGCACCGAGACCTATTCGCGTCACGCTCGGCAATATCCAGATCCTGATCATGCTGACCACCATGGTGCTCATGGCCGGCTTCTGGTACGTGATCACGCAGACCTCGCTCGGCCGCCAGCAGCGCGCCTGCGAGCAGGACCGCAAGATGGCGGCGCTCCTCGGCGTCAATGTCGACCGGATCATCGCGCTGACCTTCGTCATGGGTGCCGCGCTCGCCGCCGTCGCCGGCCTGATGTACCTGCTCTATTACGGCGTGATCGACTTCTTCATCGGCTTCGTCGCCGGCATCAAGGCGTTCACCGCGGCCGTGCTCGGCGGCATCGGCTCGCTGCCCGGCGCCATTCTCGGCGGCCTGATCATCGGCCTGATCGAGGTGTTCTGGGCCGGCTACTTCACGACTGAATACAAGGACGTGGCGGCGTTCTCGATCCTGGCGATCGTCATGATCTTCTTCCCGTCCGGCCTGCTCGGAAAGCCAGAGGTAGAGAAGGTTTAGCATGGCGGAGCAGGCGGCCACGGCGACACGGGAAACGAGCCCAACCGTCCGAAGTCGCGGACGCGGTCAAGGAATCCTTCGTCGCCGCATGCGTCGCCTTTCTGCTGTTCGTCGCCATCGTCGGCATCAAGACCGAGAACGCCCAGGAAGGCCTCCAGCTCATCTACCGGATGGGCCTCGCCATAACGCTCGCGGCGTCGATCGGCGTGCTGCGCTTCGTGGCCGAGTTGCTGCTCTGGCGCCGGACCGCCGTGCGCGAGGCGATCGTCGAGGCGCTGCCGGTCAACACGCTGGCAACCGTGCTCGGCGCGCTCGCGGTCACTGCCTATGCCATCGGCGCGATCTATTTCCTCTTTCGGGGGTCTCAAGAGGCAGCGGCCGATGGCGCGGCCAGCCTGTTTTCCAGCCCGCAATGGCAAGAACGCGCTCGGACCTTCATCGAGCTCACGAGCCTGCTTTTCCTGGCGCTGTTCGTCGTATTGACGCGTAATGGGCCTGATCATGCTGGCCCGCCGCCTGTTGCGCTCCGTGACCGCAGGACGCGAGCAAAGCGCCTCCACCGCGGCGAAACCGCGCGCTGACCAAGGAATTCGGCCAGCAATTCGCGCCCTGCCCTCCTGGTCATCGCCATCATCCTGCCGCTCCTGGTTGCCGGCGCGCAGCAGCGCTATGCGCTCGATACGGCGATCCAGGTGCTGACCTACATCATGCTCGGCTGGGGGCTGAACATCGTCGTCGGCCTGGCCGGGCCTGCTCGACCTCGGCTATGTCGCCTTCTACGCGGTCGGCGCCTATTCCTATGCGCTGATCGCGACCGAGCTCGGCTGGTCGTTCTGGGTCTGCCTGCCGCTTGCCGGCTTTTTCGCCGCCTTGTGGGGCATCATTCTCGGCTTCCCGGTCCTGCGCCTGCGCGGCGACTATCTCGCCATCGTCACGCTGGCATTCGGCGAGATCATCCGCGTCGTGCTGCTGAACTGGTATTCGCTGACCAACGGTCCGGACGGGATTTCGCGCATCCCGAAGATCACCTTCTTCGGCCTCAGCTTCGACCGCTTCGGCGAGGGCACCAAATTCCACGAATTCTTCGGCATCGGCTACGATCCGATCTACCGGATCATCTTCCTCTATTACGTCATCCTGATGCTGGCGCTGATGGTCAACTTCGTCACGCAGCGGCTGCGGCGGCTGCCGATCGGCCGCGCCTGGGAAGCGCTGCGCGAGGATGAGATCGCCTGCCGCTCGCTCGGCATCAACATCACCATCACCAAGCTGAGCGCCTTTGCCATCGGCGCCATGTTCGGCGGCATCGCCGGTTCGTTCTTCGCCACGCGGCAGGGCTTCATCAGCCCGGAATCCTTCGTCTTCCAGGAATCGGCGCTCGTGCTCGCCGTCGTCGTCCTCGGGGGACTGGGCAGCCAGATCGGCATCGTCATCGCCGCCGCCGTGCTGATCGGAAGCTCGGAATTCTTCCGCGAGCTGGCCGAATACCGCATGCTGATCTTCGGCATGTCGATGGTTGCCATCATGGTCTGGCGCCCGCGCGGCCTGATCTCCTCGCGCACGCCGACCATCGTGCTCAAGGAGCGCAGGGAGATATCCGGACAGCTCGTCAAAGAGGGCGCGGGCTGATGGCCGACAACGATACCATTCTCGAGGTCGATCATCTGACCATGCGCTTCGGCGGCCTCGTCGCGGTGGACGATCTGTCCTTCAACGCGAAACGCGGCGAGATCACCGCGATCATCGGCCCGAACGGCGCCGGCAAGACCACCGTGTTCAACTGCCTGACCGGCTTCTACAAGCCGACCGAGGGCATGATCCGGCTCCACAATCCGAAATATGACGAGCCCTTCCTTCTGGAGCGCATGGAGGAGCACCATATTTCCGACCAGGCCGCCGTCGCCCGGACCTTCCAGAACATCCGCCTGTTCAGCGGCATGACCGTGCTGGAAAATCTGCTCGTCGCCCAGCACGCAGCGCTCAACAAAGCCTCGTTCTTCTCCATCGCCGGACTTCTCGGTCTGCGACGCTTCAAGACGGCCGAGGCCGAAGCGGTGGCATTCGCCTGCTACTGGCTGGACAAGCTCAATCTGATCGACCGCGCCGACGACGCCGCCGGCGACCTGCCCTATGGCGACCAGCGCCGGCTCGAAATCGCGCGCGGCGATGTGCACGCGGCCGGTGCTGCTGTGCCTCGACGAGCCGGCCGCCGGCCTCAATCACCGCGAATCCCACGACCTCAACGACACGCTGAGATGGATCAGGCAGGAGCACGGCACCTCGATCCTGCTCATCGAGCACGATATGGGCGTGGTGATGGGCATCTCCGACCACATCGTCGTGCTCGACTACGGCCGCAAGATCTCCGACGGCGACCCCGAATTCATCCGCAACGACCCCACCGTGATCGCCGCCTATCTCGGCGTCGAGGAGGAAGAGGTCGGCGAAGTCGAAGCGGAGGTCGGCCGATGACCGCGCCACTCCTCAGCCGTTCGCGGCGTCGACACCTTCTACGGCAAGATCCAGGCGCTCCGCGCCGTCAATGTCGACGTCGCACAGGGCGAGATCGTCACCATGATCGGCGCCAACGGCGCGGGCAAGACCACGCTGATGATGACCATCTGCGGCAGCCCGCAGGCGACGAACGGCCAGATCCTGTTCGACGGCATCGACATCACCCGGACGCCGACCCACGAGATCGCGCAGATGTCCATCTCCCATTCGCCCGAAGGCCGCCGGATCTTCGCGCGCATGACGGTGATGGAAAATCTGCAGATGGGCGCGCTCTACGTGCCGGAGGACAAGTTCACGCGAACGGCTCGACATGGTGTTCGAGCTGTTCCCGGTGCTCGCCAATCGCCGGGAGCAGCGCGGCGGCACGCTTTCGGGCGGCGAGCAGCAGATGCTGGCGATCGGCCGGGCGCTGATGAGCTGGCCGCGTCTGCTGCTGCTCGACGAGCCCTCGCTCGGCCTTGCGCCCTTGATCGTGCAGCAGATTTTCCGGGTCATCCGCGAGTTGAACGAGCAGCACGGGCTGACCGTTTTTCTTGTGGAGCAGAACGCGTATCATGCGCTCAAACTGGCGCATCGCGGCTATGTTATGGTCAATGGTGAGATCACCATGTCCGGCCCGGGCCGCGAGCTTTTGGCCAGTCAGGAAGTCAAATCCGCCTATCTCGAAGGCGGGCGTTAATTGGGGTCACGGCCGGCGTCATGATGGGCTTGATCGTCGAGAAATCCTACGTCGCCTTTTTCGTCGTCACGGTCATCCTGGGCGGGGGCGCCGCGTTCATGACCGGGCGGGCGCTGGCGCGGTCGTGGAAGTCGTTCGGCCGGCTCGTCATCTACCTGATGCTGCTGGCGTCGCGGTGCGCTTCCTGCATTGGGGCCTGTTTCTCGACGCGACGCTGGAGAGCTGGCGGGCCGTTCAGGGCACGCTGTTGTCGCTGCACTATTACCTTGTGGATACGGCTGTACTGATCGCTGCGGGGGCTCTAGGGTATAGGCTGCAACGTGCCGAGCAGATGACGACGCAGTACGGCTGGATCTACGAACGGACCGGTCCTCTGAGCTGGAGGAAGCGATGAACCGGCTCCCTGATCTCCCCCGACGTGATGGATCGCTTGGCGTTCGCTTCACATAACATCTAAAACAGAGAAGGCAACGGAAGGGACATTTCATGAAAAAATACCTGTTAGCTGCCGCAATCCTGGGTCTCGGCCTCGGTGGCCCGGCCCTGGCGGAGGACATCTCCGTCGCAACGGCCGGTCCGATGACCGGCAATTATGCCACCTTCGGTGCACAGATGAAGGCCGGTGCGGAAGCCGCCGTCGCCGACATCAACGCCGCCGGCGGCGTCACGGCAGCATGCTGAAGCTGGAAGTCGGCGACGATGCCTGCGATCCGAAGCAGGCTGTCGCGGTCGCCAACAAGCTGTCCGGCCAGGGCATCAAGTTCATGGGCGGCCATTTCTGCTCGGGCTCATCGATCCCGGCATCGTCCGTCTATGCCGAGCAGGGCGTTCTGCAGATTTCGCCCGCGTCGACCAACCCGAAACTCACCGACGAGCGCCCCGGTCCGAATATCTTCCGCGTCTGCGGCCGTGACGACCAGCAGGGCAGCGTTGCCGGCAAATATATCGCCGACAACTTCAAGGACAAGAACGTCGCCATCCTTCACGACAAGACCGCATACGGTAAGGGCCTTGCCGACGAGACCAAGAAGTCGATGAACGCCGCCGGCAAGGACGAAGTCCTTTACGAGGCGATCACCGCCGGTGAGAAGGACTACACGGCCATCGTTTCCAAGCTGAAGCAGGCCAATGTCGATCTCGTCTATCTCGGCGGCTATCACTCCGAAGCCGGCCTGATCGTGCGTCAGATGCGCGCCCAGGGCATGAAGACGACCCTGATGGGCGGCGATGCGCTGGTCACGCAGGAATATTGGCAGATCACCGGCAAGGACGGCGAAGGCACGCTGATGACCTTCTCCCCGGACCCGCGCAAGAACCCGGCGGCGGCTGATCTGGTGAAGATGTTCCGTGGCAAGGGCGTCGAGCCGGAAGGCTATGTGCTCTACACCTATGCTGCGTTCCAGGTGTTCAAGCAGGCCGCCGAGAAGGCCAAGAGCACGGATGTCGCCAAGCTTGTCGACGCCATGAAGGGCACCGAGTTCGACACGGCGATCGGCAAGTTCTCCTTCGACGACAAGGGTGATCCGACCCTGCCGCCTTACGCTGTCTACATCTGGAAAGACGGCAATTACGAGCAGATGTAATCGGCTCGACCATCGGTTAGAATGAGAAGCCCGCCCTCGCGCGGGCTTCTTTCGTTCGGAGGACACTCATGGATTGGCGCCCCGGCCCCCTCAACCTGATCACCGACATCGCCGGCATCGCCGTCGGCCAGACGGACGACGTAAACTCTGCGCTCCGGCGTCACCGTGATCCTGCCGGAGCGGCCGGCCCGCGCGGCGGCCGACATTCGCGGCGGCGGACCGGGCACGCGCGAAACGGAGACCATGGCCGATGCCGGCCTCGTCAACGAAATCCACGCGCTCGTTCTCTCCGGCGGCTCGGCGTTCGGCCTGGATGCGGCAACCGGCGTGCAGAGCTTTCTGCGCGAGAAGGGCGTCGGCATTCCCGGTCGGGCCGGTCCGCGTGCCGATCGTTCCGCAGGCGATCCTGTTCGACCTGATCAATGGCGGCGACAAGGATTGGGGCCGGCATTCCCCCTATCGCGACATGGCCTATGAGGCGGCCGCGACAGGCATCGCAGAATGTCCGGCTCGGCACCGCCGGCGCCGGATTCGGTGCAACCGTCGCGTGGGCGAAAACCGGCCAGCGCATGATGGGCGGCACCGGCAGCGCCTCGCTGGTGCGCGAGGACGGGCTGGCCGTCGGCGCCCTGGTTGCCGTCAACGCAGCCGGCACGGTCACGGTCGGCGACAGCCCGCATTTCTGGGCAGCGCCCTTCGAGATCGGCGGCGAGTTCGGCGGGCTCGGCTTTCCGGCGACCATCGCGGACAGCGCCCGCCATCCGATCCTCAAAGGCGCGCCGGCACAGAACACCACGCTCGGCGTCATCGCCACCAACGCGGCCCTGACCAAGGCCGAATTGAAGCGCCTCGCGGTGATGGCGCAAACCGGCATGGCGCGCGCCATCCTGCCGGTGCACACCCCCGTCGATGGCGACATCGTCTTCGCTTTATCGACGGGCGAACGCGCGCTGCAAAGCCCGGTCTTCGATCTCACCGAGCTTGGCGCGCTTGCCGCAAACACGCTCTCGCGGGCCATTGCGCGCGGGGTGTATGAGGCGGGCGGAATTGAAGGCGCCGCCGACGTGCCCGCTTACCGGGACGTGCATGCGCGATAACCAAGCACGCTGAACCTTCCTTGCACTGACGGCGTCTTGTGGAAACGAAGGTAGCCTTCTGCTTGCCTTTGCAGCGATTTTTGACTAATCTCACCGCATTCAAACGAGAAGGATCGACATGCCACGAAACGCCAAAGCCTATGCTGGATTGTCCGGCCGGCGGCTCGTGGCTTTGCGCGTGAGCCGATCCTCCGGAGCCTGATCCGCCGCCGCCCTGTCTCTGACGGCGCGCCATATCGGGCAGCAATTCAGAAAATCGTGAGCTTGAAAGACGGTACGCTGATCGTCCGCTGACGTCATCGCGCGTTGGTGCGCGCGGTTCGTCAGTGCGCGGCCGGCCTGCGGCTCTTCAAACCTATTCTGCTTTCCGACATCGGATTTGATGATGACTTCTCATCAGGGGTCAGGCAGCGATGACGCTTGCCTGCGAACCGGTGCATCTGCGCATCCGCCGCTTCCCGCGTGGCTACCGGCGGCGCCTGCGCAAGCTCGTCCGGGGCTCCAAGCCTCTGGCGGATCTGCTCTACACGTTTCCCGGCGCCGCATTCGTGTTCGCCGCGCCATGCCGCGCGGCCGCGACGCTGACCGAGGCGCGCCTGCGGCTCGATGGCGGCCGCTCGCTGGCGGAGGTCGCCGCCGCGCTCGGGCTGCCGATGTGGCTGCGCCGGCTGCCGCCGGAAGCCTTCGCCGCGCCGCTCGGTACGCTGCCGGACGCGGCCGATTTCGGCCGCGCCATCGTCAACCTCGTCCCCGCAGATCCGGAGGCAACGGCGGCATGGCTGCAGCGCGTCAGCTTCGCCGCCGAGGCTTGCGACGACGGCTTCGCCATCTGGCTGGCGCGCCATCGCATCGAGGTGCCGGCCGGCAGCTACCGCACGCCGCTGCTGCCGCTTGCCGCCTTCGCATGGTTCTCGGCGCAGCCGCATACGGCCGCCCGCCGTCTGATCCGCAGGCCATGGCACGGCCGCATGCGCCTCAGCGCCGCGATACTCGAAGCGAATGAATGGTAGGAGCGCATCGTCATGAGCTACTGTCTCGGCAAGGAGAGCCCGCGCGTCGACTGGCACCTGCCCTCCAGTCATGAAGGCTATCGCTTCGTGCCGTTACTCACGCCCGGAGCCCTGCGAGCCGAAGGCGTGCGGATGCAGAATTGCGTCGCCGCCTACCGGTCCCGCGTCGCGGCGTGCGTCGTTTGATCTATTCCATCCAGCAGGGCGAAAGACACCTGGCCACGATGGAGATCACCCGCGCCTGCGCGCGCTCGGGCCTGCCCCGGCTTGTGCAACTGGAAGGCCCGCGAAACAGCAAAGCCGATCCGGCGATCGAGAGGGCGGCGAATGGCTGGCTGGCGCGGCGCGGGCCGCTTCCGCTGTCGGCCGAAAGCACATGCGCGCAGATCCCGCCGCATTGCAGCCGTTGGCGCGCGATCTGGGAGCCCTATTGCGCGGCAAAGCCCGCTTTCGCGGACCGGCTCATGCCGCCCTGCATGACCGTGATGGTGCGGCTCGCAGTCGATCTGCGGGACCTGAGGTCATGGGGGGAGGTGTGATGGCGCGGCGCACCCGCCGGCGCCGGCATCTCAGCGCCAGTCGCCGATCACCGCATTGATCAGCGCGAGCGCGGCGACGGCGGCGGTATCGGCCCGCATGACGCGAGGGCCGAGAGAAATCGGCACGACAAAGGGGAGCGCCCTCAGCATCTCCGCTTCGTCCTCGGCAAAGCCGCCTTCCGGCCCGATCAGCAGCGCCGCAGGCCCGGCGCGACGTCCGCCAGCGCATCGAGCGGCGATGCGAGCGGCGCCATCTCATCGGCGAAGATCAGGGCCCGCTCCGCGCGGCCAATCCTTCAGCACGGTCTCCAGCTTCTCCGGCTCGAATATATCGGGCACGCGCAGGATGCCGCATTGCTCGGCCGCCTCGACGACATTGGCGCGCATCCGCTCCATCTTGACGCGCTCGGCGACCGTCCGCCGCGTCATGACCGGCCGGAGCGCCGCCACGCCGAGTTCGGTCGCCTTCTGCACCATGAAGTCGAGCCGGGCTTTTTTCATCGGTGCGAAAAGATAGTGGATATCCGGGCCGCCCGACTGCTCGCGCGACCTGCTTCCTGGCCACCAGCTCGCACGCGCCGCGCTTCATCGCGCCGATCTCGGCAAGCCATTCGCCGTCGCGCCCGTTGAAGACCAGGACGCTCTCGCCCGCACGCATCCGCATGACATTGCCGAGATAATGCGCCTGGTCCTTGGTGCATTCGAATGTGCGGCCGGGCGCCAGCGGGCTTGCGACGAAGAGACGGATTGCAGACATGGGCGTCCCGATGAGCTGTGATCGTTTCCGGCCCGGAATACCCAGGGCTTGGGCGGCGACGATAGCAAGCCCGAGCCGTTCCATGAACAGCCGGATGAAAAATGTGATGGCGCTCGCCGCTCTGTCGACCTTGCCCTCGCGAGCCGAAAGCCGCATTGCCTTCACCGCCATGACAGGCAGATAAAGCGCGCCAGGACTTTTGCGCAAGCCGGCTGCGCGATAGAGTGCGCGACGCGATAGAGCGAGAGGACAGCCATGTCAGCGCCGGACGCCGGACCGGACCATCTGCGCGCCAGCGACGCGCCAGCCAGCAACTGGGTCGACCGCTACGCACCGGATGCGGCAAAGCCTTATCTGCGGCTGATGCGGGCCGACCGCCCGATCGGCACCTGGCTGCTGCTCTGGCCGTGCTGGTGGTCGGCGGCGCTGGCCTGGAATGCGGAGGGCACGCAATGGCCCGACCTCTGGCTGCTGATCCTGTTCGCCATCGGCGCGACCGTCATGCGCGGCGCGGGCTGCGTCTATAACGACATCGCCGACCGCGACTATGACGCGCAGGTCGCCCGCACGCGCACCCGGCCGATCCCCAGCGGACAGGTTAGCGTCACCGCCGCCGCGGTCTTCATGGTGGCGCTGTCCTTCATCGGCCTGGCCGTGCTGCTGCAATTCAACCGCTTCGCCATCATCTGGGCATGGCCTCGCTCGGCATCGTCGCGCTCTATCCGTTCATGAAGCGCATCACCTATTGGCCCCAGGTCGTGCTCGGCCTCGCCTTTTCCTGGGGCGCGCTGATGGGCTGGGCGGAGGTCTTCGCCCGTCTCGATGCGCCCGCGATCCTGCTCTATGCCGCCTCGATCGCCTGGACGGTCGGCTACGACACCATCTATGCGCATCAGGACAAGGACGACGACGCGCTGGTCGGGCTGAAATCCACGGCGCTGAAATTCGGCCGCAAGACTCGCCCCTGGCTGACGCTGTTCTACGGGCTCGCCATGGTGCTGCTGGCGCTCGCCGGTGCGACCGCCAGCGCCGGCTGGCCCTATTCGCCGGGCTGGTTCTTGCCGGCCTGCATCTTGCATGGCAAACGGTGACACTCGACACGGACGACCAGGCGAACTGCCTCGACCGGTTCCGTTCGAACCGCGATTTCGGCACGCTTGTGTTTCTGGCGCTGCTCGCCGATATGGCGATGTAGCGGCATCCATTGGATCATTGACTGGAGAGTGCTTTGGACGGAGCTGGCACCGGCGCAACCCTTGGCGACGACGAAGTCCTGCTGGAGAGTGCCGTGCGCGAGGCGGGAGCCCTGGCACTCGGCTTTTTTGGCAGCGGGCTCGCCGCCACGCACAAGGCCGACAACACGCCGGTCAGCGAGGCCGACCTCGCCGTCGACCGGATGCTGCGGGACCGGCTGACGGCCGCGCGTCCCGGCTATGGCTGGCTATCGGAAGAGACCGCCGACCACCCGGAACGGTTGGCCACGCGCCGGGTCTGGATCGTCGACCCGATCGACGGCACCCGCGCCTTTCTCGCCAATTCGCCGGACTGGGTGGTCTCGGTTGCGCTCGTCGAGGACGGCCGGCCGGTGCTCGGGGCGCTGCTCAATCCGCCCAAATCGGAGTTTTACGCCGCCCGGCTCGGTGCGGGCGCATTCCTGAACGGCCGTGCGATCGAAGTCAGCGCTCCGACCCGGATCGAAGGGGCGCGCATGATCGCGGCCGAGAACCTTCTGAACCGCAAGATCTGGCGTGAGCCATGGCCTCCGACCACCCCGATCTGGGTCAATGCGATTGCGTATCGCCTCGCTCTGATCGCAGCGGGCGAGGCAGACGCGACCCTCGCCCTGTCGGCGAAATCCGAATGGGACCTTGCGGCAGCAGCACTTTTGGTGCAGGAAGCTGGAGGACGGGTAACTGACGCAAAAGGCGTGGATTTACGCTTTAATCAGCCAAAACCGCGTATCAATGGCGTGGTTGCCGCCGCTCCTGAGCTGCATGCGCTGCTGATCGCCCGTACAGGCCCGGTGGCGGCGCGCGAGATTTGAGCGAAGATGGTGCGGCAGCAATGACGACAGAAACGACCCCGAAGCAGCTTTTGCATTTCGTATTTGGCGGTGAGCTCAAGAGCCTGGACGGCAACGAGTTCAAGGATATCAGCAATCTGGACATGGTCGGGATCTATCCGAACTACAAAACCGCCTATGATGCTTGGAGATCGGCGGCTCAGCGGACGGTCGACAACGCCACGACCCGCTATTTCATAGTCCACATGCATCGCCTACTCGATCCAAGCGACGATTAGGGATAAAACACCCGGGGGCGGGGCAGGAAACGGTTGGGCGGCGCCCGCGCGCGCCGCTCTGAGGGAATCGCCGATGTTGAGACGCATTCTGCGCTCCAATGCTTTCCTTTCGGCGGCGGGATCAGTTCTGGCCGCCTATATTCGTCTGGTTCACCGGACCGCCCGGATCGTGACCGAGCCCGACGACATCCCGGCATTTCTGGACGCCGAGCAGCCGGCGATCGTCGCGATGTGGCACGGCCAGTTCCTGATGGTGCCTGCGCTCGCGCCAAGGCGTGCCCAGTTCAAATGCATGGTCGCCCGCCACGGGGACGCAGAGTTGGTCGGCCGGACCCTGGAAAAATTCGGCATGGGCCTGATTCGCGGCGCCGGTGCCGGAAGCCGGCGCAGGGATCGCGGCGGCGCCTATGCGCTGCGTGCGGCGCTGACCGCTCTGCGCGAGGGCTCGAACGTCTCAATGACCGCCGAGGTGCCGCCCGGCCCGGCCCGGCAAGCCGGCGTCGGCATCGTGACGCTTGCGCGGCTTTCGGGACGGCCGATCATTCCGACCGCCATCGCCACCAGCCGGTTCGGCACGGTCGGCACCTGGAGCCGCTTCACCATCAACCTGCCCTTTTCGAAACTGGCCTTCGTCCTCGGCGAGAAGATCGACGTGCCACGGGACGCCGACGAAGCCCAGCTCGACGCCGCCCGCCTTGCACTCGACGCCAGCCTCAACGCCGCCACCCGCCGGGCCTACGCGCTGGTCGGCAGGAACGCGGCGGAGGCAACTCCGGTTGCAGCAGGCGGGACCGTCGCGCCCGGCTTCAGCTTCCGGCTTTACCGCACGGTGAGCCGCATTTTCCATCCGCTGGCGGGCACGTTTCTGCGCCGCCGCAGCCATCGCGGCAAGGAAGTGCCGGAGCGGCTGAACGAGCGGATGGGCATCGCCAGCATCGCCCGGCCCGACCGCAAGCTGCTCTGGTTCCATGCCGCAAGCGTCGGCGAGACCAATGTGGTGCTGCCGCTGATCAACCAGCTGCATCGCGAGCGGCCCGACCTCGGCATCCTGTTGACCACCGTGACCGTGACGTCGGCCCGAATCGCCGCCTCGCGGCTGCCGCCAAAGGCGATCCATCAATTCGTGCCGCTCGACACGCCCGCCTTCGTCGAGCGCTTTCTGAATCACTGGCGCCCCGACATGGCGCTGTTCATCGAATCCGAGATCTGGCCGAATCTGATCATGGATGCCGACCGGCGGCGCGTTCCGCTGGTGCTGCTCAATGCGCGAATCTCGGACCGTTCCTTCCGCCGCTGGCTGAAGCTGAAGGGGCTCAGCCGGCCGATCTTCTCGCGCTTCGCCGTCGTGCTCGCACAGAGCGATGCGCTGGCGAAACGCCTGGTGAAGCTCGGCGCGCCGAAAGTGATATCGGCCGGCAATCTGAAGTTCAACTCGCCGCCCCCGCCGATCGACCATGGCGAGCTTTCACGGCTGAAAGCCATGATCGGCGACCGCCCGGTGTTTCTCGCCGCCAGCACCCATCCGGGCGAGGACGAGATCATCGCCGCGACGCATAAGGCGCTAGCCACGCGCACGCCCGGCCTGCTGACCATCATCGTGCCCCGCCACCCCGAACGCGGCGCCGATATCGCCGCGATGCTGGCCGGCGACGACCTGCCCATGGCGCAGCGCTCCGCAGGCGCGGCGATCACCCCGGAGACCGGCATTTACCTCGCCGACACGCTGGGCGAGCTTGGCCTGTTCTACAGCCTCGCCCGCTTCGCCTTCATCGGCGGTTCTCTGGTGCCGCATGGCGGCCAGAACCCGATCGAAGCGGTCAAGCTCGGCGCCGGTGTCATCACCGGGCCGCATTGGCACAATTTCCCCGAAGTCTATCAGGCGCTCGCCGAAGCCGGGGGGTGCCGCTTCGTCACCTCTCAGGAGGACCTGATCCAGACCGCGCGGGCGTTGTTCGAGGACCCGGCGAGCCTGGAGCTGATGAAGCAGCGCGCCGAAGCCACCGTTGCCGAACTCAGCGGCGCCCTCGGCCGCACGCTCGCAGCGCTTGAGCCATTGCTCCCGCCGAAGGAGCCGGGCGCGCTGCGCGGCGGGGTCGCCTATGCGTCTTGAGCCGCCCGGCTGGTGGTATGGGACGCGCCCGTCCGACCGGCTCAAGGCGGCGCTGCTCTCCCCGGCAGGCGGTCTCTATGGCACAGCGGCGCGAGCCCGTTTCGCCATCACCCAGCCCTATCGCTCGCGCCTCCCGGTCATATGCGTCGGCAATTTCACCGTCGGCGGTGCGGGCAAGACGCCGCTCGCCTTGGCGCTGGCGAGAACTCGTCAGCGCGTTGGGCGGTGCACCGGCCTTCCTGACGCGCGGTTATGGCGGCCGGCTTGCCGGTCCCCATGCGGTCGATGCCGATCGCGACAGCGCCGCCGATGTCGGGGACGAAGCGCTGCTTCTGGCGCGGGACGCTCCGACGATGCTGGCGCGAACGCGTCCCGACGGCGCGAAAGCCATCGAGGCGACCGGCGCGAGCGTCATCATCATGGATGACGGCTTTCAGAATCCCTCGCTGGTCAAGGATCTGAGCTTGGTGGCGGTCGATGGCGGCGCCGGGCTCGGCAATGAACGCGTGTTTCCGGCAGGGCCGCTGCGGGCGCCGTTGGCGTTCCAGCTGGCGCGCACCGATGCCGTCGTCGTTATCGGCGGCGAAGGCGCGCCGCAGCATTTCATCAATGGCGGCACGCCTCAGATTTCCGCGCATCTGGCGCCGATCGGTGACGCCGCCTGGCTTCGCGCGCAACCGGTCGTCGCCTTCTGCGGCATCGGCCGGCCGGGGAAATTCTTCGCCACACTGCGCGAGAACGGCGCCGCGCTTGTCGGGACGCAGCCCTTCCCCGACCACCACGCATTCAGCGAAGCCGACGCCGCGACCCTGCTGCAAAAGGCCGCCGATACCGGCGCCATTCTGGTCACCACCGAAAAAGACCTTGCCCGCATTCCCGCCACCTCCGGCGCACTCGGCCGTCTGAAAGCCTCCGCCCGCGCGCTTCCCGTCTCCCTGCACTTCGCGCCCGGCGGCGAGGACACGCTGAAAGCACTGATCCAGCCCGTCCTGCAACGCTGACCCGCCACGCCGCTTCAACATTGGCAAACGTCCGCATCCGGGCTAATCACGTCCAGCATCGCCCGATGCACCGAGGGGGAACCATGAACAATCTGCAGCTTTTCACGGTGCTGGCGCCGCTTGCCTTCGCGGTCGGCTTTGCGCTGCAGCGCGGCAATGTCTGCTCGGTGCTCGCCGCGCGTCAGATCGTGTGGATGGGCCGCTGGACCCGGTTGCGCGGGCTGCTGCTCGCCTCGGCCTGGGGTTTCGCAATCCTCATCCCGCTGACCTGGCTCGACGTGGGACCGTTCAAGCTGAGCCAGCAATACCCGCCGACCCTGCTCACGGCCTTTGCCGGCGTGCTCTACGCCTTCGGCTGTTTCGTCAACGGCGCCTGCATTTTCGGCGTCTGCTCGCGCATGACTGCCGGACACATCTCGTTCATCTTCTCGATCCCCGCCATGTCGATCGGGGCGGCGCTCGGCGGCCATACGCCATTGGCACCCCAGCCGAGCGCGCTGGCGCCCACCGTCGCGGCATCGCACGGCCCGATTCTGCTCGGCATCTGGGGGCTGGTCACGCTCTGGCTCGTCTGGACCGCAATCCGCATGGTTCGCGCCCATTGGCGGGCAGGCGTCACCTTCTCCAACATCCTCCGGCAATCCCGCTGGCGGTCGGGCATGGCGGCGCTGATCATCGGCGTACTCGGCTCGATCCTGTTCGCGACGGACACCGCCTGGTTCTACCCCGCGATGGCCAAGCGGCTGACGGTCTACGCAGCCGGGCTGACGGCATCCGTTCCCCTCGACAGCATCGTCGGCGGCCTCGCGCTCTTTCTCGGCAGCATCGTCGCGGCACGCTTCAAAGGCCGCATGGTGGTCCGCCCGCCCCATCTCCGGCCCTCGATCCAGGCCTTCGTTGGCGGGCTGATCATCGGATTCGCCTGGTCGATGATCCCCGGCGGCAACGACGCCATGGTGCTTTACCTGCTGCCGAGCCTCGCTATTCACGGCCTGATCGCCTACGCCACGATGCTGCTGACCCTCGTCGGCATCGAGTATTTGAAGCGGCGCGGCACCCTTTCCACATATTCGTGAGTTGCATGTGAGGCTTTTGCCGCCACATTCTGGGGAGAACGAAGCTAAGGATTCATCCCATGATCAGCCGCCGCACCGCGCTGTTCGGCCTGGCAGCCACATCCGCATCTGCCCTCGCCATGCATCTGTTCGGCAACGCCTGGGCCGGGTCGTCCGGCGAGACCTTCGAGATCAGCAAGACACCGGACGAATGGCGCCAGATCCTGACCAAGGAGCAATATTACATCCTGCGCGAGCACGGCACCGAGCGCCCGTTCTCCAGCCCGCTGGAGCATGAAAAGCGCGCTGGCACCTTCAATTGCGCCGGATGCGACCTGGCGCTGTTCTCCTCCGAGACCAAATTCGACAGCGGCACCGGCTGGCCCAGCTTCTCCAAGCCGCTCGACAACGCCATCGGCACCAGCGAGGACCGCAGCTATATTTTCATGGTCCGCACCGAGGTCCATTGCCGCCGCTGCGGTGGCCATCTCGGCCATGTCTTCAATGACGGACCCGCGCCGACCGGCCTGCGCTATTGCATGAACGGCGACGCCATGACCTTCCATCCGGCAGCGGGCGAAACCACCGCCAAGGCGCCGTCCTGATCGGGCGCGCGCCAAGTTTTTTCATGAGGACTCAATGATCTTCCGCATCGCGCTTGCCTTCCTGATGTTCGCCGGCCTCGCCGGGAACGCCAATGCCCAATCGAGCGAGAAGGCCAGCGCGGTCTTTGCGGGAGGCTGCTTCTGGTGCATGGAGCCGCCCTTCGACAAGACCCCGGGTGTGTTGTCGACGACGTCCGGTTATTCGGGCGGCAAGAAGGTCAACCCGACCTACGAGGAGGTCTCCGCAGGGTCGACCGGCCATTTCGAGTCCGAAAAGATCGAATACGACCCCTCGAAAGTCAGCTACGAGCAACTCCTCGACGTGTTCTGGCACAATGTCGATCCGTTCGACGCCAAGGGCCAGTTCTGCGACAAGGGCACGCAATATCGCTCGGCGATCTTCTACGGCAATGAGAAGGAAAAGCAGCTTGCCGAGGCGTCGAAGAAGAAGGTGGCGGACAAATTCCACAAGGAGGTCGCCACGCTGATCCTGCCGGCCAAGGAATTCTACCCCGCCGAGGACTACCACCAGGATTATTACGAGAAGAACCCGATCCGGTACAAATTTTACCGCTATGGCTGCGGCCGGGATGCGAGGCTGGAAGAGGTCTGGGGCAAGAAGGGCTGAGCGCCAATACAGCTGCGGGCCGAACTATTCGGCGCGGCCCTTAATCTGCAGGAAGCGCTGCAGCGAGGCCCCCGCATCGGCATAGGGCTCCTGCAGCTCGACGCTCCAATAGCGCAGGTTTTCCAACGGGATAGGTTGTTCGGTCACGGCGCAGCGCACGAAGCTGCCCGGCGACATGATCTGGAATTCGCCGTCCAGGTAGCGCAGTTTCGCTTCACCTTCCCCGGTGATATTGCGGTCAAATCTGTTCATTCAAAACCGTTCGAATGTCTTGTCGCTCAAGCAACACTATCCAGGATTTCCTGACGCTTGTACAGGTGACGCCTGCGGAAATGGTTTTCAAGCGGGCCGCGGCCTGACCGCGCCTCAAAATAGCTGGCCCTGCTTGTCTTTCTCTTTCTGCGTCCGCTGAACCTGCCGCGCCGCGAGCGGCCGCGTGGACGGCTTGCCGCCGGCCGGCTCATCGCCGCTGTCGGGCACGGTCTCGGCAGCAATCCGCCCATCGGCGAATTCGAGCTCGACCCGTCCGGCGGCTTCCGCCTCGGCGACGCGGCGGACCATGCGGCCTTCGTCGTCTCGGACCAGGGCAAACCCCCGGTCCAGCACGCTTTTATGGCTGAGCGTGCGCAGAAGCTGGGCGAGCGCGTCCAACTGGCGGCGGCGCTGCTCGGCGAGCGCGACGAAGCATTGACGCCCGCGCCCGGCGAGCACATCGAGCCGCTCACGTCCGCGCGTCGCCGGATGGCGCAACAGGCCGGGCTGCAGCCGGCCCGCCGAGCGGCCGAGGCGGACGTGGTGCTGCTGCACGAGGCGGCGGAGAACCTGGCGCATCTCTCGGTCGATCGCACGGACGCGCTCGTGGCAGCGGTCGGCGCGCTGGGCGATCAGGCGCACGTCCAGCCGGCCGCGCCAGCGCTCAAGCCGCGCCCGCTTCTCGCCGGCAAAACTGCGCAGCGCATAGCTGAGCCGCCCGCTTGCCGCATCGAAACGCTGACGGGCAAAGCCGATCAGGTCCTGCGGGCGCGGCAGTCCTCGCGTCGCCGCGCGCAGATCGGAGCGGTTCGCCTCGATCATCCGGGCAACGGCGTAGCGCTGGCGCTCGCGCAGCTCGGTCATCCGCGCGATCAGCTCGGAATGTTTCGGCACCGCCCATTCGGCAGCCTTGGTCGGGGTCGGCGCGCGGGCATCGGCGACGAAGTCGATCAGCGTCCAGTCGGTCTCGTGGCCGACCGCCGATATCACCGGGATGCCGCTCTCGGCAACGGCGCGCGCAACGATTTCCTCGTTGAAGCTCCACAGATCCTCGAGACTCCCGCCGCCGCGCGCAACGATCAGCACATCGGGTCGCGGCAAGGCGCCGCCGATGGCAAGCCCATTGAAGCCGGCGACCGCCGCCGCGACCTCGGCCGCCGCGGTATCGCCCTGGACCCGGACCGGCCAGACCAGCACGCAGGCCGGAAAGCGCTCGGCAAAGCCATGCAGCATGTCGCGGATCACCGAGCCGGTCGGCGAGGTCACGATGCCCACGACGCTCGGCAGGAACGGCAGCGGACGCTTGCGGGCCTCGTCGAACAGCCCTTCGGCGGCAAGCCTCTTCTTGCGCTCCTCCAGCAGCGCCATCAGCGCGCCGATGCCCGCCGGCTCCAGCGATTCGATGACGATCTGATAGCTGGACTTGCCCGGATAGGTGGTCACGCGGCCCGTGGCGATGACCTCCATGCCCTCCTCGGGCTTGAACCGCAGCCCGGAGAATACACCTTTCCAGATCACCGCATCGATCTTGGCGCGGTCGTCCTTCAGCGCGAAATAGGCATGGCCCGACGAGTGCCGTCCGCGAAAGCCGGAGATCTCACCGCGCAGCCGCACATAGCCGAACGAATCCTCCACCGTGCGCTTCACGGCCATGGACAGCTCGGAGACCGTGAACTCTGCGATATTGCTGCTTGGCGTCTCGTTCATCGCATTCAATCTAGCGGCCTCGCCTGGAAAGGTGCAACTTTATGCCGATTCTTGCTATCAACCGTCCCCAACAACCGGAACAAGCTCCTACGCAATGAATGTTTTGCTCATTGGGTCCGGCGGGCGCGAACACGCGCTTGCATGGGCGATCAGCACCAGCCCTCTCCTAGATGCGTTCTATTGCGCGCCAGGCAATGCCGGAATCGCCGATTGCGCCGAATGCGTAGCGCTCGATCCGGCCGATCATGAGGCGGTGATCGCGTTCTGCCGCGAAAAGTCTGCCGGCCTTGTCATCATCGGGCCGGAAGCGCCGCTGGTCGCGGGCCTCGCGGACGACCTGCGCGCCGCCGGCTTCAAGGTGTTCGGCCCCGGCAAAGCGGGGGCGCAGCTCGAAGGCTCAAAGGCGTTCACCAAGACGCTCTGCGCGGAAAACGGCATCCCCACGGCCGATTTCGGCCATTTCGACAGCCGCGAGGCCGCGCTCGCCTTCCTGCGCGGCAGGCCGGTCCCCATCGTCATCAAGGCAGACGGGCTTGCCGCCGGCAAGGGCGTCATCATCGCCGAGACGCCGGAGGCGGCCGAGCAGGCCGTCGAGGAATGCTTCGGCGGTGCATTCGGCGAGGCGGGCGCGTCGGTGGTCATCGAGGACTATCTCGACGGCGAGGAGGTCAGCTTTTTCGCGCTTTGCGACGGCGAGCATGTTCTCCCGCTCGCCAGCGCGCAGGACCATAAGCGTGCCTTCGACAATGACCAGGGGCCGAATACCGGCGGCATGGGCGCCTATTCGCCCGCCCCGATCATGACGCCGGACCTTCACGCCCGCGTCATGAACGAGATCGTCCTGCCGACCGTCGCCGCGCTGCGCGCCCGCGGCATCCCCTATCAGGGCGTGCTCTATGCCGGGCTGATGATCGGCGCGGACGGGCCGAAGCTGATCGAATATAATGCCCGCTTCGGCGATCCGGAGTGCCAGGTGTTGATGATGCGGCTGAAGTCGGACATCCTCCCGGCGCTGATCGCGGCGGCCGACGGAACGCTCGACCGGGTCGGCCTCGAATGGCACGATGAGACCGCCTTGACCGTGGTCATGGCGGCGCAGGGCTATCCGGGCGATTACGGCAAGGGCTCCGAGATCCGGGGGCTCGACAAGGCCGCGGGCGTTGAAGGCGTCACCGTCTTCCATGCCGGAACCAAACGCGACGGCAACCGTATCCTTGCCAATGGCGGACGGGTTCTCAACGCGACGGCGCGCGGCGGGTCGGTCGCCGAGGCGCGGGACAAGGCCTATCGCGCCATTGCCGAGATCGACTGGCCGCAGGGTTTTTGCCGCAGCGACATCGGCTGGCGCGCGCTGGAGAGGGAGCAAGACGATGCCTGACCTGCCCGACTTGTTTCCCGGCTTCGAGGCGCGCCGGTTCACGACGCGCGGCGCCGAGATCTTCGCCCGCATCGGCGGCGACGGCCCGGCTCTGGTCCGGCTCCACGGCTATCCGGAAAGCCATGTGATGTGGCACCGCGTGGCTCCGCTGCTCGCCGACCGCTTCACCCTGGTCATTCCCGATCTGCGCGGCTATGGCGACAGCTCGATCCCGGAGACCGATCCGGAGCATTTCAGCTACTCCAAACGCGCCATGGCCCAGGACGTGATCGACATCGCCGAACAGCTCGGCCATGCGACCTTCCTGCTGTGCGGCCACGACCGGGGCGGACGCGTCGCCTACCGTCTTGCCCTCGACCATCCCGGCCGGATCGAAAAGCTGGCCGTGCTCGACATCGTGCCGACCTACGACATGTGGCATCGCCTGACGCCCGACCTTGCCATCAAGATTTTCCACTGGCCGTTCCTCGCCCAGCCGGCGCCGTGGCCGGAGCAGATGATCGGCCACGCGCCGATCGAATGGCTCGAACACAAGCTGGCGCTCTGGGGCGGATCGGGCGACCTTTCGGTGTTCGCCCCCGGCGCACTGGAGCATTACCGCAGCTTCTTCAGCAACCCCGCGCGCGTCCACGCCACCTGCGAGGACTACCGGGCCGGCGCCACCTACGATCTCGATGCGGACACGGTCGACCGCGCGGCGGGCCGGCGCATCGCCTGCCCGACGGGCGTGTTCTGGGGCGAGAAAGGCATTCCGAGCAAGACCGCCGGCCCTCTCGACATCTGGCGGGAATGGTGCGTCGACGTCACCGGCGCGGCGGTGAATTCCGGCCATTTCCTGCCCGAGGAAAACCCGGACGAGACCGCGCGCCTGCTCATCGACTTCTTCACCGCCCGGAGCGGCAATGGCTAAGCCGAGGTCGCCGCGAAAGACGGTCGCGCTCGCGCCGGTGGCGCCGGCTCCGCGATTCGGGATCGCGCTTGGCGGCGGCGGTGCGCGTGGCTTTGCCCATGTGCCGATGCTCGAAGCGTTGGACGAGCTCGGCATCGCGCCTAGCGTCGTCGCCGGCACCAGCATCGGCTCGCTGATCGGCGCGGCCTATGCATCGGGGATGAGCGGCGGCGCCATCCGAAGCTATTGCGAGGAGCTGTTCCACCGGCGCACGGAGATCCTGAAGCGGCTGTTCTCGCATTGGAACGGCGGGCTCGCCGCCTTCCGCGTCGCCAATAACGGCTCACCGTTTTCCGGCGAGAACATCCTCAAGGCGCTGCTGCCGGAGACGCTGCCGGCCACCTTCGAGGAGCTGAAAATCCCGCTGCTCGCGGTGACCACCGATTTCTACGCGCAGTGCCAGCATGTGGTCGATCACGGCCCGCTGGTGCCCGCAATCGCCGCCAGTTCGGCCCTGCCCGGCGTCCTGCGTCCGATCGAGCTGGATGGGCGCATCCTGGTCGATGGCGGCTTTTCCAATCCCGTGCCCTTCGACCTGCTGGCCGACCGGGCGGACATCCTCGCCGCAATCGACGTGAGCGCCGGACCGCAGCAGAGCCGCGGCCAGATTCCGACGCTGATCGAGGCGATCATCGGCTCGAACCAGATCACGCTGCGCTCGGTGCTGCGCGAAAAGCTGAAGGCGTCGGCGCCGGACATCATGATCCGCCCGGAGATCGGCCATTTCCGCGTGTTGGATTTCTACAAGATCGACGAGATCTTCGCCGCCGCCGAACCGGCCAAGGACGCGTTCAAACGGGCTTGCGAGAAGGCGATCACACAGCGCAAGAGGGGCTGACCCCTTCGCCCGGCGTCTCGATGGAGGATCATCGCTGGTCGAGCGCGCTCAACCGCCCTTGCGCATCGGAACTGCCCAGCTCGATCGCCTTTCGGTACCATTTCCGCGCCCGCTCCAGGTTCGGCGGCAGGCTCTGCGAAGCAAACCGATTGAGAAATTGCGGATCGAAGGTCTGCCCCATCGCAAACGCGGCTTTGGCGCTTCCCTTGAGCGCCAGCGACTCATAGACGAGGCGCGCGGCGGAGATGTCCGACTTGTCCAACAAGCTGCGCGCCCGCTCGATGCCGGCGGCCTCTTCGGCCTCATCAACGCGTCGCGGCTGCGGAGCCGTGGGCTGCACGCTGCCTGTCGGCCCCTCGCCGGTCTCGCGACGTGCGTTGGTCGGGGCGGCATTCAGCGCCGGTGCCGGCTGATCCTGGATTTTGATGGACAGGATCTGCTGTTCGGGAGCCGCGCCATCGCTCTTTACAAGGAGGAGTTGCAGCATCAGGCCGCCGACGAACTGTGGAGGCGGCATCAGCCTCAGATTTTCCAGATCCGTCAGCGATACCAGCCATGCGCCCTTCGTTCGAAACCCTGCCGACATTTGGAAATCGCCAGGCAACCCTTTGATCATCAGGAATTTGTAGTCGTCCCGGTTTTTATCCGAGAACTGAATGTTCAAGGGGATCGCGGTCGCAGGCGCGGTGACGACGTCCTCGACAAAGAAGGAGCGGCCCTGAAGCTCGACCAAGTACAATAAGCCATGCCCGCCTTTGGATGCTCCGCGTCCATGCTCGGCGACGAAAGCCTGCTGGGGGCCGGCAAACGAAACGCTTGAGGCTCCGATAGAGGCAGCCAGTCCGCAGGCCGCTCCCGCAACACGCAGGCCGAATGACACAATCCTATGTGTGCGGCCGAACGTTATCTGGGCGTTCATGACAGATAACCTTGGTGATTGCGTTTTCTGTTCGCGTGGTTTCGGTAACCGGGCCGAATTCAACTCAGTTACCGTCCGCCTCCCTTGTTATTCGTTCGCCACCATTTGGCGAAATCCTCAAGCAGAGCTTGCTTCTGTTCGGGAGTCAGTGATTTTTGCCCCGCCGATCCCAGCCGCTCCGACAGATACTGCTCGAATGCGGATTTTACGTCGTCCGCTGTCGGCGTTATCGAGGCCGTCTGCTCGTGGGCGTGCGCATCGATCCACTCCTGAGCAGCCTTGAACCGGGTCCATCCCGGCACTTCCGCTCCGATGTTGACCTCTTCCCATTTCGGATGGCGGGCCGGATCGCGAAACTTGCCGATATTGTCGAACAGCTTGTTCACGAACCTGGCGATCGTCTGATACCGCTCGGTCTTTTCGGGGAAATTGAAGGTCGCCAATATCGTCGCATTGGCGATCGTCTCGACGCTTTCCCCTTCGGCCAGGATCTTGGGATAATATTCGTGCCGCAAACGGGCGGGCAGATAGTCTTTCAAGAGCTTTTTGAAACAGCCGGGGGGCAATGTGTCCTCGGTAAGCGGAAGAAAATGCCCATGCTCCGAGGTGAAGGCAGAGAACGCATAATGCGGCGCGCCCGAGATACGGCCGACAGCGTCAATCTCGCCGTTGATCAGTTTCTGCGCTCCGAGATCCTGGTCCATGTACAGTTTCTCGTCCTCGATCCCGCATGCACTGAAGACTTTTTGCAAAGCCTGGTCGCTGGAGCTTAACTCCTTCCAGTGGCTAACTTTCTTGCCGCGCAGATCTTCAAGCTTGTTGATGCCGGGACGGACGAAGATGTGAAGCTCGGAATTGGAGAGCTTGAGAATATACCGTAAGCGGTCCTCGATATGTCCGTAGAGTTGTGGATTTTTTGCCTTGAAGGTGTCGACGACATCCCGCTCGACGAGACCAAGATCGATCCCTTGCAGAAACAGAATATCGAGGAAATTCTGCCCGCCGCCGCGCCCCAGGATCGGAAGGATGCGAAGTCCGCCGTTCCCGTTCGTATCGTCGAGAACGTTCTGCATGTCTTCCGCGAACCGCGTATAGGCGGTCACGGCCTGCGAGCCCATGATGGTGATCGTGTTTCTGTTCTGCTCTTGGCGCTGCTGCTCGTAGAGGGACTTCGGGATTGTCTCCTGAGCGCCGGCGGCCTGTGCGAAGCAAAAAGGCAAGACGCAGGCAAAGGCAAAAAAGCACCCTGGAAATCTTTCTCGACACGTATCCCCCCAACCCACGACGAGCCTTTTTGCAGGCCAGTCCTTTATACTGAATAAAGAATTAATGGGCTGATATGAGGCGGGCTGTCAACAGCGGCTTATCGACTTGAACCCAACTTGTTCCCACTGGTCGGGTAAATCGGGCCGGCCGGCGTTCCTGTTTTCAGGCTTGAGCGGGCAATCGATCGGGAGCGGCGGCCGGAGCCGTATGGACTTGGGCACTCTTCGTGGTTCCGCGCCCGGTGATGCCGGCGCCAACCTACCGCCGGGCCTGAAAAAAACCGCGCAGCATCTCGGCAGCCTCCGTCTCCGCGATCCCGCCATAGACCTCCGGCGCATGATGGCAGGTCGGCTGTGCGAAGAAGCGCACGCCGTGCTCCACGGCGCCGGCCTTCGGGTCGGGCGCGGCGAAATACAGCCTGCCGATCCTGGCGAAGGAGATGGCGGCGGCGCACATGGTGCAGGGTTCGAGCGTGACGTAAAGATGGCAGCCGATCAGCCGCTCGCTGCCGAGCGCCCTGGCTGCGGCGCGCAGGACGAGGATCTCCGCATGGGCGGTCGGGTCACGGTCGGCAATCGTCCGATTGCCGTCACGGGCGAGGACGTCACCCTCGGGTCCGATAAGGACCGCCCCGACAGGAACCTCGCCGCGCTCTGCAGCGGCCCGTGCCTCTTCAAGCGCCAGGGCCATGAACGAGGTTCCGGTCATCGGGCAAAGCGGCAGCATGTCTGCCGCATGACTGCGAAGCCGCGATTACGCGGCCTCGCCTCCTTCTTCGACGTCCGCAACCGGGTCCATCTTGGCGCTTGGCGCCGCCGCAGGCTCCGGCGAAACGGTATCCTTGCCCTCGTGGACGCGCGTAAGCGGCTCAATCTTGTCGCCGACTTCAAGCCCGTCACGCATCTCGATCGACTTGAACTCAACGCGCGCCTCCTCGCGGCGATACTCCAGAAGCTGGGTCTTCGGCATGAGGAAGGTGCTCGCACGGACTTCGCGGATCTGGTCCATGTTGTCCGTATAAGCGCCGGCACGGAACAGCGTCTCGATCGCCTTGGCGACGGAGCGCGTGATGCGCTGGCCCTGATCCTCATTCACGCGCCCTGCCGTCTGGGCATCCTTGACGCGATTGATGAAGCCCGCCGCCATCATAGCGACTTCGATCTGATAGCGGAAATTATCCTCGGCCGAATATTTGATCCGGTCCCAGACCGCGATGAGCAGCTCGGAAATCTCGTCGATGATCGAGTTGGCGCCAAAGAAATCGAAGCTCTTGGTGCTGCCCGAGTCGATCGCGCCGACGGAAAGCGAAGGATGACTGCCGCCGCGAAGCGCCGCCATGCCCTCATAGAACTCGTCGAGCGAGCGCATGACATTGATGATCACATGCGGATCGGTCAGCGAGCGGTCGCGCTCGGCCACCAGCAGGCGCAGACGCTTGATTTCCTGGTCGGTGCCGGTCGGATCGGCGACGATGAGCTGCTCGCGGTCGGTCTCGCGCAGGAGAAGCTCGCGCAGCTTCGGCATGACGAAGATGACGTTGTAGGCGCCGACATCGACGTCGGCCATGATCTTGCGCGATACCGCCTGTTCGCCGTCGATCAGGGCGGACCAGAACTGGATGTCGAGCAGCGGAGTGAGACCGAAGAAGGTCATCATCTCCTTTTCCTCTTCATCGAATTCCTGATAATGGCGCATGAACACGTTATACGCGAGCAGGATCTTCTGAGTCCGGTTGACGCCTTCGGCCTGCTGGCCGTTGCGGGCAGCCCGCAGGAGTTCCCGGATCTGCGCGGCCTGCAGAGCGTCTTTCAGTGTGTTGACGGCTTTTATTATTCGATCTCGACGCATCTGATCTCCCCGTTTGTCAAGAATCAGTTCCGTAATTATAGCAAGTCAAAAGAGGCAAAGATGCGATCTAGCCGAGATACTCACATAACTGAAGGCTTGCCAGGAGAGCGAATCGCTAAACTCATTGCCCGTTCCGGCTTGTGTTCGCGGCGCGACGCGGAACGTCTGATCGCCGAAGGCCGGGTTTCAGTAAACGGCCGCCGCCTCGACAGTCCGGCCTTCAATGCGACTGCGGATGACACGATTCTGGTGGACGGCAAAGCTTTAGAGGCCGTCGAGGCCCCGCGGCTGTGGCGCTACTACAAGCCCAGGGGCCGCGTCACCACCCACCGCGATCCGCAGGGACGTCCCACCGTATTCGATGCGCTACCCGACGATATGCCGCGCGTGATTTCCATCGGCCGGCTCGATTTCAACACCGAAGGACTGTTGCTTTTGACCAATGACGGCGCTCTCGCCCGCCATCTCGAGCAACCATCCACAGGCTGGCTGCGGCGTTACCGTGTCCGTGCGCATGGCAAGGTGGAGCAGAAAGCGCTCGACCAACTCACCGGCGGCATCGAGATCGAGGGCGTGCGCTACGGGCCGATCGAAGCCAAGCTCGACCGCGTCCAGGGCACCAATAGCTGGCTGACGCTCGGCTTGCGCGAGGGCAAGAACCGCGAAGTGCGCAAGATCATGGAGACGCTCGGCCTTGAGGTGAACCGGCTGATCCGGATGTCGTTCGGGCCGTTCGCGCTCGGCGAGCTGGAGCCGGGAGCGGTCGCCGAAGTGAAGAAGAAGGTTCTGGCCGACCAGCTCGGCGACAAGCTCGCCGATGAGCTGGGCCTAAAGGAGAAAAAGCAGCGGCGCACGGCCGATGCCCCTGTCCCGGTGCCCGCCGCCTCGGCGGAGCCGGCCGGCTCGCGCCCGAAGCGCCGACCTGCGCCGGCAAAGCGGGCCGCACCTGCCGCCAAGCGGCCCCCGCGCGCGCGGCGTCCGGCGAGATGAGGATCGTCGCAGGGCGCTTCAAAGGCACCGCGCTCGCCTCCCCGAAGACCTACGATATCCGGCCGACGGGCGACCGCGTCCGCGAATCCGTGTTCAACATTCTTGCCCACAGCATCGAGGACTTCGACCTCGAAGGCGCGCGCGTCCTCGACCTGTTCGCCGGCACCGGCGCACTGGGCATCGAAGCGCTCTCGCGCGGTGCCTGCTATTCGCATTTCGTCGAGGACAGCGCCGAAGCGCGCGGCCTGATCCGCCGCAATGTCGAAACCGTCGGCGCCACGGGCGTGACCAAGATTTACCGGCGTGACGCGACCAAGCTCGGCGAAATCGGAACGCTGAGGCCGTTCGGGCTGATCTTCGCCGACCCACCTTATGGCAAGGGTCTGGCCGAAAAAGCCCTCGCCTCCGCTGCCGCGGGCGGCTGGGTGGTTCCTGGCGCCATCGCCGTGGTCGAGGAGCGTGCCGACGCCGCTTTCGCCCCGCCGAACGGGTTTGCCCTGCTCGACCGGCGGCTCTACGGCGATACCGCCGTTCATATCCTGCGCTATACTGTGCCGGAATAGGCGCGGATTCGAACCAACGCCGCTCCCAGACGTTATCACTCCGCGGTTCTGCTTGGTGCGTTGAGAAGGAGCGAGGCCATGAGTTACATCAACGATAGTCTTGGAGGGAATGAGCGCGTTCACTACATCGCCCATTTCCATTGGATCAAATACACGCTCGGCTACGGCATTCTGGTCGTCGCGATCCTTCTCAGCATTCTCAGCTTCGATGGCTCCTATCCGTGGATCGCCCTGGTGCCGATCGGCGTCGGCCTCTTGATCTTCGTCAGCGTGATGCTGCCGATCTGGACCACCGAAATCGGCGTCACCAATCAGCGCGTCATCTACAAGCAGGGCTTCATGCAGCGCGAGACCAAGGAAATGCAGCTGCAATCGGTGGAAGAGGTCAGCCTCGACCAGGGTCTCCTCGGCCGCATCCTCGGCTATGGCAAACTGCAAATCCATGGCACCGGCGACGACGAGATCTATCTGCCCTCGATCGGCGACCCGGTGGGAATGCGGCGTGCGTTGCAGGAAGCGCTGGGAAATGCGCAGAACGTGCCCGTCACCGGTCCGGTGGTCGCCCCGCAGGGGGCGTGAGGCCACCCCGCCGGGCTGCATTTCCTCCACAAGCGGCACCCGTGCAACGCCGGCGCAATCTTGCCTCCCCCTTGCATAATGGCTTAAACATTAGGCACGCTTGTCGCGGCAGGGGAATTGGGGGCGCGCCAGCATGCAGGACTACGATTGGGAGGGGAGTGCCCGCAAGCGCGGGCTGTCGTTCAGCCTGGGCTCGGAGCGCATCGGACTGATCGCGCTACGCTATCGCTGGGCGACGCTGATCGCCGTCATCGCGATTTCCACACTGGCAGCCTTCGGTGTCGACCGCATCCAGGTCGACGATTCGCTCTCGGAGCTGTTTCGCGCCGACACGCCGGAATTCAAGCAGTTCGAGACCTTCACCCGCCGCTTCCCGTCCAGCGAATATGACATTCTGGTCGTCGTCGAAGGGCCGACGCTGCTTGAGCGCGGCTCGATTCGGGCGCTGCGCGACGCGGTCATCGAGCTGCAATTCGTGCCCGGCATGCGCGGCCTGATCTCCATGTTCTCCGCGCGCGCCTCCCCGCAGCCCGGCATGTTGCCGCCGCCGCTATTCCCCTCCACCCTGCCCGAGGGCGAGGCCTACACCCAGCTCATCACCGACGTCCGCTCCAACCGCATCCTCGACGGCAAGCTGCTGTCCAACGATGGGCAGCTCACGCTGATCGTCGTCGCTCTCGATCCCGCCATTGCCCAGAGCGGCGACCTCAAGCAGAGCATCAACGACATCCGCGACACCGTCGTCACCCAGCTCGATGGCACCGGGCTGGCCGTGCAGCTCGCCGGCGCGCCGGTCATGCAGCAGGAGATCCGCGACGCGGTGCAGCGCGACCGCATCATCTATAATGGCCTCGGCTTTCTGATCGGCGTCCTCGTTGCGCTGGTCTTCTTTCGCCACATCTCCTTCATGGCGATCGCCGTCATTCCGCCGGCCGTCGCCATCCTCTGGTCGCTCGGCACGCTCGGCTGGGCCGGTTTCAAGTTCAACCTGTTCCTCAACGTCATCTCGCCGCTCACCATGGTCATGGCCTTCTCCGACGCCATGCAGATGACCTTCGCGCTGCGCGAACGCGTGCTCGCCGGGGACGGCCGCCTGCAAGCGATCCGCTATGCGCTGCTCGTGGTCGGTCCCGCCTGCTTCCTGAGCAGCGCCACAACGGCATTCTCGTTCATCGCCCTGACGTTTGCCGACTCCGCCTCGATCCGGCTGTTCGGCCAGGCCGGGGCGATCTGCATGGGCGTCGCCTTCCTCGCGGTGATCCTGGTGCTGCCGCTGGTCGCGATGATCGTCATCGACCGCGAAACGCGGATCGCGGCCCGGCTGGCGGAACAAGACGGGCCGATGCGCGTATTGCGGCGCTTCTGCGCCCGGGTCGCCGCGGGCGTGACGCGCCGGGCGCTCACCTATGCCACGCTGGGGCTTTGTCTCGTCGCCGGTTTCGGTGTCGCCCACATCACGCTTGAGCCCCGCTACCGGCTCGCCGATCAGGTGCCGGACCGCGAGCAGGCGGTGCAGGCGGCGAACCGGCTCGACACCAAGCTGACCGGCGCCAATCCGGTCGACGTGATGATCGAGCTGCCGACCGGCACAACCCTTTACGAGCCCGAGCCGCTCGCCGTCGTCGCCGCCGTGCATAAGGTCGTGGAGCAGCAGGCGGGGCTCGGCAATGTCTGGTCGGTCGAGACGCTGGTGCGCTGGCTGGCCGAGACCGGGCAGAACGACATCATGACCCTGGTGCAATATGTCAGCCTGCTGCCGCAGCATCTGACCCGCCGGTTCGTGACCGCAGAGCAGGACGCCGCCGTCGTCACCGGCCGCATCCCGGACATCGACGCCAACGACCTGCTGCCCACCGTCGACCGGCTCGACAAGGCGCTGCAACCGATCCGCGACGCCAATCCGGCCTACCGGATCTCGGTCAGCGGGCTTTCGGTGATCGCCGCACGCAACAGCGCCGCGATGATCGAGAAGATCAACCACATGCTGACCGCGGAGATGGTGATCGTGTCGGCGCTGATCGGTCTTGCCTTCCGCTCGCTGCTGGTCGGCGCGGTGAGCCTGCTGCCCGGCCTGTTCCCGGTCGTCACCGCTGGCGCATCGCTCGCCCTGACCGGCGAGGGCCTGCAATTCGCCAGCATCATCGCGCTCACGGTCGCCTTCGGCCTCGGCCTCAACGCCACCGTGCATTACCTCAACCGGCTGCGGCTCGAAGAAGGCCCCGGTCACGATCCGGTCCAGGCGGCGGCGCGGGCGGCCGAGCTGATCGGCCCGGCGCTGATCCTGACCAGCATCGTGCTCGCCTGCGGGCTGGCGGTGACGGTGTTCTCCGATCTGCCTTCGCTGCGACTCTTTGGCCGGCTGAGCGCGACGACGCTGATCGCCGCCATGATCGGCGGCCTCTTGCTGCTGCCCGCCTGCATGCTGCTGGTGAAGCGCGCCGAACGCGCCGCCAGGCGCAAATTCCGGCGCGGATCCCGGGATGAGGTGCTCGACACGCCCCCTGCCGCAACTTGACGTTTACACCGCGCGCAGCTAAGGCGATGCCTGATGGTCATTGACGACGAGCGGATCGAGTAGGAACGGCATGTCCCAAGCGCACGAAAATGCCGGTGAAACCGGCCTTGGCGGCCTGCGATTCTGGGGCCGCTACAATGTCCTGGGTCTCGCGATCGCCGTCCTCGCACTTGCCGCCGACCAGCTTCACAAATACTGGATGATCGAGATCTACCGCATCGGCGAGCGCGGCCGCGTCGAGATTACCTCATTCTTCGATCTGGTCATGGCGTGGAACCCCGGCATCTCCTACGGCCTGTTGCCTCAGGACAGCGCCGCGGGCCGGCTTCTGCTGGTGGGCTTCTCCATTCTGGCGGTAGCGGCGCTTTTCCTGTGGATGAGCAATGCCGCGTCCCGGCCGGTGGCGGTCTCGATCGGACTGATCGTCGGCGGCGCGCTGGGCAACCTGATCGACCGCCTTTTGCATGGCGCAGTGGCCGATTTCTTCTCGTTTCACTATGCCGGGTTTTACTGGTACATCTTCAATATCGCCGATGTGGCGATCACGGTGGGGGTTATCGGCCTGATCGTTGGCTGGCGGATACCGGGTCTTACAAAAGTCTCAAAAGGCGTATAGTCACGGCTTAATCGCGATTTGGGGGAAAATCGAATGGCACTCATCGACGGGGCGCGGCGCGCAATCGGCATTGCTGCCTTCCTGGGAGCTGCGTTGAGCCTTGGCGGATGCAACAGCGTCGATCTCGACGTCGACGCTCCGATCCTGGAAGCCGCAGGCATCAGCCTCACCTCCAAGAAAAAGGACGATGAGGATCTGCCGGAGCGGCCCGGAATCGTCATTCCGCCCTCGACCGAGAAGCTTCCCGAACCCGGCACGCACACCGCCGCCGCAGGTCCGCAGGCCTGGCCCGCCGATCCTGACAGGATCAAAAAGCAGAAGGCGGAAGAAGCGGCTGCCGCGCGGGAGAAATATTGCGCCGAAGGCGACTGGAGCGAAAAGGCGAACATCTCCGAATTCGACAAGAATATCGGTAAGGAAGCCCGTTGCCCGTCCAAGCTCGGCGAAGTGATCAGCAAGCAGGTCGGCGGCGCGAAGCAGCAGTAGATCTTCTGCGATTCCCCATCGGAACGGCGCCGGTCGACCAGACCGGCGCTTTCGTTTTGTGTACGCATTTGCGCAGGCGCCCTGTCCAAATTGTAACTTGCCGCCCGTTCAGCCCCTACGATACAGCTAGGGCAGCTCTTTTCATGGTAAGCTGCACCTCATGATCGTATCGAAACGTATCTTTCCCGCTCTGCTGGTATCCTTTATGGCTCTGACTGCGCCTCACTCGGCGAGTATCGCCGCGCCTTCCGACATCACCCACACCACTTTGCCCAACGGCATGGAAGTCGTCGTCATTCCTGACCACCGGGCGCCGGTCGCGAGCCATATCGTCTGGTACAAGGTCGGTTCGGCCGATGAGCCCGTCGGCAAATCCGGGATAGCGCACTTCCTCGAACATCTTATGTTCAAGGGGACCGAGAAGATCGCACCCGGCGAGTTCTCCAAGATCGTCGCCCGCAATGGCGGCGAGGACAACGCCTTCACCACCCAGGACGTCACCGCCTATTTCCAGCGCGTTGCGACGGACCGGCTGCCGCTGGTCATGGAGATGGAAGCCGACCGGATGCGCAACCTGAAGCTCGGCGAGCAGGACGTCGTCAATGAGCGCAAGGTCATTCTCGAGGAACGCCGCAGCCGCGTCGATAACGACCCCAGCAGCATCCTCTCCGAGCAGATGAGTGCGGTCCTCTATCTGGCCCATCCCTACCGCATCCCGATCATCGGCTGGGCGCATGAGATCCGCGCGCTGACCCGCGAGGAGGCGCTGCATTTCTATCGCCGGTTTTATGCGCCGAACAACGCCATTCTGGTTGTCGCCGGCGATGTCGAGCCGGATCAGGTGATCAAGATGGCCGAGGACACCTACGGCAAGCTCAAGCCCTCCGACGACCTGCCGCCGCGCATCCGCGTCCAGGAACCGCCGCCGGTGGCACCACGCCGCGTGATCCTGAAGGACGAGCGCGTCGCCAAGGACACGCTGTCGCGCCAATATCTGGCCCCGAGCTACCGCACCGCCGAGGCAAAGGAAGCGGACGCTCTGGAGCTGCTGTGCTCGATCATGGGCTCGACCTCGACGGGGCGGCTCTATAAGGCCCTCGTCATCGAGCAGAAGCTGGCATCCTCGGCCGGCGCCTATTACTCCGGCGAATATCTCGATTACGGGCGCATGGGCGTCTACGCCGTCGCGGCAGGCGACACACAGCTGGAAAAGATCGAGACGGCGATGAATGCCGTCATCGAGGACATCCGCAAGAACGGCGTCACCCAGGCCGAGCTCGATCGCGCCCGGAACTCCAAAGTCGCCCAGCTCATCTATGACGAGGACAGCCAGTTCAACCTGGCGCGAACCTATGGATGGGCGCTCGCCACCGGCCAGTCGCTCGACGACATCAAGAACCGCGCCGAGCACCTGGAAGCGGTTCAACTCGCTGACCTTCAGGCCGCGGCGAAGAAGTATTTCGCCATCGACCGCTCCGTGACCGGCGAATTGCGCGCAGCCAACAAGGCAATGGCCGCCGCGGGTGCGCCGCAATCCATCCCCGGCCTTTCCGGCACGATCCACTAGGACAAGAATATGCTTTGGCGTCACATCGTCGATTTTCGCCGCAATGCGCGCGCATCCCTCGCGCTGGTTGCGAGTTCCGTTCTCCTTTTCAGTTTCACCGTTTCAGCGAACGCAATGAAAATTCAAAAAGTGGTCAGCCCCAAGGGCGTCACCGCCTGGCTTGTCGAGGACCACACCCTGCCGCTCATGGCGATGCAGTTCGGCTTCCGCGGCGGCAGTGCCCAGGATCCGGAGGGGAAGGACGGGCTCGCCTATTTCGTCAGCGGCATGATGGATGAAGGCGCCGGCGACATTCCGAGCGAGGCCTTCCAGGAGCGCCTGCAGGATCTCGCCATCGAGATGTCTTTCGACGCCTCGCGCGACATGACCACCGGCGGCATGAAGACGCTGACCAAGAACCGCGACGAGGCCTTCCGGCTGCTGAAGCTGGCGCTGACGGCGCCACGGATGGATACCGATGCCGTCGAGCGCGTCCGCGAGCAGATTTTTTCCATCATCAAGATGGATTCCGAAGACCCCGACAATGTCGCCTCCAACGCCTGGTTCAACCAGGTGTTCACCGGGCACCCTTACGGTTCGCGCACCAAGGGACAGCTCGAGACCGTCCGCGCCATCACCAATGACGACCTGAAATCCTACGTCAAACGCAATTTCGCCCGCGACAATCTCTATGTCGCGGTGGTCGGCGATATCAGCGCCGCGGATCTGGCGACAGGTCTCGACAAGGTCTTCGCCGACCTGCCGGAAAAGGCTGAGCTGCGCACCGTTCCCGAAGTGACCTGGAACATGGATCCGCGCGAAATCCTGATCCCGATGGCAACACCGCAGACGGTCGTCAATTTCGGCTTCCCCGGTCCCAAGCGCGACGACAAGGATTTCATCCCTGCCTATATCCTCAACTACATCGTCGGCGGCGGCGGGTTCGCCTCGAAGCTGATGGAGGAGGTTCGCGAGAAACGCGGGCTTGCCTATTCCGTGTACACCTATCTCTATCCGCTCGATCATGCCGGCATTGCGCTGGGCGGCGTCGCCACGGAAAACGAGCGCGTCGGCGAATCCATCAAGGTGATCAAGGAAGTGCTGGCGCGCATCGCGCAGGACGGACCGACAGCGGAAGAGCTTGAAAATGCCAAGCAATATCTGACCGGCTCCTATGCGCTGCGCTTCAGCTCCAGCTCCAAGATCGCCAACATTCTGTTGTGGACGCAGGCCGAGGATCTCGGCATCGACTACATCGACAAGCGCAACAGCCTGATCGAGGCGGTCACGCTCGACGACGTCAAGCGCGTGGCGAAGTTCATGAAACCGGACGAGTTGGTGATGACCATCGTCGGCCAGCCATCGGGCATGAAACCGGCCGAGAACAAGCCGCCCGTCACGGCAGCGCCGCCGCGCGGCTGAGCACAGCCCGCTCCATGACCCTCGGCCATTCCATCGCCGGCTGTCTTGCTGAGGCGATCGGCCCTTCGGGGCTGACGGTCGACGCGCTGGGGCGATGGCTGAAACGGCTGGAGCCCCGCCTTGAGCGCCTGAAACTGGAGGTGGCCGACCGCAGCCTTCCCTTCGTCGACGTCCTTTACGACGAGGCCGATATCGCCGAGACGCGCGCCGCCTATGACCGTCTGGTCGAAGGCGCGAATATGGTGGTGATCTTCGGCACCGGCGGGTCCAGCCTCGGCGGGCAAGCCCTCGCGCAACTCGGCGGCTGGTTCATCCCAGGCGACGATCGCACCGGCAAATTCGGCCGTCCGCGGCTGCGCTTCTACGACAATCTCGACGCGGTCTCGATGTCGAAAGGCTTCGACATCCTCAATCTGGAGCGGACCCGCTTCGTCGCGATCTCCAAATCGGGCGAAACCGCGGAAACGCTCAGCCAGACGCTGACCGCGCTCGACCGTGTCCGCAGCGCCGGCCATGAGGCCGCCATCCCGCGCATGTTCCTCGGCCTGACCGAGCCCGAAACGCCCCACGCGGCGAATGGCTTGCGCAGCCTGTGCACGGCGCTCGGGATCCCGAGCTTGCCGCACCGGGCCGACATCGGCGGCCGCTTCTCGGTGTTTTCCAATGTCTGCATGATCCCCGCTTTTGCCCGCGGGCTCGATTTCGCAGCGTTCCGGGCCGGCGGCCGCGCGGCGGCCGAGGCCATCCACGGCGCAGCGGCCCCCGCCGAATTCGCCCCGGCGGTCGGCGCGGCGCTTTCCATTGCCTATGCGCGGGAACGCGGCACGAAAGTCAGCGTGTTGATGCCCTACGCCGACCGTCTCTCCCGCTTCTCGCATTGGTATGTGCAGCTCTGGGCGGAAAGCCTCGGCAAGAACGACGCCGAAGGCACGACGCCGGTCGCCGCCCTCGGCCCGGTCGATCAGCACAGCCAGCTCCAGCTCTATCTCGGCGGCGCGCGGCATCATTTGACGACGATCATCCGCGCGGGCACGCCCTCCGCCGACGACACCGCACCGCTGCCGGCCGACCTTGCTGATCTTGCTGGCGCCCCCTACCTCGCCGGACGCACGGTCGGCGAGCTGGTCCACGCCGAAACCCTCGCCGTTGCCGACGCTTTCGCCGCGCATAAGCGGCCCTTGAGGATAATCGAGTTCGAGCGGCTTGACGAATGGACCCTCGGCTGGATGATGATGCACTTCATGCTTGAGACGATTCTCGCCGCGGACCTGCTGGGCGTCGATGCTTTCGATCAACCGGCAGTGGAACTCGGCAAGCGTCTCACAAGGGACCACCTGACGCGGATGGCGAAATAGGCTCCGGCGCTTTTTTGCCCACGACACGCGAAGGCGGTGCTGATCTTCGCGGCGCGCGGGGGCATTTGGGGGTTGAAGCCATGCCGATACGCCAGCTTCCTCCGCAGCTGATCAATCGGATCGCGGCGGGCGAAGTCATCGAACGGCCGGCCAACGCCGTCAAGGAGCTGGTCGAAAACGCCATCGACGCCGGGGCCACGACCATCGAGATCGTCACGGCGAACGGCGGCCTGGGCCTGATCCGGGTCACCGACGACGGCTCCGGCATGGGTCCCGACGATCTCGCCCTCTCGATCGAGCGGCATGCGACCTCCAAGCTCGCCGGCGAAGACCTGCTGCGCATCGCAACGCTCGGTTTCCGCGGCGAAGCCCTGCCCTCGATCGGATCGGTCGCCAAGCTGCGCATCGCATCCCGGCCGCGCGGCAGCGCCGAGGGCCTCGAAATCGAGGTCGACGCCGGACGCCGGGACGGCCCCCGCCCCGCCGCGCTGAACGCGGGAACCTGCGTCGAAGTCCGCGACCTGTTCTACGCGACGCCCGCACGCCTCAAATTCATGAAATCCGAGCCGGCCGAGAATTCCGCCATCGCCCAGCTCGTCAAGCGCGTCGCCCTCGCCTTCCCGCAGATCTCGTTCGCGCTGGCGAATGGGGAGCGCGCCAGCTTCAACTTCCCGGCGGTGATGGCGGGCGACGAGGAAGCGCTGCGTCTGCGGCTGGCCAAGGTCATGGGCAAGGAGTTCGCCGCCGACGCCGTGCCGATCGCCACGGAGCGCGACGGCATCGGGCTCACCGGATTTGCCGGCTTGCCGACGCTCCACCGGCCGACGCAGCAGATGCAATATCTGTTCGTCAACGGCCGTCCGGTTAAAGACCGGCTGCTGCTCGCCGCCGTGCGCGCCGCCTATGGGGATTTCGTCCCGCGCGGACGCCATCCGATGGTGGTGCTGTTCCTTGCGCTGCCCTCCGAGGAGGTGGACGTCAACGTTCACCCGGCCAAGGCGGAGGTACGCTTCCGCGACAGCGGGCTGGTGCGCGGCGTGATCGTCAGCGCCATACGGCGCGGGCTCGAAGCGGCCGGCGTGCGAACGACCGCTGCCTTGTCGGGAGCAGTTACCGGCGCCGATCATCACGCAGCGGCGGCGGGCGCCGCGCCTGCGCGCCCGAGCTGGGCGTCCTGGGCACCGGCTCAGCGTCCATCAACCATGGCGGCGAACGGCTTTGCCGAAGACTGGCAGATGCCGCTCGGCGGGGTGGACGCGGTCAGCGCCAACATGGCCGCCGCCACGGCGCCCGCCCCCGCCGAGACGCTGGACCGCCCGCTCGGCGCAGCCAGGGCGCAGCTCCACGAGACCTATATCGTCGCCGAGACCCGCGACTCCGTCGTCATCGTCGACCAACACGCCGCCCATGAGCGCCTGGTCTATGAAAAGCTGAAAGCCGCGCTCGCCGACGGCGGCATCGAGGGCCAGATGCTGCTGATCCCCGAGGTCGTCGAACTCGACGTCGATGTCGCAGCCCTGCTCGCCAGCCGCGCCGATGAGCTTGCGCCGCTGGGCCTGGCGATCGAAGCGTTCGGCGACGGCGCGGTGCTGGTCCGCGAGGTCCCAGCCCTGCTGGCCGGGGCCGACATCAAGGCGCTGGTCCGCGACCTCGCCGAGGAAATCGAGACGATCGGCACGTCATCCGCGCTCGAGAACCGGCTGCACGAGATCTGCTCCCGGATCGCCTGCCATGGCAGCGTCCGCGCCGGCCGCACGCTAAGGCCGGAGGAGATGAACGCGCTATTGCGCGAGATGGAAGAAACGCCCGCAGCAAGCCAGTGCAATCACGGTCGCCCCACCTTTGTCGAGTTGAAGCTCGCCGACATCGAAAAGCTGTTCGCGCGCCGCTGAGCGACGACGGCTCGGCAAGACGAGCCTTGCCCCGGCGACCGCGACATCATCGCGGCGGACACCGGCGCGGGCCCGGCTTGATCAATACCGGCGCAACATATGGCAAGGTGAGGATCGGCGGGAAATGCGCGTCAGGCGCCGGGCCGATGCGGGCCGCATCACCGCTGCGATCGCCATATGGGCACGGACCGGATCGATCCGTTGGCAGAGCGATGGCGGAACAATGATGGAAGCCCGCGAGCAGATCGGGAACGCAGCAGGTAACCGGACGGTTCGTTTAAAAGCGATCCTGCCGCCATAAAAAATGCCCCCCTTCTTTCAAAGGGGGGCACACGTATCAATCGTCGAGTACCGGGAGGCAATGCCTGAACTCATCGGGCAGAAAGCCGTCAAGCTCCGACATATGTTTCTCTGCCGCTCTGTCAAATTCCAGTGCGACAGAAGGGCAATGCGAGTAAACCCATGAGCTTAAAATCATCGATCCAAAATAAAACTGGATCACTAATATATACTTTCAACCTCTTGCAATGATATTGCCAAAGGCCGCCCATTATATTTTACTTCACGCCCGTTATCACTGCAACATATCTAATCTTTAGGTGGCGCTAAAGGAGAAATGCTGCTTCGCCACCTTCAGAAAATTTCCAAACAGTTAATTAAAGACGTCAATTTGTATTCTTGTTGTTAAGGGCACCTTAGCACCCTCCGTCCAGTTGTTAAGTGTGATTCGCCACAACCTGCTCCATTCCAACACGGTTGTGACATTTTTGCAAACTCAACCTCAGACGGTAGCGCGCTCTGGGCGGTCATTCCCCGGATGCGTCGTGAACCATGCGCTCCAGACGAGCGAAATCCTTCACGATCAGGGCCCGTCCGCGCCTTTCCAGAATGCCGATCTGCTTGAGCCGGCTGACCTCCCGCGACACCGCTTCCCGATGGGTGCTGATCCGCCCGGCGATCTCGGAATGCGTCGGCGTCGGACTGATTTCATAATGACCGCTGCCGTCGCTGAGCGGCCGGGCCATACGCACCAGTTCGCAATGGATTCTGTTGGTCACCGCGAGCGTGCTGAACTCCACGATCCGCGCCGTCATCGAACGCAGCAGCCCGACCAGATGGTTGAGCACCGTATTCATGAAAGCAGGGTCGTCTTCCATCAACTCGCGGAAGAAAGCGGAGGTCATGCTTAGGGTCTGGCATGGCTCGACGGCCTCCACGGTTGCCGACCGCCTGTCGCCGTCGATCGCGGAGAACTCGCCGAACAGATCGCCCGGGTCGATGCGACGGAAGTTCACCGCCTTGCCGCCGGCAGTGAAAACGATGACGCGCGCAAGTCCGGAGGTCAGCACGAACACATCGCTGAACTCTTCCGAACGCCCGACGATCTCCTGGCCCTTGGCATAGTTCAGGCGTTTGGCGCCGCGCTCGATGCGTTTCAGCGTTTCGGGCGAAACAGTGTCCAACAGGTGAGCGCCGCGGCCCGGCGGCTTCACGATCTCGAATGTGTCCCGGCTCATGATGGTTTTCCCCTAATGCCCTCTATCGCATTGTTGCTTCCGGTCCCCACCCGAACCCAAAAGCAATCCGAAACCACGCTGTGTCCGGCGTTGCCGCCGCTTCAACTCAAATTTCGATTGACAGAAAGGCGAGAAGATTGATTTCTGCAACTCTAAGTTTAGTTCCCCTGAGCAGCTCTCACACGCTTTTTCTCTTTTGTCATAAGTTTTTTACGAGGAAGCTATGGAGCGGAGATTGGCCGCAATCGTGGCGGCGGATGTCGTAAACTACAGTATCCTTATTGCCCAGAACGAGTTCGGCACATTGGGCGAGCTCAGCCGTTTGAAAGATGAAGTTTTTGCGCCTGCAATCACACAATATAATGGACGCATCGTCCGGCTGATGGGCGACGGTTCACTCCTGGCGTTCGATAGCGCACTAAATGCTGTGAAGTTTGCGGTCGATGTACAGCGGGTCATGGCCGAGCGCAAGACCGCAATTTCCTCAGACGTTCCGATTGACTTTCGAATGGGAGCAAATCTGGGTGATATTGTCCATGAGAAAAATGATATTCACGGCGAGGGAATAAATGTCGCGGTACGTCTTGAGGAGCTCGCGCCCCCAGGCGGCATCTGCCTCTCCGACAGCATTTATATGCAAACGAAGAACGCGCTGCGGGAGAATTTACTGCCCATCGGAGAGCGACATCTTAAGAACATCGCCGAACCGATCCGGGTCTGGAAGTGGCAGCCGCCGGGCGCGGCGACCGCTCACGCTGCCGCCAGCAACGCAGCCAACACGCTGCGGCATCTTCACGGGCGGCAGATCCTCGATCCCAAGGTGACGGCGCTCCTGGTCGACCTTCATATGCGGTCGGCCAAGCTCGCTCTGTCCGACGCCTTCGACGATATGCTCGACCAACCCGAGGGCGGCCGCCAGATGTCGCTCCAGGATATTCACAGCACCATCGGCGACCGGCTGACGACGGCGAGCGAACTGCTGTTTCCGGTTTCGGTCGAACGAAGCAGCAACGCCGCCAAGCCGGGACGCAGGCGGCGCGAGCCCCAGGCGCTTGGCGATTTTCTGACCGAAGCGTTCGACGGCGCCGACATGTTCTTCGCCTTCAGCATGCTCCGCCGCATCCAGGCGATCCTGCGGTCGAACGCCACGCAGACGCGCAAACGCGCCGCTTTCATGCGCCTCGCCCACGAGTTTCTCAAGGAGCCGAAGGTGCCGGAGGTGAAGGAGGCAATCCGCTTCGCGTTTGTCGATCCCTGAGCCTGCATCGCCGTCCCCGCCGCGGGTCGGCACGGTACAAAGCAAAGGTCGGCCTTGAGATCGGCCGGCCGCACAGCTACAACGCTGACCAAAGGTTTCAACGTTGCGACGGTGCACATGGCTGCAGTTCAATATGTCTATTCGCTTCAAAAGCTCTCGAAAACCTATCCGGGCGGCAAGCAGGTTCTGAAAGATATCAGCCTGTCTTTCCTTCCGGGCGCCAAGATCGGCGTGGTCGGCGTCAACGGCTCCGGCAAGTCGACGCTGTTGCGGGTCATGGCCGGGCAGGAGAAGGATTTCAACGGCGAGGCCTGGGCGGCTGACGGCATCAAGGTCGGCTATCTCTCCCAGGAGCCGCAACTCGATCGCGCCAAGGACGTGCTCGGCAATGCGATGGACGGTGTCGCCGAGAAAAAGGCGATGGTCGATCGCTATAACGAGCTGGCGATGAATTACTCCGAGGAGACGGCCGACGAGATGGCCAAGCTCCAGGATATCATCGACGCTCAGAATCTGTGGGATCTCGACGCCCAGGTCGAGCAGGCGATGGATGCGCTGCGCTGCCCGCCGGGCGATGCTGACGTCTCCAAGCTTTCCGGCGGCGAGCGGCGGCGCGTGGCGCTGTGCCGTCTGCTGCTTTCCAAGCCCGACATCCTGCTGCTCGACGAGCCGACCAACCATCTCGACGCCGAGACCGTGGCCTGGCTGGAACGCTATCTGAAGGACTATCCCGGCTGCATCATCCTCGTTACCCATGACCGCTACTTCCTCGACAATCTGACCGAATGGACCCTCGAACTCGATCGCGGCCAGGGCGTGCCCTATAAGGGCAACTACTCAAGTTGGCTCGAGCAGAAGGCCAAGCGGCTGGAGCAGGAAGGCCGCGAGGAGGAAGCCAAGCAGCGCACGCTCACCCGCGAGCTGGAATGGATCCGGTCGAGCCCGAAGGCGCGGCAGGCGAAATCCAAGGCGCGCATCAAGGCCTATGAGGAATTGGCCGACGAGGCCGGACGCGAGCAGGCCGGCAAGGCGCAGATCACCATTCCGCCCGGTCAGCGGCTCGGCGGCGTGGTCATCGAAGCCGAGGGGCTCACCAAGGGCTTCGAGGAAAAGCTGCTGATCGACGGTTTGAGCTTCAAGCTTCCGCCCGGCGGCATCGTCGGCGTGATCGGCCCGAACGGCGCCGGCAAGACCACCTTGTTCCGCATGATCGTCGGCCAGGAGCAGCCCGATGACGGCAGCATCCGTATCGGCGACACGGTCAAGCTCGGCTATGTCGACCAGTCCCGAGACGCGCTGAACGACAAGAAAAGCGTCTGGGAGGAGATCTCCGGCGGCAACGACGTGATCATGCTGGGCAAGCGCGAGGTATCGAGCCGCGCCTATTGCGGCTGGTTCAATTTCCGCGGATCCGACCAGCAGAAGAAGGTCGGCCAGCTTTCGGGCGGTGAGCGCAACCGCGTGCATCTGGCGAAAATGCTCAAAGAGGGCGGCAACCTGATGCTGCTCGACGAGCCGACCAACGACCTCGATGTCGAGACACTGTCCTCGCTCGAAGCGGCGCTCGAGGATTTCCCCGGCTGCGCCGTGGTCATCAGCCATGATCGCTTCTTCCTCGACCGCATCGCCACCCACATCCTGGCTTTCGAAGGCGACAGCCATGTGGAGTGGTTCGAGGGCAATTTCGAAGCCTACGAGGAGGACAAGCGCCGCCGCCTGGGCGATGCCGCCGTCGAGCCGCACCGGGTGACGTTCCGGCGGTTCGAGCGGGCATGACCGCCCTTAAACGGGTCTGCGTGTTTGCCGGCTCCAGTTCCGGCACGCGCGCCTCCTATACAGCGGCGGCCGCCGGGTTGGGCCGCCTGTTGTCCGGCCGCGGGATCGGCGTTGTCTATGGCGGCGCCAGCGTCGGGCTGATGACCGCCGTCGCCGACGCCGCTTTAGCCAATGGCGGCGAGGTCATCGGTGTGATCCCGCGCCTTCTGGTCGACCTGGAAATCGCCCATCCCGGCCTTTCGGAGCTGAAGATCGTCGGCTCGATGCACGAGCGGAAGGCCCTGATGTCGGAGCTTTCGGACGGATTTATCGCCCTGCCCGGCGCACTGGGCACGCTGGAGGAGGTCTTCGAGGTGCTGACCTGGGCCCAGCTCGGCTATCACCGCAAGCCTTGCGGACTTCTGAATGTCGAGGGCTATTACGACCGGCTGCTCGACTTTCTCGACCATACCGTGTCCGAAGGACTGCTGCGCCAGCAGAACCGCGATACGTTGCTCGTCGCGGAAAATGGCGAGATGCTGCTCGAGCAGTTCGAGACGTATGAGCCGGCGCACGTCGAAAAGTGGATCGATCGGCGGGACCAGCTGTAAACCGCGATCGAATGAGACGCAGTCGCTCGCCACAAGCGCTGTCAAATCTTCGCGAGATGGCGACGGCGAAGGCTGTTACCCCGGCCCGCTACTCCACAGCCGCGGGTCGCTTCAATCGCCCTTTGCGCGCCAGATACCGCTCGCGCAGAATGACGATGAGGCTGGCGACCATGATGATCGCCGAACCGATCAGGATGTTCACGGTGGGAAAGTCACCGAAGATCGCCCAACCGAACAGCATCGCCCAGATCATTTGCGTGTAGTTGAAGGGCGAGACGAGAGCCGCGGGCGCATATTTGAACGCGGTCGACATGAAGATCTGCATCAGTGCGCCCGACAGGCCGAGGCCGAGCAGCAGCAGCAGTTCGCCGCGCGCGGGCATGGTCATGACGAAAGGCATGAATGGCGCGAGGATCACCGCACCGAGCAGCAGAAAATAGAAGGTCATGGTTTCCGGGCTCTCGGTCCGGCCGAGAATGCGCAGCATCAGGCCCAGCGTTGAGTTCACCAGCGCCGCCGTCAGCCCGCAGGCGACGCCGATCCCGTTCCAGCCCGCGCCGCTGCCGGGCTGCGCCACGATCAATACCCCGATGAAGCCAGCGATCACGGCGCTCCACCGGTAGGGGCCGACATGCTCGCCGAGCACGAGAAACCCAAGGACCGGCGTGAACAGCGACGAAGCGAAGATCAGCGCCGTAGCGTCGGCCATCGGCAGCAGCGAGAAGGCCCCGAAGACCAGCAGGATGTTGAGCGTGCCGACGATCGACCGCAATGCCAGGACCTTCGGCCGGCTGCGGATTTTCAGCGTGTCCCAGCGTCCGAGCACGAGAATGGTCACGACGAAGGGCAGTAAAGCGATGGCGTTTCGCCAGAACGCTATATCGACGACATTGTGGGTTTCGCTCAGCAGCTTGGCGAACAGGCTCATGACATTGAGCGAAAAAAAAGCGGCCACAGCCGCCGCCATGCCGAACAGGGGAGAATCGTTTGAGCCCGCGCCATTCGGCGCTCCGGCAGACGAGGCCGCGTTGGTTATGGTCATACGTTAATCAGTTTGCTATCGCCGGCCGCCCCGGTCCTCAAGGCAATGAAAGACTGCTGAAAAAGTTTAGCATCTATACACTATGCCATCCTGATCCGAGGCGTTCCGCAAAAAATCGGGCGCCGGACCGGAAACAGGCGGCCCCTTGCGCCCCGCCTGGGCTTGCATTTGACCGGCAGGCGCGCCCATATTGTGGTTAGAAAAGACGAGGTACCCGCAATGGCAATTCGCGAACGCCCCAAAGTGATGACTCTGACCGACTCTGCCGCGGATCGCGTCAAGGAGATCATGCAGAGCAGCCCGGACCCGGTGATCGGCCTTCGCGTGGGCGTGAAGAAGGGCGGCTGCGCCGGCATGGAATATACGATGGAATATGCCAGCGAGCAGCAAGCCCATGAAGAGATCGTCGAGGACAAGGGTGTGAAGATCTTCATCGAGCCCAAGGCGATCCTGTTCCTGCTCGGCACGGAGATGGATTTCCGCGTCGAAAAGCTGTCCGCCAGCTTCGTGTTCAAGAATCCGAACGAAACCAGCGCGTGCGGCTGCGGCGAGTCGGTGTCGATCACGCCGGCGCAGATGGATTTCTCAAGCTAGATCTCTCGGCTGTGGCGTCGGATTTGCTCCAGCGCCGTGTTGATCGACGAGCCGAAACGAAAAAAGGCTGGCGAGATGCCAGCCTTCTTCTTTTTATACATCCGGCCTATTAGCGCAGATACGGGCAGAGCCGCTTCTCGCCGCCGTAGGTGGTGTAAAGTCCGGTGCTCGGTTCAAACGAGCGGAACCGGTCGTCACAGCGCTGCATCGCGCTCTGGGCAGCGCCTTCGCTCATGCCCTGGTTGACGAGAGCGCCGATCACGCCAAGCGCGATATAGGCGCCCGGATTCCAGTCGCCATAATGGTTATGATGACGACGCCAATGGTGACGGCGCCAGCCACGATTATGGCGGCGGCCATGCCATTCGGCCTTGATGAGATTGGAATTGCCGTCCGTCGCAATCTTCGTCTGGGCCGCAGCATTCGGCATCGCATTGGCCGTCATCGTGCCAGGAAGCGCGAACATGGCAAGACTGGCGCTGAGCGCGCCTGCGTAACCTATCTTTTTCAGATAGCTCATGAGGTGTCCCTCCTTCTCTCTCTTAAGTTTGCGACAGTCCGGTGTGTCGAACTGCCAACGTATGAGAGGGGAACGAAAACAAGCCGGGCTAGTTCCGAATCAGTTTGTCGCGGTTTGTGTCGAACCGGCGGCCAAATGGCGGAAACCCTGTGTCAGCAAAGGGAACGGCGAGCGGGAACGGCTAGAACCCGTAGCCGTAGCGGATGCCCAGCCGATCCAAGCCTTCGTTGGAGTCCTGCGTATAGGCGTTGGATGTGTGCTCGAAATAGAGCGACAGGCTGGAGTGCTCGTCGAAACGGTATCCGAGTTCGGCCGGAATATGGAACAACAGCCGAGAGCCGAGCGCCTTGCGGTCCGGATCGACGGGATCGACCTCGCCGTCGTGGATGGCCCCGCCGAGGCCCACGCCGAAGAACACCCCGCCAGGCAGTTCGTACTGCCAGCGCGCATCAACATAGGCGTGGCTGGTATCGCCCTGAGTGTTGATCGTCGCCCCGATCGCCGGCCGGATCGTGCCGCCGAAAAACAGCACGGATGGCGACAGCAGCGCCTCGACATTGATGTCAGCGCCGTCCTCTTCGCGGCGGAAACCGCTCCAAAGATCGGGAACGTCGTGATCGAGAATGCCGATTTTGAGCTCGGAGACCAGATCCTCGGCCGACGCGGCCGGCGCAACGACCATCGCCGCCAAAGCCAGCACGGCAATGCGCGACACGTCAGAAAGGAAGGACTGCACCGGCTTGCCCCGAATATTTGCCCGCCTCACCGTACAACGCACCCGAATACCCGGCAAGATGGATGCGAGGCAGATAACCGACCGGTGATACGGAGCGAGGGCGGCTGTCACAAAATAGCGTCAGTGCTATCCGTTCGGCGAGGGCGGGGCCCTGTCCTGCGATTCGCGCAGGTCTCTGGCGATTACGGTGCGGAAGAACCCCGGTCGATCCGGAGACGCTCGAGCTGAGCCTCACCGATCTTGGACGGAGCCTTGCGCTTCGGGCGCAGGGCTTTGATCTGGGTCAGCGGGACGAAATGCCGCTCCCAACGCGGCCCTCCTGGCGCATCCCTCCATTCTGGCGAAAAGAGTGCGCCATCAAATGCGTGCGCTAGGCGGCGAGCAGGCGGTCGACTTCGGTGACCAGCTCTCGCAGATGCACGGGCTTGGAGAGGATGCGCGCTTCACGCGGCGCGTTGGAGTCCGGATGCAGCGCCACGGCGGCAAATCCGGTGATAAACATGATTTTCATCTCGGGCTGGAGCTCGGAGGCGCGCTTCGCCAGCTCGATGCCGTCCATTTCCGGCATGACGATATCCGTGAGCAGGAGCGTGAACTTGCGAGTTCTAAGACATTCATAGGCTTCAGCGCCGTTCGAGAAAGAGACGACATCATAGCCCGCCCGCTCAAGCGCCTTAACCAAGAAGCGGCGCATCGATTCGTCGTCTTCGGCTAGGAGAATACAAGGTATTGTCATGCTCGCTGGCTTTCGGCTCGAGATTTACGCTACAACCCGGCGTTGCCGGAAAATTTCACATGATCTGATGTTCTCCAAACTACTCAATTCGAGGACAAAAGCGAGGGGTATCATCCAGTTAACCTTACCTATATCGGTTAATGAGAAGTGAGTCTCAACTCCTAAAATCCACACCCTAAACGGCGGAAGTTTGACGCATACCGATAAAATGCAACTCAAGCTTGCGCTCATGCGGTTGCGACCGGTGCTCCACGACATAGATTCCCTGCCACGCCCCAAGTGCCATCCGTCCCTCGACCACCGGGATCGACAGGTTGACGGACGTCAGCATCGCCTTGATGTGAGCGGGCATGTCGTCTGGGCCTTCGAGGAAATGCCGGTATGACGCGCTTTCCGGAGCCAGGCGGTCAAGCGCCGCCTTGAGATCGAAGCGCACGTCGGGATCGGCATTTTCCTGGATTGTAAGTGAAGCGGATGTATGGGCTATGAAGATCGTCACCAACCCGTTCACGGCGCCGATTTCCTCAAGCCATTCCTTCACTTGCGCGGTGACTTCGGTAAATCCCTGGCCCCGCGTATGGGCCACCAGCGCGTGATTCGCCTGAGCGATGCTCGTGCTCGGATGCGGAGTGCCGCGTTGGTTTTCAGGCGTGTCTTGGTCGGTCATTCGATCCCGGCGCAGGGCGCTTCGTTGCCGCTTTCCATTTTACCATTCCAAAATCGCGGCCATTGCTCAAGCGCGACATTACGAAATCATCCGGTTTAACGGATTGCTAACCGCGGCGCGCTGATTGTCCGGGAACGCTGTGCCACATCGGGACGGATTTTTTATCAAAAGCTCCAATGTTTTACTGAATGTTTACTCACACAGGCAACAGTCTGAAAAGAATTGTTTGCGTCGTGTCACAGGTCAGCAATTTTCACGCTCCCGATAGCAGGCCGCGCCCTCACTTCGCATCGTCCGAAGCTTAGCCGCCGCTGGGAGGAGCTGCAATGCTCGCAGGTCGAGCGCATTGGGACGTGCAATGACTTCAAACGCCAATACGGGCGCCGGGCGCCCGCAAAACGCTTCCCCAGTGGCTCCTCCCGGTGCAATTTCACGGCCCGTGTCACCGACCGAGGGCCGCATTCCGGATGCCGGAGCTCCGCAGCACCACGATCCGGAAGCCAAGGAGTTGCTGCAGCGCTACCTCTCCGAGATTCACAGCTACCGCCAGCTCGGCAATGCGGCCCTGCGCGACCTTGAAAAGCGGCTCGAAGCGCTGTCCGAAACCGAAGAGCAGGCGATGGCCGAGATGATGCCGCATCAGGCGTCCCCGCTCGCCCGCTCGCTCGCATCGGACGCGGCTGTCCCGGTGGAGAAACGCGCCGACCTGACGGACCGGCTGCGCGAGCTGTCGGCCTATCTGCACGCGGATCTGAGCCGGCAGCAGGGCGCTCAGCCGGAAGATGGTCAGCGGGCCGAGCCGCGCGCGCAGCAGGCAGCGCCGACGCAGCACCCCGCCGCCGACGCCGGCCCGGACATGGCGCATCCGCCGCGTGCCCCGCGCCTGGTCCCCAGCCATAAGCTGACGCCGAATGCGCCGATCCTCGACCGCGCCTGGTTCGAGGACCGTTTCGCCACCATGCGCGCCTCGATCGATGCGCTCGCCGAGCAGATCCCGACCCAGCGCCTCGACGCCCTGGAAGGCCAGTTCCATCAGCTCATGGAGAAGCTCGACGCCCGGTCGACCGACCGCTCCATGGCCGCCGTCGAGGCCGGGCTGAAGAAGCTGGCCGCCTATCTGGAAGACAACAAACAGTGGAACAGCGCGCAGGATGCGCGGGTGCGCGGCGTCGAGGAGCGCCTCGACCGGCTCAGCGGGCTGGTCGCGCAATCGCATGCGGCGCTTTCGGCAACGGCGCGGGGCCTGGAGATCGTCGCCCGCGGAACCGGGACCAAGCTGGCGCAGGAGACCGCCGACATCGTCGCCCGCCGCCTGGAATCGCGGCTCGACGGCATCGATCCGAAACAGCCGATCGCCGAACTCGGCGGCGAAGTCGCCCGGCTCTCGGTGCATACGAAGCAATTCGCGCGGTCCACGGACGAGCGCCTGAAGCAGCTTCAGCACTGCCTCGACGAAAGCCTCGACCGTCTCGACGACTACGACGCCGAGAAAACCCTGCCGCCTCGCAGCGGCGAAAGCAGCTGGCTCAACCGCACCGAGGACGACGGGCTCGACGACGACTATGACGGCAAGATGATCGCCGCAGCCCGCCGCGCCGCGCGACTTGCAAACGGTCCGGCGCGGGACCTCCCCGAGAACGGCGAGCCGGTCCGCTATCAGATCCCCTACGGTGAGTTCCTGCCCGAAGAGGAGCGCCACAACTCCCGCATCGGCCTGATCGTCGCCGCGGTCATCCTGCTCCTCGCCAGCGCGGCGATGCTCTACCTGAACCTCAGGGACAAAGGCCATCCCGGCTCGCAGGCCAGCGCCTGGCTCTATAATCTGCTGTCCGAGCGCGAACCGGAAAAGCCGCAGATCGAGCCTTTGACGACCGCATCGGTGCACACGCAGATCGTCATGCCCGAAACCGGCAAGAGCACGGAAGACCGGCTTGAGAGCGAAGCCTGGCTCGCCGCCGCTGCCTCTCCGCTCTCGCCCGAGGCCGTTCCGGTCGTTCAAGCATCGACGGATACGGAGCCGGCCGCGACGCAAGCCGATGAGAGCGATGACGACCGGCTGTCCTTCAAGCCGAAATCCGAAAGCCTGCGCACGGCTGCGGTTGCCGGCGATGCCGAGGCGCAGTTCTCGATCGGCGAAAACTATCTCGAAGGCCGAAATGCCGATCAGAAGCTGCCCGTGACGGAACGCCTCTCCAAAGCCGCACGCTGGTTCCGCCGCGCAGCCGAAAAAGGCCACGCCCCCTCGCAATACCGTCTGGCGACGCTCTACGAACTCGGACAGGGCGCGCCGAAGGATCAGGCGCAGGCGATGATGTGGTACAGCCGCGCCGCGGAGAACGGCCACGTCAAGGCCATGCACAATCTTGCCGTGCTGTCGATCACCGGCAGCAACCGGTCGGCCAATTATCTGACTGCCGCGAAATGGTTCGCCGAAGCCGCCAAGCACGGCCTCCGCGACAGCGAATACAATCTGGGCGTTCTCTATGAGCGCGGTCTCGGCGTGCCGAAGGACCCGGCGATCGCCTATCGCTGGTTCTCGCTGGCGGCCAATCAGGGCGACACCAAAGCCGTGCAGAAGCGGGAGCAAATCGCCGCTCTCCTGTCTCCGGCCGACAAGGAGCAAGAAGACAGGGCTACGTCGGCCTGGTCCGCGGAGGAAACCGATGCCGCGGTGAACAGCAACGCACCGGAGCCGCCGGTCGAGCAGGCCCATCAGACCCAGCCCGTTATCGAGCCCAAGACCGCAAGCGCCCATCTCTTGAAGAGCTCCTGGAGCACCGAAGTCTCGACGGTGAACACGCTGGTGGCCGAAGCGCAGCGCGCACTTTCCAGGCTCGGCTACGCGCCGGGACCGGTCGACGGTCTGGTCGGCCCGCGCACCACCGCCGCAATCCGCGCCTTCGAGCAGAAGTTCGGATTGCCGGCAACCGGGCGGATCACCGAGGCTCTGCTGGCAAAGCTGAGCGTCGGCACCCAGTCCTAAAGAGCGTTGCGGGCATCAGTCGGTCGGATAAAATGTCCCACCTGGGATGCCCGCATTGACGAGCGGGCCTCCTTTTGTTTTATCAGCATCACTCCACAAGGCATGACAGCTTCACGTTGGGGCGCTGACGCCTGCTGGATTGGGTCATAACCCGGCCACTGGAAATCAATCCGATGCAGATTTATCTGCCGATCGCCGAAACGACCGTCAACGTCTTCACAATCTTCGGCATGGGCGCCGCGGTCGGCTTCCTGTCGGGCATGTTCGGTGTCGGCGGCGGCTTTCTGATCACACCGCTCCTGATCCTGTCGGGCATCCCGGCCGCCGTCGCGGTGGCGACCGGGGCCAACCAGGTCGTGGCGAGTTCCGTTTCCGGCACCATCACGCAGTGGCGACGGGACAATGTCGACTTTCTGATGGGCACGCTTTTGCTGCTCGGCGGCATCGTGGGTGCGTATATCGGCGTGCAGCTCGTCAAGATGCTCGAGGCGACCGGGCAGGTCGAAATCGTCATCTCGCTGCTCTACATTTTCTTCCTGAGCAGCATCGGCCTCCTGATGCTGATCGAAAGCGCCCAGGTGATCTATCGGAGCAGGTCGGGCAAGGCGCCGTCGGCGCGCCGGCCCGGTCAGCATCACTGGATCCACGGCCTGCCGCTGAAAGTGCGTTTCAAGCGGTCAAAACTCTATATCAGCGCGATCCCGCCGCTGGTGATCGGCTTTGCCGTGGGCCTGCTGTCCGGCATTCTTGGCGTCGGCGGCGGCTTCGTCATGGTGCCGGCGATGATCTATCTGCTGCGGATGCCGACCAAGGTCGTCATCGGCACCTCGCTGTTTCAGGTCATCTTCGTCGCCGGCTTCACGACCATCTTTCACGCCGCGGCGAATTATGCCGTCGATGTCGTGCTTGCCTTCCTTTTGATGATCGGCGGCGTCATCGGCGCACAATTCGGCGTCAGCGCCGGTCAGAAACTGCGCGGCGAACAATTGCGCGCCCTGCTCGCCCTGCTGGTTCTCGGCGTATCGATCCGGCTGATCGTCGATCTGGTAAGCACGCCGCCGGAACCGTTCACGCTCAGCACGCCGGAGGCCAGGCAGACGCTATGATAATCCGGCCCCGCCCTGGTTCCGTTGTCGTCCAACTTCTCGTGCCGATCGCATTCATAATGCTGCTTTTGACCGGCGCCTCGCCGGCCGAGGCACAGAACGAGTCCATCGAGCTCGATACCTCGACCCGCGAGATCGCCATCGAGCCGGATTTCACCGGTGCCGAGGTCGTCATCTTCGGATCGGTGGACAATTCCAAGCAGGCAACGAGCGCATCGGGCTATTACGACATCATCGTCGTGATCCGCGGCCCGGCGGAAACGGTGGTCGCACGGCACAAAACGCGCGTTGCCGGCATCTGGCTCAATGGGGCGTCGCGGACCTTTGCCCGGGTGCCGAGCTTTTACGGGATTCTGTCGACGCGCCCGATCTCCGACATCGCTGACGCCGAAACGCTGCGCCGCTTCGATATCGAGTTCGATCCCAATCCGCTCGAGGAGACGAAATCGCCGCCCGATGAATTCGACAAAGCCCTTGTCAGACTGAAAAAAGATCAGGGCATGTATGTCAAAGCGCCGTTCGCGGTGGTGTTCTCGAGCCGGAGCCTGTTTCGCGCGACGTTGAAAATGCCGGCGCAGGTCATGGAGGGGACGTATACCGCCCAGGTCTATCTTTTCCACGAAGCCAAGCTGCTGAGCTGGGACAAGTCGCTGCTCGAGGTGAGAAAAGCAGGACTGGAGCGTTATCTCTATACGCTCGCCTCGGATCAGCCCTGGGTCTATGGGCTGATCTCGGTGATGCTGGCCGTCGCCTGCGGCTTTATGGGATGGACGCTGTTCGGCCGCAAATAGGCGTGAGCGACGCGGCCCGGCAGACGATTTTGCCCGGCCTCGTCGCAGCGCAAAATCGCTAAGCGGCCATCTCTTCCAGGAGTTGACCGGACGCAACCTGCGTCACCCGCCCGGCATTGGTCGACCAGACGAACAACCCCTCGTGACCGAGCAGCGAATCGAAGGCCGAGCCGAGCACATTGGCACCGGCCGAATATTTGCCCATGGACGGCAGGATCAGCCGCATGCCGTTGGACACGAAGCAGCGCCCGCGCATGACATGGCCGTATTCGGAGACCTGCGCGATCGGATGCATGCGGCCCGCGATTTCGTGGCTGACCGGCGCGCGCACCGGCTCGTAACGGAACTTGATGCCCCCGAGCGTCACATGCGGCAAAACGGTGCCGCCGAAACATTCCGGGATCTCGGCCTGCTCCGGTCCCGCGACCCAGTACCAGTCGCGTTCTTCCATGAGGTCGTAGAGCCAGTCGGCGTCATGCGCCGAAAGCCGGGCGTCGCCGTCCGCGCAGAAGCTGTCGCCCAGCGCGATCACCCGATGCGGATCGTAGCGGTCGAGCGCCTCTTCGAGCTTTTCGAAAACCGATGACGTATCGTATGGCGGAAGCACGACCCCGTCATCCGTCAGATAGGACCCTCTTTCGAGATGCAGGTCGGACACGACCAGCGTCTTCTCGGCGGGCCAGTAAAGCGCTCCGCTACGGTCGGCAATGAACGATTTGCCGCAAAGAAGGATTCGGCAGGAGCCGTTATCGAGAGACGTCTCGTCAACGGATCGCAGATAGACTGCGGTATGCATTTGAATCTATGCCCCTTTAACTGCCGCAAACTGATTAATGCAGCGCGACCCGCGACGATACGCCGGGACTCAAGCGGGTCGTAGTAACACTATAGGTTAAAGCTATGCCCGATTCGCAGCAAGCGGTGTTACGAAAAAGTCTCTTGAAAAGCAAATAAAAGCGGGATGAACTGCAAATTTCGCCTTTATTATGCCTAATTTATTCGGCTTCGGACGCAATTCGCGCGGACATTGCAGCAAAATGCGTGTTGCTCCCGCAGGAAATTACCCCCTGTGCAAAGTCGCGGAGCGCCCGATTCCCGCGGCTTCCGGAACCCGATCTGCAGCCCGCAATTGACCTGGAGCGGATTTCGTCGGAAAAAGACCCGAGCGAATTCAGTCTCGGCACGGGAAGACCTTATGGACGTATTCTTCGGCGGCAACCCTCTGGCCGTAATCATCCGGTTGATCATCGTGTCGATCGTGGTCGGCATCGTGCTGAGCGCCCTGAACTACGACCCGCGCGACCTGTTCGGGAGCATCTTCCGCCTGATCAATTCCATCGCCGATATGGGCTATTACTGGGTACAGAGCGCGGCGCGCTATTTCCTGCTCGGCGCGGTGATCGTGGTCCCGATCTGGCTGATGCTGCGCTTCTTCGATTTCCTGTTCGGCGGCCATCGGCGGGGCGGGCCGGAAACCTGACCGCCGATGCATAGCCCGGCGCCCGGCGGCGCCTCGAAGGCGCACCAGCCGGCTCCGCCGCTCACTTATGCGCGGGTTCTGGCGATCAGCCTCCCGATCATTCTCTCCAACATCACCACCCCGCTGCTCGGCGTCACCCACACCGCCGTGGTCGGCCAGCTCGGCGCGCCTCACCTGATCGGCGCGGTCGCGCTCGGCGCGACGATCTTCACCCTGCTGTTCTGGGCGTTCGGCTTTCTGCGCATGGGCACGACCGGCCTCACGGCGCAGGCCGAGGGCCGGGGCGACCGGCAGCTCGTCGCCGCGGTGCTGGCGCGGGCGCTGCTGATCGCCGCCATTGCGGGTGCCGCGCTGATCCTGCTGCAGAAGCCGCTCGAGATCGTGTCGCTGCGGCTGCTCGACGCGACCGAGGCCGTGGACGCCGAAACGCGGCGCTATTTCGTCATCCGCATCTGGAGCGCGCCGTTCGCGCTCGCCAATTACGCCTTTCTCGGCTGGTTCATCGGCCTGGCGAAGACCCGCATCGCCCTGGTGCTCCAACTCGTCCTGAACGGGCTCAACGTGCTCGTCAGCATCGCGCTGGTATCCGGCCTGGGCTGGGGCGTCGCTGGCGTCGCCATCAGCACGGTGTTCGCCGAAACCGTTGCGGCGGCGCTCGGCGCGCTGATTGCCATGCGCGAACTCCGGCGGCGCGGCGCGTCGGTGAGCTGGGCCGAGACCATCGATCTCGCCGGCCTGAAACGCATGATCGCCGTCAATGCGGATCTGATGATCCGGACGCTATGCCTCTTGTTCGCCTTCACGTTCTTCACCGCCAAGGCGGCGCAGTCGGGCGACCTCGTCCTCGCGGCCAACGCCATTCTGCTGCAGTTCCTCAACATCTCCGCCTATCTGCTCGACGGCTTCGCCTTCGCCACCGAAGCGCTGACCGGCCGGGCGATCGGTGCCGGCGACCAGGCACATTTTCGGCGGGCGATCCGCCTCTCATCGGTATGGGCGGCGGCGGTGAGCGTTGTGGTGAGCGTCGTCTATCTTGCGGCGGGCGGGCCGATCATCGACGCCATGGCGGTGAACGCAGAGGTCCGCGAACTGGCGCGGGTCTATCTGCCATGGGCCGTCGTGGCACCGATCGCCGGCGTCGCCTGCTTCCAGCTCGACGGCATTTTCATCGGCGCAACGCGCACGCGCGACATGCGCAATACCATGATCGTCAGCCTCGCTGTGTTCCTGGCCGCCTGGGCGGCCTTGACGCCGCTGTTCGGCAATCACGGCCTATGGGCGGCAATGATCGCGTTCTTCGTCATCCGGGCGGCAACGCTGGTGATCTACTACCCCGCATTGGAGCGTGATGCTTTCGCGATACCGGCTTAAAGCGCAGTGCTCGCCCAGCGTTCGGCGTCCGTCCCTCGAAGCGCCGACAGAGTCTCCGCGCCCGCGTTCGCCATCGCCTCAACCAGCGTGCGCTTGATGTCAGCGATGAGGCCCGCGCCCTGGTAGATCAGCCCGGTGTAAAGCTGAACCAGCGACGCTCCGGCGCGGATCTTCGCCAGCGCCGTCTCGCCGGAGTCGACGCCGCCGACGCCGATGAGCGGCACTTTGCCTTCGGTGAGCAGGGCGACCTTGCCGAGCGTCCGGGTCGCGCGCCGAAACAGCGGGCGTCCGGACAATCCGCCGGCCTCTCCGCGATAGGAGGACGCCGGGATCTCCTCGCGCGAGATCGTCGTGTTGGTCAGAATGATCCCATCGACGGCATTCGCCTGAAGACACGCGACGATCGCCGGCAGGTCGTCGTCGTGAATGTCGGGCGCAAGCTTGACCAGCATGGGCCGGCGCGGCTTGCCCGCCGCTTCGAGCGCGCGCCGCACTGTCGTCAGCCGGCTCAGCAGGTCGTCGAGCCGGTCCGGGGCCTGAAGGTCGCGCAGGCCCGGCGTGTTCGGCGAGGATATGTTGACGGTGAAATAGTCGGCGACGTCGTAGAACAGGCGCAGGCCGGTGACGTAATCCTCGGCCGGGTCGGCGCTGTCCTTGTTCGCCCCGATATTGACGCCGAGAATCCCCGCCGGTCGCCGCTGCAACCGCGCCCGCGCCGCGTCGTGGCCGCCGCTGTTGAAGCCGAGCCGGTTGATGGCGCCGCGCTCGCGGATCAGCCGGAACACGCGCGGACGCGGATTGCCGGGCTGCGGCCGGGGCGTGACCGTGCCGATCTCGGTGAAGCCGAAGCCCATGGCGAGCAGCGCCGCGGGGACGCGGGCATCCTTGTCGAAGCCTGCCGCCATGCCGATCGGGTTGGGAAAGTCGAGGCCGAACACGCTCTGGCGCAATCGCGGATCGTCCGCTCCGCCGCGGGCATACACGCCCCGCTCCAGCGCGCGCAGGGTCAACTCATGGGCGCGTTCCGGATCGAGAAACAGCAAGCCGGACTGCGCGACATTGAGAAGCCCGCCGATCACGGCTTGGCCTCGTCGGGAAGGCGATGCAGGCCGTCCGGCGCCGACCGGCAAGCGGCTTTGCCCAAAGCGCCGCCGATGTCGGCAGGGGGGCGTAAAGATGGGGAAACAGATCGCCGTCGCGGGCAGGCTCCCATTTCAGCGGGGCGCCGAGCGTCTCGGCTTCAAACGCGATCAGTGCGAGATCGTCGCGGCCCGCATAGTGCTTGGCGAGCGTGCCGGTGAGCTGCTCGGCCGTCGAGAAATGGATGAAGCCGTCGCTCTGGTCGTGCGCTGAGCCGCGATAGGCGCCTGCCGCCTCGGCGGAAGCCCACTCGGCGGCGTCGCAGATTTTGAAGATGACCGTCATGGCGCCGTCGCCGGAGAATGGATCGAAAGGCGCGCATGCGACGTCCGCGCCCTCATGCCGCCGCCTTCACGTCGGCCGCGATCTCGGCCAGATAGCGCGCCAGTTGCCGCGTCCCCTTCAGCCGCTCGTCGGCGTCGGGCCAGTCGGCCTTGAACACCAGCTTGTGGTCCTTCTGCATTTTCACCAGCTCGTGGTTCTCGTTGATGAAAGCAGACCAGACCCGCCGGGTTGGCGAAATTGTTGCCCCGGAAGCTGAGCACCGCGCCTTTCGGCCCCGCCTCGATCTGGGCGATGCCGGCCTTGCGGCAATAGCCCTTGATCTGGACGACGGCAAGCAGGTGCTTGACCTCCTCCGGCAGCGGACCGAAGCGGTCCAGCAGCTCGGCGGCGAAGGCTTCGATATCGTCGCGCTCGGTGAGCGTCGAGAGCCGGCGGTAAAGGCCGAGCCGCGCCTGCAGGTCGGAGACGTAGCTTTCCGGGATCAGCACGGCGCTGCCGACATTGATCTGCGGCGACCATTGCTCGGAGCGCTCCTCGACACCGCCCTCGCGCAAGCGACGCAATCGCCTCTTCAAGCATCTGCTGGTACAGCTCGAAGCCGACCTCGCGGATGTGGCCGGACTGTTCTTCGCCGAGCAGATTGCCGGAGCCGCGAATGTCGAGATCGTGGCTGGCAAGCGTGAAGCCGGCGCCGAGACTGTCGAGCGATTGCAGCACTTTGAGGCGCTTCTCCGCCGTCGGCGTCAGCTTCTGGTTCGGCGGGATGGTGAACAGCGCGTAGGCCCGCGTCTTCGACCGGCCGACACGCCCGCGAAGCTGATAGAGCTGGCCGAGGCCGAACATGTCGGCGCGGTGCACGATCAGCGTGTTCGCCGTCGGGATGTCGAGGCCGGACTCCACGATCGTGGTCGACAGCAGCACGTCGAACTGCCGGTCGTAGAACGCCGTCATCACGTCTTCGAGCTGGGTGGCGCGCCATCTGGCCGTGCGCGATGGTGAATTTCAGCTCCGGCAAATGCTCGCGCAGGAACGCGCGCGATCTCGTCCAGATCGGCGATGCGCGGGCAGACATAGAAGCTCTGGCCGCCGCGATAGCGCTCGCGCAGCAGCGCCTCGCGGATCGTCACCGGATCGAACGGCGTGATGAAGGTGCGCACCGCCAGCCGGTCGACCGGCGGCGTGGCGATCATCGACATTTCGCGCACGCCGGAAAGCGCCAGCTGGAGCGTGCGCGGGATCGGCGTCGCCGTCAGCGTCAGCACATGGACGTCGGAGCGGAGCTGCTTCAGCCGCTCCTTATGCTGCACGCCGAAATGCTGCTCCTCGTCGATGATCAGCAGGCCGAGATCGGCAAATTCGATGGTCTTGCCGAGCAGCGCATGGGTGCCGACGACGATATCGGTCTGGCCGGACTTCAGCCGCTCGCGCACCGCGGCCAGCTCCTTGGCCGGCGACGAGCCGAGAGGCATGGTCGATGCGGATCGGCAATCCCTGGAAGCGGTCGGTGAAGGTCTTGTAGTGCTGGCGCGAGAGCAGCGTCGTCGGCACGACCACGGCGACCTGCTTGCCGGCCATGACCGCGATGAACGCCGCCCGCAGCGCAACCTCGGTCTTGCCGAAGCCGACATCGCCGCAGATCAGCCGGTCCATCGGGCGGCCGCGGGCGAGGTCGTCGACGACGGCTTCGATGCTGTTGAGCTGGTCGTCGGTCTCGTCATAAGGAAAACGGGCGACGAACTCGTCATAGGCGCCGTCGGTCATCGCCAGGACCGGCGCTTCCTTCAGCTCGCGCTCGGCGGCGACCTTGATCAGGCTGTCGGCAATGTCGCGAATGCGCTTCTTGAGCCGGGCCTTGCGCGCCTGCCAGGCCGCGCCGCCGAGCCGGTCGAGCGCGATGGCGGAGTCGTCGGAGCCGTAGCGGGTCAGAAGCTCGATATTCTCGACCGGCAGGAACAGCTTGTCGCCGCCGTGATATTCGATTTCCAGGCAGTCATGCGGCGCGCCGGCCGCCGTGATCGCCTGCAGGCCGATGAAGCGGCCGATGCCGTGATCGGCATGCACGACGAGATCGCCGGGCGAAAGCGCGGAGGCTTCGGTCAGCACGTCGCTGCCCTTGCGCGCCTTGCGGCGGCGGACCAGCCGGTCGCCGAGAATGTCCTGCTCGCCGATCACCGCAAGGTCGGGGGTTTCGAAGCCGTTTTCGAGGCCGATGACGGCGAAGGCGGTGGTGCCGCGATCGAGCTTGGTCACCTCGGCGTAGTTTTCCACCGGCGCGGCATCCTTCAGCCCGTGACCGCCGAGCATATGGCCGAGCCGCTCGCGCGAGCCCGCCGTCCAGCCGGCGACGATCACCCGCTTGCCGGCGCCGTTCAGCCTGCCGATATGAGCATTGACGGCGTCGAACAGCGTATCGGCGTGCTCGGCCCGCTCCAGCGCGAAATTACGGCCGATCTTGGCGCCGAAATTCAGGCTGGCGATGCCGTCCGCCCCCTCCATCGTGTCGAAAGGCGAAAACAGCCGCACTTTGCGCCCGCCGAGCGCAGTGTCCCATTCGTCGCCGCCCAGAAACATCAGCGTCGGCGGCACCGGCTTGTAAGGCGGCGTACCGAAGGCCGTCTGCTCCAGCGCCTGCTGGCGGGCCTCGTAATGATCCTCGATCTCCTCGGATCGCTGGCGGCGCGCATCGGCCGCGAGATGATCGAAGGTGATCAGCGCTTCGGGCGCATAGTCGAACAGCGTCTCCAGCTCTTCGTAGAACAGCGGCAGCCACTGCTCCGCGCCGACATAGGTGACGCCGCTGGACACCGCCTCATAAAGCGGATCGTCGCCCGTCACCGCGCCGAACAGCTCCATATAGCGCTGGCGAAACCGGCGAACGACATCCGGACCGGCAGGCAATTCGCTGGCGGGCATCAGGACGAGCTGCGGCTTGGAGCCCTGGGTGCGCTGCGAGGCGGGATCGAAGGGGCGGATGGTTTCGAGCGTGTCGCCGAAGAAATCGAGGCGCGCGGGGCGCGAGGCGGCCGGCGGAAACAGGTCGAGAATACCGCCGCGCATGGCGTATTCGCCCGGCTCCATCACCGTGCCGACTCGCCGGTAGCCCCAGCGCTCCAGCCGCTTGGCGATCGTGGCCATGTCGACGGTCATGCCCGCGCTCAGCCGAATCAGCGCCTTTTTCATGTCCGCGCGCGGCGGCACGCGCTGGATCGCGGCATTCACCGTCGTCAGCACGATCACCGGGCGTTTGGGCGATTTCAGCCGGGCGAGCTGCGCCAGCGTGGCGATGCGGCGGCTCGACAGCTCGGCATGGGGCGAAACGCGGTCATAAGGCACCGTGTCCCAGGCCGGGAACATCAGCACGTCGATATTGGGCGCGAAAAACCGCAATTGCTCGCGGAGCGCGGCCATGCGCTGATCGTCGCGCGAAACGTGCATCAAGCTGACGGCGGGGCTCAGCTCCTTGTGCGCGGTCGCGGCCATGCGCGCGATGAGATACGCGTCGAACCCTTCCGGTACGCCTGCGGCAACAAGCGGATTGTCCTGGGCGACCAGCGCGCCGATCGCCGCGGCTCCGCGTACTGTTCCCCCCGCGTCCGCTTTGGATTTGTCTCGCTCTTTGGTCTTGTCGAGCATGTCTCAGCTTTCGAGCTGGTGGTAAAGCCGGATGCGGGTCACGACGGCCGCAACGCCGGGCGGCGGCTCATCCCCTTTGACCCAGCGGTCGATCTGCGGATCGGGCAGGGCCAGCAATTCCTCGAACGCGCCGAGCTCGATCTCGCCCATCCCCGGCAGCTCCGCTTCGGCGAAACGCCCGAGGATCAGATCCAGTTCTTTGGTGCCGCGATGATTTGCGCGGTAAAAGGCGCGTTTGACCCGGCTTTCGGTGATTGTCATGGCGTAAGGGCGCTCGTCCGAATTGTGGGGATGTCCTTGACCCGATACGCGCCGCTATGGCCGGACAAACCCAGGGCGTGATATAGCGCCTAATGTGGCTGATGTCAGCCAGCGATCAGGTTTTGGCAAATTTATAGATATGCTGTGGAGTTGAAACAGCAAGTGCAGCCCGACCAGCCGGAAGAGCAGCGTCCGAGCACGCGGCCGGCCTTGCTTCATCCGCTATTTGCCGATGTCGCCGTGCTGGAGGGCGTCGGGCCGCGCTACAAGACGACCTTGGCCAAGCTGCTCAGGCCGGCGGCGGGCGGCGATCCGCGCGTGATCGACCTGCTCTGGCACCTGCCGTCCGGACTGACGGACCGGCGCGCCATGCCCGACATCCGCGACGCGGCGCAGGGCCAGCTCGTGACGCTGCTCGTGCGCGTGAAGAAGCATTACCCCTCGCCGCCGCGCAACAGCCGCGCGCCTTATCGCGTCATCTGCGAGGATGAAACCGGCGATATCGAGCTGATCTTCTTCCACGTCGAGCGCGCCTATATCGAGCGCCAGCTCCCCGTCGGCGAGATGCGGATCATTTCCGGACGCGTCGAGCGCTACGGCGAAAAGCTGCAAATGCCGCATCCCGACTACATCCTCCCCGAGGATCAGCGCGAGCGGTTGCCGACCCTGGAGCCGCTCTATCCGCTGACCCAGGGACTCAGCCAGAAAGTCCTGTTCAAGCTTTATACGCAGGCGCTGGCGCGGCTGCCCGAAATCCCGGAATGGCTCGACCGGCGGCTGATCGAGGGGCGCGGCTGGCCGGCATTCGGGGCGGCGCTGACCGCCGTGCACCGGCCGGCGCATGACGCCGACGTCGAGCGGAACGCCCTGGCCCGCCAGCGGCTTGCCTGCGACGAGCTGTTCGCCGGACAGCTTGCCCTGGCGCTGCTGCGGCGGCGGTTCCGCAAGCGCGGCGGCCGTGCGGTGATCGGTGACGGGCGGCTGGCGACGCTGATCGAGAGCGCCCTGCCCTTCGTGCTCACCCGCTCCCAGCGCCTCGCGCTTGGCGAGGTCGTCGAGGACATGGGCGCGCCGCGCCGGATGCTGCGCCTGCTTCAGGGCGATGTCGGCAGCGGCAAGACGATCGTCGCGCTGCTGGCGATGGCGCGTGCGGTGGAAGCCGGTGCCCAGGCCGCGATGATGGCTCCGACCGAAATCCTTGCCCGGCAGCATTTCGAGACCATTGCGCCGATTTGCGAAGCGGCGGGGATGACCACCGCGCTGCTGACGGGCCGCGAGAAAGGCAAGAGCCGGGCGCGGATTCTGGAACGGCTGGCCGGCGGCGAGGTCGACATCGCCATCGGCACCCATGCGCTGTTCCAGGACGATGTCGCGTTTGCCGATCTGGCGCTGGCGATCATCGACGAGCAGCACCGCTTCGGCGTGCACCAGCGCTATGCGCTCCAGGCCAAGGGGAAGCAGGGCGGTACCGACATTCTGGTGATGACCGCAACGCCGATCCCGCGCACCTTGCAGATGACCCATTACGGCGACATGGACGTGTCGAAGCTCACCGAAAAACCTGCGGGCCGCAAGCCGATACTCACCAGGGCCGTGCCGATCGAGCGCATCGAGGAGGTGGTCGGCGCGATCGGACGCGCGCTGCGCAAGGGTGCGCAGGTTTATTGGGTGTGCCCGCTGGTGGAGACCTCGGCCAAAGTCGATCTGGCGGCCGCCGAGGAACGCGCCGCCCATCTGCGCCAGCATTTCGGCGAGACCGTCGGCCTCGTCCATGGCCGGATGAAGGGCGCCGAGAAGGACGCTGTGATGCACGCATTCGCCGATGCCCGTATTAAGGTGCTGGTTGCCACCACGGTCATCGAGGTCGGGGTCAACGTGCCGGCGGCGACGGTGATGGTCATCGAGCATGCCGAGCGTTTCGGGCTCGCTCAGCTTCACCAGCTTCGGGGCCGGGTCGGGCGCGGCGCGGCGCAAAGCTCGTGCATCCTGCTCTACAACACGCCTTTGTCGGACACCGCCCGTTCGCGCCTCGACATCATGCGCCAGACGGAGGACGGCTTCCGCATTGCAGAGGAGGATCTGCGGCTTCGCGGCGGGGGCGAAGTTCTCGGCACACGCCAGTCGGGCGATCCGGGCTTCCGCGTCGCCAACCTGCCGCTCGATGAGGAATTACTTCAGGCCGCGCGCGACCAGACCAAATATCTGCTCTCCCGCGACCCCGAACTCAGCTCCGATCAGGGCAAGGCGGCGCGGCTGTGTCTGTATTTGTTCGAGAGGGACGAGGCGATCCGGTTGCTGCGGGCCGGCTGAGATGCGGCGAGGCGCGGCGGGCGGGCCGTCAGCGCGAAATGATCATGCAGCTCACGCCCTTGGTCTTCAAAAGCTCGCAGGTGGCGACGCCTTCACCGCGTTCATAAGGCTCGGCGATGACCTTGTAAAGCGTGCCGCCGTCGCTGGTCGCCCGAATGGTGATCGAAGGCGTGCGTCCGCCAAGCCATTCGCTGTAACGCTTTTCGACGCGGTTGACCTCGAAGATCGCCTTGTCCTCCGAATGCAGCGCCGCAAACTGGATGGCGAACCCTCCGGTCAATTCCTGTCCGGCGGACGGCGCGGGCGCATCGTTGTCGGCAACGCTCGACGTCCGCACCTGGGCGACCGCCTTCGCCGGCTGGGCGGGCTCGCGCTCTACGCGGCGCGCAACCGGCTGCACCGTGCGCTTCTGCTGTTGCGGCTTATCGGACGAGCCGAACAGGCCGCTGAAGATGCTGCCGATGCCGCCCGTGCGCTGCTCGGACGCCGATGTCTGAACTTCGGTATCCCATGTTTCCCGGTCGGAGCCGCTGCGGCCCGCTGGGGCAGGAGCAGGGGCCTTGCCCTTGACCGCTGTCGCCTGGACGCTGGTTTCCGTTGCTGCGCCGGCCTTGCCCGAGCCTTCGGCGACGCCAAGCTTGGCAAGAATGCGGTTACGGCCTTCCTCGGCCTTTGTCTTGTCGGTCGCCGACAGGCCCTGCATCCAGATCGCCTGATTGTAATCGGCGAGCGCATAAGCGTGTTTGCCCAGCTTTTCTTGCGCCTGCGCACGAAGAAGCAGTCCCTTGGAGGCGAGATCGGCGGGGATCTGTCCGGAGGAGAGCGTCGTGTTGATCACCTCGATGGCTTTAACGGGCACGCCTTCGTCGATATATTTGCTCGCCTGCGTCAGAGAGGCGGTCACCCGGTCGGCCTGCGCAGGCCCCGCCAGCGTGGCGAGCGAAACGAACGCCGCCAGGAACGCAGACCATATGCCGGAAAAACGAAACATGCCGGGCGGAACTCTTACGCAGATACAGCCGAATTTCAATTCTCTAACTTATGCTATATTGCAAAAAATACGACAATCGATTGATCTCGGCTCACTCGGTGTGAGTGCCACCGTCGAAAGGCAGAATTGAGACGCAAAAGCGGCTTGGTATGAAAAAAACCGCCCGGCGCCTGAGCCGTTGGCGCGGCGTGACTATTCGACCGTCACAGATTTGGCCAGATTGCGCGGCTGATCGACGTCCGTGCCGAGATGGACCGCCGTGTGATAGGCCAGAAGCTGTACCGGCAGGGCATAAAGGATAGGCGTTACGAAATCATGCGCCTTGGGCAGCCGGATCTCGGCGAGAAGCTCGGTGCCCGGCGGGTCGGCGTCCTCGCTGGTGATCAGCACGATCTTTCCGCCCCGTGCGGCGACTTCCTGCATATTGGAAATGGTCTTGTCGTAAAGCGCGTCGCGCGGCGCCACCACGATCACGGGCATGTCCTCGTCGATCAGCGCGATGGGGCCATGCTTCAGCTCGCCCGCGGCATAGCCTTCCGCGTGGATATAGGAGATCTCCTTCAGCTTCAGAGCCCCTTCGAGCGCCAGCGGATAGTGCACGCCGCGGCCGAGATAGAGCACATCGCTTGCGTGAGACAAGGCATGGGCGAGCTTCTCGAACTCCGCCTCATGGCGCAGAACCTCGTTCATCAGACGGGGAAGCTCGACCAGGCTCTGCACCAGCGCGGCTTCGGCGGCCGCATCCAGGGCTCCGCGCGCCCGGCCGGCGGCGATCGCCATGCAGGCGAGGACCGTGAGCTGTGTGGTGAAGGCTTTCGTCGAGGCGACGCCGATTTCCGGACCGGCAAGCGTCGGCAGGATCGCGTCGGAGTCACGGGCAATGGTCGACGTCATGACATTGACGATCGAGAAGATCGCCTGCTTCTGCTCGCGGCAATAGCGCAGAGCTGCAAGCGTGTCCGCTGTCTCGCCGGACTGCGAAATGAACAGCGCCAGCCCGTTATCCGGCAGCGGCGCTTCCCGGTAGCGGAACTCGGAGGCAATGTCGATCTCGACCGGCAGCTTGGCGTAGCGCTCGAACCAGTATTTGCCGATCATTCCGGCGTAGAATGCGGTGCCGCAGGCGGAAATCGTAAGCCGTGACAGGCTGGCGAAGTCGACGTTGACGCCCGCCAGCTCGACCCGGTTTTCGACGAAATCCACATAATGGCCGAGCGTCCGGGCGATCACCTCCGGCTGCTCGTGAATTTCCTTGGCCATGAAGTGCCGATAGTTGCCCTTGTCGGCGAGCAATGCGCTCACCTGCGCCATATGCACGGCCCGATCGACCTTGGCTCCGGTCTCGTCGTAGATCGTTGCGCCGCCGCGCGTCAGAACCGCCCAGTCGCCCTCTTCGAGATAGACGACACGGTCGGTGAACGGCGCCAGCGCCATGGCGTCGGAGCCGAGAAACATCTCGCCCTCGCCATAGCCGACGGCGAGCGGGCTGCCGCGCCGCGCGCCGATCATCAGATCGTTGTGGCCGGTGAAGATGATCGCGAGGGCGAACGCGCCTTCGAGACGCTTCAGCGTCGCCGCGACCGCATCCTGCGGGCTCGCACCGCGCTCCAGCGCCTGTGTGATCAGGTGGACGACCACTTCGCTGTCGGTCTCGGTGTCGAACCGCGCGCCGCCGGCTTCCAGCTGGCTGCGTAATTCACGGAAATTCTCGATGATGCCGTTGTGGACGATGGAAACCAGCGAGGTCATATGCGGATGGGCATTGCGCTCGCTCGGGGCGCCATGCGTCGCCCAGCGCGTGTGGCCGATGCCGCAGTTGCCGTGGAGCGGAGCCTCGACAAGGACCTGCTCCAGATTGCGGAGCTTGCCGGGCGCGCGACGGCGAACCAGCGCGCCGTCCTCCAAGGTCGAGATCCCGGCGGAATCGTAGCCGCGATATTCAAGCCGTTTCAGCGCGTCGATGAGCCCGGCTGCAACAGGTTGCTTGCCCAAGATCCCGATGATCCCGCACATGATGTCTCCTTACGTCAATCGTCTTCCGGCAGTGGATACGCCGTCGCCTTCGCAACATTTAGCTGTGCACTGCAACAAACGCCAAATCAAAGCGGGTTACAGAGTGTTTCAGCATGCAGCGATGCGGGGCGACTAGGTCTTCTGCTTCCGCGCCCGATTGCGCGCGGCCCATCCGGCAAGCTCTTTCTGCTCGGCCCGCTCCAGAGCGAGTGCGCCCGGCGCGACGTCGCGGGTGATGACGCTGCCCGTGCCGATAAAAGCGTCGTCGCCGATGCGGACCGGGGCAACCAGGGCGGTGTTCGAGCCGACAAATGCGCCCTTGCCGATATCGGTGAAATGCTTTGCAAAGCCATCGTAATTGCACACGATCGTGCCGGCCCCGATATTGGCCCCCGCGCCGACCCGGGCGTCCCCGACATAGGACAGATGATTGATCTTGGCGCCCGCCTCGATGTTGGCTTTCTTCACCTCGACGAAATTGCCGATCTTCACGCCTTCGCCAAGCTCGGCGCCGACCCGCAGCCGCGCGAACGGGCCGACCTCCGCGCCCTTGCCGATCGTCGCGCCGACGAAATGGCAGTTGGCGTGAATTTGCACATCGTCCCCCACGGTCACGCCCGGCCCGAAATACACGTTCGGCTCTATGACCACGTCGCGTCCGATGCGCGTGTCGAAGCTGAGGGTTACGGTTTCCGGAGCAATCAGCGTCGCCCCGGCGCGCATGGCGGCCTCGCGCAGGCGCTGCTGCATCAAGGCTTCCGCCCGGGCGAGCTGCACGCGGTCGTTCACGCCGGCGACTTCGGCTTCCGGACAGGTGGCCACGGCGACGTCGATGCCGTCGCTCCGGGCAATCTCGATCGCGTCGGTGAGATAGTACTCGCCCTTGGCGTTGTCGTTGCCGATGCGATCCAGCAGCGACAGGATCAGTCCGGGACGGAAGGCCATGACGCCCGAATTGCACAGCGTCACCGCGCGCTCGGCATCGGTGGCGTCCTGCTCCTCGCGGATCGTGCCGAGACGTCCATCTTGCCCGAGCAGCAGCCGGCCATAGCCGGTCGGATCGGCGGCTTCGAATCCCAGCACTGCGATTCCGGCGCCGGTGCCGAGCGCATCGCGAAGTCGGCCGAGCGTTTCGGGACGAAGCAGCGGGGTGTCGCCGTAGAGAATGAGTACATTGCCTTCGGCCTCGGCGAGCGCCGGCCGCGCGGCCAGCACCGCATGCGCCGTTCCCAGCCGCTCCGTCTGCACGAAGAACTGCGCCTGAGGCGCGAGTTCGGTGAGCGCCGCCCTGGCGGCGTCCGCCTCGGGACCGATGACCACCGCGAGCTGTCCCGCCCCGGCCTCGGTTGCCGCGGCGACCGCATGCGCCAGCATGGGACGGCCGGCGATCTCATGAAGAACCTTTGGACGGGCGGACTTCATGCGTGTGCCGAGTCCGGCGGCAAGAATCACGGAAAGCCAGGGCTGAGAGGTCATGGGGCGCTCTATGCGATGTTGATTCCGATCGGTTCAGGCGGACCGCAAGCGATAGCGGGGACTGGATCGCAGCGCTATGTCAATCGCCGTCGGGATCCGGATACAGCGCGCAGCTATGCGTTCCAAGGATCGCGTATAGCGGACAATACCGAAAAAGCCCAGTCAGGGCGAATGCCGCCGCCGGCACCCAGACCAGCCAGGCGACAGCCTCGGACAGCGGCGCTCCGATCCGGCCATAGCTCCAGGCTAGCAGCGCGATCCCCAGGACCAGACGCGCGGACCGATCCAATACTCCGACATTCGTCAGCATCGGCATATCTCCCGAGGCGGAGCCTTGCCGGTTATCGCGGCAATTGCAAAATGAAAAAAAGCCGCTGGAGACCAGCGGCTTAGTTTTGTCGTCTCTATTGTTGTTGTTAGAGCCGCAATCGCCTCAGAATTTGATGCGCGTGCCGATCATGACGGTCGACATGTCGGACGAGAAAACGTCGCCCGTCGTATCGGCCCAATCGAAGTCGTAGAAGATCACGTTGGCATACAGATCCATCGCGGCGCTGTCGAACTTCTGGACGATACCAAAGCCCCAGCGGTCGGCCTCGCTCGAATAGACCAGGGCGCCGATGGTGGTACCGGTCGTCCTCGATCCGACGGCGAAGTCGTCATACTGACCATATTCGCCGTAAACCGTTGTCGAACCGTAAGAGAACCAACGCCGTTCGACGCCGGCCTGGGTGTACCAGTAGTTACCCGCGTCCTCGTTGTCTTCTTGGTTGTCGCCGGCAGCGAAGGCAATATAGATGCCGGTGGGGATGTGCATCACCGATGCCGATCCAGAAACGATCTCGAAATCGCTTCCGCCGCCATCGTCCTGACCGTTCTGGTAGCCGATACCGGCAGCAATACGGATCGAGTTCCACTCTCTCTTGAAGCGGAGCGCCACATCCCAGAAGTCGTCGTCACCCCAGGCGGCCGACAGGATGAAGCCGTAGATCGAAGGCGAGTCGTACCGGATGACGTCGTCGCGCGGGCCGTCCAGGTCCGTGACGAAGTCGCCCAGATCGAGGCTGGCAAAGCCGACCGTCGGAGCACCCAAGCCACCGGCGCCGACCGTCAGGCTGGTGCCGTGGTCGGGCGCAGCCGTGACCAGCGAGTTGCCGAGCACGATGCCGGCGATGCCGTCGGTCGCCGTAGACTGCTGACCGAGCGTAAACCGGCCGATACGTTCGCTCTCGATGTAGACATTGCTGTGACGGATGAGGATCTGGTCGCCCGGATCGTCATAGTTAGAGACATTGGCGTAAGTGCCGTCACTAAGACCGATCACGGCACCGTCGTCCACGACGTTGGACGCCGCGTCCTGAATGTCGAGCTCGATATTGAAGCCGGCAGTCCAGCCCGGCCGCATCGCGGCCGATCCTTTGAAGCCGACCCGGGTGCCCGACGCGTCGTTGTCTACAACGTAAGCGTCGCTGTCGTAGTTGGTGTCGTAGAACAGCAAGGCCTTGTTGACCTGGCCGTAGATCTGAAGGGACACCACGCGGTTCCCCTTACGCGCTGTTGTCGCTTCGAGTTCGGCAACACGCTCCTCAAGGTCTGCGCAGCATCCGCCGCCCAGATCAGCCGCATTCGCCGGAGCATAAGCAAAGTTGCCCATGAGTATACCAGCCGCCGCGACAAGTGTCGTGAGACTTGTAGTCTTCATGAATCCGCAAGTCATCATTTTCACCGCAAAGCGGGCTCCATGTTAAAATTTGCAGGATGGCTCCCTGCATCTGCCTTTCCGAAAATTACGCGGTCACTCATGGTGGGAATCGGCATGTGCAATTCCTAATTGCAACGTTCGGCTTATATGCAATTTTTAGTTGCAGCAACGTTAATTGCTCCCATGCCACAGGAATCTTCCCCATTCTGTGACATATTTGCCTGAATAACAGGCACCCTCCGCAAGCAACGCCGTATACAGGGCATAAGGACGTCTACGGATGGATCTTTATGACCTGAAGCGGAGCAGGAATCGCGCGCCCCGGGACAAGCGCGAATCGGACCAGGCGGGTGAGGGAATCGAGACTCGGAATCAAAACGGGGGGAAGCGCTCGTCACACTCCCCCCAGTAATTTCGGCGCGGCGCGGCTTCAGAAGTAGCGGGCGGACACGCTAACCTTCTCGTGCAGCGGAAAAGGCGATGGCCCCAGAAGATGGATCTTGGCGAGCTGATTGCGATCGGTCGGCTTGAAGGTGTTCTGGAACTCCTTCGCCAACGCCTCCGTCACGGGCAACAGCTCGGCAAGGACGCCGGACACGGAATTGCGTCCGTCCGACACCGTTACCTTCTCGCCGGCTTCTATGGAGAACAGGTAGCGGCGGGGCAGATAGGCAAGAACGTAGGCCTCGCCCGAATAGATCGAGAGGATCGGATCCCCGGTGCGGAAAACGTTGCCGACCGATGGGATCGTCGCGCCCACGGAACCGTCGATGGGAGAATGGACGACGCCGTCCGCATAATTCTCCTGAAGCTTGCTCAGAGCCGTCTCCGAAACGGCGCGCGCTTCCTGCAGCGTCGTCAGCTCCCGCTCCAATGTCTTGAGCTGGGACGACAGTTTGACGTGGTCCTGCTGGGCGTTGAAATTCGCCGTAAGCGCCGTGTCATAGCTTGACGCCGTCGTCAGTCCGGACTCCGAGAGCTGGTCGAACTTGCTGACGACACGGGCCGCTTCGTCTTCGCGCTTTTTAGCAAGCGGCAGCAGGGCGGAGACCGTCTCCGAGCGTATACGGAACTCGACGCTGTCGGCAACCAGCCTCGCGCGGCGGGCGGACAGGTCGGCAATTCGCTCGAGCATCTCCAGCGATTGCAGGTTCAGCAGAAGCTGACCTTTCTTGATCGGCTGCCCCTCTTTGACCTGAACCGACTGGACACGGGCGGCGTAGATCGGCGAAACCACCGTCTCATCGCGCAGGACCAGGCCGTTCGCGTGCAGAAAGATCATATCGCCGAACAGGTAGTTCAGAATCGCGATCATGAAAATCGTCAACGCCGTCAGATAGATCATGCGCCCCGCCGCATGCGGTGCGACGCGCTTGTCGTTGACGGTATTGTCGGATCGAGGCCGCTTTTTAAGGGAACGAATCATCCCGACCTCCAAATCAGAAGGGGTGTTGAAAATTCTTTTCCGTATGCCGACCGAAAATCGGCTGTACACGCATGACTAAAGCGGGATGAGAAAAGGCGGGAACCGGTTTTCCGCTCACCATCCTGCTCCAAACTATTGGTAGATCGCCGTTCATGATTTTGGATCGAACCCCTCCAAAATCGTCGTGATCTAGGAGAAATCTTCCGGGCCGAAAATATGTGCGCTGACGCCCAGGTCGAATCGCAGATTGTGCCCCGCGGCGGTCGTCCGCTCCTGCACGAACGCGTCGGAATCGGCTGGCATGCGCCCGTGCAGAAGGCCGAAATCATAGGAATGTCCTCTGACGATACTGGCTTGGTCGCCGAACCCGTTCCTCAGATTCTCCAGGAACTGATCGCGTGCCTGGGCGAACTGGCGCAATCCGGCCTCGCGGATGATTTCCCGCTCGTTCGCATAGGAGAAGTTAACGACGGCGAACGGCGTCTTGTCCGCGTTGTAGAGCTTGGCCGCGGCGTTGAGCGCGACGACAAACTCCAGCGGCAGATCGGAAAAGCGCATGGATCGCTGGCCCGGCCCGCGCAGCGCCTGCCCCATTCGCAGAAGGCCGAGCCCTTCCGGCGTCAGCGCATAGTGGTGAATGTCGCGGCTGCCCGCCGTATCGCCATCGCTGTGAGCGGTGCAATCCATGCAGACCAGACCGACGGCCGGCTCCGAGCCGGCATGGCCGCAACGCCCGCAGACCAGCGCTGATCCCGGCTTGTCGTAGTCGACGCTGAAATGCGACAGCTCCTGCCTGCATTTCGGACAGATCAGCTTGCTGCCCTGGCGGAAGTCGGTCTCGATGCCTTGATTGCCGCATTTGAAGTGGTGAACGTAGGATTCCTCGCGAAGCTGCGAGGACCGGCAGGCCGGGCACTCCTCACGGATGTGAAGCCGCGAGGACGAGCAGCGATAGCAGACATGGAAACGGTCGAAGAATTCCTTGCTCAGGAAACCGCTCCGGCACAGCGTTTCGGCTTCGCCGATGGCATCCTCGCTCGGCAGCGCGATATTATAGCTGACCAGCGACAGCTCATTCGCGTTGTAGGCCGCCTGAAGACCGGAATCCTGGACGAACAGCCGCGAAAGCAGCTTTTCGCCGCGCTCCGACGTCGTGATCAGGTCGCGGTGAAGCTGCGACCGGCGCTGGTGGAACGCCTGAATCAGTGCGCGGACGGCTTCGCCGTCTCCATGGCGGCCCCGGGAAGCGTCATAGTCGGCACACGGACCGAGCCGCCCGGTCAGGTCGATAACGGGAAACAGATGAAGCGGCTTGCGCTCCCAGATCGTGGCAAGGTCGGAGACCCGCACCGGGCCGCGAACCAGGATCGCATCGACCAAATCGAGGTCCCGGAACCCTGGAATGGCGCTGGTCGCAATACGGTGGGCGGCAAAGTCCTCCGGCCAGCGGAGCAACTCCAGCCCGAGCGCCCAGGTCGGATCGGACTGCCGCGCCGTCGTCGGGGCCATCCCATTGCCTCGCGCCGCCTGGTCGGCGCCGGAGACATCGGGAGGCATATCATCCTCATGCGCATCGGCGCCGGTCCCGTCGGACGCGGTGCGCTCGATGACATTGCACACCTCGTAGATGTCGAGCGGCTTCGGGATGATCTGATCGAAATTCTCGCAATTTTCCTGATGCGACAGCAGCCCTTCGACGTCCGCCGTGATCGCGATCAGGCGTGCGCGGGGTTCGCCGTTCCTCTCGCTTCGGTAGCGCTGGGCGACCTGCAGGCCGTCGAGCTTGGGCAGCCGGAAGTCGATCAGCGCAACGTCGTAGGAGTATTGACCGAGCGCGCTGAGCGCCTGCTCGCCGTCGTCGGCAATGTCGACCGTGTGGCCGCGCTGGCTGAGAATGAGCTTAAGAAGATCTTGTGTAACCGGGCTGTCTTCCGCGACCAATATGCGCCTGGGCACCGCCGGAAACGGGGACACGTCATTTTGCTGGGCGTCAATCACGAACGCTTCTTTCGATCTGATGAGGTTGTTGCCAATTCACTCGTGACTGCATGCCAGACCTGGTCTGCGGGCATAAAACGCTCGCTAAATTCCCAGCTCATGCCCCTCCGCTGAGCGCGGAGGCCGTTGGCAAGAACGCATGCTGGGATGCTGGGACCTGCACTTTCACCCTTTGTGCCGACACTAAGCGGTCCTTTACCTTTAATTGCAAATATATGCAATGCACGTTCTGCGCGCATCTCTAGATTTTCTCTTGGAGAGCGACATGAAAGTCATAGCGCGAGTCGCGGCTCTTGCAGGACAGGAGGCAGCTCGATCCGGTATGCGGGTCTTGCGAGGCGCGCTCATGCTCGCTGTCATGGCGGCCATAGCCGCCCCCGCCCAAGCGGAAACGAACCAGCTCACCATCAGCGCGACGCAGACCGCGCTCCTGGTGTGGATCGCTTACGACAAAGGCTTTTTCCGCGATCAGGGGCTGGACGTGAAAATTCAGCCCTACCAATCAGGCGTGCGCGCGGCCGACGCGTTGATCGACGGCTCAGCCGACCTGTCGACGACGGCAGATGCGGGTTTCGTCAGCCGGAGTTTCGACGAACCCAACCTGCGAATTCTGGCAACCATCTCCGCCACAGACACTGTCCGGATCGTCGGACGGCGAGATCGCGGCATCGCATCCGCGCAGGATCTGACCGGAAAGCGCGTCGGCGTGACCATGGGAAGCGCCGGCGAGTATTTTCTCAGCCGGTATCTTACGCTGAACGGCGTGTCTCCCGCCGCGCCCATTCTCGTCGACCTCAAACCCGGAGAGATCGCGGAAAGTCTCGTCAAGGGCGGCATCGACGCCGCCGCGAACTGGGATCCGTTCATCTACCAGGCGGAGCGCGAGCTGGGTGACAACGCCGTCACCCTGCCGAGGCAAGTGGCGCAGATTTATTACTTCCTGCTCCTGACGACCGCAGCCTGGCATCATCAAAACCCGCAGACGGAAAATAAAGCCATCCGCGCACTCATCGAAGCCGAGCAATTTGCTGCTGAAAATCCAGAGGCAGCCAAAATCCTGGTGCAGAAAAAATTCGGCTATCAGAACGATTACATCGATCATATCTGGCCGTTGAACAATTTACACGTCAGCCTCCCTCAAGGCCTGATGTTTGTTCTTGAGCAACAGGCGGCCTGGCAGATCGGCAAGGGCCTGACGTCCTCGCGGTCGGTGCCGGATTATCTGAACGCCGTGATCGTCGATCCGCTCGAAACCCTGCGACCGCACAGCGTCGGCATCGTCAAATAGGACAGCCCCATGCATGAGATGTCGCTCAAGGCAACAGTCAGGATGGCCATCCTCGGCGCAATCGGTGGCTGTCTGATCATCGTCGGCTCGCTGGCAACGGCCTATTCGCTGCTGTTCACCGCCGGGCAGCGCGTCAGTTTCGCCAATACGTTGAGCTCAGACGTCGCCAAGCTCAATTTGCTGACGACCGAGCTGTTCGTGCATCAATCCAGCCGGGTCGGCGTGCAGTGGCGGCATCAGCACGAAGTGCTCGTCCGCCAGCTTCAGGCGACGCCGCAATTTCACGATCAGACCGACCTTCTGATCGCGGAGATCCGGCAGCGGCTGAAGTCCATCAAAGCCATCGTCGATGGATTTGGACCGGGGCATATCGCGCAGATTCACTCGCCCGGCGGGAGCCCGGACGCCGACGGCATCCTCATGGCCGCCGTCATCAGCCAGTCCGGCGCCATGCTGTCGCGAACGATGGAGCTGCAGGCGCTCACGACCGCATCGGCCACCTCGCTGAAGAACCACGCTCTTTTAGGCCTCGGCGGCACGTTTCTGGTGCTGATGGTCGGAGGCGGGCTGGTGCTGCTGCTGCTCGCCACCATCATGCTTTCCCATATTCTCCGGCTGCGGGCGACGATCCAGAAGATCAGCCATGGCGATCTGGAAGCCGAGATCCCCGAGGCCAGCGACAACGAGATCGGCGACGTGTTCCGTGAGCTCGACCGGATGCGGCGGAACCTGCTGGAATCGATGAGCGATCTGGGTCGCGCCAATCTCGAGCTGATCGGCATCAAGGCCAAGCTCGAAGACCGCACCACGAGCCTTGAATCGGCGAACCGCGAGCTGGAGGCGTTCGCCTCGGCCGTCTCCCATGATCTGCGGGCGCCGTTGCGAACGATTTCCGGCTTCAGCCAGGCGATCCTCGAGGACCATAGCCATCAGATCGACGAAGACGGCCGGACCATGCTGGGCCGGGTCCTTCGCGCGACCAAGCAGATGTATCAGCTGATCGAGGATCTGCTGAAAATGTCCCAGCTCAGCCGGAACACGATCGAGACCTCCGACATCGACCTTTCCGCGATCGTCAGCGAGATCGCCGCCAGCCTCGAAGAGCACGAACCGGGCCGCGATATCAAGATAACCGTTGCGCCGGACGTCCACGCGGACTGCGACGGCCGGCTGTTGCGCATCGCGCTGAACAACCTGCTCGGCAATGCCTGGAAGTTCACCCTGCGCACCGAGTCCGCCAGTATCGAGTTCGGCGAGATGACGTCCAACGGGCGCCGCATCTATTTCGTCCGCGACAACGGCGCCGGCTTCGACATGCTCTACAGCGGCAATCTGTTCAAGCCGTTCAAGCGCCTGCACTCGGCATCGGACTTCCCGGGCACCGGCATCGGTCTCGCCACCGTCGCGCGGATCGTCGGCCTTCACGGCGGACGGATCTGGGCGCGGTCCGCCCCCGGCGAGGGCGCAACCTTCTATTTCAGCCTGAGCCATATGGAATCCAAATCCGACAACACGCCGCTGGAGAGCGCCGAGGCTTCGGCTGCGGCAGCGGCCGGCGAGAGCGCACACAAACGCCGAGTCGTTGCGCTTCGCGCCGGGCAGGGATAGGCAGGCGATGAGCGCTATCATCGACTATCTCTTCGGTGCCGCGTCTTTCATGCCGCACGGCTACTGCCTGTTGTGGCGGCCGGATCTGGTCGCCCTTCACGCGGTGTCCGACCTGCTGATCGCCCTGGCTTATTTCAGCATCCCGGTCGGTTTGTGGTATTTCGCACGCCAGCGGCCAGACTTCGAATACCGCGGCCTCTTCGTGTTGTTCGCCGTGTTCATTCAGCTTTGTGGGCTGACGCATCTGATCGGGCTGATCACGCTTTGGGAGCCGATCTACGGCCTCCAGGGTCTGGTCAAAGCGGCAACCGCAATCGTGTCGCTGATCGCCGCTTATGCGCTATGGCCGGTCATCCCGAGGGCGCTGGCCATTCCTGGTCTGAGCGGTCTGCGCGATGCGAACCAGGAGGTCGGCCGCGCGATCGTCGAGCGCGACGCCCTGCTGTCGGGCCTCACCGCCGCCAACCGTGACCTGGAGGATTTCGCCAACACCGTCGCGCACGACCTGCGCAGCCCGCTGCGCAGCATCAATGGCTTTTCCCAGATCCTCGCCGACGAATATGGCGGACAGCTCGATTCGCGCGGGCATGAAATGCTCGACCGGGTGCGGCTCGCCAGCCTGCATATGAGCCGGCTGATCGACGACCTGTTGTTTCTGTCGCAGATCCGGCACGTGCAGATCAGGAAGACGGACGTGAACCTGTCGCAATTGGCCACCTCGATCCTTGGCGAGTTCGCCGACCGCGAGCCGGGTCGGGTGGTGAAGACCGTAATCGAGGACGGTGTGGTCGCCGAATGCGACCGCGAGCTGACCCAGATTGCCCTCAAGCAATTGCTGGAAAACGCTTGGAAATTTACCGCGAAACGCGACGATTCGCAGATCGAGTTCGGATCGCCGGATGCGGGGCGAGAAACGCCTCTTTTTCGTTCGCGACAACGGCGTCGGCTTCGACATGACCCACGCCAACAAGCTTTTCCATCCCTTCCGCCGGCTGCACGGCGCCGACGAGTTTCCCGGAAACGGCATCGGCCTGGCCATCGTCAGGCGGGTCGTTGAACGGCATGGGGGGACGATCGAGGCGGAAGCCAATCCGGGCTGCGGCACAATATTTACCTTCACGCTGTAGCCTGAAAAGCTGGCGGAAAGGCCACCGATATGAATGAGAAAGTCATCCTGCTGGTCGAGGATAATCCCGACGACGAGGCGCTTTGCATTCGGGCGCTGAGGAAGAACCAGATCAACAATGAGATCGTCGTCGCCCGGGACGGGGTTGAGGCGCTCGATCTTCTGTTCGGCAAGGATGGGCGGCCGCCTATCGTCCCGGCCGTGGTGCTGATGGACCTGAAACTGCCGCGCCTCGACGGCATCGAGACGCTGAACCGCATCCGCGCAAACGAAAAAACGCAGAGCCTTCCCGTCGTCATGCTGACCACGTCCGATCAGGAGAGCGACATCATGCGATCCTACCGTTCGGGCGTGAACAGCTTCATCCGCAAGCCCGTCGACTTCAACGAGTTCTCGCAAGTCACGCAGCAGCTCGGCATGTACTGGCTGCTTCTGAACGAAAAGCCGTCGCCGCCCGTTTCATCCGGAGATTAGCCCCGCATGTACCTCAAGGTCCTGATCATCGAAGACTGCGAAGATGATGCGGCGCTCGTCGGCCATTATCTGAAAAGCTGCGGCTTCGACGCGAAATGGGAGCGCGTCGACAACAAGATAGCGCTCGCGACGGCAGTCGAAGACCGGCGCTGGGATCTCGTGCTCTGCGATTTCTCCATGCCCGAGTTGACGCCGTTTCTCGCGGTCGACTGCGTGCGCGCGGTCAATCCCGACATCCCGATCATCATCGTCACCGGCGCCATTCCGGAGAGCAAGTCCGAGGATATCGCGGTCAAGCTCCTGGAATACGGCGTGCAGGACGTCGTGCTGAAGGACGATCTGCCCCGGCTGAAGACGGCGATCGCCCGGGAGTTGATGCTGGCGCGAAACCGCCGGGAAAAGGTGATCGCCGAATTGCGCCTTGCCGCCGCGCTGGAGAATCTCTCCCAAGGCGTGGCGCTCTATGATGCGGACAGCCGGCTGATCACCTGCAACCGGATGTACCGGACATCGCTCGACCGCTGCGAGCAGGACATCCATCCAGGGCTGCTCTACGCCGATCTGCTGCGCATGGCCCGCGACCGCGGTCAGTTCGCCACGCCCGCAAATACGTCCGATCCGATCATGCACCGGCTCCTCGCATGCGAATCCGTAACGCTGGAAGCGCCGGTCGAGGTCCAGCACCATGACGGACGATGGGTCGAGGTGCACCGATACCGTACCGAGGATGGCGGCATCGTTACGATCGCCACCGACATTACCGAAAACAAAAACCGCGAAGAAGCTCTCATGAGACAGACAGCACAATTGGCAAAGATCAACGAGGATCTGGTCGACGAGATCCACAGGCGCGAATCGACCGAAGACGCGCTCCGCGAGAGCGAGAGCCGGGCCAGGGCGATCTTCGAAAGCGCCGTGGACGGCATGATCACCTTCAACGAAGACTTCCACATCGAAACGGTCAATCCCGCTACGGAAAAACTGTTCGGCTACAGCGCCACCGAGCTCAGGGATCTGCACATCCATCATCTCATGCTGCTGGGCGACAGCGCGCCGGACAGGCCGGGCAACGAGCCTACCCATGCCCAGAGATGCGACCTGCAGAATACCAGCGTCCGGCTGGTGACGGGTTGGCGTCGCAACGGCGATGCTTTCCCGATCGAGCTGACGATCAGCCCGGTGAAGCTGCGCACCCGCACCATCTATACCGGTATCCTCCGCGACGTCACCGAGCGCATGAAGCTCGACCGCATGAAGAGCGAATTCGTATCCGTCGTCAGCCATGAGCTTCGCACGCCGCTGACCTCGATCCGCGGCTCGCTCGCCTTGCTCAATACCAAGGTCACAGGCGAGCTGCCGGCGCGGGCGCGGGCGATGGTTTCGATCGGCCTGCAGAACAGCGAGCGGCTGCTTCGCCTGATCAACGACATTCTGGACATGGAAAAGATCGAATCCGGCAAGATGGAGTTCGCATTCGAGCCGCTCGAAATCGGCGCCCTCGCCAGCACCGCGATCTCGGAGAACCGGGCCTTTCTGGAGCAATTCAAGGTCAGCGCTCGCTTCGACAATCAGATGTCGTCCGAACTTGTGGTTTATGGCGACTATGGGCGGCTGATGCAGGTTGTGGCCAATCTGCTGTCGAACGCGGCCAAATATTCCCCTGAGGGAGGCGCCGTCACTCTGGGCGTTACCGAGCGCGGCAAGACGGTGCGGATCTGGGTCAGGGACGAGGGGCCGGGCATCCCGGAAAACTTCCGAGAGCAGATCTTCCAGAAATTCTCCCAAGCCGACGCGTCGGACACCCGGCAGAAGGGCGGCACAGGCCTTGGCCTCAGCATCGCCAAGGCGATCGTCGAGCGCCATGCCGGCGTGATCGGGTTTGAATCGCGGCCCGGCGAGGGCAGCATGTTCTATTTCGACCTGCCGGTCTACCAGGCAAAGGTGAAGCCGATTCTCCAGCGGCAACGCGCCTGACAGCGCATGAAAATCTCCCCGGTCGCTTGCATTTTAGCGATCGGGACAAAGCGTTCTTAAGCGGGGCTCGTTAAGAATGGAAGATGTCGGAACCTCGCTTGAGAGAGATCAAGGTCATGAAAGAGCTGCAGCGGATTACCTATGTAGAGGACGAGCCCCACATCCGGGAGATCGTGCAGCTCGCGCTCGAGGAGCTCGGCGGCTTCAAGCTGCAGTGCTGTGAAAGCGGCACACAGGCGCTCCACGTGGTGCCGATCTTCCATCCGGACCTCGTGCTGCTCGACGTCATGATGCCGGAAATGAATGGTGTACAGACTTTCCGTTCACTGAAACAAATCCCGGAAGTCGCCAACACGCCGATCATCTTCGTGACCGCGAAGGCGCAGAAGCACGAAATCGAGCAGTACACCTCGCTCGGCGCCATCGCAGTTATCCCGAAGCCGTTCGACCCGGTCGCCCTGCCCGCCGAACTCCTGGCGATCTGGGAACGCTCGCAGGTCCAGCTGCTCAACTAGCGATGCAGAAACAGCTCAACGCCGTTATCGAAAAACATTGCGAGACCATCAAGACGAGTGTCGCAACGCTCGGCAAATTGCTGGATGAAGTGGCAGCGGGTGCGGCAACGGACCCGCTGAACACGATCCAGGACGCCGAGGGCCTGGCACATCAGCTCAAGGGAAGCAGCGGCACGGCCGGCTTCCGCGACATCAGTCAGACCGCCACCGCGCTCGACGACCATCTGAAGATCCTGTGCCGCGGCAGCGCCGACGTCCTCCCCGCCGGCATCGGGCAGGCGATGACGCTGTACCGCCTCCTCGACGAGGTCACGCAACCGGCGACGCCGCACACCTCGACGCTTTACCGGGCCGTCTGACCTTCGACCGCGCCCGCAAAACCGTGGAGCCGGTCAGCTCAGCTCCATGAGAATTGAAGACCGGGTCTTGCCGGCGCATTTGTAGCCGATCTCGCTGCAATAGGAGACAAGGTCGGCATTCCAGCGGTCGGAATGGATCGTCTCGAAAAGCAGCGCTTTCGGAAACTGGCTCTTTTGCATCTCGACAAAGAAGGGAATGAGGGCCCTGTCCTCATAGCCCTCGATATCCATTTTCATGGCGTCGATCGAAGCCAGCCGATGCTTCTCAAAGATATGGCGCAGGGTGAACACCGAAACCGGCACCGCTGAGGGCGAAGGCACATCCGACACGTAGGCGCTGCCGAACCCGACCGAGGTCTCCAGAAAGAGTTCGCCGTCCCGATCGCCCAGCGCACATTTCTCCAGAATGATCTCGACGCCGTCGAGGCGCTTTGCGTCCAATAGAATCTGGCGGTTGTGCTCGATCCTGCGGCACATCTCCGAATTCGGTTCGATCGAAATCACTTTCGACCCCGGCTTCATCCGTGAGGCCTCGAACATCGTGTAGAGACCGGAATTCGCACCGACATCGAAGAACACCGCCCCCGGCTTCTTCAGGTAGGAGCAGAGGAAGTCCATCTCCGCCCGATCGTAGCGATTGGACAGCAGCGCCTTGCGCTCGGTGTTGTTGTCCAGGTGAAAATGGATCGGCGCACCGCGAAACGACGAGTTGACCTCGGTGATGCCGAGCGCGTCGAGCATCGCCAGCATCGAACGCCGGAAGAGGCCCCGGCCGAGGGGGCTCCGTTTGGATAGCGCTATCGCAGATTTTCCAACCAGCAGACGCAGCGCGCGCGCAGCGGCCATCTAGTTCTCGTCCATCTTCAGCGCTGCGATGAACGCCTCCTGAGGAATCTCGACCCGGCCGAACTGACGCATCTTCTTCTTACCCTCTTTCTGCTTGTCCAGCAGCTTGCGTTTGCGGCTGACGTCGCCGCCATAGCACTTCGCCGTCACGTCCTTGCGCAACGCCGACAGCGTCTCGCGGGCAATGACCTTGGCGCCGATCGCCGCCTGGATCGGGATCTTGAACATGTGCCGCGGGATCAGCTCCTTGAGCTTCTCGCACATGACGCGGCCGCGCTGGTGGGCGCGCGACCGGTGGACGATCATGGAGAGCGCGTCGACCGGCTCGTCATTGACGAGGATCGACATTTTGACGAGATCGCCGGCCTCATAGCCGGTCATCTGGTAATCGAAGGACGCATAGCCGCTGGTCACCGATTTCAGCCGGTCGTAGAAGTCGAACACCACCTCATTGAGCGGCAGTTCGTAAACCACCATGGCGCGGCTGCCCGCATAAGACAGATCTTTCTGCCGGCCGCGCCGGTCCTCGCAGAGCTTCAGGACAGAGCCGAGATAGTCGTCGGGAACCAGGATCGTGGCAGTGATCCAGGGCTCCTCCATATGGTCGATCTTGACCGTATCCGGCATGTCGGCGGGATTGTGCATCTCCTGCGTGGTGCCGTCGGTCATGAACAGGTGATAGACGACGCTCGGCGCGGTGGTGATCAGATCGATATCGAACTCGCGCTCGAGCCGTTCGCGAATGATCTCCAGATGCAGGAGGCCGAGGCAACCGATGCGGAAACCGAAGCCGAGCGCGGCGGACGTCTCCATCTCATATTGGAACGAGGCATCGTTCAGCCGCAGCTTGCCCATCGCCTCGCGCAGATCCTCGAACTGCGCGCTGTCGACGGGGAAGAGGCCGCAGAACACCACAGGCTGGGCTTCCTTGAAGCCTGGCAGCGCCTTCGCCGTCGGGCGCTTCTCGTCGGTGATCGTATCGCCGACGCGGGTATCGGCGACCTGCTTGATGGCGGCGGTGAAAAAACCGATCTCGCCAGCCGAGAGGCTGCCGCACATTTCCTGCTTGGGCCGGAAAATGCCGACGCGGTCGACCAGATAGCTCCCGCCCGTCTGGATCAGCTTGATGCGCTGCCCCTTGGTCATCTTGCCGTCGATCACCCGCACCAGCACCACGACGCCGAGATAGGGGTCGTACCAGCTATCGACCAGCATCGCCTTCAGCGGCGCGTCGGGGTCGCCCACCGGCGGCGGCAGCCGGTGCACGATCGCCTCCAGCACCTCGGGGACGCCCAGGCCCGATTTGGCGGAAATCTCCAGGGCGTCGGAGGCGTCCAGGCCGATCACGTCCTCGATCTGCTGGCGCACGCGGTCCGGCTCGGCGGCGGGCAGGTCGATCTTGTTGAGCACGGGGATGATCTCGTGATCATTGTCGAGCGCCTTGTAGACATTGGCCAGCGTCTGCGCCTCGACGCCCTGGCTGGCGTCGACCACGAGCAGCGAGCCTTCACAGGCGGCCAGCGACCGGCTGACTTCGTAGGTGAAGTCGACATGGCCCGGCGTGTCGATCAGGTTGAGCTGGTAGTTCTGCCCGTCGCGCGCGGTATAGTCGAGCCGCACGGTCTGCGCCTTGATCGTGATGCCGCGTTCCCGCTCGATATCCATCGAATTCGAGCACCTGCTCCTTCATCTCGCGCAGGCTGAGGCCGCCGCAGATCTGGATCAGCCGGTCGGCCAAGGTCGATTTGCCATGGTCGATATGGGCGATAATGGAAAAATTGCGGATGCGGGCCATAGGCACGGCCTCCGCCTTGGCGGATTTTTCGGCGGGCGCGCCAGTCATTGTCGGGCTCTGTGTGCTCATTTCGGTTAGATAGTCGAAAAGCAGGGCTGCGGGAAGGCCCCGCGACGCGGTGGCCGGCTGCAGTCCTCAACGCGCCGCTGAATTGTGGCGACGCAAGCTACGGGCGCGGAGCTTCACGGATCGAGTTCCCTGGCAATCCGAAACCCTAAATTGAACCGCTCAACATCCGCCTGCTCCTCGTCGCGGACCGCGGAACGCAAATTGTCCGACCCACTATAGTAGGATCCGCCGCGGCGCACGGCACGGCAATTCGCGGTCCCGGCCCTGGGACGTCCGTCGCGCGGCGTGTTCGCATATGAGTTGGTATAGCAATCCTGAACCCACTCCCAGACGTTGCCGTGGACATCGTAAAGCCCCCAGCCATTCGGGGCGAAAGAGCCGACGGGAAGGGTCTCTCCCTTGAGGATCTCCTTGCCGCAGCCGTTGCAGCTTGTCTCGCTCAACGCACTGCCCCAGGAATAGGCGGTCTGGGTGCCGGCGCGCGCCGCATATTCCCACTCCGCTTCACTCAATAGACGGTAGATCTTGCCGGTGTTCCTGGTAAGCCATGGCAGATATTCATTGACGACGACATTCCAGCTCACATCCCTCGCCGGCTGCCTGCCCCGTCCATCCGTTGGATCGAGCTTCTTCTTGCAGCCGCCATCGCCCAGGCAGGCTTCCCAATCCTCGACCGTCACCTCGAATTTGCCGACGGCGAAAGGCTCGTTGATCCGGACGCGCACCCGCTTGCCGCCGACGCCGGCCTTGTCGTCCTCATCGTCCGCGCGCTCTTTCTCGGTCTGCGGCGACCCCAACAGAAATTCGCCCCTGGGAACCACGACCATTTCGGGGCCGCAAATCCGCTGAACGCCCTTCTCCCAGCAATCCCGGAAGCTTACGCCGGAACCGGGGACGACGCATTTATTTCCGCCCCCTGCGAGGCGGACCTCTTCGGACGGCGCCCTGCTCGTCATGTTCAGGTAAGGCGTGATCGCGGCTGCGCGCAATTCGCGGAGCCGGCCCCGCGCGAGACCGCCAAGGACGCTTTCGCCATGGCGGCGGATGAAGTCCTCCAGAACCGCTTCGCTCTCCGTGTTTTGCACGAACTGCCACGCCTGAGCGGCTTCCGACAACGGTGGCAGCGGCGGCTCGCGTGCGGATCATGGCAATGCGATCGGCGTCGGTCACGACGGTGATATTCGCTTCGGTAAACCCGACCTTGAGCAGCGCACCTTTGATCAAAGCGACGTCATTATGCGGGTTTTTCAACGGGCCGACCGCGTCGCCGTAGTTTTGATTGCCGATCAGCAATGCCAGGCGCGGCTCAGCCCGCGACGTCACACTGACCAAGACTGCGGCTGTCGCCAATACAAACGTCAGCGCAAGCTTGCGTGACAGCGACCAGCTCTTCACCCGCAATCTCACTGTCCTCGAGCCTCGACCCACTCGTCATTCGTACAGAGTGCTCTACAGCTTGTCATCGGGCGAGGGGCATAGGACTGTTTCTACGCCAGCCCCGGCAGCGGCGGGACACCGAACAGCGACTGGTGCAGGTGGAGGATGACCGCCCACAGCAAGATGGCGACCGCGATCCGCCACCAGCCGATCTCGCCAAGGCTCAGCTTTGCCCGCCCCTGGAGCACGGCAAGGAACGGGATGAACGACGTTTTCGCCGCGAACCGGTCCCAGCTCGCCCCGTAGGTCGCGGCCTTGCGCCGTTCCTGCAGCAGCGCCCCGCCGATCGCGGTGGCGGCAAACAGGCCGAAAAACCAGACGCCGCGCCAATCGGGCTGGCTGATCAGATGGGCGATGCCCCAAAGCCCGAAGCTCCACATCAGCGGGTGCCGCGTAATGGCAAAAATGCCAGCGGCGACATCGGGCCGCTCGAGCAGCTTGCCGGCCTGCGGCAGGGTCGGATTGGGCGAGGACAATCCGCCGACGAACAGAACCGCGGCAAACAGCAGGATCAGCGCCTTGAGGTAGGGCCACCAGACGGGATAGCTCCAGAGCGGCGTATCGTAGGGGGTGCTGTTGAAGGCGCGGACCCATAGGAAGATTACGGCCAGGGACAGGAGCGAGAAGACCCCCATATAGACCCCCTCGCCGACGGAGGATACCGCCGTGCGCCGCAGCGGCGTCGCTGGAACGATGTGGATTGCGAGAAAAACCAACCCGGCAATTGCGAGCATTTCCATGAGCCGTCCCCCATTCTGTTCGTTGAGCGGATGTAATCACGATTTGCCGGCGTATAAAACGGAAGGCTGAGGTTGCGGCGCGTAAACGCGGCGATTATCTGAGATGTAAGATTTTATTCCGTTGCAACCAGGGATCGAGCATTGAGCAAGGAGGACAAGCTTCAGTCGCCGTGCATCGACATCTGCACGGATATTTGCGGCGTCTGCATCGGCTGCGGACGCACCAAGAAAGACAAGAAAGCCTGGAAGAAGGCGAATTCCAATCGTGAGAGGCGCGCTCTGATCGAGGCGAGCCTTGCAGCCACCGCAGACCTCGGAACGCAGGAGCTGTGGCTTCGCGAATACCGGCGCAAATGTATGAAGAAAGGTGCCGAATTTCCGCTGGCGGACATCGCGCGGCGGCGTCTGGTAGCGGTCGAGGACTGAGGAAGCGGCCGTGCGAAGCCGTGACGCTCGACGGTGACGGTTTCAGCGCCTGCAATCAGCGGACCGGCATGGTCGAAATCGCTGCGGCCTGCGAGCTGGCTACTCCGCCATAAAACATGCATCCGGCGCACGCGTTCCAACGCGTCGCGGCTCGGGACTCCGTGTCGCAATAGGCGCATCGGCCCCAAAAAAGCGCTCCAAAACACTCCGTTAGGGCTCCTGCAATACATAGGGGGCATGCCAGGGCGATCAACGCGCCGTGGATGGCGGCGCGCGGCGGCGAAGCCAGGCTTGCAGGATCGCCCGTGACGTTTTAGAACTATTCTAAAGTTTTAATGATCGGACAGAGGAGATAGGCGTGAGGCAGTTCGCGCAACTCAGCGACCGGGAGATCCTGGCGCTCGCCATCACGCTCGAGGAAGAGCATGCCCGCATCTATCGGGATTATGTCGACGGGTTGAAAGAGAACTATCCTGCGTCCGCCCAGGTGTTCGCCGAAATGGCCGACGAGGAGGACGATCACCGCGGCCAGCTTTTTGCGCTCTACCAGGAGAGATTCGGCGAGCACATCCCACTGCTCCGTCCGCACGACATCGGCGGCTTCATCAGGCACGAGCCGCTCTGGATGGTGCGCCCGCTCGGCCTCGACGCCGTGCGCAAGCAGGCCGAGGAGATCGAGTACGAGGCGCGGCGTCTTCTACGAGCGCGCCATGGCGCCGCACGAACGATGCGGCAACGCGCAAGCTGCTCGGCGACCTTGCCGCGGCGGAGCGCAGCCATGAATCGCCTCGCCGCATCGCCTGGGCAGTTGCACCTGACGAAATCGGGCGCGCAGCGAGGAGGAGGAGACGCGGCGGCGCGATCTTCATGCTTCAGGTCATGCAGCCGGGCCTTGCCGGCCTGATGGACGGCTCGGTATCGACCTTGGCGCCGCTGTTCGCCGCCGCCTTCGCCACGCAGACCACCTGGCAGACGTTCCTCGTCGGCATGGCGGCCTCGGTCGGCGCGGGCATCTCGATGGGCTTTGCCGAGGCGCTGTCGGACGACGGCGCGCTGACCGGCCGCGGCAAGCCCTGGCTTCGCGGCCTCATAACCGGGCTGATGACGACCGTCGGCGGCATCGGCCACACGCTGCCCTACCTGATCGACAATTTCCACGTCGCCACGACGATCGCCATCGCGGTGGTGCATGGTCGAGCTGTGGGTGATCGCCTGGATCAGGGCGCGCTACATGGACACGAAGTTCCTGCGCGCGGCCTTCGAGGTGGTGGTGGGCGGGCCTCATCGTGTTCGCGGCGGGAGTGCTGATCGGCAGCGCGTGAGCCGCGCCATAGCGGTTTCGAATCGCAAAACGCCAACGAACCACGCCGTTTTATTTCGTGGAACGAATTGACATGACATTTAATCACTTACCCGGCCTCATCGCACCGCAAGAGGGGCTCAAATGTCATGTTATCCACAGCGGATTTCAATGCGGGAGACGCAGAGAGCCACCGCTTTGGAAGGATGGTCCTGGTCGTTTAACGCTAATCGTCGTCGTCATGGTGGTGGCGGTGATGCCAGCGGCGATAGCGATGGCGGCGATAATCGTTGTCGTCATAATCGCGATTCCAGCGATCCCGGTCGCGATAATAATGACGATAGCAGGGAACGTTACCGATGCCTTCGACGTGGCGGTGATAACGCAGCGGTCCCCAGGCGCAGTAGCCGTGCCAGCCGTGGACCTTGATCAGGCCACCGGTGTCACCTTTCGGTGCGGCAAGGCCGGTCAGAGGCGCGGCGCTGGCGGGAACTAGGGAAGCCGCAAGCATCGTTGCGGCGGTCAGAGCTAAGACAGGTAAATAGCGCATGAATTTCTCCATCCACACACGAGCGTGTGCGCAAAGGTGTGGCGATTGCGCTTAACCCGTTCTGAATACTTTCGATGGCAAATGTTTAGGTTCGAGCGCGCCGGCACCCCGCGCCCGTTGATATCGCCGAGTGCAATGCTCATTCTTTAAAGGCACGCATCCCGCAGACTTCCTGAAGCATTGTGGTATAGAATTGCCGGAAATGAGCGAAAACGGGCGGCGAAAGTGAACGGAAAATCCATCCTGCTCATCATCGGCGGCGGTATCGCCGCCTATAAGGCGCTCGACCTGATCCGGCGGGCGCGGGAACGCGGCGCTCGCGTCCGCGCGGTGCTCACCGCTAGCGCCCAGCATTTCGTTACGCCGCTGTCGGTCTCAACGCTCTGCGAGGAAAAAGCCTTCACCGACCTGTTCGACCTGAAGGACGAGACCGAAATCGGCCATATCCAGCTCTCGCGCGAAGCCGACCTGATCATCATCGCGCCGGCGACCGCCAACCTGCTCGCACGCATGGCGGGCGGCCTGGCGGACGATCTGGCGACCTCCGTGCTGCTGGCGGCCAACAAGCCCGTGCTCGCCGCGCCGGCGATGAACTGGAAGATGTGGGAGAACGCAGCCACCCAGCGCAACGTTGCCCGGCTCCGCGCCGACGGGTTGCATCTCGTCGGGCCGACCGAAGGGGCCATGGCCTGCAACGAGTGGGGAATCGGGCGCATGGCCGAGGCGGCGGCGATCCTCGATGCGGCCGAAGCGGTGCTGAACGCCGGATCCGGGCCGCTCGAAGGCGTTCGGGTGCTGGTGACGGCCGGGCCGACGCACGAGCCCATCGACCCGGTGCGATATATCGCCAACCGGTCCTCGGGCAAGCAGGGCTATGCCGTCGCCGAAGCCGCCGCGATGCTCGGCGCAAGCGTGACGCTGGTTTCCGGGCCGACGAGCCTGACACCGCCCGCAAACGTGACGCTGCTGCGGGTCGAGACGGCGCGGCAGATGCTCGAAGCCACCGAGAGCGCGCTGCCCGCCGATGTCGGCATCTTCACCGCCGCCGTCGCAGACTGGCGCACGGCCGGCGATCACCCCCAGAAGCTGAAGAAACTTGGGAAAGCCAAGACACTGACCCTCGCACTTACCGAGAATCCGGATATCCTGCGCACGATTGCCCGACATGATTTCCTGCGTCCACATCTGGTCATCGGCTTCGCCGCCGAGACCGAAAATCTGGTGGACTACGCCAAGAAGAAGCTGGCGAGCAAGGGGTGCGACTGGATCGTGGCCAATGATGTATCTGCGGAGAAGGGCGTTATGGGGGGAAATGACAATGAAGTTCTGCTCGTCACCAGGGACGGCGTCGAAGAATGGCCTCATTTGCGCAAGCACGAGGTGGCCGAAAGGCTGATGCAGCGTGTAGCCGCATTCCTGCGGGACAATTCCGCGCGTCTATCCACAGCGGCGGAGTAAGCTCATGATCGGTATGCCGTTTTTTCAAAACGCCCGACAACCCGTGATCCGCGTGCAGCGTCTGCCTCATGGAGAGGGGCTGCCACTGCCTGAATATCAGACCGACCGCGCCGCCGGCATGGACCTGATCGCCGCGCTCGCGGACGACGAAACCATCTTTCTGCCGATGGGCGAGCGGGCGCTGGTGCCCACCGGCCTTGCGATGGAGATCCCGCAAGGCTTCGAAGGCCAGATCCGGCCGCGCTCCGGCATCGCGCTGTCCTTCGGTGTGACCGTGCTCAACAGTCCCGGCACGATCGATGCGGACTATCGCGGCGAGGTCAAGGTGCTGCTGGCCAATCTCGGGCTGGAGACCTTCACCATTGAACGCGGAACCCGGATTGCCCAGCTTGTGATCGCACCGGTCGCGCGCGCCTCCTTCAATCTGGTGACGGAACTGGCCGACAGCACGCGCGGCGGCGGCGGCTTCGGCTCGACGGGACGCTAGAGCGGCGGGGCAAAGGCCCGTTCCGCTCCCCCAATCGCATTGGAAGTGAAAGTCGACATGAGTTTGACCGGTCGGGAGATCCAGCGATACAAGCGCCACCTGATCCTCAAGGAGGTCGGCGGCGCCGGGCAGCAGAAGCTGAAGCAGTCACGCGTGCTGCTGATCGGCGCGGGCGGTCTCGGTTCGCCGATGCTGATGTATCTGGCCGCCGCCGGTGTCGGACATATCGGCATCGCCGATCACGACACGGTCTCGCTCGACAATCTGCAACGCCAGATCGCCCACGACACGGACCGCGTCGGCATGGCCAAGGTCGAGAGCGCGGCCGAAACCGCGGCGCGCCTCAATCCGCATGTCACTGTCGAGGCCATTCCGCACAAGGTGACCCCGGAAAATGCGATGGAGCTGATCTCCGGCTACGATGTGGTCGCCGACGGTTCGGACAATTTCGACACGCGCTATCTGGTCAACGACGCCTGCTTCTTCGCGAAAAAGCCGCTGGTATTCGGAGCGCTGGGGCCGTTCGACGGCTATCTCTCCACCTTCCGCGCCTTCGAGACCGGCGAGGACGGCACGCCGAACCCATCCTATCGCTGCCTGTTCCCCGAAGCGCCGCCACCCGGAGCCGTCGCGCGCTGCGAGGAGGCGGGCATTCTCGGCGCCGTCGCCGGAGTGATCGGCACGCTGCAGGCGACGGAAGTGCTGAAGGAGCTGCTCGGCATCGGCAAGTCGCTCACCGGACGCCTGCTGATCTACGAGGCGCTCGGCGGGCGGTTCGAGACGATGAATTACGGCTGGGACCCGGATAACCCGCTGAACGGTCGCGATCCGACGATCCGGAACCTCAGCATTCACATGGCCACGGCCGACGAGAGCCTCGCCTGCTCAGGCTGAGACGATCCCTGGATCACCGGCCCACGGCTCAGCGCTCGACGAAGGCCTTCAACCTGCCGAGTGCGTCATCCCATTGGCGCGACACCCCTTCGAGATACGCCTTCAACTCGTCGATCGGCTGTGGGTTGAATTCGAACTGCTGCTCACGACCGATGCGGATGCCGCGCACCACCCCTGCCCCCTCCAGCACCTTCAGATGCTTGGTGATCGCCTGCCGGGTCAGGTTCGAGCCTTCGGTAAGCTGCGAGATGGACCGCGGCGCCCCTTCGCTGAGCCTGGCAACGAGCGACAGACGCGTCGCATCGCCAAGCGCGGCGAAGATCGGCGCCGGGTCTTTACCGCTTGCGAGCGGATTAGCCATGCTGACGGACATGCTCGGCGATATTCTCCACCTGTATCGCCCAACCCCGGTCGTTCATGCGCAGAGCGTCCACGCGCCGCTCGCTGGGTAGAGCATCGAAACCGGACTCGGTCACCGTCAGCAGCGTGCCGGTCGCGATCGCCTCAAGCCGGAACTCGACCAGCGTTTCGGGCTCGCCCGAATAGTCGAAGTCCGGATCGACGGCATAAGGATGCCAGGTGAACGCGAACAACCGCTCGGGCTCGATCTGCTTGATCGTCGCCTTCCATTTGACATGCTCGAAGCCCGGATGGGTTATCCGCCCCTCGCAGACTTCGCCGGGAACGAACGGTCCTTCGAGCTTGACGCGAAACCATTCTCCGAATTCGCGGTGGTCGGTCAGCGCGCGCCAGACCCGGGAAACCGGGGCAGCAATTTCAATCTGCTTCTCGATAAGATCGGTCATATATGCAACCTCCTGGCTGCCTATAAATAAGGCCGGCGGAGGAAACACGCAACCAATTTGTTGCATATCTGCCTGATCTAGGATTTATCGCCTCGCGTCGTTGACTCCGGCGTGCCGTCAGCCGCCCCGCGCGGCGCGCCACGCCTCGAAACGGGCCTCCTTGCCGGCCGCATCGTCAGCCTCGAACTCGGCCCACTCCCGCTCCGCCTGTTCACGATGGGCAAGCTCGTCCTGTTCCACCTGCAGCCTCGCCGCGCATAGCTCATGCGCTTCCTGCATGCGCACGACCAGATAGCGTTGCTCGGCGGTGAGCTGGGCATCGTGGATCAGTTTATGACGCTCGTCCTGACCGAGCCGCTCCAGGAGCGCGGCGGCCTCCTCCGGCGTCGGCTGCCGAAGATCCGCCGGCACGGACCGCCAGGCGAGGCGATTACAGGATGCGATCAGCCGGCGAAGCTCGTTCTCGGCGTGCAGGCTGGCGTTGGCAAGCGCGTTCGGCCGCTCCATGAGCTGCTGGACCATCCGGTCCTGCTGAGCCAGAACCTCCTCGCTCACCGTGTCGGTGTAGACAAGGCTCGCGTCGAATTCATTTTCGTTGCCCATCTCACTCCCCCTTCTGACGCCACTCAAAGCAACAACACCCACGCCGCATTCCGGCAGCGCTCCCTAGCAGCATCATCAGGGTCGGTGAGTTCAAATCCGGGCGTAGCGGGCGCGGTGCCAAATTCGGCACCTGTTGCGCCGACATCACCCCGCCGGCCGATATGCGGACGCCTTGTCCGAGGACAGGCCCGCGAGCGCGGCGAGCGCCTCATGGCGGCGCTCCCAGGGCACGAACAGATGGTCATGGTAATACCCCGCCACGACATTGGCGCTGATGCCATCGCGCGCCAGCGCAGTTGCGATCGCCGCAGTCAAGCCAACCGCATCGAGGGCAGAATGCACCGTCAGGCTGATCTTTGCCCAGCCCGTCGAATGCTCGATGCCGTGGGCACGAAGGCTCTCGGCGAAGGCAATGACCGTGGTGCCTTCGTCTTCCTCGATGATGCCGAACGCTGAAAGGGTCAGAGGCAATTCCGAGCCGGACGGCACGCGCCCGAAACCGAATTCGGTTTCGTCCAGGATCGGCTCGAGATGCTGAAGCAGAGCGCCAAGGCTTCGCTCACCGGACACGGCTGAAGTCTCCCGCTGAACGATCACCGGCGGAGCGCGCACGGGCAACGGCTTACTCCGCAGCCTGCGCCTTCATCGTCTCGCCGCCGTTGGCACCGTCGCCATTGCCGTTCCCGTTGCCGTTGGCCAGAGCGGTGCCTTCGCCGGTTTCCTTGATGGTTTCCGGACGCGGCATGGCCACGGTGTTATACCCGGAATCCACATAGTGGACCTCACCGGTCACGGCCGTGGAGAGGTCGGAGAGCAGATAAAGCGCGGCGCCACCCACCTCATCGAGCGTGGGGGTACGGCCGAGCGGCGAGTGCATCTTCTGATAATTGAACAGCACGCGCGCATCGGAAATGCCTGCGCCGGCGAGGGTCCGCATCGGTCCAGGCGACAATGCGTTGACGCGGACATTCTGCGGGCCGAAATCCATGGCGAGATAGCGCACCGACGCCTCGAGCGCCGCCTTGGCAACGCCCATGACGTTGTAACGCGGCACGACGCGCATCGACCCGCCATAGGTCAGCGTGATCATCGATCCGCCATGCGGCATCAGCGCGGCGGCGCGCTTGGCGATCTCGGTGAAGGAGAAGCAGGAAATCACCATGGTGTTGGTGAAGTTCTCGCGCGTCGTATCGGCGTAGCGCCCTTTCAGCTCATTGCGGTCGGAAAAAGCGAGCGCGTGAACGATGAAGTCGAGCGAGCCCCATTTGTCACCGATCTGGCCGAATACGGCATCAACCGAGGCCAGATCCATGACGTCGCAAGGCGCGATGATGGTGCCGCCGAGCGACTCGGCAAGGGGTATGGCACGCCGCCCGAAGGCGTCACCTTGATAGGAAAAGGCGAGTTCGGCGCCGTGGCCCGCCAGCACGCGGGCGATTCCATAGGCGATGGAGCGTTCGTTGGCGACGCCCATAATGAGCCCGCGCTTGCCCGCCATAAGCGCGCCCGGCTTGGCGATGTCGATCCCTGTCATACTCGCTCTCGATGTCAGCTTGGCTGTTGGCGGCTCAGGCGCCACGCAGCGCAACTCCTAAGCGTCAAGGCGCTTGAAGATCAGCGTAGCGTTCGTCCCCCCGAACCCAAAGCTGTTCGACATTACGCAATTTAACTCGACGTTGTCCAGCCGCTCCCGAACGATCGGCACACCTTCGAATATGGGGTCGAGTTCTTCAATATTGGCCGATTCGCAGATAAAACCGTTATGCATCATAAGAAGCGAGTAAATCGCCTCTTGAACGCCGGCTGCCCCCAGCGAATGGCCGGTCAGCGATTTCGTCGCCGCGATCGGCGGCATGTCGCTACCGAAGACCTCGCGAATCGCTTCGATCTCCTTCAAGTCGCCGATCGGCGTCGAAGTGGCGTGCGGGTTGATGTAGTCGATCTTGCGGTCGAGCCCCTTCATGGCGAGCTTCATGCAGCGCGCCGCGCCTTCGCCCGAGGGCTGAACCATGTCGTAGCCGTCGGAGGTGGCGCCATAGCCGCCGACCTCGGCATAGATCCTGGCGCCGCGCGCCTTGGCGTGCTCCAACTCTTCCAGGACCAGAACACCGCCGCCGCCGGCGATGACGAATCCGTCACGCCGCACATCGTAGGCGCGACTCGATTTGGCCGGCGTATCGTTGAAGTCGGATGACATCGCGTTCATGGCGTCGAACAGCACGGACAGAGTCCAGTCCAGTTCCTCGCCGCCACCGGCGAACATGACGTCCTGCTTGCCCCATTGGATCATTTCCGTGGCGTTGCCCACGCAATGCGCCGAGGTCGAACAAGCCGACGAGATCGAGTAGTTGACGCCTTTGATCTTGAAAGGCGTGGCGAGCGTGGCGGAATTGGTGCTCGACATCGATTTCGGCACTTCGAAAGGTCCGACCTTGCGCGGCCCCTTGGTCCGGGTGGTGTCGGCCGCCTGCACGATCGCGCGCGTGGAAGGCCCGCCCGAGCCCATGATCAGGCCGGTGCGTTCATTCGAAACGTCGTGCTCCTCCAGCCCCGCATCCTGGATCGCCTGCTGCATGGCGATGAAGTTCCACGCAGCGCCCGCGCCCATGAAGCGGCGCACCTTTCGGTCGAGCGCAGATTCCCAGTCGAGCTTGGGCGCGCCATGGACCTGACAGCGAAAGCCAAGCTCCGCGTAGTCCTCAGCCACCACAATTCCGGAGCGGGCCTCGCGCAGCGACGCGAGCACCTCCTGGGCGTTGTTCCCGATGGAGGACACAATGCCCATGCCCGTAACCACGACACGTCTCATGGAAACCCTCTTGCCTCCCAGATTGGTTTTCCGCGCTGGCGATCGAGCCGAGCCCGTTTATAAAGCCGCTTCGCACCGAAATGCTGCGGAACGAGCTCCTGCTCGACATCCTATCGCATTTCGGGGCGGATTGCCGCCTCTCGCATTGATTTGAGGCATATCAGAGCGCGGCGGCCGGGCTTTCGCCGGATGCTGCGTCAAAAAGCCCTACGCGCAGATCCTTCGCGACATAGATGGTCTGACCGTCCGCCTTCAGGTAGCCGTCGCCGATACCAAGCGTGAGCCGTCTGCGAATGACGCGCTTCAGATCGACGAAATATTCGACCTTCTGGACCGTCGGCGTGACCATGCCGGAGAATTTCACCTCGCCCACACCAAGTGCGCGGCCGCGGCCCTCGCCGCCAATCCAGCCGAGAAAAAACCCGAGAAGCTGCCATAGCGCGTCGAGACCGAGACAGCCGGGCATGACGGGATCGCCTTTGAAATGGCAGGGAAAGAACCAGAGATCGGGTTTGACCTCGAGTTCGGCAACGATCTGGCCCTTTTCGTGCTCCCCGCCGGCATCGGAAATGTGCGAAATGCGGTCGAACATCAGCATAGGCGGCAATGGCAGCTGCGGATTGCCGGGGCCGAATAACTCTCCCCGGCCGCAGGCCAGGAGGTCCTCGTAGTCGTATGCCTTTTGGCGTTCAGCCATTGTACCTCAATACCGTCCGTGAGCGGGAAACAAACAGATTCCCTTCGATGCCTTCGTTAGCTAACATAAGAGGCTGGGTTCGCAAAAGCCTAGCCCGCGCTCTTACGCAAGAGCGACCCGAGTGAGCATCTAGTTGCTTTAAAAGCGACTACACAATATATTTTTGAAATCCTCAACGTAAAGAAATTCATACGTGATGACCCTTGCGGTATCCGATACGACGATTGCCGAGCGCCTTAAGACGGCTGGACTGCGCCCGACCAAGCAGCGCATCGCCCTGGGGCTGTTGTTGTACGGCAATGGAGAGCGGCATGTGACCGCGGAAATGCTTCATGACGAAGCTGTCCGCGAACATATCCCGGTTTCGCTCGCAACTGTGTATAACACTTTGCATCAATTCACAGAAGCGGGGTTGCTGCGCGAAGTCGCGATCGAAGGATCGAAGACCTATTTCGATACCAACACCTCCGATCATCACCATTTCTATTTCGAGCATGAAGGCATCCTGATCGACATCGACGGCGAGGGTTCGCCGGTGCTGTCGGTGCCGAATCCTCCCGAGGGAATGGAAATCTCCCGGGTCGATGTGCTCGTGCGTCTGGTCAAAAAGTCGAACTGAGCCGAACACGGCTTCAGTTGATCTTCTCGCCCGGATAGGCGCCCCAGACAAGCTCCTGCGCGATGTACCCGGAAACGCCGCCCGCCATGATGCGGCACCACGCGCCGTCGCATTCATTGACGTCGCCGAGCACGCCCGGCGACAGCCGCGCTGTCACGGGCGACGATTTGCCGGCCGATTCATGCAGGTCGATGGTGCGCTTCTTTTCCTGCCATGGCGCCACCAGAACGGTACGCCGACCGCTCAGCAACGTGCCGATGACCCATCCCGTCGCCCCCTCGCTGTCGCGCACCTGCCGCCAGACATCGAATTCGGCGATGATCTCCACGGGCAGGCCCGCGCGCCGGAAAACCCAGGCGATACCGTGATCCCAGCCCGGACCGCGCCGCACATTCACCTCATCGGCTTTCAGACTGACGAAGCGCGGCAGCGGCAGTCCGGTGCTCTGGCCCGGCTTGCGCGCCGCCAGATCGACGCTGGCCCGCTGCGCCAGCGCGCGCGGGCTATGAGCGATCATGCCGCCAGCCAGTATCAAAGCCAAAGCCACTGCGAAGCGCATCAAAGCCGTCCCTCCTTCTTCTCGGGGTGAGCCCCATCCGGCTTGTTATCTCTCCCAAGCCCGGCCACGCAAGACATCGAAGGTGACACCGTTTGAAATTCCGTTAAGGCGCGCCAGCTGTGCATAACCCGCAATCGCCACCCCGGCGTTTCATGGGGGGCAGAACCGTCATGCCCTTCGCGCCCGCTCCGCGCCGCTTTGTCGTAGGACCGGGCATCGCCGGTGCGCGCGGCGCATGGGTGCGCCCGAAGCGCTGGCATATGGCCTACAGGTCGTTTAATCATGGGCCTGAAAATGGAAGGAGCGACCAATGAGCCACGCGATCAGAGTTCATGAATATGGCGGACCCGAAGTGCTGAAATGGGAGGAGGTCGATGTGCCGGCGCCCGGACCCGGCCAAGCCAAGATCCGCCAGCATTTCTCCGGTCTCAACTTCATCGACGTCTATCACCGGACAGGCCTTTATCCGCAGCCGAAATTTCCATTCGTCCTCGGCACGGAAGGCGCCGGCGAGGTGGTCGAGGTCGGCCCCGGCGTGACCGAGGTTGCCCCAGGCGACCGCGTCGCCTATGCCAGCGTGATCGGATCCTATGCCGAGGAGCGGCTCATTGCCGCCGAGCGGCTGGTCAAGCTTCCGGCGGGCGTAGAAAGCAAGACGGCCGCGGCGATGATGCTCCAGGGCATGACGGTGCAATATCTGATACGGCGGACGTACACGGTCGGACCGGACACGACGATGCTGCTCCATGCGGCTGCGGGCGGCATCGGCCTGATCGCGACGCAATGGGCCGCTCACCTCGACGCCACGATCATCGGGACGGTCGGATCGCCCGAGAAGGCCGAACTCGCCAAGGCCAATGGCTGCACCCACGTCATCAACTACAAGACCGAGAATTTCGTCGACCGCGTCAAGGAGTTCACCGGCGGCAAGGGCGTCGACGTGGTCTATGATTCGATCGGCAAGGATACGTTTCCCAAATCGCTGGACTGCCTGAAGCTTCGCGGCCTGTGGGTGAGTTTCGGCAACGCATCAGGTCCGGTGCCGCCGCTCGAACTCGGCATTCTAGCGGCGAAAGGCTCGCTCTACGCAACGCGCCCGACGCTCAACAGCTACGTCGCGACGCGCGAAGAATTGCTGGCCACCGCCCAGGACCTGTTCGACGTCGTCGCGAGCGGAACGGTCAAGATCGCAGTCAACCAGACCTACCCGCTGAAGAACACCGCCGACGCGCATCGCGACTTGGAGGCACGCAAGACGACCGGCTCGACCGTGCTCGAAATCGGCGCGTAAGCGCGCCGCAAATCGTATCGAGGCCATCGCCAAGCCCGCTCCGTCATGCTATCGAGCGGGCTTGGTGACGTCAGGGGGAGCGACGGGCGGTGCTTGAGCGTACGCAGGCGACTTCGGTTGCGGCGAGGGCGAAGCGGTTCCAGCTTTACAGCCTTGGCGGCGTTATCCTCGCAGTCGGGCTCTATTCCTGCCTGCACATTACCGCCCGCCTGCTCGCGTCCGGGAACCTCGGCGAGGACGATCCGCTCGAAGCGATCCTGACGCAGACGCTGGCGCTTGGCTATCTGCCCGATCAGCCGCCGCTTTATGACTGGGTCTTGTGGCTCCTGGCGCGCATGACCGGGCCGGGCGCACTGCACTTCCAGATTCTCAAATATTCGCTGCTCACGGGAACCTGCGCGTTCATCTTCCTGTCCGCGCGGCGCGTCATGAAAGGCGACGCCCTCTGGGCGTTCTTCTCAGTCGAGGCGCTCGCGCTCATCTATCAGATCAGTTGGCGCTTCCATGAGGGCTTTACCCACGCGGTCGGAGCCATGTGCGCCGTCGCCGGTTGCTTCTGGGCCTTTCTCCGCTTGATCGAAGGGCAGCGCGGCCGGGATTATGCCGTGCTCGGCGTCGCCGTCGGCCTCGGGGTCCTAACGGTGACGACGTTCTGGGTTTACCTTGCCGCGTTACTGATGGCGAGCGCATTGCAGCCGGCTATCCGGCACGTTTTGTTTAACCGTGGCGCCGCATTGACGATCGCGGTTGCCGGGCTCATCACCGCGCCTTACTTCATCTGGCTGGCTGGAACGCCCGAAGGCGTCTTCGCCCTGCTCCCGGATGCGAATGGCGGGAGCGCCTTCACCCATTTCGCCCGTGCGCTCGTCGGCGTCAGGCGCGCCTTTACCGAGCCGGTCATGTATCTGGCGCCGTTGATCTTCCTCTATCCGATCTTTTTCCCGGCGATGATCGGCACCGTTCTACGCACCGCGCGGCTGCGTCCCGGCGCCGCGGCCGCGCCCGATTATGAGCAACTCATTCTGCACATGACCTTGCTCAGCGTCGCCGCGCTGGTGTTCGGCGCACTCCTGTTCGGTGTCGACCGCTATCCCACACACGGGTTGATGCCGCTATTCCTGGTCACATCGATCTGGCTGACGGCGCAGGCGCGGCGGGCGGCGACAAGCCAGGAGCAGGTCCGCCGGTTCGTGATCATGGCGCTGGGCGTTGCCGCATTCGCGTTCTGCGCCCGGGCAGCGAACATGTATGTGCTGGAGCCGGTTTGCAATATCTGCAGGTGGGGCGTGCCTTATGCGAGCCTCGCGGCCCAGATGAAGGCGAGCGACTTCGATAATGGCCGTATTCTCGTGGTCGACCGAGAGCTTGGCGGAAATCTGCGGCGATTTTTTCCACAGGCAATTATCGCGCTGGGCGGCAACCCCGCCTATGTGCCGCAAGCCGAACCCACTTCGGCGAAGACCGCGCTGGTCTGGTCGACCGAGGACAGCCTCGATAAGGTGACCGCCCGATTTCGCACCATCGCCCCAGCCGTTAGCGCGGAGACGCTTTCCCACGCGGTAACCATTGCGATCCCATGGCGGAACCATTTCTGGAAGCCGGACGGCTATCGGGTTTCAAGCTGGCATTTGCTGGTCACAGACGAGCCGGTCATCCGCTAAATCCTCGTTGCACTGCCTCGCAATCACTGATTTCGTAAACCTTCATTAAATATACCTAAGTAAAATCAACTATATTGCAGAGCTTCATTAACGACGTACCTCTGTTTTTCTCCCAACAATTTACGGAAATTTTCCAGTGACATGGCACGCTGGTCTCGTCCCAGAGGGGAACGAGATTTGGCTTGATTTGCGGTCGGCACCCGACCGAAGTTTCAGGAATGCGTCCATGAGTGAAATGATAGTAGAAGAGGACGAAACGTCCCATAGCGAGCCGAAGCAAAACGATGCCGACGCAATGTTTATTCTCGGCATGCGTTACTCGACAGGACGTGATGTCGAACATGACCTGGTTGCCGCGCATAAATGGTTCAACCTGGCAGCGATGATGGGACATGAAGGCGCTTTGTCGGCGCGGGCCGAGCTCTCGAGCGAAATGACTTCCGAGCAGATCGCCGACGCTCAGCGGCAGGCGCGTGCCTGGCTGTGGAACCGCAACGCACCCGCCGAACGGAAAGCCGAACCCGCAACGCCCGTCGTCCGGCCGCTCTATGTCCGCCGCAAAGCGCAGGCGATGCGCAGCGCGAAGGCCTTCGCCCGGGTCTGCGGGTAGCCTTCTGGTCGAAACGGGAAGGGAGGGCGCGCGTTACGCGTCCAACTCCCGGGCGGTCGAATTTACGCCGCCAGCTTTCTTCTCATGCGCGCGGATCGGCCGTTCCGGATCATGATCGTGCTCTAGCTGCCGAGCGCCAGAAAACGCTGATAGGCGCTGTTCTGGCGCAGGATCGCGCCCGCCGAGTCGAGCAGCAGATCGACATTCTTCTTGTCGATCTTGAAGCGTGTCGGAATGCGCTCGAGCGTTGCCCGGATGGTCGGATCCGACATCTGGTCGAACGTCACCTTGACCACGTGGAAGCTGAGATCCCGGCAATTCCATACCCGCCCATGGCCAAGAAGCTCGGTTGCCTTACTTTGCGGCAGAGCGCAACGCCAATCGATGAGCTGCTTATTCCAGGACCGTAGCTGAGCAGCGAAATTGTCGTAGGTATTGCGCACATTGGCATCGACCGCAGTGTCGGCGACTGCCTGGATCAGATCGCTGGTATCGGTCTTGACATGCTGCGCCCAATCGCCTCCCGGCGGGCGTCCCGCATCGACGACCACGAACAGCATCCGCCGTGTCCGCACCGCCTGAGCTTCGCTCAAGGGTTCGTAAGGCGCACGAGCCGCCAGCCGCTCGATAAGCAACCCGGTCAGGCCGAGATTGTCGGTCAAGCCGCCATCGAGAAGCTTTACATATTTGACCTGATCGCTGTTGCGATAGCGTTTGATCGCCTCGGCATTGCCGCGCAGCAGCGCAGGCGCATTGGCGTTTTTCAGCGCCTGCTCGGCCCAGTTCGGCACCGAATAATTGCACTTATGCGAATAGTTGCGGACGATGACCGGCGCGAACACGAGCGGAACTGCGGCCGATGCGGCGACGGCCTCCGACAAGGGCAGCGTACTCAGATCGCTGCAAAGCGCGGCGAAGGTGGTCCGGTTGAACACGAACGGCGTGCGGTTATAAATGTCGGACGCGTTGATCCACAATGTCGGCTTTCTCGGCCCCAGCACGTCGTTATAGGTGGCATTGTGGAACAGGTTCTGATCGAGCCAGCTTTGCAGCCCGGTGGAATCGTTCACGCCGCCGCTCGTCAGCCGGACGATGTTCGGCAGCGACACCGACGTGCGTAGCGACGCCTCCACGTCCATCCCGAGAAACTTCGGCTCGAAATCGTCGAGCATCGCCTTGCCCTTGAGGGCGAAATAGGCGGCCGTAACCGACCCGCCGGAGACGCTGGAGACGAAATCGACCTGATCGATCAACGGCGAGCTCCGGCCGTTGGCGGAGATCCGCGTCCGGGCCAATTCGCGCAGCACGCCATAGGCGAACGCCGCCGCCCGGCTGCCGCCGCCGGAGAAACTCAGGCCGACGACCGTATCGTCGGCATCGGAGCTGGAAGCGGCAATCCCCGAGGGACCTTCAGGCATCGGCTCGGCGAGCGCAGCATTGATCGGACCGTTGCGGATCGAAGTGCCGCAGCCGCCAATGAGAGCAAGTGGTGCAATAAGCAGGGCGGCGCAGACGATGCGCGCCAGACGGCCTGCCGATACGATCTGTGAAGTCACTGGAAGAGCAAGCCAAGCCATTCCAAGCTGGCATCGCGTCAATCCTCTGTTGCTTAGAAATGCTGTCCGGACTCGCCGGACTGCATCACGTGCCTAGCAATCGTTTAAGGCGCTGCCGAGACATTTTAGTGTCTTTTTGGTTGCAGCACCGATCGCCTTACCCGCGCCTTTTATCGCGTCGCCGGTCGCTTGGCCCGCCTTGCTTGCGGCATCGCCGATATTGTCCCCGGCTTTTTTTACCGTCTCCGTCGAGGCGTGGTACGTATCTTTGGCGAACGCACCGAGCGTTGCCGGCTCGCCCTGCGGCGTCTCTTGACCGGATTCGCTCTCCGCCGCAGCATTGACGCCGATTTGGCTGGGGCCGCTATCCTCGGTATAGACGAATTGAACCGGCGTTCCGGTGCACCCATCGGCGTTCCGCTGGCTCGCACAGGCGACATGGCCGCGCTCGCTGGCCAGTCTCGACGCGCAATAAAGGCCCGCGCCGTTGACCGGCGAGCCGTCCGGCCTCGTCGTCTCGCACGAATAGACCGCATCCGGCCCCGTGCAGCGCACGCAAGCAGTCTCTGCATGGACGGCTGCAGCCGCAGCGATGCTCAAAGGCAGCGCCAGGACAAATTTTTGGCCAAACATCAAATGCCGGTGGATTTTCTGCATGCCGTTCAAAACCATGTCACGACCAACATCATAAAGCTTGTGAAATCGTATGCTGACAAAATGGCGCCGGTGGGAATGCTTCCGCGCAGGCTTCATGATGGATAAACTAGCGGTTCCATTTCCGTAACGCCTTCTGAATGCGCCTGTCTCATCATCCGTTTCACGGCACAAGGCAGTGGCTTGATAGGAGCAGCCATGGACGGCTTCCTCTTGCAGTTCCTCGTTTTTCTCGCTGCGGCCGCGATAGCCGCACCGCTGGGAAGGCGCTGCCATGTCGGATCGATCCTGGGCTACCTGTTCGCGGGCATTGTTATCAGCGCCAGCGGGCTCGGCGCAATGCTCGGCAAGACCGAGGAGCTGCGGCATACGGCGGATCTCGGCATTGCGATGTTCCTGTTCCTGATCGGCCTGGAGCTCCGGCCGCGCCGCCTGTGGGCCATGCGCAGCGCCGTATTCGGCGCGGGCGGCGCGCAGGTCGTCGTCACCATCACCGTCTTCACCTTGATTGCTTTTTTCGGCGAGCTCGATTTCGGCCCGTCGCTGATCGTCGGCCTGGCGCTCTCGCTGTCGTCGACGGCCTTTGCCCTGCAGACGCTCGACGAACGCGGCGAACTGACCACGCGGCATGGCCGCCTGTCCTTCTCCGTCCTGCTGTTTCAGGACATCGCGGCAATTCCGATGATCGCCATGGTCCCATTCCTGGCGCTGAAGGAAAACGAAGCGGGATTCTCGATTTTAGCGGTCGTGCAGGGTGTGCTCGCCATTGCCGGCATCATTCTCGCGGGGCGGTATCTGCTGAACCCCGTCTACCGGATCATCGCCTCGACGGGCGTGCGCGAGGCGATGACGGCTTCGGCGCTTCTGACGATCGTCGCCGTCGTCTATCTCATGGATTATATCGGCCTGTCCGCATCTCTCGGCGCCTTCCTTGCGGGCATCCTGCTCGCCAATTCCGAGTTCCGCCATCAGATCGAGTCCGATATCGCGCCGTTCGAGGGCCTGCTGCTCGGGCTGTTCTTCATCACCGTCGGGATGTCGCTCAATGTCGATCTGCTGATGACCGAGCCGACGGTGATCATTTGGGCGGTGGCCGTCATCACCTTGATCAAGGCGGTCATCCTGTACATCGTCGGCAGATGGCAGGATCTGAACGACCGCGCCGCGCGCCGGCTGGCGCTGGTTTTGTCGCAGGGCGGCGAATTCGGCTTCGTCCTGCTCTCGGCCGCCGCGTCCGGCTCGGTCATCGATCAGAACCTTGCCGGCGGCATTGCCGTGGCCATCACCATCTCCATGGCGATCACGCCGCTTCTCCTTCTCGCCGACGATTTCGTCACGGCGCGCCTGCGCAAGCCCGAACCGCAGTTCGATACGCCGCCGAAGGCCAATGGACATGTCGTCATTGCAGGTTTCGGCCGCTTCGGGCAAATTGTGGCCCGTGTTTTGCGCGCCACGCAAATTCCATTTACCGCCCTTGACATTAACGCTGAGCAGGTCAACTTCGTTAATCAATTCGGGAACAAAATCTATTACGGGGACGCAAGCCGGCTAGGCATTCTGGAAGCTGCGAGAACTCAGGACGCGCGCGCATTTGTTCTTGCCATCGACGATGTGGAAACATCGCTGCGGACCGCGCAGGTGGTCCGAACCCATTTCCCGCATGTGCCGATCTACGCGCGGGCCCGGAACCGGCAGCACGTGCACCGGCTGATGGACTTAGGGCATCAAGGAGATCGAGCGGGAGAGTTTCCTGGCCTCGCTGGAGCTGACCAAGGATCTGCTGAAAGGGCTCGGCACCCCGGCCCAGCGTGCCAAGTGGATCATCAACATGTTCAAGGAGAGCGACGAACGCCGGCTCTATGACGACTACGAGCATTATACGGATACCGAAAAGGTCCGTCTTCAGGCACGCAAGCAGTCGCAGGAACTGGCAGAGTTGTTCGCGGAGGACGCGGCCGAAGACGATGCGAAGTCCGAGCCGCCTCCGCTGAAGAAGACCGGCACGACCGGCAAAGTCGCCTGAGTACAGGCGACAATACGTGTATCGGAAGGAGTGTATTTCAATCGTGGATCTGGCAAACAGCGGCAGCGCGTTCATCAATATCGGTGAGCGCACCAACGTCACCGGCTCGGCAAAATTCCGCAAGCTCATCGAAGCGGGCGATTATGACGCCGCGCTCACGGTTGCGCGCGAGCAGGTGGAGAACGGCGCCAACGTCATCGACGTGAATATGGACGAAGGCCTGCTCGACAGCGAAAAGGCAATGGTGACGTTCCTGAACCTGATCGCGGCCGAACCGGACATCGCCCGCGTGCCGGTCATGATCGACTCCTCGAAATGGAACGTCATCGAAGCCGGGCTGCGCTGCGTCCAGGGCAAGGCGATCGTCAATTCGATCAGCATGAAGGAAGGCGAGGCGCAGTTCATCGAGCAGGCGAGGAAGATCCTGCGCTATGGCGCCGCCGTCGTCGTCATGGCGTTCGACGAGCAGGGCCAGGCCGATACCGCCGAGCGCAAATTCAGGATCTGCAAGCGCGCCTATGAAATTTTGACCGAGCGGGTCGGCTTCCCACCCGAAGACATCGTCTTCGACCCGAACATCTTCGCCGTCGCCACCGGCATCGAGGAACACAATAATTACGGCGTCGAGTTCATCGAGGCGACCCGGCGGATCCGGGCCGAACTGCCTTACGCCCATGTTTCGGGCGGCGTCTCGAACCTGTCCTTTTCCTTCCGCGGCAACGAGACCGTCCGCCAGGCGATGCATTCGGTGTTTCTCTATCATGCCATCCAGGCGGGCATGGATATGGGCATCGTCAATCCGGGCCAGCTCGCCGTTTATGACGATATCGAGCCGGAGCTTCGCGAACTCGTCGAGGACGTCATCCTCAATCGCCGCGACGATGGGACCGACCGCTTGCTCGAAGCCGCCGAGCGTTTCAAGACCGGCGGCAAGCGCCGCGCGACGCCCGATCTGTCATGGCGCGAGAAGCCGGTCGGCGAACGTCTCACCCATGCGCTGGTCCACGGCATCGCCGATTATATCGAAGCCGACACGGAAGAGGCACGCCACACCGTCGTGCGCCCGCTTCATGTGATCGAAGGTCCGCTGATGGACGGCATGAATGTCGTCGGCGAGCTGTTCGGCGCCGGCAAGATGTTCCTGCCGCAGGTGGTGAAATCCGCGCGGGTGATGAAGAAGGCGGTCGCCTATCTGATGCCGTATATGGACGCAAGAAAAGCGCGAGATGGGGCTGGAGGACAAGCCCGCCGCCGGCAAGATCGTCATGGCGACAGTCAAGGGCGACGTGCACGACATCGGCAAGAACATCGTCGGCGTCGTGCTGCAATGCAACAATTACGAGGTGATCGACCTCGGCGTCATGGTCCACGCGCAGAAGATCCTGGACAAGGCGCGCGAGGACGACGCCGACATCATCGGCCTTTCCGGCCTGATCACGCCGAGCCTCGACGAAATGTGCCATGTCGCCGCCGAGATGGAGCGTGAGGGCTTCACGATCCCGCTGCTGATCGGCGGGGCGACGACCAGCCAGGTGCATACCGCCGTCAAGATCAGCCCGAACTATGCGCGCAACCAGGCGATCCATGTGACCGATGCGAGCCGCGCGGTCGGCGTGGTTTCGAAACTGCTCGGCGAGAGCAGCGACGGCTATATCGAGACGATCCGCGGCAACTACGCCAAGCTGAAACTCGCGCATGAGCGCGGCCGCGGCGCCAAGACGCGGACTTCGATCGCCGCGGCGCGGGCCAACAAATTCGCCATCGACTGGAAGCCGTATACAGCCGCCGCGTCCGACCTTCCTCGGCACCACGGGCGTTTCAGGACTACGATCTGGCGAGCATCGCCCGCTATATCGACTGGACGCCGTTCTTTTCGACCTGGGAGATCAAGGGCACCTATCCGATGGTGCTCGACGACAGCCGCTATGGCCAGGCCGCGCGGCCGCTCTTCGAGGACGCCCAGGCGATGCTGAAGCAGATGGTCGCGGAGAACTGGGTAGCAGCGAACGGCGTGATCGGGTTCTGGCCGGCCAATAGCGTCGGGGACGACGATATTCGGCTTTATACCGACGAGAACCGGAGCGAAACACTCGCGACGCTCTATACGCTGCGCCAGCAGATCAGCCGCGGCGGCAGCGACCGGGCCAATACCGCGCTGGCCGATTTCGTCGCTCCGGAAGGCGTCGGCGCCGGACTATATCGGCGGCTTCGCGGTGACGGCAGGCATCGGCGAGGAAGGTCATCGCCGAGCGCTTCGAGCGCGCCAATGACGACTACTCAAAGATCATGGTGAAGGCGCTGTCCGACCGGCTCGCCGAAGCATTTGCCGAGCTGCATGCACGAGCGCGTGCGCCGCGAGTTCTGGGCTTATGCGCCGGAGGAAAATCTGAGCGATCGAAGACCTGATCAAGGAAAGTTATCGCGGCATACGCCCTGCCCCCGGCTATCCCGGCGCAGCCGGATCACACGGAGAAAGCCACTTGTTCGAACTGCTGGACGCGGAGCAGGCGGCGGGCATGAAGCTCACCGAGAGCTACGCGATGATTCCCGGCGCTGCCGTCTCGGGCCTCTATTTCTCGCATCCCGACAGCCATTATTTCGGCGTCGGCAAGATCGACGCGATCAGGTCGAGGACTATGCGCGGCGCAAGGGATGGCCGCTGCAAAAGGCGGAGAAGTGGCTGGGTCCGATCCTGAACTACGAACCGGTGGCCGAAGATGGCAACGCTCCGGACATAAAAGCGGCAGGCTGATCATCGGCGCTCCTGCCCGCGGCCCGGACGGGCGGCGTTTGCCGCCCTCCACCTGCGAACCGGCTACATTCCCGGCCGGTTCGACAGATGATCGCATACGGCAAGGCATGTCTTCATCCGCGAAACGCAGACGTCTTTCGGTATCGCATCCATGCATTGATTGTAATCGTTGAAGCAGGCGCTCCAGCAGCTGTTTGCTCCGCCCCCGCTCGCGGCAGCCGCGCGCGTATCGCGCACCGGTAACAGGTATGCGGTTGCATTCGAGCGACACTGGCGGCTTCGGCCGGCGCCGGTTGCCTCGCAGGAAAATGACGGCTTGACCGCGCCCGCCATAACGGCGTCGTGTATGCCCGCCTGGATCGCGAGAGCGGCTATGATGGTCTTCGCAGCGTGTTTCCTGAACATGGCTGTCACCTGATTTTCTTTACAGAGAATAAAAAGAGATTAGTGGCGTCTCAGACTTTTGCCTACGCCGCCGAGCAGCGAGCCCGTTGCTTGCAGCGTCGCGCCGACCGGTCCGCCGCCTGCCGGTCCGGCTCCATTTCCGTCAGGTCCCCCGCCGCCGAGGGCGAGAGCCGGACTGCTCGCGCCGTAGGACGTATCGGGAGCGCCGCCGAGGAGGTGTCCTCCGGTCAGCCCGCTAACCGTATTGCCGACGGTGGAGCCGAGGACGTTCTCACCGTTCACGCCGCCGCAACCGCTTATGCAAAGCGGCTCGACGGCGGCGTCAAACAAAGGATGCTCGGAGCCCACTTCCAACACCTTGGTCACGTCCGTCAACCTGCCCAGTGGCGCTGTAAGCTTGCCGCCAAGCGCCGGCACCTCCCCGAGATCCCCAAGCCGCTCGGCAGCGATGAAATCGGCGTCGAGGCGCGAGACGATCTTTGGAGAAATCGCATTGACTCCATTGGTGATGCCGTCGATCCCGGCATTGACGCGGCTGAGAAGGGCGCTGGTCGTCTCCACGGCTTTGGGCGCAACACTGTCCACCAACTTGCCCGCCGTCTTGGTCACGCCGCTGGCCAAGGCATCGACCGGTTGCGTCAGGCCGGAGGTCAATCCACCGGTCGCGGCATCGACGAGCTGCGTGACGCCGCCGACCAGCTTGTCGGTGCCATCGAGAAGCTGAAGCGACGTCGTCTGGACGGTGCCGACCAGCGACGCAACGGTTCGATCCGTAACGCCGACGACGCCGTCGACCGTGTCGGAGACGCCGCCGAGAAGCGATGAGCTGAGATCGCCGACGCCGGTCAGCAGCGCTTCGATGGGCTTTGCAATTTGTCCAAGCAGCGGCGCGGTCAACTCGCCCAGCGCGTTCGACACGGCGTCGACGACGCCAATCGTCATCGGCCGCTCACCGCTCGATGGTCCCAGCCCGAGCAGATCCCTCGCGATTCCCAGCACGGCTTCTACCGCACCGCGAAAGATCGTTGCCGCTGCGTCGAGCAATGCTTTCAGACGGCGCAATACCAGACGCACCTGCTCGCCGACAGCAGCCGAAAAGGCCGCTATATCCGCGCTGAAACTCCGGGTGGAAGATTCGGCTCCAAAAAGTCCGGGAGTGGCGGGCGCTTCCACATAGGCCTGTGTCGAGGTCTCCCAATAAGCAGGCCGCGCCGCTATCGGAAGAAAGCTCGCCGGCGCGAAGGTGAAGGCGACCAGCGCCGGATAACCTTGATTGAGCGCCGAGACCCGACCCGATTTCGGCGGCCCGCCATTCTCGCCCGGCCGCCATTTCGGCGCTTCGTTCGTCTCGAAGGCGGGCAGATTCGGGGATTGCGTATAGATGAATACAAACGCGGCCGCGCCGCCCGCAGCTCTCACCGAGAAGCCGCCGAGATTGTAGTTGACGTCGAAAAAGCCGGGCAATGTCGCCAGCATCACGGCGCCGGACAGTGCCAGGATGATTTTCAGAAAATAGATGCTGGTGTGGGACAGCTCATGATTTTGAAAGATCATATAGGTCGTCAGAATGATGACCCACGCCGTTGTCAAAGACGCAATAACCCGCTCCGTACGATAGAGAGGTTGCGCCACTTTGGACTCTAAACCAGGCGTACTCATCGGACACAGGCCTGCGCAATTAACGAATACTTAACATGCAAATTGACAAAGAGATTTGCGCTCGGCAAGCCGGGGATATCGACTGCATTTGCATCGGTTACGCATTCGTATTAATGCTTACAACCTTGAGTAAAATTTCGCGGGCTGTCTGCAATGCATGTTCAATCCCAAAAAATTACGTAGGTGTTATTGCGCATGCAATCAAAGGTAGAAATTCGTCGCCGCAAAGGCTTATCGGGATTTGTGGATTTGTCGCGTCTGTTGCTTGCAGGTCACGTGGCTTTTACTTATGCCCCGGTAGATCTGAACGAAAAATGCGCTTCGCATTCAGTTTGAATGGCGTAGAAGCGTCTGAGGTCACGTCTTGCTGTTCCAATCGATGAACCTTTCCACTGGCTGAGGCGACTGATGAATTGACGACGCGCCGAGAAGAACGGTGCACACATGACGGGCTCCGATGACAAGGAGCTGATCCGGCGCATGGTCGACCGGGATCAGACCGCCATGAGCGCACTTTACGCGCGCCATCATGTTCGCCTCTACCGGTACTTGGTGAGGCTGGTGCGAAGCGAGGCTATGGCGGAAGAGCTTATGAACGAAGTCTTTCTGGAAAGCTGGCGAAAAGCCGACAGTTTCGAGGGGCGATCGGCCGTGTCGACATGGTTGATGTCGATCGCTCATAACAAGGCTGTCAGCGTAATGCGAAAACGGAGCGAGGAAGCACTGGACGACGCCGTCGCGGTGCAGCTCGCCGATCACGAGGATAATCCCGAGGTCCGGGTTCAGAAGCGCAGCAAGGCGGAAGTCATGCGGGCGTGCATGGACCGGCTCTCGACGGATCATCGCGAGGTCATCGACCTCGTCTACTATCACGATATGTCGGTCGCCGAAGCGGCCTCAACCCTCGACATTCCCGAGAATACGGTGAAGACGCGCATGTTCTATGCGCGGAAGAAGCTGGCGGAATTCATGCGGGAGGCCGGCGTCGACCGGGGATGGCCATGATCGACAACACCTCATTTGAGCACGACGACATCGAGCTTCTGCTGCCTTGGTATGAAAAAGGCACGCTCGCGCCGGACGAGATGCGCCGGGTCGAGGCGTATCTTGCGGCTCATCCGGAAATCCGATCGCAGCTCGGGCTGATCGCCGAAGAGGCGACCGAGACGATCCTTGCCAACGAGCAGATCGGAATGCCGTCGACGGCGGCGCGCAACAGGTTGATGGATGCGATCGCGTCGGAAACGCCGATACGGAGTTCACGGGGCGCAAGCGCGTTGTCCTGGTGGCAAAGACTCGTGCCGGAGAACTGGTCCCCGGCCATGGCGATCACCGGAGCGGCGGCAAGCGTAGTCATCGTTCTGCAGGCCGTCGCGCTGGTCGGGCTGCTGACGGGCGGCGAAACGGCGCCACACGGTACGCGGCTCGCGTCCGGCGAGCAAACCGCACCCCAAACGGGCACATTCGTTCTGATTCGCTTCTCCGACAATGCGACTGCCGCTGACATCGCCTCTCTGCTACAATCCATGCAAGCGTCGATTACAGACGGACCCAAGCCCGGCGGCGTGTTTCGCGTTCGCGTGTCGCCGAAAGAGCTTGGAGCGGAGGAGCGCCAGTCCATCCTGAAACGTTTGCGGGAGATGACCGACATCGTGCGGTTCGTTGCCATAGCAGGATAAGCAGGGGCCGCCGACGGGGCGGACCACCATTTCCGGCGCCGAAAGGAACCAGAAGGTGCGTGCCATGAGCCGATCCATTGGAACAGGCATCGTCAAACTGTTTTGCACATTGACGCTGCTGTGCACAGTCGCAGGCTACGCTTCCTACAAGGCAAAGGCCCAATCGGCTTCGGAGCGAATACAGCTCGCCCAAAACACGTTCGGTCGATCGAACCGTGGCGGCCAGCAAATCTTCCGGCCGCGAATCTTCCAGCAACCTCGCGTTCGGCAGCGGCAACAGTTCGGCCTGCCCAACCTTCAGCACTTCGGCGGAAGCTGCCGGAAGCGATGCGGGCGGCTCGACGGGCATCGGCGAGCCGCATGCATGCGCCGGTGCGGCGGCGGAGGCGGATCGAACGACAACAACGGTGGCAACGTAGCCGGCCAGGGCAATCGCTGCGAACGGCGATGCTACCGACTGCCCAAAAGCAGGCGGAATGTCTGCCTGAGGCGGTGCCATGGCGGCGGCGGCGATGTGGTCGATACGGGCAATCGCTGCGAGCGCCGATGCCTGCGCCGGCATGGGGCGGCCCGCGACCGCTGTTTCGACCGCTGCAACGGCGTTAACGAAGACAATAACCGGAACGATGTCGTCGACACCGGCGGCGACCGCTGCGAGCGGCGCTGCGCAAGGCTGCCGCGGTCCCGCCGCCCGGCATGCGAACGACGCTGCTATGGTGGCCCGAACGACAATGGCGGCGGCGACAAGTGCTGGCGGCGGCGACGACAATCCCGGCGTTGTGATCACGGCGATACCCGAGCTGCCGATCGAGCCGCCGTCCCGCGGTACTCCAACATTGCCGCCGTCCCCCGCGCAATCGGCTCCGCCGATCCCGTATAACCGCGCGGCCATGCTTGCCGACCAGCCGGAGTTCCGGCCGAATGAGGTCCTCGTCTGGGTGCAGAGTGATCAGCCGGATGCGCTGGGAGCGCAGCTCGCCACGAATTTCAATCTTGTCCTCCAGCAGACCACGACGCTCAATCTCCTGCCCAATCGGCGCATCTACCGCTTTGCGATCCCCGACAACCGTCCGGTGCCGACAGTCATCGCCTCGCTGGTCGGTACGCCCGGGGTCGGTGCCGCGGTGCCGAATACCATCTACCGCCTTCAGGGCGAGGCGGGCGCCGCCGTACTGGACCTTCAATACGCGCTGCCGAAAATGCGTGTGCCGGCGGCCCAGGCGCTCTTCAACGGCAGGGGCATGTCGGTCGCGGTGATCAACTCCAGCGTCGACATCAATCATCCGTCCCTGAGGAACGCCAATGTCACCGTCATCGATGCGATCAAGCACGGCATCGATGGGCCGGACATGCATGGCACCGCCATCACCGGCATCATCGCCGGGAGCGGCGATATGACCGGCATTGCGCCGGCAGCGAAGATCTTCGCCGTCCGCGCATTCGCGCCCGAGCATCTCGGGGAGCGGGCCACCACCGATACCGAGGCGCTGATTACGGCGATCGACGAAGCCTTCGTCAAGGGCGCCCGGATCTTCAATATGAGCTTCGCCGGAGCACGCAACCAACTCGTGCTGGATGAGATCGACGCCTGCTTTCAGAAAGGCGCGGTGTTCGTGGCGGCGGCGGGCAATGAGGGGCCGGACGCGCCTCCGGCCTATCCTGCGGCGTATGAGAAGGTAATTGCCATTACGGCCACGGACGAATCGGACGCGATCTACGACAGAGCCAATCGCGGCGGTTATGTTCTCGCCGCCGCGCCGGGCGTCGACATCCTCGCTCCGGTGACTGGGCAGGGCTTCGACTATCTGTCGGGCACCTCGTTCGCGGCAGCTCATGTCACCGGCATCATCGCCCTGCTGATGGAGAGCAACCCGCATCTCACGCCCGACAATCTGCGCCAGGTCCTGGTCGAGGCGGCGCACGATCTCGGCGAGAAGGGCCGCGACAGCGAGTTCGGCGCGGGGCTCACGGATGCCTATGCCGCGCTGATGCTGGTGAACAAGAAATAGCCGGCGCCGGCCGTCCACATTCTGGATGGCCGGCCGCCGCCCTCAGTCCACCAGCCCGCCATGGGTCTGGGCGTGGGTCGGGAAGACGCGCTCGTAGCGGCGGATCATCCTGTTGCGGAACATCAGGAACAGCGCCACCACAAGAAAAGCGCCGCCATGGGTGATCAGGATCAACTCCTCGCGCCCGCCATAATAGGCCATCGCCAGCTCGCCCTGCGTGGTCGGAAGGTTGGCGAGGTCGGCCGCATAGGCGCTCAGCAGATCGCGGCGCAGGGCCTCGAGGAAATTATAGGTGGTGAGCAGCGAATTGCCGTTGATGAAGGCGAAGGCGGCGTAGGCGAAGATCGCCACGGCCCGCTCGACGAACAGCAGCGGGCGGTGCACCAGGAAGAAGAACCAGAACAGCCCCAGATGGACGACGATATACATCGACCATTCGCTGTCGATCTGATTGCCGGTCTGCACCATGGCATCCAGCACGGCCGATGCGTTCATTCCGCCCCCCAATTCTCACGTGCCCGGCGGCGATCCCGGACGCGACGCTGACGATGCGCATCGCGGCTCCCCGGCCCCGATCCGCTGTGACCCGTATCCTTCTTAGCCAGGCCGTGCCTCAGTTTCATGACTTCGGCGCAACACCCTGACCTTTTGCATTACCGCAATTTTCGCCAATGGCAAAGCGCCCAGCGCCTTCAGAACATCGCAGGGTAGACGCGATCGGGCGGCGCATGGCCGTCCAGGAAGGTCTTCACGTTGATGATCACCTTCTCGCCCATGTCGACGCGGCCCTCGATCGTCGCCGAGCCCATATGCGGCAGCACCACGACATGATCGGCCTTCAAAAGCCGCGGGTTGATCGCCGGCTCATGCTCGAACACGTCGAGCCCGGCCCCCGCGATCTCGCCGGCCTCGATCAGCCGGGCAAGGGCGTTCTCGTCGATCACCTCGCCGCGCGCGGTGTTGACGATATACGCCGTCGGCTTGAGCAGCTTGAGCCGCCGCGCCGAGAGCAGATGGTAGGTCGCCGGCGTATGCGGGCAGTTCACCGACACGATGTCGACATTGGCGAGCATCTGGTCGAGGCTCTCCCAATAGGTCGCGCCGAGCGCCGCTTCCACTTCCGGGGCGACATGGCGGCGGTTGTGATAGTTGATGTCGAGGCCGAAGGCCTTGGCCCGCCGCGCCACCGCCTTGCCGATCCGGCCCATGCCGATGATGCCCAGCTTCTTGCCGTAGATGCGGTGGCCGAGCATCCAGGTCGGCGACCAGCCGGTCCAGTCCGAGCCCTGCCGGAGAAACTGCGCGCCCTCCGCCAGCCGGCGCGGCACGGCCAGGATCAGCGCCATGGTCATGTCGGCGGTGTCCTCGGTGAGCACACCCGGCGTGTTGGTGACGATGATGCCGCGATTGCGGGCGGTATCCAGGTCGATATTGTCGACGCCGGTGCCGAAATTGGCGATCAGCTTCAGGTCCGGGCCGCTCTGCGACAGCACGGCCCGGTCGATCCGGTCGGTGACGGTCGGCACAAGGATCGCGGCGGCCTGCACGGCGCGGATCAGATCCTCCCGCGTCATCGGTTTGTCGGTCTCGTTGAAGCGGACGTTGAAGAGCTCCCGCATCCGCGTTTCAACGGCCTGGGGCAGCTTTCTGGTGACGACGACGAGCGGTCTTTCAGACGTCATTAGGCGCGTCTCCCGGGGAGGGGGAAGTATTTCCAGTTATTGATGAAGCATCCGGCCGAGACCGGAGCGCTTCATGTTTACCAGATGGCGCCGCGCATGACAAAGAGGTTGCGCACCTGCGAGGCGGTCTACCGCAGCGCACACCAGGCGCGTATCATGTAAGGCGCGAGCCCGAACCCGGCAAAGAAGGCGCGGCTTTCCTCGTTGAACGCCCAGAAATCCGCCGTCAGCCGGTCGACGCCGCCGCGCGCCTTCGCCGCCTCCACGACGCGCTGCATCAGCGCGCGTCCGACCCCGCGCCGCCGATACGCCGGGGCGACGGCGATGTGGTGGATATGCGCCGTGGCGTAGGCGTGGCAATAGGGCGTTTCGGGGAACGACCGGAACTCGGCATAGATATAGCCGACGCCTTCGCCCGCCTCCTGCGCCATCAGCACCAGGTTTCGCGGCCCCTCCAGCATCGCGCCCGCCGCGGCGACGCTCAGCGGTTCGTCCTTGAACAGCCATGGCAGCGCCGCCGTGTGCTTGGCCTGAACGTGCCGGTTCAGCCGGGCGATCGCTTCGGCGTCCGCCGCCTCCGCGGCCCGGATATCGATCGGCATTGCGCGCCCTCCGCTCGTGCGTTGTCAGGAATCCGCCGCCCCTCCATGACCACACCGGCAAGGGCGGAAGACGCCGTCCATCTTACAATCCGCTCCCGGCCTGGGGAATGCCTCCGTCGGGCCAGGGGCCGACCGGGTACCGCCGCCGGGCAGCACAAATCGCCCCGCCGGGCCGCGCCCGCGAGGTTCTCCGGCATTCGTTTCATCGCCCCGCGAGGGACGGCGCGGGCCGCCGTAAGGCTGGTCCGTTTGGTAGAATGGCAGCCCTACGACTGCCCGCGCGCGGTGATATTTTGGCTCCGATCCGCTCTCTTACCGAGCATGGTCATGCGAGACGGGCCTTCCCGGCTCTCGATCGGCTACGCAAATTGCGTCGCATGACCTTTGACCTGCGCATCTCAGCCAACAGGTGGGTCGTCAACCGTTAAACCCCTGAGTGTGGGTCCGTTACACCCACCGCGAGGCAAGCCTGCCGTTAGACCCGGCTTCGCCCTCGCGGCTTCCTCAGGCACCGCAATCCCCTCTCCCAACGAAAGCGAGACGGTCTCGAGCCCCGTGTCCCTCAGGGAGAGGCGACGACGGCGAGTATAGGGCGCGGGCGGCAGGCGGGGATAAGTTTTTCTTGCGTCCGCCGCCGCATGGCAGCCGGGCCTAAGCCACGCGTTTGCAAGACTTATTGGAAAATTTTGTACGTATTTTTCCGTTTACCTGCCGCCCCGCATGACGGATAAGCGACGAGGGAGATCTAACACTTTTGGGGGCTATCAAATGACTTCAGCAAGCCTGCTTGTCGTCCTTCTGGTCGGAACGCGTCGTCGGCGCCTTGACCGGGCTCGTGGTCGGACCGTTGCCCAATGCGCTTTATCTGTCGCTCCTGGCCGGCTTTACCGCCGTGGTGATCGCCGGCATCGCCCGCAATTTCGCCATCGCCTGGGGCACGGGCCGCAACGTCGACACCTCGCGCACCCCGGTCCTGGTCATCGTCTACGCCGCCGTCGCCTCGCTCGCCGGCAGCGCCGCCGGCATGGAAGTGGCCCGACTGAGCGGCCTGACCACCTCCGCCGTCTGGGTCGGCACGCTTGCGGGCCTGTTCTCGGTGATCCTGATGGCCATGCTGATGATCACGTATCATGCCAATCCGGGCGAACAGCCGATGTTGCGGCGGTAGTCCGCCGCGCCTTCGGTCCCGCCCTGCCGCACGCGGCGGGGCGCGGCCCCGCCGTTCCACCTGGCCGCATGCGGCAGAACTCCTGTTGATCGCCGCCGGACAATCAACCAAACTCACGCCAGCCCTTTGGACTTGTTGACAAGGACGATGCGGGGAGGGCGGCATGAAATCTTGCGTGAAATTCTGTCTGGCGTTTTGCTTTGCCGTTTCACTGAGCGGCGCGTGCCACGCCATCGGCATGGAAGCGGCGGAGAAGGCGGAGGAAATCATCGCGCGCTGCAAGCAGAAGAACATCCTGGCGCGCCCGCGTGCCTGAGCGCCAATCTCAGCCGGAAATGGCGGTATGAACTGGGCTATGCGGGCAAGCCCTTTTCGGCGATCGGCAAGCTTGCGACGGTTCGCCGGTCGCTCGCCGGCAATTTCTTCGCCTTCGTCACGGCCGGGAATTATCGCGTTGCCTGTAAGGTGACATAAAAATGTCGAGCTGTTGAAGCGGCTCAGCGACCAGCGCGTGCTCATCAAGGGCGTTCTGCAGGGCTATCACCTGACCTTCAATCTGCACCGTTTCCACCATCTGCGGCTGACGCCGTATTGTTTGATCGAGGCGGCGGTTTGAGAGGAGCACGATCTATCTTTTGATCGGCTCAACATCGGATTGTCTGCTTTGGGTAACTAGACAATCTCCTTGCGACGTGCGCCGTCGACTATATATTTCCGCAAGCTAAGAACTCTTACAGCCGATTTTTCAACGCCTGCATATTTTGCGATAAGTTTATCTATACCAGGTTGAAGATCTTTTTGGATCATGCCCTTGAGTTTCCTGAGAGGCCGATTCACAATACCATCGTTGAAATCCATCTTTCCTAGCTTGGTTTTCTTCAAAATCTTCGCGCTTACCTTCGTTGCGGCTCCCGTTAGTGCTGCGCCACTACATCCGATCAAACCGCCACCAAGCAGAGTTCCTGCAAGTAATGCTGACAAGGCTGTCGCTTTGTTCTGGCCAACAAACGTTGAAGCTGCTTCGAGCCTCATGCATCCCCTCATTTTTTTCACACGAGCCGGAAGATGGCGTCGGTCACATTGTTTTCTGCAAAGAGGTCGCGGAAGCGCTCGATGAGCGGACGCAAAGTTGGTTCTGGCATGTTGGGAATGGCGTCGTAATAGAGGCACCCCTGACGAAACAATGAGTGGACGCGGCGCTTGACGGTGTTGCTCTTAAGCAGGCGGTCCATGCCGAGCCCTTCGCCAGCCGCGCCGAGCAGCGTGAGCAACGCGATGGCGACGGCGTTAAGCAGCAGCATTCGGTCGCGGCGGTAGGGATCGCCGATGCTCACGGCGCTCAAGCCCATGCCGAAGCGAAGGTCCTTGGTATCGCGGAATCCAGGCTCGATGGTCCAGCGCCGGGAGTAGAGGTTGATGATGGCGCGCGCCGTCGCTTCGGCCTCGCTCGCCGCCAGATGCCAAGCCGCCTTCATGCCCTTGGCCTTCACGCAGACGACCGCCCCAACCCTCTGGCGGTTTCGCTTGCTGACCTCGGCGTTTACGAGCTTGCGCGCGCGTCCGCCCGCGCCGACAAAATCCTCGGCACGGCGCGTTTCGCCGTCGGAGGCGGTTACGAAGACGTCGCCGCGAAAGCGCACGACATACTCAAAACCAAGTTTCCCGAGAAAACCAAACAGCTTGGCGTCGCCGAAGCCGCGGTCGGCAAGGATCGTCGCCTTCACATCATCAGGCAGCGCCTCTTTGAGCCGGACGAGGCACATGTCCTCGATGTCGTTTCGTTTTCCCTCCAGTTCAGCCTTGAAGACGGAGAACCACAACAACGGCGTCGCCCGGCCGTGGTTGGAGATGAGACTGAAGACCAGCGTCGTCTGATCGTCAGCGTCAAAATCAGTCCAGTCCATGGCGATGACGAGCTTTCGGCGCTCGCCCACCAACTCCTTGATCCATAGCGGAAACATCGTCCAGACGTCGATGCCCTGGTTGCTCAAGAAGCGATCGACCTGCTTGATCGCATGCTTGGCCGACTTGCCCCTCGCCTGTGCCAGGGCCTGACCGATGATCGATACGGCCAGTGAAGCGCTGGTCATCACACCGAGCACGCCGCAAGCCAGGGAGGCGACGCGTTTGGCGTGAAGGTCCACTCCGAACACGGTGTCGAGATAGTTCTCAATGAATTCAAGCCGCTGCGCAACCGTCCGCATTATCCCCGCCACTCCGAATTGTTAGGTTAATGAAACCTTTCGCCAAAACGGTGCGGCAAAATTGAGTTGCTCCAAAAATGAGGGGATTTATGTGGGCGCAAAGAGGCAGTAGTGGTTATCACACTTTGTACTTCTTCTGAATCGATGCCTGGAATTGCTTCAACCTCGATATCGCGAAGGATCGTGGAGCCATGATAAGCTTGCGAGGAGCGAAGGGTGTGTTGCGTCCAGGAAAAGTCGGCTAGCTGTGAAACCGCTTCCAAAGAACGTGTTTTGACCGCATCCCTCGCCAAGTCGAACAGCATCCAATCGGGATATATCGCAGGATCTACTTTTCCAAATATTTGTTCAAGATTAGAACGGTATTCTGACGCGTGTCGGATACCCTTGACTAAGTCCAATATCCTCCTCATGTTTTACTCTTGTGCAATGTTCACAGGCGGAATCGGTTGTGGCTACTTGTTAAAAAAACTGATATGCGTCGGTAGAGATCGAATTCATATACCGATATATGATCATATTTGATCACTTGCTCGACGACACAATCTTCATACATCCGATAAGGTGCGATTCAAATTGGCACAATAGGTCCATATTCTGCCAGCTTCGCAAATACATTAAGGTCAGTTGAATTAACGCAGCGGGGACAAATCTGTACGTACACAATAGGAGAAAAAGGAATAATTGAGAGCAAGGTATCGATGTCGAAACTAGAAACAAAAATTTTATCTTGATCTATTGTTTCTATTACGCGACCACAATTAAAAAGCTTGCTTAAATCTACATCCCCATGATTTTCTAGATCCGACGCAAGTTGCGTTACGCACTCCAATTGGATTTTATCAATGTTCACGTCGGCGACCCCTGAACCGTGAGATAATTAGAGGGGAGAAAAGGCTAAGGGGATAAGAATGTCAAATCTTGAACAAACAGGAAACAAAATATTGGCTCGATAATCCACAGCTCTTAAACAGCGGCAAAGTGGACTCCGTCTAAACGACGCCGAGCAGCAAGCACGGGTATGCTGTTCACCCCTGCATGTCAAACTTCTTCCGCAAAATCTCATTCACGGCGCACGATTCGCCTTCCCGCCGGTCGCCTTCATCACCTGGCCGACGAACCGGCCGATGGTCTTCGGCTTTTCTTTCACCTGCTCGACCTGCGTCAGGTTGGCGGCAATGATCTGGTCGACCACAGTCTGGATCGCGCCGGCGTCGGTCACTTGCTTCAGGCCGCGCAGGATATTTCTCGTTTCGCCTGCACCGATCAATTTACAGCGCATAAGAAAAAAAATATCCTTGGCGCATTCTTTCTCCACAATTGGATCAGCCATGAAACATGCTTTCGCAGTCTTACTGACATTTGCAGCGGTGGCATTTCAGATCGCGGCCTCGGCGAGCGCTTGGGCGAGTGAGGAGCGCTGGGCCGCCATCGTGGGATCGTCTGACCGGTCGGCCGTCGGATGGTCGACGAACCAGGACAACGAATACGACGCCATCGACCGGGCCAAGATCTACTGCCGCCGGCATGCCGAAAGCGCGCGGAGCTGCGATACCGTGCGCAGCGTGTGGGAAGGTGCGCGTTGCGGAACCGTGATCGTCGGCGGTCAGTATCGGTCCGTCTGCAACAACTGACGCGGCTGCCGGCGAATAGGGAAACGGCCGGGGAACAGCGGGCGGGCGTGCCCTCCGCTTCCCGTTTGCCGTCGTCCCCGCGAAGGCGGGGACCCAGTAGACACCGAAGGTTCTGGGGTTACTGGATGCCCGCCTCCGCGGGCATGACGCCTGATACGGAACGAGTGCGCTGAGGCGGCGGGCTACTCGCCGAGCCTCAAGCTTTGTCCGCAAAATCTCATTCACGGCGCCCGGGTTCGCCTTGCCCGCCGGTCGCCTTCATCACCTGGCCGACGAACCAGCCCAGCGTCTTCGGCTTTTCCTTCACCTGCTCGACCTGTTTCGGGTTGGCGGCGATGATCTCGTCGACGACCTTCTCGATGGCGCCGGTGTCGGTGACCTGTTTCAGGCCGCGTTCCTCGACGATCTTGCCGGGCGCCTCGCCGGTCTCGAGCATGATCTCGAAGACGTCCTTGGCGATGCGGCCGGAGATCACGTCCGTCGCTGATCAGGTCGATCAGCTCGCCGAGATGCGCGGCGGAGACCGGGCTGTCCGCGATGCCCTTGCCGAGCGCGGTTGAGCGCGCCGAACAGGTCGCCGGTCACCCAGTTGGCGGCGAGCTTGGCGTCGCGGCCCGTTGGCCACCGCCTCGAAATAGTCGGCCGCGTCCTTGTCGGAGACCAGCACCGCCGGCGTCATAGGCGCGACAGGCCGAACGCCTCGACGAAGCGCGCCTTCTTCTCGTCCGGCAGCTCGGGCAGCGCGCGCGGCGATCTCGTCGACATAGTCCTGCGTCAGCTCCAGCGGCAGGAGGTCGGGATCGGGGAAATAGCGGTAGTCGTGCGCCTCTTCCTTGGAGCGCATCGAGCGCGTCTGCGCCGGTCTTGGGGTCGAACAGCCGCGTCTCCTGGTCGATCGCGCCGCCCTCCTCGAGGATGCCGATCTGGCGGCGCGCCTCATATTCGATGGCCTGGCCGATGAAGCGGATCGAGTTGACGTTCTTGATCTCGCAGCGCGTGCCGAGCTCGCCGCCGGGCTTGCGCACCGAGACGTTGACGTCGGCGCGCAGCGAGCCCTCCTCCATGTTGCCGTCGCAGGTGCCGAGATAGCGCAGGATGGTGCGCAGCTTGGTGATATAGGCCTTTGCCTCCTCGGAGGAGCGCAGGTCGGGGCGCGAGACGATCTCCATCAGCGCGACGCCGGAGCGGTTGAGGTCGACATAGGAATAGTCCGGGTGCTGATCGTGGATGGACTTGCCGGCGTCCTGCTCCAGATGCACGCGCTCGATGCCGACCTCGACGGTGTAGCCCTCCTTCATCATGTCGACGACGACCTTGCCCTCGCCGACGATCGGATGCTTGTACTGCGAGATCTGATAGCCCTGCGGCAGGTCGGGATAGAAGTAGTTCTTCCGGTCGAACACCGAATAGAGGTTGATGCCCGCGCGCAGGCCGAGGCCGGTGCGGATCGCCTGCGCGACGCATTCCTCGTTGATCACGGGCAGCATGCCGGGCATGGCGGCGTCGACCAGCGAGACGTGGCTGTTGGGGTCGCCGCCGAATTCGGTCGAGGCGCCGGAGAACAGCTTCGACTTGGAGAGCACCTGGGCATGGACCTCCATGCCGATCACGACCTCCCAGAGGCCGGTGGCGCCGTCGATAAGATTTTCCTGACGTGGATGCATTGTCATGGCTAAGCCCCGTGCCTCGTCCCCTCACGCGCTTTTCGCCACAAGGCGACCGCCTTGGAAAGCGCACGCTTCCTAACATTTCCGGACTTCAGAACAGCGGAAAACGGCATTCCGGCGCGGGTGGCGGCTGGCCGTCTGGGCCACCTCGCCCGCCCGAAATGAACTCTACACAAGCGCATAAAATATTACCTGACAAGCGAAAACATCGGCCTTCCGCTTACCCGCGTGCTGGCCCCGTGGCGGATCCGCACCAGCCGGTTACGGCGCCTCACGCCGCCCCGTCCGGCCCCGGCGGGGACAGCTTTTCCTCTTCATATTGGATAAACCAGCCGATCATCTGTCGCCAAAGCGCCTCGGCCAGCTCGGGCGGCACGCCCTTTTCCTCGGCGCGGGCGCGGACGCGGTCGATCACCTGCTGGATGCGCCAGGGCACCACGGCTTCGGCGCGGTGCGTCTTGAGCTGCCAGGCGCGGTCGACATAGCCGAAGCGCTCCGCCACCAGATCGAGAATCGCCGCATCGAGCCGGTCGATCTCGCCGCGGACCTGCTCCATGGTTTCGCACTCTTGGGGGGACGCACGGACATCGGCCAACCTCGCCTACGCTCAACTTTTTGACGACGCTTTCGCCTTCTTCTTCGAAGACGGCTTTTCCTTCTTCGGCGCCGCCGGCTCGGCCGATCGCCACCATGCTTCCGGCGCGGGCGCCACGCCCGCCGCGTCCTCGATGACCTGGGCCGCTCGCAGCACGGTCTCCTCGTCGAACGGACGGCCGATGATCTGCAGGCCGAGCGGCAGCCCGTCGGCCGACATGCCGGCCGGCACCGAAATGCCCGGCAGCCCGGCCATGTTGACGGTCACCGTGAAGATGTCGTTCAGATACATCTCGATCGGGTCGCCGCTCTTTTCGCCGAGCGCGAAGGCCGGCGAGGGCGTGGCCGGCGTCAGGATGGCGTCGACCGTCTCGAAGGCGGTCTCGAAATCCTGGCGGATCAGCGTGCGGACCTTCTGCGCCTTGATGTAATAGGCGTCGTAATAGCCGGCCGACAGCACATAGGTGCCGATCAGGATGCGCCGCTTGACCTCGGCGCCGAAGCCGTGCGAGCGGGTTTCCTCATACATGTCGATGATGTTCCGGCCGTTGACGCGCGCGCCGTAGCGAACGCCGTCATAGCGGGCGAGGTTCGACGACGCCTCGGCGGGGGCGACGATGTAATAGGCCGGCAGCGCGTATTTGGTGTGCGGCAGGCTGATATCGACGATCTCGGCGCCGGCCGCCTTGTACCAGGCAATGCCCTGGCTCCAGAGCGCGTCGATCTCGGCCGACATGCCGTCGACGCGGTATTCCTTGGGCACGCCGATCTTCAGGCCCTTGACCTTCCCGGTCAGCGCCTTCTCGAAATCCGGCACCGGCCGGTCGGCGCTGGTGGAATCCTTCGGATCGTAGCCGGACATATGGCGCAGAATGATCGCGGCGTCGCGCACCGTGCGCGCGAACGGCCCGGCCTGGTCGAGCGAGGAGGCGAAGGCGATCATGCCCCAGCGCGAGCAGCGGCCATAGGTCGGCTTGATGCCCACGGTTCCGGTCAGCGCCGCGGGCTGACGGATCGAGCCGCCGGTATCGGACCCGATGGCACCCAACGAGATGCGAGCCGCGACCGCCGCCGCCGAGCCGCCGGACGAGCCGCCCGGGACGAGCGCCTGGTTGGAATTCTTCAGCTTCCACGGATTGACGCAAGGGTCATAGGCGCTGGTCTCCGTCGAGGAGCCCATGGCGAACTCGTCCATATTGGTCTTGCCGAGCATAACCGCGCCCGCGTCCCAGAGCTGCTGCGTCACCGTCGACTCGTAGACCGGCGCGAAATCGCCCAGGATCGCCGAACACGCCGTCGAGCGCACGCCCTTGGTGCAATACAGGTCCTTGACGCCGATCGGCAGGCCGTCCAGCGGCAGGCCCTTGCCTTTGGCCAGCCGCGCATCGGACGCCTTGGCCATGTCGAGCGCCCGCTCCGGCGTCTTGACGATGAACGCATTCAGCGACGCATTGGCGGCCTCGATGGCGGACAGATGCGCCTCGGCCAGCTCGCGCGCGGTGAAATCCTTGCTCTTCAAGCCGTCCCGCGCCGCCGCGAGTGTCAGCTCCGTCAGATCGCTCATGGCCTACTCCACCACCTTCGGCACCAGGAAGAAATGATCCTCGGTCAGCGGCGCGTTCTTCATGATCTCGTCAGCGATACCGCCATCCGTCACCTCGTCCTTGCGTTGCGGCAGCGCCATGCCCTCGACGCGGGTCATCGGCTCGACATGGGCCGTGTCCACTTCATCGAGTTGCTCGACCCAGTTCAGGATCGAGCTGAGTTCCTTCTGGAGGCTGGTCGTCTCCGCCTCGTTGACTTTGATACGCGCGAGCCGTGCGACGTGCCGAACGGTGGCCTCATCGACTTTCATAATCTGTCCTTCGCGGAAAAGCGATCATGGAGCGGCGCACAGATCGGCAGCCGCCAAGCAGAAGGAATAGCGCGAGGCGCTGCGCGGTGCAACTGTTGAGGGGGCAGGAATTCAACGGTTTTGTGCAGTGCGGGAGACGGCGCGTGGCGGCGGCGGATGTCGGCTTGCGCCGAGGTTGGCCGCGACGCAATTCGCATGACGCCGATTAAAATCAAGAGCGGAGCGCCCCGCCAACGCTCGGAACCGGCGCCTTTTGCGTCAGGCCGTGACCGTCGGCGGGGGGAGCTCAGGACGGTCGCGACCGGCTGATCAGCCAGACCAGATCGACGCCGAAGGAGTAAAGCAGCAGCGCCAATCCGGTCAGGCAAGACAATTGCGCGCCCCAGGACGGGATGGCGGGGACGAGCGCCGCGGTCAAAAGTGCGCCCTGCACGACGCAGATCGCCTTTCGCCGCATGCTCGGATAGAGCGGCGCGTTCAGCGCCGGCCAAAGGCTGCCGGCCAGCCGAAACAGGTAATAGGCAAGTCCGCTCGCGAGCACCCATGGACCGACGATACCGCTGGTCGCGAGCAAGAGCGCCATGGCCATTATGAACAGGCCGTCGGTTTCCATGTCGAAACGCGCGCCGAATTCGCTGGTCATATTGGTCCGGCGGGCGGCCCATCCGTCGGCGCCGTCCAGCACCAGGGCGATGATCGGCCGCTGCGGTCAGGCCCCAGCGGAATGTCCGGTCCAGCAGCAGCTCCTTGCCGAGAAGCTCTTCCGCGACGACGGTAAGCAGGACGATGTTGAACGCGGCGCGGCAAAGCGTAAGTGCGTTGGCAAGTCCGAAACGATGATGCGGCGCGTGACGGCTGAGACCGGCAACGACGAACAGCGTCACCGCGACGAACGACAGGGCCGCCACGATCAGTGCGCTCCGGCTCAGCGGCAGCATCCCGATGGCGGCGAGTATCGCGGCGGCCGTCCCCAGGGTGAGCAACTCAAGCCCGGCCTCCAGCAGCAGCGGACGCGGTGTCGCCAGCCTCCAGGGGAAGCCGTAATGCCATTTTTCCGAATAGCCTGCCATTTCACGACGCTGTCTTGTCGGAGTATCGCCAGGGAGGGTCATCCTCTGACAACGATGATGGTCCTGGATTTGGAGCAATAATATGTTCTTAGAGCGGGATGATCTCAGTCGGAAACAGCGTCAACTTGCGGCCCGCTTTAGATTCGTTCGTTGATCGCGTGATCGGACGGAAAACCGGAAGCCACTTTTCCTGATCATGCTTAGATTCGTTCGCCGATCGCGTGATCGGACGGAAAACCGGAAGCCACTTTTCCTGATCACGCTCTCAATTCGTTCGCCGATCGCGTGATCGGACGGAAAACCGGTGACCACTTTTCCTGATCACGCTTTAGATTCGTTCGCCGATCGCGTGATCGAACGGAAAACCGGCAACCACTTTTCCTGATCACGCTCTGGATTCGTTCGTTGATCGCGTGATCGGACGGAAATCCGGTAACCACTTTTCCTGATCACGCTCTCAATTCGTTCGTTGATCGCGTGATCGGACGTAAATCCGGTAACCACTTTTCCTGATCACGCTCTAGGAGCGTCGGCGACGCGCCGGTAACGACTGTTCATCGGCCAGCGCTGGTTCGGAGGCAGGAGGTCGCGATGCCGTAGCTTGGCCTGTGGGGGGCCGGCGATGGCCGACGGTCCATGCAGCTTGCGTTTGCGTGCGATTTTTCAGGAAGAGCGGCTGGCCGCGCCGGCATCGCCCCGGCCTTGGCGCCGGCGCTTCCCCGACTCTCGATCAAGCCGATGATGACGTCAGATGTGATCAGGCTGCGAAGCGTTGTCCGGCGCAAGGACCGAGGACGCCTGGATGGATCGTCCTCAAGCATCGCGACCGCGGCATTCGGGCCGTGAACCAGGCTCTAGCTCGACGGACTTTTAATCAGAATCGGAGTGCCGATCCATCTATTTGTTTTGGCATCGGAAAATGCGACAAAACAAAGAGCGAAACCCACTTCGCACTTTTCCGGTCCGAAAATGCTCCTAGCTCGCGCTCGTCGTCAGCTTGCGCCATTGGCGGCTGATCCAGGAGCCGGTGTCCTCGCGCGGCTCCAGACCGTTGGTCTTCAGCAGCGCGTAGGCGTCCTTGTACCACTTGCTGTCCGGGAAGTTATGCCCGAGCACGGCCGCCGCGGTCTGCGCCTCGTTGACGATGCCGAGGGCGTAATAGCATTCGGTGAGCCGCAGCAGGGCTTCTTCCACATGCGCGGTGTTGGCGTAATCGGACACGACCGTCTTGAACCGGTTGATCGCGGCCAGATATTGCGCCCGCTGCTGGTACCAGCGACCGACATTCATTTCCGAGGCAGCCAGCACGTCGCGCGCCAGGCGGATGCGCTTCTTGGCCTCTTCGACGTAGCGGCTGTCGGGATAGCGGTTGATCAGCGTCTCCAGCTCGACCACGGCCTTCTTGGTGTCGCTCTGGTCGCGGCTGGCGTCGTTGATGCGGTCGTAATAGGAGCTGGCGATGATGTGCTGCGCCAGCGCTGCCTCTTTGGTGCCGGGGTGCAGCGTCAGATAGCGCCGGGCCGCGGCGACCGCTTCCGGCAGCTTGTCGGCCTTCTGATAGGCGAAGGCGGCCATGATGGTGGCTTCGGCGGCTTCCTTGGAATAGGGATGCTGACGGTCGACTTCCTCAAAGCCTTCGGCGGCTTTGGTGTAGTCGCCCTTCTCCAGCTTGTCGTTGGCTTCCTTGTACAGGACATCCGGGGGGCGCGTCTCGATGGTCGGCTTGTCGTCGCCGCCGCCGAAAAGCGAACCGGTCGCGCAGCCCGAAAGCGTGCCGGCAAGAAGCGCGAGCACAGCAGCTTTGATGATCAGCCGGACGTTCATGCCTTTCCAGATCCCCCAAAAATGAGCGGGCGTCGCTCATGGAAGAAAGAGCGCCGACCATATCGGCTTTCAAACCCTATTACGAGTCGCCACCATGACGGAACATGTGGAATGTGGTGATTTTTTGCCGCGGGCCTGCCCGTGGAAGCACCGCGAAACCGCTTCCATCAAGAGAAATGCCGTCCGCTCATGGGGAAGCGGACGGCACGAAGATGACCCAGCGGCTTATCAGCCACGGTCAGCGGCAAAAAACGGCTGTGCGAGGCCCAGGCTCGTGCTCGCAGCATATCCTCTGCGGGGCGCGTAGCTGTGCTCGGCTTCGACGACCGCCCATGCGGAGCGGTCCTTGTAAAGGGCCTCCAGGATCATGGCGTTCGTCTTGTGGCCACCGCGAACCGAGCGGTAGGCGCCCAGGATCGGCGCGCCGGCCAGCGCCAGGTCGCCGATGGCGTCGAGCGTCTTGTGGCGGACGAACTCGTCCTTGAAGCGAAGGCCTTCCGGATTGAGGATGCGGTCGTCGCCCAGCGCGACGGTGTTTTCCAGCGAGGAGCCGAGCGCGCGGCCGGCGGCCCAGAGCGCTTTGACGTCCTTCATGAAACCGAAAGTGCGGGCGCGGGAAATTTCGTGGCGGAAAACGGTGGGGTTCAACTCGATGTCGAGGCGCTGCCGGCCGATCATCGGCGTCTCGAAATCGATCTCGACATCGAAGCGGCTGCCGTCGTGGGGAACGAGTTCGGCGGTCGAGCTGCCGGATTCGATGCGGACCGGCTTGAGGACCTTGATCCAGCGGCGCGGCTCGTCGAGGACCCGGATGCCGGCTTCGTCGATCGCGTCGACGAACGGTGCGGCGCTGCCGTCCATGATCGGAAGCTCGCCGCCTTCGATCTCGATTTCCACATTGTCGATGTTCAGGCCGCGCAGCGCGGAGAGCAGATGCTCGACCGTGGCGACCGTGGCGCCCTTGCCGTCGCTCAGCACCGTGCACAGCGTGACGTTCGAGATCATCCGGAAATCGGCCGGGATGCGAACGAGGCGGCCGGCGCCGTTATTGACCAGGAAAGTCCATCCGGTATCGGCTTCGGCCGGATGCAGGATGATGGAGACTTCGCTCCCACTGTGAACCCCAATTCCGGACAGAACCAGATCGCAATCGATCGTCGTCTGCCAACCCCCCGAGTGAGCTTTCATATCGCGCCGTTGTCTTTTCCCCTGTGGAGAGAACCGCATCCCCTATTTCGCGGCCTCGCCCCCCGATTCACTGCGATGATTGATGCGCTTCAGCTTGAATGGCGATTTTTTTTGATGCTTACCGAAGTTACGGACGCCAGCTGATTTGCTTCCCCATCGCGTTGATGAGGCAAATTAAGCCGGGTTCTTTTCGGACGGCAAATCACGGTTTTTTACAGTCTGTTACGATTTGAAAGAAAACGAGACAGTGCAGAAATTGCGGTTTCGCGCATGGCGAGCACTCCCTCGGAAGCGGGGGTGAAATCCGTTGAAAAATAAGGACTTAAGACAGAATCTCAGGACACGGCCTAGTTCACGGGCCGCTTGAAGAAATTCGGAATCTCGAATGGCTCATCCGGATTCCGACCACGTTCTGTGTCTTTATCACCACGCTGACCATTCATGGCCTCGTCGCCCTGCTCCGGCTCGTCGGCCGGCATCTGCTGTTCGGCGCGGCGGCCGGGATTCGCCGAATCAAGTGTCGGCATCCGCCGATCCTGTGGATAGGAATCCGCCGGTCCGCGCGTGCGGCCGGTGACCCAGTCGAGCAGCCCGCCGCGACGCTTGAGACCGAGGTCGCGCTCACCTTGCATGGCTGCCTCATGCTCGGCAAGTTCGGGAAAGTCCTTGCCCGTGAGCGGACGCCGGGGCGAGCGAATCGGCTTGGCCGGCGGCTGCGGCTCGAAAGCCGGGGCCTGCTGCGGCGGCGGCGCCTTGGCCCGGCCGCCTGCCGTATTCACCGGAAATTTCGGCGAACGCGGCTCGATCGTGACGTTGCCGGACCCCTGCCAGCTATCCTGGCCGTTGTCGTTGCGCGGCTGCTGCGGCGGACGCTCGCGCTCGTTGCGCGACGGCGCGGCGATGCGGTCGGTCAGCCTTTCGCGTTTCGGCGCTTCGGCGGCCTGGACGACGACATGCGGCTGCTGGCCGGAATTGATGCCGGTCGCCACGACGGAGACGCGGATCCGCCCCTCGATGGAATGGTCGAACGTGGCGCCGACGATGATGTTGATATCCGGATTGGCCTCCGGGTCGACCTCGCGGCGCACGCGCGATGCGGCTTCCTCGACCTCGTAGAGCGTCATGTCGAAGCTGCCGGTGATGCTGATCAACAGGCCCTTGGCGCCGCGCATCGAGACTTCGTCGAGCAGCGGATTGGAGATCGCGGCCTCGGCGGCGCGCAAGGCGCGTTCCTCGCCTTCGGCCTCGCCGGTGCCCATCAGCGCGGTGCCCATGTTCTGCATGACCACGCGGACGTCGGCGAAGTCGAGATTGATCAGGCCCTTCCTTCACCATCAGGTCGGTGATGCAGCAGACGCCGGATTTCAGCACGTCGTCGGCCTTCTGGAAGGCGTCGGCGAACGTGGTCTTCTCGTTGGCGATGCGGAACAGGTTCTGGTTGGGGATGACGATCAGCGTGTCGACATGCTCGGCCAGGTTGACGATGCCGTCATTGGCGATGCGCATCCGGCGCTGGCCCTCGAATTCGAACGGCTTGGTGACGACGCCGACCGTGAGAATGCCCATCTCCTTGGCCGCCCGCGCGATCACGGGGGCTGCGCCGGTGCCGGTGCCGCCGCCCATGCCCGCGGTGATGAACAGCATGTGGCTGCCCTCCACCAGCGAGCGCAGCTCGTCGATCGCCTCCTCGGCCGCCGCCGCGCCGATCTCCGGCCGCGAGCCCGCGCCGAGACCTTCGGTGATGGTGACGCCCATCTGCACCCGGCAGCCCGGCCGCCGACATCGACAGCGCCTGCGCATCGGTGTTCGCGGCGACGAATTCGACGCCCTCGAGCCCGTATTGGATCATGTTGTTGACGGCATTGCCGCCCGCGCCGCCAACGCCGACGACGGTGATCCGCGGCCGCAATTCGGTCAGAGCCGGAAGTTTCAAATTGATGCTCATGGCAGCCTCGTCGATATCACGCCCGCGTTTCTTGGCCTTTATCCGCCGGCTTGTGAATTCCGTGTCTCAACTCAAAAACTCTCGCGCAACCATTGCCCGACACGCGCGAGATAACCCTGGCTCGTGGTGATGATCTCGGGCCTCACCGTCGTTTCGAGCCGCAAATCGTCGTTCAGCAGATGAATGAGAAGTCCGATCGGCGCGGAAAAGGCAGGGCCGGCTTCAGGTCCCGGTAGCCCGGAAATCGCGCGCGGACGTCCCACTCTCGGCTGTTTGCCGAAGATCTGCGCAGCAAATTCGGCCGCGCCGACCAGCTCGCTCGCGCCGCCCGTCAGCACGAGCCTTTGTCCGGACATTGCGGCGGCGCCGTTCGCATGGAGCCGGTCGCGAATCTCCGTGAATATCTGCTCTAAGCGGATTCGAGCGATATCGGAAAGCTCTGCTTTTGAAATATGGCGGGCGATCAGGTCGCCGTCGCGGTCATCGCGGCCGGCGGCAACTGCGTGATAGGGCGCGCGCTCGTCCGCCGCGAACACCGAGGCGTGCAGCGTTTTCAGCCGCTCCGCCTCGACCAGCGGGATCGAGAACACATGGGCGATGTCGCCGGTGATGTGGTTGCCGCCCAGCTCGATGAAGTCGCCGTAGATGAAGCTGCCGCCGGAGAAAATCGCAACGCCTGTGGCCCCGGCGCCCATGTCGATGCAGGTGACGCCCGTATAGGCTTCGCTGTCGGTGATCGCGGCGAGCCCGCTGGTATAGGCGGCGACGGCGACGCCCGAAACCGACAGATGGCTGCGCTCGACGCAATGTTTCAGGTTCTTGATCGGCAGCGCGTCGGCGGAAACCGCGTGCACGTCGACCTTGAGCGTATCGCCAATCATGCCGAGCGGATCGGTGATGCCGTTCTCATAGCCGAGCGTGTAGGCGAACGGCACGGTGTGCAGGACCATCTGGCCGTTATGCGAGGCATATTCGCCGGCCGCCCGCTTGATCCGCGCTATGTCACGGCCGGTGACCGCGCCGGATGGCAGGTCGACGCTGGCGGTGAAGCTCTGGCTGACCAGAGGGCCGAGCGACGTGGTGAGGTAGACCTCGTTGACGGTGACGTCCGCCGCCCGCTCGGCCTTGGCGACCACGCTGCGCACCGTGCGCTCGGCGGCGTCCATGTCGGAGACGCGGCCGGCCATGATGCCGCGCGAAAGCTGGTAGCCGTAGCCGATGACGCGGATGCGGGAGGCCAGCGCCAGATCGCCGCGCCCGGCCGACGGCGACAGCAGGCGCGCGACCAGGCAGCACATCTTGCGCGTGCCGACGTCGAGGACGACGACGGTGCGCTCCGTGCTTGAATATTTGCGAGCCTTCGGTCGCAAAATCTGTCCCCGCTCCTGCGAATGCCGCTCAAAGCCGCCGATCATTCGCCGCTACTGTCGTTGAACACATACGAAAGGCGTCTCCGGCGGATATGCGCCGCTCGATCACGATGATTTTGGATTGGTTCAATTCAAAATCATGAACAGTGATCTATTCCTATAGTTTAGAGCGGGATGACGAGCGAAAAACCGGTTCCCACTTTTCCTCATCCCGATCTAGAGACCCCGATGCTGGCCGTCATCCGCGGAAAGCCAGGACAGAAACTTCTTCCGGCCGGTTTCCAACTCATCCTTGAGGCGCACTGTAAACTGCGCCGGCACCCGAAAATCCATTTCGGAAATTTCGTAGAAGGCCGCCGGGTTCTTGGCGGCGATGTTGCTCAGATCCGCGAGCGAGGCGGAATAGCCGGTCGCCGGCAGCTTCACCCGCAGGCCGGTATCGAGCACCAGATCCCAGCGCCGCCCGGCGATGCGCTCGATGGTCTGCACGCGCGCCTTCAGGTCCGGCACGGTGGCGAGCGCATCGATGATCTCCCGGGCCGGCGCCGCCGCGCCCGGTCCGGACACCACCGGCAATGCGGGAAATTCCGCGCGGGACGCCAGCGCGAGCGCCCGTCCCTCGACGTCGATCGCGGCGATCTTGCCGCCTTCCTGCCAGAGCGCGTAAGGCTTGCGCTCCTCGATCTCGACGACCAGCGTCGACGGCAGCAGGCGCGTCACCCGCGCTTCGCGGACCCAGCCATTGCGCTTGAGGCGGTCGCGTGCGGCGTCGGTGTCGAAGGCGAACACGGACTGGCCCTCATACGGGCCGAGCGCTTCGACGATCTCAGCATGTTTGATGTTCTGCTGACCTTCTACCTGCACCGCCCTCACCTCAAACCCGGCTGCGTTCGCAACGTCGTTGGCGGCGGAAGCGATTGCGTCGTGCACGTCCTTCCCATGCCCGCTGGCGACGATGCCATAGGCCGCCGTAAGCCCGTAAAACAACACGCAAGCGACTAGACCGATTTTTGAGGCAACCGCACTATGTGCCTCAAACCACGCATAAAGCGACTGCTCGGCCGGTTGACGGCCATGCACCCTTCGCGACCGGCGGAGATTTGTTTGGCGGCCGGGCGAAGCTGAAATCCAGTAAAGTGTGTCAGGACTTGAAGGGTTAATCAACGATTGCAAGAAGCGTCCTCCACAATCCAGCGGACAAGTTCACCGAATGTCAGGCCACTGTGGCCCGCGAGTTCCGGTACCAGTGAGGTTGCCGTCATCCCCGGTTGCGTGTTGACCTCGAGACAGATCAATTCGCCGGTTCCGCCGGGCCGATCGTCGAACCGAAAGTCCGCGCGAGAGATCCCCCGGCAGCCCAAACATTGATGAGCCTTTAACGACAGCTTCTGTACCAATTCGTAAATATTCGGTGAAATTTCGGCTGGAAGGACGTGTCTTGAACCCCCTTGTGCATATTTGGCCTGGTAGTCGTAGAAGGCGAGACCCTCGGCCGGAAGGATCTCGATGACGCCGAGCGGCCGGTCGCCCATCACCGCACAGGTGAGTTCGCGGCCCGCCACATAACGCTCGACCATCACCTCTTCGGCGAACGACCATTCCGACGCCGTCAATTCCTGCGGCGGGTGGGCATGGTCCTCGCGGACGATGAACACGCCGACGCTGGAGCCTTCCGCAACCGGCTTGATCACATAAGGCGGCGGCATGGCGTGCGCCCGCGCGGCGTCGAGGCGCGGCACGATCCTGTGCTCCGCCGTCGGGATGCCGGCATCGGTGAAGACGATCTTGGCCTTGGCCTTGTCCATGGCGAGCGCCGAGGCGAGCACGCCGGAATGCGTATAGGGGATCTCCAGCGTCTCCAGGATGCCCTGGACGGTGCCGTCCTCGCCGCCCTTGCCGTGCAGCGCGTTGAAGCACACGTCGGGGGCCAGCTCGCGCAGCCGCTCGGGCAGCCTGCGGTCGACGTCGATCCGCGTCACCCGGTAGCCGACGCTTTCCAGCGCATCGGCGCATTGCTTGCCGGAATTCAGCGAGACCTCGCGCTCCGCCGACCAGCCGCCAAGCAGCACCGCGACATGTTCGAACCGTCTGCTCATGCCGCCACCACCACCCTCGGCCGGCCCTCGGCGGGAACGCCGAGGCGCTTGATTTCCCATTCCAGCTCGATGCCGCTTTGCGCCTTCACGCGGGCGCGCACCGTCTCGCCGAGCGTCTCGATGTCCTCCGCGCTCGCCTCGCCGTCATTGATGAGGAAATTGCAGTGTTTTTCCGAGACATGCGCGCCGCCGACGCGGAAGCCGCGCAGGCCCGCCGCATCGATCAGCTTCCACGAGCTGTTGCCCGGCGGGTTCTTGAAGGTCGAGCCGCCCGTGCGCGCCTTTACCGGCTGATGCGTCTCGCGATAGTCGGTGACCTCCTGCATGGCGCGGGCGATGGCGTCCGGATCGCCGGGCGTGCCCTGATACAGCGCCTCGGTGAAGATCAGGTCCTCGGGCGCGCCGCAATGGCGGTAGGTGTAGGCGAGATCGGCGAGGCTCAGCACATGGATAGCGCCGAAGCGGTCGACCGCGCGCGCCTCGACGAGCACGTCCTTGGTCTCGGTGCCATGGGCGCCGGCATTCATGCGCAGCGCGCCGCCGACCGTTCCCGGAATGCCGCGATAGAATTCCAGCCCGGCGATCCCGGCGCTGGCCGCGCCTTGGGCGAGCCGCATGTCGGGAACCGCCGTGCCGACGCGGATGCGCGCGCCGTCCTCCGGCTCGATCTTGCCGAAGCCGCGCCCCAGCCGGATCACCACGCCGGGAATGCCGCCGTCGCGGACCAAAAGGTTGGAGCCGACGCCGACGACGGTCACCGGCAGGTCGCCGGGCACGTGCTGGAAGAAATAGGCCAGATCCGCTTCGTCGGCGGGGGAGAACAGCAGCTGCGCCGGGCCGCCGACGCGGAACCAGGTGATGTCCGCCATGGGCCGGTTCGCTTCCAGCCGGCCGCGCAAGTCCGGCAGAATCGCTTGCAGTTCGGCCGTCAGGTCGGGAAAACTCATGGCAACGTCCCAGTCCGGGTGGTTGGCCGCTACTCGGCCGCGTCGAGCCGCGATCCCATCAGGTCGAGCTTGGCGGGGAGCGCGTTGGTCCATTCGGAAATGGTGCCCGCGCCCATGCCGATCACCAGATCGCCGGGCTTGGCCAGCGAGGCGATCAGATTGGTGAGCTGCTCCTCGCCGTCCACGCCGATCACCTGGCGGTGGCCGCGCAGGCGCACGGCCTGGATCAGCTTGTCCCGGTCGACGCCGTTCGGCTCCTCGCCGGCCGAATAGACCGGCGTGACGATCAGCGTGTCCGAGCGCTCGAAAGCAGTCGCTGAATTCCTCGAACAGGCTCTTCAGCCGCGAATAGCGGTGCGGCTGGACGATGGCGATGACGCGGCCGGCCGTTGCGCCGCGTGCGGCTTCGAGAACCGCGGAAATCTCGGTCGGGTGGTGGGCGTAGTCGTCGTAGATCGGCACGCCGTTCCAGACGCCGGCGCGGGTGAAGCGGCGCTTGACGCCGTGGAAGCTCTCCAGCGCCGCCCGGATGCTGGCGTCGTCGATGCCGGCCTCGGTGGCGACCGCGATGGCCGCCATGGCGTTGAGTGCATTGTAATGGCCGGGCGCGGCCAGCGTCAGGTCGTCGAAGCGGCGTTCGCCGCCGTTGACGGCGCCGCCCAGCACGGCGTCGGCATGCAGCGAGCCGCCATTGGAGCGCACCGCCGCGAGCCGGACGTCGGCGTCGGCCGCCGCGCCGTATTTCAGCAGGCGGCTGCCCGCCGAAAGCGGCGCGCCTTCGGCGAATTCGCGCACCACCGGGTGGTCGATCCCGGCAACCACGGCGCCGCCGGGGCGAATGCCGGCGAAGAACCGCTTATAGGCGTCGTACATGGCATCGACGGAGCCGTAATAGTCGAGGTGCTCCGGGTCGATATTGGTGACCACGCCGATATGGGTCGGCAGTTTGACGAACGTCTCGTCGGATTCGTCGGCCTCGACGATGAACCACTCGCCCTCGCCGATCCGGGCATTGGTTCCCCAATCGTTGACGATGCCGCCGGTGATCACGGTCGGGTCGAGACCGGCCTGCTCGAAGATCCAGGCGATCATCGAGGTGGTGGTCGTCTTGCCGTGGGTGCCGGTGACGCTGACGGTCTTGTAGTTCTCCATCAGCCGGGCGAGCATTTCGGCGCGGCACCAGACCGGAAGGCCGGCCGCTATCGCCGCGGCGCGCTCGGGATTGCCTTCCTTGACGGCGGAGGACAGCACGACAAGCCGGGCGCCTTCGATATTATCGGCCCTCTGGCCGATGGCGACCGGAATGCCCTTCGCGGCGAGCCGGCGCGTGTTGACGCCATCCTTCAGATCGCTGCCGCGCACTTCAACGCCGTTGCTGTGCAGCACTTCTGCAATCGCGCTCATGCCGATTCCCCCGACACCAACGATGTGGATCGGCTCGAATTCCTTCAAGTTCTTCATCTTGCGTGCCCCTCGGCTTCGCGCTGCGCCGAGAACGTCTCGGGCGCCTCCGCGAGCGTCACCACCAGATCCGCTAAACGCGCGACAGCGTCAAACCGTGCAAGCGATTTTGAGCGGGATGCGGCTCGTGCGAGGGTCGCCGGTTCCTCGAAGAGCCGCCTCAACGTACCGGCCAGACGTTCCGGCGTCATTATTGACTGCTCGAAACACCAGCCCGCGCCCGCTTTTTCGAATCGGGACGCGTTTTCGAGTTGATCATTATCAACAGAATTGGGCAAGGGCACGAGCACGGCAGGGCGGCCGAGTGCCGACAATTCGGCAATTGTGGTGGCTCCGGAACGACACACCACCACATGTGCGCCCGCCATGCGATAGGGAAGATCCTCGAAAAAGGTCGCCAGTTCGGCCGCAACGCCCGCCACTTCATAGGCGTCGAACACCCGGTCGATGTCCTCTTCGCGGCATTGCTGGACCACCATCAGCCGGTCGCGAAGCTCCTGCGGCAGCAATTGCAGCGCCACCGGCATGATGTCGGAGAAGAACCGCGCGCCCTGGCTGCCGCCGAAGCAGAGCAGGTTGAGCGGCGTGCCCGGCTGGGCCGGCTGATAGACGCCGCCGCGCAGCTCCAGAACCTGCTCGCGCAAGGGCGTGCCGGTGACGTAGCTTTTCTCGGTAAGCTTGCCTTCCAGGAATTTGGTGTCCTCGAAGGACAGCGCGATGGCCTTGACCATCGGCGCCAGGAACCGGTTGGCCCGGCCCATCACCGAATTCTGCTCCTGAACCATGCTCGGAATGCCGCGTGCCAGCGCCGCCAGCATCGGCGGGATCGTCGGATAGCCGCCAAAGCCGACCATCGCTTTCGGCTTCAGCTCGCCCATGATGTCGTAGGCCATCTTGAAGCCGTTGGAATTGGTGGCGACCATCTTGATGGCTTCGATCGGCGATTTGCCCTTGAAGGTCGCCGAGGGCACGCGGTGAACGGCGCGGCCGGGAAAGCCTTCGCCCAGATAGCTGGCGCGGCTGTCGGTGATCAGGTCGACCTCATAGCCACGGCGAATCAGCTCGCCGGCCAGCGCGTGAGCCGGAAAGAGGTGGCCGCCCGTGCCTCCCGCGGTCAATACGATAGACGCACCTGTCAAAGTCGCATCCCCCTGGCTCACATGAACCTGAATGAGCCAAAAGCATTGAGTGTCGTGTCAGTCCGCGAGCGTACCGGTACGCGTTTTACAGACCGCGGCTCGATCACGAGGAAATCTCGGCCGCCGATGTCGGCGAGGGCCGGTAAATGGGGACAGGCTCAGGCCGCCGTCTGGCGAGACCGAGCGCCAACCCCATCGTAAGCGCGATTGCCGTCAGCGAAGATCCCACCATATGACAAAAACGGAAGCGTCATGCCCTTCGCCGGCAGCATATCCACGTTAACTGCCATATTAATCAGCGTTTGAAAACCAAAGAGCATCATAAGCCCCGAAAGCGCAAGCCGAATAAAGGGGTCGCGCGACCGGCTCGCCGCGCGCATCCCGCGCCACACGATAAAAGCGTAAAGGCAGACGAGAAAAAGGCAGAATATCAGCCCGAACTCCTCCGCGATCACCGCAAAGATATAATCCGTATAGGCGTCCGGAAGTTTCGGCGTGACCGTACCTTCGCCCGGACCGCGCCCGAACCAGCCGCCTTCGCGGAAGGCGGAGAGCGCCGTGTCGGTCTGGTGGGTGTCGCCGCCGTCGGGCACCAGGAAGCGGTCGACGCGGCTCTTGACGTGGGCGATGGTGAAATAGGCGGTGACGAACGCCGCCGCGCTGACCGCCCCCGCCAGCGCGATCCAGACCAGCGAATATCCGGCAAGAAAGAACAGCCCGCTCCATACCAGCACGGTAAGCGAGGCCTGTCCGATATCCGGCTGCAGCACCAGCAGCCCGACGAAGATCGAAAGAAGCCCGAGCGCCATCGGAGCGTGGGCATGTCCGGGCGTTTGCCCGCTTCGGCGAACAGCCAGGCCGTCAGGATGACGAAGCCGGCCTTGACGAATTCGGAAGGCTGCAACGACTGGCCGCCGGCAAAGATCAGCCAGCGCACCGCGCCGTTCTTCTCGATGCCCTGCAGCAGCGCCAGCAGATGGCGATCAGCCCGCCGATGAACAGGAACAGGCCGGCGCGGCGGATCATCTTGGTCGACAGCATCGAGCAGCCGAGCAGCAAGGTGGCGGACGGCGCCAGGAAAACCAGATGGCGCTTGAAGAAGAACAGCGGCTCCTGCGCCGATCTTATGCGCGGCGGCCGGGCTGCCGGCGAGCGACGACCACCGCCCCGAGGATCATGATCAGCAGGATCGCGCCCAGCATCGGCACGATCGACGGAAAACCACCATTCGGCAGTCAACGCTGCGATCGGTTCGCGCCAGCCTCATGCCGCTTCCGTCTCCCGCATCCGGGCGACCGCCGAGCGAGGCGACGATGGCGCGGAACGCATCGCCGCGGACGACGAAATTGGGAAACTGGTCGTAGGAGGCGCAGGCGGGCGAGAGCAGCACGACCGGCTCCTTGTCGCCCGACGCGGCGGCGTCGCGGGCGGCGGCGCTTGATCGCGGCATCGAGCGTGCCGCTGATCTGGTGCGGCATCGCGTCGCCGACAGTGCGGGCGAAATCGGCGGCGGCGTCGCCGATGAAATAGGCGCGGCGGATCTTTGGGAAATAGGCTTCGAGCCCGGCGAGCCCGCCGGCCTTGGCGAGGCCGCCCGCGATCCAGTAGATCGCATCGAAGCTCGACAGCGCCTTGGCGGCGGCATCGGCGTTGGTGGCCTTGGAATCGTTGATGAACAGCACGGACCCGAGCCGGCCGACTTCCTCCATGCGGTGGGCGAGGCCGGGGAAGGTGGCAAGGCCCTCGGCGATTTCCTCGCGCGGTGAGGCCGATAGCGCGGCACAGGGCGAAGGCGGCGGCGGCGTTCTGGGCGTTGTGCGCGCCGCGCAGCGAGCCGATGCCCGCAAGGCTGACCGGCGGGGCGACCTTGCCGCCCTCGGCGTCGAACAGCGCCTGCCCTTCGGCATAAACGCCGTCCTCGACCGCGCGCAGCACCGAAATGCGCCGAACCTCGCGTGCGCCCCTCCAGCCGGTCGGCGATGCCGGCGCAGATCTCGTCGTCGACGCCGATCACCGCGGTCTGGTCCGGGCCGAGCCGGTCGAACATGCGCGCCTTGACGGCGGCGTAATGCTCCAGCGTGCCGTGACGGTCGAGATGGTCCGGCGTGATGTTGAGCAGGCAGGCCGCATCGGCATCGAGGCTCGGCGTCAGGTCGATCTGGAAGGAGGAATATTCCAGCACATAGGTGATGTCGTCGGCGAGCGGGTCGAGCGCGAGCACGGCCGTGCCGATATTGCCGCCCATCACGGCGCGGCGGCCGGAGGCGGCGATCAGATGCGTGGTCAGCGCCGTGGTCGTCGATTTGCCGTTGGTGCCGGTGATCGCGACGACCTTGGCGCGGCTGCCCTCGGCGCGGCGCTGGCGGCAGAACAATTCCGTGTCGCCGATGATCTCGACGCCGGCTGCGCGCGCGCGTTCGACGGTCCAGTGCGGCTTGGGATGGGTCAGCGGCACGCCCGGCGCCAGCACCAGCGCGGCGAATTCGCTCCAATCGGCCGCGGTCAGATCGACCGGCGCAAAGCCCTCGGCCCGCGCCGCCTCGCGGCCCTTTTCGCCATCGTCCCAGACCACCGGCTCCGCACCGCCCGCTGCAAGCGCCTTCGCCGTGGCAAGTCCGGACAGGCCCAGCCCGAACACGGCGACCTTCTTTCCCGGAAAAAGCGTGATGGCAATCATGGATCTGGCCTGATCGTCTAGAGGTGGACCTTGTTTTCGGGTTTCACGCGCTCGCGCTTCAACATCCTGGCAAATCGCGTCAGCACGCCCGGCAATGGTGGCAGTCCCGGCCGCCGCTTTGGAATGTTCGGGTTCTGCACCACCTCTTTGAGATGCGCGCACGTCGCCGTAAACAGCTCAAGCGCATCGACCTGCTCGCCCCGCTCGATGCGCTTCGAGATCATCGTCAGCGGGAAAAGCGTAATGTCCGTCTCGCCCCACACCAGCGCGGCATCGCGGCCGAAACGACCGGTCACCATCATCCATGACAGGAGCGGCAATTGCTGCGCTAACGCATCGCCGAACACGATCCCCAAGGCCTGAAGCTTGGCGGTTTCGTCGGGTGCAATCAAGTTCTTGGCGAGAATCGCATCGATCAGTGCGAGCTTTCCCCCCGGATTTTCAGTCATCCGAGGATCCTGACAAAGCGCCAGAACCCAGCGCCGTGCACCGTCAAGCTCTGCGGCCTCGTTTTCGTTGAGGGCCTCATAGGTGTCAAACACGGGTCGTTACCCCCTACCTCAACTTCAGCGTCGACAGTCCAACCAGCGCCAGGACCACGGCGATGATCCAGAAGCGCACGACCACGGTCGCCTCGTGCCAGCCCTTCTGCTCGAAATGGTGATGCAGCGGGGCCATTCGGAACACCCGCTTGCCGGTCAGCTTGAAGGACAACACCTGCACGATCACCGAAACGGTCTCGAGCACGAACAGGCCGCCGACGATCGCCAGCACCACTTCGTGCTTGGTCGCCACGGCGATGGTGCCGAGCGCGCCGCCGAGCGCCAGCGAGCCGGTGTCGCCCATGAAGATCATCGCCGGCGGCGCATTGAACCACAGAAAGCCGAGCCCGGCACCCACCAGCGCGCCGCAAATCACAGCAAGTTCGCCCGCGCCCTGGACGAAATGCACCTGCAGATAGTCGGAGAACACCTTGTTGCCGACCAGATAGGCGATGATGCCGAAGGTTGCCGCCGCGATCATTACCGGCACGATGGCGAGGCCGTCGAGCCCGTCGGTGAGGTTGACGGCGTTGCCCGCGCCCGCGATGACGAAAATGCCGACGACCAGGAACAGCGGGCCGAGATCGATCAGCAGGTTCTTGAAAAACGGCATGGCCAGCGAAGTCGACAGGCCCGCTTCGGTAATATGCATGATCGAATAGGCGGCGATGCCCGCGATCAGCAGCTCCAACCCGAGGCGGATGCGGCCGGGAAAACCGGCGCTGCTGCGCTTGGTCACCTTGAGATAGTCGTCGTAAAAGCCGATCAGGCCGTAAGACAGCGTCACCGCGATGACGATCCAGACGAAACGGTTCGCCAGATTGGCCCACAGAATGGTGGCGACGCCGACGCCGAGCAGGATCATCAGCCCGCCCATGGTCGGCGTGCCGGCCTTGCTGAGATGGGATTGCGGGCCGTCGGAGCGGATCGGCTGGCCCTTGCCCTGATGCAGGCGAAGCTGGTTGATCAGCCCCGGGCCGAACAGGAACACCACCATCAGCGCGGTCATGATCGCGCCTCCGGTGCGGAAGGTTATGTAGCGAAAGACGTTGAAGATCTGCGCCTCGTCCCCCAAGACGCTGAGTAGGTAGAGCATCCCCCTGCCTTTCGATCTATGCCGCAGCCGTTCGATCCGGCCGTCTGCACTGTGGATAGCGGTCTTTGACGGCCTCGACGAGGAGGCCCATGCAACTGCCGAGCGAGCCCTTGATCATCACCGCGTCGCCCGGACGGAGCGCGGCGAGCAACGGCTCCTGAAGATGTTCGGAGCTTTCGGTCCACAGGCCGCGCCGCGCGTCGGGCAGGGCCGCGTACAGCGAGGCCATGTTCGGGCCGCAGCAGAATACGGTGTCGATCCCGGCGGCCTCGATGGCCTCCGCCAGCGCCTCATGCAGCGCGCCCGACCGGGCGCCGAGTTCCAGCATGTCGCCCAGCACGGCGATGCGGCGGACCGCGACCGCCTCGGGCAGGCCGCCCAGCACGGCGAGCGCCGCCGCCATCGAGGCCGGATTGGCGTTATAGGCTTCGTCGATCAGGGTCAGCGTTCCGTCGGCGATCTGGTGGACGCTCTGCGCGCCGCGGCCGGCCGGCGCGCCGAATTCGACAAGCGCCGCCGACGCCGCTTTGAGATCGCCGCCGAGCCATTTGACCGCGGCGACGGCGCCGATCGAATTCATCGCCAGATGCGCGCCGGGCGCGCCGAGCCGGTAGACGAGGGGTTCGCCGAGGATTTCCGCCTCGATGCGCGAGCCGCCGCCCTGTGGACCCGTTGCGATCAGCCGGGCGGCAGCGCCCGCATCCGTGCCGAAGCCGACGATCTTGTCGGCATAGCGCTCGGCGCGCGCCGCCAGCAGCGGGTATTGGTCGTTGTCGGCGTTCAGGATCGCCACGCCGGCGGGCTCAAGCCCCTGGAAGATCTCGGCCTTGGCTTCCGCGATCGCTTCGATGCCCGCGAAGAATTCGATGTGCACCGGCGCAACCGTGGTGACGATCGCGGCGTGCGGGCGGACCAGCCTGGTCAGCGGCGTGATTTCGCCGGCATGGTTCATGCCGATCTCGAACACCGCGTAATCGGCCTCGCGCGGCAGCCGCGCCAGCGACAGCGGTACGCCCCAATGATTGTTGTAGGATTTGTCCGATGCGTGCACGCGGCCCAGCCGGCCGAGCATCAGCCGCAGCATTTCCTTGGTGCCGGTCTTGCCGACGCTGCCGGTAACGGCGACGATCCGGGCGCCGCTGCGTGCGCGGGCCGCCTGAGCCAGCATGTTGAGCGCCGCGAGCGTGTCGGCGACGCGGACGAGCGGCCCATCTGAGGGGCCTTCGAAGCCGTGCTCGACGACGGCGAGCGCCGCGCCCGCCTCGAACGCCTTGGCGACATAGTCATGGCCGTCGGTGCGGTCGCCCTTGATGGCGAAGAACAGGTCGCCCGGCTGGAGCGTGCGGGTGTCGATGGAGATGCCGGAGACGCCCTCCGGCATAGCTCCGCCGTCGGCCGGGCCGAAGATTTCGCCGAGTTCGGCGGCCGTCCAGAGCATCTCATGCATGGCGCACCATCCCTTCGCCGCCGCCGTTCAACAGCCCCGCGACCGCCTCGTGATCCGAATAAGGAATGATCGTATCGCCGACGATTTGTCCGGATTCATGGCCTTTTCCGGCAATCAGCAGCAGATCGCCCGGCCGTCATGGCCTCGATTGCGGCGGCAATCGCCTCGCGTCGGTCGCCGATTTCGACCGCTCCGGGCGCGGCGGCCATGATCTGCGAGCGGATCGTGCCCGGTTCTTCGCTGCGCGGATTGTCGTCGGTGACATAGACGCGATCGGCAAGCCGGGCGGCGATGGCGCCCATTTCCGGACGCTTGCCCTTGTCGCGGTCGCCGCCGCAGCCGAAAACCACATGCAGCCTGCCCGACGCATAAGGCCGAAGCGCGGCAATGGCGTTTTCGAGCGCGGCGGGCGTATGGGCGTAATCGATGAAGATCGGGCCGCCGCCCGGTGCATGGGCGACAAGTTCGAGCCGGCCTTTGGCGCCGGTCAGCCTCTCGGCGGCGGCAAACGCGTCGTCCGGCCGGATGCCGGTCGCAATGGCGAGGCCGAGCGTGACCAGCACGTTCGAGGTCTGAAAGTCGCCGGCCAGCGGAAGGAACAGCTTTCTCGGCTCGCCCCTGTGCGAAATCCGCAGGATCTGGCCGAAACCGTCGCGCTCGCTCGAGACGAGCTTCAGCGTTTCGCCATTGCGCCCGACGGTGATCGTATCGAGCCCGCGCGCCTTGGCGACACCGGCCGCCCACGCGCCGCCTTCGCTGTCGGCGTCGATGACCGCCGGCTGGCCGGGCTTCAAGAGGTCGGTGAACAGGCGCATCTTGGCGGCGAAATAATCCTCGAAGTCGGGGTGATAGTCGAGATGGTCGCGCGAGATGTTGGTGAACGCGCCGGCCGCCAAGGCGCACGCCGTCCAGGCGGCATTGCGCAAGACCGTGGCTGGAGGCCTCGAAGGCCAGATGCGTCACGCCCCGTTCGGCGAGCTCGGCGAGCTTGGCATGGAGCGCCACCGGGTCGGGCGTCGTGTGACTGAGCGGCTCGGTCTCGCCGCGGACCATGATCCCGGTCGTGCCCAGGCTTGCCGCGGCGAGCCCCGAGGCTTCCCAGATCTGGCGCAGGAACGAGGCCACCGACGTCTTGCCGTTGGTGCCGGTCACGGCGGCGGCGATTTCCGGCTGCGCCCCATAAAAGCGCGCGGCCATCAGCGCCAGCGCCCGGCGCGGATTGGCGTCGCGGATCACCGCCACCGTTTCGGGTACGTCCACCGGCGCATCCTCGGCGGCCAGCACCGCCAGCGCGCCGCGCGCCACCGCATCGGCGATGAATTTGGCGCCGTTCGTCTTCGTCCCGTTCAGCGCGGCGAACAGATAGCCGGGCCGCACCTCGCGGCTGTCCGCCGTCAGTCCGGCGACGATCTGGGCGCCGGCATCGCCGCCAAGCGCGGAAAAGCCGCACAAATCGTTCAAGGTGGTGAGTTTCATGGTCGCGCCGCGCCCGCCGTCATGCGTGCCCACAGACGGCCGGACGATCAAGAGATTAAACCGTCCGGTTAATAGGAGGCTTGGCGCGCTTCGTCAAATCTCCTTGCAGGCGCGATCCCCAGCATTGGCGCGATCCGCTTGATCAGCAGCCCCGCGGTCGGGGCGGCATTGTGCCCCGCTTCGGTGCGCTGGCCGGGTTTTTCCGGCTTCGGCTCGTCGATGACGATCAGCACCAGATATTTGGGATCGTCCATCGGAAACCCGGCGACGAAACTGGTGATAACGTCCTGCTCGCTATAGCCGCCCTTGGCGGGCTTCCAGGCCGTGCCGGTCTTGCCGCCGACCCTGTAGCCGTCGACTTTCGCCTGTCGCCCGGTGCCTTTTTCGACGTTCTGCCAGAACATATGCCGCATGGCCGCGCAGGTCTCGGCGCTGACGACGCGTTCGCCGAGCCCGGTCTGGCCGTCCGCACGAGGCAGGAAGGTCGGCTTGATCCTGTAGCCGCCATTGAGCAGCGAGCCCGCGGCCACCGCGAAGGCGAAGGGCGGCACGGAAATCCCATGGCCATAGGCGGCGGTCATGACGTTGACCTCGCGCCACGGGTCGGGAAACAGCGGACGCGCGGTCGGGCCGAGTTCGGTCGACATCGGCTCAAGCAGCCCGAGCTTGGCGAAGAAGGCCTTCTGTTTCTCCGCGCCGGCGGCGAGCGCGAGCCGGGCCGCGCCGGTATTGGAGGAATGGGTGAACACCTCCTCGACCGTGTAGTAGCGCGACTTGGCGTGGTGGTCGCGCAGCGTGTAGCGGCCCATCTGCAACGGCGTCAGCACATCGATCTTGTCATCCGGCTTGGCGATGCCCTCGTCGAGCGCCATCGCCACGGCGAAGGTCTTGAACACCGAGCCCAGCTCATAGGCGTCATAATAGAAGCGGTTGCGCCGGCCTTCGAGCAGCGCCTGTTCGCGCCGGTTCGGGTCGTAATCGGGGAGCCCGGCCATGCCGAGCACTTCGCCGCTATGCAGGTCCAGGACGAACCCGCCCAGCGCGGCAGCCTGATAGCGGGCCTTCGCCGAAGTCAGCTCTTCATGTAGTGCGTGCTGGACGCGCAGGTCGATGGACAGACGAATGCTGGTGCGGTCGGTGCCGTCGCCGATCGGGGTGGCCAGCTCGGGCGTCGCGTCGACAAATTTCTCGATGCCGGCGAGCCCCTGATTGTCGACATTGGTGTGGCCGAGAATGTGCACCGCGGTATCGCCGGCCGGATAGACGCGCTGCGGCTCCTCGATCAGGTAGAAGCCCGGCAGGCCGAGATGAAAGACCTTGGCGGCGTCCCTCGGCGTCAGCCCGCGCCGGACCCATTCGAAGCGGCTCTTGCTGCGCAGCCGGCCGGCGAGCCCGATCAGATCCTCGGCAGGCAATACCCGCGAGAGCTTTTCCACCGCGTCGTCGACGCCGAGCACCTGGGCCGGATCGGCGAACAGCCAGTAGACCTTGATGTCGGAGGCGAGCATCCGCCCGTCGCGGTCGACCAGGTCGGGGCGGGACAGCGCATGGCGGATCTGGTTCTCCGCCGTCATCAATTGCGACGCAACCCCGCCCTCGCGGCCGAGCACGGTGAGCTGCCAGCCGATGGCCAGGAACGCCGCCGAGCAGGCCGAGCGTCAGCATCCGCAGCCGCCAGACCGGCATGACCGCGGGCGCCGCTCCGATGCCGCGCTTACTGCGCCGCGGTTCGGCCTGCATGAGCCTCTCCTCCGGTGCTGCGGATCAGTGCGCCGATCTCGTCGCGCGCCTGCCAGCCATTGCCGTCCTGCGCTGGCGGCACCGGCCGGCGGGCGAGGACCTCCATGAAGTCGCGATTGGTGATGAGCTGGTCCGGCTTGGCCGCTTCGAGCTTGAGAACCTCGCGCGCAAGACTTCTCGATCCGCTCGGGCCGGGTCACATGGCTCCATTCGGCCCGCATCAGCGCGACATTGTCCTTTTCCTCGGCAATGGCGCGCTCGAGCTGCGCGGCCTGCTCGTCGAGCCGCCGCGTCTCGAACTTCATATTATAGATCAATACGATGAGCCCTGCGAGGAAACCGAAGGCCAAAAGTGAGAGAAGACGCATAACGCGTAAAATCCCGTTCGCTGAATTGCCCGTACAAGGGCTAGCAAGGAATGGTGAACGGCAGGTAACCTTAATGCTTCGTTGTCCTCGTTTTTAACATCGGCAGGCCGAGCGCCGCGGCATCGAGCGGCCATTCCGGCGCATCGAGCCTGACCGCGGCGCGCAGCTTTGCCGACCGGGCGCGCGGATTGGCGGCGATTTCGTCCGGAGCCGGCTCCACCGGCTTTCGACGCACAAGGCGGAAGCTCGGCTCGGCTGCGACTCCGATCTCGGGCATGTGACGCGAGGGGCGGCCCTTGCCGCCCGATCTTTCGGCCAGAAAACTCTTCACGATCCGGTCCTCCAGAGAATGAAACGTCACGGCAATCAGGCGTCCGCCGGGGCGGAGAATCTTCTCGGCGGCGGCCAGTCCGTCGACCAGCTCGCCCAGCTCGTCGTTGACGAACAGGCGCAGCGCCTGAAAGGACCGCGTGGCCGGGTGGCGCGCGTCGTCGTGACGGCGGCCGAGAACGCGATGAGATCAGGTCGGCGAGATCGAGCGTGCGCTCGAAAGCGGCCTCGGTGCGGCGCCTGACGATGGCCCGGGCGATGGCGCGCGAGCGCTTCTCCTCGCCGAGCCGGAACAGAATGTCGGCGATCTCCGCCTCGTCGTAGCCGTTGACGACATCGGCCGCGCTCAGCCCTTCGCTCGACATGCGCATGTCGAGCGGGCCGTCGCGCATGAAGGAAAAGCCGCGCGCCGCTTCGTCGAGTTGCATCGACGACACGCCGAGGTCGAAAACCACCGCGTCGGCCGGCTCGAAGCCGACTTCGCGCGCGATTTCGGCGAGTTCGCTGAACGGCGACTGCCGGAAATGGAAGCGGTTGGGGACGTCAGCCGCCAACTCGGCGGCGATGGCGGCGGCGTTCGGATCGCGGTCGAGCGCCAGCAGATCGCAGTCCGCGCTTTGCACGATGGCCCGCGCATAGCCGCCCGCGCCGAAGGTGCAGTCGATATAGCGCTCGCCGTCGGTGGCATCGAGGGCTTCGAGAACGGCGGATAAAAGTACAGGAGTGTGACGCGTCGGTCCGCCAGCGGCTTCAGGGGCCTCTCCCTTGCCGCGACCCGTCATCACTCCTGTACTCCCTCTTTACGCCCGTCCACTAATGGACGGTTCCCCGCGCCGAGTTCTCTACGGTATGCACGCGCCCGCTCGCGTGCTTCGGTCCGGAATTCTTCATAGGCCGCTGGGCGCCCAGACCTGGAACTTGTCTCCGAGTCCGACGAAGACCGCAATATCGGTAATGCCCGCATGATCCCGTAATCTCTTGGGGAGCACTGCGCGCCCGTCGGGATCGACTTTGATTTTTTCGCTTTCGCCGAAATAGGCCGTCGCGATTTCGTCGCGCTCCGGGCTGTCGATGGCAAAGCTGTCCAGAATTCCCTTAATCTTTTCGACCAGACGTGCGCCGCCAGCTTCGAGCGCGGGCCTATCGAGATGCGGATAGCAGAAGATCTCTTCAGCACTTTCTTTGGCAAGCACTGCGCGGAAGGAAGCAGGGATCGAGACCCTACCCTTCGCGTCGATCTTGTTATCGAACCTGGAGGCAAATTCATCCATCCCCCTCAGGCGCTCCCGGGTTACGCGGAACGAAGTTCGCCGGCAGCGCGGCGAGCATTCATGTCCAACAAGCGTCGTTCCGAAGTTCGAGAGCGGGAGGAAGCATGCTCGTGCCCCCTATTTGGCCTTCGAAGGAACGCGCTTCTGTTGGCCTCCTCCCGAATCAATCCCTTCCGAACGGGTATGATTGGGATAGCATGGGATTATATGGGTGTCAATGGAACTGGAGGGAGTATTCTGGCACTTTAATGGGATTAGATGGCATGTCATGGCCTGCAATGCCTAAATTTCCGGTTTAAAGACGGGAATTCCGCCTCTAAAACGCTTTGCCGTCGCATTCGTGCGGCGTTCGCCATGGGACCCTGTGGGACGGCATGGCACGGGGCCGCACGCGGCGGCTTTCCGTTGCCTCCGGTGCGCGGACCTCTTGCCTTTTCGCGGTGAGCGCTTTATGCGCCGGACGGCTGAATACCCACGGAGACCCACGCTGGCCCACTCGCCCCCGCATCCCTCGCCCCTGCCGCGCCCGCGCCTCGGCATCGGCCGTCCCGAGGCGGTGCTGATGATCGTCACCATGGTCTGGGGCGGCACGTTCCTCGTGGTCCAGGCCGCGCTCACCGTCAGCGGGCCGTTCTTCTTCGTGGCGCTGCGGTTCGGCTCGGCGGCGGCGCTGATCGCGCTTCTGAGCGGGCGGGCCATGGCCGGGCTGACCTGGGCGGAGGTGCGGGCCGGGTCCGCGATCGGCGTCGCCATCATGCTCGGCTATTCGCTGCAGACCATCGGGCTGCAAACCATCCTCACCAGCAAATCCGCTTTCATCACAGCGCTTTACGTGCCCATCGTGCCGCTCATGCAGTGGCTGGTCCTGCGCCGGGCGCCGCATGTGAACGCCTGGCTCGGCATCGCTCTCGCCTTTGCCGGCCTGTTGCTGCTCGCCGGACCCGACGGCGTTTCGGCGACCTTCAGCGCCGGCGAGCTTGCCACCCTGCTCTGCGCGGTCGCCTTCGCCGGGGAAATCATTCTGATCGGCGCGTTTGCCGGCGCGGTCGATGCCCGCCGCGTCACCGTCGTGCAACTCGCCGTCGCCGCGCTGCTGGCGCTCGCCGCGATGGCGCCCGCCGAAGAAGCAGTCCCGCCATTCTCCTGGCTTCTCGTGGCCTGCGGGGTGGGCATGGCGGTGGCGAGCGCGGCCATTCAGCTCGCCATGAACTGGGCGCAGAAGACCGTTTCGCCGACGAGAGCGACGGTGATCTATGCCGGCGAGCCGGTCTGGGCGGGGATCTTCGGGCGGCTGGCGGGCGAGATGCTGCCGGGGCGGGCGATCGCCGGGCGCGGCGCTCATCATCGTTGCCGTCATCGTCAGCCAGTTGCGGCAAAAGCGCGACGACGCGGAGGCGTGAGGCGGGGCGAGCGACGCTCCGCGCTCCATAATTCCCCGGTTAACGAAGATGTGACGGCGCGGGCGCGGCGCAAGGCGATTTAAATGAACCAAAATCGCCGGTGCTGTGTCTTACCATTAGGAGCGGGCGGGTACGGCAGCGAAGCTTCCCCCCGGCCCGTTGCGAAACAACCGGCCGCTCCACATTTATTTCACAGAGACCGAATAGGTCGCGTGCCTGGACTGTTTATACGAAATGGCCTGCCGCCGACTGGCAAACGACCGGCATGCGCACGGGCCCTTAAAACACAGGAACACGGAGACTTTCCATGCGTAAAGCCCTACTTCCCGCCGCCTCCGTACTGGGCCTGGCGATCCTCGGAGCGACGCCTGCCTTCGCCATCGAATGCGACGGCAATTTTCAGATCCAGAAAAGCGGGAACATGATTTCGACGCCGTATTGTCAGGATCGCTATCTGACCATCGTCGCGCGCGAATACGGCATGAGCGTCAGCTTCGATGCGCTCCGCTACAATCCGTCGATCAAGGAGCGCACCTGCCGCTTCGTCGGCGACGACAATCGCGTCAAGGATACGTGCGGCCAGTATATGAACCACGACCGCGATAGTCACTGGTACTGAGCCCTGCGAGCCTATGAATTGGCGCGGCGTGACGGCATCGGGCAACTCTCCGCCCGGCGCCTTCGCGCCGCCCGCCTTGCCGCCTCCGGCGCGAGGGATTGCCGCGGGCGTTGTAGCGGCACAACAGTTCCACCCATTCCGCCACTACGGAATCGTCACAAAGGGTCTTGCGGTAGACACCGCACCAAAATAGTTTACAAGCACTTACTCAGGTGCGCTTCCGGTTCCGGCAATTTACGCCGTGGAGTGCAGGCGTAAGCGCAAGCCGCGCTGTTTCTTCAGTATTTGTAGCGTCAAGGGTTAAGGTGAGTATGCCATGGGGGAAACGATAATCAGCCAAGACCTTACCATCATCGGCAACGTGACCTCCAAAGGGAACGTCAAGCTGGATGGTAAAATTCGAGGCGACATTCATTGCGCCTCCTTGGTGGTCAGCGAATCCGGCGACATTGACGGCGGCATCATCGCCAACAACGAAGTCATCGTGCTCGGTAAGGTCGTCGGCACCATCCGCGGCAAGCGTGTCATGCTACACGCCACGGCTCGCGTAGAGGGCGACATTTACCACCAGGGCATCGGCATCGAAATGGGCACCCGTTACGACGGCAGCCTGCGCTGGACCGAGGACTTCGCCACCTATCAGCCCGGCATGAAGGCCTCAGCCAACGGCGAGATGTCGGCGGGTCTCTAGGCTCCCGCTCCCCGGTTCCGGACGACCTTCCGCTGCAACACTCGGAACGGATGAATTCGACGCGCGTTTGCCATCGGCTGAACGCGCGTTTTTTATGCGCTGATCCCTCTCATCGGAATCTGCAGGAAAAACGAGCGCTACGGCAACGTCGCCGGCGTCATGGCATCACCGTGGGCGAGCGCCGCAAGTTCGGCGGCTGCAAGAAATGCCGCCATCGTTTGAAGAAACCATCCCTGCTGAAGCAAGAACGCCGGCCCTGAGGCAGGACGGGTGCGGCGGCTGAGCGCCAAGCCGACGGCGAGGCAAAGTGAACGGCAAAGATGCGGATAAGGCGACGAGAAACTTGCGGTATTCGTCGGTGCCGCCTACAGCAATTCATTATAACTTGCTTATTATGGGAGATTTTCGATATGCGATTTTCAGCATCTATTGCACTCGTCTCCGTCGCCCTCATGTTTGGAATTCCTTCGGGCGCCGAGGCCTTCTCATTCTCCGCCGGAATTCGCCCCTCGGCATTGCTGACGCCCGCCAAAGGCGTGAAAGGGTTCAAAACGTCCAAAGGCTGGAACGAGAAAGGCGGAAAATGCAAGAGACTGGCTCAAAAAATGCGGTCTTAGCGCAGCCACCTGCGTGCGCGGCGGTTCAGGGAATTGTACGCGCCTGGCCAAGACGCACGGCATCCCCAGAGCGAGTGCAAATAAAGCGCCGGAACGCCGGACGCATCGCTGGAGCAAGATCACGTCCACGATCTTCCTCCCTCACGCCAAGCAGGCATTCCTTGGTCGCCCAACGATTGCCTGCTTTTCAGGAACCGCCGTTTCCACTTTTCCTGGGCGTGCTTTAAGGGACCATGAACCCGCGGATCGCCGCCAGGGTCTGTTCCGGCTGCTCCTCATGCGGGATGTGTCCGCAATCCTCGATGACGTCGATGCGGGCGTGAGGCAGGTCCGCGACGAGGCGCTTGCCGATCTTCAACGGCACGATCTTGTCGTGATCGCACCACAGCACCAGCGTCGGCATCTTGATCTGCTTGTAGCTCTCGGACATCTTGTCCGCGATCGCGGGATCGAGGCTGTCGATCGTATGCAGAAGCGCGTATCGCCCGCCCTCGCTGTGCAGGGCGGCGGCGTAGTTGCTGATCGTCTCCGGCGTCACCTTGGCGTCTTCGTAATAGGCGATCGAGAGCGCATGTTCCATCTGCATCTCCGGCGGCACCAGCGACAGGCCGAGCTCGCCGAGCACCGGGGTACGCAGCAGGGAGAAGAAGAAGGGCAGCGGCTGCCGGTAGGCGATGCTGTCGATCAGGATCAGCCGGTCGACATTGCGGCGGCCGTCACGCATGAGATCGAGCGCCGTGGCCAGGGCGACACCGCCGCCGAACGAATGGCCGACGAGCGTGACCCCGCGCAGATTGTTGCGGACGATGTAATCCTTGATCAGCCGCGCCTGGTCGAACACCGAATAGCGGTCGTCGAGCGGCTTGTCGGACTGGCCGAAGCCCTTCAGGTCGATGGCGATGACGCGCCGGTCCTTGGCCAGCTCCGGCGTGATCTTATGCCAGGTATAGCTCGATGCACCGAGGCCGTGGATCAGCACCAGCGGCCGGCCGTGCCCGGATTCGTGAACCGCGAGCTTGACGGCGTCATCGCCCGCGCCGACGGGCTGGTAGCGGACCTGCTGCAGCACATCGGTGAATTCCGGCCCGAATGCGGGCGCGCAGCTCGCCAGCGCGAGCGCCGAAGCGGCAATGGCTGCAAATGTCCACCGGCGCGGGACACGCATGGTCTTCTCTCCTGCAACGCCACAACGCTCCGCCGCGTAGAGCCATCCGACGCCTCACGACGATATCAGACGGCAACGCGGTCCGCACGCGCTGGAGCGATCCCTATTGTGCTTCAAGCTTGTGGCAAGAAAGAGCACGGAGTGCTTTACCGCGGGTTAATACCGACTATTCGGCATGGCTGGCGCCAATTATCCTGAAGACATGTTGCGTTAAAGTTGTGCGTTGAGATGTTTGCGTTGCGTTTCCTGACAGTCCTTACGGCATTCTGCGTGATCTCGGCTGTGCCGCTGAGGTCGCACGCGGCCGAGTTGCCGGGGGCCGCAGGTCTGTTCGCCGCGCTGACACTTCCCGAAGGGTCGGTGGAGTTTTCCAACGGCTTCGACGCCACCGGCAATGCCTGGTCCGCCTATGCATCGGCGGTGATCGCCGTGAGCGGGCGGCTCGACCACGACGGCTGGCGGGTGAAACTGTCCGGCCTTTACGGCAGCTATGCCTACGACACGCGCGCGACCTACTGCCAGCTTTCGGCGGAGGAAAAAAAGCAGCTCACTGGCACCAATTTTTCCGACCTGTGCAACGACATCGCCAACGCGCCGCCCCAGGGTGCGGAGCGCGACCATGTGACCGAGATCATTTCCCCGTACGGCCTCCGGCTCGAAGGCGACCAGATCGTCGCCATCACCCCGCATCAGGCAACGCGCTACCAGCTTGGCGCCGCGCCCGGCTATCAAGCGACGTTCGGGCTGCTGATCGTCAAAGCCTATCTCGGCGTGGCCTACGAACAGCAGACGGTGATGCCGGCCGACCCGACCAAGGTGATCCAGGGCGGATATTGGGGGGCGCAGGGCGCGATCGAGGCATGGCTGCCGCTCGGCGACAGCGCCTGGCTTTCCGCGGACGGCTCCTATTTCACCGGCACCTCGAGCTATTCCGCCGCGATGAAGCTTGGCTACCGGGCGATGCCCTGGCTGACGGTCGGGCCGGAGCTGGCGAGCTATGGCGACGAGGACGACGTCTCGGGACGTGCCGGCGGCTTTCTGCGGTTCGACATCTCCGGCATGGAGACCACCCTGGCCGGCGGCATCTCCGGAACCTATAAGGGCGACCCCGACGCCTTTGGCTCGGCCAATATTTTCGTCCGCTTCTGAGGGGGATGCAGCCCGCGTCGCCCCTGACACGGATCGCCGGCTCCGCGATGTGCCCGAGGGTCGATCCCCGGAAAATGCCGGCCTTCGGCGGGCTGGCGCGATGGAGCGCTTGGATTGCGGCTCCGACCGCGGCAAGCGTGTCATCGAGAGCGCCGGTCAGCGGCTTCGGCAGCCCGGCCGCCTTCAGACCTTCCGCCTCGACCACACCGAGCGCACCGTAGGCATCGGCCGCCGCCTTAACCCGGTCCGTTAGATCCTGCGCGAAACCGGCCGCCTCCGTCAGCTCCGCGACCAGCCCTTTTGTGTCGTCGGGGTCAATCGTCGCCGGCTTGAGCGAGACGAGCGTGGCGCCGCCCAGACCCGGATGGCCGCCCCGCAGATGACGGGTCTCCTCGAAAAACGCCTCCGCCCGCTGGTGCGCAAGCGCCTCCGCCTTCGCGGCCAGATCGCCGAGCCGCGCAACCCGCTTGTGCAGCGGCGCGGGTCTCGCAAGCGCCGGCTGTTGCCAAGCATCGAAGCGGATCGATAAAAGCCGGAGAACGAGAGGTTGCGAGGGAGGAGATAAGCCAAGCATCCTAAGCTTCACTTAATGATGATCGTCGCTCAACGCGAAAGCTGCGGATGCCAAGGCCGATCATCCGCGTCCCGCCGATCAAAAAACAAAACACTGCCGCCTCGACGGCGGCAGTGTTTGCACCCCGCTTAGTCGGCAGAACATGACAAGGCATTCCGGCTATGTAGCGGATGGCCCACCACTGTGCCGCGATACCAAGTCTTCTGCCAGATGCCCCGGCTTGCCACAAGGTGCAGTAGGTTCACCCCCCGAGGACGCCGATTTGTTGAAACGAACGTGCCTCAAATCGGCCACTTGCGCAATCGCAACGAGAGCCGCCGGCGGCGGATTTTGGCGGGCTGAAATTATGAATTGTGGCAAAGACCGGCCCCCCCCTTCTGCTTCAACCGATCACCCCGATCAGTCTGATCACGGTATGTTTGCTTACCATATATCAGATGCCAGTAGCGCATCGTTCGGATTTCCAACCGATCTTTGATGCCTCTGCCAGATTAAGGGGGTAAACCGTCGCGTCAGCTACTCTACGCCTATCGAAAAGGCAGGATTCGCCACAATTGTGGCGACGTGCCTGCAATCGTGACAGAAAGGTTACAGAGCAAGAATTCTGCTCAGCGCCGCCAGTCACGTCATTGCGAGATGACGGCTTGCTTCTGCACCGGGAGTTGCCGGCCTTCGACCCAATCGGCGAAACGCGCATTGAGCGCCGCCTCGTTCGCCGTCCAAAACGTTCCGTCGAAGGCCAGCGCGCGGCCGAAATTCGCCTCGGAGGTCGGCAGGAACGGCTTCATCTCAAGATCCAGCTCGGCATGCTTGCCGACCAGCTTCAGCGCCGAGTGCCGCGACGGACCGTAGGGAATGAGCCGCGCCTGATCGGCTTGCGGGCCGGGGCTCGTGGCAAAGCGGATGAAGCGCCTGGCGGCATCCTGGTTGGCCGCGCCGCGCGGAATCGACCAGTAGTCGTACGTGTAGATCTGACGGTCCCACAGAATGCCGATGGGCTGCTGGGACGCGACGATGGCCATGAAGGCGCGGCCGTTGAAACCGAGCCCCATTACGACGTCCTTGTCGGCGATCCGCTCGAAAACCTCGGACGGGCTGTCCCACCAGAGGATGTCGTCCTTGATCGAGGACAGCTTGCGGAAGGCCCTGTCCTGCCCCTCGGAGGTACGCAAGGTCGCGTAGACCTGATCGGGTGCAACGCCGTCCGCCATCAGCGCAAGCTCCAGCGAGTAGCGCGGCTGCTTGGGCAGCAGGCGCTTGCCGGGGATCTTGCCGATATCGAAGAAGTCCTCCAGCGATTCCGGCGCGGTCGACAGCCGCTTGTCGTAAACCAGCACGGCGGACCACGCCGCGCTGGCAATGCCGCACGGGCGAACGGCGCCGGGCAGCAGATCCTCCGAAACCGGCGCGCCGTCGGGCGAGGCCTCGACCACGCTGGCATCGAGCCGTTCCAGGCGATTTTCGTCGCAGGCGCGCTCCATGGCTTCGCCGTTCATATCGACGAGGCTCCACGCCGGCGTGGAGCCCTGATCCTTGAGGGCATCATAGTCGCCGTCATAGGTAACTGTCTTGAGCTGGTAGCCGTAACGCTTTGAGAACGGCCGAAAAAATGCGCAATTCTGCGCCTGTCCATAAGCGCCGCCCCAGGTCGCGATCGTCAAGGTGACGTCCTTGGGATCGATCGCAGGCGGCTCTTCTTTCGCCGGTTCGGCAACGACGGCCGGCTGCGAGGCGCCCGGACCGGCAGCGCCGGCCGCTTCCGCAGGCGTGGCCTCACCCGGAGCCGGCGAGGGCTCCTGCATCTCGGCCTTACCGTTTTCGGCGGGTGCGGGCGTGGTCTGCGCGCCGGCCTGATTGTCGCCGGCGGCAGCGGAACCGGGCTCCGCCACAGCCTGTCCGGGGTCGGAGGGCTGCGCTGAAGGCTGCGCGTCCGCCGGGAGGGCCGGCGCGGCTTGAGCGGCCTGGCCTTCGGCGGGCTTGGACCCGGGCGCGGTATCGGCCGGGGTTGCGGTCGGCTGCGTCGGCGGTGCGGCCTCGGCGGATGGCGCGGCCGCTTGCTCCGTCGCGGGTGCGGCCCCGGCGGGCGGCGTGTCGTTCACGGCCGGGGCTGTCGGTGCCTGCTGTGCCGCGGTCTCGGGCGCGGGCGCGGCGACGTTTACCGGAGCATTGCTCCCGGCGGCCGGGGCCGGCGTGTCCGTGGCGACGCCCTGTTCGGCGGCCGGGGCCGGCGTGTCCGTGGCGACGCCCTGTTCGGCGGCCGGCGGCTCCGGCGCGGTCTGCGATAGAGCAGGCGACAGGTGCAGGATCGCTGCGCCTATAAATGCAAGTGCGAGCCCCACAACCGAGCGCTGTCTCTCCACCGTCACGTCCTTCGTAAAGCTGCGTTCAAATCCGCGCGCACCCTAGCGCAAAAGCCGTCCGAATTGCGACCAAATTCCGCCGGTCCACAACCTGTAAAACGATTGGAAAATTCGCATGCTATCCCGGCAGCTTGGCAGGTCTGAGCGGCATCGGCCCGCCACGCGGGAAGCGCGATTGCGCAAGCCGGGGCGCGCGGGCCCACGCCTAAAGCCGGCTCTCTGCGGTCTTCTGGTTGCGCGGCAGGATCGCACGGCCGGCAGGCGCACTGCTCGACTTTCTGCCCAGCCGAATGGCGGGCTTGGCCCATGGTCCCTCGATCGACAGGTCGGCTCGCGGCACGGCGCCCTTGGCCGGACCGCCCGCGGAGCCCTGAGACGTTCCCGCGGCGCCGCGCTGGACCTGAAGCTGCCAATCCATCTTCTGCGCGCCGAGATCGATTTCGCCGTTGCCGTGGATCGAGCCGCCCGCGTTGAGCATAGTCACCCCGGCACAGCGCATCCGCTCGTTCTGCAGCGACAGATCGAACCGCAGATCGTCGAAACTCCACCAGGACAGATCCGCCTGGTCCCAGCCTTCTACGCCCTGCACCGTCACCCGCTCGGCAAGCCGGGCGAGATCCAAACGCATCCGCCCGCCTTCCGGAAAGGCAACGCGCGCTTTCACCCGGGCGCTCTTGACCAGCTCCGCATCGGTTCGCCCATCGACCTCGGCCTGGATGTCGGCATCGGCAAGGCCGGTCAGCCATTCCTGGTCGGAGGCCGCGGCCATCAGCAGCGCGGCATCGACATTCTCCCCGGTCAACCGCGCGCGCGCATGAGGGATGTCGCCGCGCAGGTCCAAATCGATATGGCCGAGAAACGAGCCGCCGAACAGGTCGAGCCGGGCGATCTCGGCGGCCAGCGCGCCACCCCGGCCGGTCAGCGCGAAGGCGGCGGTGCCCATTTCCTGCGCATTCCAGCGCATCCGGTTGGCCGAGACGCGCAGATCGAGACTGGAATCGGTCAGCGCATCGGCGAACACCGTCCCCGCATGCGTGGATGCGGCACCGCGCTCGACGCTGAACGCCCAGATCTTGCTGAGATTGAGCTCTTCGAATGCGAGCGAGCCTTCGACCTGCGGCCCGAGCCGCGACAACACCACGGTGACTTCGCCGGAGCCGGCCTGCCCCGCGGCCGAGAAGCTTGCCGACTGAAGCTGAATGCGCTCGCTGGACAGGTCCAGGCCGCCGGAAACCTCGAAAGCGCCCTGCAGATCGGTCGACGGCTTCAAGCCGAACCAGTTTACAAGCGCGGCGCCGTCGGGCGTTGCCGCGCTGAGCTGCCCGACCGCGTTCCACATGTCCGGCAGCGCCGCTTCGCCGTCGAAGCTGCCTGTAAGCAGCCGCGTCGTCAGATCGAGGCGGAGCGGAATGCGCGCGCCCTGCTCGCCGGGGGCGATGGCCTTGGTCGTTCCCTCAATGCGGACCGGCTCGCCGTTCCAGGCAAAACTGCTGCCGAATTCGATCCGCCGCTCCGAACCCCGGATCGTCACCACGGCGTCGTCGACCGGAATCCGCTGCGCGAGCGCCGTCTCGCCGCCGATCTCGATCTGGCTGTTCTGCAGGACGAAGGCTTCGAAGGGGGTATTATGGGCCGCGGCCAGCAGGCCGCCGAGCACGCGGGCGGCATCCGCCCGGCTGATGCTGCTCAGACGGATCACCGCGTCATCCAGCTTCAGCTTGTCGAAATCGAGATTGCCGAACAGCAGGTCGGTCCACGCGATGCGGGCGATGACCTGGCCGGCGCGCAGCGTCTTGACGCTCGGGAAACCCTTGAAGCCGCCGAACTCCACATCCTGCGCGTTCAGCGACAGCGAAAAGAAGCTCTCGATCGCGACCGGTCCGCCCAGCCTGACCTCTGCCCCGGTCCAGCTCTGCAGTTCCTGGATAAACCGCTTCTTAACCGGTTCGGCGTTGATCAGATAGGGCAGCAGCGCGGCAAGTGCCACCAGAGGGATGAGAAACCCGATCAGCGCCAGCGCAAAACCGTAAAACTGGACTTTCAATCTCATGCGCGCTCAATCATGATTGACCGGAATCATAAGCGATCCCAGCGATCTGCAAGAGCCAAAACCGCGGCGGCAGGACAGCAAAGAGCGGATTGGAGCGATCTCGCTATGCATATGCGGCACGGTTGACGGAGACAAGCGATGATTGACGAAAAGCCTTTATGGACTCCGGCACAAGACGCCATCGAGGCCAGCAATCTCAACCGCTTCATGCAGTTTCTTTCCCGCCGGTACGGTGCCTATTCGGCGGACTTTGGCGATCTCCACGATCTGTCAATTCGCGTTCCCGAAGTGTTCTGGCCGGCGCTCTGGGACTTTTGCGGCATCGTCGGCGACAAGGGATCGCCCCCTTACGTGACCGACTACGACCGAATTCCCGGTGCAAAATTCTTTCCCGAGGCGCGGCTCAATTTCGCTGAGAACCTGCTCGCCCGCCCGAACCATAACGCCGCCCTGGTCTTCTGGAGCGAGGATAAGGTCAAGCGCAGCCTCGGCTGGGACGAGCTGAACGCGCTCGTTTCCCGTTTCCAGCAGTTCCTTACCGCGCATGGCGTCGGCGTCGGAGACCGCGTCGCTGCCATGCTGCCTAACATGCCCGAGGCGGTTGCCGCAATGCTTGCCGTCACGTCCCTGGGGGCAACTTGGTCATCCTGCTCGCCGGATTTCGGCGCGCAAGGGGCGCTCGACCGGTTCGGACAGATCGAGCCGAAGCTGCTGATCGCCTGCGACGGCTACCATTACAACGGCAAGACGATCCGCATCGCCGAGAAGGTGCGCGACATCGCCGCCGGGCTGCCGGGCGCGCCGCTGACCGTGATCGTGCCGCTGCTGGGCGAGGTCGAGGCGGCCGCAGCCACCGTCGGCAATGCCGTCACGCTCGAGGCCGCGCTCGCGCAATACGAGGTCCGCTCGATCCGCTACGAGCGCCTGCCTTTCGATCACCCGCTCTACATCCTGTTCTCCTCCGGCACCACCGGCGTTCCCAAATGCATCGTGCATTCCGCCGGCGGCGCCCTCCTCCAGCAATTGAAGGAACATCAGCTCCATTCCGACGTGAAGCCGGGGGACAAGATGTTCTACTTCACCACGCTCGGCTGGATGATGTGGAACTGGCTGGTCGCCGGCATCGGCAGCGGCGCGACGCTCCTGCTCTACGACGGCTCGCCCTTCTATCCGGACGGCAACATCCTGTTCGACTATGCCGATGCGGAGGGCATGACGCTGTTCGGCACGTCGGCGAAATATATCGACGCGCTGAAGAAAGCCGGGATGCGCCCGCGCGACACCCACAAGCTGGGCAGCGTCCGCACGATGACCTCGACCGGCTCGCCGCTGGTGCCGGAAGGTTTCGACTACGTCTATGACGCGATCAAGACCGACCTGCATCTGGCCTCGATCTCGGGCGGCACCGACATCTGCGCCTGCTTCGTGCTCGGCAACCCGATTTCGCCGGTCTGGCGCGGGGAGATCCAGGGGCCGGGGCTCGGCATGGCGACCGACGTATTCAGCGCCGACGGCAAGCCGATGAAGAGCGGCAAGGGCGAGCTCGTCTGCGCACGTCCCTTCCCGTCCATGCCGGTGATGTTCTGGAACGATCCCGACGGCGCGAAATATCACGACGCCTATTTCGCCCGCTTCGAGAACATCTGGCATCACGGCGATTTCGCCGAATGGACCCGCCATGGCGGCATGATCATTCATGGCCGGTCCGACGCGACGCTCAATCCCGGCGGCGTGCGCATCGGCACGGCGGAGATCTACCGGCAGGTGGAAAAACTGGAGGAAGTGCGCGAATCCATCGTCATCGGCCAGGACTGGGACAATGACGTACGCGTCGTTCTGTTCGTCGTCCTGCGCGACGGGCTGAGCCTCGACGAAGGCTTGATGACCAAGATCAAGCAGCAGATCCGCTCCGGCGCAACGCCGCGCCATGTGCCGGCGCGGATCGTTCAGGTCCCGGATATTCCGCGCACCAAATCGGGCAAGATCACCGAGCTCGCGGTGCGCGACCTGGTCCACGGGCGCGAGGTGAAAAACAAGGAAGCCTTGGCCAATCCTGAGGCCCTCGACTACTATCGCGGCATCGCCGAACTTCAAGCTTGAGCATACATGATCGATCCCATCGAACTGACGCGCGAACTGATCCGCTTCGAGACCATCAATCCTCCCGGCAATGAAACTCCGTGTGCCGAATATCTGGGTCGCATCCTGGAGGGGGCCGGCTTCGATATCGCCTATTATCCGCTTGCGGAGAACCGCGACAATCTGATCGCGCGCATCGGCGGGTCGGCCGGCAGGAAGCCTCTGTGCTTCTCCGGTCATACCGACGTCGTGCCGCTCGGCGCCGCGCCGTGGAGCGTTCCGCCCTTCGCCGCGGAGATGGCGGACGGCAAGATTTACGGGCGCGGGTCGACCGACATGAAGGGCGGCGTTGCGGCGCTGGTCTCGGCGGCGGTGGAACTGGCGCCGCGTCTTGCCGGCACCGCGGGGCTGGTGCTGGTGATCACCGCCGACGAGGAGCGCGGCTGCCTGGGCGCGAATTTCCTTGCCGAGCAAGGCGTGCTCGGCGAGGCCGGCGCAATGGTCGTCGCCGAGCCGACCGGCAACCGGCCGCTCAACGGCCACAAAGGCGTTTTGCGGGTCGAGGGTCTGGCGACCGGCATCACCGCGCATGGCTCGATGCCGGAGCGGGGCGACAACGCGGTCTACAAGGCGGCGCGCATCGTCAGCGCGCTGGAGACGCTCGATCTCGGCGAAGGCCGCACGCTGACCGGCGGCAGGCCCACGCTCAGCGTCGGCTGGTTCCATGGCGGCATGAACATCAATTCGGTGCCCGACGAAGCGAAATTCGGACTCGATATCCGCCTCGTTCCCGGCCTCAGCGAGGACGATGTCCTGGCAAGGCTCGCCGAAATCGGCGGCGATGCCGTGTCGTTCCATGCGTTCAACCATGGCCCGACGGTGTTCACCGATCCGGCCGATCCGTGGATGGCCGAGGTCCGGGAGATTGCGGCCGGCATCACCGGCGAGCGCCACGAACCGGCCATCGCCACCTATTTCACCGATGCCGGTGCGCTGACGAAAGCCTACGGCGATCCGCCCACCGTCATCCTCGGTCCGGGCGAGATGGAGATGGCCCATCAGACGGACGAATATTGCTATGTCCGCCGGATCGAGGAGGCGCACGCCATGTTCGTCGAGATCGCCCGCAAATGGTGCGGCATCTGAGGCCGCGAGGTCCTGAGACGGCGAAAGCCGCCGCTCAAATGGAACGGGTGCCGCTGACTTTGGCCGTCAGCAGCACCCTCCGGCAATCGCGCTGGATTAGGCCCAGCTAAGCCGTATCTACTCTCAATTCATGCGTTGGAAGGTTTTGCCTACAGCGTCGGGTCGTTCGAACGCGGCCAGCCGGCAAGCTTCACCGACGCGGTGTACTCACGCCGGTATTCGCGGACCTGACGCTCACGGCGGTTATGACGCGCAACATGTTTGTTGTGCGACCGCTTCGCCACCCGGCGATGATGGCGCCTACCCTCGAACTCGCCATCCCAGCGGGCGCTGGTCTCGGTGGTGCCATAGACGACACGGACCGAGCGATGCCGGTTCGAAGCCACCCGCTCTCTGCGGGTCTTTGCGGCAACCCGCTTGCGGTGGGTCTTTTCAGCCGATGCATATTGCTGCCCCCGACCGATAACGGTGATGCAGACCGGCGCGAGACCGTCCATGCCCAGGACGCGCTTGGCGCCGCGGGAGAGGTCGATGATCCGACCACCGATGAACGGGCCGCGGTCGTTGATGCGGACGACGACGGTGCGTCCGGTACGCTTATGCGTGACAAGCACCCTGGTGCCGAAAGGCAGAGAGCGATGGGCGGCAGTGATGCCGTCCGGACGGTAACGCTCGCCATTCGCGGTCTGCGCGCCCTCATGATACCAGGAAGCCGTGCCGCATTGTGCCATGGCAGGTGCCTGAGAGATCCCAGTTCCCACGAGAGCCAGAGCACACACGCGGAACGCTTTACGCTTGATCATTTGCAACTTTCCCTTGTTGTTTTTCGATCGGGGCGACCGTAAAACGGGAAAATGAGGCAAGATTCCGATCCGTTGAGCGCATGGCAGCTATGCGTAACGCGCAATTCCCCCAAGGTCTAAGAAGGGCAATTGCGGCGATCTGCGTGCGCGGCTTTCGACAAATGGACGACTTGCCCAGTACATCGGACCGAAAAGCGCGAAGCGGTTTTCGAAAAAATTCGATGCCGAAACAAACAGATAGAGTGGATCAGGCGATTCCGGTTGAAGGTCCGCCGCTCTAGTCCAACGGCGACCACTGAGGCGGCATATCGGGTTGCATCCCCTCGTCTTTGCTCGCCCTGGTCGTGCTCTTCCTTAAGTACTCGACCTATGCGCGAAAGCGACGCATCCAGGTTCATTCCGCTCACGGCGGAAATCAGAAGCGGCTTCTTGCGGCATGCTTTTTTCAGCTTTTCGGCCTGCTCCTGGGCATAGTCCGGGGTCACCGCATCGCATTTCGACAGGGCAACGATCTCGCGTTTCTTGTCCAGCCCGGCGCCGTATGCCCGCATCTCGCGGCGCACCGTGCGATAGGCCTCGGCGACATCCTCTTCATTCACATCGACGAGATGGAGCAGCACGCGGCAGCGCTCGATATGGCCGAGGAAGCGGTCGCCGATGCCGGCGCCTTCATGCGCGCCCTCGATCAGACCCGGAATGTCGGCGAGAACGAAGTCGTAATCGCCGCTGCGCACCACGCCCAATTCCGGATAGAGCGTCGTGAACGGATAGTCCGCGATCTTCGGCCGCGCGGCGCTGACGGCGGCGAGGAAGGTCGATTTTCCGGCATTGGGCAGGCCGATAATCCCGGCATCGGCGAGCAGCTTCATCCTCAGCCAGATGGTCATTTCCGTGCCTTCCTGGCCCGGATTGGCCCGGCGCGGCGCCTGGTTGACGGAGGATTTGAAGCGGGCATTGCCGAAACCGCCATTGCCGCCCTCGGCCGAGCAGCGCGCGCTGTCCCGGCTCGGTCAGATCGGCGATCAGCGTCTCGTTGTCCTCGTCGAAGATCTGCGTGCCCGGCGGCACTTTGAGCGTGACGTCCTTGCCGCCGCGCGCCGGTCCGGTTGGCGCCCTCGCCATGGCCGCCGCGGCCGGCCTTGTAGTGCTGCTGGTAGCGGAAATCGATCAGCGTGTTGAGATTGGCCACGCACTCCGCCCAGACGTCGCCGCCGCGCCCGCCGTCACCGCCATTCGGCCCGCCGAATTCGATGTATTTTTCGCGGCGGAACGACACGCAGCCATTTCCGCCATTGCCGGAGCGGATATAGACCTTCGCCTGGTCGAGAAACTTCATAGATGCAACGCCTCGCGAAAAAAGAGGGCAAGCGGACCCATTCGGTGATGTAACATAGTTACGTTTTTGGTAATGGCGCACAGTCCCGCGGTCATCGCAAGAGATGCCAGCATGCACCACGCCGAAGCCATCGTCTTCCTCAACGACGTCCGCGACACGCTCGCAAGCCAATCGGACCTTTCGCCAAGCAACCCGCATGTCAATACATGCCTCAAGCGCTTCGTCGCAACGCTTCAGGCATGGCAAAGGTCGGGTTTTGGGCATGATCTGGCGGACGACCCCGATTTTGCCGGGCTGGCCTGCGATCTGCCCGCGCTCTGCGGGAAGGCCGAGTGCGAGATGGAGAAATGGTGGTGCCGGAAAATTCTTGCAAGCCAATGTCCGGGCGCGCAGGCGCTCGCCGCGTTCTGGTATCTCGATAATTACGAGGCGCTGTGCGAGGCCGAATTGCAGCTTCTCGGCGACGCATGCGGCGAGCGCTTCGCGTTTCTCGGCAGCGGCGCCCTGCCGTTGACCGCGATCGTGCTCGCCCGAAGCGCGCCGGATCTGCGCATCACCTGCGTCGATTGCGACGAGGAGGCCTGCGAGCTGGCGTTCCGGCTCGTGCGCGTGCTCGGCCTGGACGGGCGGGTCGAGATCGAGATGGGCGCGGCCGAAGACTACGCCGCCGACTGCGAGGAGACCATCATCTGCGCCAGCCTGCTGCGCGCGCCCGGCCTGTTCGACCGTCTCGGCGCAATGGGCATCAACCGCCTGATCGTCCGCGACGCCGAAGGGCCATACCGCTTCTGCTATCGGCCCGGCCGAATTGCCCGGCGCCGGCTATGTCGAGCGGGCCAGGAGCGTGCACGAGCCCGGACCGGATCAACACCAGCCGGTATTTCGAGCTCCGGCCCTGACCGCCGCCGTTGAAAATTTGACCGGCGCGCCGCATATGCTATCATGATAGCACCACGACAGGAGGTCGAGCCATGGCGCAGTTGATCGTCCGCAATCTGGAGGACGACGTGAAGCAGCGGCTGGTGCAGCGCGCCCGCCGTCACGGCCACAGCATGGAAGAGGAGGTCCGCACGATCTTGCGCCGATGCGGTCAACGAGGATCTGCGCCCGGTCGCCGCGGTCGGCTTCGGCACGCGGCTGGCGGCGCATTTCGCCGAGCATGGACTCGATGTCACGCTGCCCGAGCTGGAGACGGAGGAGGCGCGCCCTGCCCGCTTCGATTGAACACCGGCCGTTTCGGCGCTGCCCCAACCCCATCGCGCGATGATCATCCTCGACACCAATGTCGTCTCCGCCTGTATGCGGCCGGGAAAGAACAATCCCGTCATCGCCTGGCTCGACCTGCAGCCGCCGGAGAGCCTGTGGACGACCACGGTGACCTGTTCGAGCTGCGCTACGGCATCGAGAATCTGCTCGACGGCGACGGCTTCCGCGCCGAGCTGGAAACCGCCTGGGACGAGATCGGCACGGTGATCTTCGAGAACCGCATCCTGCAATTCGACGTCCTCGCCGCCCGCGCCGCCGCCGAGCTTGCCGCCATCCGCCGCAAGAAGAAGCGCGCCGTCGGCTTCCGCGACACCTTCATTGCCGGGATCGCCCTGTCGCGCAACGCCACCATCGCCACGCGCAACACCAAGGATTTCGCCGATGCGGGCGTGCCGCTCGTCGATCCGTGGAAGGCCGGCAAATAGCCGCCCGCGCGCCGCGCTTGGACCGGCGCCTGAGAATTTCGCGGGTAACCCTGCGGCAAACCTTGCATCGGCGCATGAAAATGGAGATATAGAGGGCGGGAGGTTGGCGGTGGACGTGTCCCTCGCCAACCGGGTCAGGTCCGGAAGGAAGCAGCCCCAACGAGCCCGATGCGGGTTACCGGTCAGCCTCCCACCTTCCCCGTAATACATAATACTTTAGTCGGTTCTCCGGCCTTAAGCCCCGGCAAGGCCAAGTCCGGGCACATTTGGCCGGTATTGCTTTTGTGCGTGGGCATGAAGGCGGGGGAAGCGATGAGCTTTGATCTTTTCGTTGGCAGTCCGAACACGCGCATCGTTCGGACGAAAGATCTGCTGGCGTATTATGGTACGGAGACGGACTGGGATAGCGGGCCGGCAAGAGATGGCGGCCCAATCGATCCGAGGATCGAGCAGTTCGCCAAGGAACTGGCCACCGCGTGGCCACCGATGAATCCCGCCGGCCCGTTGCAAGAGGTTGCCGGCGATGACGATGACCGGGCGACGGGCTATAGCTTCGGCCCCACCTCCGTCTATCTGGATTTTCGCTGGTCATGCAGCTCGGAGGCCTACGAAAAGGTCCGCGACCTGGCCCTCCATCATCGCCTGTTATTCTTCAATTGCAGCGGCGAGGAGTGGATCAACGGAATTTCGAGCCCGGAGCGGGGAAAGGCGGGAAAGATCTATCTGGTCGACCGCGAGGACGATGGCGGGCGGGCGGTCGAAATGTCCGGCGAGACGACCTGGATCGATCCAGCCGACGCCGATCTCCTGACCGATGCGGACTGGTTCCGGCCGAACTTCCATTTCGGCTTCGAGTTCGGCGATCAGCACTATATGCAATGCGTCAATACGGGCGACACCTACATTATCGAATACCGGTCGGGATCGCCGGATCGGCATTTCCAGGCCAAGACAACATCGCTCGATCTGATCCGGCAGTCGTTCCGGCTCTATTCCCAGGGCGACGACAGGGCGTTCAGCCTGCTGATCTACAAAAACCTGCGCGGGTGATCCTCGGCGGCCGGCATCAGCGGCTCGAAGCCGCCAGCACCGCGCCGAAGCCGATGAACATCGACCCGATCACGCGGCGCACCGCCGTGACCCGCCGGTCGGAGGAGAGGAAGCGCCGGATCTTCCCGCCTGCGAAGGCGAGAATCAGGTGCGTGGCGTAGCACAGGCCGGCATAGGTCAGCGACATGACGGCCGCCTGTGGCAGGATCGGCTGATTATGGGCGACGAAGGGCGGGATCAGCGCCGCCAGCAGGATCATCGCCTTCGGGTTGGTGATCGAGACGAGAAACGCCTGCCGAAACAGCCGCGACCGGCTGGCCGCAACCTCCCCCGCCCCCGGCATCAGGAAGGACTTGCCGTCCCGCCACAGCTTGAAGCCGAGATAGAGCAGATATGCAGCCCCGATGATCTTGATGACGGTGAACGCCGAGGCCGACACCGCCAGCAGCGCCGAAAGCCCGAATGCGACGGCAAAGCCGAGCAGCGTCAGGCCGATGGAATTGCCGAGCCCGGAATAGATCACGGAGCGCGGACCGTAGCGGAGCGAATTCGACAGGGCGAGCAGCATCCCCGGTCCGGGACTGACCGCGGGAACGAGCGCGATGGCAATGAACAGCAGCCAGCTTTGAATCGGCATGAGATTTTCTCCGCGGCGGGAGAATACGCCGAAGCGCGCCGGGTCAGCTATGCGTTTCTCCGATAGCGGTCATGCTATTTCCGAAAGCCTCCGGCCGCGGCCGCTCCGGATCTGTCCCCCGGCTGATCGACGAGGCGGATATATGGCCGCGGCGCCGCCCAGCCTTGCGGAAATCTCTCCCTGGCCTCATCGTCGGAGACGCCGCTGCCGATGATCACCTGATCGCCCTGCTTCCAGTTGGCGGGCGTCGCCACCTTGTACTTCGCCGTGAGCTGGAGCGAGTCGATTACGCGGAGGATCTCGTCGAAATTGCGCCCGGTGGTCATCGGATAGGTGAGGATCAGCTTGATGGTCTTGTCCGGTCCGATGACGAAGACATTGCGCACCGTGTGATTGTCGGCAGCCGTCCGGCCTAGCGAGGTCTTGCCGGCGTCGGCGGGCAGCATGCCGTAGAGCTTGGCCAGTTGCAGATTGGGGTCGCCGATGAGCGGATAGTTCGGCGCGTGGCCCGTGACCTCGCGAATGTCCTCCGCCCAGCGGGCGTGATCCCCGACCGGGTCGACGCTGAGGCCGAGTATCTTGACGTTGCGGCGTTCGAATTCCGGCTTCAGCCGCTCCATCGCGCCCAGTTCGGTGGTGCAGACGGGGGTGAAATTTTTCGGATGCGAGAACAGAACGCCCCAGCTGTCGCCGAGCCATTTATGGAAACTGATCGGGCCCTCGGTCGTCCCGGCGTCGAAATCCGGTGCGACCTGACCGAGCTGAAGAGCCATTATTGCCTCCTGACTTGCCATGGGTCGGCGTGGAATGACGCTTCAGCTATAGAAAAGCCTTCCGATTCATGCAACCGGAAGGCGGTCTTCCGAGCATGTTTTTTCGCTCGATAGGCTAATGAGAAATGAGGTTCCTACGCGGCCTCCGCTGCCTGACGGCTCTCGGGCGGGCTTCCGCGCAAGGCTGCGAGCAGCTCCTTCTCGCGCGCCCGCGCCTTCTCGATCGAGGCCCGCTTCACCGGTCCATAGCCGCGAATGCCCTCCGGCAGCTCGGCGAGCGCCACCGCAATGTCGTGGGTTTCCGGCCGGAGCCGGGCGACGAACTCCTTCAGCAGCTTGTCGTAATCCTCGATAAGCTGGCGCTCCATACGCCGCTCGCCGCTGTAGCCGAACGGATCGAAACGCGTGCCGCGGAGGCCCTTGAGACCCGCCAGCAGCCGGAAAGCGGTCATCATCCACGGGCCGAAGCGCAGCTTGCGCGGCCGGCCGGTCGCCGGCTTCGGCTTGGCGAGCACCGGCGGGGCGAGATGGAATTCCAGCCGGTAATCGCCCTGGAACGTGCGCTCGAGCTGGCGGCGGAACGCAGCGTCGGTGAACAGCCGCGCCACCTCATATTCGTCCTTATAGGCCATCAGCTTGAAGTAATATTTCGCCACCGCCCAGGTGAGCGTATCCCGCCCCGGCGTCACCCGCGCTTCCAGCGCACGGATCCCGCGGACGTGGACGAAATAGCGATCGGCATATTCGGCGTCCTGGTAGTCGGCGAGGAAGCGGACGCGGCGCTCGATGGCCTCGTCGAGCGATTGCGACAGGCGCTCGCCCTGGATCGGCTTGGTGCGCTTGCGGACGATGGCGGCAATCGGCGCCTCGTCCATCGCCAACCGGCGGCCCCAGCGGAACGCCTCGCAATTGGCGTCGACCGCGACGCCGTTCAGCCTGATGGCTTCGAGGATCGCCTCGGCGCCAAGCGGGAGCAGCCCCTTCTGGTAGGCAAAGCCAAGCAGCAGCACATTGGCCATCGCCTTGTCGCCGATCAGCACGCCGGCATATTTCTGCGCGTCGATGAAGCTGCAGGCATTGGCCCCGGCCCGGTCTTCCAGCGCGCGGCGCAACGCCATGACCGGGAGCGACAGGTCGGGCGATCGGGTGAAATCGGCCGTCATCGTCTCATGCGAATTGGCCACCACCGAGGTTTTGCCGTAGCGGATCACGCTCAGCACCTTGTTCGATCCGTTGACCACCAGATCGCCGCCGACGACCAGATCGGCCCCGGCGAAGGAAGCGCGGATCGCCTTGATGTCCTCCGGCCGCTGGGCGATGCGGACATGCACGGAAACCGGGCCGCCCTTCTGGGCAAGGCCCGACATGTCGATGATGCCGGTACCCTTGCCTTCCAGATGCGCGGCCATGCCGATAAGGGCGCCGATGGTGACGACGCCGGTGCCGCCGACGCCGGTGATGACCATCGAATAGGGCCGGCCGAGCGAGGGCAGCGCCGCCGGCTCGGGCAGGTCCAGGGAATGATCGTCCGCCGAAACTACCTCCTTTTTCGGCTTGCGCCGCTTGCCGCCATGCACGGTGACGAAGCTCGGGCAGAAGCCCTTGAGGCAGGAGAAATCCTTGTTGCAGGCGTCCTGATCGATGGCGCGCTTGCGGCCGAACTCGGTATCGACCGGCTCGATGGCGACGCAGTTGGACTGCACCCCGCAATCGCCGCAGCCCTCGCAGACCAGCTCGTTGATGAGCACGCGCTTGTCGGGATCGGGGAAGGTGCCGCGCTTGCGGCGGCGGCGTTTCTCGGCGGCGCAGGTCTGCTCGTAGATCAGCGCGGTCACGCCTTCGGTCAAAGCCAGATTGCGCTGAACGCCGTCGATCTGGTCGCGGTGGAAAACCTGCGTTCCCGCGGGCAGCGTGTTGGGGGAGAATTTCTCCGGCTGATCGGAGACCAGCGCGATGCGTTTCACGCCCTCGGCGGCGAGCTCGCGCGCCATCTGCTCGACGGTCATGCCGCCATCGAGCGCCTGGCCGCCGGTCATGGCGACCGCGTCGTTATAAAGGAGCTTGAAGGTGACGTTGACGTTTGCGGCGACCGCCGCGCGAATGGCGAGGCTCCCGGAGTGGATATAGGTGCCGTCACCGATGTTCTGGAACACATGGCCGCGCTTGGAGAACGGCGCCTCGCCGACCCAGTTGGCGCCCTCGCCCCCCATTTGCGTAAAGCCTTCGGTCGAGCGGTCCATCCACTGCGCCATGTAATGGCAGCCGATCCCCGCATAGGCGTGTGCGCCTTCCGGCACGACGGTGGAGGAATTGTGCGGGCACCCCGCGCAGAAATAGGGGATGCGCTCGGCGATCGAGGTGGCAGCCTGCGCCTGGCGCTCGGCGACCTCCAGCTCGGCGATCTTTGCCCGGATGTCCGGCGCGTCGACGCGCTCCACGATCCGGCGCGCCAGCGCGAGCGCCACTTGAACCGGCTCCAGCGCGCCCTTGGCCGGAAACAGCCATTGGCCCGCTTCGTCCATCTTGCCGACGATCGGCGGGGCGGCCGGGCGGCGATAGAGATACTCCTTGATCTGCACTTCGATCAGCGCGCGCTTTTCCTCGACCACCACGATCAGATCGAGACCCTCGGCAAATTCGAGAACGCCGTCGGGCTCCAGCGGATAGGGCATGGCGACTTTGTAGAGCCGGATGCCGAGATCGGCGGCGCGGACTTCGTCGATGCCGAGCAGGTCGAGCGCTTCGGCGACGTCCTGATAGCTCTTGCCGGTGGTGATTATGCCGATGCGCGGGGTGCGGCCGCCGCCGAGGAGTATGCGGTCGAGCTTGTTGGCGCGGGCGAAAGCCAGGATCGCCGGGCGCTTATGGTCGTGCAGCCGGGCTTCCTTGGCGAGCGCTGAGTCCTGCAGCCGGATGTTGACACCGCCGGCCGGCATCTGCGAAATCGGTGGGAATGATCGGCTCCACACGATCCGGACGGCCGTCGACCACAGCGGTCTGCTCGATATTGTCCTTCACGCATTTCAGCCCGACCCAGACGCCAGCAAAGCGGGACAGGGCAAAACCGTAAAGGCCGTAATCGAGGATCTCCTGAACGCTGGACGGATTGAGCACCGGGATCATCGCATCGACGAAGGCGAATTCGGACTGGTGCGCGGAGGTCGATGATTTGCAGGTGTGGTCGTCGCCCATCAGCGCGAGCACGCCGCCATGCTTGGAGGTGCCGGCGTGGTTGGCATGGCGGAAGACGTCGCCGGAGCGGTCGACGCCCGGGCCTTTGCCGTACCAGATGCCGAACACACCGTCATATCGGCCTTCGCCGCGAAGCTCGGCCTGCTGCGCGCCCCAGAGCGCGGTCGCCGCCAGATCCTCGTTAAGCCCAGGCTGGAAACGGATATTGTGCCGATCGAGGAGCTCGCCGAGACGGCCGAGCGTCTGGTCGAGGCCGCCGAGCGGCGAGCCGCGGTAGCCGGTTATGTAGCCGGCGGTATCGAGGCCGTGCGCGGCGTCGGCGGCATGCTGCATCATGGCCAGCCGGACGATCGCCTGGCTGCCGGTCACATAGACTTGCGTCTTCGAAAGATCGTATTTGTCGTCGAGGCCGACCTTGGCGAGCGCCATGGGACACCTCCTTCGCGGAAGAGTGAAACTTACTGAAACTATAGGGCAATAGGAAAAAAATTCACTAGCGCGGAATTTCCAGCGCCGTTTTCGGCTGTGGGCGAGCGAGCGGCAGCGGGCGCAACGGGAAATCGGGCCGCCCGCGCCGCTTGGCAGTGAAGACCTGCCTCTCGAATGCTATACTGAAATTCATGAGACCTCGTCACAGTACCTTATCAGCAGGCGGCAGGTGTCTCCTGGCCGCGCTCGGCGTTGCGGGCCTCTCACTGAGCAGTGCTCCAGCAGTGGGGTCGTCACCGATTCATGAGCAGACCGTCGAAGACCGAAGCGAGTCATTCGCATGCTTCGAAGCTGAGCTTGATCCGCGAAAATGTCGTACTGCGCCGCAGATCAGGCCTGCCGCGATTTTCGGACCAGATGCTGCCATGCGAGAGGCAGCGCGGTTAAGCGACCACGCCGGTGTGCGAATGGCGCCATCAACGGGGGTGAGTTTTATGGAGAAAAGCAGGCCAAAACGTTTCAAAGACGTTGGCGGGACAGCATTCGCACAATCATCGGAGTCAAATGAAGCTCCGCCCGAAGGAAAGAAGAACTCGGCCGGCTGCTATGTGAATAATGTATGGTATCCGGAAGGGGCGCTTTACCCGCCACAGCAGCCAGGACAGATGACGTTGACAACTGTTAAATATGTTTGCAGGGGCGGAAAATGGCTGCGCACGAGCAAAGCCAATTAAATGTCCAGGCCAATTTGAAAAATGAGGTGACCAAAATGAAGATTTGCAGCTTCATTGTGGGCACCTGCCATTTATCCTCGTTCCATGAGCAACGAAGATTGCGACTTCAAAACTTATAACTTCCCTGAAGAAAGACGCCGTAGCGCTCCGTCTCGAAGTCTATAGGCTGAGCTCCACTCGCTCCCCCGGTTGCATCGGTGAAATCAAGGGTGCCGTCTTCAATCTGCATGTACCAATATCTTGCGCCAACCCCAAGACTTAATGCATCGGTTACCTGGTAACTGAGAACAGCTTCAAGCTGAACGCCGTCGCCGTCCCCCTCTTGAGGAAGTGGGGCAAGGAAGCCACGGAGATGATGTGTGTCGGAACCGTCCAAATACGTGCGGATATAGGCGGCTTCACCAGTCAGTTTAAGCCGGTCTGTTAGATGAACATCGGCGGTCATGCCAATCCGCAACGAGGACCAATCAGCATCCTCCGTGATCGCCAAGGTGTCCGCTGCTACGTCACCGGGCGCACATATGACCGGGTTATCCGCAAGTTGTGCGCAGCCAAAGGCGTTGTACTTCTCGTTCAAATAGTGGTAGCCGACGAATGCTCCCAGCTTCAGCCCCATAGATCGAGTTGGTTCATCTTTAAAGCCGGTCAATCCGGTCGTGCTATCATAAAAGGTGTAGCCGACGTCGATGCTCCCGTAACGAAGAGTTCCTTCGTCTTGATCACTTGTCGTCTGCGAGAACGGAACGGTAACCGGCTCGAAGTCTTCGTCGACCAGATTGCCGTCGTTAGCAATTCCAGCGCCAATATATCCCTTTACAAAGAATCCGCTGGAATGGTCCCCCCTGAAAAACATCTCGCCCGAATGCGCCGAGAGATCCTGATATGACAGTCTGGAAACCAAGACGTCGCCGGTACCATCGAACAAATCATAGCTGCTTTCGCCGGTACTAAACCAGTATCGCGCACCGACGTCCCAACTCCACGTCCGCACCGGCGCTCTTGGCTCTTTTGGCTCACTTGGCTCTGGGCCAAGATCGGCCGCATAGCTTGGCCCCGCCGCCAGATATAACGACGCGCACAGCGTGCACGCAATTCGCAAAGAATTATTCATAATCGCGCCCACAGATCTTGCGAAATACATATGCTTTCTAGAAATCTCACATATGCCTTAGTAAAGAACGTGACTCAAGAAAACGGCCAACTTATGGCTTTGTAGTGAATGCGACATAACGATTGAATTTGCATTGTTATGATGAACAATAATACAGCGATATGTGGAGTGTTTAATTCATAAATTCGGCAAGAAGCTACTCATCCGCCGACGAATGTTCCATAATACTGCTAACTCTGCAATCCGGCGCCTTGCGCTGCTTTCGCCGAGAGTGCTGGCGCGATCAGCCCAATAGGCAGCTCCGCCCACGCGAGCGACGGCAGCAGGCCGAATAGAAAAGAGCTCAGAAGAAGAGGAGCGAGGAGTTCAGGAATAGCGCCGTATTGCGGGCCGCTGCATTCCTGAAAACGCGTCAAACTGCGGGCGGCCTATCGCTGCGAGATCCGCCCTCGCCAATAATCTTTGTGACCGAAATGGGTCCTTAATTTAATCGACCAGGACACGCGACTTCGGCATTGCCCCGGTGGTTGACGCCTTGGCCGCTTGTCTGCCTCCTGCACCGCTCGTGACGGCGACAGCTTCCGCGACCGCAGTGCGCGGCCGATCAGGCGAAGGCGGCGGCGGCCTCGTCGAGGCTTTTCAACACCAGCTTCGGTCCGGCCGGCAGCTTTTCCGGCGGCTGGCCGAAGCGGTTGAGATGCACGACCGTGAAGCCGTGATAGGCGGCCCCGGCCGCGTCCCAGCCATTGGCGGAGACGAAGCCGATCATGCTGGCCGGGAGCTGGCAGCGCTCCTCGCCGAGCCGGTAGACGCGCGGATGCGGCTTGTAGATGCCGACGCTCTCGACCGACAGCACATGATCGAGCAGGTCGGTGAGCCCGGCGGAGCTGACCGCGGATTCCAGCATGGTCGGCGAGCCGTTCGACAGAATACCGGTGACGATCCCTTTGCCGCGCAAGGCGCGCAGGGCGGTGACCGCGTCGGGGTAGGCGTCGAGCGTCAGATAGAGGCCGAGCAGCTTGTCGCGAAGCGCGGTGTCGCCGACGCCGTGCTGGCCGAGGGCGAAATCGAGCGCGTCCGCCGTGACGGCTTCGAAATCGGCGTGCGCCCCCATCAGACTGCGCAGCCATGTGTATTGCAGCTGCTTGGTGCGCCAGAGGTCCGAAATCGCGTTGGCGTTCTGGCCCAGCTCGGCCGCGACGCGCGCGACCGGCGCATGCACGTTGAACAGCGTGCCATAGGCGTCGAACAGGACGGCTTTGACGGGCGGCAAGGTCATGGCGATCTCCCCAGCAGGCGCGCGAAGGCGGTCAGGATAGACCGGGACCGCCGGCGATGACCAGCCGCGATAGCCCTATGGCCGGCATGCCGTAAATGGATACGCCGGGGCCGCTGCGGCTCAGCCCGCGGGACAGGCGATGCTGATGGATTTGGCGAACTGCTCGGCGTCCTGGTTGTCCGGCGTGAGCTGGTTGAAGTCGGCTTCGCTGCGGGCGGCAATGTCGGCCTGCCCGGCCTTGGGATCTGGCTCCCGGATCGAGGGCGCACACCCCGACGGCGCGCCGGCGAGGCGAACCGGGTCCTTTTCGGCGAGCGCGAAATCGACATAGAAGGTCGGGTCGTAGATGCCGAGGGTCAGATCCCTGGTCTTGTCCGCCGGCAGCGGCTCCTTCAGCGGAATGGTCAGATAGAGCGTCAGCTTGGTATCGTTATATTCGAGCCGGTAATCTTTCGGCGGCAGGCGGTCGAGCAGCTTGCCGGCCAGCTTCGGAAAGGTGAAATAGTCGAATTCCTTCAACGACTGGACGTTGATTTCGGTCAGCTCCTTCAACTCGCCGGCGTCATATTTGCCGTCGTTGTTCGCGTCGAGCCCCTGCACGGCGAAGGCGGAGTAGAACTCGTCGAAGGTCCATTTGTGGCGGAAGCCGGTGACTGCCTTTTGCGCGTCGAATACCACTTCGGTCTCGACCGTGACCCAAACGTGGGGATGCGCCGCCGCCTGCTGAGCGCCGCACAGGGTCACCGCCAGAACCGCCGCGCAAAGCCATCGCTGAAGCCGCTCGATCCGCCGCATCCGATCATCTCCAAGAAACGGCTCAAGCGGCCGGTCGCATTCACATCGATGAATGCCCGGCTTACTGGAAAATCTTGGCGAAGCAAAGATGCGAGAAAGGGCTGGTCAAACTGCCGCGGATGCTATTTATGTAATGATATAACATTTAGAAAAGCGAGGCCTCATGAGGGGGAGAATCGGACGCCTGGCGCTGGCCGCAATGCTCGCGCTGGGATTTGGCGCGAGCGCCGCCGGGGCTGCGGAGCCGCTCAAGGTCGTCGTGACCATCAAGCCGATCCATTCGCTGGTCGCCGCGATCATGGAGGGCGCGGGCACGCCGGAGCTGTTGATCGAGGGCGCCGGCTCGCCGCATAGCTATGCGATGCGTCCCTCCGATGCGCGCCGGCTCAGCAGCGCCGACATCGTCATCCGGGTCAGCGAGAATTTGGAAGGCTTCCTGGAAAAGCCGATCGAGAGCCTTTCCCAGGGCGCCCGGATCGTCACCCTCGCCGATCTGCCCGGTGTGCGCCTGCTGCCGCTGCGCCAAGGCGGTGCCTTCGAGCCGCACGAGCATGATCACACGGCGGCGGTTGCCCATGAGGGCCCGCGTCACGGACGATACGACGCCCATCTCTGGCTCAACCCGGTCAACGCAGCCGTCGTCGCCGAGCGTCTTGCCAATATCCTCGCCAAAGCCCGCCCCGAACAGACCACCCTGTTCAAAACCAATGCGGCAAAGCTGGAGGCGCGGATTGCGGCGCTCGACGCGGAACTGGCCGGTGCGCTCGACCCCGTCAAGAACAAGGAATTCATCGTCTTCCACGACGCCTATCAATATTTCGAGGCCCATTTCGGCCTGGAGGCCGCCGGCTCGCTGACGGTGAGCCCGGAACGCCAGCCCGGCGCCGCGCGCCTGAAGGCGATCCGGGACAAGGTCGCCGCCACCGGATCGGTCTGCGTGTTCGCCGAACCGCAGTTCAAGCCGAAGCTGCTGGATACGATCGTCGAAGGCACCGATGCCAGGATCGGCGTGCTCGACCCGCTCGGCGCAAGCCTGCCGGCAGGGCCGGAGCTGTATTTCGCCCTCATGCGCGGGCTGGCAAAGCAGCTGAACGACTGTCTCGCCGGGCGCGCCTGAGCCGGAGCCCCTTCTGTCTGCGTTACGCAACAGAAAAGGGCCGGTCGAAGCCGGCCCTCTTGATTACGCACGTACTCAAATCGATCAGGAGCTGGTGAAACGAGCCCAGGTCACCGTCACATGCGTGCCCACATGGGCGCGGTTGTAAAGATCGACGACGTCCGCATTGTGCATACGGATGCAGCCATGGGACACCTGCTGGCCGATCAGCCAAGGCGCGTCCGTGCCGTGAATACGATAGAGGGTGTTGCCGAGATAAAGGGCCCGCACGCCGAGCGGATTGCGGGGATCGCCGCCTTCCACATAGGGCGGAAGCTTCGGATTCTCGCGGCGCATATCGGCGGTCGGCGTCCAGGTCGGATTGACCCGCTTCTGGCTCACGCGCAACTCGCCGGACCAGCGGGCCTCGCCTTTCGGGATCGCGATCGGATAGCTGAGCGCACGGCCCTTGCCGACCGTGTAATAAAGACGCCGGTCGCCAAAGCTGACGATGATCTGGCCCGCGCCGTATTTCGCCGGGAAGCGCACCATCTGCTTGTCGCCGCCACCGGACGAGAAGAAGCTGCCGCCGCCGCTATTGCTGCTGCCGCCGCCGCCGAGAAAATCCTGCAACCAGTCCTGGGCTGCGTTGGCGTCGCCGGCCCCAACCCCAACCAGAGCCACCGCACCTGCGGCAACCGCCATCAGCTTCGAGAAAGATTTAAACATGAGACCTCCGTTGTCCCTGAGATTCAGTGATCCCGCACCATCCGGGATCGGTTGCCCCTAACCGGATCACATGAACCGGCGCGCCTATGTGCACTCTTTCAAACAAATCCTTGACATCATTGTTCCGCATTCGAATGCAGCCGCTCGACGACGCCCGGCCGATCGACCAGGGCGCGTTGGTTCCGTGAATGCGGTAGTCCGTCCAGCCGAGATTGATGACCCGCACGCCGAGCGGATTTTTCGGTCCCGGCGGGACATCGGCTGGAAGTGACAGGTTCTCGCGCAGCATCCGGGGCGTGCGATTCCAGCCCGGATGAAGCCGCTTGGCCTGAACGAAGGTCTTGCCGGCCCATTGCATGCCCTGCTTGCCGACGGCGTCGTCGTAGCTCAGGGCCATCTTCTTGCCGAGGACGTAATACAGCTTTCGCTCGGACGTGTTGACGACGACGGTTCCGAGTTCCTGATCGCCCTTCCAGGAGACCAGCTCTCTACCGTCCGCCTTGCCCGCACCCGAAAAGAACAGGAGTCCGACGACTGCACAGGTCGCGCTTCGCCCAAGGCAAAAAGCGAACTTGCCGATAAGCAATGTCCTGATCCCCATCTTCCGATTGCCCTGGCACCGGGCCGAGGTGGAAACGCCGGAATGGCAGGCACACGCCGCCATCGTTTCCCAAATAACTCCCCATAGTGCCATCTCTATTTGTCCACGATCATACGTCTCGTATCAAGGCTTGATGACGACATCCCCCGTCGAAATGCGGAGAACTTGTGTCTGATTCGCCACAATTTTGACGCAACTGGCGGGATATCAGGAGTTATCCCTATTCCGGCAGACGAACGCAGCGCGACCTTGTTGAATTTAGGCAAGAATATGTCCCGAAAGCCTCAAGATAAGGTAAACGCTTCGTAAGTTGCCGCTTTCTCCAGCTATACGGGACCAGCCATGACGCCATCGGACCTGACATCACTCTCCGCGGCCCAGTTGGCGGAGGCGATTCGCACCGGGGAATGCACCAGCCAGGGCGCCGTCGCCGCCTGCCTCGAGGTGATCGCCAAGCGCGAGCCCGGCGTCGAGGCATGGACGTTTCTCGATCCGGCCTATGCGATGCAGCAGGCGCACCGCGCCGACGTGATGCGCGGGACCGGCCAGCCGACCGGACCGCTGCACGGCGTGCCCGTCGGCATCAAGGATGTCATCGACACGGCCGACATGCCCACCGAGAACGGCAGCCCGGTGTTCGCCGGCCGCCGACCGATGCAGGATGCCGCCGTCGTCACCCGGCTGCGCGAGGCCGGCGCGGTGATCCTCGGCAAGACCGTGACGACCGAGATGGCGGTCTATCATCCCGGCAAGACCCGCAATCCGCGAAACCGTGAGCACACGCCGGGCGGCTCCTCGTCCGGATCGGCCGCCGCGGTCGGCGCGAACATGGTGCCGCTGGCGCTCGGCACGCAGACCAACGGCTCGGTGGTCCGGCCGGCATCCTTCTGCGGCGTGTTCGGCCTGAAGCCGAGCTTCGGGCTGATCTCCCGCAGCGGCGTTCTCACCCAGTCGCCGCCGCTCGACACGCCGGGGGTCTTCGCCCGCTCGCTGGAGGATCTGGCGCTCGCCGCCGACGTGCTCGGCGCGTTCGACCCGGCCGACATTTGGATGTATCCGCGCAGCAAGGGCAGCCATTCCGATATGGTCCGCACCGAGCCGCCGCTGCCGCCGCTCGTGGCATTCATGAAGACGCCGTTCTGGGACCGGGCCGACCACGGGACGCAAGAAGCGTTCGGCGAGTTGCGCGAGGCGCTGGGCGGGAATTGCGAGGAGATCGAGCTGCCGCCGGTGTTCGCCGCCTCGGAGACCTGGCACCGGCAGATCATGTATGCCGACCTGGCGCGCCATTTCGGCCCGATCATCGAATCCAGCGGCGATGCGCTCAGCGCGCGGCTGCGGGGCATGGTCGAGGAAGGGTTCGGCGTCACCGCCGTCGAATACAACCGCGCCCGCGATCAGGCCGAGCTGCTCTACGGCGTGCTCGCCGAATATCTTCAGCGCTACGTCGCCATCATCACCCCGTCCGCCGCCGGCCCGGCGCCGCGCGGCATCGAGGCGACAGGCGATCCCATCTTCTGCACGCCCTGGACATATCTCGGGGTTCCGGCGATGTCGCTGCCGCTGCTGGAGATCGACGACATGCCGGTCGGCGTCCAGCTCGTCGGCGCCCGGCGCGACGATGCCCGGCTGCTGCGGACCGCGCGCTGGCTGGTGCGGCACCTTTCCACAGAGGGCGGGACAGCTGCGGTTTAGGGTTGATTCTCCGCCACGCCTCGTCTATTAAATAGTCCGTATCGTACTTTTTAACGAACGGTCCATCGAGACAACAAAGCCCCTAAGAGATGTCATGAGCGATAATATCCTTCCCCTTAAGGACGGCGCAGCCGCCACCCACTCCGAGCGATGGGCGGCAACGCCAGAGCTGTTCGCGGCGCAAGAGGATCTTGGCGCTCTCAGGGCCGAAGCCGGTGAGCTGGTGTCCTGGGATCTGACCCCGCGCCAGCTTTGCGATCTGGAGCTGCTGCTGAATGGCGGGTTCGCGCCGCTGACGGGCTTCCTCGACCAGCCGGATTACGACCGCGTCGTCGATGAAATGCGGCTGACATCAGGCGCGTTATGGCCAATCCCGGTCACGCTGGACGTCAATGCGGACCTCGCCGAGCGCCTCCGGCCGGGCCAGCGCATCGCCCTCAAAGATCCGGAAAACGTGGTTCTGGCGATCCTCGAAATCGGCTCGATCTGGCAGCCGGACAAGGCGCGCGAAGCGACCCGCGTGTTCGGCTCGGACGACCCGGCCCATCCCGCCGTGCGCTATTTGCACGATAAGGCCGGCAGCCATTATGTCGGCGGCAAGGTGATCGGCCTCCAGGCGCCGAACCATTACGATTTCCGCGGCCGCCGGCACACGCCGAACGAGCTGAAAGCGTTCTTTAAAACGTCCGGCTGGGACAAGATCGTCGCTTTCCAGACCCGCAACCCGCTGCACCGCGCCCATCTGGAGCTGACGCTGCGCGCCTCGAGCCAGGTCGGCGGCAATCTGCTGATCCATCCCGTCGTCGGCATGACCAAGCCGGGCGACGTCGACCATTACACCCGCGTGCGCTGCTACGAGGCACTGCTGCCGCATTACCCGAACGAGATGGCCGCGCTCAGCCTGCTGCCGCTTGCCATGCGCATGGCCGGCCCGCGCGAGGCGCTGTGGCACGCGCTGATCCGGCGCAATTACGGCTGCACGCATTTCATCGTCGGCCGCGACCACGCCGGTCCGGGCAACAACAGCGAGGGCAAGCCGTTCTACGGCCCCTATGACGCGCAGGATCTGGTCACGCAATATCAGGGCGAGATCGGCATCCAGATGGTGCCGTTCAAAGAGATGGTCTATCTGCAGAACCGGCATCAATACGCGCCGGCCGACGAGATCCAGCCCGGCGAGGCGATCCTCAATTTGTCCGGTACCGAGCTGCGCCGCTGCCTGCAGGAAGGCGAGGAGATCCCGGAATGGTTCTCCTTCCCGAGCGTCATTACCGAGCTGCGCCGCACCCATCCGCCGCGCGACCGGCAAGGGTTCACCGTGTTCTTCACCGGCCTGTCCGGCGCTGGCAAGTCGACCATCGCCAATGCGCTGATGGCCAAGCTGATGCAGATCGGCGGGCGTCCGTTGACGCTGCTCGACGGCGACATCGTGCGCAAGCATCTCTCCTCCGAGCTCGGCTTTTCGAAGGAGCACCGCAATATCAACATCCTGCGGATCGGCTATGTCGCCTCGGAGATCACCAAGAACGGCGGCATCGCCATCTGCGCGCCGATCGCCCCCTATGCAGCGACGCGCCGCGAAGTCCGCGAGATGATCGAGCCGTCGGGCGGCTTCATCGAGGTGCACATCGCAACGCCGCTCGGCGAATGCGAACGCCGCGACCGCAAGGGCCTCTACAAGCTCGCGCGCGCAGGCAAGCTGAAGCAGTTCACCGGCATCGACGATCCCTATGAGGCGCCGGAGAACGCGGAGGTCAAGATCGACACGCTGACGCTTTCGCCGGATCAGGCCGCCGATGCGATCGTCGCCAAGATCGCCGAGATGGGCCTGCTCGGCGCGACCTATGCCGAGGCGAGCGGCCGCGCCGATCGGACGGCGATCTCCGCCTGATTGGCGCGAGGCTGGAGCGCGATCTAGCGGACGATGCATCGAATATGAGCCGGGCCGCGCCTCGTGAAGCGCGGCCCGATTTTTTACAATGCGTTAAGCTGTTTCCGACAGATCCGCCGACCCGCGATCGGGCCTCGCCCTCACGCGGCCGACCGGTCCTCCCCGGCCACCGTCTCCCCGACCCCGCGCGACTTCAGCTTGGCGGCGAGCAGCTCAGGCGGCGGCGAATAGATGAAGCCGAACGAAACCGCGCCTTCCTTGCCGGGCGTTGCGTGATGCAGACGGTGCGCCTGATAGACCCGGCGCAGATAGCCGTGGCGCGGAATGAAGCCGTGCTCCACCCGGCGATGCACCAGAACGTCGTGGATCAGGAAATAGACCAGACCATAGGCGGCCATCCCGAGCCCGGCCCAAAGCAGCGGGCCGTAAGAAAAGGTGCCGCCGAGAATCAGCCCGATCGAGACGAAGCTGAAGAACACGCCGAACAGGTCGTTCAGCTCGAACCAGCTGTTGCGCGGACGGTGATGCGATTCGTGCAGAAACCAGAGTGGGCCGTGCATGAGATATCTGTGGGTCGCCCAGGCAACGCCCTCCATGCCGAAGAATACGGCAAGGAAAACGCTAAGATTGATCACCCAGTCAGGCATTTCCAAACCTTTCGTCGATCAAATTCGCTGAGCCAAAACGCCGGACGCGCCGCCCATCGGTGGGCCCGACTCAGCTTTTGCCGTGGCTTGCTTTTTTAAGCCTAGTCTCCAGGCTGGCGATCAGCCACATCGCGAAATGTCTCAGCGCTGTTTCGTCGCCGCCGCTGCTCGCGATCAGCGCAGACGCATCCTCGATGAGCCTCTGCGCTTCCCGGTTGGCCGCATCGCGGCCGATGGTCAGCACCAGGGACGGTCGCCCGGTGTCCTGCTGCACATCCTTGCCGGCGCTTTCGCGGTCGGCGGTCGCGTCGATCAGATCGTCGAGGATCTGGAAGGCAAGTCCCAGCTTCAGGCCGAACTCGCGCATCAGGGCGGTGTGATCATCGCTGCACGGCGATGCCACGGCCCCCATTTCCGCCGCCGCGGAAAACAGCGCCGCCGTCTTGCGGGCGTGAACCAGCGCCACATTCTGGCGCGTCGCGGTTACCGGCGACCACCTCAGATCCTGTTCCTGGCCGGCGACCAGCCCTTCCGAGCCCACCGAGCGGCTCAGGATCTCCGACAGCCGGACGCGCTTCTCCGCGCTCAGCCCGTCATCCTCGGCAATCACGCCGAAAGCCCGGTTGAGCAGCGCGATGGCGGCAAGGATCGCCGTGGCCTCGCCGAAGATCTGGTGATTCGTCGGCAGCCCGCGGCGCAGCGAGGCATTGTCCATCACCGGCAGGTCGTCGAGAATCAGCGAGGCCGCGTGGACCATCTCCAGCGCGCAGGCCGAACTCATGGCGAGCCGGTCCTCGCCGTGAAGATGCCGGGCGGCGAACAACGTCAAAAGCGCCCGTGCCCGCTTGCCAGGCGCCATCAGCGTATGCCGCATCGACCGGTGCAGCTCGACGGGCGGCTGATCGGCACGCGGCACCATCGCATCGAGTTCGGCCTCGACGTTTTGCCGCAATTGCTGGGCAAGTTGTGTCAGGTTCTCTTTGCTCAACATGGAGCAAACTCATATAGCCGTGGAGCGCGCTTCACAATCTCAGACCGAATGGCAGATAAATTCGCCGAAGGAGCGGCTGCGGGGAGATTTGTTGCACTTATCAAGGTTTGAACAGAGAAAAATGCACGCACCTCATTCTGACCATTGATGTTTTGCCTCGTCCCCGCTTTAAGCTTTACGCTGCCCCGTCCGTTACGCGCAATGGAAAAGCAAGCCGCATGTCCGACATGCTTAAGCGGAAAAACGAGCATTTAGAGGTCGTGCTGACGCAGAACGTCCGCACGGCGGCGAGCACCGGATTCGAGGCCGTGCACTTCGAGCATGTCGCGCTGCCGGAACTCGATCTCGACGCCATCGACCTGAGCACCGAATTCCTCGGCCGCCGTCTCAGCGCGCCTTTGCTGATCAGCTCGATGACCGGCGGGCCGGCCAAAGCGGCGATGATCAACGAGAACCTGGCGCGCGCCGCCGGACGGCTCGGCATCGCCTTCGCGGTCGGCTCGCAGCGAGTCGCCGTCGAGGGTGGCGGCGAGGCCGGTTTCGGCCGGGACTTGCGGGCGCATATGGGCGCGATGCCGCTCCTGTCCAATTTCGGCGCGGCGCAGCTTGTCCGCGCCGACGGCGTGGATATGGCAAGGCGCGTCGTCGACATGATCGGCGCCGATGCCGTAATCATTCACCTCAATCCGCTGCAGGAGGCGGTCCAGCACGGCGGCGACCGCGACTGGCGCAGCGTGCTGGCCGGCATCGAAGCGCTGGTTGCCGCGTCCGGCGTACCGGTGGTGGTGAAGGAGGTCGGCTTCGGCATTTCGGGGCGCATGGCGCAGCGGCTTTGCGATGCGGGCGTCACCTGCATCGATGTCGCCGGTGCGGGCGGGACGAGCTGGGCCGCGGTCGAGGCCGGGCGGGCGCCCAACGAGAGGCTGCGCGCCATTGCGGAGACCTTTCGCGACTGGGGGATCCCGACCGCCCGGGCGCTGGTCGACGTTCGCGCGGCCTGCCCGGACGCCACGATCATCGCCTCCGGCGGCATCAAAAGCGGGCTCGACGCGGCGAAGGCGATCCGGCTCGGCGCCGATCTTGCAGGACAGGCGGCGGGCGTGCTCAAGGCCGCGCTGGACAGTGCCGACGCGGTCATCGCGCATTTCGAGGACCGCATCGCGGAGTTACGCATCGCCTGCTTCTGCACCGGCAGCGCGACATTGAACGAATTGCGGCAGGCGCCGCTTCTGGCTTGAGGGTTGGCCAATGCTGAAGACGCTTACGAATGAAGAAGCGATCATCGCCTCCCGGACGATGCGGCGCGCCGTCATTATCGGCGGCGGGTTCGGCGGAATGGCCGCCGCACTTCGCCTGCGCGCCAAAGGCTATAAGGTAACCCTCGTCGAACGGCTGGGAATGCTCGGCGGCCGGGCGCAGGTGTTCACCAAGGACGGCTTCCGTTACGATGCCGGGCCGACCGTCATCACCGCGCATTTCCTGTTCGAGGAACTGTTCGCGCTGTTCGGCCGGCGCATGGAAGACTACGTGACGCTGGTGCCGCTCGATCCCTGGTACCGTTTCCGCTTCCCCGACGGCGACACCTTCAACTATGGCGGCACGATCGAGGACACCCTCGCCGAGATCCGCCGCATCGAGCCAGCCGATTGCGACGGCTATCTGCGGCTGCTCAAACATTCCGAACAGCTGTTCAACCGCGGCTTTCTCGGGCTCGCCGACCAGCCCTTCCACAGTCTGTGGACCATGCTCGCCCAGGCGCCGGCGCTCGTGCGCCTCGGCAGCCATCGCTCGGTCTGGCAGATGATCTGCAAATATATGAAGAGCCCGAAACTGCGCCAGGCGTTCTCGATCCAGCCGCTGCTGGTCGGCGGCAGCCCGTTCGACACCACCAGCATTTACGGCCTGATCCATTATCTGGAGCGCAAATGGGGCGTGTATTTCGCCATGGGCGGCACCGGAGGGATGGTCGCCGGGATCGCGCGGCTGATGGAGGAAGTCGGCATCGACGTGCGTCTCGACGAGAGCGTGGCGCGGGTCAGCCTGCGCGGCAATCGCGCCGTCGGCATTACTTTGGAGAACGGCCAGTATATCCCCGCCGATATTGTCGTCTCCAACGCCGATCCGATGCATCTGTTCAACAATATGCTTCCCCCGGAACAGCTCGGCCGCTCGGCGAAGATGAAACTGCGCTCCGCGCGCCTGTCGATGGGGCTGTTTCTGCTCTATTTCGGCACGACGACGAAATATCCCGACGTTGCCCATCACACCATCTGGCTGGGCGAGCGGTTCCGCGAGCTGCTGGACGATATCTTCAAGCGCAAGCGGCTGGCGAACGACTTCTCGCTCTACATCCACCGGCCCACGGCGACGGACCCGAGCTTCGCGCCCGCGGGCTGCGACAGCTTCTATGCGCTCTGCCCGGTGCCCAATCTCGACGCCGGCCTCGATTGGACCGTCGAGGGGCCGCGCCTGCGCGACCGGATCGTCGATGCGCTCGGCGGCACGATCCTCCCCGGTCTGCGCGACACGATCACCGCCGAAATGACGCTGACGCCGGCCGATTTCCAGCGCAACTATCTGAGCCATCAGGGCAGCGGCTTCTCCATCGCGCCGTATTTCACCCAGAGCGCCTGGTTCCGCTTCCATAACCGCGCCGAGGGCATCGAACGCCTCTATCTGACCGGCGCGGGCACCCATCCGGGCGCCGGAATGCCCGGCGTGCTCTGCTCGGCAAAAGTGATCGACCAGCTCATTCCGGCCGCCGCCGACCTCGGTTGACGCTCCTCAACCGTTCAGATCGTCGCTCTCGCCGGTCACGAACCTGGCGGCGCCGGGCACCCGTGTCAGGCGCGCGACGGCGTCGATATAGGCGATGAGCAACTCGCCCTCGACATAGACGGGATTGCGCGGCCCCGTCTCCCCCATGAATTCCACCAGCTTTGCCCGGCACTCGCGGAGCGCCGAAAGCAGCGGCTTGTAATCGAAAACGGCGGGATCCGGATGCGCGAAGAGATCGGCCTTGTCCGTCATGGCTACGCCTTACATGTTCATGTTTTGTTCACATGTATCATTCCGGCACGCGTAGTTCAAGCCTTCGCTTAATCCCAAGGCGGGGTAGGTGATTTTACGGCTAAACGCCCGCCACAATTGCTGAAATTGGAATACAATCTAAGGTTGAAATTAACAGGGTTAGAAGACTTGAAGTAGAAATGCGAAATTATTCGTGTCTTTTGAGACACTGTTATTGAAACTGTCGATTTTCGAATGTGGCTAATCTTTGTTTCGATTGCGACACAGCGGTTTCCCTGATTACGCTTTTCATACTGATGTGTTTTGTAGCGATTGCCCATGAATTGGGCTTTTGGATGTGCGTTTCGATAATTTTTTTATTTCGCGCTCGAGGGCAGAGCGTTTGCGGGCACTAAGAAGGGGACTGGGAATGAAATCACTGGGAGTTTCCGGGACACGCTGCAAGGCGGTTCTGGTCGGATGTCTATCCGTTTCTGCGTTCGCGCTGTTCGTTGCGAGCCCGGCATTGGCCGGCGCCTGCACGTCCGGCTTTCCTCGTTACAACACGATCGTTACGGGCCTTGTGCCTTCAGGCGTCGGTAACTCGGGTTCGTGCGTCGGTAACTTCGTCGTCGGAAGCGGGTCTTTGAGCCTGAACAATGGCGACGTAAGGGGCAACACCGTCATCGGCAACCTCTCCGGCAACTTTAACGGCGACGAGTTCAACAACAACACGATCATCGGCGACCTGTCCGGTAACGGCAACGGCGAAGGCTTCGAAGACAACACGATCATCGGCAACGGCTCGGGCAACGACTCCGGTGCCAGCGTCGCGAACAACGTGGTCATCGGCGACCTGTCCGGCAACGGCTACGGCGACGGCTCCGAGTACAACACCGCGATCGGCAATCTGTCCGGCAATGGCGTCGACGGCTCGGGCAATGTGGTCCTCGGAAATATTTCGGGCAACCTCGTCGACGGCAGCGACAACATCGCGATGGGCTTGCTCTCCGGCAATGTCGTGCACGGCTTCGGCAACCAGGCATCGGGCGGCGGCTCGGGCAATTTCGTCTGGGGCGTCGGCAACCAGGCCAGCGGCATCCTCTCCGGGAATTTCGTCGCCGGTATCGGCAACCAGGCATCGGGCGTCGGCTCCGGCAATTTCGTCGCCGGCATCGGCAATCAGGCTGACGGCATCCTGGTCGGCAACGGTGTCCTCGGCAACAACAACTCCGCCAGCGGCCTCCTGTCCGGCAACCTCGTCGCCGGCAATAACAACAGCGCCAGCGGCTTCGGCTCGGGCAATGTGGTCATCGGCGACAACAACCAGACCAGCGGCACCAACACCGGCAATTTCGTCTTCGGCCTGAACAACCAGTCAAGCGGCGAAGACACCGGCAATGGCGTGCTGGGTGCCGACAACCAGGCCAGCGGCTACAGCAGCGGCAACATCGTCGTCGGCGCCGGCAACCAGGCCAGCGGCAACGGCGCGGGCAATGTCGTCTTCGGCGACAACAACCAGGCCAGCGGCGAAGATGTCGGCAACGGCGTGCTCGGCTATCACAATCAGGCCAGCGGCGATTCCTCGGGCAATCTGGTGATCGGCATCGGCAACCGGGCCAGTGGCGTCGGCACGGGTAACGCCGTCCTCGGCATCGGCAACCAGGCGAGCGGAATGCTCTCCGGCAACGGCGTGCTCGGCATCGGCAACCAGACCAGCGGCATCGCCACCGGCAACGGCGTTCTCGGCATCGGCAACCAGTCGAGCGGCATCCTGTCCGGCAATGCGGTCGCCGGCTTCAACAACCAGGCCGACGGCTTTGCGACCGGCAATTTCGTCGCCGGGGCGAACAACCAGGCTGAAGGCGCCTTCACCGGCAATGGCGTGCTCGGCTTCAACAACCAGGCCAGCGGTACGGCATCGGGCAATTTCGTCGCCGGCAGCAACAACATCGCGATCGGCACGGGAGCCGGAAACGGCGTCGCTGCCAACGACACCATCTCGATGGGAACCGGCGCCCGCGCCGGCTACGACCGGTCTGCCGCAATCGGCGCCGGAGCCAGCACCGAATATGCCGATCAGATGTCGTTCGGCACGCAGCAGTCGACCTATCGCATGTCGGGCATCACCTCCTACGACAGCCGGGCGACGCAGTCCGGTCCGCTCGAGGTCGTGACCACCGACGCGGATGGCCATCTTGCCTCCGACGGTGGCCAGATCTTCAATAAGCTGGGCGAACAGGGCGCCGGCATCGCCATCGCGATGGCCTTGGAAAACCCCGATCTGGTTGCCAACGAGACCTTCGGCCTGTCCGCCAATGTCGGCTTCTTCGAAGGCAACAGCGCTCTGGGCGTCGCCGCAATGGGCGTTCTCGGCCACGACTTCATGGGTGGCGGCGAGCGCTGGGCTCTGTCGGGCGGCATCGGCGTCAGCCTGAACGAGAACGATTACGGCGGCCACTCGACCGACCGCACGGTCGCGGGCCGCGCCGGCGTCCAGGTCTCCTGGTAAACGCCTAACGTCGTTCAAATGGGCCGTCGGTCATCCGATGGCCCATTTTGTCTCGATTGAATGGGAATGCGGCGGCGGCCTCAGGGCGCGGACCGCGATCCCCAGCAGGGCATCTTCATGGCGCGCCTTTTCCGTTTCACCGCATGCTTCGCGGCAGTCATGCTCGCCGCAAGCGCGCCGGGATTGGCGCAGCAGAAGAAGCCCCCGGCGAAGGCGCACACCCAGGGCAAGCCGCAAAAGGGCCAGCCCCAGACTGCCGCACCGGCCGCGCCTGCTCAGCAGCCGGAGCTCAATCCGTTCAAGATGAACATGCTGATCCGCTCCGCGATCATCGCCCTCAATCAGGCGAATATTACCGGAAACTACACAGTTCTCCAGGATCTGGGCTCGCCGTCCTTCCGCGCCTCGAACAACTCCGCGCGCCTCGCACAGATCTTCGCCAATCTGCGCCAGCGTAATCTGGACCTGTCGCCGATCCTGTTCTTCACGCCGAAGCTGGTGCAGCCGCCACAGATCAACGCGAACGGCATTCTTCGCCTCGTCGGCTACTTCCCGACCTCGCCTGAGCACGTGAATTTCGATCTCTATTTCCAGATGGTCGGCGGCGACTGGCGGATCTTCGGCATCGGCCTCAGCACCAGCCCGGCGGACATTACCGCGGCGGTCCCGCAGGATGGGCAGACCAATCCGGCGGCCGCCAATGCCGGCGCGAACGGCCAAGCTGCGCCGCAGGACGAGGCCGGACACGCCGCTCAGGCCAATGTCGCGCCGCCACCCGCGCCGAAGGCCGCCCCGCGGCCCGCGCGCAAACCGGCGGCGGCGGCCGGGAACAATCAGTGGAGCACGCAGGAGAGCGGCGGCGCGGCGGCAGACGGCGCCGTGGAGAACCGGACCACCAACAACGCCACCCGAATCGACCTTTCCAAAGTCCAGGCCGAACCGTTTCAGACGCAGGAGGAGGAGACCCCGCCGGATGCGGGATCGCAGCCGAAATCCGGCTTCTGGGACGGCTTCAACCCGTTTTCACGGAACTGACGCCGGCGTCTGCGTGGCCGAGCCAGTCGTTCATGAACCGGTCCAGCCAGACCCGCAAGGACGGCCCGTGGATATGGTGGGCGGAGATGTGCTCCGAGCGCGGACGCGCACCGGGCGCGGACAGGCGATGCGCCCCGCGTGTCGTCCATTGGTGGATCAGCGCCAAGGTCATTTCCGGATGGAACTGCACCCCGTAAGCCTTGTCGCCAAACTGGATCGCCTGGTTCTCGAAGATATTGCCGGTCAAGAGACGCCGCGCGCCTGAGGGCAGCGTGAAGCCCTCCCCATGCCAGTGATAGACCTGCCTCGGCCAGTCGGCCGCGCCGGCATGCGGCTCGTCGACCGCGATCGGATAATAGCCGATCTCGACGAACGCCTCCGGATGCTCGCGGACCTCGCCGCCGAGTTGTTTCGCCAGCATTTGCGCGCCCAGACAAATGCCCAGAAACGGCTTGTTCTCCTTCAGCGGCACCGACAGCCAGTCGATCTCGGCACGAATATAATCGTCCGGATCGTTCGCGCTCATCGGACCGCCGAAGACGATCGCCCCGGCATGGGCGTCGAGGGTGTCCGGCAAGGTGTCGCCGAAACGCGGACAGCGGATGTCGAGCTGGTAGCCGTGCCTCCGCAGCCATTGGCCGACGGCGCCTGGCTGCGATTCCTGGCGGTGGAAGACGAGCAGGACTTTCCCCGGCGCGGCGTTCGGTGCGGCCGCGCGCCCGCTCCCGGCGTTACGGCCAAAGGAATTTTCGGTGTCCTGGGGATCTGTCGGATGTTCTGTCATGTCAGCTCATGGTCGCCGATGGCCGGATCGATCTCAATAGCGCTGTTTTAAAAACCAGCCAATGAACGGCACGAGAATGAAATGCGGGATATAGCGTACAAAGAAGGCGTTAAAGGATGGCACCAGGCCGGGCACGATGATCGTCCGCCGGCCGCGAAAGCCGCTATAGCCGATGCGGGCGACCGCTTCCGCGCCCATGGCCGGCTGTAAAATCCGGTACATCGCCCTTTGCGCACCGATCCGCTCGTGAAACCGCGTTGCCACGGGTCCCGGCGCCAGCGCCGAGATGCGCACGCCGCGCCCGGCATTCTCATACGCAAGCGCCTCGGTGAGCGAAAGAACGTAGGCTTTCGAGGCATAATAGGCCGCCTGATAGGGGCCGGGAAACAATGCGCCGATCGAGGCGACATTGAGGACGCCGCCGCGGGCGCGCGCCAGCATGTCGGGCAGAAAGGCGCGGGTCAGGTCGGTCAGCGCCTCGATGTTCAGCCGGCATAACGCCTCCAGCTTCTCCTCGCTTTGCCCGGCCAGCGCGCCGCCAAGTCCGATCGCGGCATTGTTGACGACGATGTCGGCGTAGAGCCCGTTCGCGTCGAGCGCGTCGCGGATAGGCTTGAGGCGGTCCGGCTGGGCCAGATCGAGGGCAAGCGTGAACACTTCGGCGTCATGATCGCGGCGCAGCTCCACGGCGGCCCGATCGAGCGCCTCTGCCGTCCGGGCGATCAGCAACAGGCGATGCCCGGTTTCGGCAAACGCGCCGGCGAGGTGCCGCCCGATGCCTTCGCTGGCACCCGTGACGATGCAGACCGGCCGCCGGCCGCCCGCCTCCGGCGGCGAAGCCGGGCGAGCAACGTTCCGCCGCGACCAGACCGCCTCAAGCCTCTGCAACCAGTTCGCCATTCCCTCACTCTTGCTCGGCGCGAACCATGCGTTTCAGCTCCATGCGGTCGCGCGCCGGCACCGCGAGCAACTCCGCGGTGCGCCACAGCAGATTGTCCTCCAGCGGCGCCAGCTCGCCGTCGGCAAACACCAGCCGCCACATCATCGCGATAATCTTGCGCTTTTCCTCCTGCGAGAGCCGGTCGCGCAGGACCGAGGTGAAGCGGTAGAAGTCGACCGCCTCCTTCTCGCTTTGCTCCGCCGCCGTGAGCAGGCGGTTGAGCTCCGGCTCGTCGAGCCCGAAGTGATCGGCGAGCAGCGGCTTGAGCTGGGCCATCTCGTCTTCGCGAACCGTGCCGTCGATGGCGATCGCATGGAAGAGGAGAGCCGCCGTCGCCAGCCGTGTCTCGTCCTCGTGAAGTTTCTGTCCGTCGTCCCGATCTTTGAAGGATTCGAGAAATGCGGCGATGGATTTGAGCATGATGAACCGTTCCGAAAACGTGTGTGTCGCCCCCTCGATTGTCGTCGCTATGGTATCGAATGGCCGCGCCGACGCAAACCCGTGAACGCATGCGACCGGCCGGCGCCGATAGAGGTGCCGCTACCGGCGCGCTGTTTATCGATATAAGGTCTGCGCCCGGCAGGATGCAAAGGCTTCAACAGCAATTACCATAAGGCCATGGCTGAAAATATGCGCGCCGACCCCGCCATTCCACGCGCCGCGGTGAGCGCGGCGATCTTCCGCGACGGCCGCGTGCTGCTGGTCAAGCGCGGCCGCGCACCGGCGGCGGGATTGTGGAGCCTGCCCGGAGGCCATATCGAGCCCGGGGAGACCGCGGCCGCCGCCGTCGAACGAGAACTACGGGAAGAGACCGGGATCAGCGCGAAAATCGACGGCGTCGCCGCGATAAAAGATGTCGTTCAGCAAAATGACAGGGGCGACGTGATATTCCATCGCGTCATTATCGTATTTCATGGCGCATGGGTATCGGGCGAGGCCACGGCCGGCGACGACGCCGAAGCGGTCGCCTGGGTGAACCGCGACAGATTGAAGGATTTGCCGGTCACCGAAGGGCTCGCCGAGATCATCGTCCGTGCGGAAAAGGCGCAGCGGGTAAGCTGACGCTAACCGCGCGGGCTGTGCGCGCAGGCGATCGCGGTATAAATATGGTGACAAGCCCTTAGTAGGGGAAGTTGCGATTGACTAGCAAATACAACCTTAGGTATATGGTCGGGAAATGTTGAGGTTTCAAACGTCTTTGGTGAGTTTGGTCATTATGGTTTTCGCATCCGCTGCGTCTCAGACGGTCCCTTGCCAGGCACAACCGGCTGCGCCATCGGCGGCACCATCATCCGATCCGGACGCGCGCCCTTACGACGCACAGGTCTATCGCCTGTCTGAAATTCTTGGAGCCGTCCACTATCTCCGCGCGCTGTGCGGTGCCGACGAATCGCAGACATGGCGCGAGCAGATGCGTCAGCTCGTCAACGCCGAGGGGACGAGCGCCCTTCGCCGCGCCCGGCTGGTGGATAGCTTCAATAAGGGCTATCGCGGCTATGCGCGTACATACCGGACTTGTACAAAGCCGGCTCTTCTCGCAATCAGACGCTTCATGCGCCAGGGTGCCGACATAGCGGACGCCCTAGCTGAAAACAATCGTTAAGAAAATATTATTGCTAACGATATTCGCCCGTTAAGGACAAAGACACTATAGCCATTCTCCACCTGGGTGGCTGTGTTAAGACAAGTATAGCGGGCAACGTTTCATTAACTTTTGGAGAGCCCAGGCGTGAACCGTTTAAAAGTTTACGACGAAAGTCATAGTACCACTCTGTCTGCTGACGAGAGAAAGCAGGCCGCTCTCCGTTATATTATGGAGGCGTGGGAGGAGGCGATCTATGACGGCATCGAGCCGGAGTTGCTCGCCAATGCGGCATTCTTCGCCGCGCTTTCCGATCTCGTTGCCAGCTATGGGGAAGATGCCGTCGCCAGAATGGCGGAGGGCCTGCCGCGCAGGATCCACAATGGCGAATTCACGCTATACCGCGTGACCCAGTAGACCGAATTTCCGCCCCAGAAAGCCCGGTAGAAACTGGGGGGTGGTCGATGCATCGGCGGCGTGGCCCATCAGGCCCATGGCGAGTTGGAAAAACAGCACGCCGCCAAATGCCAGAAGCGCGACACCGGCAATCTGGTTGATGATCTTGAGCCGGTTTTCATTGATCCGACCACGCAATTTCTCGATCAGCCTCGACAGGACAGCCCACCAGAGCAGGCTGCCGATCATCACCGAAATGACCAGCGTCATCGCCTCGATATAGGTGTTGAAGCCCCCGATCACCGATCCCAGTCCGCCGAAGATCGCGAACAGGCCGAGAATGGCTCCTGGATTGGTGATGGTCAGGAAGAAGGTCTGCGGTATGACGCTGGCATGCGGCAGGATGCGCCAGATCTGAAATCGCAGGGCGGGCCGCAAACGCTCAGGGACCGTGTCCACGATCTTGCGCAACTGGGCCCAGCTGGTCCCCTTATACTGGGCGAGCTTCGGCTTGGCCGTATAAAGCTTCAAGCCGAAGCCGATCATGATCAGCCCGCCGATCAGCTGGATTTCCTGCTTGTAGTTCGACATCGCGCCCGAGATCGCGGTGATGCCGAACGCCGCAACCGAGGCGATCAGCCCGTCGGCAAGCACCGCGCCGACGCCTGCGGCAAGGCCTCCCCAGAATCCGCGCTCGAGCGTCCTTTGGATGCAGACGATATTGACAGGCCCCACTGGCGCCGCAATAAGCACGCCGATAAGGAGGCCGCTCAAAATGAGCTGCGTGCTCGAAGCTACGACTTCAGAGGGAATCACCGTTTACGGGCCTCGTCATAAGGTTGGCTTAAAGATCGACCAAATCATCGCATTATCCGGCAGGCCCCAGATTGCCTGCATTATGTAAATTTTCTTTGCTCCAGGAGAAGTGCCGGATGCGAAAGCCATACCAGAGCACCACAATTCGCCGCCTTGGAATCTTGATCCTATTCCTAACCGCGGCACTGGGGCTTGTCTACGTCTTGCCTTCCCTGGTCCCGCCGCTCAAAGCAGAAAAAAGGGTCAATCAAAAGGCAGAAGTTCAGAATAAACCTGTCGAAATTCTTCGGGACACGACAAAGCTGCCGCCTGAAGTGGACCGAATGCGCCGCGCGATTCTCGCCGCGGCCATGAGCGGCGAAATCGCCTCGATGCGGGTGCCTGTGGAAATGAACGAAATCAAGCCGATCGTTTCTCTCGAGAAGGTGGCCGATCCGATCGCGCATTGGAAGGCGATATCCGGTGACGGCGAGGGCCGCGAAATCCTTGCCACCATCATACAGCTTTTCCGCACCGGTTATGTGCGAAAGGCCGCAGGGACCGGCGATGAAATCTATGTCTGGCCTTATTTCGCCGAAATACCGATCGATAGATTGACGCCCGCGCAGGAGGTCGAGCTGCTGACCATCGTTTCACCGGCGCGGTTGAAGGCGATGCAAGCATCGGGCAAATACGATCACTACCGGATCGGCATCGCCCATGACGGCACCTGGCATTACTTCGTCGACCAGGAAGACTGAAGGCAGCGGGCCGTATGTATATCTGCTGCAAACCGCCGCATGCACTCGGCGGAAGGCAATCGTCGGCGGAGCAAGACAGCCACGCCGCTCCCATTATGGCCGCTTCCTTCCCGATCCGCCGTCGCCGCCCGCGCCTTCAACCGGCGAAACATCAGCTGCGTAGCGTGTCCCAGAACCGGACCGGCCGTCCCGCCGCGGCGGACGCGATTTCGCCGTCCCGCATGACGACCTGCCCGCGCACGATCGTCGCGGCCGGCCAGCCCGTCACCGGCCAGCCGTCATAAGGCGTCCAGCCGCAGCGGCTGGCGATCCAATCATTGCGGATGACGTGTTTCGCGCTCATGTCCACCAAAGTGAGATCGGCGTCATAGCCGGCAGCGATGCGCCCCTTTCCGGCGATGCCGAAAATCCGGGCCGGACCGCGGCTGGTCAGGTCGACGACGCGCTGCAGGCTGAGCTTTCCGGAATTCACCGCATCGAGCAGCAGCGGAACCAGCGTCTGCACGCCCGGCATCCCGGAAGGCGATGCCGGATACGCGGCGGCTTTTGCCGCCAGCAGATGCGGCGCATGGTCGGACCCGATCGTGTCGACGATGCCTTGAGCAAGGGCATCCCAGACCGCCTCGCATTCGGCCGCCTCGCGCAGCGGCGGGTTCATTTGCGCCAGCGCTCCAAGTCTTACATAAGCGCCGGGGGCAACGAGATTCAGATGGTGAGGCGTGACTTCCACGGAGGCGAGATCGCGGTTTTCGGCGAGGAGGGCCATCTCGCCCGCCGTCGAGACATGCAGGACGTGAACGCACCGCCCGGTTTCGCGGGCAAGCCCGACCAGCAGGCGGATGGCGAGCACCGCCGCCTCCGCGTCCCGCCACTCCGAATGGCTCGACGGATCGCCCGCGCGCTGCAGACCTTTGCGGGCATTGAGCCGCGCTTCGTCCTCGCAGTGGAAAGCGGCGCGCCGGCGGATCGTCTGCAGCAGGCGGCGCAGCAATGCCGGATCGTCGACGAGCAGGTTGCCGGTCGAAGATCCCATGAACACCTTGATGCCGGCCGCCCCTTCCATGCGCTCCAACTCGGCCAGTTCGCCGATATTCTCCGTCGTCGCGCCAGGATAGAAGGCGAAGTCGCAGAACATGCGGTCGCGGGCCCGGCGCACCTTGTCGGCAAGCGTGTCGACCGTGATCGTCGGCGGATCGGTGTTGGGCATCTCGAACACGGCCGTCACGCCGCCGAGCACCGCGGCGCGGCTGCCACTTTCAAGGTCCTCGCGGTCCTCGCCGCCGGGCTCGCGGAAATGCACATGGCTGTCGATGACGCCGGGCAGCACATGCAGGCCGCTTGCGTCGAAGATGTCCCCCCAGAGGTTTCGGGAATGGCTCCGAGGCGCGCGATGCGTCCGCCGCGAATGCCGACGTCGCCCCGCCAGTTTCCGTCCTGATTGACGATGGTGCCGCCGCGGATAACCAGATCGAATGTCGGTGTCATAATCGGCCTGTTCGCTGCCGAGCCTCCGGCTCATTGACCGATAACGAATAGAGCGGCGGACGCGGCGGTTCAACCGGCAAACCTCCCGGAGCATCGGAGGGAAAGGCGCCATGCGGTTTTCGGACGGCTCCGATGCCGAAACAAACGATCAGGGCGACACCGCCAATTCCGACCGAAGTCCGACGCTCGGGAACCAGGGCTCGCACCGCGCCTCCACCATCTGCGCCGGCCTTGAATGCCAGGCGAAACGGCGACGCAACGCCCGCGACGACTGGCTTACGGCGCCTTTCGCATCCACATAAGGGGCAGAACAAGCGGCGCGGCGCGGCCCGGACGGCTGAGCCGCTGCCGCCCGCGCATTGAAACCGGCCGGGATCTGCCGTAAGAGGGCCTCAGCCAGGAAAGGTCGCCAATGTCTTACAGCATGATGACGCTTCTGCCCGACCGCGCGTTGGTCGAGGTGCGCGGGCCGGACGCCGCCAAGTTCTTGCAGGATCTGGTGACCAACGATATCGAACGCGCCGAGCCGGGCGGAGCGATCTTTGCCGGACTTTTGACGCCGCAGGGGAAAATCCTGTGCGATTTCTTGATCTACATTCACGACCCGCAGACCTATTGGATCGATATCGCCAGCGACCGCGCCGCCGATTTCGCCAAACGGCTGGCGATGTACAAACTCCGGGCCAAAGTGGAAATCAGCGACCGGTCCGGCGAATTGGCCATCGGCGCGGCCCGGGGCGATCGGGCGGATGAAATGTCGCCTCCCGGCATACTCGGTATCTTCGCGGATCCGCGCTACGCCCCGCTCGGGGAGCGCTTCGTCATCGAACGGGCGCGACCGGAAGCCGGGCGGCCGGCGACAGCTTTCGCCGAGGATGCCGCCTATCATGCTCACCGCATCGCCCTTGCCGTGCCGCGGGGCGGGCTCGACTACGCTTTTGGAGAAACCTTCCCGCATGAGGCCTGTTACGACGATCTGCACGGCGTCGATTTCAAGAAGGGCTGCTATATCGGGCAGGAAGTCGTCTCGCGCATGCATCATCGCGGCACCGCCAAAACGCGCATTGTGGCGGTCGAGGCGAGCGCGGAGGTCGGCGGCGCCGGTGCCGAGATCCTGGCCGGCGATACGCCGGTCGGGCGGCTCGGCTCGATGGACGGGACGCGCGGCGTCGCGCTCGTCCGCCTCGACCGTATCGCCGACGCCATCGGCCGCGGCGTTCCCTTGCGTGTTGGCGACGTCGCGCTGACGGTGAGCCGTCCACCCTGGGCAAGCTTCGACGTGCCAACCGGGGAGAGCGGATCGTGACTGTGACGCGCTGCGGCTGGGCGGGCGAAGAGCCGATCTATGTCGCCTATCATGACGAGGAATGGGGCGTCCCCAACGGCGACAGCCGCGCGCTGTTCGAGAAGGTCATCCTCGAGGGGTTTCAGGCTGGCCTGTCCTGGATCACCATCCTGCGCAAGCGCGACCATTTCCGCCGCGTATTCGACAATTTCGACGCCGAAAAGATCGCGTGCTACCGACCGGAAAAAATTGCCGCGCTTCTCGCCGACCCCGGCATCGTGCGCAACCGGCTGAAGGTCGAAGCCGCGATCACCAACGCACAAGCCTATCTGACGCTCAGCGAAACCCAAGACTTTGCAAACTTTCTGTGGGCCTTCGTCGACGGAAAGCCGGTGCAGAACCGCTTCGCGGCACTCACCCAGGTGCCCGCGGAAACGCCCGTCAGCCGGGCAATATCGAAAGCGCTGAAAGGCCACGGATTCCGCTTCGTCGGGCCGACCACCGTGTATGCGATGATGCAGTCGGTCGGCATGGTCAACGATCACATTGCCGAATGTCACCGCCACGACGCCTGTGCCGCGATGCGCCCGGCCCTGCGCCGAGGTTAAGCGATGCATCATTGCGGGGTCGCGGCAAATGCGGACTGCGCGGATTGCAATGCCGGGCGCGCGGCTTTCCCGCCGAGCTCGGCGCCTCGGAGCGCGAGAGCTTCGGCGATATGCACGCTGAGCACCTTGTCCTCGCCATCGAGATCCGCCAGGGTCCGGGCAACGCGCATCGCCCGGTGGTAGCCGCGCGCCGAAAGGCCGAAGGCGGACGCGGCGTCCTGTAGTAGCCGGGCGCCGGACGCGTCGGGCGCGGCCACGCTTTCCAGGAGCGCCGGCGGACATTCCGTGTTCGTGCGCACCTCGCCTTGCGTAATCTGCTGGTAGCGCCGCGTCTGCATGTGCCGCGCGATCTGAATCCGCTCGCGCACCTCGGCCGTGCCCTCGGCGGCGGGCGCCCGGGCGAGATCGGCGGCGCTCACCTGGGGCACGGTGATGCGGATGTCGATCCGGTCGAAGATCGGGCCGGAGATGCGCGCCGTATACCGTTCGCGGCAATTGGTTCCCTGACGGCAGGAAAAACCCGGCTCGCCGGCGTGCCCGCAGCGGCAGGGATTCATCGCGGCGATGAGCTGAATGCGTGTCGGGTAGGTGATCCGATGGTTGGCGCGGGCAATGATGATCTCGCCGGATTCGAGCGGTTGCCTCAGGGCGTCGATGACCTGCGGCGAAAATTCGGGCAATTCGTCGAGAAACAGCACGCCGTGATGGGCGAGCGCGACCTCGCCCGGTCTCGGCCGCGAGCCGCCGCCGACCAGCGCCGCCATACTCGCGCTGTGGTGCGGCGCGCGGAAGGGGCGCTGCGGACTGAGCCGGCCGTCTTCGAGCAGACCCGCCATGCTGCGGATCATGGAAATCTCCAGCATTTCCTGCGGCTCAAGCCTCGGCAGCAGCCCTGGGAGACGCTGGGCAAGCATGGATTTCCCCGATCCCGGGGGGCCGGTCATCAAGAGGTGATGTCCGCCGGCTGCGGCGATTTCGATGGCGCGTTTGGCCATGTCCTGGCCGCGCACGTCGCGAAGGTCGAGCATGTCCGGCGCCCTGTCGTCGAGCTTGGCGGCCGGACGCGGCAGCAGGCTGAGCGCCTTGAAATGATTGACGAGCGCGAGCAGGTTCGGCGGCGCCAGGATCGGCATCTCGGGCGAGGCCCAGGCGGCTTCGGAGCCACAGGCGAACGGGCAGACCAGACCTTTGCCGAGGCCGTTCGCCCCGATGGCGGCAGGCAACGTTCCGGCTACCGCGGCAACCGAGCCATCGAGGCCAAGCTCGCCGATGACGACATAGTCGGCAACTTCCTCGCCGGGCATCGCGCCGCTGGCGATCAGCAGCCCGGCGGCGATCGCCAGGTCGTAATGGCTGCCCTCTTTCGGCAGGTCGGCCGGGGCGAGGTTGACGGTGATCCGCTTGGCCGGCAGGCCGAGGCCGATCGCGCACAGCGCCGCCCGGACCCGCTCCCGGCTTTCAGCGACCGCCTTGTCCGGCAGGCCGACGATCGAAAAGGACGGCAATCCAGGCCCGATCTGGACCTGGACGTCGACCGGGCGGGCCTCGATACCGAGGAACGCAACCGTTGAGATATGGGCATACATCGTCCTGTCCGCTCCCGCTTCAACCAATGCGGCTTCGACCCTAGCGAAAAGAACAAGTCAGGAACATAAGGGGGATTACGCGCGCTCGGCGGCGCCCTGCCCACGGCTCCGGCGGTCCTCGATCACATCCCAGATCAGAGCGGCGATATCCGCCCCGCCGAAGCGCTGGACCTCACGGATGCCGGTCGGCGAGGTGACGTTGATCTCGGTGAGATAGTCGCCGATAACGTCGATACCGGTGAAGATCAGCCCGAGACGCTTCAGATCCGGGCCGATCCGCGCGCAGATCTCGCGCTCGCGATCGGTGATCTCGGTGGCTTCCGCACGGCCGCCGACATGCATGTTCGAGCGCGTATCTTCCGCCGCGGGCACGCGGTTGATCGCGCCGGCGAATTCGCCGTCGACCAGGATGATGCGCTTGTCGCCCTTGCGGACCTCAGGCTGGTAGCGCTGGACGATGAACGGCTCGCGAAACACGGTCTGGAACAGCTCGACGAGCGAGCCGAGATTGGTGTCCTCGTGCTGGACGCGGAAAATCGCGGCACCGCCATTGCCGTAAAGCGGCTTGATGATGATGTCCCGATATTCGCGGCGGAACGCTTTGACGTCGTCCAGCGACCGTGTGATCAGCGTCGGCGGCATCAGCTCGGGAAACTGCATGACGAACAGCTTTTCCGGACAGTTCCGGACGCTGGCGGGGTCGTTGGCGACCAGAACGCCGGGCAGCAAAGCTTCGAGGAGATGGGTCGTGGTGATATAGGCCATGTCGAAGGGCGGATCCTGGCGCAGCAGGACCACGTCACATTCGCCCAGATCGGCAAGGCGCCGCTCGCCCAAACGGTAATGCGCGCCTTCGGTGTCCGCGACCTCGACGGGCGAAACATGCGCCACGACGCGGGACACGTTCATCGCCAGGTCCGGAGGTGTGTAGTACAGCAACTCGTGCCCGCGCCGCTGGGCTTCGAGCATGAGCGCAAAGGTGGAATCGCCCTTGATCGCCAACCGGTCGATCAGGTCCATCTGAATTGCGACGCGCAACGGCATTCAACTCTCCTGCTTGCGGCAACCCAGGCGAGGTGTCTGCCCTGGATCCCTGCCGCGTCGGTGATTTCGCTTTCGCCCGGGCGGCGCTAAAGGCCGGCCCCGGAGGCCCATAAGGCCGGCACGGCTTGCCACCCCCGGAGGGATCAGAGCCGAAATGCGTCAGGAATATATTCGGCAGCGTTGTGCGAGGCAATCAGCACGGCGTCAAAGGACATGTCACGGTCCTGGTATTCGGGAAAATTCTGCAGCCAATAGCTTGCCGCATCGGCAATCCTGCGCTGCTGGCGCGGCGTTACCGACCAGGCGGCATCGCTCAGTTTCCGGCGCGCCTTGACCTCGACGAAGGCAAGGTGCCGGCCGTTGATCGCGACCAGATCGATCTCGCCCACCGGCGACCTGTAGCGCCGGCTCAGGATCTCGTATCCGCGGCGGGCAAGCATGGAGGCAGCCTGACGTTCTGCCTGGCAGCCTTTTTCGTAGGCCTCACGCTTCCTCGCCGTCGTCATCGTGCCGGTCATGCGCACCTTGCTGAATTTTCACAGCCAGATCATAGATGTGCTTGCGAGGTACACGCAATGTTCTTCTCACCTCGTCCACAGCGTCGCGCAATGAGGACCGCTCAAGCGCCGATGTAACGGCCTCGCGGATCCGCTCCTCGTCCGGCGCAGCCGTCGGCGGGCGGCGCGAGCATCAGGACCAGCTCGCCGCGCCATTCCCGCCCGGCAAGGCCGTCGGCGGGCAGCGTGGTGCGCACGACTTCCTCGAAGCGCTTGGTCAATTCGCGCGCGATGACCAGCTCGCGGCCCGGGAGTGTTTCGCCCAGCGTTTTCAAGGTGCGCTCAAGCCGGGTGGCGGTCTCGAACAGAACGAGCGTCGCCGGGATGTCGGCCAGTTCGCCGAGCCTGCGCCGTGCGGCGGCTTCCTTGGGCGGCAGAAAACCGCCGAAGAAGAAGCTGTCCGTCGGCAGGCCGCTGACGGTCAGGCCGGCAAGCACGGCGGAGGCGCCCGGAATGCTTATCACCGGCGTCCCTTGAGCCGCCGCTTCGCGAACCAGCTTGTAGCCCGGGTCGGAGATCAGCGGCGTGCCGGCATCCGAGACCAGCGCGATCGATGCCCCTTCGGCGAGTTTCCTCAGGATCTTGGGCCGCTCCCGCGCGGCGTTGTGGTCGTGATAGGCGCTGAGCCGGCCGGTCAGCTGGAAATGATGGACGAGCTTTTGCGTATGCCTGGTGTCTTCGCACAAGATCAGATCCGCGCGGGCCAGCACCGCGAGCGCCCTGAGGCTGATGTCGGACAGATTGCCGATCGGGGTGGCAACGATATAAAGCCCGCCGGCAAGCGGTTCGGCAAATGCATGCTCCAGAACCGTGCGAACGGCTTCGATGGTGTTTTCGGGCATTGCGATCTTTGCGGCGTTTCGAATTGGCTCCCGCATACCACAGTGCGGCCTGCCAATCACCTTATGGCCATAGTCGCTGCATAACAAAGAGTGGGGTGCGAGGCGCGGTGAATTGTGCGAACCTTCGTCAGCGGCGAATGATTCTCGGGAGCCAGACGGGCTGCCTGCCCATGCTGCGCGCACGGAACCGGGGACACCGGGCTATTTGACGCGCGAGGTGGCGCCGAACCTGCTAGGTTTATCACCATTGATGTCTGACCGCGGGCCGTTTCGGGCAGAAGAGGAAAAGACAAGAGACATGTTGGGTCAACAAAGCGTTCACCAGACCGCGTTGCTGGGCCGGCGCGCCTTCTCCCGGGCAGCCGCTTTCGCGTTCGTCGCCCTGGCCGTGGCCGGCTGTTCGATCAGCGGCGGCCGCGGGCTGTCGAGCGACGAGGGCGCGGGAACGAGCATCAAGGGCGGACCGAAACGGCCTGGCGTCAAGGTGGCGTTTCTGCTTCCGCTCAGCGGCGGCAACTCGCAAAGCGTGGCCAAATCGCTGAAGCAGGCCGGCGAGCTTGCCCTGTTCGACTTCGACAACCCCAATGTCGAGTTGGTGCCGAAGGATACGCGCGGCACGCCCGAGGGGGCCAAGGAGGCGGCCCAGCAGGCCGTCAAGGAAGGCGCCGAGTTGATCATCGGCCCGCTTTTCGCCAACGAGGTCGCCGCCGCCGCGCCCGAGGCGCAGAGCGCCAACATTCCGATGATCGCATTCTCCAGCGATCGCAAGGTGGCCGGCAACGGGGTCTATCTGCTCAGTTTCCTCGCCGGCAGCGACGTCTCCCGCATCGTCTCCTTCGCGGTTTCGCGTGGCAAGACGCGCTTTGCGGCGCTGGTGCCCCAGACCGAGTATGGCCGTCTCGTCGAGCAGAGCTTCCTCGCCTCCGCCAATCGGCTCGGCGCGCAGATCGTCGCCGTGAAGAGCTACCCGCAGGATGCCAACGGCATGGTCGCGCCCGTCCGCGAGATCGCCGCGCTCGCCAAACGCGGTGAGCAGCCGCAGATCGACGCACTTTACATGCCCGCCGCGGCGGACAGCCTGCCCTCGCTGGCTCCCCTCCTGCCCTATGCGGAAATCGACACCAAGGCCGTGCAGTTGCTCGGCTCCAGCGGCTGGGATTATACCGGCGTCGGCAAGGAGGCCGCCCTCGTCGGCGCATGGCTCCCCGCGCCCGATCCGAAGGGCTGGACGGACTTCACCAAGCGATACGTCGAGACCTATGGCGAAGTGCCGCCGCGCCTGTCCACGCTCGCCTATGACGCCGTCAGCCTGGCGATTTCGCTGTCGAACAACGCGCCGGGATCGCGGTTCACGCCGGACGCGCTGACGCGGGCCAACGGCTTTTCGGGGATCGACGGGCTGTTCCGGCTGCGTCCCGACGGCACCTCGGAGCGCGGCTTTGCCATCCTGGAAGTTCAGCGCTACGGCAATCAGGTGATCGAGCCCGCACCGAACGGCTTCAACTCGGCACAATATTAGCCGCCGCTATTCGATGATCTGAGAAAAGATGGTCGGAGCGGCGGGATTCGAACCCACGACCCCCAGTCCCCCAGACTGGTGCGCTAACCGGGCTGCGCTACGCTCCGACAATGTCCGCGCGATTGGCGGATGGGGCCCCATCTTTGCCTCGTCGATCGGGCAGGGTCAATAGGCTTGTGTCCCTGGCGACGAGGCTCCACAGCTTGCCGGTGACGCCGGCCGGCGGGAACGGCAGCTGACGCCGATTTGCTGGAAAATGCGGGAAACAAAGGCCGAGACTTCCGTTCCTATTCAATCGGATTGGAAAAAACTCTAGGCCGAGTGCCCCGAATCTGGCCCGCCGGTCAGCGTCGCGCGCAGCATGTCGCGGCATTCTTCCAGTTCGCGCACTACCGATGAAAGGCTGCCGCCCTCGCCGTTCTGCAACGCGTCATGCCTGACGCCCGCAGCCGGTCCGGCATTCTCGCCCTGCGGCGCGTGCCGGCCCGTCAGAGGATGGCCTTTGCGGGCCTCGGTCGCGGCCTCCCCGGCAAGGTTCGGGATCTCCGGCAGCCCCGAGCCGGCCTGGGCCGCCTCGCCGGGCATGTCGTCTCGCCAGCACTCCTTGACGAAGCGAACCCCATTGTCGCGCAGGATGCGCTGTACGCCCTTGATGGTGTAGCCGTCGCTATAGAGCAACCAGCGTATGCCGCGCAGGAGATCGACGTCCTCGGGGCGGTAATACCGTCGCCCGCCGCCGCGCTTCATCGGCCGCAACTGACTGAACTTGCCTTCCCAGAACCGAAGCACATGCTTCGGCACCTCAAGCTCATCCGCAACTTCACTGATCGTGCGAAACGCACTCGACGATTTTCCCAATGTGACCCCCGCTAAATCAAAATCCGGCCTAGGCCGAATCTATTCCGCCGCTTTTTTACTTTTAACCAAAGTCGAATTGATGCGCTCTTTCATAATATTGCTGGCACGAAAGACGAGCACACGCCTCGGGGTTATCGGCACGACCTCGCCCGTCTTCGGGTTGCGGCCAACGCGCTCGCGTTTTTCACGTACTCCGAAAGATCCAAAGCTCGAAAGCTTAACGTTTTCACTCTTCTCGAGACAACCGATGATCTCGCGAATGACGCTTTCGACCAGTTCAGCAGATTCATTGCGCGGGAGCCCGACTTTTTGAAAGACGGCCTCCGCGAGATCTGCTCTTGTCAATGTCTTGCCGCTCGACGGCATGTGGACTCTGCTCGGGTTCAAGGTGTTAATAAAGTCAATATTAACGGAGATCACGGGAGCGGGTCAACGAGAGATGCGGCATCGCGCTGATTCAGCGAAATATTTTCCGAAACAAACAAAGGGAGCCGCTCTTTCGAGCCATGCAAGCCAGTCTGCTTTATCAATAACGGGGATAGTAAGACGTCTTTATAATTTGGTTGAATTTCCCGGCGCGAAATAAATTTATACGGTTTGTCTACATATAGAACCAAATTACCAGCGGGCCAGCACCGAACCCCACGTAAAGCCCCCGCCCATTGCCTCCATCAGCACCATGTCGCCGGTCTTCAGACGACCGTCGAGACGCGCGGTGTCCAGGGCGAGCGGGATCGATGCTGCCGACGTATTTCCGTGCATTTCCAACGTCATGACGATCTTCTCAGGTGGAATCCCGAGTTTCCGCGCGGTCCCGTCGAGAATACGCTTGTTGGCCTGATGGGGTACGAACCAGTCAATCTCGTCAGCGGTGAGATCGTACGCCTTTAGCGTGTCTTGAATCACATCGGAAATCGCGCCAACGGCGAATCGGAACACCTCTTTGCCCTGCATCCGAAGATGCCCGACCGTGCCGGTGGAAGAGGGGCCGCCATCGACATAGAGCAGGTTCTTGAACCGTCCGTCGGAGCGAAGCACGGAGCCAAAAATGCCACGCTCGTTCGGCTTGCCGGTCGCCTTCTGGCCTTCGACGACGACTGCGCCGGCGCCGTCGCCGAACAGAACGCAGGTCGTGCGGTCCTCCCAGTCGAGGATTCGGGAGAAGGTTTCAGCGCCGATGACCAGCACCCGCCGGTATTGGCCGGACTTGACGAAATTATCGGCGGCGGCCAGCGCGTAGACGAAGCCGGAGCAAACGGCCTGCATGTCGAAAGCGGCACCATGAGTGATGCCGAGCGCGGCCTGAACGGAAACCGCTGTGGCCGGGAAGGTCTGGTCGGGCGTTGACGTCGCCAGGATGATCAGGTCGATCTCGGACGGCTCGACCTCGGCGACATCGAGCGCATTCCGGGCCGCGGCGATGGCAAGATCCGAGGTCAGTTCGCCTTCGGCGGCGATATGGCGCTCGCGTATGCCGGTCCGCTCGACGATCCAGTCATCGGATGTATCGACGTGCTGCGACAACTCTGCGTTGGTGAGGACTTTTTCCGGCAGGTAAGCCCCACACCCGCGAATAACAGAACGAATGGTGTTCACGAGATTACGTCCGTATTTTTTAGCTGGGGGGCTTGTCGCAGTGCGTGCTGAAAGCGCTCGATATCTTTGGAAATGCTTTCGACAAGCCCGCTTCTTGCCATGTCGTAGCCGAGATCGACCGCGCTTGCAAAGCCAATCGCGTCGGCACCGCCATGACTCTTGATCACGATGCCCTGAAGACCCAGAAAGATGCCGCCATTGGAATGGCGCGGATCCATCTTGTCCCGCAGCGCACGGAACGCCCCTTGCGCGAAGAATGCGCCGATCTGTGCGAATAGCGAACGGGTCATCGCCGCGCGCAGGTAGGAGGCGATCAGCTTGGCGGTGCCTTCGGCGGCTTTGAGCGCGATATTGCCGGTGAAGCCCTCGGTGACAACGACATCCACCGTGCCCTTGCCGAGATCGTCGCCCTCGACGAAGCCGTGATAGACGATCGGCAGATCCGGCTTTTTCAACGCTTCGGCGGCCAGCTTGACCTCGTCGAGCCCTTTGATCTCCTCGACGCCGATATTGAGCAGTCCGACCGACGGTTTGTCCACATGGAACAGCGCCCGAGCCAGCGCTGCGCCCATTCCGGCATTGTCGACGAGTTGGCGGGCGCTGGCGCCGACATTGGCGCCGATATCGAGGACGATGCATTCGCTGGCGATGGTCGGCCAGACGCCGGCAATCGCCGGCCTGTCGATATTCGGCAGGGTCTGCAGGCAGAACATCGACATCGCCATGAGCGCGCCGGTATTGCCCGCCGAGACGACCGCGTCCGCTTCGCCGTTTTTGGCGGCCTCGAGCGCCATCCACATGCTGGACTTGCCCCGTCCCTGGCGCAGCGCCTGGGACGGCTTGGCGTCCATCGAGATGGCCACTTCGGTATGGATGACCCTGGAATTGCGGGCAAGCGCCGGGTGCGCTTCGAGATGCGGCTCGATCGCTTTCTCGTTGCCGAAAATCAGGAATTCGGTGTCCGGATGGCGGACGAGCGAGAGCGCCGCGCCGGGTATTGCAATGGAAGGCCCGTGATCGCCCCCCATCGCGTCCAGCGCTATTCTGACCCGATCGTTCATATGTCCTTGTTCCGGGATCGACGAATTGGCGGCTCGAAGGACAGTGTTTGTGCCCCTTCCGAACGCGCGTGACCATACTTCATGCCACCGGTAATACAAGGAAATTCCCGCCGGTGCCGCGGGCTTGCAGCTTTGGATTCCATGTTTGCGATCGATCGTTTCCGTATGCGTGAGACCGGGCGCTATGGCGATACCGGCAAGGAGAGGGCATTCCATGCCCCGTAAAGCGTGGAATGCAGAAGCTGCATCCGTTCGCCGACCCGGAGCACGACAAGATGGTGTTTGGGGAGCAGATAGAGAAGCTGTCCACCCTGCCCCAGCATGTAGCTGAACCCGCCCTGGAGCGGCTCGCCGGCGCGGTCGAGCACGTCATGGCGGAGGTGATAGCCGTAGACGCCCTGACGCAGCACAGCGGCGTCCAGGTCGAACCCCATCAGCTCGCGCCAGAGCGCCTCCGGGAGAAACGGTTCGGACGGAGTGCCGTTGTCGATCAGATAACGGCCGATCCGGATCCAGTCCCTGGCGGTGGCGAAGATGCAGCAATAGGCCGAAACGGCGGCCCGATCGTTGTAGCGCCGCCATTGCGCGGCGGCCGCCCCGGCCGGGCGCCAGAGCTTTTCCGAAAGCAGCGCCGCGACAGAGCGCCCATAAAGCTTTTCGAGCGCGGCGGCAACGATGGCGGTGTTGACGTTCTCGTAGCGAAAGCGGTCCGCGATCGCGTGATCGGCGGTGAGGCTGGTGCGGATCGCGCCAAGACCTTCAGCATGCAGGCGCGCCATCGGACCGAATGGATTGTAGAGAGCGCCCTCGATGTCCTTGGTTTCGTCGGCGGCGAGCGGATCGTCGCGCTGAAACAGAACGCCGCCCCGCATGCGCAGCAGGTCGCGGAGGGTGACGGCGCGGAAGGCGGCATCGCCATAGTCGGGCAGGATATCGCCGATGGCGACATCGAGGCTCGCCAGCCGGCCCTCGGCCAACGCCTTGAACACGAGAGCGCCGACCAGGCTTTTCGCCATCGAAAAGGAGTTGAACCGGGTAGCCTCGCCGAAGCCGCCCGCGTAATGCTCCAGCTCGAGCCGGCCGCCGCGGTCGACCAGCAGCGCATGGCCGCCGCTGGCCTCGAAGATGGCGGCGAGGTCCGCCGGCAGCGCGCGTGCGGACGCATCGGCACGCCGGTTGATCGGGGCGAGGGCGGACGCGCCGGCAATCTCGGCAAACGCTCCGGGGGACGGCCAGACCGCCGCCGGGTAGCCTTCATAGAGCAGCCGCGGAAGATATGGCGCGTACGCCACCGCGCCGCCGGATATGGCGAAAATGGCGGCGAGCGCCGTAACGATCAGTTTGCTTCGCATCGGATCTTCAGCCCCGGCCCGTTCGCTGTGGCGCGCTGGGCCACGGTTCGAGGGCTCGGCCCCTTGTGTCAGCTCTTGGTCTTCAGCTTGGCGAGTTCGGCGAAGGGACTGGCCGGCGCGGCATCGCCGGTGGATTTGGGGTCCTGCCAGTCGAACGCGGCGTCGGGCTTGCGCGGATAGGGATTGATGGCGCTTGCGAGGATTTCGGTCGCCAGCGCGCCGAGATCGACCTTGTTGCCGACGATCGGGGCGGGCGGACCTTCGGAAAGGTCCTCCGGCTGGGCGACGGCATCGGCAGCGGCGGTCGCCTCGATCTGCTCCTCGGGCCGGCACTCGAGCGACACATGCTCCCGCACCGCCTCCACGACCGGCTCAAGCGTCACCACGCAGCGCTGGGCGAGATCCGCCTCAAGCTCGCCGGTCAGCTGGAAGCGGCCCTTCCGCCGGGGGTCAAGCGCGTAATCGAAGGTGAAGTGGTCGAGACTTTCGATGCCGAGGAGCGACACGATCTTGGCGCGTTCCGATTCGCCGAATTCGATGCGGCCCGCGACCGGCTCGGTTCCCTCGCCAAGGGATACCATGCGAGAAGGAAAGAGATTGTCTGTGGACCGCCGGTCCTCAGTAGGCATGCCTCGCCCCAGCGATTTCCGGGAAACGGATATTGCCCTGCAAGAGCATGTTCAAAGGCATTTCCTGGATGTTCTTGATCGACTGCTGGATATACACCGCAATCGATTCGGAGGAAATCGGCTGATCGCCGCCGCTCTCGGCGGACTGAAAACTTTTCCACACCTCTCCGGCGAGACCCTTGGTGTCGCTGCGCTGCAACGCCGTCGAATAAGCCAGCAGCTGGCCGTAAAAAAGTTGTGCAATCTTGCGCACTTCCTTGGGCACGTTCCGGTCGGACACGCCAAGGTCGCGGACCATGGTGTCCATTTCGCGGATGAACGCTTCGACGATCTCCTGCGCGAGGAGCTGGCCCTCGCGTCCGCCGAGCTTCAGGATCTGTAAGACTACGAACATGTGGATGACCAGCATGTCGAAGCGCCCCGACAGCGTGTCCGGCACGCCGCACCGGATATAGAATCCGGGGTTGCGTGACTGCGCCACAATTGCGTCGTAGATCTTTTCCGCAGCTTCCTTACGGGCCGCGCGACCGGCAAACCAGCGGAACATCGGTGTTGTATGACCTTGAGCCTGGAATCTGTTACGCGTCATATTCGTCACGGCAGCCACCACCACGCAAATGAAACTTCGCCCTTAGGATCTAAAGCTCTCAACGCCTGAATTTAGGCTTTACTGGATCGCAAGGTACAGCTCTATGTCAAATCAAGAATCCCAATACACGAGAAATGGTGCCTTCATGAGGGCAATCGACCGGAAACGCGAAAAAAATTTACGGAGTCCGTGGTTGCGATCGGTCGCGGCGATGGGCATTGCATTGTGCCTTTCGGCTTGTGCGGCAGACATAACCAAACACGGTCACGTCTTTACGGATGAGGATCTGGCGCAGGTGAAAGAGGGGATGAGCCGTGATCAGGTCATTCTCGCTTTGGGCACTCCTGATACCAAATCGACAGTTGATCAAAATGCTTTCTACTACATTTCTACGACAACCAAAAGATCTGCGGCCTTTTTAAATCCAGAGATAGTCGATCGGCGGGTGGTCGCGGTCTATTTCAACAAGGGCGAGATCGTAAACCGGGTTGCCAATTACGGCCTGCAGGACGGCAAGGTGATCGATTTCGTCACCAGCACGACGCCGTCCAGAGGCTCGGAAGACGGTCTGTTGAAAGAGCTTTTCCGAAATATCGGTCGTCCGAAACCTACGGTCAGTACGGATGGCTACAATTGAGGCGGCGGATCTCACCGCTAGAGCATTTTCCAGCAAAGTGGATGGCGGTTTGCGTCGAGAAAATGCGACAAAACGAAGAGCGAGAGCCCCACTCCGATTTATTCGGAGTGGAAAAGGCTTTAGCGGCATAAAAAAGGGCCCTTCGCGGGCCCTTTTTGCTTTCGATGTAGACTGATTTTTAGCGTGCGCTCCGAAAGCCGGGAACCGGTTTTCCAATAATACGCGCGATAATGAAGAACTAAGGCCGCATTTCGATTCGCTCAGGACAACAGGCTCTAGTGCTGTGCCAGAACGGCGAGCAGCAAGCAGCGCCATGATATTGGTGATCTTGATCATCGGGTTGACCGCCGGACCCGCCGTGTCCTTGTAGGGGTCGCCGACCGTGTCGCCGGTGACGGACGCCTTGTGGGCTTCCGAACCCTTGTAGTGGACTTGGCCGGTCGAATCGGTGAAGCCGTCCTCGAACGACTTCTTGGCGTTGTCCCAGGCGCCGCCGCCCGCCGTCATCGAGATGGCGACGAACAGGCCGGTGACGATCACGCCCATCAGCATGGCGCCGACCGCGGAGAAGCGCCGCGGACTGGCCGGCGATCCAGTTGATGACGAAGTAGATGACGATCGGCGAAAGCACCGGCAGCAGCGACGGCACGATCATTTCCTTGATCGCGGCCTTGGTCAGCATGTCGACGGCGCGGCCGTAATCCGGCTTCTCCGTGCCTTCCATGATGCCCGGCTTTTCCTTGAACTGCCGGCGGACTTCGACCACCACCGCCTGGGCGGCACGGCCGACCGCCGTCATCGCGATGCCGCCGAACAGGTAAGGCAGCAGACCGCCGAAGAGCAGACCGACGACGACATAGGGGTTGGACAGGTCGAAGGTCACCTTGAGCTGCGGAGAAATAGGCGTTCAGGTCCTGGGTATAGGCGGCGAACAGCACCAGCGCGCCCAGGCCCGCCGAACCGATGGCATAGCCCTTGGTCACGGCCTTGGTGGTGTTGCCGACCGCGTCGAGCGCGTCGGTGTTCTTGCGGACTTCGTCCGGCAGACCGGCCATTTCGGCGATGCCGCCGGCATTGTCGGTCACCGGGCCGAAGGCGTCGAGCGCGACGATCATGCCGGCAAGCGCCAGCATGGTCGCCACGGCGACGGCGATGCCGAACAGGCCGGCAAGATTGAAGGTGACGATGATGCCGGCGATGATGACGAGCGCCGGAAGCGCGGTCGATTCGAGCGAGACGGCAAGACCCTGGATGACGTTGGTGCCGTGGCCGGTGATCGAGGCTTCGGCGATCGAGTTCACCGGACGCTTGCCCGTGCCGGTGTAGTATTCGGTGATCCAGATGATCAGCGCGGTGATGACCAGACCGACCACGCCGCACAAGAACAGCGACATCGGCGTGAAGCCGCCGGGCTGGCCTGTCAGGCTCACGCGACATGTCGCCGAAGACGACCAGCATGACCGGGTAGAGCACGATCAGCGACAGCACGCCGGTGGCGATAATGCCCTTGTAGAGCGCGCCCATGATGTTGTTCGAAGCGCCGAGCTTGACGAAAAACGTGCCGATGATCGAGGTCACCACGCAGGCGCCGCCGATGGCGAGCGGCAGGACCATGCCCGCCAGCTTGAATTCCGGCGGCAGCACGATCGCGGCCAGAACCATGGTGGCGACCGCGGTCACCACATAGGTCTCGAACAGGTCGGCGGCCATGCCGGCGCAGTCGCCGACATTGTCGCCGACATTGTCGGCGATGGTGGCCGGATTGCGCGGATCGTCCTCGGGGATGCCCGCTTCGACCTTGCCGACCATGTCGCCGCCGACATCCGCACCCTTGGTGAAGATGCCGCCGCCGAGACGGGCGAAGATCGAGATCAGCGAGGCGCCGAACGAGGTGGCGACCAGCGCGTCGATCACGTCGCGGCTGGTCGGATCGAGGCCGAGAACGTCCTTGAGGAACCATGAAATAGATCGTGACGCCGAAAAGGCCGAGGCCGGCGACCAGCAGGCCGGTGACGGCGCCCGATTTGAAGGCGAGGTCGAGCCCGCCCGCCAGCGATTTGGTGGCGGCCTGGGCGACGCGGACATTGGCGCGCACCGAAACATTCATGCCGATGAAGCCGGCTGCGCCGGAAAGGATGGCGCCGATAGCGAAGCCGAGCGCCGATTTCCAGCCGAGCAGATAGAAGGCCAGGATGAAGATGACGACGCCGACGATGGCGATGGTGGTGTACTGGCGGCTCAGATAGGCCTGGGCGCCTTCGCGCACCGCAGCCGAGATTTCCTGCATGCGTTCGCTGCCGGCGTCGGCGGCCATGACCGACTGGATCGCCCAAACGCCGTATACAATGGATAAGGCGCCACATATGACAATGGCGAAAAGTAAACCGTTCATTTCAAGTCCCTCGCGTCGAATAAGGCGGGAGGCTGCACGCGATCTTTCTTTTTCTGCGCACAGCCCGGAGCGCTTTGAAGATCATTCAAGCGCCATTCGTTTCCTGACAATCCTGGCCAGCGTGGAGTGAATGCCGGGCCACCCGAGCGGCAGCCGCCGGGACAATAGGAAAATCGGTCCCGTTCTGCAACAAGACCGTTCAAATCTTAAGGATTGTATCCGACCAAAAATACTTGCTTTTAGGCTAGATGGTCGTAGCCGAGGCGGCTGAGGGCGAGCGGCGCGCCGTTTTCGCCGACGATCGTCAGACCGCTGTCTCCGCCGCCGGTCGCGCCGATGCGCGTAACCTGCAATCCGGCGATTTCGGCCTCCCGTTCGAAGGCGGCTTCCTCGCCGGAGCGAATCGCTGCGAGAATTTCATAATCGTCGCCTCCGCTTAGCACCGTCTCGATGAGGCGCGGTTCGGCGGCGAGGACCTGCCGGGCCGGCGGCGACAGCGGCACGCGGGACGCCTCGATCCGGGCCGATACACCGGAGGCGGCGCACATGCGCCCGCAATCGATGGCCAGACCGTCGGAGATGTCCATCGCGGCCGCGGCGTGGGCAAGAAGTGCCGCGCGCAAGGCAAGGCGAGGCTGTGGACGAAGGAAGCGGGCGAGGAGCTGGCGACGCCCCGCATCGTCGAGGGGCCAGCCGGCGCTCTCCGGCGTTCCCCGCCGCAAGCCGAGACCGAGCGCCGCGTCGCCGATCGTGCCGGTCACGTAGAGGCCGTCGCCGGGACGCGCGCCGCCACGCCGGACCATGGCGCCGTGCGGTACGCTGCCGAAGGCGGTAATCGAGATCATCAGCGGCCCTGACGGCGAGGCGGTCGTATCGCCGCCGCTCATGGCGATGCCGAACGCCTTCTGCGCATCGGCGAGCCCGACGACGAAGCGCGTCAGCCAGTCGTCGGAGGTGCCGCGAACCAGCGCCAGCGCAAGGCTGTAGGCGATCGGCTCGGCGGCCTTTGCCGCAAGATCGGAGACATTGACGGCGAGCGCCTTGAAGGCGATGTCGGCAGGATCGTCATCGGCGAGGAAATGCACCTCGGCGATCAGGGCATCGGTGGTCACGACCAGATCGGTGCCGGGCGGCGGCTCGACGATCGCGGCGTCGTCCCTGAGACCGAGCGCGCCCGGATAGGCTTCGGCAAGCGGCCGGAAAAAGCGGTCGATGAACGCGCCTTCGCCGCCAGCCCCGCTTTGGCCGGTGTCAGCCACGGCCGGAGCGGTCGAAATCCGCCGACCGCACCTCGCGTGCGATCGCATCGAGCACGCCGTTGACGACGCGGGGTTCGTCGGGGCCGAAGAATGCGTGCGCGACATCGACATATTCGTTGATGATCACCTTGAACGGCACGTCGCGCCGCTCCTTCAGCTCATAAGCCGCAGCGCGCAGGATGGCGCGCAGGATGCTGTCGATCCGCGCCAGGCGCCAACCGTCGGCGAGGTGCCGGCCAATCAGGGGATCGATGGCGAGCTGTTCGCGCACGACGCCGAGAACGATGTCCGTGAAGAACGGCTCGTCGGCCCGGTCGAAATAGGAGCCTTCGATGTCATGGCCGAAATGGTGGCGGATGAATTGCGTCACCACCACGCCGGCATCGGTCTGGGCGACATCCATTTGATACAGGGCCTGCACCGCAGCAAGCCGGGCCGTGCCGCGCGCGCCGAGCGATTTGCCATCGCCCTTCGGGCGCGGCAGAGCGTCATTCAGATCTGAATCCATGGCATTCCATGAACACATCGATGAGCGCCAGGCAAGCTTGCGCGGCGGCGGCGCCCTTATTTCCTTTGGTTATGGATGCTCTTTCCCAAGCTTGTGACCCATTTTCGACAGTCAGGATTCCGTTGGCGATCGGCATTCCGGCGGCGATGCCGATATCCAGCAGGGCGCGCGCGGATTCACCGGCAACAATGTCATAATGCGACGTCTCGCCGCGAATGACGCAGCCAAGCGCGATCGCGCCGTGGTAGCGCCAGCGCGACGCGCCGAACGGCATCAAACCGGCCTTCACGGCAAAATTCATCACCTGCGGAATTTCCAGCGCGCCTGGAACGCTGATCCGCCGGTAGGTGGCGCCGGCCTCCTCGAGCGCGGCAATGGCGCCTTTGGCAAGCTCGTCGGAAATTTCATCGTAGAACCGTCCTTCTACGATCAAAACGGAGGCGCGGAAATCCGGCATAATCACTACCCGATGGGTCGGCGGCCGATGATCTTCAGGCCGTAGCCTTCAAGACCGATGATTTTCGGCAGTGGTGAATTCGACAGAAGCTCCATCTGGCGCACGCCGAGGTCGAGCAATATCTGGGCGCCGACGCCGTAATCCACAAGGCGCGCCGCCGCTTCGTGGTCGTGGTCGTGGTCGTGATCGCCCTCGCCCATCGCGGCACGCAGCCGGGCCGCGACCGAGCCGGTGCCGGCTTCGCGGATGAGAACCAGCACGCCGCACTCGGCCTGGGCGAGATGATGCAGCGAACGATCGATCAGCGAGCGCCGGTCGGGCTTCGGGCTCAGCCCGACGACGTCCTCCAGCACGTTGAGCGCATGCATGCGCACGAGCACCGGGGCGGAGGCGGTGATGTCGCCCTTGACCAGCGCAATGTGCTCCTGCCCGTCCACCGAGTTCTGATAGATCTTCAGATCGAATTCGGCGCCGTGCAGGCTGTCGATATGCTTCTGCTCGACGACGCGGACGAGGCTGTCATATTTCAGCCGGTAGGAGATCAGGTCGGCGATGGTGCCGATCTTCAACCCGTGGAACTGGGCGAAGGCCATCAGGTCCGGCATCCGCGCCATGGTGCCGTCATCGTTCATGATCTCGCAGATCACGCCGGCGGGGGCAAAGCCGGCGAGCCGCGCCAGATCGACGGCGGCCTCCGTATGCCCGGCACGGACCAGCGAACCGCCGCCGCGGGCGACAAGCGGGAAGACATGGCCGGGCGAGACGATGTCGTGGTGGTCCTTGGCGGGGTCGATGGCGGTGGCGATGGTGTGGGCGCGGTCATAGGCGGAGATGCCGGTGGTGATGCCCTCGCGCGCCTCGATGGATACGGTGAAATTCGTCGTGTGCCGCGACTGGTTGGAGCGCGCCATCAGCTCTAGATGCAGATCGGCGGCGCGGTCCTCGGTCAGCGCCAGGCAGATCAGGCCGCGGCCGTGCTTGGCCATGAAGTTGATCGCCTCCGGCGTCGCCACCTGAGCGGGGATGACGAGGTCGCCCTCATTTTCCCGGTCTTCGGCATCGACCAGAATGAACATCCGGCCGGCTTTGGCGTCCTCGATGATTTCCTCGATCGAGGAGAGCTGGCCGAATTGCCGCGGCTTTTCAACGATGCTCATGCACCCGCTCTTTCCTGTTCCGTCAGACGGGCAGCATAGCGCGCCATCAGATCAACCTCCATATTGAGCCTGTCGCCCGCGCGCTTTTGCCCCCATGTGGTGACCTCAAGCGTGTGCGGAATGATATTGACGCCGAACCGGTTCGCCGCAACCTCGTTGACGGTCAGCGACGTCCCGTCGAGCGCCACCGAGCCTTTCGACGCGACGAACTTCGCCAGATCCTCGGGGCAGGCGATCTCGAAGCGCTGCGATCCACCATCAGCAGTGATCGCGACAATCTCGGCCACACCATCTATATGGCCGGTGACGATGTGCCCGCCAAGCTCGTCGCCAATTTTCAGCGACCGCTCCAGGTTGACGCGCCGTCCGGGGCCCCAGGACCCGAGCGTCGTGCGCGACAGGGTCTCGTTGGAGACGTCGACCGTGAAGACGCATTCGCGCGCTCCCGCCGCGGCCGCTTCCAGGCGCGTCACCGTCAGGCAGCAGCCGTCGCAGGCGATCGAGGCGCCGATGGCGATCGTGGCGGCGTCGTAGCTGCAGGCGATCCGGAACACGCCGCCTTGCGCTTCGGCGATCTCGCCGATATCGGTTACGATCCCTGTAAACATCTCACCCTTGCCAAAAATCGATCCTGCGATAGGTCCACAGCAGGTCCTCGCCGATCGGCCGCCGGTCGGCGAGCCGGAACGCCGGGCTGTCGGTCACGGCTTCGAGCCCGGCCGGCGCAAACGGCATGATCGTCGCGCCGCGCACCTCCTTACTGCCTTGGAAGATAATCGCTTCGTCGACAAGCCCTTCTTTTAGAAGGTTGGCCTCGAGCGACGGGCCGCCTTCGACGAGGACGCGCGTCAGGCCGGCTTCGGCAAGCGCGCGCAGCACCGCATGCAGATCGAGCCGGCCAAGCGCATTCTTCGGCGCGCTGATGACCGTGGTGTCGAGCTCCTCCAGACGCTTGCGCCGTTTCTCCGGCGCGTCCGAGGCCGAGACCACCCAGACCGGAGCGGTGCTCAGATTCTTCAGCATTTTGGCGTGACGGCTGAGACGCGCCTCGGTCGACAGCACGATGCGGAGCGGCGAGCGCCAGCTCATGCCGGGCAGCCGGCAGGTGAGATCCGGATCGTCGGCGAGCATGGTGCCGTAGCCGATCAGGATAGCGTCCGCCTCGGCGCGCAGCATATGACCGAGCGCCCGCGCGTGGTTGCTGGTCGCCCAGACCGGCATGCCGCCGCCGCCCGCCGGAATGAAACCGGCGCGGTCGACCGCGAGCTTGATCTGGATATGCGGGCGGTGCGCGGTCAGCCGCAGCTCGTGGCCGAGCGTCAGCCAGCGCGCTTCCTGCGGCAGCGGCCCGCGGACGACTTCGATGCCGTTGTCGACAAGGCGTTGCAGGCCCTTGCCCGCGACGCGCGGATCGGGATCACCAACGCCGTAAACCACCCGCGCGACGCCGGCATCGATCACCGCATCGGCGCAAGGCGGCGTTTTCCCCCAATGCGAGCAGGGCTCCAGGGTTGCGTAGAGCGTGCCCCCGCGGGCCGCTTCGCCGGCTTGCGCAAGCGCGATCGCCTCCGCATGCGGGCGCCCGCCATTGCCGGTCCAACCGCAGCCGACGATCCGTCCGCCCCGGTCGACGACCACCGCCCCGACCGACGGGTTCGGCCAGCACTGGCCGAGACCGCGCCGTCCAAGCGCGAGCGCCAATCCCATATTCGCCAGATCCCCCGTATGCCTCGAAAGGATCCGCCTGCTTCTGAATGCTCGAAAATCAGCGGCGCTCATTTTTGCCGGGGTTGGATCGGCTGCCTGCCCGATCGGGCTTTGCCGGGGATTTCGGCGGTAGCTCGGATTCGTCGCGTTCACTGCTGATCTCGCCTAATACCGCCTCGAAATCCCGCGCCTCGCGGAAGTTCTTGTAGACCGAGGCAAAACGGACATAAGCGACCTCATCAAGCTGGCGCAACTCCTCCATGACCAATTCGCCGATCTTGGGAGAGGCAATCTCGTTTTCCCCCTGCGTCTCCAGCTTGCGCACGATACCGCTGACAAGCTGCTCGATGGCGTCCTGGTCGACCGGGCGCTTGCGCAGCGCGATCTGCAACGACCTCGTGAGCTTGTCGCGGTCGAACAGCACGCGCCGCCCGCTGCGCTTCATGACCATCAGCTCGCGCAGCTGGACCCGCTCGAACGTCGTGAACCGCCCGCCGCATTGCGGGCAAAACCTCCGGCGCCGGATCGCCGTATTGTCCTCTGTGGGACGGGAGTCCTTAACCTGTGTATCGTTTGCGCCGCAATAAGGGCACCGCATTCCGCGCCTCGAAGCTCAAGAGAATAGCGCCCGTTGCCGCGCGCTATTGGTTGTAGATCGGATAGCGTTCGCACAGTTCTACGGCTTCACGCTTGACGCGCTCCTCCACCTGGCCATTTCCGCTATCGCCATTCGTGACAAGGCCATCCAGAACCTCGGTGATCATCCGCCCGATCTGACTGAATTCCCGCTGGCCGAAGCCTCGCGTCGTTCCTGCAGGAGAGCCGAGCCTGATCCCCGAGGTCACGAACGGCTTTTGCTCGTCGAACGGAACGGCGTTCTTGTTGCAGGTAATGTTCGCGCGGCCCAGAGCGGCTTCCGCGGCCTTACCCGTCAAACCCTTCAGCCCGAGATCCACCAGGATGAGATGGGTGTCCGTTCCGCCGGTCACGAGACCGTAACCGGCCGACGCGATAGCCTCGCCCATTGCTTTCGCATTTGCAACCACATCTTGTGCGTATTTCGTAAATTCGGGCCTGAGCGCTTCACCGAAAGCCACGGCTTTGGCAGCGATAATATGCATCAGCGGACCGCCTTGAAGACCGGGAAAAATCGCCGAGTTGATGCGCTTGGCGATGTCGCCGTCATTCGTAAGGATCATGCCGCCGCGCGGCCCGCGCAGTGTCTTGTGCGTGGTGGTGGTGACGACATGGGCATGCGGGAACGGGCTCGGATGCACGCCGGCGGCGACGAGGCCGGCGAAATGCGCCATGTCCACCATGAGACAGGCGCCGACGCTGTCGGCGATCTCGCGGAAACGCTCGAAGTCGATCACGCGGGCATAGGCGGAGCCGCCGGCGATGATCATGGTGCGGCTTGTGATCCTCGGCAAGGCTCAGCACCTGGTCGTAGTCGATCCGCCCGTCTTCGCGGCGCACGCCATACTGGACGGCGTCGAACCATTTGCCGGACATGTTCGGCGCCGCGCCGTGGGTCAGGTGGCCGCCCGCGTCGAGGCTCATCCCGAGAATGGTATCGCCGGGTTTGGCGAGCGCCAGCATGACGCCCTGATTGGCCTGGGAGCCGGAATGCGGCTGGACATTGGCGAAACCGCAATTGAACAGCCGCTTGGCGCGCTCCATGGCGACGTTTTCAGCGACGTCGACATATTCGCAGCCGCCGTAATAGCGCTTGGCCGGATAGCCTTCGGCATATTTGTTGGTCAGCACACTGCCGGCCGCCTCGAGCACGGCGCGCGACACGATATTCTCCGAGGCGATCAGCTCGATCTCTTGCTGCTGGCGTTTCAACTCGCTCGTAATCGCGCCATACAGCTCCGGGTCGCTTTCCGCGAGGGATCGGGTGAAGAAGCCGTTTTCTTGTGGAGTGGCCGCCAGAGCGTTCGATACCGTCATAGAGAATCCTGCTTGTGAGCTTTTAGTAATTTGCGGTGCGCTCCCCGGCCGGATCTGCCGCTTCTTGCTGCGACAGCGCCGCTGCCGATCCGGCTCCCGCGTTCCGCAATCCTCGATCCGATAGGTACCACAGATGCACCCAAGATGCGATTTGCTGTTTCTTTTTGTGCAGTTTTATGACGCGTCTTTCGCCAACCGCAACATGATTCAGAACAATCCCGAGCACCTTTTACGCCGGCAGTCCTTGAAGATGGCCCGCCGCATGAGAAATACTAGCGAGAAGCACGAAATCCATAGCGAGGCGAGATGACAGTTTCACACGGTTTCCAACTGCAGCGCGAAAAGGAACTCCAAGAAATCGGCTGCGTCGCCCGCCTGTACGTCCATCAGAAGACCGGCGCCGAACTGCTTTCTCTGATCGGAGACGACGAGAACAAAGTCTTCGGCGTCAGCTTTCGGACCCCGCCCGCCGATTCTACCGGCATCGCCCATATCCTGGAGCATTCCGTGCTCTGCGGGTCGCGCAAATATCCGGTCAAGGCGCCTTTCCTGGAAATGCTGAAGAGCTCGCTCAACACCTTTCTCAACGCAATGACGTACCCGGACAAGACCGTCTATCCGGTCGCCAGCATCAACCTTCAGGATTTCTACAATCTCGTCGACGTTTATCTGGACGCCGTCTTTCATCCGCGCATCACGCCCGACACGCTGAAGCAGGAGGGCTGGCATTACGAGCTGGATGCGCCGGGCGCACCGCTGATCTACAAGGGCGTCGTCTTCAACGAAATGAAGGGCAGCTATTCCTCGCCGGACGACCGCGTCTACCGGCTCTCCAAGCGATCGCTGTTTCCCGACACCACCTATGGCGTCGATTCGGGCGGCGATCCACGCGACATCCCCAACCTGACATTCGACGCGTTCAAGAGTTTCCATCAGCGGCTCTATCATCCCTCGAACGCCAAATTCTTCTTCTATGGCGACGACGATCCCGAAAAGCGGCTCGAGATTCTCGATGCGCTGCTGAGCGAATTTTCGCATCTGGACGTGGACTCCGCCGTTCCGCTGCAGCAGCGCTACAACGCGCCGCGCAAGATGCATTTCCCTCTGCCGGTCGGCGCCGCCGAGGAGGGCGAACGTCAGGCGCGGATCACCATCAACTGGATGCTCGACGAGGCGAAATCGGTCGAGGAGAGCCTGGCGCTCGGTATTCTGAGCGACATTCTCGTCGGCTCGCCGGCCGCGCCGCTGCGCAAGGCGCTGATCGACTCCCGCCTCGGCGACGACATCACCGGCACCGGGCTGATGAGCTCGCTCCGCCAGGGGCAGTTCGGCGCCGGCCTGAAAGGCGTCGACCCGGATGACGCCGACAAGATCGAGACGCTGATCCTCGATACGCTCGGCAAGCTCGCCGATGAGGGCATCGATCCGCTCACGGTCGAGGCGTCGGTCAACTCCGCCGAGTTCCGGCTGCGGGAAAACAACACCGGCTCCTATCCGCGCGGCCTCGGCACGATGCTGCGCGCGCTGCAATATTGGAACTACGACCGCGATCCGCTGGAGCCGCTGTCCTGGCAGGGGCCGTTCGATGCGCTCAAGGCGCGGCTGGAGGGGAGCGAGCGCGTCTTCGAAGGCATGGTCCGCAACCTGCTTCTCGACAACCAGCACCGCACCGCCGTTCTGTTCACCCCCGATCCGGATCTCGCCCAGCGCGAGGTCGACGACGAGCGCGCGCGTCTCGACGCCGTCCGCGCCGGCATGAGCGAGGACGATGTCGAGGCGGTGATCGACCAGACCCGCGACCTGAAGCGCAAGCAGGAAACGCCCGACACGCCGGAGGCGCTCGCCACGCTGCCGAGGCTGACGCTGAAGGATCTGGAGCCGAAGATCGCGCCGATCCCGATCGAGACCGGCGAGCTGTCCGGCGCCCGCATCGTCACGCATGACCTGCCGACCAACGGCGTGGTCTATCTCGATGTCGCGCTCGACATCCGCCGGCTGCCGTCCGGGCTGCTGCCTTATGTCGGGGTGTTCCGGCGCGCGCTTCTGGAGACGGGAGCGGGAGCCTACGACATGGTGCAGCTTTCGCAGCGGATCGGGCGCGCGACGGGCGGCCTGTCGACAAGCCTGTGGACGTCGACCATGGCCGGCGGCGAGGGTCCCTGCGCCGCCGGGCTGTTCGTGCGCTCCAAGGCGATCCCCGAAAGGGCTGACGAGCTGAGCGCGATCGTTTCCGACGTCCTGCTCGACGCCAAGCTCGACAATCGCGAGCGCATCGAACAGGTCGTCAACGAGGAACGCGCAGGGCTCGAAGCGCGGCTCGTGCCCGGCGGCTCCGGCATTGCCGGAATGCGGCTGCGCGCCAGCCTCGACGAGGCGGATTGGGCGGCCGAGACCATGGGCGGCATCAGCTATCTGATCGCGCTGCGGCAGATGGCGGCGGACATGAAGGACAATCCGGCGACGGTGCTGGACGCGCTGCGGCAGATCCGCGGCATCCTGGTCCGGCGCGACGCCATGGTCTTCAACGTCACCGCCGAGGCGGCGGATATCGGCCGGATCGAGCCGGTGCTGGCCCGGCTGATCGAGTCCATGCCGTCCGGCGCCGCCGAGCGGCCGGACTGGCTGACGCCGGCATTGCCGCGTTTCGAGGGGCTGACCATCCCGGCCAAGGTCAATTACGTGGCCAAGGGCGAGAGCCTGCCCAAGCTCGGCCATACGCCCGGCGGCGCGGCGCTGGTCGCCAGCCACTGGCTGCGCGGCGCATGGCTGTGGGACAAGGTGCGCGTCCAGGGCGGCGCTTACGGCGCGTTCAGCGCGCTGGATCTGCGCTCGGGCACCTTCAACTTCGCCTCATACCGCGATCCCAATCTGCTTGAGACGATTGCGGTCTACGATGGCGCGGGCAGTTTCCTGCGCAGTATCGCCGGCAATGCCGGCGATCTGGAGCGCGCCATCATCGGCACCATCGGGCTGCTCGACACCTACCGGCTGCCCGATGCCAAGGGCTTCGTCTCGCTGCAGCGTCATCTTGCCGGGGACAGCGACGAGCGGCAGCAGACCATTCGCGACGAAGTGCTCGGCACCGATGCCGGCGGCCTTCGCGCCTTCGCCGACGCGCTGGATGCGGTCGCCGCGCATGGCCGCGTCGTCGTGCTCGGATCGAAGGACGCCATCGACGGCGCCAACGCCAAGCTCGATGACCGCTTCACCGTGACCAAGGTGCTCTGATCGGCTGCGCCGCGCGTCTCGTCAGGGCCGTGCGGCGCAAATGCCTTTCCCCTTCCGCATTTCTGTGAGAGATAGAGCACGATCGGGAAAAGCGGACACCGGTTTTCCCGAAAAATCGTGCGAAAACAAAAGACTTTGGTGCATGAGCGATTCAACATGAAGCGATCATGCTCTTGCGCGGACGGCCGGCATCCGCCGGCCTCATCAATCGGGCACTCGCGATGACGTTCAAATCCGCGCCGGCACTGGCCGCCGTCCTGTTCCTTGCCGCCGTCGCCGCCGTGACGCTTCCGGCGCGAGCAACGACCCTCGCCGAGATCAAGGCCAAGGGCGAGATCATCGTCGGCGTCAAGGACACCGACCCGCCCTTCGGCTGGCGCGACGAGAGCGGCGAGCTGGTCGGCATGGAGCCGGATCTGGCACGCGACCTTGCCGCGCAGCTTGGGGTGACGCTGAAGCTGTTTCCGGTCACGGCGGTCACCCGGTTGCAGTTCCTCCAGGCCGGCATGGTCGATGCCGTCATTGCAACGATGGCGGTGACGCCGCATCGCGAGAAGGAAGCCGAACTCGTCCAGCCGCCCTATTTCGCCAGCCGGCTGGCCGTGCTGACGCTGCCCGACGGCGCACCGGTGCCGCTTGCGAGCCTCAACGGAAAACGCATCTGCACGCTGCTCAGCGCCTATTACAACGCCGAACTGACCAGCCGGGCGCCGAATATCACGCTGGCCCTGTTCCGCTCGCCGCTCGATGCCGCCAAGGAACTTGCGGAGGGACGCTGTGTCGGTTTCGTCTGGGAGGATGTGCGGCTCATTCACCTGAAAGCGGAACAGCCCGATCTGCTCGGCAAATACGAGGTTCTCGAAACTGACGCCGAGCCGACGCCCTGGGTCATGGCGCTACCGGCGGGCGACCGGAACGCCGAGCTGACCACGTCCTGTCGGGCGTGGTGACCGGCTGGCACAAGAGCGGCAAGCTGATCGAGCTGGAGAAGAAATGGCTCGGCCGCGAAACGCCCTGGGCCGTCGAGATGCGCGACAAGACGCAGTGACGGCTCTCGCTGATCTGAGCCGGAGGCTGACGAAAGAACGCCAGAGCGCGATCCGTTTAAGCCGAACCCCCTCGGCCGAAATCCCCGCGCAGGCGGGGATCCAGGAAACTCGTGAGGCCGCGGAGTGCTGGATCCCCGTTTTCATGGGGATTTCGCCTCGGTTTTTCGCTGCGGAATCCCTCTCGATCGATGCCGCTCCGGGCGCTAGCGATCGCCGTCGCCCTACCGCGTCACTTGAACCGCGCCGGGCTCAGCGGTTGCAGGTCCATGCCCTGGTCGCGCCGCGACACCAGATTGCCGACGATGTCCGCAGTGACCGCGCCGAGCGTCAGGCCCAGATGGCTGTGGCCGAAGGCGCAGATGATGTTGGCGTTTTTCGGCGTGCGCCCGATCATCGGCAGCAAATCCGGCGTCGACGGGCGCGGCCCCATCCAGCGCGTCGCGGTCTCCTCGCCGTTGATTTCCGGCAGGATCATCTTGGCCTGCTCTATCAGCATGTCGGCGCGGCGCCAGTCGGGCGGCGTGTCGATGCCGGCGAATTCCGAGGTGCCGGCAAGGCGGATGGCGCCTTCGCCGATCGGCGTCGCCACGAAATGATCGTCGCCGCAAACAACGGGCCGGCGCAGCTCGATATTGGGCTGGGTCAGCATCACGTGATAGCCGCGCTCGGGCACCACCATCGGCCGGACGCCGAATTTTTTCACCAGCGGTCCGGACCAGGCGCCCGCCGCGACGATGACCTCATCGACGGTGAATTCCCCGCCGTCGCAAACCAGCCGCACCGCCGTGCTGCCCACCCCGACGATTTCGCGGACACGCGTGCGCTGAACCTCGCCCCCGGTCGTGCGGAAGGCGCTCGCCAGCGCGGCGCTCAGTTTCTGCGGATCGGTGCAATGCGCGCCGCCGGGATAGAGAAAGCCGCCGGCGAGATTGGACTCCAGCTCCGGCTCCATCTGGCGGAGTTCCTCCGCCGGGATCAACTCGGACTGGACCTCGTGGCGCGCACGAAACGCTGCGTCCTTCTTGGCCGCGCGCAGTCCGGCCTGTGTCCGGAACACGTACAACAGGCCGTCCTGGCGAAACAGCTTTGCGCTTTCGTAAGGACCGGCCAGCGACGTCCAGGCATCGAGAGAGCGCGCGGTCATCGGCGCCAGCGTGTCGGCGATGGCCTCGTAGCGTTTCCAGGTGCTGTTGCGGAGGAAGCGTTTGACCCATGGCATCATCCGCGGCAGGTGCTGCCAGCGCATGGCGACCGGGCTCAGCGGATTGGTCAGCATGCCCGGCAGTTTCATCCAGAGGCCCGGCTCCGAAAGCGGCCCGACCTGCCCGGTCATGATCAGCGCGGCATTGCCTGCGGAGGCATGACTGCCCGGCTCATCCGGGTCGAATATGATGACGCGGTAACCCTCGCGACGCAGTTTGAGCGCGATCGCGAGGCCAACGACGCCGGCGCCGATCACGGCGATATGCTTTCCCAATCTCATTACCCAGAACTCCCCACCGCCCGGTCGAGCGATGGCCATTCCCCCGGCATACATTGTCCTGGAACCGCTAGATGGGGATCACGTCGCGGCGGCTACGCGGGTACTTCCGCACAAGGCTCGGCAGCCTTATCTATTGGATCAACACCAAAGCCCGTTCCGGCGCAAGGTTTCTTTTGACCAAGCGCCGCTTCGCGCCAAGCATGAAAGGTGTGATATGAGTAGCTTTACGTGTCATGATTGGAGTCTGACAAAAGCAAAAAAACTCGGAGGATGCGCATGGGTCCGAACGACATGCTGAAGACCGCACTCGATTGGCAATCCCAGGGGCGCAGGATTGCTCTGGCCACCGTGGTGCAGACCTGGGGCTCCGCGCCGCAGCCTACCGGAAGCCAGCTCCTGATCGACAGCGAAGGCAATTTCCTCGGTTCGGTGTCCGGCGGCTGCGTCGAGGGCGAAGTCATCACCCAGGCATTGGACATCATCGAAACAGGCCAGCCGAAGCTCCTTGAGTTCGGCGTTGCGGATGAGACGGCATGGCGGGCGGGGCTCGCCTGCGGTGGACGGATCCGCATCTATGTGGAGCCATTCGCACTGGCATAGCGGAAAGCGGCAATGAGAAAAGATCTGGCCGAGAGCATTTTGGCGGCCGAGGCGGAGCGTAGGCCGATTGCGTTGCTGACGTGGCTCGCAAGCGGCGAGCAGCGTCTGGCCAGCCCTGAGGAGGGGACGGAAATCCCCGGCGTGGCGGCGGCGCTGGCCGACGGCTTTCGGCTGGACCGCAGCGGGACGGTGGAGACCGGTGACGGCGAGTTGTTCATCCGCGTCTTCAACCCGCCGCTACGGCTCGTCATCATCGGCGCGGTTCACGCGGCGCAGTTTCTGCTGCCGCTCGCCCGCATGATCGGCCACGACGTGACCATCATCGATCCGCGCGAAGCGTTCGCGACCGAGGAGCGCTTTCCCAACGCCAACCTGATCACCGAATGGCCCGAGGACGGCCTGCCGCTCGTCGGCATCGACCGGCGTACCGCGATTATCGCCCTGACCCATGACGCCAAGATCGACGACATCGCCATCCGGCTCGGCCTGGAACAGGGCGCCTTCTATGTCGGCGCGCTGGGCAGCAAGCGCACCCACGCCCAGCGTGTGGCGCGGCTGACGGAGGCGGGCGTGTCCGAGGCCGACATCGCGCGGCTGCATGCTCCGATCGGCCTCGACATCGGCGCGCAGGGGCCAGCCGAGATCGCGCTGTCGATCATGGCCGAGGTCACCGCCGTGCTGCGCGGCAAGACGGACGCCGCCACCGGCTGAGGTCAATCAGCGCCGGGCGCATCCAGCGCCGCAGCGAGATGCTGGGTGTCCATATATTCGATGACCTCCGTGAGCTTGCCGCCTTCGAGCCGGCAAACCCAGCAATAGTGGTTGTTGTAGAGCTTGCCGGATTTGGCCGTGACGCGCCCTTCGCATTCGACCACAACGCTGTCGCCCTCGGCGATGAAGCGATGCGCCGTGTTGGTGTAGGTGTCGGCGAACTGGGCGAACAGCGGACGCATCAAGCGGTCCATCACGTCGGCCTTGCCTTCATAAGCGCCCGACCATTCGGTCGAGCCCATCACCACCCAGCGCAAATCCTCGGCGATGCTTTCGCGAAAGGCGGACGGGTCGCCCTTGGCGAGTCCGGCGAAGATCGTCTCCATAACGCGTTTGTTCTCGGATGCGGACATGATGCGCATTCCTCTGTGTTGAGCATTTCACGTCGTAAATCTCGCACGGCGCCGCTCATTCTTCCAATCGATAGGCAATATGTTTTAAATTCTCCGGATGAATTTAGCTTCGCTCGATCTCAACCTTCTCGTTGCCCTGGATGCGCTGCTGGCCGAAGGTCACGTCGGCCGTGCGGCGAGCCGCGTCGGCTTGTCTCAGCCGGCGATGAGCCATGCGCTGCGCCGCCTGCGCGACATTTTTGCCGACCCGCTGCTGGTGCGTGTCGGGGCACGGATGGAGTTGACCCCGCGCGCGCAGGGCATGCGCGGACCGCTGGCGCAGACGCTCGATCAGGTGCGCGGGCTGTTTCAGGTCGAGGCCTTCGATCCGGCGAGCAGCCGGCGCCGTTTCGCGCTGATGATGCCCGACATCGTCGTCGATCTGATTGTTCCGGCGCTGGCGAATGCGGCCGGGGAAACCGCGCCCGGCATCCGGCTCGACATCGTCCCCTGGCAGGCGCCCGCCTATTTCACGCCCGATCTCGCTCGCTCGGTGGACCTGATCATGTCCTGCATCGGCGACGCCTATCGCGGCTTTCACCGCCAGTTGCTCTACACGGACAGCGACGCGCTGGCGGTGCGGGCCGATCATCCCGCACGCCGCGGCCTCGGTCATCTGCCGGACTTTCTCGAGGCGCGTCATATCGCGGTCGTCGGGCGTGGATCGAGCGAGGACATGATCGACGCCTGGCTCGGCAAGGAAGGCATCCACCGAACCATCGCCGTCGTCGCGCCGAGCTATCTTCAGGCACTGCACCTCGCCGCCCGCACCGATCTCGTCGCCTTCGTGCCGCGCCGGCTGATCGCGGCGCACGCAGCGGCGCTTGTCGCTCGCGGCCGTCACGCCGCCGCTCGACCCAGGCGTCGACGAGCAGTTCCTGTTCTACCCGACCCGCGCCCAGCTCGATCCTGGGTCGATCTGGCTGCGCGGGCTGATCGCCCGGATCGGCGGCGAGCTGGCGGGGCGCGCCGTGAAAACCGCCTGCGCTTAGAGCGGCCGATTTTTGACCGCAGTCGGCGGTGCCGCTCTATCCGTTTGTCGGATTTGTCCGAAAACCGCTTCGCACTGTTCGGTCCGATGCCCTAAGCGTCCACCTGTTCGGCGCCGAGGGCGTCGAGCGCGGCGCGGGCGACTTCCAGATCCTGCTCGCCCGTGCCGGAACCGACGCCGACCGCGCCGACAAACGTGCCGTCGACGAAGATCGGCACGCCGCCCTTCAGCCCGGTCAGTTGGCTTTGCGAGGCAAAGGCCAGCTTGAACTCCATATCGGCGGGGATTTTCGAGGTCGGCATGCGGTGCGAGGCGCTGGTCACCGCCTTGGTGTTGCTGGTGGTGATCGAAAGGAACTTGGCCCCGTCCATGCGCGCAAAGGCCAGAAGCCGGCCGCCATCGTCGACGATGGTGATACATTGCGGAACGCCCATCGCCTCGGCCTTGGCAACGGCGGCGGCAAGAGGGCGAGGCGCGCGCGCCTTCATAGGTAAGCTTGGCCGACGGTTTGGTATGAGCGCTCATGGATTTCCGTCCCTTTCGATGCTGCTTGGTTCGGGCAGACGATCCCCGATTTCGCCAAGCGCCGCAAGCGTCTGGACCGCCGCACCGCGAAACGGACTTGCCATTGAGCGCGGCTCGCCTATGCTGCGCCCATACGGATTGGCGCGTATGCGAATCTGAACCGGGCCTGAATTTGCGGTGGCCGAATCGCCGACGCATCTCGGGTTCACAGGATAGCAGCTTGTCCGGCCGGTTGTCGTGCCGAGGCCCCGCGGGGCGTATCGGCCGTGGGCCGGACAAAGTGCAAGGCGCCATCTGAGGGGAGGAAAAGCCATGCCGATGATGACCGTGAGCGACGGTTGCGCGCTTCATTACCGTTTCGACGGCGACGGCGACCGTCCCGTTCTGGTGCTGTCCAATTCACTCGGCTCGACCACGGAGATGTGGGACCCGCAGATCGACGCGCTGACCGGGCATTTCCGCGTGCTGCGCTATGACAATCGCGGCCACGGCGCCTCCGACGTGCCTCCCGGCCCCTATACGATCGAGCGGATCGCCCGCGACGCCCAGGACCTGATCGAAGGGCTCGAGCTCGGCCCGGTGGCATTTTGCGGCCTGTCGATGGGCGGCATGGTCGGCATGTGGCTCGGCGCAAACGCGCCGCAGCTCCTCACTCGCGCGGTGTTCTCCAATACCTCCGCCTATTTCGGCCAGCCCGAGCTGTGGAACCAGCGCATCGCCGCGATCGAGCAGGAAGGCATGCAGGCCGCCGCCGAAGGCGTCATCCAGCGCTGGCTGACCGCGGAATTCATGCAGAACGATCCGGTCGCAACCGCCAAGGCTCTTGCCATGGTCGCCGGGATCTCGCCGGCCGGCTATGTCGCGGCTGCGGCGGGCGTTCGCGATGTCGACCTGCGCGACGCGCTTGCCCGGATCAGCATCCCGGTGCTGGTCATCGCCGGAGCCCTCGACCCGTCCACACCGCCGGTCATGGCCGAAGCCCTCGTCGAAGCGCTGCCCGATGCGCGACTCGCGATCCTCGACGCGGCGCATCTGTCCAACATCGAGAAAGCCGAGGAATACAACAAGCTGATCATCAGCTTTCTCTCGCAGGGCTGAGCCGGGCCGGCGGCGCCGCCTTGCCGCGGTCTTGATCTTTGTCTCTCATGGGGAAATCCAGGTTCCGGCCGATCCCGGCGATCGGCCCAGAGGCTCGCTGCACGTGTCCCCCCCGCGCCTCGTTTTGTTCCGCTTCGAAGAGGTGCCGTCATGATCCGCCACGAACGCTCCGCCGCCCGGCCGGCCAGAAGGTCCTGACCATGCCGCAGCCCAAGCGCGCTTTCGTGCTGACACTCTCCTGCCCCGACCGGCCGGGCATCGTTGCCGCGATCTCCGGCTGCCTGGCGATGCGGGAATGGAACATCACCGACAGCGCCCAGTTCGGCGACGCCGGGAGCGCCCGCTTCTTCCTGCGTATCTCGTTCGCAGCGCCCGAGAGCACGGCGCGCGCCGAGGTGGAGGAGGCATTCGCGCCGATCTTCGAGCGCTTCGAGATGGCCGCAACCATCCACGATGTCGCTGAGAAACCGCGCGCGGTCATCCTCGTGTCGCGCTTCGGCCATTGCCTCAACGATCTCCTTTATCGCCACCGCATCGGCGCGCTGCCCATCGAGATCCCGGCGATCGTCTCCAACCACCGCGATTTCTACCAGCTTGCCGCCAGCCAGGACATCCCGTTCCATCACCTGCCGGTCACGGCGGATACCCGGGAGCGCCAGGAAACCCGGCTCCTGGAGCTGATCGAGGAGGAGCGCGCCGATTTCATCATCCTCGCGCGCTACATGCAGATCCTGTCGCCGGAGCTGTGCCGCGCGCTTCAGGGGCGGGCGATCAACATCCACCATTCCTTCCTGCCCAGCTTCAAGGGCGCGCGGCCCTATCACCAGGCGCACCGGCGCGGCGTCAAGCTGATCGGGGCGACGGCGCATTTCGTCACCGCCGAGCTCGACGACGGTCCGATCATCGAGCAGGAGGTGGTTCGCGTCGATCATTCGATGTCGCCGGAGGACCTGGTCGCGGCCGGCCGGGACGTGGAATCCCTCGTCCTGGCGCGAGCCGTCAAATGGCATGCCGAGCACCGGATCCTGCTTAATGGCAATCGCACGGTGGTTTTTCGCTAAGCAGATCGCTAGATTAAGTAATCTTACGGGCGCCGTGAGCACCAGGACAGCCGACAGATGACCGATTACGACGTGATTTTCGCCGGGGGAGGGCTCGCCTCGACGCTGGCGGCCTACCGGCTGAAAATGCTGCGGCCGGAATTGCGCCTGCTGGTCGTCGACGCCGGAGACCGGCTGGGCGGCAATCACACCTGGTCGTTTCACCAAACCGACGTGACCGCCGAGCAGAACCGCTGGCTGGCGCCGTTCGTCACCTATTCCTGGCCGGGACAGATGGTCCGGTTCCCGAAATTCACGCGCCGCCTGAAGGCGCCCTACCAGTCGGTGTCCTCGGAACGGCTGCACGACGTCGCCCACGGCGCGCTCGGCGATGCGGTGCGGCTGAACGCGAATGTCGCCACGCTGGCGGCCGACCGGATCACGCTCGAAGGCGGGGAAGCGCTCACCGCGCCCTGCGTCATCGACGGGCGCGGCCCTGCGCCGACCGGAGCGTTGGTGCTCGGCTTTCAGAAATTCATCGGGCTGGAGTTGCGCCTCGCGGCCCCGCATGGCGAGACGGTGCCGGTGATCATGGACGCCGCCGTCAGCCAGGATGGCGGATACCGCTTCGTCTACACCCTGCCCTTCTCCGCAGACACCATTCTGGTCGAGGACACCTATTACGCCGATGGGCCGGAACTGGAGGCGGGCGACATCCGCCGCAAGATCGAGACCTACGCTGCCGCGCGCGGCTGGCTGATCGTCGAGGTTATCCGGGAGGAGCGGGGCACGCTGCCGATCGTTCTCGGCGGCGATATCGATGCGTTCTGGCGGGAAGCGGGCAGCGAAGTGGCCCGGATCGGCCTGCGCGCCGGCCTTTTCCATCCGACCACCGGCTATTCCCTGCCCGATGCGGTGACGGTCGCCGAGGCTCTCGCCGCGCTGCCGCAACTGACCACGAAACATGCCGCCGGCATGACCGAGGCGCATTCGAAACGACTCTGGCACGAACGCCGATTTTATCGCATGCTGAACAGGTTTCTTTTCCTGGCCGCGAAACCGGAAAAACGCTTTGAAATCATGCAGCGTTTCTATTCGCTGGCCGAGCCGCTGATCGAAAGATTTTACAGAGCGGCGTCAACAAATGTTGACAAAGCGCGTATACTGGTCGGGCGCCCTCCCGTTTCCATTCTCAGAGCGCTGGCTCATATCAAGGAAACGGGCCTGCAGCCGACCCCACTTCGGAAACGCAAGTCAGTCCCATGGATGAGATCGTCAAATATAGCCGGGAGCGGATCGAAAAAGGCTCGAAGAGCTTCGCCGCCGCCGCGCGCCTGTTCGGCCCCCATACCCGGGCGCACACCTACATGCTTTACGCCTGGTGCCGCCATTGCGACGACGCCATCGACGGGCAGGAGCTCGGCTTCAAGTCGGGCAATCCGCGCCAGGGGTCGCCCGAAGACGTGCTGGCGGAGCTGCGCGACAAGACGATCCGCGCGGTTCACGGCGACTGGGACGAAATGGTTTTCGGCGCGCTGCACCGCGTCGTCTCGGAATGCGGCATTCCGGAGCAATATCTGCTCGACCATCTCGACGGCTTCGCCATGGACGTGGCCGGGCGGCATTACGAAACGATCGACGACACGCTGGCCTATTGCTACCACGTCGCCGGGGTCGTCGGCGTGATGATGGCGATGATCATGGGCGTGAAGGACAGCGCGACGCTCGATCGCGCCTCCGATCTCGGCATCGCCTTTCAGCTCACCAACATCACCCGCGACGTGATGGACGACGCCGCTGCGGGGCGGGTCTATCTGCCCGAAGCCTGGCTGCGGGAAGAGGGCGTTCCGGCGGGCGCCGTCGGCGATGCCGCCTATCGCGAGCAGGTCTCCATCGTGACGCAGCGGCTGCTTTACACCGCCGACCGCTTCTATACCTCCGCCCGCCACGGGATTGCGGCGCTTCCGTTCCGCTCGGCCTGGGCGATTTCGGTGGCCCGCTTCGTCTATCGCGACATCGGCCGGCTCGTGCGAACCCGCGGGCCGTCGGCCTGGGAGAGGCGCGCCCGGATCAGCGCCACGCGCAAGCTTTACGGCGTGGCGCGCAGTCTTGCCACGATTGCGCGATCCCATGCTCACGGGCGGCTGGTCGGGATACCCTCCCGCGCCGGACTATGGACGCGCCCTCGCGCGCATGGGCCGATCGGCCAGGCGTCGATGTTCTGAGGCGGGATCGCGCGGGCGTTCGAGTGGGCGCAATTCCGATTTCATCCGACGACTAAACCGATCATCCCCCGGCGAAATCGTCTTTGACCCGCTAATTGAATTTCGGCGGCTGGTTGAGGTCGAATGACGGCGGTGCGTCGGGCTTCGGCGTGCCGCCACTTGGCTGGCCACCCAGGCCCGGCGGCGGGCTGCCGAAATTCGGCATCATCGAACCGCCCGGCTGCTGCGGGCCGCCGATCGGCGGCAATTGGATCCTGATCGTCGACGGATCCACCTCTTTCCCGGTCCATTTGTAATGCGTCACCATTTGCGGGAAGGCGATGGTCAGCCCGACCATGATCACCTGGATCACGACGAAGGGCACCGCGCCCCAATAGATCTGCCCGGTGGTGATCGGCTCGATCCTCTGGCCGGAGATCTTGTCCAGATACGCCTCGCGCGGCGCCACCGAGCGCAGGATAGAACAGCGCAAAGCCGAAGGGCGGATGCATGAAGCTGGTCTGCATGTTGACGCTGAGCAGCACGCCGAACCAGATCAGGTCGATGCCGAGCTTGTCGGCGACCGGCGCCAGCAGCGGCACGATGATGAAGGCGAGCTCGAAGAAGTCGAGGAAGAAGGCGAGGAAGAACACCAGGAGGTTGACGACGATCAGGAAGCCGACCTCACCGCCGGGCAACCGAAAGCAGCAGATCCTCGACCCATATATGCCCGTCGACGCCGTAAAAGGTCAGCGAGAAGACGCGTGCGCCGATCAGGATGAACAGCACGAAGGCGGAGAGCTTGGTCGTGGAATCGAGCGCCTGCCGCATCAGGTCGAACGTCAGCCGCCGCTTGGAGATCGCCAGCGCCAGCGCGCCGACCGCGCCCATCGCGCCGCCTTCGGTCGGCGTGGCGATGCCGAGGAAGATGGTGCCGAGCACCAGGAAGATCAGCGCCAGCGGCGGCATCAGCACGATGATCACCTGCTGGGCCAGCCGCGACAGCAGCCCGAGACCGAAGGCGCGGTTGATCAGCGCGATGGAGTAGGAGAAGATGATCGCCGCGGTCGCCGCCCAGATGCCCTTATTGGACATCTGCGGGTCCATATATTCGACCAGCGCGTAGCCGGCGCCGACGGAGAGCACGATCGAGGCGAACAGCGAGGTGACGCCGCCGTCCCAGCGTGCGCGCGTCCGGCGGCAGCGCCGGCGCCGCCTTCGGGAAGCGCAACGCGACCAGGCCGACATAGCCCATATACAGGCAGGTCAGCACCAGGCCGGGGATCAGCGCGCCCTCATACATGTCGCCGACCGAGCGGCCGAGCTGGTCGGCCATGATGATCAGCACGAGCGAAGGCGGAATGATCTGCGCCAGCGTTCCCGACGCGGCGATCACGCCGGTCGCCACGCGCCGGTCATAGCCGTAGCGCAGCATGATCGGCAGCGAGATCAGGCCCATGGCGATCACCGAGGCCGCGACGACGCCCGTGGTCGCGGCGAGCAGCGCGCCGACGAGCACGACGGCGAAGGCGAGGCCGCCGCGCACCGGGCCGAAAAGCTGGCCGACCGTATCGAGCAGATCCTCGGCCATGCCGGATCGCTCCAGGATCAGGCCCATGAAGGTGAAGAACGGAATCGCCAGCAGCGTATCGTTGTTCATGACGCCGAAGATGCGCTCGGGCAGGGCTTGCAGGAACACCGTCGGAAACAGCCCCAGCTCGATGCCGACGATGGCGAAGAGCAGTCCGTTGGCAGGCGAGCGCGAAGGCGACCGGATAGCCGAGCAGCAGCAGCACGATCAGGCTGAAGAACATGATCGGCGCCATATTTTCGATGATGAAAGCGGTCACGACCGATGCTCCGGATGAGCCGAGATGTCCTCAGCGATCGTGATGCGCGCCCTGTCCCTCATGCGGATCGGGGATCAGCCCGCGCATGACGGCGATGCGCTTGATGATTTCGGACACGCCCTGGATGGCGAGCAGCAGGAAGCCGGCGAGCAGCAGCGCCTTCGCCGGCCAGAGGATCAAGCCGCCGGCATTGGGCGAATGCTCCTGCTGCGCGAAGCGACGTGATGACGAAGGGGTCGGCTGCTAGATCATCAGGATGGTGAAGGGCATCAGCATGAAGAGATGGCCCGAGCAGGTCGATCCAGTTGCGAACCCGCTTTGGGCAGCATGGTGGACAGGATGTCGATGCGGATATGGTCGTTGCGCTGCAGCGTGTAGGCTGCGGCGAGCATGAACACGGCGCTGAACAGATACCATTGCATCTCGAGCCAGGCGTTCGAGCTCATGTCGAAAGCCTTGCGCACGATGGCGTTGCCGGCGCTGATCAGCACCGCGGCGAGGATGAGCCACGATACCGCATAACCGACGGCGCGCCGTAACGCCAGCGATACCGCGCTCGATCGGCCGGGCTCATAGGACCCCCAGGAGAGCGCGCATCCCCGCGCGCCCGCGCTATCGCTTCGTCGGTCCCCGGACAGTCTTAGAGCGCTTCGCCCGCCGCTGGCGCCCCATCATGAAGGTGTCGAAGGCGTATTCGGCGATCTGGAACCAGAGATAGTCCTCCGTCCGGAAGGCCTTCATGAGCTGTCGTAGACCTTCTTGAACTTCGGCGTTGCTCTTGCGAGACTCGCCATAGGTCTGGTTGAGCCGCCTTGAAGCAGGCGAGCAGCACGTCCTGGGTGAAGGGCCGGAGCTGCGTGCCCTGCGCCGACGAGCCGCCGCAGCGCCGCCGGGTTAGCTTGTCGTATTTCGCCTGCATGTCGGACATTGGCTGCCTGCGCGGCGGCCGTGACGACGCCCTTGTAGGCCTTCGGCAGCGCGTCCCACTTCGCCGGGTTGATGAAGAACAGTGCAGCATCGCGCCGCCTTCCCAGCAGCCGGGATAATAGTAGTAGGGCGCAACCTTGTAGAAGCCGAGCTTCTCGTCGTCATAGGGGCCGACCCATTCGGTCGCGTCGATCGTGCCCTTCTCCAGCGACGGATAGATGTCGCCGCCGGCGATCTGCTGCGGCACCACGCCGAGCTTGGAGATGACCTTGCCGCCGAAGCCGCCGATGCGCATCTTCACGCCCTTCAGGTCGGCGACGCGACTTGATCTCCTTGCGGAACCAGCCGCCCATCTGCGCGCCGGTATTGCCGCAGGGCAGGCCGTAGAGCTTGTGCTTGGCGTAGAAGGCGTTCATCAGGTCGATCGCGCCGCCGTAATACATCCAGGCGTTCTGCATGCGGGCATTGAGACCGAAAGGCACGACGGTGCCGAAGGCGAAGGTCGGGTCCTTGCCCCAGTAATAGTAGCTCGCCGTGTGGCAGGCCTCGACCGAGCCGTTGGCCGACGACGTTGGCGGCCTCGAGGCCGGGCGCCATCTCGCCGGCGGCGAAGACCTGGATCTGGAACTGCCCGTCGGTCGCTTCGGAAACGTATTTCGCGAACGACTTCCGCGCCGCCGTAAATCGTGTCCAGGCTCTTCGGGAAGCTCGAGGTCAGGCGCCACTTAACTTCGGGCTGAGCCTGAGCAATCGCCGGAGTGGCGAGCACCGCGGTGCCTGCACCGGCAACGGCCGCTTTCTTCAGGAATGATCTTCTGTCCATTAAGTCCTCCCAGGATGTATGCATGTTAGGGCTCATCTTGCACACAGAATGCAAAAACGGAAGGCCTGATCCGGGGCGCAACGCGTGCCGAAGGTCGGCGCACGCCCCTTAGCAGCCGCAAGCTCCCAAGCGCTCAAAGGAATGCCCCGCCTCGCTGGGACAATCAAGGACGATTTGGATTCTTCGCTTGCGCTTCCTACCCTTCTGCCAATTTAACTGTATCTCGATAAGACAGCTATTATCCTTTCGCTAACAATTTGCAGTTAGGTCAAAATTTAATAAACTTGACCCTTGCCCTAACGCAGCATTGCCACATTGCGTGTCTAGTGTTCCGGGCTGGTCGAGTTATGCGTGGAGAGGCCGTTAATGAATCAGGTTCCCTGGAGGCGCATTTTACAAAGGGCGGCGAATGACGAGCCGGGTGAAGGCGGCGCCGCCATCATCAACCTTTATGATCATGCGCCCGACCGGATGCCGCCGCGCCACCGCACGCCCCCTCCGATCGAAGACTCCGTCAATCTCGAAGGCGAATTGCAGCGCGCCTTGACCCGCGCGCAGCAGAAGGCCACGCATCTGCGCGCCTCTTCACCGCAACCGCAGCCGCACCCCGATTGGGGGCAGCCGGTGTTCGGATCGGCGGACCAGCCGAACCGCGTGCACTCGCCGCGTCCGCGAACCGCGCCGATCGCTGCCCGCCAGCGCATGCTGGCGGTGCCCACACCGACGGCGCAGGCGGCGAAATCCAGCGGCGCCCGCAATCTGATGGCAATCTCGATTTCGCTGGCCGTGATCGGCCTCGCTTTCCACCAGATCAGCAATCAATGGGAAGCCGCGCAGACCGGCCCGAGCGCGGAACAGCAGGAACCGGGCGCCGACCAGCGCACCGCGGCGAGCCTTGCCGGCATATCCGACCCGAGGGCCGAGCGCCTTGAACGCGCCAGCGCCCGCATCGACCTCAAGCCGTCGCTGGCATCGGAGCCTGCGGGCCAGGCGCGCCAGCGCGGCCGCACGCAAAGCGCGGCCCTGGAGCAGGATATCCAGGACGCTGCCAGGATTTTCGCCCAGTCCGAGGGCCGCAAGAAAACCGCCGCAGCGGCGATAGCAGGCGTTGCGCCGACCGGCAGCGCCGCCGCGACCGAGCAGGCGATGCTGCGGCGCGGACGCGAGATGATGGAGCGCGGGCATATCGAAGGCGCACGGCTGATCTTCGAGCATCTGGCCGGACAGAACAGCGCGCTTGGCGCATTCGCGCTGGCCCAGACCTACGACGCTCATTTCATCAGCAGCAATGCGCTGAGCGGCGTCGACCTCGGACGAGATTCTGGCGGCGAAGTGGTATCAGCGAGCCGCCGAACTCACCACCGCGTCGGCGTCCCAATAGCCTCACGCGCGGCGGCGGCCTCGGGCAGCACGCCGCACTTCCGCGCCTTCCGCCGACCAGGACGCCGCCAGAGCGGGATCCCGATCTAGGCGGGCGACGATGAATGCCGTCGTCGCAGCGCCCATCCGAGGCCCATCACGATAACCGCGCCCACCGCCGCCGCGACCAGCACCACCGCGTGGTGGTTGGCCGGGCCGAAAAATTCGTTCGCCATATCGTGCGCGATCGGATCGGTGGCAATCAGTTCGCCCGCGATCCAGCCAAGCAGCCCGGCGCCGGCCCAGACCAGGATCGGAAAGCGCTGCAGCAGCGACATCACCATCGCCGCACCGGCGATGATCAGCGGAACGCTCGCCGCCAGGCCGAACATGAACAGGGCTGGATTGCCTCTCGACGCCGCGGCGATCGCGATGACATTGTCGAGGCTCATCACCACATCGGCCAGCGCCACGATCCGGACCGCCTGCCAGAGCTTGTTGCTGCCCTTGATGGTCGTTTCGTCCTCCTCCTCTTCGGGGAGAAGCAGCTTGACCGCGATGAAAATGAGGGCAATGCCGCCGGCGATCTTCAAGAACTGAATCGTCATCAATTCGCTGACGATCAGCGTGAACAGGATGCGCAGCACCACCGCGACGCCGGCGCCGAGCACCATGCCCCAGACCCGCAGATTCGGCGGCAGGTTGCGGCAGGCCAGAGCAATGACCACGGCGTTGTCGCCGGCCAGCAGAATATCGATCCAGATGATCTGGAGAACGGACACCCAGAATGTGGGCTGCTGCATGTCAGCCCAGAGCGCGACAAGCGTCGCATTCGACGAAACGAGATCTAGCATATCAATCAAAAGCCCGACTGCGCGTTCCCGAAAACCACCGCCTGATCTGGCCGGCGGAATTCGCTAAGCGGCGCGGGGTTGGAAAGCCAGAACGCGCCGGACTTTGAAAAGGTCCCGGCGCGCGATCATTAACACTGTCGGTTCAGCCGACGATTTCGCCCTCGGCAAAGCACATGCGGATCTCGGTCGCCGCGTTTTCCGCGCTGTCCGAGCCGTGAACGGAATTGCGTTCGATGTTTTCCGCAAACTCCTTGCGGATCGTGCCCGGCGCCGCTTTGGCCGGGTCGGTCGCGCCCATGACCTCGCGGTTTTTCGCCACAGCGTCCTCGCCTTCCAGCACCTGAATGACGATCGGACCGGAGGTCATGAAGGTGACCAGCTCGCCATAGAACGGGCGCTCCTTGTGCACTTCATAGAACTTCTTGGCCTGATCCTCGGTCCAGCGCACGCGCTTCTGCGCGACGACCCGGAGACCGGCATCCTCGAGCAGGGCAATGATTTTTCCGGTCAGATTGCGCTCGGTCGCGTCCGGTTTGATGATCGACAATGTACGTTCGACTGCCATCGTGATTTCCCAATTCGTGTTGGTGGCCCTGGCGCGCTTATAGCCGCCGCGCCCCGGCGCCGCAAGCCGGGAGCCATGCGCAAATGGGCACTTGCGCGCATCAATTCCGCATTCTGTGAGTTCGCCGGCTTGCTTTTTGCGGCGTTTCAGCCAAATTCGCGCCATGCTTCATATCAACGACCTGACCCACCGTATTGAGGGGCGCCTGCTTTTCGATAAAGCGACGGCCGCGATTCCGGCCGGACACAAGGTCGGCATCGTCGGGCGCAACGGCACCGGCAAGACCACGCTCCTGCGGATGATGGCCGGCGAGATCGCGCCGGACGACGGCGGCATCTCCTGGCCCAAGACCGCCCGGCTCGGCGGCGTCGCTCAGGAAGCGCCCAGCGGGGACGAGAGCCTGATCGACACCGTGCTCGCCGCCGATACCGAGCGCGCGGCGCTGATGACCGAATCCGAGACGGCGACCGATCCGGCGCGGATCGCTGAAATCCAGCTTCGCCTCAACGACATCGGCGCCCATGCCGCCCCGGCCCGCGCCGCGCAGATCCTCGCCGGTCTCGGCTTCGACGAAGAGGCGCAGCAGCGGGCGTGCCGCGAATTTTCCGGCGGCTGGCGGATGCGCGTGGCGCTGGCCGCCGTGCTGTTCACCGCGCCCGACATCCTGCTGCTCGACGAACCGACCAACTATCTCGACCTCGAGGGCACGCTCTGGCTGCAGAACTTCCTCGCCAGCTATCCGCACACCGTGCTCATCGTCAGCCACGACCGCGACCTCCTGAACACCTGCGTCGGCGCGATCCTCTATCTGTCCAACGGCAAGCTTGCGCTCTATGCCGGCGGCTACGACGATTTCGAGGAAGCGCTGCGCGAGCGCCAGCGGCTGCAGCTCAAGCTGAAGAAGAAGCAGGACGATGCCAAGCGGCATATGGAGGCCTTCGTCGAACGCTTCCGGGCGCAGGCGTCGAAGGCGCGGCAGGCGCAGAGCCGTCTGAAGGCGCTGTCGAAAATGCAGCCGATCGCCGCCGAGATGGAGAGCGACGTCCGGCCGCTCAACTTTCCCAGCCCGTTGACCAAGCTCGGCAATCCGCTGATCCGTCTGGAGGCCGCGAGCGCCGGCTATTCGGAGGACCGGCCCGTCCTCAGCGGGCTCAATCTCCGGCTCGACAGCGACGACCGGATCGCGCTGCTCGGCGCCAACGGCAACGGCAAATCGACCCTCGCCAAGCTGCTCTGCGGCCGGCTCGAGACGCTGGGCGGCGATCGCCGCGCATCGAAGAAGCTGACCTTCGGCTATTTCGCCCAGCACCAGCTCGACGAGCTCAACCCGCAGAAATCGGCCTATGATCACATCGCCGAGAAGATGCCCGATGCCACCGAGGCGCAGAAGCGGGCGCGCACCGCGGCGGCCGGCTTCGGTCCCGACAAGGCCGACACGGTCGCAGCGAAGCTCTCGGGCGGCGAAAAGGCCCGGCTGCTGTTCACGCTGGTCGGCTTCTACAACCCGCATCTGCTCGTGCTCGACGAGCCGACCAATCATCTCGATGTCGACAGCCGCGAGGCTCTGATTCACGGGCTTAACGCTTATGAAGGTGCGGTGGTGCTAATTAGTCACGATCGCCATTTGATTGAAGCGACCGCGGACCGGTTGTGGCTCGTTCAGAATGGCACCGCTACCGTCTATGACGGCGATATGGACAGCTATAATGCCGAGTTGCTTGCCCGGGCGCGGGACCAGAGAAACGGCAGCTTCGGCAGGGAAACGGCAGGCTCAGCCCCGGACGCGGCAGGACGAACGCCGCGCGGCGGCAAGTGCCCGCGCCGAACTCGCACCGTTGAAGAAGCGCATCGATGCCTATGAGCGGGAGATCGAAAACATTACACGTAAAATCTCTCAGCTCGACCATGCATTGGCCCAAACTGACGTTTATGAAGAAACTCCGGAGCAGGCTTTGAAGCTGATGAAGGATCGCGGCGCACTGGCCAAGACCCTCAGCGAAACCGAGGTGCTCTGGCTGGAAGCATCGGAGCATTACGAGCAGGCCCGGCGCGAACAGTACGATGCAGGCACAGCGTAATGGGGGACGTGCTGATGCCGAGAGGGTTGCGAAACGGGGGTTTTGCGCTCGCCGCATGGCTGGCGGTGTTCGGCGCGGCCTATTTCGACATGGGCCGGCCGGCATTCGCCGCGGATATCGAGGAGCCGCCGGGCGCCGATCTGCGCATGGCGCAACGGGCCAAGCGCGTTTGCGTCGACAATTGCATCACGCAGTGCCGCTCGGCGCTCACCACCTGCGCCAGCAACAGCAAGGACACCTCGACCTGCCGCACGCAGTTCCAGATCTGCGCGCGCCGCTGCGTCGTCGCCTGCAATTCCCGCTGACCCCTGAAACGTTCGCGGCCGGGATCGCGATGCGATAAAACCCCGCGCCGCCGCTCGCCATCGCCCGCTTACGCCGTCGGCAGCACTTCAAAGGTCGCCGGAGCCTCGCCGCCCTCCCCGATGACACTCACATCCTCGACGTCCGCCGCGGGCGGCCCTTCCCAGCATGACGCGATCATCCCGGCGATTTCGGCCTCGCTGCCGTGCAAGAACGCCTCGACCGAGCCGTCGCGCCGATTGCGCACCCAGCCAGTCAATCCACGCGCCCGCGCCGTTTCAGCAGTCCACCCCCGGTAGTAGACCCCCTGCACCACCCCTGTAATTCGCAGATGCACCGTTCGCGACATCATCGACCCGCTCAAGGCTTGATTTTCAAACACATAAACGTCATTTGAGCTTCCCCGCAAAAGTGGCCGATCTATCGCGATTTTTCTTGTTTCGTTGACTTACATCCTATCAAAGACATAATTTCCAGATCAAACACGTGCAATTCAAAACAATGTATTCGCCGATGATCAATCTGATACTTCACCGACACTGTAAGAGACTGTTGCCATGTCTAAAAACACCATGCCCGGCGTGGATAGCCAATCCGAGCGGGAAATATTCGGCCAAAATTTTCGTCTTGCGCGCGGCAAGGTCGGCCTCAGTCAGCGGGACGTACATCGGCTGACCGGGGTCGCTCAGTCGCATATATCCGAAATCGAGACCGGGACTTCCAATATTTCCATCGACACCATGGTCAAGCTGGCCACCATCGTAAAGCAGCCGCTTTGGAAACTGTTCAGGCCGACTTCGCCGAAGGCGGCCACATGAATGCGGCTGCCGGTCTGAGCGAATTCGGCGCCATCGTGCTCGCGGCCGGTTTCTCGCGGCGGATGGGCGGCGAGAACAAACTGCTCAAGCCGCTCGACGGCCGGCCGCTGGTCGCTTACGCCCTGGACACGGTCGCCGCGCTCGGGCTCGGGCAGGTGGTCGCCGTAGCCGGAGACGCCGCTGAAGCCATCTGTGCCCTGCTGCCGCCCGTCGCCGCCTTGATCGAAAACGACGAAGCCGCCGACGGCATGGGGCGTTCGATCGCGAAAGGTGCTGCAGCCATGCGTGCCGATCTCCGCGGCGTCTTCGTCGTGCTCGGCGATATGCCGTTCATCGAGCCCGGCGATTTCGCGCGGCTCGCCGGCGCCCTGCGCGCCTCGGGCGACGAGGCGATCTGCGTCCCGGTGCGGGGCGGCCGGCGCGGCCATCCGGTCCTGTTCGGCCGCGCCCATCTGCCGGCGCTGGCCCGCCTCTCCGGAGACCAGGGCGCACGCATGCTGTTCAGCGCTGCGTCCGCCCGCCTCGTCGAGGTCGACGGCTGCTCGCCGGGCATCGTCATCGACCTTGACGAGCCCGCCGCCTTCGCCGAGGCGGAGCGCAAGCTTCGCGCGAAGCGTTCCCGCTAAATCTGCGCGAAGCCGCCCTAAAACCGCCTGCAGCTTGGACCGGAATTGACTTGCGCCCGACTCAGGGAGAAGCTGTTCGGGGCGCTGCGGAGCAGCCAATCGAGGCGCTTTTCCGGTCAACGCTTTTTAAGCGTCGAGACGCGGGGAAGTCGTCGTAAAGTGGATTCTGGAGTGTCTTCCGAAACATCAAGGAGGTCTGCCATGCAGGAAATGCCGAATTTTGGTGAGATGCCCGAATCGATGCGCAACATCATGAAGGCGAGCATCGACCAGGCCCGTAAAGCATTCGAAACCTTCATCTCCGCCAGCCAGCAGGCGATGGCGAATTTCGAGACCCCTGCCAACCCGGCAATGGACGGGCTGAAGCAGTTTAACGACCGGATCGCCGAATTCACCCGCAGGAACGCCAATTCCAACTTCCAGTTCGCCATGAAGCTGGCGGACGCCAAGCAGATCAACGACGTCATCGAAATGCAGAGCGGCTACGTCCGCGAGCTCATGGACACCTATGCCAAGCAGCTCGAGGAACTCCGCTCGCTGACGAGCAAGATCGTTCAGGAAAGCTCCAAGGCGGCCGCGTCGAGCATGCAGAACATGCCGAATATGCCGAACATGGGCGGCGGCGCTTAAGCGGCACGGTCAGCGGACGTTCAGCTCCATTCGCTAGGGATGGGAGCTGAAGTTCGCCGGAAACCATGCGATAGACAACGGCGGACCATTGTCCGCCGTTTCTTCTCGGTGCTGCAACGAGGTGGGTAACCGCAGATGCGTCTGATTTCTTCTCTTCTGGTGCTGGCAATCGTGGCGCTCATCGGCGTCCATCTGTTCTTCTATTGGAGCGTCGGGACCTTCGATCCATGCCGCGCGGCCGTGCTGCGCATCATCCAGAAACAGAAGCAGCAAGGCCAGGATCTGGCCGCCGGCGTCGGCGTGCTGTTCGGCCGGCAGCTCGAGGACGCGCTGCGCTCGGAAGGCGTGATGACCTGCTATCGCTCCGCCCTGCGCGGCGAAGCGCCGGAGCTGGAGCTGCAGATCCTGAAAAGCGAACGGCCTTGAGATCCGTTGCCCCAGTCTTGATCCGGGGCCTGATCCTATATGTTTACGGCCAATCGCCGGACCGAAAGGCGAGACCCCCGGATCAGGTCCGGGGCGACGCCTGCATCCACCTGATCGGGGTCCGGCAACCGCGCGGCCCGCTCGGCGTGACTATTCCGCAGCCTGACTGGGCGTGCCCTGCGCTCCGCGGCCGAAGCGGTTCTCGATATACTCCTGCACCAGCTTCTTGAAATCGTCCGCAATCGCGGGGCCGCGCAGGGTCATCGCCTTCTTGCCGTCGATGAACACCGGCGCCGCCGGGCTTTCGCCGGTTCCGGGCAGCGAGATGCCGATATCGGCGTGCTTGGACTCGCCCGGTCCGTTGACGATGCAGCCCATCACCGCGATGTTGAGCGTCTCGACGCCGGGATAGGTCTTGCGCCAGTCCGGCATGCTGACCGCGATGTGGTTCTGAATGTCGGAGGCCAGCTCCTGGAACAGCGTGCTCGTCGTCCGGCCGCATCCGGGACAGGCCGCAACCACCGGCACGAAGGAGCGCAGTCCCATACACCTGCAGGATCTGCTGGGCGACCTCGACCTCGCGCGTCCGGGCGCCGCCCGGCTCGGGCGTCAGCGAAACGCGGATGGTGTCGCCGATGCCCTGCTGCAGCAGAATGCCGATGCCGGCGGTCGAGGCGACGATGCCCTTGGTGCCCATGCCGGCCTCGGTGAGGCCAAGATGCAGCGCGTAGTCGGCCCGCTCCGAGAGCATCGCATACACGCTGATCAGGTCCTGAACCGCGCTGACCTTGGCCGACAGGATGATCTTGTCGCGGCCCATGCCGAGCCGCTCGGCCAGTTCCGCGCTCAGCAGCGCCGATTGCACCATCGCCTCATGCAGCACGGCGCGGGCGTCCTTGGGCTCGGGCAGCGCCGAGTTCTCGTCCATCAGCCGGGTCAGCAGCTCCTGATCGAGACTGCCCCAATTGACGCCGATCCGCACCGGCTTGTCGTGGCGCAGCGCGATCTCGATGATGTCGGAGAATTGCCGGTCGCGCTTTTCGCGGAAGCCGACATTGCCGGGATTGATGCGGTATTTGTCGAGCGCTTCGGCGCAGGCGGGATGATCGGTCAGCAGCTTGTGGCCGATATAGTGAAAGTCGCCGACCAGCGGCACGCTCACGCCCCAGGCGGCCAGCTTGTCGCGGATATGCGGAACGGCGGCGGCCGCCTCGTCGCGGTCGACGGTGATGCGCACCAGCTCCGAACCGGCCCGGGCCAGCTCGGCGACCTGGACGGCGGTCTTGTCGATATCGGCGGTGTCGGTGTTGGTCATCGACTGCACGACGACCGGCGCGTCGCCGCCGACACTGACATTGCCGACCTTCACGGCAATCGTCTGCCGCCGCCGGGCGAGTTCATGAAGCATTTCCCGTCTCCTCGTTGCGAGGTCAATTCGAACGCGTTCTCAAGGCTCTAATTAATGGAGCGACGTGAGAATTGCCAGTCGCGACTTCTGCTAACCCGATTGGCGCCGCAGAAGCCACGGCACGGCGCCCGCGAACAGCGCCGTCATCACCAGGACGATGGAGGGACCCGCTGGGGTGTCGGCCTGCAAGGACACGCCAAGCCCGGCGAGCACGCTGACCATCGATATCCCCGCCGCCCAGACCGCCATCTGCTCGGGCGTTGCGGCGAAAGCACGCGCCGTTGCCGCCGGAATGACGAGAAGGGCCACGATCAGCAGGATGCCGACCATTTTGATGCTGAGCGCCACCGTGAACGCCAGCAGCAGCATGAAAGCGGCGCGGATCAGCGCCACCGGCACGCCTTCGGCCGCGGCCATCTCCTCATGCACGCTCATGGCCAGCAGCGGCCGCCACAGCCACGCCATCGCCCCGCCGACGGCAACGAGGCCGAACAGGATCCACCAGAGGTCGCCTGTGGACACGGCAAGGATGTCGCCGAACAGATAGCCCATCAGGTCGAGCCGCGCGCCGCCCACCATGGTCGCAGCCAGCAGCCCGGCGGCCAGCGCCGCATGGGCGAGGATGCCGAGCAGCGTGTCCTGCGGCAGGCGTTTCTGCCCCTGCATGGCGATCAGCAGCAAGGCGAGCGCCACCGAGACGATGATGACGCCGACCGTCAGATCGATGCTGAGCAGGATGCCGAGCGCCACGCCGAGCAGCCCGCAATGGGCGATGCTGTTGCCGAACATGGCCATGCGTTGCCAGACGACGAAGCAGCCGAGCGGCGCGGTCAGCAGCGCGATGCCGAGGCCGGCAACCCCGGCGCGGATCAGGAAACCGTCAATCATGATCGTGCCCGTGGTCGTGCCCGTGGTGGTGCTCGCATCGAACCTCGCCGGACAGCGTATGCTCGTGATCGTGGTGATGGCGGTAGATGCCGACGGCGGCGGCCGCCTCGCGGCCGAACAGCCGGGCGTATTCCGGATGCCCGGCGACGGTCTCCGGCACACCCTCGCAGCAGATATGGCCGCTGATGCAGATCACGCGGTCGCTGGCGCCGAGCACGACGTGCAGGTCGTGCGAAATCAGCAGGATGCCGCAGCGGCGGCGTTTGCGGATGTCGGCGATCAATTGGTAAAGCTGGATCTCGCCGGAATAGTCGACCGCCTGGGCCGGCTCGTCGAGCACCAGCAGGCTCGGCATGCCGATCAGCGCGCGGGCGAGGCAGACGCGCTGGAACTCGCCGCCCGAGAGCACCGAAATCGGCCGGTCGACAAGGTGCGAGGCGCCGACCTCCTGAAGCGCGGATTTGACGGCCTTCTGCGTGGCGCGGACGCCGAGCGTCAGGAAGCGGCGCACATCGATCGGGATCGAGGGATCGATCGGAAAACGCTGCGGCACATAGCCGACGCGCAGGCCCGGCATACGGGCGACGGTGCCGGCGGTCGGCTTCAGGAGCCCGAGCAGCAGGCGCGCCAGGCTGGTTTTCCCCGCACCGTTGGGGCCGATGATGGTGACGATCTCGCCCGTATGCACGGCGATGTCGACATTCTCCAGGATCGTTCGACCGCCGATCGAGAGCCCGAGACCGTGTCCGGCGACGAGTTCCTGGCCAGGCCGCGGACGCTCCTCGGGCGGCGCCTTCGGCGTGCCGATCGGGATGACGGTGGAGAGGGTCATGGGTCGCTCGCCTCAAGCCGTATTGCGCGCCGCGTCGTTGCAGTCGGCGCAGACGCCCTGGATCTCCAGAACCGTTTCCTTTACCCGAAAACCATTCGCCTGTGTCACCGACTTGATCGCCGTCCACACCTCAGGGGCGTCGGCTTCGGCAACGCGGGCGCAATCCTCGCAGACCAGCATCAGCAGCGACCGGGTGTCGTCGTGATGGGCAAGGCAGGCGAAAAACGCGTTCTTGCTCTCCAGCCGGTGCACGAGCCCGGCCTCGAGCAGCACCTCGATCACCCGGTACACCGAAATCGGCGCCAGCCGGCGGCCCTCGATGTGCAGCCGTTCGATGATCTCATAAGCGCCGAGCGCCTTGTGCGAGGACAACAGCACCCGCAGCACCGCCTCGCGAAGCGGGGTCAGCCGGACGTCCCGCTGCCGGCACAGCGCCTGGGCGCGCTCGACCGCGGACTCCACGCAGGAGGCGTGGTCATGTCCGAGATGCGGAAACACATTTGACGACATCATCGACGCTCATCGGCTCAGTCACACTGGAACGCAGAATGTAACAATATTGCATTTCTCAGCTCATTAGGGAATTATCGGGTCGCATTCAACCGGATTCTCACCTATTCCGGGTAACGTCCGGCGCAACGCCGGCGCTCCGCACGGCTCCCATACACGCGGCCGATGATCGAAATTCGCAATGTCAGCCATTCTTTCGATGAGCGGCCGGTGCTCCGCGACATCTCGCTGTCGCTGACGCAGAAGCGCATCGCCATCGTTGGCGCCAACGGATCGGGCAAGACGACGCTCGCCCGCTGTCTCAACGGCCTCGTCGTGCCGAGCCGGGGCGAGGTGCTGGTCGACGGCCTGTCGGCGCGGAAGAAGGGCGCGGCCGTGCGCGCGCTGGTCGGCTTCGTCTTTCAGAATCCGGAGCACCAGATCGTCATGCCGACGGTTGCGGAAGACCTCGCCTTCGGTCTAGAGAACATGAACCTGCCCAAGCCCGAGATCGCCGAGCGAGTCGACGCCATGCTCGCGGCGCACGGCCTCGCCGGCAAACGCGACGCGCCGGCCCATCTGCTGAGCGGCGGCGAGCAGAAGCTGCTGACGCTGCTGTCCGTGCTGATCATGGCGCCGCGCTACATCGTCTTCGACGAGCCGATGAATTCGCTCGATCTGTCCGCACGGCGGCGGCTCTCGCGGCTGATGGACGGGCTGCCGCAAACCGTCGTCACCATCACCCACGATTTCGATCTGATCGCCGGCTACGACCGCGCCATCCTGATTCACGAAGGTGCGGTGGACGCCGATGGGCGGCCGGACGAGGTGGTCGCGGCCTATGTCGAGCGCGTCGAGGCAGGCGATAGGCTTGCTTGAGTTCGCGGTCAGCGTTTTCGGGTGGACGTTTCGACGGCTTTGCTCACGATGAAATTGGCGGCGATCACCAGGGCGGCGCCGATGAGTGTCGCAACCAGCCGGTCGGCCAACAGGCCGAAGCTGAGCGGCCGCCGGGCGTCCATGATGATGACGATCAGCGGCGTCATCACCGCCGAATAGGCGAGATAGTTGCGGGCTCGGAGCAGCGGACGCAACGCCGCCAGTGCGCCGATGAGCACGGCCAGCGCCCATGCGGGAAGGCTGGAGATGAGCAGAAGCCCCGTCGCCAGAACGCCAAGCGCCGTGCCGAGCGCGCGCTGCGTGGTGCGCACCGGCAGGGGCTCGATCTGGCGGTCGGTCAGCAGCGCCACGGTGAGCGCGATCCAGTGCAAGTGATGATCCGGCCATAGCAGGCGCAACGCCGCTGCGATGACGACGCAAACGGTGAGCCTCAGCGCATAATTCCAGCCGGCAAGCTGCGTCAGCGACCGCCGCCAGCGCGCGAATTTCTGCGCCGCCGTCGGCTGTGGCGGTTGTGGAGCGTCGGGGCCAGCCGCCGGCCGCCTTGCCCGCGCCGCGGCGCCGATGAGAAAGGCGGCAAACCCGGTCCAAAGCGCGCCGGCCAGCATCAGCAACACGAGGCCCGCCCGGTCCGGCGCGGTTTCGGTAACGGCTGCGGCGATGATCAGAAACAGGATGAAGCGCGTCGTCCCCACCGCCATCGGACGGCTGAAGCCGCCGACCGTCGCGGCGATGCCGGCAAGCGCCACGAAGCCCGCATCCGCCATCCACCCGCGTCCGGCAATTGGCGCCGCCGCGACCATGGCGAGGATCGCCGGGGCAAGCACGAGCCCGAATTCGCTCGCCTGCGCCCGCCAATTCCTATCCGCGCCCACCCCGCCGACCATCAACCCGCCGAGCGCTGCAGCGAGGCCGGCCGGCAGGTGGCCAAGGGCGCCGCCGAGCAGGATCGGCCCGGCCATTCCGACCGCCGCGCCGAGGATTGCCGCGCGGTCCGGTCCCTCCGCGGCGGGCGACCACCGCAGCGCCTCGGCCAGATGTGCCCTTGGATCTCCTGCCCGCATCGCCCCGCCTCCATACACGTTCCCGGCTCTGGACATATTAATACGCAATGCGTATTATCCTGGCAATGAACAAGGTGGCCCGGCGATGAAAAGCGAGGAAACGGCGGCGATCGTTCGCGGGGTGCTGTCGCTCGGGCGGCGGATGCGCGCTGAGCGTCCGAAGGCATCGGCGACGGTCTCGGCCATCAGCCTGATGGCCACGCTGAGGCGGCTCGGGCGGATGACCGCGGTGCGCCTCGCAGCCGAGGAGCAGCTTCAGCCGCAATCGCTGACCCGGCTGATCGCGGCGCTCGAACGTGACGGCTCGATCTCCCGGACGCCCGGCGAGCACGACCGGCGCGAATTGGTCATCACGCTGACGCCGCACGGCCAGAAAATCCTGACAGCCGACATGCGCGCCCGCCGCGAATGGCTCGAACGCGCCATGTCCGCGACCCTCACGGACGACGAGCGCGAGATCCTGCTAAAGGCGTCCGAGGCGATGCTCAAGCTGGCAAGCTATGACCCGGCGCAGACCGGCGAGCCGGCCTAATAATTCTGCCGGCGCGGGTTGAGGTACAGGTCGACCTCATGCGCTTCCATCTTCGGGTCCAGCGTGCCGTGCCTGATCTCGCCGGCGAGCTTGCGGATATGCCGCTCGACCGGCGCGCGGAAGCGCAGCATGCCGCAGAACAGCTGCAGCGTGCCGTTCAGCCGGGAGTTGTTGTGGTCCTCGCGGATTTTGACGTCCCAGCGGCCGCCCAGATTGAGCACGCGGCCGTTCAGATGGCCGATGCGCGCGCCGCTTTCGTCGAACAGCGAGTAGTCCTGGCCGATGCTGATCCAGTCGCGGCGCAGACGGTAGAAGCGCGGGCGCTTGTCGTCGAGAATGAAGAAGGAATAGTTCTCGGGGATGAACGGCCATTTTCGCGCCGACCGTTCGACATTGACGATCTGCTCGTGGCCGGAGAGGTTGACGCTGTAGGCCGCCACGGGAAAGCCGCGCGCGCCGAGCGTGAGCTGCAGCGAGCGGCCCATCAGCATGTCCATGGTGCCGCGCCAGTTCATCTCCTCGGTGAACAGCTTGACGACGAGGCGCTTCTTCATGCCCTCCGATTCCTCCCACAGGCCCTCGCGATAGGTGAGCAGCCCGGTGCGCTCGCCATTGACCTTGACGGCGCCGATGACGTCGGAATCCTTGCTGAACTGGCGCGATTTGGCGCGGTGCCGGGTATGTTGGAACAGACCGACCTCGGTCGTGTTCAGGTCCGTCCACCACAGATCGACCGTGTAGGTCGAATAGCCGAGAGTTGCGCTCGTCGCCATTGAAGCCCCCCGCAAATTGCGAATCGTTTCGTAAATGGTGAGGGACGCGCGCGCGCCGCGCCAGGGCGCGCCAACCGCTCGGAATGCACAATCCACAAGGGAACGGCGCAGGAGTCGGGAAGTTCCAGCGGTGGGCGGGTGGCGGCGAGGGGCCGCCACGGATGCCGGAAACCAGGCTGGCGCGATCGTATAAGCGTTGACTTATCAATAAGTCTTCACTTATATATCCCCCCATGATCGAAGCACCCGACGTCACCATCGTTATGAAAACGCTGGCCGATCCGACGCGGCGGTCGGTGTTCGAGGCGATCAGCCGGAGCGGCGAGATCACCGTCGGCTCCCTCGCCAAAGGCTCGGCCGTCTCGCAGCCGGCGATCTCGCAGCATCTCAAATCGCTGCGCGAGGCCGGGCTCGTCGCCGAGCGCCGCGCCGGACGGCAGGTGTTCTACCGCGCCGAACCGCGTGCGCTGGAGCCGCTGATCGACTGGCTCGGCTTCTATAGCGGCTTCTGGCGCGAGCGCTTCGACAAGCTGGAAAAACTGCTCAAGGAGATGGATCAATGACCGAAGCGGCCGCCGCCCGAGACGCGCGCCATTATCGTCGAACGCACCCTGCCCCACCCGCCGGAGAAGATCTGGCGCGTGCTGACCCAGTCGGAGCTGATCGCCAACTGGCTGATGCCGAACGATTTCGAGCCGGTCGTCGGACGCCGCTTCACTTTCCGCACCACGCCCTGGGGCAAATGGGACGGCGTCGTGCATTGCGAGGTGCTCGAATGCGACCCGCCCCGGCGGCTCAGCTATAGCTGGGTGGGCGGTGCGGACGAAAACGCCGAATACGGCTCGAAACTGGAGTCGGTCGTGACCTGGACGCTCACCCCCGTCGAGGGCGGCACGCTCCTGCATATGGAGCATGACGGCTTCGGTCCGGGCAACGCCTTTGCCTACGAGATGATGAGCGGGGGATGGGCGAAGATCGCCGGCAAGATCGGCGAGCTGGCCGCGACGCTGTCCTGACCGACCGCGAACGAGCGGCCCCCGCGGCCGCTCGCCCCCCATGGTCCCCGTCTCGGGCCTAAGCCGCCTGCTGCCTCCCGGCAGGTTTGCCGAGCCGGAGCTGCCCCGCCGGTCCGCCGAGCAGACCCGTCGCCAGCATCAAATGGCCGAACCCGTCGAACACGCGCGACAGGAAGCTCTCGTCGGTTTCGTCCGACTGCGGAAGGAACGGGTCCGCGTAGAACATCGCCCCTGCCGCCATCGCCTTGACCCGCACGGCGTCGACCATCGGCGGCGCACCGCAGGCATAGACGATGTCGTCGGAGCGGAGCACCGGCATATGATCGGTCGGGCGGCCCTTGCGTATCGCCTTGGACGTCCCGTCGGGAAGCTTGTCGACGACCGGAACGATGGCGACGTTGCGCAAGCCGGCGAGCATCCTCGCCGCCGGTCCCATATAGAGCGCATCGACCTCTTTCGCGCCCAGGATCAGCGCCATCGGCCGCTGCGGGTTTTCCTGAAGCGCGGCTTTGGCGATCGACCAGATCGGGGCAAAGCCGGTGCCGCTGGACACCAGGATCAGACGGCCATGCTCGGCGGGGCGCAAATAGGCCGTGCCGAACGGCCCCTTGAGCTTGACCGGGTGCCCCTTGTTGATGTCCGTCCCGAGCGCGGAGGACACGCGTCCATCCGGTATCCGCCGCACATGCAGACGAATGACGTCCTTGTCGTTCGAGGCGTGCATCGGCGCGGTCGGGCTGTAACAGCGCGCGGGATAGCCGAGAAACCGGAATTTGTAATACTGGCCGGGAAGGTAGGTCACCGGCTTGGCCAGATGGATGCGCACCTCCATGACGTCGGGCGCGAGCGGGCGCAGGCCGGTGATCACGCCGCGCGTGCTGACGGCATCGGGCACCGGCTCGATCATGATCTCCAGATCGGTCAGCAGCCGCGCCTGGCAGGCTCGCACCATGCCATCGCAACCGCTTTCCCCACCCAGCGCCAGACCATCGATCACGCGCACCTGGCAGGTGCCGCAATGGCCGGAGCGGCAATCGTGCGGAATATCGATGCCGTTCACGAGTGCTGCATCTAAAAGGACGTCGCCTCGCTTGGCCACGAATTTTTCTTCGTTGATAGACACAGTGCAAGATTTTGACATCGTTCAACCTTTAGACGTATGGGACGGATATGACGTGTGTGGCGGGCCTGGGCGTGATCGAACACCGCCACACGCATGTAGCTGTCTGTTTTGATGGGGACGTCGTACTTACTGGTGGCGTCGAGCCGGCGGGAGACTTCCAGCACCCAGCGGCCCGCCGCCCAATGCGCGGCGCAGCGTATATCGCCCCTGTCGCCGCCATAGCCACCGCCGCCGATGATCCCAGGGATCACCGTGCCGGTCGGGATCGCCTTGGTCCGCTTCCGGTGAATAGGGCACGGAGTTGGCGGGCTCCATCCACCAGCGCGCGCCATCGCTTTCGCCATGGTCGGCATGGAGATCGATCGTGCCCATGGCCAGATGCGTGCGCTGGAGGTCCTTGGGCAGGCGTTTCGGTGTCACGGGACTGTCATAGCCGCCGGTCTCCTGGACATTGAGGCTGTAGGGAAATTCTCCGGGGTCACCGGCGAAACCGCCGTCATAGGGAACGGTGCCGTTCTGCTCGGCCTTGGTCGGCTTCGTCGGCGGTCCGAAATAAGAGTCGTCCATCCAACCTGCCATTCCACCCTCGGTGGCACGCCACTGCCAAACGTCTACATAGCTGCCGTCCGTGGTGTAGTGGTAGCCCCTCCCGGACAAGCTTTCCGGCTTGTCGTCCAGGGGTTTGCCGCCCGCGTGAAAGGTCCTGTCTCCAGGGATCAGGACGTAGCCGGGCGCGAGCAGCACGGAGAATTTATCCTCGAAAAAGGCGGTCGCATCATGGCGGTCGAACTTATCTTCGAGCAGACGCCAACCGTGCGCCGTCTTGATCAGCGGCAAATGCTTCAGCGACCGGGTCGAGTCGTTCCACACGAAGGCGAAATAGGCATAGACCCCGTCATGGACGGCGCGAATCTCGACCGTCGTGCCGCCGCCGCCGTCGAGATTGGCGCCCTGCTGCGTTTGAACCACCACCGGACGCGCGGTTCGCCAGATCGGATCGGAAATATCGCCGTCGACGACGGGCCGCTCCGCGGCTGTCAGGATCTCGTCGATGACCAGTTCGTCGCGCGTCGCCTCATCCAGCGACATGAGCAGGGCGAGCGCCGCCATGCCGCCGCCGATGGCGACCGTCAGCGGATGAACGCGCAGCACCTGTCCGCGCCGCGGCGCGCGCTCCGGATGCGGCCTGCGAACGGGCCGGACAGCAGCAGGGGGTGGCGTCTCCGCGGGGCGCGGGGCCGGCGGGGCCAGGCGGACCACGCCCTGCGCGTTCTGCCTCATGACATCGGCCAGGCGATCATAGGGGTCGAACGCCTCGGCCGGCGGCGCGAGCGGTCCGGGATTGAAGATGCGCAACAGTTGGGGAATCCCGCCGATCGCGGCGTGCACCAGCAGGTGCGCCGGGGCATAGGCCAGGATGATCCATGTGCAGGTGAGATGCAGATCGGCGACCGACCCGGCATAGCCGAGATACATCAATATTCCGGTTCCGATTTCGATGACGATGGCAATGAAGAACATCCAGTAGAGCAGGATATTCAGCGCGCCGAGCCGTGCATTGCGCCGCCGCCCGACAATGCCGGAAAGCCGGGCGAGATCCGGCTGGATGCGCCGGAACAGATGCGCGCGGTTCAGATAGATCGTGTAGGAGACGGCCAGGGCGAACAGCATCGTCCCCGCTGGAATATGCAGCGTCCAGACCACCGACTGCGGCAGCAGCCAGTCGAACTGATGCAGCCATACCAGGTCGTGAGGCGAGTTGATCGCGATGCGCAGACCCGTCGCCACAGCGATCACAAGGAGTATGACCAGCGTCCAATGGAGAATGATCGTCCCGATATCCGTCTTACGGACTGCTCGGCGAGCCATATTGATCCTGCTCTTGAGATGAAAAGCTCATCTTGGAAGCATCAAAGAATACGGAAAAATTTGTTATATTTTCAGCCACAATGTGAAGAAAGCAACCCGATCGCTGAAATGTTCATTTTACGATTTTGGAATTGCAAAAGCCGGCGCGGTCTGAAACCCGGCATGTAATGCATAATTTCTGTGAATTTGTTCGAAAATCGCCGAAAAATTCGACGCAAGCATGGAATAAATGACAATAACCTTGTCGGCAAAAATGGAATACGCCGATCATCTGGCGCCATTGCGACAGCATAGTGGCGACATTGTGCGGTGCAGCATGGGCTCGGCACGAATCGATTCGCCGGTCCGCGAATCGGACTGACGCTATCTGAGGTCTCCGTCAGTCCAAACGGACGGGAATTCCCGCCGCGGCCATGTGCTCCTTGGCCTCGCGGATCGTGTGATCACCGAAATGGAAGATCGAGGCGGCCAGCACCGCGCTGGCATGACCGTCGCGGACGCCTTCGACGAGATGGTCGAGCGTGCCGACCCCGCCCGAGGCGATCACCGGCACGATCACGGCATCGGAGATCGCCCGCGTCAGCGGAATGTCGAAGCCGGCGCGGGTGCCGTCGCGGTCCATCGAGGTCAGCAGGATTTCGCCCGCCCCCAGCGCCACGACCTCGCGGGCATAGTCGATGGCGTCGATGCCGGTCGGATTGCGTCCGCCATGAGTAAAGATTTCCCAGCGGGCCGCCTCGCCTTCGCCGGACACCCGCTTGGCGTCGATGGCGACGACGATGCATTGCACGCCGAATTTCTCGGCCGCCCTGGAAACGAAACCGCGGTCCTTGACGGCGGCGGTGTTGATCGAAACCTTGTCGGCGCCCGCGGCCAGCAGCTTGCGGATGTCCTCGGTTTCGCGCACGCCGCCGCCTACCGTCAGCGGCATGAAGCAACGCTCCGCGGTGCGCTGGACCACGTCGAAGATCGTCGCCCGGTCCTCGTGACTGGCGGTGATGTCGAGGAAGCAGAGTTCGTCGGCGCCGGCCCGGTCATAGGCGGTCGCCGCCTCCACCGGATCGCCGGCATCGCGCAGATCGACGAAGTTCACGCCTTTGACGACCCGGCCGTCCTTGACATCGAGACAGGGGATGATGCGGGTTTTCAGCATATTGGCCTTCAGGGTCAGGAGCGAGGCGCGCCGCTTTGGTTGACGCGCGCGATCAGATAGATGACGGCAAAGACCGCCCAGACGGCAAGCGCAATGCCGCCGAGCGGAAGCGTGCCGAGGACCAACCATCCCATCGCATACATCGAATGCAGCACTCCGCCCCAGTCGCCGCCGCCGATCACGCATGGGATCGCTATGCCTTCAGAGAGCTGGCAGCCATTGGCGTGCGCGATGGACTTGGCCAGCGAGTGGATGAACATCGGCAAAAACATGAAGGCGAGGATGATGAGCAGCACGATGAACAGGACTTTTCCGGCGGTGCGCATGGCTTTACTCGGCCTCCGCGCTGGTCCGCCGGGCCTGGCAAACCGCAAGGATGTGATCCATGGCGCAGACGATCGCTTTGTCGACCTTGCCGCTCGATGGATCGATCGCCGTCACCCCGATAGCCGCGACAGGCAGCGCGCCAGCCACCGTCTGCAAATCCTTGCGCACCTTCTCCGGCGACGGACCGCCCTTCTGCGCGAAGCGATTGGCGCGCAGGTTGCGCGGATTGTGGACATCCATGTCGAGATGGACGTATAGCCGCTCGCAGCCGTCCAGCGCGGCAACGGCCTCATCCGCATCGGTCGTGTTCGGGATATTCTCTTCGTCGATCAGCGCCGCCTCGCCCGGGTCGATGTCGCGCGCGCCGTAAAGGCACAGCATCCGCCGGCTGACCGCGACCAGATCGGCATAGTCGTCGGCCATTGCCTGCCAGGCCTCGCCGAGAATGAGGGCGGCGGCCATGCCTTCGAACATGCCGCTGAGCGTCGTCTCAGGCGTGTTGAGATCGGGATGCGCATCCATCCACAGAACGCCGGTATCCTCACCGCCGAGGCCCGAGATCGCGCCGAGCGCCGCGACGCAGCAGCTTCCGCAGACGATGACCGCCAAGCCGCCGGCATTCTGGCTGGCCTTCACCCGCTTGCCGATCTCGCCGGCCAGCAGGAACGCCGCTTTCAGTTCGGCGGCATTGTCGTCGGCGGCATCGATGACGTGCTCCTCGACCTCGAATTCCGCCGCCTTGAGCCGCTCCGTCAGGCCCGCCTCGCGCACGACCGCGGCCATCTTGTACCAGTCGAGCCCGGCATGCCGGTTCGGCCAGGTGGCGTAAATCACATCGACCTTCATGTCCGTTTTTCCCCCGCTAGCGCACGATCAGGAAAAATGGAGGCCGGTTTTCCTGAAAAATCGTGCTTCAGCAAACAGTTAGGGATCAAGATCGGTTCCACCGGAAATGACCTTGGTCCCGGAGCAGCGCCAGCGCTTCCGCCGCATCCAGCCGCCCGTCATAAAGCGCCCGTCCCGCAATCGCGCCCTCCAGCATGGCGTAGTCCGGCCGCAGCAATTGACGGATGTCCTCGATCCCGGCGAGCCCTCCGGAGGCGATCACCGGGATCGGACACCTCCCGCGCCAGCGCCGCCGTCGCATCGAGATTGAGCCCGGTCAGCAATCCGTCCCGCGAGATATCCGTGTAGACGATGGCGGTAACGCCCGCATCCTCGAAACGTTTCGCCAGCTCCGGCGCGGTCAGCTCGCTGGTCTCGGCCCAGCCCTCGATCGCGACCATGCCCTCCCGCGCGTCGATGCCCACCGCGACCCGGCCCGGAAAGGCCCGCGCCGACTCGATCACCATCTCGGGTTGCCGAACCGCGACAGTGCCTAAAATGACACGAGCGATGCCTTCCTTGAGCCAGTTTTCGATGTCGCCCACGGTCCGGATACCGCCGCCGAGCTGCACCGGGATCGATAGGGTCTTCAGTATCGCGCGAACCGCCGCGCCATTGACCGGCGCCCCCGCGAAAGCGCCGTTCAAATCAACGACATGAAGGTATTCGAAGCCGAGCCGCTCGAAATCCCGCGCCTGCGCCGCCGGATCGTCGCCGAACACCGTCGCCTCGCTCATCAGCCCCTGGCGCAACCGCACGCACTGGCCGTCCTTCAAATCGATAGCCGGAAACAGCTTCATCGGTTAAACTTCGCCTAAAATAGGACACAGGCATCTGGAACATTCCAGACTCTTCTGTCGCGCGTTCAAGTGCGCTCCGTCTTTGTATCCGCGTTTGGAGCTGAGTTTTCCGAAACCACTCGGGCTTAGGGATCCATGCGGCGTTACATCATTTCCTACGACCTTTACAGACCCGGAAACAACTATTCCGACTTCACCGCCGAGATCAAGCGGCTGGGGGCGGATTGGGAGCATCCACTCGCCAATTTCTGGATTGTCGAGACCGAACTCAACGCGGCGGAAATCCGCTCCGTTCTCGGAGATCATCTGGTCACCGGGGACAAGCTCTATATTCGCGAAGCGGGCGAGGATGTCGCCGGCATGGACATCGCGCCGGGATCTCCGGCACGCATGACCGCCATATCCACGCATGAGCGCGCACCGGTGAAATTGCTGGCCAACGTGCTCACCGACGGCAAGCTCCCGCGCGAGTCCCGGCTGCTTACGGCCGCCACCGGAGGAAAGTTGGTAATCAGCCTGAGGCCGAGCCTCTGGCTTTTCTCCGGATGAAACTGTGTCCCGGCGACATTGTCCTTAGCGACCATCGCCGTGACCGCCCCGCCATAATCCGCATCGGCGATGACTTCGTCCCGATCGCCATCGGTCAGCGCGTAGGAATGGACGAAATAGGCGTGCCAGCCGTCGTCGCCCGCCGGTATGCCCTCGAGAAGCGCGTGACCGCCGCGCGGACGCAGCGTATTCCAGCCCATATGCGGGATCTTCAAGGTCGGATCGGCCGGCTCGATCATCCGCACCTCGCCCTTGACCCAGCCCAGCCCCTCGGTGACGCCGTGCTCATGGCCGCGCTCGGACAGGAGCTGCATGCCGACGCAGATGCCTAGAAACGGCTTGCCGTCACGCTTCACGCCCTCGGTCACCGCCTCGAGCATACCTTCGACGGCGTTCAGCCCGTTCCAGCAATCCGCATAGGCGCCGACACCCGGCAACACGATCCGCTCCGCGCCGCGGACCCGGTCGGGGTCCGACGTCACCAGAATGGTCTGCCCGGTCCCAGCCTCGCCGGCGGCGCGCTCGAAGGCCTTCGCCGCGGAATGCAGGTTGCCCGAGCCGTAATCGATGATTGCAACAGTCATGATTTAGAGCCTCATGCTCCCGATCCGCCCGCCGGCTTCACCCCCCATGCGAAGGAAACATGCCGATCACCGGCACCGGCTGCGTCAGGCCGGATCCGCCGGTCAGCGGCACGCCGCTTGCCGCCGCGAGGGCCGCTCGTTCCCGGTCGCGCTTGGCCTCCGGCAGCCATTCCATCAGGAACCGGCGCTCGCTTTCTTCCAGATTCCGGCCCGAAACCACCGATTTCAGGTCGTAGCCGCGCCGTTCCAGCGAGCCACGGTAAAGATCGCGCGCTTCGAAGGCGAAAATCAGGTTGAGCACGAACATCGCCCATGAGGTCAACTCTTCGCCGCCGCCCAGTTGTGTAAGCGCGAAGATGAGCGCGGCCGCCAGCACGATATAGACGAGCAAATCGCGCCACAGCCGGTGGACCAGCAGCCAGATCGGCGGCGCGACCAGCGCCCAGAATGCGAAGCCTTCCTTGACGAAGACCAGGTCGCCGACCCGTTCCTCGACATCTTCCGACGGCACGCGCCGCTCGTAAACGGTGTAAGTCTGCATGAGATCCGCCTTCCTGGCCCGGCTTCGCTCAGCCGCCAAGCGTGCCCTTCGTCGTGGGGAGCTGATCGGCCTGCGCGCCGTCGATGGAGATCGCGGTGCGCAGCGCTCGGGCCAAGCCCTTATAGCAAGTTTCCGCGATGTGATGAGAGTTTTCGCCGTAGAGATTTTCCACATGCAGCGTGATGCCGGCGTTCTGGGCAAAGGCCTGAAACCATTCGCGGAACAGCTCGGTGTCCATTTCCCCGACCTTCGCGGTCGGAAATGCGACCTTCCAGATGAGGAACGGCCGGCCGGAAATGTCGAGCGCCACCCGCGTCATCGCCTCGTCCATCGGCAGATGGATCGAGGCATACCGGGTGATGCCGCGCTTGTCGCCGAGCGCCTTCGCCACCGCCTGGCCGAGCACGATGCCGCTGTCTTCGGCCGTATGATGCTGGTCGACATGCAGGTCGCCCTTGGCCTCCAGGGTGATGTCGATCAGCGAATGGCGCGAAAGCTGCTCCAGCATATGGTCGAGGAAACCGATGCCCGGTCTTGACGTCGTAGCGGCCGGTCCCGTCGAGGTTGATCTCGGCGGCGATCTGCGTCTCCTTGGTCTTGCGGTCGATCTTGGCTTTGCGCATCGTTCTGGATTCCGGTGGGCATCTGTCGCAGCTGCGTCCTTAAAACGCGTGATGAGGGTTGCACCCTAGCTGCGAAAGCTTGATATCAAGTACACCGTTTACGATATCCAGCGCAGCTTTCACAAGTCGGATGACAATGTCGGAACACGCTTCCCAATTTCCCCATTGGCACGGCACCACGATCCTCACGGTCCGCAAAGGCGGCACGGTGGTGATTGCTGGCGACGGCCAGGTCTCGCTGGGACAGACGACGATCAAGGGCAACGCACGCAAGGTGCGCAGCATCGGCAAGGGCAACGTTATCGCGGGCTTCGCCGGCGCGACGGCCGACGCCTTTACCCTGCTCGAACGTCTCGATGCCAAGCTTGAACAATATCCCGAGCAATTGATGCGCGCCTGCGTCGATCTGGCCAAGGACTGGCGGACCGACCGCTATCTGCGCCGCCTGGAAGCGATGATGATCGTCGCCGACAAGGCCAACACGCTCGTGCTCACCGGCACGGGCGACGTGCTCGAGCCCGAGATGCATGTCATGGGCATCGGCTCCGGCGGCAATTACGCACTGGCGGCCGCGCGCGGCATCTACGATTATGAAACCGACGCGGAGACGATCGCACGCAAGGCGATGGGCATCGCCGCCGATATCTGTGTCTACACCAACAGCAATCTGATTGTCGAAAGTCTGCCGTCAGTTGCCGAAATCTGAGTTGCTGAAAGAGTCTGGCTGATCTGATGACGAATTTTTCCCCTCGCGAAATCGTTTCCGAACTCGACCGCTACATCGTCGGTCAGAACGACGCCAAGCGCGCCGTGGCCATTGCGCTGCGCAATCGCTGGCGCCGGCAGCAACTCGACGAAGAGATGCGCGAGGAAGTCCTGCCGAAGAACATCCTGATGATCGGCCCGACCGGCGTCGGCAAGACCGAGATTTCGCGCCGCCTCGCCAAGCTCGCCAATGCGCCGTTCCTCAAGGTCGAGGCGACGAAGTTCACCGAGGTCGGCTATGTCGGCCGCGACGTCGACCAGATCATCCGCGATCTGATGGAGATCGGCATCAGCCTGGTGCGCGATACCAAGCGCAAGGAGGTGCAGGCCAGGGCCCATCTGCTGGCCGAGGAGCGCGTGATCACCGCGCTGGTCGGAGCCAACGCCGCGCCGTCGACGCGCGAAAGCTTCCGCAAGCGGCTGCGCTCCGGCGAGATGGACGAGAAGGAGATCGAGGTCGAAGTCTCCGACACCGGCGGGGGCTTTCCGAGCTTCGAGATTCCCGGCATGCCCGGCAGCCAGATCGGCATGATCAACATCAACGAGATGCTCGGCAAGGCGCTCGGCGGGCGGACCAAGAAGCGCAAGACATCCGTGCGCGACAGCTACGCCCTCTTGATCAACGAAGAATCCGACAAGCTGCTCGACAACGACCAGATCGTGCAGGAAGCGATTTCCTCGGTCGAGAATAACGGCATCGTCTTCCTCGACGAGCTCGACAAGATTTGCGCCCGCTCCGAGCGCATGGGCGCCGATGTCAGCCGCGAGGGCGTGCAGCGCGATCTCTTACCGCTGATCGAGGGCACCACCGTCGGGACCAAATACGGGCCGGTCAAAACCGACCATATCCTGTTCATCGCGAGCGGCGCGTTTCACGTCGCCAAGCCGTCGGACCTGCTGCCGGAATTGCAGGGCCGCCTGCCGATCCGCGTCGAGCTGAGCGCGCTGACCCGTGAGGATTTCCGCCGTATCCTGCGCGAGCCGCGCGCCAGTCTGATCAAGCAATATATCGCGCTGATGAAGACCGAAGGCATGGCCATCGAGTTCACCGAGGACGGCATCGACGCCATCGCCGACATTGCCGTTCAGGTCAATTCGAGCGTGGAGAATATCGGTGCGCGGCGGCTGTCGACGGTGATGGAACGCGTGCTCGACGACATCAGCTTCGAGGCCTCGGATCGCAGCGACCGCAGCATCGTCATCGACGCTGAATATGTGCGCAAAAATATCGGCGACCTCGCCAACAACACCGATCTGAGCAAGTTCATTCTCTAACGCGATCGTGTCTGAATATGCGTCGGGGATCCCTTAAGATAAAGAGATCCCCGAAACGTCGTGACCGTCCCACGGAATAATCGCGACCTTGATCCGGGTCCGGAAAACTGTCCCCGCCTTTCCAGCTATTCGTTCGGGCAAATCCTGACGAAATCGCCGAGTTCGACGCAGTCGCGCTCGTAGCGGTGGCGGTGGCGACGATCGTGGTAGACGTCGCAGCGGATGCGCGCCTTGTGACCGCGGCCCCAGCGATGGCGGTGCCATCCGGCACGTCCGCGCCGGCAACGGCGATGATTGCCATGCACCTTGATGACGGAGCCGGAGGAGGTGGCTCCCGCTGCTGCGAAATTGATGGCGGGAGCAGCCGCAGCAGATCCGGCAAGCGGCACCGACATCGCGAAAATCCCAACCACGGTTGCTAAGAGAATTGATTTGATCACTTGATATTATCCCCTCTCATCGAAGAGTTTTTTCCAGGAATAGGGGCTGGCTATACAGCGGACGAATATTCGATGATTGATGCATCAAGCTCAGCCCTGGGGGATAAACACCAATTTGACTGCATCGTTCCATGACGAATGCGCTTCGCTCAGCTCGTGCGGCTTGTGCGGGGTCGTCCTCGAACGCGATCGGCTGAGATGAAATCGCTCGCGGGCAAACGCAGACGAAATCCCCGCGCAAGCGGGGATCCGGTAAATTCATACGTCTGCGGAGTACTCGATCCCCGTTTTCGCGGGGCTTTCGGCCATGGCGCTACTTCGCCTTGACCAGCTCCAGCCACTCGTCCTCGGTGAGCACTTCGACGCCGAGTTCGGCTGCATTCTTCAGCTTCGAGCCCGCGCTCGCGCCGGCGACGACGTAGTCGGTCTTTTTCGACACCGAGCCCGACACCTTGGCGCCGAGCCGCTCGGCCATGGCCTTGGCCTCCTGGCGCGTCAGCTTCTCCAGCGTGCCCGTGAACACCACGGTTTTGCCGGCGACGGGCGAGCCGGACGTGTCGGCGCGCTCGAAACGCTGGACGTCGATCTGGGCGATGAGCGCCGCCACCGCATCGCGATTGTGCTGCTCGGCGAAGAATTCCACCAGCGCGTCGGCCACGACCTCGCCGATGCCGTCGATGTTGGTCAGGTCGCGATAGGCGTCGCTTTCGGGATCGCGCGGCCGCGATGATCGCATCGCGGAAGGCGTCGAACGTGCCGTAGCTGCGCGCGAGCACCTTCGCCGTCACCTCGCCGACATGGCGGATGCCGAGCGCATAAATCGAACCGGTCGAGGCCGATCTTGCGCCGGTCCTCGATGGCCTCGAACAGATTTTCTGCCGATTTCGGCCCCCAGCCCTCCTTGGCAGCGCAGCGGCGTCAGACTGCCCTTCTCCCGCTCGGCAAGCGTGAAGATGTCCGCGGGCGTCTTGATCCGGCCCTCGCTGTAGAACGCCTCGACCTGCTTGGCGCCGAGCCCCTCGATGTCGAAGCGCGTTGCGCGAGACGAAATGCTTCAGCCGCTCCACCGCCTGCGCCGCGCAGATCAGGCCGCCGGTGCAGCGCCGGACGGCGTCGAGCTTGCCGGTCTTCTCGTTCACCTCGCGGACCGCGTGCGATCCGCAGACCGGGCATTTGTCCGGAAATTCGTAAGGCTTGGCGTCCTTGGGGCGCTTTTCCGGAATGAAGCCGAGGATCTGCGGGATGACGTCGCCCGCGCGCTGCACGATCACCCAGTCGCCGATGCGGATGTCCTTGCGCTTGATCTCGTCCTCATTATGGAGCGTCGCGTTCTGCACGACGACGCCGCCGACCGTCACCGGCTCCAGCTTGGCGACCGGCGTCAGCGCCCCGGTGCGGCCGACCTGGATGTCGATGTCGCGGAGGATCGTCGTCGCCTGCTCGGCCGGGAATTTATGCGCCACCGCCCAGCGCGGCGAGCGCGAGACGAAGCCGAGGCGGTCCTGAAAAGCGAGGCTGTTGACCTTATAGACGACGCCGTCGATGTCGTAATCGAGCGTTGCCCGCTGTGCCTCCAGATCGGCGTGGAAGGCGAGCAGCTCCTCGACGAGAAGAACACACCTTCATCAGCGGATTGATCGGGAAAGCCCCAGCGGCCGAACGCTTCGACGACGCCATATTGCGTATCCGCCGGCAGCCCCGCGATCTCGCCCCAGGCATAGGCGAAGAACTGCAGCGGGCGCGCCTTGGTGATGTTCGGGTCGAGCTGGCGGAGCGAGCCCGCCGCCGCGTTGCGCGGATTGGCGAACAGCTTGCCGCCGTTCTGCTGCTGACGCGTATTGAGCGCGAGAAAGTCCTCGCGCCCCATGAAAATCTCGCCGCGGACCTCGAATACGCCGGGGAAATCCTTGGCCTTCACGCGGCTTGGAATGCTGTCGATGGTCAGCACATTGACGGTGACGTTCTCGCCTTCAGACCCGTCGCCCCGGGTCGCGGCGACCGCGAGCTGCCCGTCCTCATAGCGCAGCGAAATGCTCAGGCCGTCGATCTTCGGCTCGGCGGTGACGTCCAGCGGATCGTCCGCCCCGAGCCGCAGGAAGCGGCGCACCCGGTCGAGAAAATCGCGCGTCTCCTCGTCGTCGAAAACGTTGCCGAGCGACAGCATCGGCACCTTGTGCACGGCCTTGGCAAACTTCTCCGATGGCGCCACGCCGACAGTCTGGGTCGGGCTCTCCGCCGTCGCCAGCTCGGGGAATTCGTCCTCGATCTCCAGAAGCCGCGCCCGCAGCGCGTCATAGGCCGCGTCCGAGATTTTCGGCGCGTCCTCCTGATAGTAGAGCTTGTCGTTCTTCTCGATCTCCGCCGCGAGCCTCTTATGCTCCGCCACGGCCTCATCCGCGGTCAGCGTGGATGCCGGTTTCGACGTCTTTTCTTTGCTTTTTGTCGCCATCGGCGCCCTGTCTTTTGCTTCCCGGTCCAGCGTCAGCATCACCATTCTGCGCGCCGAAATGGAGGATATTGGATCCCCGCTTTCGCGGGGATGACGACATACGGCGTGCCGCTAAACGTCGAACGGAACGCTCACCTCGGGCACCACCACATTCTGCCCGTCCATCTCGGCGAGGAATTTCGACGCGTCCTGGTCGATGATCGGGAAGGTGCCGTAGTGGATGGGGACGATGGTCTTGAATTTGAAGAAGCGCTTGCAGGCGATCGAGGCCTGTTTGGCGCCCATGGTAAACCGGTCGCCGATCGGCACGCAGCCGATATCCGGCTGGAAGAATTCCTGAATGAGCGCCATGTCGCCGAAAATTTCGGTGTCGCCCATGTGGTAGAGCGTCTTGCCGTCGGAGCGGATGATCACGCCGCACGGATTGCCGAGATAGAGCGGCTTGCCGTCGATGATGACGGAGGACGAATGGAACGCCTTGGTAAAGGTGACGTCGAAGCCGCTATGCGGGATCGTCCCGCCCGGATTGCCCGGATCGATATTGGCGACGCCCAGGCTGTTCAGATACATCGCCAGCTCGAACACCGCGATCACGGTCGCGCCGGTGCGCTGGGCGATCTCCACCGTGTCGCCGAGATGGTCGCTATGGCCGTGCGTCAGCACAATGTGGGTGCAGCCTTCGGTGGCGTGCTCGACGCTTCCCTGGAATTTGGGGTTGCCGGTCAGGAAGGGGTCGATCAGCAGAACCTTGCCTCCCGTTTCGACGCGAAAGCCGGAATGGCCGAGCCATGTCATCTTCATAGCCGTCTCCTTGCGCTATTGCTTCGTGCTACCTAGGGGCGCAGTATAAAAGCCCATTAGCTTGTAACAAGAACGATTCGCCAGCCGCAAAGAGTTCCCGGTGCCCAGCGCCCTGCCCCGCAGCCGTCCCGATTTCAGCATCGATGCCCTGGCCGGAGCGGTTCCGCGCCAAGGCGCGCATTATCGGCCTCGATGTGGGCACGAAAACCATCGGCGTCGCCGTCTCCGACGTGACGCGCACGGTGGCCACCGCCGTCAAGACCATCCGCCGGAAGAAATTCGCAGCCGACGTCGCCGAACTCCTGGCAATCTGCCGCTGAACGCGCCGTGGTCGGCTATGTCGTCGGCCTGCCGGTCAATTTCAACGGCACCGAGGGCCCGCGCGCGCAGTCCTGCCGCGCCTTCAGCCGGAACCTCGCCGGGCTCACCGACGCGCCGATCGCATTATGGGACGAGCGCCTGTCGACCGCCGCCGCCGAGCGCGCGCTGATCGAGGCCGATACCAGCCGCAAGCGCCGCGCCGAAATCATCGACGCCGTCGCCGCCGCCTACATCCTGCAAGGCGCGCTCGACCGGATGAAAAGCCTGCAATAGCCATGACCGCCGTTTCGCCATCCCGCCCCGATCCATCCCGACATACGCCGCCCGCCCCGGCCTCGTCACCTCCAGCCAGAGCCGCCCTTTCCTGAATGCTCGCCACCTTCAACGCCAGCGCCCCGATCGCCCTCATCATCCTGCTCGGCTATCTGCTGAACCGCTTCAGGGTCGCCGGCCCGGAGATCTGGTCGGCCATCGAGCATATCTGCTACTATATCCTGTTCCCGTTCCTGATCGTGCGCACGCTATCGAGCGCCAATCTCGCCGACCTGCCAGTCGCCAATTTCGCCTTCGTGCTGTTCGGCGGCGCGACCGGCATGGCGCTGCTTCTGCTCGCCGCGCGGCCGATCATGCGGCATTACGGCGTGTCCGGTCCGACCTTCACCAGCCTGTTCCAGGGCGCGACGCGCTTTCACGGCTTCATGTCGCTCGCCGTGATCGGCGCGCTTTACGGTCAGTCCGGCCTGGCGCTCGGCGCCCTTGCGATCAGTTTCCTTGTGCCGACGCTCAACATCATGAGCATCGTCGTGCTCACCATCTGGGGCGAGAATGAGCAGTCCGCATCGCTGCGCAAGGTGCTCTTGCGCATTGTGCAGAACCCGCTGATCTGGGCCTCGCTGATCGGGCTGACGCTGAATATGACCGGAATGCCGGTGTTCGTGTTCAGCGCCATCGAAATCGTCGGCGACGGCGGCCTGGGGCTGGCCATGCTGGCGGTCGGCGCCGGCCTGCAGCTCGGGCGGGTCACCGAGACAAAGATCCTGCTCGCGCTCGGCGTCCTCATCCGTCTGGTCGGCATGCCGCTGCTGATCATCCTGCTGGCCTGGCTGATCGGGCTGGAAGGGCTGCCGCGGACGGTGGCGATCATTGCCGGCGCCGTGCCGACGGCATCGACCGCCTATGTCATGGCGCGCAAGATGGGCGGCGATGCGCAGCTCATGGCGAATATCGTCACGCTGCAGGTGGTCGTCTCCGCGGTGACCCTGCCGCTGTTCATTTTTCTGGCTCAGGCTTTATAAGTCAGAGGAGGCCGCGCGGGCCACGCAGAGGAGATCGGACGATGGACGATACGGACGGGCAGGACGCGGAGGACATACCGGGCGTGATCGCCCCGCCGCCGCTCATTTTCGCATCCGTTCTGCTCGTCACGCTTGCGCTCGACTGGCTGCTTCACATGCCGGATTTCGGCCTTCCGACCAACCCGCAAATAACCGTCGGCCTCATTCTTGCTCTCGCCGGCTCCGGCCTTATCGTCGCCGCCGCGATCCAGTTCCGGCGGGCAAAGACCAATCTCGAGCCCTGGAAGCCAACCACCCGGATCGTGACCACGGGGGTCTATTCTTTCTCGCGCAACCCCATCTATTTCGGCATGGCGATCGGATATTTGGGGCTGAGCCTGCTGTCCGACCGCCTGCTGACGCTGGCAGGGCTGCCGATTGCGCTGCTCATTATCCACTACGGCGTCATCGCCCGCGAGGAGCGTTATCTGGAGGCCAAGTTCGGCGAACCCTACCGCGCCTATCGCCGGCGCGTCAGGCGGTGGCTTTAGTGCATCGATCCAAGCCGAGGCTTCAGCCGGAGTTTGGTAAAATTGATGCATGACGAAGAGCTGGCGCAATGACGCATGAACCGTGTGAATGCGTCGGTGCACCAGCTAGGCTGCCGGTTTGGTGGCCAAGGCGGCGCTTTTGCGATAATCATCCAGGAGGATCGGACTCTTTGGGGGAAGACACGCATGATCCGTCGTGCCTATCTGCGCCGTTTGACCGCCTGGTCGACGGCGATGGTGCTCGCCGCGACGGGCGCGGCATTCGCGCAATGCTATCCGGGGCTTGGCGATTGCGTTCCCAGCTCCAGCCTTCACGGCGGATCGAACGAGCAGGCGCACCAGCGCAGCTATTGGACCCATAACGGCTCGCTGGTCTACATGACCGCCGACGGCGACAATCGTGAATTCCACTATGAGGACCCGCGCGAGAGCATCCGGGCCGTCGGCGCGGCGCCCGGAGCGCTGCTGTTCAAGGGGCAGCGCAACGGCGCCAACTATGCCGGCACCGCCTACGTGTTCACGAAAAGATGCGGACCGATCCCCTATTACGTGCGCGGCGGCGTCTCGCACGATCAGCGGCGCGTGACGCTCAAGGGCGAAGCGCCGGCGCAGATCCGGGAAGACTGCAAGGTGGCCGTCTACAAGGACGACACGCTGGTGTTCGACTTCGTCCGCGCGGAGTAGCCTCCGCCGACAACGCTCCGCTGATAAGGCGAGCGCGTATATTGCGCCGCTTCGGGCATGTCCATGCAGATGCTGTTGCGGTGGATCCGCCCCGGCATGGCCGCGGCGCCGACCAGCTTCTCGGCTAAACTGTCACTGTGGAAATAGACCTTGTCGCCCTCGACGCGGAACAGGCAGGTCGTCGTATAGAACCACTGACCGGCATGGCCCTGGGTGATCATGGCGCTTGGCGTCGTCCGGCATCGCAGGCGCCTTGACTTGATAGGCGACGAAATAGGTGCCCATGCTGTCGGTGACCAGCCGCGCGATGCCGCCAGAGCTGTTGGCGACGCAAGTGAAGAACCGGTTGGGCGCATGTTGCGGCGCGCCGTCGAGCACCACGTTCGTTTTCGGATCGCTGCGCGCGGCGACGCATTCGGGAAAATTCGAATCCTGGATCTTGCTCTCCGCCGACTTGAAGAACTGATCCATTTCGTCGTCGATACCCTTTTTATGCCGCGCACGCGTTGCGATCCCGGCCTACATCTTTCCCTCGGGCGGCATTTCAGCGGCGAGGGTTTGCAGAAAGAAAAGCAGACGATCCGAGGAGATCTTGTTGGGATGAACGCGCTCGATGGTGAAATGCGCCAGGAATTGATCCCGTGCCGCCGGCGAAATCCGGTCGAGCAGCCCCATCGACCAATCCGGAAACAGGCGCTCCTGAACGTCCACACATGAGATCAGGTGCATATTGAAATGCCGGGTATCGGTGGTGATACGATTATAGGTGCGGGTTGCGGAAGACCGCGTCCCCTCAAGCGCCTGCGCGAAGACGTCGCCATCGAACAGCAGAAACCCGGTCACTGCCACCCGTGCATTATTCCGGCGGCTGACTTGGAGAATTTGATGTAGATCGAGCGACAGCGAGAGATTCCGCGAACTCATATAAACCAAACGGCAAATCGTCATTGGTTCCCCGGTTGGGTATCGACGAGCAATGAACGCCGACCTTGGAGCGTCGCATCCCCCCAACTGCGTATAAAAACGTATGATACGTACGATTTATGGCAATTGCATTCAAACGAAACCAACGGGGAAGGGTTTGCACCGGTCTGGCGGCGGCTGGGGGCCGGGGAGCGTGGATTGTCAAACAACGCAACGGCACGGGGGTTTTCCAACCGCGCCGATTTTAGCTCGGCGGCGCATATTCTACGCAGACACGCTCGGCGGGCGGGATCGTGATCTTGCAAAGATAGCGATCGCCAGGGTCTTCCTTCTCGTCGCAGCGCAAATCCACACGGCGCTTGTCGTAGCGGATGCAGGCGCCACGCCCGGAGCTATCATGCGCGGTAATCTTTGCCGGATCGGGCTTGGCAAACCATGTCATGACATTCTGGATGTTCTGCCACCAGAACGGCCCGTGATCGAGCATATGCGAAGCAATTTCCGCGGACGCCGCGAGAAACAGGACTGTCGCGAAAATCATCTGCCCGATATTGGAGAAAAATCTCATATCTTAACCCGCCTGTCATTGTAGATCATCGCCGAATGGCTGAACCTGCATTTTGCACGGCATTCCCCGCTATCGCGAGCATTTGAAATACCGGCATCGCTCAAACTCCTGATCATCGAACTTCATGCATTCGGAGCAGGGGACGAACGTGCATGTGGCTGAGCGTTCAAGCGGCAAATCCATCCGTTTCGTGACGCAGCTATAGGGCTTCCAGCCGGGTATTTTGCCCTCAAGATCGACCTGCGCCCATTTGAGGTGACCGGAACGGCGAAGGTCGTCGAGATTGTCGCTGATTTGACGCGCTATCATTGCGACGTTGTCGCAGTGATCGCCAGAGAAATCGAAAGTTACCAGGACCGCGCTGACTGAAATTGTACCGACAGTTCTTTCGAGCCAATGATAATCGGACGTCGTAATCTCGGTTTTTTTATAGATCGGGGAGATCCGCCTGTTGTGATTGACGGATACGAGGCTAAGCTTGGACAGACGCGGGTCCTTGCTCGACAGTAAGTCATAAGGCTTGCCGATCACCGCGAAAAACGCGTCGATCCGCCCCTCGTCGCCCGGAGGAAGAAAGAGGCGCTCCAAGGCTTCGTTGGGGCCAGAAGCAGCGGGCGGGCTTGGATGTTCTGGCTGTGCAAGAGGAACGTCGCGGTGACCTTCGTGCCGCTGTCCTGAGCGCCGACCGCAATCGTCTTGCCCTCCAAATCGGATAGCTCGCGAATATCCAACTCTTTCAGGGTAACGATATGGACTTCCTCATCGTATAACGGAAATACATAGCGAAACTGGTCGTACCATCTGGCGAAATCTCTCTTCTCCGCCTCAAAAAACCTGACGTAATCGAGAACGTCGCTTTGCACGATCGCGAGCTGAGCGGCTTCGCGGCTGCCGAGCCTGGTCAGATTTTCCAGCGAGCCGGCGGATTCCTTGACTTCGAACGGTTTCTTGCATTTGCCTTCGATGATGGACTGAAGGTCCAGGCCGAATTGATAATAGGTCGAGCCCTTTTCTCCAGTTAAAATGGCGAGGTTTTCCATTTTCTGCGCTGTTGCCGGATAAATGGGGAAGGAAAATAGGAAAGTTACCAATAAAACCCAACGCATCGTGCACCCCAATTTGTTTTCGATCTGCGCCGCTTTTATTTTAACAATTTGAATCGGAAAAATATTCAGAAAACCTACGGCCCGTACAGTTGAGCGCGGAAAATTAGATTTCTTTTATAATGCAAAATTACGATGATGAGATCGGCCGCCCGCCGGCACCTGCCCCGATGCCGAAGCGCAGAGGGCGCGATCGTCCGACACGATCTCATGCGCGAAGCGCGCGTGCCGACGCTTGAGCGGGATGAGGAAAGTGGGCACTCGTTTCCCCCGGCATTCCGCTTTAAACTATTGGGATCGATCACTGTCGTGATTTTGGATTAATTCAATCGAGCATCATCGTGATCTAGTCAAATCCGAGCAAATCGCCCATATTCTCCCCATGCCTCGCAAACCCAAAAAGGCGCTCGCCGAAGCGGCGGGACCGGCGTTCCAGATCGGCCCGTCCGGCGCCATCATCAGCACTATGCAGCTGCCGACCATGGCCAGTCACCCGATCGTCTCGGGGGCCATGCCGATGTTCACGCCGCACCGTCCGGAGCGGCCGCAGAAGTCGGAAGGCGGCATCCGTTTCGATCTGGCCTCCGAATTCGAGCCGAAGGGCGATCAGCCGACCGCCATCGAGGAGCTGGTCGCGGGCATCAACGAGCATGAGCGCGATCAGGTGCTGCTTGGCGTCACCGGCTCGGGCAAAACCTTCACCATGGCGCAGGTCATCGAACGCACCCAGCGGCCCGCCCTGATCCTGGCCCCGAACAAGACGCTCGCCGCCCAGCTTTATGGCGAGTTCCGAAGCTTCTTCCCGAACAACGCCGTCGAATATTTCGTCTCTTACTACGACTATTACCAGCCGGAAGCCTACGTTCCGCGCACAGACACCTATATCGAGAAGGAATCCTCGATCAACGAGCAGATCGACCGGATGCGCCACGCCGCCACGCGCGCCCTGCTCGAACGCGACGACGTCATCATCGTCGCCTCGGTGTCCTGCATCTACGGTATCGGCTCGGTCGAGACCTACACGGCGATGACCTTCGAGCTGAAGCGCGGCGGCCATGTGCCCCAGCGCCAGCTGATCACCGATCTCGTCGCGCTGCATTACAAGCGCACCAATATGGATTTCGCCCGCGGCCAGTTCCGGGTGCGCGGCGACACGATCGAGCTGTTCCCCGCCCATTTGGAGGACCGCGCCTGGCGCGTCTCCTTCTTCGGCGACGAGATCGAGTTCGATTTCCGAGTTCGATCCGCTGACCGGCGAGAAGACCAACGAGTTCGACAGCGTCAAGGTTTTCGCCAATTCGCATTACGTGACGCCGAAGCCGACGCTGCATCAGGCCATCCACGGCATTCAGGACGAGTTGCAGAAGCGGCTTGCCGAGCTGAACGAAGCCGGCCGGCTGCTCGAGGCGCAGCGCATCGAGCAGCGGACGAATTTCGACCTGGAGATGATGCAGGCGACCGGCTCCTGCGCCGGCATCGAGAACTATTCGCGCTGGCTGACCGGCCGCCAGCCGGGCGAGCCGCCGCCGACCCTGTTCGAATATCTGCCGGACAACGCCCTCGTCTTCGTCGACGAAAGCCATGTCACCATCGGCCAGCTCAATGCCATGTTCAACGGTGACCGCCGCCGCAAATGGACGCTCGCCGAGCACGGCTTCCGCCTGCCCTCCTGCATGGACAACCGCCCGCTGAAATTCGAGGAATGGAACGCCATGCGTCCGCAGACGGTCTATGTCTCGGCGACGCCCGGCGGCTGGGAGCTGGAGCAGACCGGCGGTGTGTTCGCCGAGCAGGTGATCCGCCCGACCGGCCTCACCGACCCGCAGATCGATATCCGCCCGGCCAAGACCCAGGTCGACGACCTGATCGACGAATGCCGTAAGACCGCCGCCGCCGGCTATCGCGCGCTGGTCACCACGCTGACCAAGCGCATGGCCGAGGACCTCACCGAATATATGCACGAGCAGGGCCTGCGCGTGCGCTACATGCATTCCGACGTCGAGACGCTGGAGCGCATCGAGATCATCCGCGATCTGCGGCTCGGCGCCTTCGACATCCTGATCGGCATCAACCTCTTGCGCGAGGGCCTCGACATTCCCGAATGCGCGCTGGTCGCCATCCTCGACGCCGACAAGGAAGGCTTCCTGCGCTCGGAGACGTCGCTAGTCCAGACCATCGGCCGCGCCGCACGCAATATCGACGGCCATGTCGTGCTCTACGCCGACAATATGACCGGCTCGATGGAGCGCGCCATCGCCGAGACCGACCGCCGCCGCGAGAAGCAGGTCGCGTATAACGAGGCCAACGGCATCACGCCGCAGTCGATCCGCAAGAATATCGGCGACATCATGGGCAGCGTCTACGAGCGCGACCACGTCCTGGTCGACGCGGGGCCCGGCTTCAAGCAGGACGGCACGCCGCTCGCCGGCCATAACCTCAAGGCCGTCATCGCGGATATGGAGGGTCGGATGCGCGAGGCAGCCGCCAATCTCGACTTCGAGGAAGCCGCCCGCCTGCGCGACGAGATCAAGCGGCTCAAAGAGGTCGAGCTTGCGGTCGCCGACGACCCGCTGGCGCGTCAGGAATACATCGAGGAGCGGTCGGGCAAGGCCGGGGGCGGCAACGGTAAGGCCCGCGGCGGCAAAGGCGGACGCCGCCCCGACCCGATGTCACGCCCGCACAAGCCGAGCCTCGACGAGATGGGTCCGCATTCGGAGCGTGTGGTGCCGCAGCACAAGGGCGGCTCGCGTCCCAAAAGATCTAAGAATTTGCATTGACAGGAGCGTCCCGCTCGCCTTTCTCTTGCGGGTCCCGATCCTGAACGCTGTTTGGTTATGAGTATCTTCGCTGTCGCCAATCGTAAAGGCGGTGTAGGGAAATCCACCGTCGCCACGATGATCGCATATGGGCTTGCGGTCTGGGCGAAGCAGCGTGTGCTGATCATCGATCTTGACGCTCAATGCAACGCATCGCTGATCATGTTCGGCGGCCAGAACTGGTCGCTGGCCCGTAATAAGGGGCAGACCATCGCCGATTATTTCGGCCATCGTTTCGAGCAGGCGGATATCGATTTCAAACCTATCTGTTCCACGAGGTCGGCGACGTCGCCGGACGCTCGGCGAACCCGCAAATTTCGCTCATCCCCGGCTCGGTGGAAATGGAAGACATCGAGCACGAGCTTCTGCACCGTGTCGCCGGCAAGACCGAGACGCTCTACGATGCCGAGGAAGGCGTGATCGGCCGCATGGCGGTCATGCTGCGCGGCCTGAAGCGGCACTTCCCCGTGGTGATCTTCGATTGCCCGCCGGGCCTGTCCTTCGTGGCCCAGGCCGCGCTGCGCATTGCCGACAAGGTGATCGTACCGTTTCGGCCGGATTTCGTTTCCGCCTTTGCGGTCGACCGCATATCGCGCATGATCGAGCGCAAGCCGGATCTGGTGGCCGTCAGCGAGATCCCGCGCGATCGCCGGCGCTATATCGCGCTGGCAAATTGCGTATCCGACGATGTCGCGGCGCTGGAGCGGATCGAGGATATCGAGGATTACCACCCGTTGCTGAAGACACGCATTCCGCTCGACGATAACATCGCAAGCGCCTTCAACTGGCGACGGGACCGAGTTCCGATCGAGACCAAGTTCGGCAAGCCGGGCGCAAAAGTTGCCGAAGCTCTGGTCAACGAAATCAAAGCCATCATGGCAGCAAAATAAGAGCGAGATGACGAACGAAATTCCCGCCGATCAGTTGCTCGAGAGCCTCTTCAACGCGGTGTTGGAGGAAGTGCGGGTCAATCGCCGCTTTGCGGAAAAGCTGATCGAGGTCTTGCCGCAGCACATTGTCGTGCGCATCGAAACCGGCCGCCGCAGCCCGGCCAAACCGAACGAGCCGCCGGTGAGCCTGACGCGGCTGATGAACCGCGAGGGCGAGGACGAATTGCGGGCCTTCCTGAAGAAGCGCAACAAGCCGCAACTTCTGAAGATTGCCGAGCGTCAGCAAATTCCGCTGAACGGAAACGCCACCCAGGGACCGGCGGACGCTCTGCGGGACGCCATCGTCGAGGGCGTGAAATTCAAGATCGCCGATCGCCTGGCGGCGGCCAGCTAGGATTCGATACCCGGACCTGATCGCGGGCGCAAGCGTCGCTTAAGCTGGAGTGGCGCAGCGACCGTGGTCACGCGCGCTCGCCGCGACGGGAACATTCCGGCACTTAACCGCTTCCCCCAAAATTGCAGCGTGTTTCGCCGCTCGCGACCGTATGCCTCGGATGGCTCGGGGCTCTACGGCCATCGGAGCACTCCATCTGGCGCCCTGATAGTGCACAACTTTTTGCTTTTTAGCACTTGAAACAGGGAATAGCGGTTGGCATTTTTGTAAATCGGTGAGTCTTGAACTGCAGATTTCAGGTTGTCCTTCGGCGAAAACAAGCTGGAAGCAGTAATGCCGGCGCACAAAAATTAATCACCAATTGTTTTTTAGTTGATATTGTTGGATAGACATTGGAGGTACAATACGACGATTGGCTTTCAAAATAGAACGGACTTCATGTCGCATATCTTCGCAATTCCACGAAGACATTCTTGGATCCTACAAGGAAACATTAGACAATGATGCTTGTCCGCACCTACGTGTCGCCCAGCACGATTGAAGGCTTGGGAGTTTACGCAGCGGAATTCATTCCAGCCGGTTCACTGATCTGGAAACTCAACTCCAAATTCATCGCCACTTTCTCGCCGAGCGATATTGAGGAGTTTCCCCCGCACATCCGCGAATTTGTCGACAAATACGGCTTCGCGGATCAGGAGAACGAGAACCTGTTCTATATGGAGCTGGACAATGGGCGGTTCATGAACCACAGCGAAGCGCCGAACAGCGATTTTACGCGACCGGAAGGCGGCTACGCCCTCAGGGATATTCAACCCGGCGAGGAGATTACCTGCAATTACTACGATTTCGATCGGACCTTTGCGGGCACCTTCCCCACACACGCTCATCTGCCGCAGAACGGGCAGTGGGCGCACCACAACTAGATAAATAGTAGCACGGCGCGGCTGTCCGAGCGGCGGCCGCGCAATCAGCCCTTGAGGTCGACCTCGATCTTGTCGCTGACGCCGAGCGCGGCGAAAGCCATGCGCACGATGCCCGCCGCGTCGAGGCCGGCCTGAGCGTACATCTTCTCGGGCTTGTCCTGATCGATGAAGCGGTCCGGCAGATGCATGGTCCGGATCTTCAGACCGGCATCCAGCAAGCCTTCCGCCGCCAGGAAATGCAGCACTTGCGCGCCGAAACCGCCGGCCGCGCCCTCCTCGATGGTCAGCAGCACCTCATGATGCCGCGCAAGCTGGCGGATCAGATCGTGATCGAGCGGCTTGGCGAAGCGCGCATCGGCCACCGTCGCGGAAAGCCCCCGTGCGGCAAGCTGCTCGGCCGCCGCCTGACACTCGCCGAGCCGGCAGCCGAACGACAATAGCGCCACCGCCGTGCCTTCGCCGAGAATGCGCCCGCGCCCGATCTCGAGCGGTACGCCGGCCTCCGGCATATCGACGCCCTGGCCCTCGCCGCGCGGGTAACGGAACGCGCTCGGCCGGTCGTCGATGGCAGCCGCGGTCGCAACCATATGCTTCAGCTCGGCCTCATCGGCCGCCGCCATCACCACAAATCCGGGCAGGCAGGACAGATAGGCGACATCGAACGAGCCGGCATGGGTCGGTCCGTCGGCGCCGACGAGCCCTGCGCGGTCAATGGCGAAACGCACCGGCAGCCGCTGGATGGCGACATCGTGCACGACCTGATCGTAGGCGCGCTGCAGGAAGGTCGAATAGATCGCGGCGAACGGCTTGAAGCCCTCGGTGGCAAGGCCGGCTGCGAAGGTCACGCCGTGCTGCTCGGCAATGCCGACATCGAAGCAGCGCTGCGGAAACTCCTTCTGGAACAGGTCGAGCCCGGTGCCGGCCGGCATCGCCGCGGTGACGGCGACGATGCGGTCGTCCTTGCGCGCCTCCTGAACGAGGCTTTGCGCGAAAACCTTGGTATAGCTCGGCGCATTCGGCTTCGACACCGCCTGTGCGCCGGTGATGACGTTGAATTTCGACACGCCGTGATATTTGTCGGCCGACTTCTCGGCGGGCTCGTAGCCCTTGCCCTTCTGCGTGACGACGTGGACGAGAACCGGGCCGGCATCGGCGTCGCGGACATTGCGCAAGACGGGGATCAGATGGTCGAGATTGTGGCCGTCGACCGGCCCGACATAGTAGAAGCCGAGTTCCTCGAACAACAGCCCGCCCGACCAGAAATTGCGCGTATATTCCTCGACGCGCTCGGCCCGGCGCTCCCAATCCTTCGGCAGGCGCTTGGCGAGCTGCTTGACGAAATCGCGGATGCGCAGATAGGTGTTGCTGGAATTCAGCCGGGCCAGATAGGCGCTGAGCGCGCCGACCGGCGGGGCGATCGACATGTCGTTGTCGTTGAGGATGACGATCAGCCGCTTGTCCATGGCGCCGGCATTGTTCATCGCCTCATAGGCCATGCCCGCGCTCATCGCGCCGTCGCCGATCACGGCGATCACATGGTTCTTCCTGCCGTCGAGATCGCGCGCCACGGCCATGCCGAGGCCGGCGGAGATCGAGGTGGAGGAATGGGCGGCGCCGAACGGGTCGTACTCGCTTTCGGCGCGCTTGGTGAAGCCGGACAGGCCGCCGCCCTGGCGCAGCGTGCGGATACGGTCCCGCCGCGCGGTCAGGATCTTGTGCGGATAGCATTGATGGCCGACGTCCCAGATCAGGCGGTCGTTCGGCGTGTCGAACAGATAATGCAGCGCCACCGTCAGCTCGACGACGCCAAGCCCGGCTCCGAGATGGCCGCCGGTTTCCGAGACGGCGTCGATCGTCTCCCGCCGGAGTTCGTCGGCGATCTGAGCAAGGTCTTTTTCGGCGAATCCGCGGAGATCTGCCGGGGTATTGATCTGATCGAGAAGCGGCGTTTTACCGGATGCAGTCACGGCCCCTTACCCTTCAACGGCGCCGCCATATCGGACGGCAAGATATGAAAAATTTCGCTTTTATTATTATTGCACCATCGCAGATATTGTGCCGCCGGGGCGTCCGGAACAGACATTATGGGACGAAATGTCACTGTCCGATGCCAAGGCGTGACGTCAGCCTAGCCTGACACTGGCGAAAAGAAAACAGTCTTGCAAGCGGCAGAGGCTGAATGAAAACAAGCGGATGAGGATTGTCAGGCCGCGAACCAATCACGCGCCGGGGTCCAGCGGCGCGCTGCCGCTCGGCGCACCCTGCGCATCAAGGGTGATCTTTTCGACTTTCGCCTCGATACGCTGCAGGAGCCGTTCGCAATGCGCTTTCAGTGCTTCGCCGCGCTCGTAAAGCGCAATCGACGGCTCCAACTCGACATCGCCGCGCTCGAGCTTGCCGACGATCTGCTCAAGCTCCTTCAGAGCCTGTTCGAACGTCATCGCCTTGATGTCTTCGTGGGTTTCGGGGGCTTTAGCCATTCATGGTCCCTTGGTTTCGGCCGTCATTGCCCGGATTCGATCAGCGCGCCGACATGGACGCCGACCGAGCGCGCCAGCGCGGTCAGATTGTAACCGCCCTCCAGCAGCGACACGATCCGGCCGCCACAAAGCTTGTGCGCGGCGTCGGCCAGATTGAAGCTGACCCAAGCGAAATCGTCCTCGGTCAGGTTGATGTTAGCAAGCGGATCGTCGCGATGGGCATCGAATCCGGCGGAGATGAACAGGATATCCGGAGCAAAATTCGTCAGCTCCGGCAGAATCCGGCTCCGGAACGCGTCGCGGAACTGCAAACCGCTGTCCCCGGCGTGAAGCGGCGCATTGACGATATTGTCGTCGACGCCGGTTTCCCGCAGCGCGCCGGTGCCCGGATAGAGCGGCATCTGGTGGGTCGAGGCGTAGAACAGATTGCGGTCGGACCAGAACGCCGCCTGGGTGCCGTTGCCGTGGTGGACGTCGAAATCGATCACCGCGACGCGCTCGGCGCCATGGCGGGCACGGGCATGCTGTGCGGCGATCGCGACGTTGTTGAAGAAGCAGAAGCCCATGGCGCGCTCGGGTTCGGCGTGATGGCCGGGCGGGCGCACGCCGCAGAACGCGTTCTGCACCTCCCCGGTCATGACCGCATCCGTGGCGCGAAGGGCCGCACCGACGCCGCGATAGACGACGTTCAACGTCTCCGGAGACATCGGCGTGTCGCCGTCGAGATAGACAAGGTCGTCTTGCGGCGCGGCCTGGCGCAGCGCCTCGATATAGCTCATCGGGTGAACGCGGGCGATCGCCTCGTCATCCGCCGGCGGGGCCTGTTCCCTGACCAGCGGCTCGAAGAGTTCGTGGCTGAGCACCTTCTCGACCGCTCGGATCCGGTCTGGGCGTTCGGGATGGCCCGGCCCGGTGTCGTGCTCGGTGAAGCAGTCGTGAGTGACGTAGAGCGTTGTCATATCGGTTAGGTGATCACGGTTCGTTGGTTTAGGCAAGGGAACGGCCGGATTCCGCGCCCGGTTCCCTTGCTAGAGCGGGATGAGGACAAGTGGATACCGGTTTTCCGCTCGCCATCCCGCTCTAAACGATCTACGACGCAACGGCTTTCAGACCCGCCGGCGGACGGCTATCGGCGGGAACGAAGAAATCGGCCATCAGATCCTGGGTCGGATCGACCCGGTATTTATCGAAATCGGCGACGCCATGCTCGGCGAGCAGCGTATCGTCGATGCAGAAATTGCCGGTGAAGTCGCGCGAGGGCTGGGTGAAGATCAGATGCGCCGCATCGGCCAGGATCTCCGGCGTCCGGCTGGCGCGCATGATCTTTTCGCCGCCGAGCAGATTGTTGACCGCAGCCGTGGCGATCGTGGTGCGCGGCCAGAGCGCGTTGACGGCGACGCCCATCGGCTTGAATTCCTCCGCCATGCCGAGCACGCACATGCTCATGCCGAACTTGGCCATCGAATAGGCGACCTGCCCGCCGAACCATTTCGGGCTCATGTCGAGCGGCGGCGACAGCATCAGGATATGCGGGTTCGCCGCCTTCGCCAGAAAAGGAAGGCAGGTCTTGGAGGTCAGGAACGTGCCGCGCGCGTTGATCTGGTGCATCAGATCGTAACGCTTCATGTCGGTGTCGGCGACCTTGATGATCGAGATGGCGCTGGCATTGTTCACGCAGATGTCGATGCCGCCGAACGCCTGGGCGGCCTTTTCGACGGCCTCGCCGACCTGGTCCTCGAAGCGGATGTCGCAGACCAGTGGCAGCGCCTTGCCGCCGGCCTTCTCGATCGCCTCGGCCGCAGTGTAGATCGTGCCCTCCAGCTTCGGATGCGCCTCCGCGGTCTTGGCCGCGATGACCACATTCGCCCCGTCACGGGCCGCGCGCAGGCCGATGGCAAGCCCGATGCCCCGGCTGGCGCCCGTGATGAACAGCGTCTTGCCTTTCAGCGTTTCCATGTCCCCACCTCTCTTTGTCAATTCGCCGGGGGCGTTGCGCGCGCCGCGGCTGTTCTCGTCCGTCCGGCTCAGCCGAGAACGGCATCGCCTGCCGACCCGAGCACGGTTTCATGCGCATTGTAGACCGCGCGCTTCAGGCCGCCGGTGAGCGGCGCCTGGGTCTCGGCGAAATGACGCGCAAGGGCGACATGGGCCGTGCGGTCGCCCGGACCGGCGCCGCGCGCGGCCGCCAGTGCGCCGCGCGCCAGGAACACCCCGCCCGCGGTGTTGGCGAAGATGCGGCCATAGGGGACGGCGCCTGCCAAGGCCACATCGCGGTGTTCGGCAAGCTGGCCGAGCAGCCAGCCGCTGGTCTCTTCCAGATCGGCAACGCTGTCGGCAAGGCATTCGCCCATCGACGCCGAACGCCGGCTCGTTGGACGCCTTCACCTCGCGCACCGTCTCCTTCAGATCCTCGATCAACGTCCGCACCACCTCGCCATTGCCGAGCGGCAGCTTGCGCGTGACCAGATCGAGGTTCTGAATGCCGTTGGTGCCTTCATAGATCGGGGCGATGCGCGCGTCGCGGTAATGCTGTGCGGCGCCGGTCTCCTCGATGAAACCCATGCCGCCATGGACCTGGACGCCGTCCGAGGCGACCTCGACGCCGACATCCGAACCGTAGGCCTTCGAGACCGGCGTCAGCAGCGCGGCAAGCGCGTCCGCCTTGGCGCGGCTCGCCTCGTCGCGCGGCGTGCCTCGCCAGATCGATGGCCACCGCATTGACGAAGCAGATCGAGCGCGCGGCGGCGATTCTCGCCTTCATCGACAGCAGCGTCCGGCGCACATCCGGGTGGTTGATGATCGGCGTCATCATGCCGGGCGGCGTGTCCTCGATGCTGCCCTGCCTGCGCTCGCGGGCATAGGCCAGCGCGTCCTGATAGGCGTGTTCGGCAAGGCCCACGCCCTGCACGCCGACGCCGAGCCGGGCCTGGTTCATCATGGTGAACATGTAGAACAGGCCCTTATGCGGCTCGCCGACCATCCAGCCGACCGCGCCGTCCTGATCGCCGTAATTGAGCACACAGGTCGGTGAGCCGTGAATGCCGAGCTTATGCTCCAGCTTGGCGCAGCGCACGTCGTTGCGCTCGCCCAGCGAGCCGTCGTCGTTGACCAGGAATTTCGGGATCAGAAACATCGAGATGCCCTTGGTGCCTTCCGGCGCGTCGGGCAGGCGGGCAAGGACGATATGCACGATATTGTCGGTCAGCGGATGCTCGCCGTAGGTGATGAAAATCTTGGTGCCGCTGATCCGGTAGGTGCCGTCGCCTTGCGGCACGGCGCGGGTCTTCAGGAAGCGCAAATCGGAGCCGGCATGCGGCTCGGTGAGCTGCATCGAGCCGGTCCATTCGCCGGACACCATTTTCGGCAGATATTTGGTCTTCAGCGAGTCGGCGCCGTATTTGTGAAGTGCGTCGACCCCGGCCTGGGTGAGCAGCGGGTTGAGGCCGAAAGCCATGTTGGCGCCGTTCCACATCTCGGTGACCGCCATGGCGAGCGCGACCGGCAGCCCCTGGCCGCCATAAGCGGTCGGCAGCGGCAGCGCGTTCCACCCGCCTTCCCAGAATTTCCGGTAGGCTTCCTTCCAGCCGGGCGGCATCGTCACTTCGCCGTCCTTGAGCCGCGCGCCCTGCTCGTCGCCGCTGCGGTTGATCGCGGACAGCTCCTCGCTCGCGAATCGCCCGGCCTCGTCGAGAATCGCCTGCACGGTCGAGACGTCGAGCTCGCCGAACAGACCCTCGTCCAAATGACGGGAGAATCCGGCAATCGTGTTGAGAGCAAAGGAAATATCCGACACTGGCGCGTGGTAAGCCATTCGTCCTCCCGGCTTGGTGCTGCCCGGTTTTCTGCAGCGTTGGTTCAGCTTATAATTTACCGGCAATGGTTGTAAGGGAAAAGAGAAGGTTCCGATTCCCGCCGCCGCGCATCCCTGGCGGTCACGATGGCCGCATGAAAATGGCAGATATTCTCAAGTCTTCTCCCGAAACCATCGCCGATGCCGCGCGCGTCATCCGCCAAGGCGGTCTCGTCGCGTTTCCGACCGAGACGGTTTACGGGCTCGGCGCGAATGCCGAGGACGGCGAGGCCGTGGCGCGGATCTTCGAGGCCAAGGGTCGGCCGCGCTTCAATCCGCTGATCGCCCATGTTCCGGGCCGGGAGGCGGCCGAAAGGCTGGCCGTCTTCGATGCGGATGCGCGACGGCTGGCGGATGCGTTCTGGCCGGGACCGCTGACCCTGGTGCTGCCGCGCCGCTCGGACGCCCGGCTCAGCGATCTGATCAGCGCCGGGCTGCCGACCGTGGCGCTACGGGTGCCTGCGCATCCGGTGGCGCAGGCGCTGATGCGGGCCGCGGGCGTTCCCATCGCCGCCCCGAGCGCCAATCCGTCCGGCCAGGTCAGTCCGACGACGGCGGCGCATGTCGCGGCCGACCTGGGCGGCAAGGTCGACATGATCCTCGACGGCGGCGCCTGCGCGGAAGGGCTGGAATCGACCATCGTCGGACTGGTGGGCGGCTCGCCCATGCTGCTGCGCGCCGGCGCCGCGACACGTGAGGCCGTCGAAGCCGTGCTCGGCCGTCCGCTCGCCCTGCATCGCGGCGGCGCGAGGCCGCGAGGCCCCCGGAATGCTCGCCTCGCATTATGCCCCGCGCGCCGAATCTGCGCCTGAATGCGGAACGCGCCGCGCCCGGCGAAGCCTATCTCGGCTTCGGCCCGTCGGCGACGCATGACGGCCCGTCCTTCAACCTCAGCGAGACCGGAAACCTGCGCGAGGCGGCCGCCAATCTGTTCGCCTATTTGCGTCGGCTGGACGGCGAGACTATCAATACGATTGCCGTCGCGCCGATCCCCGAGGACGGGCTCGGCGAGGCGATCAACGACCGGCTGCGCCGCGCCGCAGCGCCGCGAACGGCCGAAAGGAATTGAGCCCATGGCTGCCGACCAGACCGCGCCGAACACGGCCACACCCGAAACGCTGAAGGCCTTGACCGAGATCGTCGGCGCCAAATACGCCGTCACCGAGGGCCCGGATCAGGAGCCGTATCTGCGCGAGTGGCGGCATCTCTATCATGGCCGGACGCCGCTGGTGCTCAAACCGGGCACCACCGAGGAGGTCTCGCGCATCCTCGCGCTCGCCCATGAAACCGGCACCGCGATCGTCCCGCAGGGCGGCAATACCGGCCTTGTCGGCGGGCAGATCTCCCACAATGGCGAGGTCGTCGTCAGCCTGGAGCGGCTCAACCGCGTGCGCTCGGTCGACCCGAGCGGCAACACCATGATCGTCGAAGCCGGCGTAACCCTTGCGGGCGCGCAGAAGGCCGCCGAGGATGCCGGACGGCTGTTTCCGCTGAGCATCGGCTCGCAAGGCTCCTGCCAGATCGGCGGCAACATCTCCACCAATGCGGGCGGCCTCCAGGTGCTCGCCTACGGCAATACGCGAAGCCTCGTGCTCGGCCTCGAAGTGGTGCTCGCCGACGGGCGCATCTGGGACGGCCTGCGGTCGCTGCGCAAGGACAACACCGGCTACGACCTGCGCGACCTGTTCATCGGCGCGGAAGGCACGCTCGGCATCGTCACCGCCGCCGTGCTCAAACTGTCGCCGCAGCCGAAGAGTAAGGCCACCGCCTTCGTCGGCCTCGCCGGCCTGGGGGATGCGGCACGCTTTTTCGACCTCGCCTACGAGATGGGCGCGGGCGAGCTGACCGCGTTCGAGCTGCTGCCGCGCATCGGCATCGACATGGTCGTGCGCCATGCCGAGGGCACGCGCGATCCGCTGAGCGGCCCGCATCCCTGGTATGTGCTGATCGAATTGTCGAGCCTGCGCGAGGGCGAAGCCGAGCCCAGCGCGGAAAAACTGCTCGTCGCCGCCGTCGAAAAAGGCATCGTCGCCGACGCCGTCCTTGCCGCCTCGCTGACGCAGGCGGCCGATTTCTGGCGCATCCGCGAATTGATGTCGGAGGTGCAGCTCCACGAGGGCGGCAGCATCAAGAACGACGTCTCCGTGCCCGTGGCGGCGCTGCCGGAATTCCTCAGCCGCGCAATCGACGCCGTGACCGCCGTAGTGCCCGGCTCCCGGCCCGTGCCTTTCGGCCATTACGGCGACGGCAACATCCATTTCAACATCAGCCAGCCCAAAGGCGCCGACAAGGCCGCGTTCCTGGCGCGCTGGCACGAAGTCACGCATGTCGTCGAGGCCATCGTCCTGGAACTCGACGGCTCGATCAGCGCCGAGCACGGCATCGGCGTCATGAAGCGCGACCTGCTGCGCGAGGTCAAAGCGCCGGTCGAGATCGAAATGATGCGCAAGATCAAGGATGCCTTCGACCCGCGCGGCATCCTCAATCCGGGCAAGGTGATTTAATCACCGCCAGCCTTTGAACCTTTCCTCCCGCCGGCGCGACAGACATGGCGTAAGGGCCGCAGCATGGGGCTGCGACCGGTGGCAGGGGGCGAGGAGTGAAGGCTGTGAGCGCGCTGGCTTGGAGTATCATTCTCATGGCGACCGTCGCCGCATCGGCGCTGATCGTCGCGGTCGCATCGGACGGGGCATCCGCCGCCCAGCCGAGAAAGCCGTTCCGCGCTCCCACGCACGCCTGGCCTCGCCCCCGCGCCATTCTGCGCTGCCTGCCCAAGATCATCGCCAAATGCCCGCACGGACAGCGCCCGGCCTGCGTCGCCTTCAGCGGCAAATGCTGCGCGAGGCTCGGCTGCAAGCCGTCGGCGAAATAGCGGCGGACAGCAACCGTTCAGACTGGGAACAGCTATAACAGCGGAGCGATCCTGGCTCCGAGAGCGAGGATGTCAGCCCCGGACTCTAGGAGACGAATTGACCCAACCCCGACGTCTCCTCCCTCCCCTCACCCGGACGGCGCGTCCGCTCCGGGTGAGGCCCTTTGTTTGCGTTACCCCCCGCATCAACGCCACGCATCCGCCACGCTGAAGTCTCCGGCGAAACAATCCCTTGCCGACGATCCGCCTTGCCACCACACTGGCGAGCGGCATATCCGCCTGCGGCGCTCGATGCGCCGGCTGGCAAGAAAACCAACGCGAGACAGTCCGGGGAGGCTTCATGAACGGGATTTTCGACATTTCGGGCAAGGTGATCCTCGTCACCGGCGCCTCGAGCGGGCTCGGCCGCAGTTTCGCCCTCGCGCTCGGTGAGGCGGGCGCAACCATCGTCGGGGCCGCGCGCCGGGCCGATGCGCTCAACGAACTCGCCGCCGAGATCGAGCAGAAGGGCGGCACCGCCTACGCCATCACCATGGACGTCACCGACATGGCGTCGGTCCGCGACGGCGTCGCCGAGGCCGTGCGGCTGACCGGCGGCATCGACGGCCTGATCAACAATTCCGGCCTGGTCCGGCGCGCGCTGCTGCTCGAAGCCGACGAGGCCAATTGGGACGATACGATCAACACCAATCTCAAAGGCGTCTGGGCGGTCGGCACCGAGGTCGCCCGCCACATGGTCCAGCGCGGCAAGGGCGGCAGCATCGTCAACATCGCTTCGCTGCTCGGCTTCCGCCAGAGCCCCGGCATCACCACCTACGCCGTATCCAAGGCGGGCGTCGTCCAGCTCACCCAGCAGATGGCGCTCGAATGGGCGGCCCAGGGCATCCGCGTCAACGCGCTCGCTCCCGGCTATTTCGAGACCGACATCAACCGCGCCTATCTGCAAAGCGAAGCCGGACAGAAGATGATCCGCCGCATTCCGATGGCCCGTGTCGGTCATTACGCGGAATTGGTCGGCCCGATGCTGCTGCTGCTTTCCGAGGCGGGGTCCTATATAACCGGAAGCACCATCTCGGTGGACGGCGGCCATCGCGTAAATCCGATTTAGAGCGGGATGAGGAAAAGTGGGAACCCGATTTTCCGCTCGTCATCCCGCTCTAAGCTATAAGAATCGATCACTGTTCATGATTTAGGATCGATTCAATCCAAGATCATCGTGATCTTGAACAAAAGGTCCAGGAAGCCCAAGGAGCCTAGAATGGTGTCGATGCCAATGCTGGAGGCTCCCCGATGACCGAACTCAAGCTCCCCGACTTCACCGCGCCCTATGCGGGCGACGACGTCGCCATTGCGCGCGGTCTGCTGCGCTCCGTGGGCGGCGCTTCGGGCGAAGCAGCAGCGACCGAGCGCGCCCGCGATCTGATCGGGGCGATCCGCGCCCATGGCGGCGGCTTCGGCGGCGTCGAGGAGATGCTGCGCGAGTATTCGCTGTCGACGCGCGAAGGTCTCGCGCTGATGGTGCTCGCCGAGGCGCTGCTGCGCGTGCCCGACCGGGCGACCGCCGACCGGCTGATCGAGGACAAGCTCGGCCAGGGCAATTTCGTCCATCACGAGGCCCGCTCCAGCGCGCTGCTCGTCAACGCCTCGGCCTGGGCGCTCGGCCTGTCCGCCCGCATCATCAGGCCGGGCGAGACGCCGGACAACATCCTCAGCCAGCTCGCCAAACGCATCGGCCTCCCCGCCCTGCGCACCGCCACCCGCCAGGCGATGCGCGTGCTGGGCAATCATTTCGTCCTTGGTCAGACCATCGAGGACGCGCTCGCCCGCGCGCGCTCCGGCTCGGGCGGTCTCTACCGCTACTCCTTCGACATGCTCGGCGAGGGCGCGCGCACGGCCGCCGACGCGGAGCGCTATTTCGCCTCCTATGCCGCCGCCATCGAGGCGATCGGACGCGCCGCCGGGAACCGTCCGCTGCCGGAGCGTCCGGGCATATCGGTGAAGCTGTCGGCGCTGCATCCGCGCTACGAGGCGGTGAGCCGGGAGCGGGTCATGCGCGAGCTCGTGCCGCGGACACTGGAGCTGGCGCGGAAGGCCAAAGCCTACGATCTGAATTTCACCATCGACGCCGAGGAGGCCGACCGGCTGGAGATCTCGCTCGACGTAATCGCCGCCGTGTTCGCCGATCCCTCGCTTGCCGGGTGGGACGGCTTCGGCCTCGCCATCCAGGCCTATCAGAAGCGCGCCAGCGCGGTAATCGCCTGGGCCGGCGTGCTGGCCGAGCGGCTCGACCGGCGGATGATGCTGCGCCTCGTCAAGGGCGCCTATTGGGACACCGAGATCAAGCGCGCCCAGGAGCGCGGCCTCGCCGACTATCCGGTGTTCACCCGCAAATGCCTGACCGACCTCAACTATATCGCCTGCGCCGACCAGCTTCTCGCCCTGCGCCCGCGCATCTTTCCGCAATTCGCCACGCATAATGCGCTGACAGTCGCCAGCGTGCTGGACCATGCCGGCGTGAACAACGGCTACGAGTTCCAGCGGCTGCACGGCATGGGCGAGGCGCTCTATAGCCGCCTGCGCGAAACCGCGCCCGGCGTCGCCTGCCGCATCTACGCCCCCGTCGGCGGCCATCGCGATCTGCTCGCCTATCTCGTGCGCCGGCTGCTTGAGAACGGCGCCAATTCCTCCTTCGTCTCCGCCGCCGCCGACCCGGACGTGCCGGTCGACGAGCTGCTACGTCAGCCTGCGGACCTTCTCGGCAGTGCGGAAGACGCCCGGCATTCCGCGATCCCGCGCCCCCGCGATCTCTACGCGCCGTTGCGGCGGAATTCGGCCGGCGTCGAGCTTGGCGACCGCGCCGCGCTTGCCACGCTGCTTGCCGAGATCGAAGCGCATCGCGGAACGAGGATATCCGCGGCGTCGCTGATCGACGGCAAGCCGGTGGAGGACGGCACGGAGCGGCCGGCGGTCACGCCGATCGATGCGCGCACGGAAATCGGCCGTGTCAGAGAGCTCGATCCGGCGGCATCGGCGCAGATCATGCAAGCCGCCGCTGCCGGTTTCGCCGCTTGGCAGGCGACGCCCGCAGCGAAGCGCGCAGCCAGTCTCGAACGCGCCGCCGATCTCATGGAAACGCGCCGCGGACTTCTTATCCACCTGATCCAGACCGAAGGCGGACGCACGCTCGACGATGCGCTCTCCGAGCTGCGCGAGGCGGTCGATTTCTGCCGCTATTACGCCGCCGAGGGCCGCAAGCTGTTCGGCGACGGCGAGCCGCTGCCCGGCCCGACCGGCGAGTCCAACGTCTTGCGCCTGCGCGGGCGCGGCGTGTTCGTCTGCATCAGCCCGTGGAACTTCCCGCTCGCCATCTTCACCGGGCAGATCGCCGCCGCGCTGATGGCCGGCAATGCCGTGATCGCCAAGCCCGCCGAGCAGACGCCGCTGATCGCTTTCGAGACGGTGAAGCTGCTGCATGAGGCGGGCGTCCCGGCGAGCGCGCTTCATCTGGCGCTCGGCGACGGCCGGGTCGGCGCGGCGCTCGTTGAGGACCCACGCGTTGCCGGGGTCGCCTTCACCGGATCGACCGAAGTCGCCCGGCTGATCAACCGCGCGCTCGCGGCCAAGGACGGCCCGATCGTCCCGCTGATCGCCGAGACCGGCGGCATCAACACGATGATCGTCGACGCCACCGCCCTCCCCGAGCAGGTCTCGGACGACGTCGTCATGTCGGCCTTCCGCTCCGCCGGCCAGCGCTGCTCGGCGCTGCGGCTGCTCTGCGTGCAGGAGGATGTCGCCGACCGCATGATCGAGATGATCGCCGGGGCGGCGCACGAGTTGAAGCTTGGCGATCCGCGCGACCCGGCGACCCAGATCGGCCCGGTGATCGACGCCGAAGCTAAAGGCAAGCTCGACGCCTATCTCGCCTCGGTGCGCGGCCCCAATGCCGGCCGCATCCTCTATGCTGGAGACGCGCCCGGCGAAGGCACGTTCGTCGCTCCGCATATCGTCGAGCTGGCCGATCCGCGCGCGCTGCGCGAGGAGATCTTCGGCCCGGTGCTGCATGTGGCGCGCTACCGGGCGGACCGGCTCGGCGAGGTCCTCGATGCGATCGAGGCGACCGGCTACGGCCTCACCCTCGGCATCCACTCCCGCATCAACGAGACCGCCGAGCGCATCGCCCGCCGGCTCCCCACGGGCAATGTCTACGTCAACCGCAACATGATCGGCGCGGTCGTCGGCGTGCAGCCTTTCGGCGGCAGCGGCTTGTCCGGGACAGGACCGAAGGCAGGCGGGTCGCATTACCTGCCCCGCTTCGCCATCGAGCAGGTGGTGACGGTCAACACGGCGGCGGCGGGCGGCAATGCCGAATTGCTGATGGGGATGGAGTGAACGCGCAGGCGGCGGCGGCCCGCGCGAGACGGCCGCGGGGGGCCCGCCTTACGGCCGCGCTTAAGCCAGGCTCGCCGCGACATTCACGGTCAGCGCCAGCACCGCGGTATTGAAGAAGAACGCGATCACCGAGTGCAGCGTCACCAGCCGGCGTATGCTGCTTGCGCGGATGATGGTATCGGAGGTTTGCGAGGTGGCCCCGATGGACGTCGCGAAATAGAGGAAATCCCAATAGTCGGGAACGTCGGTGCCCGGAAATTCAAGGCCGCCCGGTGCATCCCCGCCATCGTGGAGCAAATAGTAATCGTGGGCGTAATGCAGGGCGAAGGCGACCTGGGTGACGCTCCATGAGAGGACGATCGTCGCCATTGCCAGGATGCCGAGGATGGTCTTTCCACTGCCGGTAAGGGCAGGCTCCTTGGCATGTTGGATGAGCTGGGCGATGGCGACGAAACTTGCCCCGATACTGAGCAGAATGACGATGAGAATAACGATGCGGCTGTCGTCGCCCGCCGCCGCCGCTGCCCTGATATGGTCGGCACGGCAGGTGATCATCAGCCAGAACGCGAACGCCAGATAGATCAGCCCTCCCGCATCCCATGCGATCGAAAGCCGCTCGGTCGCGGGAAGGCCACCGGCGATAAGATAGGCGACGATCCCGGCCATGGCCCCGCAATAGACGCGCGGCCGCAGCATCAATGACCTCACCAGGGCGGCCGGATGATACCAGTCACGTGCAACGCGCATTGCCAAACCCTCATGCCGCAAATGCAACGCGCCCATAATCGGCGCAATCCGGGACGCTAGCAGATTCCGGCGACTGCCGTCTGTAAGGTTGATTTGCGGGGTCGGAAGTTAAGGATCGGCGCCGGGGCCGCGCCCTAATCGTCGCGCGGTTGGGGAACGAAGCGCAGACAGGGCTTCGCCTCCGCCCATCCGGCCGGATAGATCGCCTGCGCCTGCTCGTTGGTCAGCCGCGGGCTGATGATCACCTCCTGTCCCGGCCGCCAGTTCGCGGGCGTGACCACCGGATGGCGCGAGGAGAGCTGGATCGAGTCCAGCAGCCGCAGCATCTCGAAGAAGTTCCGGCCGCTGCTCATCGGGTAGGTCAGCATGGCGCGGATCGTCTTGTCGGGGTCGATGATATGCACGGTGCGCACGGTGACGTTGTCCTGCGCGGTGCGGCCCTCGGACGTCTCGGCGTCGCTCGCCGGCAGCATCCCGTAGAGCCGGGCCACGCGCAGATCGCGGTCGCCGACAATCGGAAAATTCGGCTCCATGCCCATCACGTCCGCAATATCCTGGCCCCAGGCGAGATGGTCCTCGACCGGATCGACGCTGAGGCCGATCACCTTGCAGTTGCGCCGCTCGAATTCGGGTCTGAGCCGCGCCACGTAGCCGAGCTCGGTCGTGCAGACCGGCGTGAAATTCTTCGGATGCGAGAACAGCATGCACCAGGATTCGCCGATCCACTCGTGAAACCGAAGCGGCCCGTGGGTCGTGTCAGCCTCGAAATCGGGCGCCTTGTCGCCGATCAGCAACACGCTGAAACCGAAATCGCTGAGCGCCGAGGTCAGCCAGTCCTGAAAGCGCTCGCCGACGCCTGGCGACGAGGAAGCCGCTTCGGTCGTGGCCGCCAGAACGCTTTCACCAAGCTTGGAGCGCATGCTTGTTTCCCATAACGATCTGCATGAATCTATTTAAAACATCTTTGACTAAAATACGCATAGCGTCAGATTATGCATACAGAAAAGTCTGTCTCCAATTGGTTACACATCCGGTAAGGGGCCTCTCGGGCAGGCTCGTCGAACGGCCGGCATCCCTCGATAAGACAGAGCCGCGCCCTGAGTTCCCGAGGCGCGGCTTGAATCTGGTTTGATCTGAGGAGACTTGGAAAGCTTACAGATATTCCCATGCCGCCGGCACAAATCGATAGCCTTCCCAAGCTTTCTCGATATGGCCGACGCCGGGGAACGGCATGTGCATTCCCGCAATCAGCGTATGATCCGCCGCGACGCGCTCCAGCAGCGCCTTGCGGGTTTTCGCGGCCAGGGGGCCGTCGACGTCGAAGACCATGGTGACGTCGGGATGGGGAAGCTGGACCGCGGCGGCGTGAACGATGTCGGCCCAGATCAGCAGCTTCTGCCCGCCGCTCTCGATGCGGTAGCCGGTGTGGCCCGGCGTGTGCCCCGGCAATGGCAGCGAGGTGATGCCGGGCACCACCTCCGTTTCGCCGCTGAAGGTGCGCAGCTTGTGACCATAAGCGCCGAGCGCCGACGCCACGAGATCGAACACCGGTGCCCTGCTCGGCGCCGCCTTGGCGCGCACGGCCGGATCGGTCCAGAACGCCCGCTCAGCCTCGCTGACGACGAATTCGGCATTGGCGAAGACCGGAGCGCCGCCGTCGACGCAGCCGCCGACATGATCGGGGTGCAGATGCGTCATCAGCAGGACCGAGATGTCGGACGGCTGATAGCCTGCCGCGCGCAGATTGGCGGCGAGGCGGCCGAGATGGGCTCCGAGGAAATCGCCGCCGCCGGAATCGATGAGAACGATGCCCGCCTCGCTCTCCACGACGAAGGCGTTGATCGCCCCGCGATAGCTCTCCGGCTCGATATATGAGGCCCGCAATGCGGCATGGACGCCGTCCTCGTCGATGCCGACGAAATTCGCCGTGTTGAGCTGCGTGCCGCCGTCGGACAGCGCCGTGACGACCACATCGCCGACCTTGAACCGCTGCGCCGCCGCGACCTGTGACATCCGATCGGCATTCGCCATGCGCGCCTTCTCCTGCCTGATTGCTTGATTCCGGGCGCCATGCTAACAGCGCAGGCTCCCCCGCACTACCGTGTCGCGCCGGATGGTGGCAATCGGCTCTTGGGTGCCGGCAACTCAGCCGCTATGTTTACGCCATGGCGCACAAACACGATCATTCCGGCTCCCATGGTCATGGCCATGACCATGGGAGCCACGACCATACGCATGGCGCGAGCGAAACGCGCGTCGGCATCGCCGCGCTGCTGACCGGCGCATTCATGCTGGTGGAGGTGGCGGGCGGCTTGATGTCCGGTTCGCTGGCCCTGCTCGCCGACGCCGGTCACATGCTGACCGACTTCGCCAGCCTGTCGCTCGCCTGGTACGGCTTTCGCCTTGCGCGCCGCCCGGCGGACTGGCAGCGCACCTATGGCTATGACCGCTTCTCGATTCTGATCGCATTCGCCAACGGCCTGGCGCTGTTCGCCATCGCGGCGTGGATCACGATCGAGGCCTGGCACCGGATCGAGCAGCCCGCGACCGTGGTCGGCGGATTGATGTTCTGGGTGGCGCTTGCCGGCCTTGCGGTGAATATCGGCTCGTTCTGGGTGCTGCAAGGCGGCGACCGGGACAATCTCAATGTCCGGGCGGCGGCGCTCCACGTCATGGGCGACCTGCTCGGCTCCGTTGCGGCCATCGCCGCGGCGCTGATCATCGTCGCGACCGGATGGACGCCGATCGACCCGATCCTGTCGGTTCTCGTCGCGCTGATCATCCTGCGCTCCGCCTGGCAGGTGGTGCGCGAAAGCGGCCATATCCTGCTGGAGGGCGCGCCGAGCGGCGTCGACAGCCGGGAGATTGCGCGGGATCTCACCTCGGCCTTTCCCGTGATCGAGGACGTTCATCATGTGCACGCCTGGTCGATCACGCAGGAGCGGCCGATGGTAACGCTGCATGTGCGCGTGTCGGAAACCTGCCGCCCCGAACAGATCGCCGGCGACGTCAAGCAGCGGCTGAAGGAGCGCTTCGGCGTCGCGCACGCCACGGTCGAGGTCGAGTTCGACGGATGTGCCGATGCACAGGAGGCACGGGCTGCGGCACAGATCGGGTAGGACGGCGGCTATGCGGCCTCAGTCCGGGCGCCGCCGGCCGACGAAGGTTTCGCGCTGACCTGCGTACGGGTCGGGGATCGACGGCTCGACGACGTTCAGCCCCGCCTCCTTCATCAGCGCCCACCACGTCCCCCGGTCGAACAGCCCTGCCTTCTGGTGGTCGTGCTCGACGCGGACTGGCTTGCCGGGATCGCGGATCATGAGCGCGAAATCGAGATCGACCGTCGTGTCGGCCGGGTCGGGATCGTGGATCCATTCCAGATAGCGCAGGCTCGTGCCATCCGGCGCGTCGTGCCCGCCCTCATCCGTATGCGGAACGAAGCTCTCGCGCACGAAATCCGGCTGGAAGACCGCCGCGCCCCCGGCGCGCAGATGCGCCGCCGCCGTGCCGATCGCCGCGCGCAGGTCGCCCTCCGAAGTCATGTAGTCGATGGCGTCGTAAATCAGCACGACATCGAACAGGCGCCCGAGGCGCAGCGAGCGCATGTCGCCGGCCAGATGCTCGCATTCGGGATTGACGCCGCGGCTGATCGCCAGCATCTCCTGCCGACAGATCGGTCAGGGTGCACGCAAAACGCGCCTTCAGATGCGAGGCATTGCAGCCGCCGCCGCATCCCATCTCCAGCAGGGTGTCGGCAGGGCCGTCGCAGACCGCCTCGGCCAGCGCGGTGATATAGCCGGCTTCCTCGGCATACTCCTCCGGCTGCGTGATCAGCGGATACCAGCGGACGAGATCGCGGTAGATGCGCATGGGTCGCCCCTCATTGCCTTCTGTTCAGGCCGCACGTCCGGCGATTTCCAAGACGGTTGGGCCGATCGTGAGGATTTTCGCCATCATGTTTGGCGGGAAGACGGCCACGGCTCGCGTCGGCATGTCGGAGCCGAAATCGCGGCTGTTCCCGGTGTCGAACTGGAGCGAGGCGCCGGTCTTGCGCCGGCGCAGCCTGCCCAGGCTGTCCCGCGTTGCCTGAAGTCTTTCGGCGCAGCGATGTGCCACGTCCTTGTCGCGAGACTTGCGCAGATGCAGCGCCTGCGTAGATGTTGCACATGTTGCCCACAGACGCGCAATGCCTTCGCGTCTGAGATGCTCAAAATTCGTCGAAATTTTCAATTTTTATATTATTATTTACATAAGTATTCAGTCATGCACATATGCAGTGCACATTGACCAGCGGATCATCTTCTTTTCTTTAAGCGTATGAAACGACTTTCGATTTAGAATCGTGATTGGCGGGATCGGCGGAAAGCTGTTGCGCTGCACAAGGGTCTAACGCATAGTAATGGATCGGAATGTATACACGATGCGTCGACGTTCCCTGGAGGGCGCGAAGCTATGAACTACTTCACCTACGAGATGGCCCATTCCGCACTCACGCCGTTACGGTGGGGCTTGCAGGGCCTGAAGATGCAGCTCGAATCGCCGCTCAACCCATTCCGAGAAATGATCGTCCCGCGCATGATCGCGGCGAGCTGCGAAGTCTTCGAAAATGTCACCCGCCGTTACGGCAAGCCCGAATGGGGCATCAAGGAAACCCGGATCTTCGGTATGCCGGTGCCGGTGAACGAGCAGATCGTCTACCGTAAGCCGTTCTGCAACCTCGTCCATTTCGACCGCGAGGAGAAGGTCATCGGCCGGCGTTACGATCCGAAGGTGCTGATCGTGGCGCCCTTGTCGGGCCACTACGCCACGCTTCTGCGCGGCACCGTCGAGGCGATGATCAAGGAGCACAATGTCTACGTCACCGACTGGGTGGACGCCCGCACCGTGCCGGTGAATGCCGGGCCCTTCGATCTCAACGACTTCATCGACTACATCATCGAATTCATTCAGTTTCTCGGCGACAACACCCATGTGATCGCCGTGTGCCAGCCGGCCGTTCCGGTGCTGGCGGCTGCCGCCATCATGGCCGCGCGCATGGACCCGATGCAGCCGGCCTCGCTGACGCTGATGGGCGGCCCGATCGACACCCGCCGCAACGAGACCGTCGTCAATCAGCTCGCCAAGACGCGGCCGATCGAGTGGTTCGAGAACAATGTCGTCTTCCGGGTTCCCTTCCCGAATGCCGGCGTCATGCGCAAGGTCTATCCCGGCTTCATCCAGCTCACCGGCTTCATGCAGATGAATCTGGAGCGGCATATCGAGGCGCATCAGGGCCTGTTCAACAATCTGGTGAAGGGCGACTGCGACAGTGTCGACCAGCATCAGAAGTTCTATGACGAATATCTGGCTGTGCTCGATCTCCCGGCCGAGTTCTATCTGCAGACGGTCAGGGCCGTCTTCCAGGATCACGACCTGCCGGACGGGCGGCTAATGCATCGCGGCGAGCTCGTGGACTGCAGCGCCATCGACCGCACCGCGCTGATGACGGTGGAAGGAGAGAACGACGATATTTGCGGGCTCGGCCAGACCGAAGCCGCTCAGGATCTGTGCTCGAATATCCCGATCGACGAGAAATACCACTACGTCCAGCCCGGCGTCGGCCATTATGGCGTCTTCAACGGCACGCGGTGGCGCACCGAGATTCAGCCGCGCATCCGGGAGTTCATCCGCACGATCCAGTTCAAGCGCAAGGTCGGCTCCAAGGCCGCCATGGCCCTGCCCTATCGCAGCCTGCATCAGGAGCGCGAAGAGATCGTCGAATATTCCGAAGCCGAGTAGCCGTTAGCCTTGCTTTCACTGCGGGCTTGCGTCACACGCGATTTGCTGTCTTTTCCTGCCATAAACTCCTGTTAGCTTCGCAGCCTAACAAAGGTAGGGCTTCATGCAGCTTCGCATTGCCGCTTGCATTCTGGCGGCCATCATCGCTCTGCCGGGCGCCGCTCTGGCTCAGAGTTCCGACAGAGTTCCCTTCTTTCACCGCAGCGATGCGCGCGCGGCGATCATTCTTGCGCTCCGGACGATCCACAAGGCCAAATGCGGCGGCAAGCCATGTGAGGCGGCAACGCCGGAAGAACTCGCCAGCCCGACGGTGGACGAAGACGACGCCCGCGTCGCCCTGATCACGGGGGCCAAATCGGCGCGCCTGAAATGGTGCGGCCTGAAATGGGAAGAGCGCGCATTTCCGGCGATGATGCAGGAATTCCAGCAAAGAGGCGTTCACAATGCCCGGACGCTGACCATTCTCGGCATCATCCACAACCAGCAATTCGGCCGTGACTACGCCAATCTGCAAACGCTGAAGACCTGCTCGCCCGAACAGCGCACCGCACTCGACGAGCAGATCCCGGTGTTCGACGCACCGCCCTGGCAGCGCGTGCTCAACGCTGCGCTGCTCGACAGCTCGGTCGCGCACATGCTCCAGCGCGTGCTCAGCCAGATTTCGATGTCGCAATGCGGGAAAGGGTTCTGCGGGCCGGCGACCGACGCCGAAAAGGCCAATCCTCCGCTCACCATCGAACAGGCGCGCCATGTGATGAACGTCGGCATCATGTCCGGCGTGGCGGAGTTTTGCGGCATCGACTGGAAGAAGCGGATCTTCTTTCCGCTGATGGGCTATCACAACAAGGTCCTGAAGATGTCCCAGCGTCAGCTCGCCATCGTGGCAATGCTGCACGGGACGATGCAGGGCTTCATCCTCGACAATTACCGGGAGCACGAAAAGTCTTGCCCCGATCAGATGAAGGCGAGCGTCGAGCGGCAGCTGACACGCAATTAGAGCGTGATCGGCCTAGAGCGGGATCGCTTTAGGTGGAAACGCCTCACCGTCGTGGCCCGGCTCTAGAGTCTTTGCTGGGTCGCGCGATCGGACGGTAAACCGGATTCCACTTTACCTGATCGCGCTCTAGGCGGAGACATTTGCCGCCAACGCCATGTCGCCCCGGCGTGTCAGCCGGGGCCTACTCCCATCACATTCGGATCGCAATGTGCGGAATTCGATCGGTCCCCGGATCTCCGCTCCGCTTCGTCCGGGGCGACGTTCCAGGCGTCCTGGCGACGCCGAGAGCCACCGATCTCGGCGCTTAGGCGGTCGCACTCTCGGCGGGCACGTCCTGAAGGATATGCCAGGCGTCGCACACCGGCTTGAAGCCGATCTTCTCATAGCAGCGGTTCGACCACGGGTTGCTCGCGTCCGCATACAGGCACGCCGATGTCCGCCCTTCGGCGAAGATCCGCTCGACGTTCGCGGCCGTCACCGAGCCCGCAAAGCCACGGGCTCTTGCTTCGGGCGGGGTGTAGACCGCCGAGATCGCGGCGGTATTGGCCGTGCGCCGGACGATGCCTGCCATCGAAACCGGCTGGCCGTCGGCGAGCCAGAACAGATAGTTGCCGGATGCCGCCTTGCGATCCGTTTCAGACCGCGGAGGCTTCTTGCCTCCCGGCATGGCCGCCTGAGCGAACGCACTGAACCACGCGGCGAACAGATCGGCGTCGCCGGCGGTGATGGGACGGGGCATGCCCGGCGCGGCAAATCGGGGCGCTTCGTAAATCGCGAGGATACGCTCCGCGATCGGCGGCTTGAACCGCTCGCCCAGCTCCTCGGCGCGCTCGACGAACCAGAGCGGCACCTCGTCCATGCCATGGACACCCTTGAACGGGGTACCGGCGACCATCTCGGCAAGCGCGCGGCATTGCTCGCGGGTCAGCACGCCCAACAGAATGCTGTGGTCCGGCGTCTGAACGGCGCAGGCCCCGGGACCGCCGAGCTGCCACCTCTTGACCTCGCCGGCAATCTGTCCCGACGCCGCCGCCTCGATCACCGTGAGCAGGACGGTATACCGGATCTCATCCTGCGCCAGGGCCGCCAGATTGGTCGCGCGGAAGTCTTGAATGTCCATGACGGGCCTCTTGCTTGGAGAGCCTTTGTTTTCGCAGAGTTTTTTCGCAAAAACGGCAGACCGCTATTGCGAACTCTGCCTAGTGGTTCGAATCTAACGCTTCGAACCACGCCGCTTTATGTTCATGGATCGAATTGACATGACATTCTAATCACTTACCTCGGCCTCATCGCACGGCAAGAGGGACTCAAATGTCATGTTCGATCCACTAGGCCGCCTCGCTGTCAGGAGTCTTCAGCCCTCGTTTTTCCAAGAGCGCATCGATCACCGGCATCCGGCCGCGAAACGCCTGATAAGCTTCCGCCGGATCCATGCTGCCGCCCGTCGAATAGATGTAGCGGTGAAGCTTTTCCGCGGTCTCCGGATGGAACACGTCGCCGGCCTCCTCGAAGGCGCCGAACGCGTCGGCGTCCATCACCTCCGACCACAGATAGCTGTAATAGCCCGCCGCATAGCCGCCCGCGAACAGATGCAGGAAGTGCGTCGGGCGGTGGCGCAGCACGATCTCGGCAGGCATGCCGATGCGTTCGAGAACCTCCAGTTCGACCGCGTCGATGTCGATCGGCTCGCCCATGCGCGCGGCATGGTGCAGATCGAGATCGATCAGCGCGGAGGCGACATATTCGACGGTGGCAAAGCCCTGGTCGAATTTGCGCGCGGCGAGCACGCGCTCCAGCAATTCGTCCGGCATCGGCTGACCGGTCTCGGCATGACGCGCATAGGCCTTCAGCATCTCCGGCGTCATCGACCAATGCTCGTAAAGCTGCGAGGGCAGCTCGACGAAATCGCGCTTGACGCTGGTGCCCGAGAGCGAGGGATAAGTGACGTTGGAGAGCAGCCCGTGCAGCCCGTGGCCGAATTCGTGGAACAGCGTGCGCACATCGTCGATGCTGAGCAGCGACGGCTCGCCGGGCGCTCCCTTCACCAGATTGAGCACGTTGACGATGATCGGGTGCACCTCGCCCTCCAGCCGCGACTGGTCCTGAAAGCTCGACATCCAGGCGCCGCCGCGTTTCGTCGACCGGGCGAAGTAGTCGCCCATGAACAGCCCGACAACGCCGCCGTCGCGGTCGAAAGCCTCCCAGACCCGGACATCCGGGTGATAGACCGGCAGGTCCGGCCGCTCCTTGAAGGTCAGCCCGAACAACCGCCGGGCCGTCTCGAACGCCGCCTCGATCATCCGGTCGAGCTCGAAATAGGGCTTCAGCTCCGCCTCGTCGAGATTGTGCTTCGCCTTGCGCAGCTTTTCGGCGTAATGCCGCCAGTCCCACGGTGCGATGGCGAAATTGCCGCCCTCGGCCGCCGCGATCGCCGCCAGCTCTTCGCGATCTTCCGCCACGCGCAACCGCGCCGGCTCCCAGACCGCCAGCAGCAGCTCGCGCACCGCTTCGGGCGTTCGCGCCATGGTATTGTCGAGCGAGAACGCGGCATAGGTGTCGAAGCCGAGCAGCACGGCCGCTTCGGCGCGCAATTGCAGCAGCTCGGCGATGATGGCGCGATTGTCCGTACCGCCGCCGCTTGCCCCGCGCGCAATCCACGCCTTGAACGCCTGCTCGCGCAAATCGCGCCGGGTGGAGAATTGCAGGAACGGGCCGATGCTCGAACGCGACAGCGTGATGGCATATTTGCCCTCATGTCCGCGCTCCTTCGCCGCCGCCGCCGCCGCCGAGCGGAGGAAGCCGGGGAGCCCGTCCAGGTCGCCTTGGTCGAGCAGCATCACATAGCTGCTCTCGTCCGCCAGCACATTCTGGGCGAACTGCGTGGACAGCGTCGCCTGCCGTTCGGCGATCTCGGCCATGCGCTTGCGTCCGGGCTCGTCGAGCTGCGCGCCCGCCCGCACGAAACCGCGCCGCTTTTCCTCCAGGAGCCGCATCTGCTCGCCGGTCAGCCCCAGCGTCTCGCGCTGCTGATGGATGGCGTCGACCTTGGCGAACAGCGCCTGATTGGTCTTGATCGCCTGGCTGTGCGCGGCCATGCGCGGCATCATCTCGCGCTCGATGGCCTGAAGCGCCTCGTCGCTTTCGGTGCCGGCAAGGTTGAAGAACACATCGCTGACCCGCGTCAACGCCTGGCCGCTGCGCTCCATCGCCTCCATGACATTGGCAAAGGTCGGCGGCGCCGGATCGGCGACGATCGCGGCGATCTCCTGGTCGTGAGCGGCGAGCGCGGTGTCGAATGCGGGAAGGTAGTGCTCAGGCCGGATGTCGGCGAAAGGCGGCATTGCATGCGGGGTGGTCCAGGCGGCGAGGAGGGGGTTCGCGGCGGTGTCGGTTACGGTCATGAGGCGTCCTTTTTGAGAGTTTGACTCAAAGATAAGGCAATATGAGCTGACTTCGCCACAGCACTGCCCACCAAAGTAACTGTTGATGTAAACATCTTTCAGATTTTAAATGGCTAGTTTTTCTATAATTAATAATGCAGTTGGGGCAGAGGATGACATGCAACGTTCTGGGATTTGCAAGCTTACGGGGAAGTTTGGTAATTTTGTCCGCTGCCATATTCTTCCACGAGCCCTTACCAAACCGCCTATCGGCGAACATTTCGCACAAATTGGCTCAAGGAGACGGCCAACCCGCCGCAGAGATAGTTGGTATGATCCGTATCTCGTCGTGAGAGCAGGGGAGGACATTCTAACAAGCTACGACACGTGCAGAACCGATTTACCGATTCTATTTCGATGGGTTAGTGGTTCATTTCCATCTGAAGCCGACCGCTTTAACGATGCAGGGCATGGAGCCGACGATGGTTGGCAGCGATGGAAAAACGGCAATATCAACAGTTCCCTTTAAAAAATCTTGGCAGCTTGAGAATTACATCTATGTCCAAGCAGATGCCGAACACGAATTTCCGGGTCAGACTGCACGCGCGGCAGGTGCTTTCAGTAAACCTAAGTAACGCGCGAAAATAATGGATCCCCACAGTAGCCAATCGATGTTCCCGAAAAGGTATTCTACCGCACCGTTGGACTGCTCTGCAGAACCTGACTATTTCCGCCGCATCGCTTCCGCAAGCGCTGCACCGAACGCGCCCACGTCGGCCGACTTGTCCTTGCCGCGCTGGGGCGGGCGGGCCGAACTCGGGCCGCGCACGGTCTCGCGCTTCTCATGGGCACCGCTCGCGCGCGACCTCGCCGCCGCCATCCTTGCGCATGGTCAGGCTGATCCGCTTGCGCTTCACGTCGACTTCGAGCACGCGCACCCTCACCACATCGCCCGCCTTGACGACCTCATGCGGGTCTTTGACGAAGCGGTCGGCGAGCTGCGAGACGTGGACGAGGCCGTCCTGGTGCACGCCGACATCGACGAACGCGCCGAACGCCGCGACATTCGTGACGGTGCCCTCCAGCGACATGCCGGGACGCAGATCGCTGATCTCCTCGATGCCGTCGGCAAAGGTCGCGGTCTTGAATTCCGGGCGCGGGTCGCGGCCGGGCTTTTCCAGCTCGGAGATGATGTCGCGCACCGTCGGCAGGCCGAATTTCTCGTCGACGAACACCCTCGGATCGAGCGCCTTGAGCGCCGCGCCGTCGCTCATCAGCGAGCGCACATCGCGCCCGCAGGCTTCGACGATCTTCTTCGCCACGCTGTAGGCTTCCGGATGCACCGCGGAGGCATCGAGCGGCTCCTTGCCGTCGGGGATGCGCAGGAAGCCGGCGCACTGCTCGAAGGCTTTCGGCCCGAGCCGGGAGACTTTCAGAAGCTCTTTCCGCGTCTTGAACGGGCCGTTCTGGTCGCGATGCGCGACGACCGCCTCGGCGAGCGAGGTGCCGAGGCCCGACACGCGCGCCAGCAGCGAGGCCGAAGCCGTGTTGAGATCGACGCCGACCGCGTTCACCGCGTCCTCGACGACCGCGTCGAGCGATCGGGCGAGCCGCGTCTGGTCGACATCGTGCTGATACTGGCCGACGCCGATGGATTTCGGCTCGATCTTGACCAGCTCGGCGAGCGGATCCTGCAGGCGGCGGGCAATGGAGACGGCGCCGCGCAGCGAGACGTCGAGATTGGGGAACTCCGCCGACGCCGTCGCCGACGCCGAATAGACCGACGCGCCCGCCTCGCTGACCACGATCTTGATCGGCTTGGGGTTCGGCATCAGCCCGAGCATGTCGGCGACCAGCTTGTCGGTCTCCCGGCTCGCCGTGCCGTTGCCGATGGCGATCAGCTCGACCTTGTGCTTGCGGATCAGCCCGGCCAGCTCGGTCTGCGCCCCGCGCACATCGTTGCGCGGCTGGAACGGATAGACGGTCGCGGTGTCGAGCAGCTTGCCGGTGCCGTCGACGACGGCGACCTTGACGCCGGTGCGGATGCCCGGGTCGAGGCCCATCGTCGCGCGCGAGCCGGCCGGCGCGGCGAGCAGCAGGTCCTTCAGATTGCGGGCGAACACGCGGATCGCCTCTTCCTCGGCGCGCTCGCGCATATCGGTCATCAGATCGAGCGACAGGCCGAGCGACAGCTTGACCTTCCACGCCCAGCGCGCCACGCCCATCAGCCAGTCGTCGGCCGCGCCGCGATTGGGCTGAATGTCATAGGTCTGGGCGATGATCCGCTCGACCGGCTTGACCGCCGAGGTGTCGTCGGCATCGACCTCGATGTCGAGCGAGATCACCTCCTCATTGCGCGCCCGCAGCATGGCCAGCGCCCGGTGGCTCGGAATGTCCTTCCAGTTTTCGGAGTGATTGAAATAGTCGGAGAATTTCGCGCCCTCCTCCTCCTTGCCCTTGGCGACCGCCGCGCGCATCACCGCACGGCCCTTCATATGGTTGCGCAAGGTGCCGACCAGACCGGCATTTTCGGCAAAGGTTTCCGTCAGAATATCGCGCGCGCCGTCGAGGGCGGTCTTGGTGTCGGCCACCTCCTCGGTAATGAACTGCTTGGCGAATTCGACCGGATCGAGCTTGCGATTTTCCAGAATCTGATCGGCGAGCGGCTGCAGGCCCTTCTCGCGGGCGATCTGCGCGCGGGTGCGCCGCTTCGGCTTGTAGGGCAGATAAAGGTCTTCCAGCTCGGCCTTGGTCTCGACGCCGGCGATCTTCGCGGTCAGCTCGTCGGTCAGCTTGCCTTGCGAGGAAATGCTGTCGAGCACGGTCTTGCGACGCGCCTCCAGCTCGCGCAGATAGCCGAGCCGCTCTTCCAGCGAGCGGAGCTGAATGTCGTCCAGGCCGCCGGTCGCCTCCTTGCGGTAGCGCGCGATGAACGGCACGGTCGAACCCTCGTCGAGAAGGCCGATCGCCGCCATAACCTGCTGGGACTTTGCCTGAATCTCACCAGCGATGATCTGAGGAATACGGTCCAGAGCTGCTGTCATCACACATCCGGGAATCAATTGAAGATCGCGAGAGGATAGGTGCGCCTCGCCGCCCTGCCAAGATGAGCATAAGCCGGTATCCCAGCTTCGTCGCGCCTGGTGCTTACAAGCACCCATCATAACATTGCCGTGAGCGTGCGCTTTCCCCGTTCATCCGTCCCATTCTTCGGCTAGGCAGAGGACCTCGGGGAGGAGCATCGACCATGACGCGCGGAACTTCATCACCATCACGGTCTTTGCCGTCCTGGCGGCGACCTATGCCCTATCGCCCGCGCTTCATGCGGGCACTGCGACGCAACACCTATGCGGATTTGCTCAAGTCATATGTGGTCGCAGGCGCGTCCGGCATCAATCTGGTCGACTACGCGAAATGGAAGAAAACACCCGCCGACCTGAAGCGGCTCGACGCCTCTCTCGCCGATCTGCAGGCGCAAAAGCCCTCCGCCATGCCACGCGACGACGCCTTCGCGTATTGGGTCAATCTCTACAACGCCGCGACGCTGAAGATCGTCCTCGACAATTACCCCGTCAAATCGATCCGCGACATCGCAAGCACCGGCACGGAGCTGTTCGATTTCAAAGCCTATTCCGGCCCGTGGCGGACGAAGCTCCTCAACGTCGAAGGCAAGGCGCTTTCGCTCGACGATATCGAGCACGGCATATTGCGGGCAAAATTCCAAGACCGGCGCGTGCATTATGCCGTCAACTGCGCCTCGATCGGCTGCCCGAACCTCAAGCCGACGCCGTGGACCGCCGCCTCGCTCGACGCCGATCTGGATGCAGCCGCGACGGCCTATATCAACCACCCGCGCGGCGTGACCATGAACGGCCGCGGTGTTGAGGTTTCCAGCATTTACGACTGGTTCAAGGACGATTTCGGCGGCAGCGACAAGGGTGTCCTCGCGCATCTGTCGAAATACGCCAAAGCGCCATTGAAAAACAAGCTGGCCGCGCAAGACGTCGATTGCCGGCCATTCCTATGACTGGTCGCTCAATTCCATACGGCGATAGACGCCGTCACGGCACCAGAATGCCGCGCCCGACCACCTTGCCGTGATGCAGGTCCGACAGCAGGGCATCGGCCTGATCGAGCGGGCGCTCGTCAATCGGAATCGCGGGCACTTTGCCGGACTTGTACAGCTCGACCAGCTCCTTCATCTCGTCGAGACTGCCGACGAAGGAGCCGATAATGCTCATCGCGCGCAGCGGGAAATGCGGCACTGGCACCGTGACCTCGCCGCCGAGCAGACCGACGACGATGCAGCGCCCACCCTTGTTGAGCACCTTCAGGGCGAGATCGACGGTCTCGGGCGCGCCGACAAAATCGATCACCGCCATCGGTGCGTTGCCGAGCGCCGCCACGATCTGCTTCGGCGCATCCTCGGCGCGGCTGTCCACCGTCGCGAGCGCGCCCGCCTTCGTCGCCGCCTCGCGCTTGGCCGGATCGATATCGGCAACCACCGCGCCTTTTGCCCCCAGCGCCTTCAACATGCTGAGCGCCATCAGCCCGAGACCGCCCGCCCCGATGATCAGGATCGGCGCTTCCGTCAGCGTCGGGCCGACCTTCTTCACCGCCGAAATCGCCGTCAGCCCGGCGCAAGCCAGCGGCGCCGCCTGCTTTGGAGAGAGATCGCCGATGTCGACAAGGTAGCGCGGATGCGGCACGAGGATATGCGTGCTGTAGCCGCCGGGCCGGAGGATGCCGAGATAGCTCGGCTTGCGCGTGCACATATGCTCGTCGGACCGGCGGCATGCGGGGCACTCGCCGCAGCCGAGCCAGGGATAGATCAGATAGGTCTTCGAGGTGTCCAACTGGCCCGCGTCCGGACCGGTGGCGACGATCTCGCCGACCGTCTCATGGCCCATCGTGTGGGGGAGCTTCATGCCCCGGCTCTCCATATTGAGCCGCTTACCGCCGCCCAGGTCGTAAAAGCCTTCCCAGACATGCAGGTCGGTGTGGCAGATCCCGGCCGCGCGGACCTTCAGCAGCACCTCGGTGCCGGTCGGCTGCGGCGTATCAATTTCGCGGCCTTCGAGCGGCGCGCCGAACGCGGTCAGCTGATAGCTCTTCATCTCGTCCCCTCCCGATCCCGATTTTTTGCCGCCCCCGACGCCGTCGCATCCGGAGCGGATCACGCTCCTTTTTACCACCGCGGCAGCGATCCCAAAAGCAGGCAAACGACGACGGCCGCAGCGGCCTATAGCATCGCCTGCGCACGGCCCTGATCGCGATCCGCGGCAGGCCGGCAGCGACGGGTCGACGAGAAGCAACCGCGATTGCGTTTGCGGACGGCTTCGCTTAAGGTGCGAACTCACGCTTCGGCGATGCACCCATAGCTCAGCTGGATAGAGCGTTGCCCTCCGAAGGCAAAGGTCAGAGGTTCGAATCCTCTTGGGTGCGCCATTTTGTTTTTACCCATGTTCATGCCTTCTAAGATATTGAATGGTAATGATTATCGGGTTCGAAAACCCCCCATTCCGCCGATATGACATACGCTCGGCAAAGGCCAGTCTGAGCACTGTTTTGCGTAAAGGGAGTTGCCCGGAATCCCATAATTTCCAAGGGTTTGAGAGAAATCTCAGCGCGAGTTCGAACATTTCCTCGAAGCTGTGTTTGGGTTTGCCGTGATCTTGCAGTTTCTCGGCGAGAATCAGCTTTTGTTTTTCCAGCTTGGCGATTTTGGATTCGTAAGCTGAGATGACGGACGGATTGTCTGCCTCGACAATGCGATCGAGGAACTGATCGATGGAAGCATCGATTTTGGCTACGTCGCGCTTTAGCGTTTGGGCCGTATTCTTGGCTTGTGCCAAGCGTTGGCCCCAGGCGCTTTTGAACATCACTTTGACGATGGCGAAGAGGTTCTCGGAAGGCTGTAGCTCACGCAGGATCGTTTCAAACTCGCTTTCGAGTGTGTCACGCGGGATCGATTTGCGATAGCTGGCGCAGCCTTTGTTGTGACAGAGATAGTAGGGATGTTTCTTGCCGGTTTTGCTGGTGGACCAGCAGGCGGTTAGCGGGTGATCGCAATCGCCGCATTCGACAAATCCCCTTAAAGGGAAATCATCGCGAATATCTTTGCGCGCGGGCGCTCTTGCGCCTTCCTGGAGCCGGGTCTGAATTTTCTCGAAAGTCTCGTAAGTGATCAGCCCTTGATGATGGCCTTTGCGTAAAGAGACATTCCAGCTTTCGGCTTGAGCTATGCTTGAATCTTGACGGGGCGGTAGAAAGTCTGAGTTTGGACCGGCCTAACCAGATTGCCTGCGGCGGTTCTTCGGCCGAATACGGGCCCCGGTTCATTGTGCCACGGCCAGCGGAACGCGTTTGTGCCGTATTTTGCCGGCTTAGCCCCGCTTTTCACGACGCAACGCCTGCGGAACGGCGGATATTGAGACCCAGCGCGCGCAGGTTGACGACATAGCGCATGTTGGACATGCCCCGAATGCGCAGCTTCGCCAGCTTCATCTGGTGTTTCAGATGCGACATGGTCGCTTCGATGCCGGCGCGCCATCGGTAGATTTCGCGGAAGGCGTCGCCGCGCTCATAAAGCCGGCGCTTCTGATTGGCGGCTCGCTCGGGCGTATATTGAAAGCGGGCGAACTGGCCGTCGCGCTTGGCCGCCTGCACCGGGCATCGCCGCATATCCGGACATTCGCGGCAGATGGAGAGATCAAAGCGCGCCTGCAGCTTGGCTGCGGCGGCCGAGGTCGAGACCGGTTCAACTCTTTTCGGGCAACGCACAACCAAGCCTGCTTCGTCGAGGACGAAGTCCTCCAGCGTCAACTGTCCGCGGCTGGCGCCCTTGGCCGGCCGCGCCGGGGCCACGAGGTCGATGTCCCGCTGGCGCGTCAGGGTCATGTTGTCGCTGCAACCATAATGTGAATCGGCCAGCATCACCGCTGGAGCCAACGCGCGTGCGCCAAGATCGTCCAGCGCTCCGGCCAGGCGATGACCATCATGCACCGTCATCTTATGAACGGCGACATGGGTGATCAGGTTGGGAGCGGCCGCGGTCTCATCCTCCCGGTTCTCATCGCCATCTTCGCAATAGGTTTCGACGATCTGCGCGATATAGCCGTGGCCTTTGTGCGCGTTGAAGCTGGCATCGGGATCGGCCGGATTGCCGACGGTATCGCACGGCACATCCTCGGGCGCTCGAACGAGAACAGCCGGCTTGTCTTGAGATGCACAATCCTCCTCGGCGATCTCGAACTGATCGCGCAAAACTCGCTCCAGGATCGTAAAGCTGGGAAGTTGCGCCGCTGGCGTGCCCCGGAATTGCAGCGCGAGCGATAGAAGGTCTTGTCCGGCTTCGCCCAGCCGCCGTTTGGAAACGCTCGGCGTCGTATTGGCGAAAGCACCCTCGCCCTCGCGATCGACATAGCGGCGGATGATCTCTTTGCCGATCCGTTCGTAATGATCAGGATGAATGCGCTCGAGTTCACGTACGAATTTCGAAATGGTCTCGACAATGATACCGAGCCTCGTCATCGTGCGCATCGCTGAACGAAGCGCCGTCGAATCCATCCGTTGTCGGCTTGTGTCCACCGCAAAAGCCCTGACCAGCCGATCCGTCAAGCCGCGAAACAAAACCTCGTCAAAACCTTGCTCGATAAAAAGGCGGCGATAGTTCCGAAGGGTTTTCTCGCAGAAATAGCTGTCCGCCTCGCTGCGCACGTCCAGCGCATAGTGCCACGCCATGTTGAAGGCCAGCGCCTCGACCGTGTGCGCGTCGGTCAGGTCATGCAGTTGCTGCAAAAGCAATACGCCCACAACGATGTGGAGATCTTTCGACGGCCGGCCGAGGCGGTCGTCAAGGTGATGACATAGGTCGCCAACCGGAAGAGCCTCCAGAAGGTGGTTCCGAAAAACACCGGCCCAGGATCGCTCCAATAGCCGCCGGCGTTTCTCTCCAAGTACGGACCAGTGATCGAAAAGATCCCCCGTCCGCCGATCGCGCAAAGTGAACATGCGGAACCATAGACCGCACCCAGGCCCACGCGGAATCGACTTTTTACCGCCCCGCCGAATCTTGACGGGGCGGTAGAAAGTCTGAGTTTGGACCGGCCTAACCAGATTGCCTGCGGCGGTTCTTCGGCCGAATACGGGCCCCGGTTCATTGTGCCACGGCCAGCGGAACGCGTTTGTGCCGTATTTTGCCGGCTTAGCCCCGCTTTTCACGACGCAACGCCTGCGGAACGGCGGATATTGAGACCCAGCGCGCGCAGGTTGACGACATAGCGCATGTTGGACATGCCCCGAATGCGCAGCTTCGCCAGCTTCATCTGGTGTTTCAGATGCGACATGGTCGCTTCGATGCCGGCGCGCCATCGGTAGATTTCGCGGAAGGCGTCGCCGCGCTCATAAAGCCGGCGCTTCTGATTGGCGGCTCGCTCGGGCGTATATTGAAAGCGGGCGAACTGGCCGTCGCGCTTGGCCGCCTGCACCGGGCATCGCCGCATATCCGGACATTCGCGGCAGATGGAGAGATCAAAGCGCGCCTGCAGCTTGGCTGCGGCGGCCGAGGTCGAGACCGGTTCAACTCTTTTCGGGCAACGCACAACCAAGCCTGCCCCACTACAAGCTGAAGCTTCGCGATATGTCCCGCCAATTGTATCTGGAGAATAATTGGAAAATGCCACGCGGTTTGGTGAACAGCCAAGAACGCAACCCGTTGAACTTCACGATGGCCGAATGGCAGCAGGCGAAACGCACTCAACATGATCCGCGAGCGATCAAGGAAACATTTCAGGATTGTTGGGCGATATCGGACTCACGCAATGCTTTTGCCAGTGCGCTTGAAGAGCGCGGCTACTATCTCGCCAAGGGGGATCGACGCGGGCATGTCGCTGTGGATTGGCACGGCGAGATTTATGCTGTTTCCAAATGGGTTGGGATCAAAACAAAAGATGTCAGATCAAAGCTGGGCGATTCCGATGACCTGCGCTCTGTCGAAAATATTACGCACGAGCTTTCCGCCAAATTCACTCGAAAGCTAAAAGAGATCGCCGACGAGGAAATTGCTAAACACGATCACGCCTCAGAGGCTCTCGACCAGAAGAAGCGCAGCCTCATCGAACAGCAACGAACAGAACGGACATCGTTAGAGGAAACGCATGCAAAGCGTCACGTGCAGGAGAATATTGTCCGATCACGTCGTTTCCCAAAAGGCCTGAAAGCCGTCTGGTTTAAGCTCACCGGCAAATACCAGAAAATTCAAAAAGCGAATGAGATAGAAGCCAGGCAATGCGATGACCGCGACCAAATGGAATGCCAATCACTGATCGATCGCCAATTGGCAGCAAGACGAACTCTCCAGCATGAAATACGGCAGATGCGCCATCATCATATTATCAGGATGAAGGTGCTTGATCGTAATCTTCGGAAATATATGAATATGACGCCTGCGGAACAAAATGCAGAAACCTTAAGGCAAGAAACGAAGCCTGAAAGGCCGAAACGCACGAGGCAAAGGCGGGAACCTTAGGTGCTCGGCGAGCTTGATGTGTTTTGTGTTGCGCAACAGGCAACAATATGCTAATCTTACAAATAAAAGTGCTAGCGTAGTTAAATGGAGATTTGGAACGTAAAGCACAGAGGGCTGAAGAACTTCATCGAGAAGAACGACGCCAAGGGACTACCAGCGGATCGACTGAAGAGAATCCGTCAAGTTCTTGGCTTCCTGCTCGATATGGATGAGATCGACGAGCTGTTTGATCCGCCGAAGTTCAAAGCCCATATTTTAACCGGCGACCGGGCTGGCGTGTACAGCCTGAGTATTTCCGGCAATTGGCGAATTACCTTCCGCCGTGATGTCGAGACCGGTGAATTATACGATATGGATTATGAGGATTATCATTGAGGTTTAAGTGATGGCGATTAAAGCAAATTTCGAACCGGCCCATGTGGGCGGCTTTATCAAGGACATGATCATCCCGGATGAGATGACCGTGACCGATGCCGCGCGCCGTCTTGGCGTCGGCAGGCCTGCCCTCTCTCAGCTTCTCAATGAGAACGCCTCCCTATCACCGGAAATGGCCCTGCGTATCGAAAAGGTTTTCGGCGTCAAGATGGACACCCTTCTGAAAATGCAGGCGCGCTACGACACCTGGCAGATGAGACAACGGGAAAGCGAGCTTAAATTGAAGCCTTATGAGCCAGCATAGACCAAAGCCGAACCAAAATTAATTATTCGATCACCGCGAAGCAAGTTTTCATCGGCCAGGTATAAATCTGCGGGTGTTTCTCTACTATATGCTGACGTTAATGCTCGAAGAAGCCTGATCCCTGCCAGCCGACAATTGTAATCCACGCTGTGATCAGTTCGCGCCCTTACGGGCAATGACATCATTACCTGAATGGGCGAAGACGCCGTCCGGCTTCGTGGCGCGAGGCATAGCCCGCGTGGTAGAGCGCGTCTCCATCATGACAGAGCGGAGGACCGCCCAAATCCTCTAAATTAAACTATTCTTGAATATCCATCGACAATTATAGCATTAAAGAAGCCCGGCACGTAGGGTTCTCCTCAACATCCCTGCTCGAATTGCCTTAAGTTATAGAGACAGACCCACCGATCATGATTTAAAAAAAGTGCTAAGTCTACCTGTTCGCACATGATACTCTTTATCATGAGTTATTTCAGAATTTTAACTTAATTAAATAAACAAAAATGGAGATAAGTCTGTCTAAATTACTTTCAAGTGACTTATGTAATGTTGTCGCTGGCGATCCCGATGAGTTGGATGTTCACCTTCAACTCGTGGAAAGAGATATAGCACTG
>CAVSIA010000013.1:0-71735 GCA_963727575.1 uncultured Alphaproteobacteria bacterium
CGGCGCAGCGTCACGCGGAAGAGGAACTTCACTCCCGTCACGATGCCGTTGCGGTTGCCGATGCTGATGCCGCTCTCGGCCAGATCCAGCTGAAACCGGCGGATATCGTCTGCGGTCGCCGTCTCGGGCGAGTGCTTGAGGAACGCGGCGAACCGCTTGCAGCTTCTGATGTAGCCTTGCTGCGTATGTGGGCCCAGATGACGCCCGGTCATGTCATCGATCATGCGTAGACGCAGTAGGCTGATCGTATCCGTACTCATAAAAAACTCCTGTTCGGATCGAGGTTCACACCTCAATCTCAGAACCGGAGTTCCACGATTGTCAGCCCACTTAGCGCGTCCGGGCGATCACGGGGACCGGCCGCCGAAAATATCTCGGCAGCGATTTAGTGCTTGGCTGCATAACGGAAAGAGATTTCGGATGGCAAACGAAAAAGACTGGTTTCAGGGAAAGACTTTTACGAGTGACTGGTTTTCAAACCAGATACCGACATGGTCGAAATTGCTCAAAAAATTCGAAAATCGCAAAATCAATATTTTGGAAATCGGATCGTATGAAGGTCGATCTGCGACGTTCATGCTCGAATATTTACCCTATAGCACGATCACCTGTATTGATCCGTTCTTTGGCGATACGAACGAACGATTTACGAGCAATATGCAGTCTTACGGGGACCGCGTCATCAAGATCAGATCAAAAGCAAACCCGATCCTGCATGATCTAAACGAAGCCGAAAGAAAATATGACCTCATCTATATCGACGGCGATCATCGCAGGCAACCAACATTTTCTCACTCGGTATTGTCTTGGCCTCTTCTCAAGATTGGCGGCATCATTATCTGGGATGACTACAAATGGAAAATGGAGCTTCCCTCAGAGGAGCGCCCGGAGGATGCCATCAATGTGTTCTGTGAAGCATTTTCGCAGTGCTTGAACATCCTTCATCGTCAGTACCAGGTTGCTGCGGAAAAGACGCAAGCCTGGCCCGAGTAATAGCGGAATTACTCTACAAACCACGGTCGAGCCGCCGTCCCGTCGAGCGACCGGATGAACAGCGTGCCGCGGTGCAGGCCGCCGACGTAATCATCCATCCGATCAAGCGCGTCTTCAGATATAGGACAGGATGAGGTAGGCGCCGAGCATCACGGTGGTCCAGAACGCCATCGTGCCGGTCGGCCAGGTGCGGCCGAAAATGCCCTCCGGGCCGTGATGGCGGTAAAGGCCGTCGCTCAGCGCTCTGGCGACTGCGCCGAGACGCACCACCAGCGCGGTCCATGCCCGCTCGCTGGCGTCGTCGAGCCCGCGCGCCAGCGTGCCGCCCAGCCGCCGCCAGAACCAGTCGATATCGAGCGTGATCGTCGAGCGTGCGCTTCAGCAGGCCGAGCATGAGGAAGAAGGCGAGCCCCGAGAACGAGAGGAGCTGCAGCATCGACACGACATGGCTTGCGGTATAGGGCGCGAAGTCGACCTTATACGGCAGCAAGGCATAGAGCGGCCCCGGCAGAACGCCGATGCCGATGCACAGCGCCGAGCACAGGATCATCGCCGCGCGCATGTTCCATGGCGGATCGCTCGGCCGCAGCCCGGAAATCCTTCTGAAAGAACACGAACCACGGGAACTTGATGCCGGCATGCAGAAAGACGCCTGCGGAGGCCGCGGCGAGCAGGAACCAGACGATCGCCATGTGCTGCTGCCCGGCGCCCTCGGCGATCATCGATTTGGTCACGAAGCCGGAGGTCAGCGGAAATGCGGAGATGGCCAGCGCGCCGACGATGCCGCAGATCGTGGTGACCGGCATGGTCCGGAACAGACCGCCGAGATCGGTGCATTTGCGCTTGCCGGTCATGTACAGCACCGAGCCCGCCGACATCAGCAGCAGCGCCTTGTAGATGATGTGGGCGAAGGCGTGCGACGCGGCGCCGTTGAGCGACATCTCCGTGCCGATGCCGATGCCCGTCACCATGAAGCCGACCTGGTTGACGATCGAATAGGCCAGGATCCGGCGCATGTCGTTTTCCAGGATCGCGTAGATGATCCCGTAGAACACCATGGCGAGGCCGATCCAGATCAGCAGCTCCGTGCCGGGGAAGCCGCGCAGCAGCACATAGACCGCCGTCTTGGTGGTGAAGGCCGACAGGAACACCATGCCCGACCAGGACGCCTCCGGATAGGCGTCGGGCAGCCACGCCGACAGCGGCACGCGCGCCGGCATTGATCAGGAAGCCCGCCAGGATCAGGCAGCGCGGAACAGTGCTCAGATCCATCTTGCCGAAGGCGAGGGAGCCGGTCGTGGCGAATTCGCCGGCGATTCCGGCCATCAGCAGGACGCCGCCGAGCATGTGGATCGCCGCATAGCGCAGGCCGGCGCCGCGCGCATGCGGTCCGCTCGACCAGATCACCACCGTGGAGGCGACCGCCATCAGCTCCCAGAAGATGAACACGGTGATGAGGTCGCCCGCGAGGCTGACGCCGACGGCACCGCCGGCATAGACGAAGGCCGCCGCCAGCTCGACCGTGCGCTGCTGGTTGAGCGCGAAGAGCGCGCCCGCGAATGCCATGATCGAGAATATCGTGGCGAACAGCCGCGAGAGCTTGTCGCCTTTTACGAGGATCAGGTCCTGTCCGAGGAACGCCGATTTGAGCGCGACGCCGTCCGGCACCTGCCAGACGAGCCACAGCGTAATGAGCGGCAGCACGAGCAGCGCCGCGTTGCGCAAGCCGCCTTTCAGCAGCGGCAGCAACAGCCCGCCTGCGATCAGGACCAGCGCCGGTGGCAGGAGCAGATCAGTTGTCATAGTAGGTATCCGGCCGCTTCAGGATCAGGCCCAACGCCTTTGCCAGGAACACGAGCACGACGCAGGAGGCAAAGCCGAACCAGGCGCTGAAGCCGACCACACCGTCGATGTCGAATTCGGGATGGTGCGGCACGTAGAAATCGATCAGGACCAGCCCGGCCAGAAACGCCAACGAGACCGCCCAGAGCAGCCTTATCGTGCTTTTCCGTACCAGCCAGTGGTCGCTATTTTGGTCCGGCATCGATCACCACCATCATCTGCTTGGCCAGGGCGAGGGGAATGTCGGGGAAGAAGAACAGCAGCACCGTCAGCAGCGCCGTGATCGACAGGGCGATGACGATCGGCAGCGGCGCCTCGCCGTGATCGGCGTGTGCGTCGGGGTTGGGCGCGGCGCCCACCGCATGCGCATGCGTCTTCTGCGGGGCGATGAAGAACGCGCGGAACACGACGGGCAGGAAGTAGGAGGCGTTCAGGATCGTGCTGGCGACGATCACGCCGACCGCCAGCCACTGGCTGGTCTGCATCCCGCCCTGCAACATGAACCATTTGCTCAAGAAACCGGCCGTCGGCGGCACGCCGATCATGCTGAGCGAGCCGATGGCGAAGGCCGTCATCGTCCACGGCATCTTCCACCCGATGCCGTCGAGCTCGCTGATCTCGGTCTTATGCGCGGCGGTGTAGATGCTGCCGGCGGCGAAGAACAACGTGATCTTGGCAACGGCATGCGCCGCGATATGCATTGCCGCGCCGATCGCGGAGATCGGCGTCAGGATCGCGGCGGCGAGGACGACATAGGAGAGCTGCGAGACGGTCGAGTAGGCCAGCCGCTTCTTCAGATTGTCCTGCCGCAGCGCGACCAGCGAGGCCAGGATTACCGTCGCGCCGGCCACCCATAACAGCCAGTCGGCCGTCCCTGCTCTTGCCAGGACGTCGATGCCGAACACATAGACCATCACCTTGAGCACGGTGAACACACCGGCCTTGACCACGGCGACGGCATGCAGCAATGCGCTCACCGGCGTCGGCGCAACCATCGCCGCCGGCAGCCAGAAATGGAACGGCATGACCGCGGCCTTGCCGATGCCGAACACGTAGAGCGCAAGCAGCAGGCTGAGCGCCACGGGCGTCAGCCGGCCGCTCGAGAATGCCGCCCGGCGTAAAATCAAGCGTGCCCGCGATCACGCCCGTGGCGATGATGGCGGGCAGCAGCAGCACCATCGACGTGCCGATCAGCAGCACGAGATACACGCGGCCGCCGCGCATCGCCTCGGGCGTGCCCTTATGCGTGACCAGCGGATAGGTCGAGAGCGTCAGCGCCTCGTAGAATACGAACAGCGTGAACAGGTTTTTCGCGAACGCGATGCCCATCGTCGCGGCGATAGCGACGGCGAAGCAGACGTAATAGGAGGTCTGCCGCGGCTCGTCGTTGCCGCGCATATAGCCGATCGAATAGACCGAGTTGACGATCCAGAGCGAACCGGCGACCAGCGCGAACAGCATGCCGAGCGGCTCGACCTTGAACGCAAGCTCCAGGCCCGGCACCACCTGGTAGATCAGAGACCTCGGGCCGCGCGCCGGCAAGCACGTGAGGCATCAGGCTCCACACGATCAACGCGACGGCTCCGGACGCGATCAGCGTGACGCCCTCGCGCAGATTGGGGACGCGGTGGAACAGCGGCAGGAGGAGCGCCGCGGCCAGCGGCACGACGAAGGCGCCGAGCGTCAGCATCTCCGGGGTGAGCTGCGAGATCATTTAAGCCCTCCCAGCAGCATCTTCGCCGCGGCTGCCGCCACGTCCGCGGTCGCGCGCGTATCGATGCCGAAATAGAGCGTCGCGGCTGCGAGGACGAGCAGCGGCACCAGCATGGAAAGCGGCGGCTCCCGCGCTTCGACGGCGGCGCCGGACGGCTCGCGGAAATAGGCTGCCTCCACCACCCGCCCAATATACACCACCGCGATCAGCGAGCTGAGCACGATCAGGAACACCAGCGGCCAGTAGCCTTTTTCCAGGGCGCCGACGGCCAGATACCATTTGGTGATGAACCCGGCAGTGCCGGGCACGCCGATGATGCTGAGCCCGCCGACGACGAACGCGGCCATGGTCCAGGGCATCTTGCGGCCGATCCCGGCGAAATCGGAAATGCGCACCGAGCCGATCCGGTAGGCGATCGCGCCCATCGCCAGGAACAGCGCTGCCTTGGTGATGGCGTGGTTGAACAGATGCACGATGCTGCCGGTGAGCCCGCTCTGGTTGGCGAGGCCGATGCCGAGCGTGATGTAGCCGATCTGCGCGACGGAGGAATAGGCCAGCATCCGCTTGCCGTTTTCCTCGAACATCGCGCTGAAGGAGGCAAGGAACATCGCCGCGACCGACAGCACCAGCAAGACCTCGGTGACGGGCAGCGAGCGGAAACTGATGGCGACGCCGAAGATCGAGAAGAAGATCCGGATCAGCAGGTAGACGGCCACCTTGGTCGCCGTTCCGGCAAGGAACGCCGTCGCAACCGATGGCGCATAGGCGTAGGCGTTCGGCAGCCAGACATGCAGCGGGAACAGCGCCAGCTTCAGGCAGATGCCGACGGTCAGGAAGGCGAGCGCCGCGAGCACCGGCCGGGAGAATTCCGCCGATGCCGGCCCCAGCCGGCTGGCGATGTCGGCCATGTTCAGGCTGCCGGTGACCAGATAGAGCAGCGCGATGCCGATGACGTAGAAGGTCGCGCCGATCGTGCCGACGATCAGATATTGATAGGAGGCGAGCAGCGAGCGGCGGTTGCGTCCAAGCGCGATCAGCACATAGGTCGACAGCGAAGAGATCTCGAGGAACACGAACACGTTGAAGGCGTCGCCCGTCACCGCGATGCCGAGCAGCCCGGTCAGGCACAGCAGGTACATGGTGTAGAACCAGGCCTGCCGGTGCGCGTCGATCTCCTTGGCGACGCTCTTGCGCGCGAACGGCATGATCACGGCGCCGACCGAGGTGACCAGCATCAGCACGAAGGCGTTGAGCGCATCGACGCGGTATTCGATGCCCCACGGCACCGCCCAGCCGCCCATCACATAGGAAAGCGGTCTGGCCCGTCGTCATCACCTTCCACAGCATCCAGACCGAGATGCACGAAGCCGATCCAGCTCACCAGCAGCGCGAAGGCCCACGCCGTCGTGCCGCGCCGGAAGAAGGCCGACAGCAGCGCGCCGATGAGCGGCACCAGCACCTGGAGGATGGGAAGATGCGCCTCGATCGAGCTCATATCTCCCCGTCCTCGGAAAAGATCTCATCCTCCTCGATCGTGCCATAGGCCTCATGGATGCGGACGACGAGGGCGAGGCCGAGGGCAAGGGTCGCCACGCCGACCACGATCGCCGTCAGGATCAGCACATGCGGCAGCGGGTTGGAGTAGACGGTGAAAGCCGGATCGATGATCGGCGCGGTGCCGCCGATGATCTTGCCGGGCGAGATGTAGAGCAGATAGACCGAGGTCTGAAAGAGCGACAGGCCGACCAGCTTCTTGATCATGTTGCCATGCGCGATGACGACGTAGAGGCCCGCGATCATCAGGAAGATGGTGATCAGATAGTTGTAACGGTCGACGAGTTCGAAAAAGACGCTCATGAGCGTCCCCGCTCGGCGAACGCGTAGAAGATCGCGGTCATCGTGGAGGACACGGTGATCAGCACCCCGGTCTCGATGATCAGAATGCCGAGTTCCTGGCCGTGCGCCGCCTCGTGGGAGAGCACGCCGTAGTCCAGGAAATTATGCCCCTCGAACAGCGCCGGGATGCCCGCGCTTGCATAGATCAGCACGCCGAGCGGTATGAGACGCTCGACCAGTGCCTGCGGCGCGAAGCGTTGGGCGGCGGCGACCCCGAAGATCAGCCCATAGAGGATGACCATGGCCGCGGCGATCACTCCGGCCTGGAAGCCGCCGCCGGGGCCGAAATCACCGTGGAAATGAACGTAGAGCGCAAACAGCAGGATGAATGGCAGGATCAGCTTGACGCCGATCCTGAGGATCACGTCGAATTTCATGATGCCGCCGATCCCTCCTCTTTCTTGTCTTTCTTGCGCCTGCGCCCGCTGAGCAGCAGCATCACGCCGATGCCGGCCGTAAAGATCACCGTCGTCTCGCCGAGCGTGTCATAGCCGCGATAGTCCGCCAGCACGGAGGTGACGACGTTCGGCACCATGGTTTCCTTGATGGTGTCGTTGAGATAGCGCGGCACCGTATGGGTGTGGATCGGCGAATTCGCGACGCCGAAAGGCGGCAGGCTGACCGTGCCCCAGATCAGCGCGGCGCCGACCGTTCCGGAAACGAACAGCGGCAGGATCACGTTGCGCGGCTTCGGGGATTCGCGCGATTTGGTCAGCGACAGCGTCGCCAGCAGAACGATGGTCGACACGCCCGCGCCGACGGACGCCTCGGTCATGGCCACGTCGACGGCGTCGAGCACGATGAGTACGCTTGCCATCAGGAAGCTGTAGATGCCGGCAAGGATGACCACGCCGAACAGGCTGCGCTGGCGGATGACGGCGAAGGTCAGGACCACGAGCAGCGTCAGCAGCACCGCGTTGACGAAGGATTCCATCAGTCGCCCTTCCCCGGTTTCGGAGCGCCCGCGCCTGCGGTCATCCCCGTCCAGGCGCCGCGGCGATCCTCGCTGAGCTTCGGCACAACGCCTTCATGCATAGCCGCCTGAGCGAGAGCATGCGTTGCCGTCGGCCCGGTGAAGAAGAAAAGCGCCAGCAGAAACAAAAGCTTCAGCGTGACGAGGCTGAAGCCCGCCTGCAGCATCAGCCCGATGAGCAGGAGGCCGGCGCCCAGCGTGTCGGTGACGCTGGCGGCATGCATCCGGGTGTAGAGATCGGGCATCCGCACGATGCCGATGGCGCCGATGATGACGAAAGCGCTGCCCGCAAGGATCAGCGCCCAGCTCAGGATATCGATTAGCAGCGCGATCACGATGCCTTCTCCTCGTCCGCGTCATGGGCAAGGTCGCCGTGACGGAAGAATTTGAGGACGGCGAGCGTCGAGATGACATTCAAGAGCGCATAGGTCAGGCCGATGTCGAGCCATTCCGGCCGGCCTTTGAGAAAGCCGAGGACCGCCAGCAGCAGGATGGCCAGGGTGCCAATGGAGTTGCTGGCGAGCACGCGGTCGAAGACTGTCGGCCCGCGCACCGCCCGGGTCACGGCGAGCACCAGGGCCACCAGAATAGCGATCGTTGCCGCTGCGAACATCAGCCGGTTCCCTCGAATTGCTTGACGCGGGCGTCCATGCCGCCCTCCTCCAGATCGATGGCACCTTCGCGGACGATGGCGTGCACCGTAAGTTCGTTGCCTCGCACATGGGTGGTGATCGTCCCCGGCGTCAGCGTGATCGAATTGGCGTAGACGACGATGCCGACGGAGGTCCGCTGGCTGGCGTTGACGACCGTCATGGTCGGTGAAATCGGAAGCTTGGGATTGACGATGATCTTGGCCACGCCCCAGGCGGACTTGAAGATCTCCCAGATCAGCCAGGGAAAATAGGTCAGCGCGCGCCCGAACAGTTGGATGGGGGGCGTCTCGCTATCGACCGCGCCCATGCGCCGGGCCGCCAGCACGCACAGGACCGACGAGGCAGCGCCGATCCCGACCAGCAACTCCGTGTAGTGCCCGGAGAGCGCCAGCCAGAATGCGAACAGCATGATGGCCAGGCTGAGATAGCGCATACGTCCTCCCCTATCATGCCGAGGGGCACGTCATCGACGTGGCCTTCGAAACATACCGGCCGCGAATCTGCCCATGCAGCCTTTCCCGTGCCGGAGCCGCGGTTTGCCTAACGCTGCGTTGTCTATGCTACCAGCGCGGCAAGAGCAACCGATCTGTCCGTCATCGAGGAATTTGCGGCATTTGGCGGGCTGATTTCGTTGAGATCCCCTCCGATTTGGACCACCATTTTAAGCTGCGGCTTCGCGACGGGGCAAGCGCCGCTTTGGACCGGCCGCGGTTTAATCCTTTCATTCGCCTGCAGAATTGGGCGCCGGCGGCGAGGATCGACGCGTCGGCCTCCGAAGGCTCAGGGGGGCGAGATTTCGAAACTTCATCAATAATTACAGATTATTATTACGTCTTAAATAAAGAGCTGGGGACGGCGCCAGGGGTCTCCCGCAACGCCACGTCGGCGCGCGCGGCTCTGCGCCGTCAAGGTCGATGCGGATAGCCGGATGCTCCGTTTTGGAACTGCGGTGCGGTGGTCGCGGCTCGACAAGCAGTGTTATCCGCTTGCGCAGCAGGCTGAACGATTCGCCCTTTAGAACGTGATCAGGAAAAGTGGAAACCGGTTTTCCTGATCACGTGATCAGCAAAGGAACGTCGGAGCGGGCCAAAGGCGAATTTGCTTCTGTCTAAGGCGATCCCGCTGTAGAGCACGCAAACCGCCGGGACCTTACGCCTCCAGCCCGTGCTCTTGAGCTTCGAGCACATGGCCGGCAAGGTAGAGCGAGCCGGTGATCAGGATGCGGACCGGCTCCTTCGCCTCGCGGAAGCAGAACTCCAGGGCCTGTTCCAGGGTGGCGGCGGGTTCGGCGATGAAGCCCTTGTGCCGGGCAATCGCACAGAGTTCCTGCGAGGTATAGGCATTGGGTTGGCCCGGCAGGTCGACGGTGGCGACGAAGCTGGCCAGATTCTCGAAATAGTCGAGGAAGGCCGACGCATCCTTGGTCGACATCATGCCCATGATCAGGAAAAGCGGGCGCGATACACGGTCCTCGAGATCGGCCATCGACCGCGCCAGCACTTCCGCGGCGCCCGGATTGTGTCCGCCGTCGAGCCAGATTTCCGAGCCGGGCGGCACCCGCTTATGCAGTCCGCCGTGCCCCAGGCGCTCAAGGCGTCCCGGCCACACCGCCGAGGATAGCCCGGCCTCAAGATGACCCTCGTCGATCTCGACCGTATCGAGCGCGCGCGCGGCGGCAATCGCCGTACCCGCATTGCCGATCTGATGGCTGCCGGCAAGCCGCGGCAGCGGCAGGTCGAGCAGCTCGCGCCCGTCCTGGTACACCAGCCGGCCGTGCTGCTCGTAAACATCCCATTGCTCGCCGGCGACAAGCAGCGACGCGCCGATCTCGCGGGCGCGCAGCTTGATGACGTCGAGCGCGTCGTCGCACTGGCGCGAGACGATGCAGGGCGCTCCGGGTTTGAGGATGCCCGCCTTCTCCGCCGCGATGGTCTCGACGGTCTCGCCGAGAAATATGGTGTGATCGATCGAGATCGGCGTGATGATCGTCAGCTTGGGCTTCTCGATGACGTTGGTCGCATCGAGCCGCCCGCCAAGCCCGGTCTCCAGCAGGACGAAATCGGCGGGATGCTCGGAAAACGCCAGGAATGCCGCCGCTGTCGTGATCTCGAAGAAGGTGATCGGGTCGCCGGCATTGGCTGCCTCGGCGCGGGCGAGCACGTCGTGCAGGACGCGGTCGGTGATCGGCTGCGCGCCGCCCGGCTGGGCCAGCGCGATCCGCTCGTTGAACCGGCGCAGATGCGGCGAGGTGAAGACGTGCACGCCGTGGCCCGCTGCCTCCAGGATGGCGCGCAGATAAGCGAGCACCGAGCCCTTGCCGTTGGTTCCGGCGACATGGATGACCGGCGGCGTCGACAGATGTGGATCGCCGAGCGCACGCAACAGGCGGTGGATGCGGTCGAGCGACAGGTCGATCGCTTTCGGGTGCAGGCGCTCGAAACGCGCAAGCAACTCCATGATTCCGGCATTCGGGGCGTTCATCCTGGTCGCCCTTTCCATCGTGTTCTGGCGTGTGGCTGGCAAAAACCGTGAGCGGGGCGGCGCGTCCGGCGCGAGCGCCCCCGGAAGGCTTCAGGCGCGTCGGTCTCATTCGGCCGCCGCCTTCTCCTGCGGCGTGACGATCACGGCGTCCTCTTCCATCGCCGGTTCGATTTCCGCCGGCTCCTCGATCTCGGGAATCACGGCGGGCGGATTTTCGACGACGACGCGCGGCGGCTCCGGCACGACGACAGGCGGGGGCGGCGCGGCTTCCATACGCTTTGCCGACCGGCGCGGCTGAACCCGGCGCTTCAGCTCGCGGCGCTCCATCAGCACGCTGCACAGCCGGCTCAGCGTCTCGCGAAGCTGGTGACGATGGACGACGATGTCCACCATGCCGTGCTCCATCAGATATTCGGCGCGCTGGAAGCCCTCGGGCAGCTTCTCGCGGATGGTCTGCTCGATGACGCGCGGGCCGGCAAAACCGATCAGCGCGCCCGGCTCGGCGATGTGCACGTCGCCCAGCATGGCATATGACGCGGTTACGCCGCCGGTCGTCGGATGGGTCAGCACGACGAGATACGGCAGGCGCGCCTCCCGCAGCTTCTGCACCGCGACCGTGGTGCGCGGCATCTGCATCAGCGAGAACATGCCCTCCTGCATGCGCGCGCCGCCCGATGCGGCGAACAGGATGAACGGCGTCTCCCGCTCCACCGCCTTCAGCATGGCGGCGATGATGGTCTCGCCCGCAGCCATGCCGAGCGAGCCGCCCATGAAGGAGAAATCCTGAACCGCGGAAACCACGTCCTGGCCTTCCAGCGTGCCGAAGCCGGCGAGCACCGCGTCTTCCATGCTGGTCTTGGTCTTGGCGTCCTTCAGCCGGTCGACGTAGCGCCGCTCATCGCGGAACTTCAGCGGATCGATTGGAACGTCAGGCGTGGCGATACGCTCGAACTTGCCCTCGTCGAACAACGATGGCGAGGCGCATCTCCGCGCCCATGCGCAGATGGTAGTTCGAGCCCGGAATGACGAGCTGATTGGCTTCGACGTCCTTGTAGAACACCATCTGGCCGGTCTCGGGGCATTTCACCCAGAGATTTTCGGGCACGTCCCGTTTCTGCCAGAGGCCGCGTATTTTCGGGCGGACGACGTTGTTGATCCAGTTCACTTTGCTACAACGCCTCTTAAGCTGAGACTTCTCGATCGCGCTCGAGCGCGGATGCCGGAACCGGGCGCCGCACCAGACCGGTGGCAAGCTGCGAGACCAACCCGGTCACGCGCTCCACGGTCGATGGCGTTGCAGCGCCCTTGCCATCCAAACTTTCCGCAACCGCATTAACAATCGCTGAACCGACGACGACACCGTCGGCATAAACGCCTATCGCCTGCACTTGCTCGGCGGTCTTGACGCCGAAACCGACGCAGACCGGCAGACCCGTGTGGCTCTTGATGCGCGTTACGTTGGCCCGAACCTTCTCCAGGTCCGGCGCCCTGGTTCCGGTTATACCAGCAATTGAAACATAATAGACGAAGCCGCTGGTATTGGCGAGCACCGCCGGGAGACGCTTGTCGTCGGTGGTCGGTGTCGCCAAGCGGATAAAATTCAGCCCCCCGCCCATGGCCGGCAGGCACAGCTCGTCATCGGCTTCCGGCGGCACGTCGACGACGATCAGGCCGTCGACGCCGGCAGCGGCCGCATCGCGGACGAAAATCTCCGGCCCATAGCTGTAGATCGGGTTGTAATAGCCCATCAGCACGATCGGGGTGGTGTGGCCAGCGGCACGGAACGCGCGGACGATGTCGAGCGTCTTATGCAGCGTCTGGCCGCTCTTGAGCGCGCGCTGCGACGACGCCTGGATGGCCGGGCCGTCGGCCATGGGATCGGAGAACGGCATACCCAGCTCGACGATGTCGGCACCCGCCGCCGGCAGCGCCAGCAGCAGATCCAGCGAGGTCTGGTAGTCCGGATCGCCGGCTGTGATGAAAGTCACCAGAGCGGGGCGGCTGTCCGCGCTCCGCAGCCGTGCAAACGTCTCGTCGATCCTGGTTCGCTGCACATCCATCTCCCGGGCGGCCGTTCCGCGCAATCCGTTACAGATCCACGCCCAAATAGCCGGCGACGGCGAACACGTCCTTATCGCCACGCCCGCACATATTCATCACAAGAAGGTTATCCTTCGGTAAGGTCGGCGCCAGTTTTGCAACGAATGCCAGCGCATGAGCGGGCTCGAGCGCGGGAATGATCCCTTCGAGCTGCGTGCAAAGCTGGAATGCGTCGAGCGCTTCCTTGTCGGTCACCGACCCGTAGGTCACCCGGCCCGAATCGCGAAGCCATGAGTGTTCCGGACCGACGCCTGGATAGTCGAGCCCTGCCGATATCGAATGTCCCTCGAGGATTTGTCCATCCTCATCTTGCAGAAGATAGGTACGATTTCCATGGAGTACACCCGGCCGGCCACCATTCATCGACGCCGCGTGGCCGTTCGGCACCTGAAGACCGTAACCGCCCGCTTCGACGCCATAAATGGCGATCTGCCGGTCGTCGAGGAAATCGTGGAACAGCCCCATGGCGTTCGAGCCGCCGCCGATACAGGCGACCAGCGTGTCCGGCAGACGGCCCTCGCGCTCCAGCATCTGCTCGCGCACCTCCCGGCCGATGATCGACTGGAAATCGCGCACCATCGCCGGATAAGGGTGGGGACCGGCGACCGTGCCGATGATGTAGAACGTGTCCTCGACATTGGCGACCCAGTCGCGCAACGCGTCGTTCATGGCGTCCTTGAGCGTGCCGCTGCCGGAGGTCACCGGCTTGACCTCGGCGCCGAGCAGCTTCATCCGGAACACGTTCGGCTTCTGCCGTTCGACGTCGGTGGCGCCCATATAGACCACGCATGGCAGGCCGAAGCGCGCCGCGACCGTCGCCACCGCCACGCCATGCTGTCCGGCGCCGGTCTCGGCGATGATCCGCGTCTTGCCCATGCGGCGGGCGAGCTGGATCTGGCCGAGGCAGTTGTTGATCTTGTGCGAGCCGGTGTGGTTCAGCTCGTCGCGCTTGAAGTAGATTTTCGCGCCGCCGAAATGCTCGGTCAGCCGCTCGGCGAAATAGAGCGGGCTCGGCCGCCCGGCATAGTGGGCGTTGAGCTGGTCGAGCTCGGCCTGGAAGGACGGATCGGCCTTGGCCGTCTCATAGGCCTCCTCCAGCTCGAGGATCAGCGGCATCAGCGTCTCGGCGACGAAACGGCCGCCGTAAATGCCGAAAAAGCCGTTCTCGTTCGGCCCGGTGCGGAAGCTGTTCGGCATGGTTTCCGGTTTGTTATCCATTCGCGATCTCTTCCAGACTGGCCGCCTTCGCCGCCTTGATGAACGCCTCGATCAGCGCCGGGTCCTTGACGCCGGGCGCGGTTTCGACGCCGGAGGATACGTCGACGATGGCCGCGCCTGTCAGGGCGATCGCCTCGGCCACATTTTCGGGCGTGAGCCCACCCGATAGCATGAAATCCATCTTGCCGCGAACCGGCTCCAGAAGCCGCCAGTCGAAACACAGCCCGTTGCCGCCGGGCAGCGCCGCTTTCAGATCGCGCGGCGGCTTGGCGTCGAACAGGATCATGTCGACCGCGCCCTTGTATGCCTCGGCACGGCCGGTATCGCCTTCGCTTTCGACGCTGATCGCCTTGATCAGCGGCACGTCCATCCGCTTGCCGATCTCGGCCGCCCGCTCCGGCGTCTCGGCGCCGTGGAGCTGGATCATGTCCGGCCGCACGACCGCGCAGATCGCATCGAGATCCTCGTCACCCAGATCGACGACCAGCGCGACGCTGACGATGCGCCCGCGCACCGGCGCGGCCAGCCGGCCCGCCTGGTCAGGGGCGATATAACGCGGGCTTGGCGGAAAAAAGACCATGCCGAAATGGCTTGCGCCAGCAGCGATGGCCGCTTCGAGCGTTTCCGGCGTCTTAAGCCCACAAATTTTGACACTGGTGCTCAAGCGCACGCACCCACTTCATACCGGCTGAACGATGAAAGGAAAGGCTATATCAAGTGCGATAGGCCAATTGCAAGCGCCGCAAGCCGGTTATCCTTGGCTCAGCACCTCTACCGATGCCGGAATAAAACGCTCCGTTCGCCTGTCGAGCTGCCGCGAAACGGAGAACCACGCATGGCCGAGAACTCTGAAGAGCCTCGGGGTGCCCGCACTCCGCCGTTTGACCGGCATCCATGACAGCGGACCGATCCGTGATCAACGCATTGCCGAACTGCCGGCGGCACGCGATGCCGCAAGGCACCGGATGCGGGAGAAGAGCGTCTCGGGCGGGCGCGGCCTTCCGATTTGCTTAAGCATGATTTCATTTTTCAGGAAAATCGGCGTCCATTTTCCTGGTCGTGCCCTGGTGGCGCGGATCAGACGCCGTCCGCACGCCTGCGCGCCGTGACTTCGATCTCGATCTTCATGTGTGGATCGGCAAGTCCGGCCACGATCATGGTCGCCGCGGGACGAATTTCGCCGAATACGCGGCGGAGAATTGGCCAGCAGGGCTCGAAATCCGCCCGCTCGGGCAGAATGTAGCGCACCTGGACCACATCGGCGAGCGACGCGCCGGCCTTCGCCAGCGCGTCTTCGATATTGTGCAGCGCCTGTTCGCACTGAACGGTCACGTCATCGCTGATGGTCATGGTGCCATAGTCGAAGCCGGTCGTTCCCGACACCCAGATGCATCCGTCGGCATCGGCGACCGCCCGCGAATAGCCGATCGCGTCTTCGAACGAGGATCCGGAGGAAATCAGCCGCCGCGTCATGATCGTCCCGAGCCGCTAGTGGATCAGAGGCCGCTCCTGGACATCCGCCTGGTTGGCGAACGCCCTGATCTGCGGCGCGCGCTCAAGCACCCGCAAATGCCGGGTGAGGCGGTCGTTCTCGCGCTTCAGCTCGGAGACCTCCTGCGCCCGCTTCTTGGCGGCATTGCGCCAGCGCCCCTGGCCCATCCAGGCCGCGAAAGCGCCGATCGTGAAGCCGATCAGCAGCGAGCCGAACAGAAAGATGAACAACGGCGCCTCGAAGGACAGAATGCTGTCCGGCCCAGTTATGGGATCGAGAACGAAGCGCACCATATGCCGGTTCGCCACGGCAAATGCGATGGCGACGATGGCAATCACGAATAGGATCAAATAGCGCAGCAGTCGCATTTGCAGCTCCAATGCAAGAGGGCGGTTACTTCTTCTTGTTCTTGCCCTTGGTGCCCTTCGCCTTCGCGCCAGACTTTACGGCCGTTTCCGTTTCTAAATCTTTATTCATGCGCAAGCGCAGCTCTTTGCCGGTCTTGAAATACGGTACATACTTCTCTTCGACGAACACCTGATCGCCTGTACGGGGGTTGCGACCGGACCGAGACGGCCGGTGTTTAACCGAAAATGCACCAAACCCCCGCAATTCCACCCGCTGGCCACGGGCGAGCGACGCGATAATTTCGTCAAATATTACATTCACGATTAGTTCGACGTCACGCTGGAACAGGTGCGGGTTTTGCGCCGCAATTTTTTCAATAAGCTCTGACTTGATCATTATCGGCCATTCCGCCCCGGCATACTACTTGAAGTTTATTATGGTTTTTCAGGGTGCCAAAGGGAAATAAGGCCGTCAAGCTCATTGAACGGGGCGCTGCCTACAATGAGCCGTATCAGGGGCGCGAAGACGCCGCCGAATACGCCCGTGGCCCCGTGCAGCACGCTTTTCATCAGCACCGAGCCGTAGGACCCGTCATTCTTCCGCTCGATGACCTCGATGCCTTCGGGCACGCCGCGTTGTTCCTTGAGCCATTTCAACGCGCTCTCTTCGTCGCCTATCTCGTCGATAAGCCCGACCTTGAGCGCCTGCCGGCCAGTATAGATGCGGCCGGTCTTGATCTGCTCGAGTTCGCTTACGACCGCCGGCCGGCGCTTGGCCACGATGTCGACGAACCAGTTCCGCAACTCATTGACCAGTTCCTCGACCAGGGCACGCCCGGCCGGATCCGTTGCGGTGAACGGCGAGGGAACCGCCTTGAGCGGGCCGCTGCGCACTTCCTGGACGTTGACGCCCCAATTGCGCAGGAGCTCGGAGAACTCGGCATATTGCAGGATGACGCCCACCGAGCCGGTGATGCTGTTGCCACGCGCCACGATATGGTCCGCGGCGATGCCGGCAAGATAGGCCGCCGAGGTCGCCGCGGTGCCGAACACCGCAACGACCGGCTTTTTCTCGGCGAGGCGGCGAAGCGAATTGTACAGCGCCTCGGCGCCCGCCGTGGTCCCGCCGGGGCTGTTGATGAACAGGATGACGCCGCGCACCTGCGCATTGTCGCCGATATCGGAGAGCAGTTTGCGCTGTTCGCGGTCGTCGGAGATGAAGCCTTCGACCGTCACCCGGGCGACGTGAGGCTTGAGGCCGAACTGCGTCAGGAACGTCTCGTCGCGGCTGGCCATGAAGGCGATCACCGCAACCACGGCCAGAAGGATAGCGCCGATCCGCCAGAAGCGCAGGCGGCGCTTCAGACGTCGGCGTTCGGCGAGGCTGTCAGCTTCGAGCGTCATGACCGGACCCATCTGCTCAGGCGAGTGAGAAAAGGATAAGGCCCCGGATCGCCCGGGGCCTCGACGTCTGCCTATTCCTTGTCTTCTTCTTCTTCCTCGTCCTCGCCGCCGCGTTCCTGGGCTTTGGACAATGCCGCGCCAAGGATGTCGCCGAGCGAAGCGCCGCTATCGGTGGAGCCGTATTGGGCAACGGCCTGCTTCTCCTCGGCGATTTCAAGCGCCTTGATGGAGACCGAGATCTTGCGGCTGTTCTTGTCGACCGACTGGATCGCCGCGTCGACCATGTCACCGGGCGAGAAGCGTTCCGGACGCTGCTCCGACCGGTCGCGGGACAGATCGGCGCGCCGGATGAAGGCCGTCATGTCGGTGCCGGAAATTCTCACTTCCAGACCGCCATCCTTCACCTCGAGCACTTCGCAGGTGACGATCGCACCCTTGCGCATGGTGTCGGCTGCCTTGAACGGATCGCTGCCGAGCTGCTTGATGCCCAGGCTGATGCGCTCCTTGTCCGGGTCGGCGTCGAGAACCACGGCGCGAACCTCGTCGCCCTTCTTGTAGTCCTTGAGCGCTTCTTCGCCCGACTTGTTCCAGTCGAGATCGGAGAGATGCACCATGCCGTCGATGCCGCCGTCCAGACCGACGAACAGACCGAACTCGGTAATGTTCCGGACCTGGCCGCTGATCTCCGAGCCCTTCGGATATTTCTCGGTGAAGCCTTCCCACGGATTTTCCTGGGTCTGCTTCAGGCCGAGCGAGATGCGGCGCTTGTTGGCGTCGACCTCGAGCACCTGGACTTCGACCTCCTGGCTGGTGGAGACGATCTTGCCGGGGTGGACGTTCTTCTTCACCCAGCTCATTTCCGAGACGTGGATCAGGCCCTCGACACCCGGCTCCAGCTCGACGAACGCGCCGTAATCGGTGATGTTGGTGACCTTGCCCATGAACCTGGCGTCGATCGGGTATTTCGCCTCGATGCCTTCCCACGGGTCGGACTCGAGCTGCTTCATGCCCAGGCTGATGCGGTGCGTTTCCGGATTGATGCGGATGATCTGCACCTTCACCGTGTCGCCGACATTCAGGATCTCGTTGGGATGATTGACGCGGCGCCAGGCCATGTCGGTGACATGCAGGAGGCCGTCGATGCCGCCGAGGTCGATGAACGCGCCGTAATCGGTGATGTTCTTGACCACGCCCTCGACCGTCTGGCCCTCTTCGAGCTTGGCGACGATTTCGGAGCGCTGCTCGGCGCGGGTCTCTTCGAGAACGGAACGGCGCGAGACGACGATATTGCCGCGGCGGCGATCCATCTTCAGGATCTGGAAAGGCTGCGGCACGTTCATCAGGGGCGAAATATCGCGCACGGGCCGGATGTCGACCTGGCTGCCCGGCAGAAACGCCACGGCGCCGTCGAGGTCGACGGTGAAGCCGCCCTTGACCTTGTTGAAGATCACGCCTTCGACCTTCTCGCCGGCGTTGAACTTCTCTTCCAGGCGGTTCCAGCTCTCTTCGCGGCGCGCCTTCTCACGGCTGAGCACGGCCTCGCCGACCGCGTTCTCGACGCGTTCGAGATAGACTTCCACCTCGTCGCCGATGGCGACCGTCGGTTGCCGGCCGCTCAGGCCGAATTCCTTCAATGCGACGCGGCCCTCTGTCTTGAGGCCGACATCGATGACCGCGAGGTCATTTTCAATCGCGACAATCTTGCCTTTGACAACACTGCCTTCGCCGACATCCGATTCTGCGAATGCTTCCTCCAAGAGGGCAGCAAAGTCCTCGCGGCTCGGATTATATTCGCTCGCGGTGCGTTCGTTCGTTTGCGGTAAACTCATCAAATTCCCTGCCGGTTGCTGGTTTGAGGTCGATACAACGGAATAAGCGGCCCCGCCTCTCCTCACCGGCTTGGGAGAGAGCTTGACCGTATTCCGCAAAATTTTCCGGTTGCCGGAAAGACAAATGATAGCCGCTTGTAACGGATGCAAGATCCAGCAAGGGCCGCTGGGTGGAACCCATCAGCTCTGCGAGGCCCTGCCGATCGCGGCGTCGATCAATCTCACGGCGGCGAAAAATGCTGCTTCTATATCCAATTTGGTCGTATCGAGCAAGTGCGCGTCCTCGGCAACCCGCAGAGGCGCTGCGGTTCGGCCCTGATCGCGCAGGTCACGTTTCTCCAGATCGGCGTAAACGGCGTCCTCGGTGATCGCCTCGCCGCGCCCCGTCAACTCGCGGTGGCGGCGGCGGGCACGCTCGCGCAGATCGGCGGTAATGTAAATCTTCACGTCCGCATCCGGGAAAATCACGGTGCCGATATCCCGGCCCTCGACCACGGCGCCGGCACGGGAGTTGGCGAAGGTCCGCTGCGTCTCGAACAGCGCGTTGCGGACCCCGGCGAACTGGGCGACGACGGAGGCCGCCTCGCCCATATGGCGCACACGCAGGTTCGGATCGTCGAGGCTCGCCAAGTCGATCGCCCTGGCGACGCGCTCCGCCGCACTCGCGTCTTCCAGGTTTTCACCTGCCCGGATCATGTCGCGGGCAACGCCGCGATAGAGCATCCCGGTATCCAGATGGGCCACGCCGTAACGTAGCGCCAGACGTTTTGCGAGCGTGCCTTTGCCTGACGCGGCCGGCCCGTCGATTGCAATGATCATTACCTCTCGTCCCCGACTGGACGGAAATCGGCGCCGAGCGCCTGCATGACATCGACGAATATGGGAAAGCTTGTCTCGATCATGGTGGTGTCGTCAACCGCGATCGGGTTTGCCGCGCCGAGACCGAGGGTCAGAAACGCCATGGCGATGCGGTGATCCATGTCGGTGTGAACCGTGGCGCCGCCGGGGACGCCGTCGCCGCCGCGGACGAACAGGGTGGCGCCCTCGGAATGAGCATCGACACCGCAGGCCATCAGGCCCTTCTCGGTCGCCGCGAGCCGGTCGCTTTCCTTGACCCTGAGCTCGGCGAGCCCCTCCATCACCGTCTCGCCTTCGGCATAGGCGGCCAGCGCCGCCAGGACCGGATATTCGTCGATCATCGACGGCGCGCGCTCCGCCGGAACGCGAATCGCTTGCAACGGACCGTGGACGACGCGAAGGTCGCTCACCGGCTCGCCGCCCTGTTCGCGCTCGTTCTCATAGGAGATCTTGGCGCCCATTTCGCGGACCGTCTCGTAAAAGCCTGTCCGCGTCGGGTTGACGAGCACATTCTCGATGACGATATCGGATCCCGGACAGATGAGAGCCGCCGCGGCGAGAAACGCCGCCGAGCTCGGATCGCCGGGCACGTCGATCGGCCGGCCCTTGAGGACGGGCTGCCCCTTCAGCGTGATTCGCCGGCCGTCCTCGCCGTCCACGATTTCGATCTTCGCGCCGAGATAGGCGAGCATCTTCTCGGTGTGGTCGCGGGTGTTCTCGGCCTCGATGACGGTGGTCTCGCCGGCCGAGGCGAGCCCGGCGAGCAGGATGGCGGATTTGACCTGGGCCGAGGGAACGGGAAGCCGGTAGACGATGGGGACGACCCGCGCGGTTCCGCGCAAAGTGAGCGGCAGCGTATCGCGGCGCTCTTCGACGATGCTGAGGCCCATTTCCTTGAGCGGCGCCAGCACACGGCCCATCGGCCTGCGGCAGAGCGAGGCATCGCCGGTGAACACCGCTTCGATGGCCTGGCCGGTGAGGACGCCGGCCATCAGCCTGGCGCCGGTCCCGGAGTTGCCGAAATCGAGCGGCTCGTCCGGCGTGATCAGGCCGCCAATGCCGCGCCCGGTCACGACCCAGACGTTGTCCTCGTACACGACCCCGGCCCCGAGTTGGGCGACGATCCTGGCGGTGGCGAGAACGTCCGCGGCATCCAGAAGTCCGGTGATCCGGGTTTCGCCGATCGCCAGGGCGCCGAACATCAGCGCCCTGTGGGAAATCGACTTATCCCCCGGCACGCGGACTCGGCCGGATAAGGGCCCCGATCGGGAGGCGGCTAGCGCAGGCATGTCAAAAACCAAGTATGTTGCAGTTGAAATTCGGCAATTTCAACGATTTCGCCCGCCGCCATAGAGCCGCCTGAAAGCCAGCCTGTCAATTCTCATTGAAAGCCGGCGCACAGCGCGATCATTTGCCTTTGACAGAGCAGGTCATCCGTGACTATGCAATTTTCCAATTTCCCAAAAGTCCTAACCGACTTCCCTATGACGAGGCAATCGTATGTCAATGAAAGCTGCCCGAGGAACAAAGCGGGTCTGCCAAAGCTGCGGCAGCAAATTCTACGACCTGAACCGCGATCCGATCACCTGCCCGATGTGCAGCACCGTGTTCCAGTTTCAGGAGTCGCGCCCGAAACCGGCGCTGGCCGCGCGCGTCCAGGACGCTGAAGACGATGAGGCGATCACCCCGGCGGCGCCCGCCAACGTCGAAATGGTGTCGCTCGAGGAGGTCGGAGCCGACGAAGCCAACATCCCGGATCTGGAGGGCGACCCGCTGGTCGATATCGACGAGGAAGAGGCCGACCTTGGCGACGAGGACGAAACCTTCATCGAGGTCGAGGATGACGACGATGACGGCGACGTCACCGGGATCGTCGGCGGCTCGCGCGACGAAGACGACGAGGTCTGATCGCGTTTTGCTCCTCCAACCCGGCGCGCTCACTTCATGATTTACGACCTTTGCGTCATCGGCGGCGGTATTGTCGGGCTTGCGAGCGCGCTGAAATTCGCCGAAGCGCATCCCGGCGCCGCCATCGCCGTCCTCGAAAAGGAGGCGGGCGTCGGGCAGCATCAGACCGGGCACAATAGCGGCGTCATCCATTCCGGAATCTATTACGCGCCCGGGAGCTTCAAGGCGGAGCTTTGCCGGAAGGGGGTCAACGAAACCATCGACTTCTGCGAGGCGCATAACATCCCCTATGTGACCTGCGGAAAGATGCTCGTCGCCACCAACGAGGCCGAGCGGGTCCGGATGGACCAGCTCTTCGAGCGCGCGGAGCAGAACGACGTCGAGGCGGAGCGGATCGACGCCGCCGAATTGCAGCGGCGCGAGCCCTACATCACCGGGGTCGGCGCGATCTTCGTGCCGAGCACCGGCATCGTCGACTACAAGGCGATCTGCCGGGCCATGGCCGACGACCTTCGCGGATACGGCGCGGATATTGCCTTCAATGCCAAGGTCACGAGCATCCGCGAGGGCATCGAATACGTCACGGTGCGGGCCGGTGAGCAGGAGTGGAAGGCGCGCCATCTGATCGCCTGCGGCGGCTTGCAGTCGGATCGCATCGCCCGTCTCGCCGGCATCGAGACCGATTTCAAGATCGTGCCGTTCCGGGGCGAATATTACCGGCTGCCGACCGAGAAGAACGCCATCGTCAACGCGCTGATCTATCCGGTGCCGGACCCGGCCTTGCCGTTTCTCGGCATCCACCTGACGCGCACCATCGACGGCGGCGTCACGGTCGGGCCGAATGCGGTGCTGGGATGGGCGCGCGAGGGCTATCCGAAGTTCTCGTTCTCGCCGCGCGACGCCTTCTCCTTCCTCAGATTCCCCGGCTTCTGGCGGGTGATCGGCAAAAATCTCCAATCCGGGATCTCCGAGATGCGCAATTCGCTGTCCAAGAGCCGCTATCTGGAGGAGTGCCGTAAATATTGCCCGAGCCTGGACCTCGACGATCTGCTGCCCAATGAGGCCGGCATCCGCGCCCAGGCGGTTCTGCGCGACGGCACGCTGCTGCATGATTTCCTGTTCAAGGAGACCGAGCGCATGCTGCATGTGTGCAATGCGCCCTCCCCCGCCGCGACATCGGCCCTGCCGATCGGGCAGATGATCGTGGACCGGCTCGCGGGCAAGGTCGCGCCGACGAATAATGCCGCGCCAAGGCGCGCGCGCATCTGAACGCTGCGGAGAGGCTTCAGCACAGACGCATGGGGACCGGCGTCAGGCCCCGCGTCCGACGAACCTCGCCGTGCCCCAGACGATCAGCAGGACCACCAGGCTGCCGGCAAGGAAGGACAGCGCTCTGTTGATCAGATAAGTCATGCCCAAGGTCGTCGTGTAGGTCGTCGCGCCGTCGCCTGCCGTGCGCAGGATCTTGAAACTGGCGTCCGGTCCAAGGTTCGGGATGACGTAGAGAAAGCTGTGCTTCGCCTTGGCGGTATCGGTGAACTCGATCTGACAATAGGACAGAATTTGAGCTGCGACCGGCATTTCGCCAGGGTGACTTTGGCGTCCCTGACGATTTCGAGCTGCTGGTTGCTCAGCGTCAGATCGGTCAACAGCGGCGGCGCAAGCAGGAAACCCAGAAATCCCAACGCCGCCAGCACCACGGCAACCACCAGGATCGTCTTCATACGGAAAGCTCCCCTTCCCTCGACACGTGTGCCGCACATAGCTAGTCAGAGACCGTGTCGCCTCTATGGCGGTCGCGGCGGCCTCTCCTGGGCTTCGCGCCGACGCCACGCAGGACGCCCGGCATGGGCTACGTCCCAGCCGGAGCGTAATACGCAATATCACTGATCTAAATGAAAAGCCAAACAGCGCGATGTCGATTGCTTCGGCAGCGCCGGCGACGCCCGCATCGAGGGTTTCTGGCGGCCGCGAAGCAGCGGCCAGACGTCGCCGCATGCGCAGCGCGCGGCCGGCCGCAATCCGGTCCGCGCGGACCGCTCAGCGAAACAGGAAGGGCACAACGAAGCGCCGATTTGAGGCGCGCGTGCCTCTCGGCGTCCTCGGATAGGGTGCGGCGCTCCGTACGGCATCGATGACACTTTTGTCGAGGGCTGTGATGCCGCTGGAACGTAGAATTTTCGCCGTGCGCACATGACCCGAAATCGACAGCGTAAATGTTACGACGACGACACCGGAGCCGTTGCCGGAGCCCGGCTTGTGCGCGGCGAGTTGCGCGCGCACGCTGTCGCGGTAGGCGCTGGCCGACCCTGCGGAACTCTCGTCGCGCTCGGCGGCGGCGGCTTTGCCTGGCCCATTCGAGCTGCTCAACTCCTGACTTGGGAGGTAGCCGGCAACGCGCGTCCGGCGCATTGGCAGCGGCACGTCAGATGCCTCGCCGACAAGCGGCGGCGGCTCGGCGGCGAGGCTTGCGACCGTGGCGTCCGCGGCGGGCTCAGAGCTTGCAAGACGGGCCTCGACCTTTTGAGCGGGCAGGCCTGCCTTGTCTTCCGGCCAGATGGCATTGGCCTGCGCCAACGCCGCGACGGCCGAATTCGCCGCCATTGCTCCGTGGCGGCGCGCGCTCGCCCCTGGTCGCCGCCTGCGACGCGGGACGCGGGCCGTCCTGCTCATTGTCGACCGCGGCATCCCCGCCGGGCTTGGGCGCGCCAATTGCACCGGATGCGGATGGATTGTCGGCACGATCCGGTTTCGGCTCGGCCTCGATCATGGCGAGCAGCGGATTCAATATCGATGGATCGGCAATCCGGCTCGAAGGCACCCCCGGCTTTTCCGCCGACTGCTGCGGGGCAAAGGCGGTCGGCTCAGGCTCCTCGCGGAAGGCGACCTTTTGCCCGGGCGCGGCCAGTTTTCCGCCGGGACGCGCTGGCTCCGAATGGCCAATTCCGGGCGCCGCCGCATGTCTCAGCTCGACCGGGCCGACGTCGACCTCCGCCAGAGCCGCCGCATCCGTTTCCGCGGGATCGACCTTCGGCTGCGGCGAGGCGCTCATGCCGCCGTGCTGCCCGGCGGCGGCCCGCCGCGACTTCCGTTCGCGCGGCGCGCCTCGTGCCGCATCTTCCGGCCACACGGAGCCCGTCGATTGCGCGAATGTCGGGCGCATCGGATAAATCGGCGCCCTTGGAACCGCGCCCGGACCACGAGGGCCGCGCGGCTCAGGCGCATCGGACTCGTCCGGCCCGACCGCGCCCGGGATGCCCTGGTCCTCCGTCTGTGGCGCCTGGCCTGCCGGTATCGGCGCATTCAGCGCCCCGGAAATGCCGGAATCTTCCGGCAATGACCCGGCCTGCGCCTGCACGGTCTGGTAACGGATCGAGGCGACCGGCTCCTGTTGCTCCCGCCGCGCCTCATTCAGCACCTCCGCCCGTTTCCTCGGCCGGCCCGCCGATGGCCAAAACGGCTCGCGATCCGCTTTAGGCAGCGCGGGACGAGGATCGAGCTGGGCGAGCTCGATGCGGATGGCCGGCAGCACGTCCTGCGCATAGTCTTCACGCGAGAGGCGCAGAAAGCCGATCAGATAAATGAGCAAGCCGCTATGCAGAACAATCAAAACAGCCAGCGCAAACCAATGGCTGCGGCTGCGCTTCTGCCGATGAGGCCTGCGCAGATCGAGCAGGTTCTGATCGACGAAGCCTGGATCGGTGCTCCAGCCGGGCACGTGGGTTCGGGTCGGTCTTCTTCTTTTCATGTGCCGCTTTGCAACGCCACGGCTCGAAACGCGCACATCGCCAACGCCGAGCATGACGCATAATACAACCTTATGGCGAATTTTCCCTTTTTACACTCCATTAACGGGCATCGCCATCGAATAGCGCCTCCCGGATGGCAACTCCGCCGGTTTTCCCCATCTGATTGCAACCCTGGGTCGGTGGACAGGGTCCCGATTCGCGACACTATGGGATAAAACTAGGGGCACAGGGGTAGCACCAATGGGAATGCGACGCTCTTTTGGGGAGAGGCGCCGCTATTTCGGGATCTACGGATCACCGACGCTTATTTCCGCAGCCGTATTCACGCTCATCGCAGGCCAGTCCAGCGCGTTTGCCGCATGTCCTGCAGGTTCGATCGCTGTCGAGGCCAGCAATGGACGCTGCGTTCTTGCCGTCGAAATCGGCGATGACACCGGAGAGATCCCGCAGGATCCGAAAGAGGGCGGCGGAGACGGCGGCCAGGAGGGTGGACCCGGCCGCACCGACATTCTCTCCAATCTCGCCGGCCTCGGCCAAACCTTTGCCACCGCGGGCGTTCTCGCCTCCGCGATCACCCAGGACGTGATTGCCGCCGCTCTCGACGGCAAGATCGAGCCGGCCGTCAGCCCGGTGATGGTGACCGTCTCCGGCTTTCCGTCCTCGCCCTACATGATTTCCGGCTACAAGACGCTGTCGCATGACGGCTTTTCGATCAACTCCGCGATCCTGCCGAATTCGGTGAAGACGCCGGGCTTCGACGAAGAGAATTACGGATTGACGATCGGCACGCGCTTCGACGGATCGAATATCTTCGACACGGCCCCCGGCAGCGTGACGCTGGGCGTGCTCGGCAACTACACGCACACCGAGATCGACATCGACGCGCCGGTCGGTTTTCCACAGTTTTCCAAAGGCGGTTCGGCCGAGATCAACTCCTGGTCGGTCGGCGGCTTCGGCCTCGTTACCGACGGGCGCCGTTACGGGCTGCTGTCGGTCACCGGCACGTTCGGGTCGCCCGAAACCAGCAGCAATGTCGTTCCCGCGTCGGCCTCGTTCAATAATTTCGGCCTCGCCACCTCGGCCATGGCCGGCGTCCTCGTTCCCGTCAGCGGCGACACCCGGCTCGATCTGCGCGGCGGCCTTAACTACATCTACGCGCGCAGCGACGACTACGTGGACTCGGCCAATATCGCCTATACGGACGGGCACATGGAGGAGTTCTCGGGCAGCGTTTCAGCGCGTCTGTTCACGATGGTGCGCGGCACGGATTACAATCTCCGGCCGTTCGTTCAGGGGGGCCTCACGCAGCGCTTCCACTACCAGAACGAGCTGACCATCGGCGGCACCGACTTTTCGTTCGACGATGCCGATACGTCCGCCTTCGCCCGCGCCGGCGTCGATTTCGAGGTCGGCCAGTCGACGCAGGCTTATGTCGCCGTGCGCGGCGATGCCAGTGAGGACTACGAGGCGATTTCCGCCCAGGTCGGCCTGACCTTCAAGCTGGATTAGCGCGGCCGGTCCTGTAACCGGACCGACTGTGCCGCTCTATCTGCTTTTCCTGGCATCGGATTATCCGAAAACCGCATCGCATTTTGCGGTCCGACGCTCTGACGCGTCGTCGCCGTCAACTCTGCGGCGGCGTCCATTTCTGCCGCATGGTCACCAACTCCTCGCCGAGACTTGGATGCAGCGCCATGGTCGCGTCGAAATCGGCCTTCCGCGCACCCATCCGTAGCGGAATTGCCAGGATCTGCGCCATCTCGGCGGCGTCCGGCCCGATGATGTGGCAGCCGAGCACCCGGTCGGTCTGCGCATCGACGACAAGCTTCATCAGCATGCGCTCCTCGCGTCCGGGCATCACATATTTCATCGGCCGGAAGCTCGATTTGTAGATATCGACCTCCTCATATTCGGCGCGGGCCTGCTCCTCGGTCATGCCGACTGTGCCGATTTCGGGCTGCGAGAACACCGCCGTCGGGATGTAGGTGTGGTCGACGGGGCGCGGCCTGTTTCGGAATACGGTGTCGACGAAGCACATCGCCTCGTCGATGGCGACCGGGGTGAGGTTGACGCGATCGGTGACATCGCCGACCGCGAAGATGGTGTCCGCGCTCGTCCGCGAATAGGCATCGACCAGGATTTCGCCATCGAGCCCCAGCTTCACGCCGGCCTCCATCAGCCCCATATTCGCGGTCAGCGGCACGCGTCCGGTGGCATACATTACGACGCCGACGCGCAATTCCTCGCCGTCCTCGAAGACGATCAGCTTGTCCTCGCCGTCCGTGTCGATGCGCGTCAGATATTTGTTCAGCATCAGCTTGATGCCGCGCGCACGCATCGCCTCCATCAGGCCGGTGCGGAGATCCTCGTCGAAGCCGCGCAGGATCTTGTCGCCGCGATAGATCAGCGTGACGTCGACGCCGAGGCCGTTGAGGATCGAGGCGAACTCGACGCCGATATAGCCGCCGCCGACGATGGCGATGCGCTCGGGAAGCCGTTCCAGCGTGAACATCTCGTTGGACGACAGGATGTGCTCGTGGCCGTGAATATGCGGAATGAACGGCCACGACCCGGTCGCGACCAGGATGGTCTTCGCCGTCAGCCGGCGGTCGCCGGCAAGCAGACGCACCGTATTGGCGTCGTCGAGGACCGCGCGGCTCTCGAAATGCTCGACGCCCGACCCGTCGAGCAGGTTCTGATAGATGCCGCTCAGCCGGCCGACCTCGCGCTGGACGTTGTCGCGCAATGTCGGCCAGTCGAATGACGGCTCGGGCACCGTCCAGCCATAGGCGGCCGCATCTTCCGCCTCGTCGCGGAAATGGCTGGCATAGACGAACAGCTTTTTCGGCACGCAGCCGCGGATCACGCAGGTGCCGCCATAGCGATATTCCTCGGCAATGCCGACACGCGCGCCGGTCCCTGCGGCCATGCGAGCCGCGCGAACCCCGCCCGAACCGCCGCCGATGACGAAAAGATCGTAGTCAAACTGCATGACGCCTCCGTCGCCGCCCCGGCGCCGATCGGCATTGCGATCCGCCAACCGGATCCGACGCACCCGTGATAGACCGGCACGCAGCTTGATGTAAGCCAAGTCGGGCCGGGAACCAAGTCGCCGGCCCGTCACGAGAAAGAGAGCACCCATGCGCGAGGCGCCGGGAGCCGCTCCGGTTTACTGCCGGAGGCTGCGTCTTTTCATGATCATGTCCTTCACCTTGACGCTGATATTGGCGAACATGCCCTGGTAGAAACTCTGCGTTACTCGCTGCTGTTCGGCGAGCAGCGCGGGCATGGCGTCGATCACGGCTTCGCCATGCGGCGTGCGGTAGAATTCGGTGACCGCCTGCATCTCCTCGATGGTGAAGCGCTTCGCCCACATGGTCGCGATCAGCTCCATCATCTCACCGCGCCGCGCGGTGAAGCTGCTCTGGAGATTGGCAATCATCTTTTGGGCGTCCTCGGCCGCCTTCCGATCGTGACCGGGCGGCGCCATCATCCCCGGCCGATCCGCCATCTGCCCCATCATCGTATCGAACATCTTCTCGGACTTGCTCGCCTTCATCATGTCCTGCGCCGCCGCGAGCGCCGCCGGATCGACATTGCGATCGATTTCGATCGGCTGGCCGAGCATCAGCTTCATGATCATCGGCGCGGTCTCGGCCATGAGCGCGGGCATCGAGGAGACGAATTTCTGGCCGGGCGGCGAGGTATAGAATGCGGCCATGGCCTCCATCTGCTCGACGGTGAGGACGCGCGCATAGACGATCGCCATGAGGTCGATCAGCTCGCCCTGCCTTGCCGCGAACTCCTTGTTGATTTCCTCCGTCAACTCGCCGAGGAATGCGTTCAGATCAGCCTGCTTTTCCTCCGGCACATTCTTGGTCAGATAAGGCGACATGCCGCCGAGGATCTGACGCATCATCACGGGCATGGTTTCGGCGATCTGCTTTTCGACATTGGTGGCTTTGATGAATTCGCGGGCCGATTTCAGCCGCACGGGATCGACGTCCGCGGCCTGGTCCTGCGCGGACGCCGGCGCCTGCTGCCCGGAAATCGCGGGCGCGGGTGCCGCCCAGATAAGCAAAAGCGCCGCTGCAGCGACGCCCAGACGAACGGAAATTGTCATGACGATGTGCCCCTATCGAATCGATGCCGAACATCGCTAATCGATCAGTGTGGCGAGAATTGCATGCCCGCCGGCGCATGTGAGGGGCGCACCGCGGCTATCTACAGCTTCAATCCGCGCCGCTTGAATTCGTTGCGAATGGTCTGCTCCGCGTCGCGGGCGATGTCCTGGCCCCAGTCATGGCCGATCCGCATCGCTTCGGTCGCCAGCTCCGGGGTGGCGTCGATGAATTTCTGACCGATCGGCGTCCGGTAGAAATTCGCCAGCGTGCTCATCTCCTCGGCGGTGAATTTGCGTGCGTAAAGCACCGCGATCTGGTCGATCACCTCCTTGCGCCGCGCCAGGAACTGCTTCTCGATCTCGGCGAAGACCTTGTTGACCTCTTCGAGATGGTTCGGGCCGGGCGAGGGGATGCCCTGACGCATCTGCCGGAACAACAGTGGGATGATCGCGGCGAACTGGGCGTCTGCCCGCGTCGCTTCGAGCAGATCGCGCGCTGCTTCCATCTTTTCCGGCGCGACCGCGGAATTGCCCTGCGCCCAGGCGGCAGACGTGCTGGCGATGAGCAGGCCGACGGCCGCCGCGCGGAGGAATTTGAGCTGCATCACGGCATCTCCTGGTGAATGGCCGGCCGGGGCCCCGCGATTTGCTGGGGCCGAGGCCGGCTGTCCCGGAGCGGGATGCGGAATACCGGATACCGGCTTTCCGCTCGTCATCCCGCTCTAACTATCGTCGTCCACCGCTTCCAGGACCTGGACGCCCGCAGGCCCGGCGATGAAGGCCTGGTCGGCAATGCCGATGAACAGGCCGTGCTCGACGACACCGGGGATCATCTCCAGCACGTCGCTGAGCGACTCCGGATCCGCGATCTCGCCGAACGCGCAATCGACAATGTAGTTGCCGCTGTCGCTGACGAAATTCTCGCCGTTCAGCCGGCGCATGATGATCTCGCCTTCGCAGCCGGCGTCGAATGCGGCCTCTTCCATCATCTTGATCGTAGCCTTGGCGCCGAAGCGGACGATTTCGACCGGCAGCGGAAAGGCGCCGAGATTGGCGACCCGCTTGGAGTGGTCGGCGATCACCACCATGCGGTCCGACGCCATGGCGACGATCTTCTCGCGCAGGAGCGCTCCGCCGCCGCCCTTGATCAGCCGCAGCGAGCCGTCGATCTCATCGGCGCCGTCGACGGTGAGATCGAGTTGGGGATAATCATCAAGCGTAGTCAGCGGCACGCCGGCCCGCTCGGCGCGGAGCCTTGTGTCCTCCGACGTCGGCACACAGATGACATCGAGGCCCTCCTGCACTTTCTTCGCCAGAAGATCGATGAATTTCGCGGACGTCGAACCGGTTCCGAGACCGAGCTTCATGCCCGGCTCGACAAGCTCCAGCGCGCGTTCGGCGGCAATCGCCTTGAACAGGTCAGAACTCATTTTCAGCATGTCTCCACCCCCGATCAGCCATCGAGGCCGCCCATCAGAAGATATTTCATCTCGACGAATTCCTCGATGCCGTGATGCGAGCCCTCGCGGCCGAGGCCGGACTCCTTCACACCGCCGAACGGCGCCAGTTCCGTCGAGATGATCCCTTCATTGATGCCGATCATTCCATAGTCGAGCTTCTCCGCAACCCGCCAGACCCGGCCGATGTCGCGCGCATGGAAATAGGCGGCAAGGCCATACGGCGTGTCATTGGCGATGCGGATGGCTTCGTCATCGGTCTTGAAGCGGTAGAGCGGCGCCACCGGCCCGAAGGTTTCCTCCTGAGCGAACAGCATGTCGGTCGTGGCGCCGGAGATCACGGTCGGCTCGTAGAAGGTGCCGCCGAGCGCATGCGCCTTGCCGCCGGTCAGCACTTTGGCGCCCTTCGACGACGGCATCGCTGACATGGGCCTCGACCTTGTCGATGGCCGCCTTGTTGATCAGCGGCCCCTGCACCACGCCGGCTTCGTCGCCTGGGCCGACCTTCATCGCCTGGACCTTCGCCACCAGCTTCTCGGCGAAGGCGTCGTAAACGCCGTCCTGGACGAGGATGCGGTTCGCGCAGACGCAGGTCTGGCCCATATTGCGGTATTTCGACGCCATCGCGTCCTCCACCGCCTTGTCCAGATCGGCGTCGTCGAAGACGATGAACGGCGCGTTGCCGCCCAGCTCCAGCGCGACCCTCTTCACCGTGCTCGCCGCCTGGCGCATCAGCAGCTTGCCGACCTCGGTCGAGCCGGTAAAGGCGATCATGCGCACCAGCGGGCTCTCGGTCAGCTCCTTGCCGATGGCCGGCGCATCGCCGGTGATGACGTTGAAGACGCCTTTCGGGATACCGGCGCGATGGGCGAGCTCCGCCAGCGCCAGCGCCGTCAGCGGCGTGTCCTCCGCCGGCTTGACGACCGCCGTGCAGCCCGCCGCCAGCGCCGGGGCGACCTTGCGGGTGATCATGGCGAGCGGGAAATTCCAGGGCGTGATCGCGCCGACGACGCCGATGGCCTGCTTGATGACCACGATGCGCCCATTCGGCCGGTGCGTCGGAATGGTCTCGCCATAGACGCGTTTGGCCTCCTCGGCATAAAATTCGACGAACGAGGCGCCGTAGACGACTTCGCCGCGGGCTTCGGCAAGCGGCTTGCCCTGCTCGGCGGTCATCAGCGCGGCGAGCGGCTCGGTATGCTCGATGATCAGGTCGAACCAGCGGCGCAGGATCGTCGACCGCTCCTTCGCCAGCCGGTCCCTCCAGGGCTCGAACGCCCGGTGCGCCGCCTCGATCGCGGCCCTGGCGCCCTCGGCTCCGACATCGGGAACGCGCGCGATTTCCTCGCCGCTTGCCGGGTTGAGCACCGGATCTTTGGCTTGGCCTGTCCAGCCGCCATCGATATAGCATTGCTGGCGAATCAGCGTTTCCACTTTCTGGTCCATGGCCACCTCCTTGGATATGCAGTGCCCTTTTCGATCAACTCTTTATGATGGGGCAGGTTTCACGGCTTCGCAACGGACGCGTTCCCGCATTCGCATCGATCCGGCCCCTTATAATTGGCACGCGCCCTTAAAAGCAAAGGCATCATGAAGGACGTCACAGTCATTTTCGACCTCGACGGCACGATGATCGACACCGCACCCGATCTCATCGCCGCCGCCAATCACACGCTCGGCCGGTTCGGTATGCCGCCCGTTGCCGAGCACATCGTCGAGCCGGCCGTGGGCGTCGGCTCAAGGGCCATGCTGCAGGCGGCCCTCGCCTCGCTCGGGCGCGATCCGGGCGAGCGGGTGCTCACGGACATGACGACGCAGTTCATCGACTATTACGGCGAGCATATCTGCGTCGGCAGCCGGCCCTATCCGGGGCTGATCGAGGCGCTCGACGCACTCACGAAGACCGGCGCGCTGCTTGGCGTATGCACCAACAAGCGCGAGGCGCTGGCGTTGAAACTGCTCGCGGAGCTGCGGCTCGACCGATATTTCGCCGCCATCGCCGGCGCCGACCATTTTCCGGTCCGCAAGCCCGATCCACGCCATCTGCTCGGCACCATTGCCATGGCCGGCGGCGATCCGCACCGCTCGGTGATGATCGGCGACAGTCTCGCCGACGCCGGGGCCGCCCGGAGCGCGGGGATTCCCTTCGTCGCGGTAACGTTCGGCTATGGCGAGCCGTTGGAGGCGCTGAAACCCGATGCGGTGATCTCGCATTTCGACGAATTGCTGCCTGCGCTCGAAGCCTTGCCGTCGCTGAAATAGGCGCGGGAAGGCCGATCAGTCCTTGGTGTCCAGCCGCCGGCCGATGACCGTCGTCTGCTGCACCGCATAGCCGAGCGCCGCGTAGAAGCCGAGCGCCGCCCGGTTGTCGTCGCGGACCATGAGCTGGATCTTCGGCGCGTGGCGGGCCTTCAGCCAGGCTTCGGCGTGGGCCATCATCTGGCGGCCAAACCCGCGCCGCTGATGCTCCGGATCGACGGAAAGGTAGTAGATCCAGCCGCGATGGCCGTCGAAACCGATCATCATGCTGGTTATCATCCTGGCCTCCAGCGTCCCGACGAGAACGGCACCGTCCGCCGCCGCGACGGCGAGATCGATGTCGCTGGAGGCGTCGTTCCAAGGCCGCGTCAGCCCGCACCGCTCCCACAGCGCGATCAGCCCGGACCGGTCGGCCTCTTCAAAATCCCTGACGATCAGGCTCATTTTCGCGCACTCAGCCTTGCGATTCAGCGGACGGTGCCAACCTGCGAACGCCATATGGCCGTGCAGATCGATGCCCGAAGCCGGCGCGAAAGCCTCCCATTTCGGCCGTTCCGCCTTATCCGCTCCACGTTTTGCCTCATAAAGCGGTATGATGGCGGGCTGTGCAACCACCCCCAGGAGCGTTTATGACATTGTTTCTCTTTCGCGGCTGTCGCGCAACGGCCGCCAAGCGAAGAGGCATTGCCTTTTCATTCATCGCCGCGCTCGCCGCGACGCTGTATCTGTGCGCATCCGAGCCCGGTGCACTGGCCGAGCCGCGACAGGCGCCGAGCAGCCGTGTCGCGCTCGACCTCAGCGACGCGTTCAGCCCGTCGGAGCGGTTCTCCGGCTTCGTCGACACATCCACCGGAGCCTCGTTCGTTGTCGTGGAGATGCCGGCCCAGGCCTATGAGGAGGTCAAGAGGATCCCGGAACAGAAGGATGCCCTGGCCAAGCAGGGGCTCATGGAGACCCAGACGCGCCAGCTTGCCGGCCGTGAACGGCGAATATGTCTATTTCACCGGCAAACAGACCGTCACCGGGTCGGAATACGCCAAATTCATCCTGATCTTCCGCGAAGGCGAAACCACCGCGATGGTCACGGCCAATGTGCCCCGGGCAGCCATCGATGCGGGCACCCTCACCACGGCGCAGGTCGAAAACACGCTCGCAACCGCTGCCGTGAAAGCAACCCCGGCCGATGCGGTCGAGCTGTTCCGTTTCAGCTATCTGGGCCCGTTCAAGGAATCCTTCGGCCTGATGGGCACCTCCAAAGCCTACAGCATATCCGGATCGCCGCCGAAGCCCGGCGAGAACCGCATGATCAAGGAGCCGACCCTGATCGTCTCGCCGTCGCTCGATTCCCGGCCGATTATCGACCCCAAAGCCGCCGCGGAGCGGGCGTTCAAGGCCCTGGGCGGGCTGAAGGACAAGAAGGTCGATAGCGAGCAGGCCGTCACCATCGCCGATCTCAAGGGCTACCAGATCATCGGCGAGGCCTCCGATGCCACGGCCGATGCCCGCGTCGCCGTGACCCTGGTCATCCTCGCCGGCACGCCGGGCGGCTATTACGCCATGATCGGCACCAGCCCGATCGGCGAGAAGGACAAGTTCATGCCGGAGCTCGACAAGGTGATCATGAGCTTCGAGCCGGTCGAGCAGAAGAAATAGAGCGCGGCATGCCGATCCTGGGGCCGCCGGCAGCTTGACACACAGGGCCGGGCACGCCTAAATCACCGTCTCCGGCCCGAATTGGACGCGTAGCTCAGCGGGAGAGCACTCGCTTCACACGCGAGGGGTCACTGGTTCAATCCCAGTCGCGTCCACCATCGGTCTTCGCGGTCCACCATGATTTTCATCCGATCCAATGAGCTTTTGAGCCAATCCGCATGACCGTCGGTTTATCGCTTCGAACAGCGCATGTCGGCGAGCACCGCATCCTGGAGGCGTTGCAGCGCCGGGCATCCCTCGCCAATCCCGATGACCGCGAAGCGCTTCTGGCCAACCCCGACGCGATAGAGCTACCGCTTGAGCAGATTTCGGCCGGGCACGTATTCGTCGGTGCCCACGGCGGCGATCTTGTCGGGTTTGCGGCTCTGGTGCCGCGCGAGGACGGGGAATTTGAATTGGATGGGCTGTTCGTCGAGCCGGATCTGTGGAAAAGCGGCGTCGGGCGCGCCTTGATCGGGCACTGCAGCGATTTCGCCCGCAGGCAAGGCGCGGCGGCGCTCCACGTCGTCGGCAACCCCCATGCCGAAGGCTTTTACGCCAAATGCGGCTTCGCGATCATCGGCTCTTGTGAAACCCGGTTTGGCCCCGGCATCCTGATGAGCCGGCCTTTCTAGCAGGCTGCTGAAAAACCCGGCTGGTGACGGCGGGATGCGAATATGATTCCGTCTTCGCCGGTCATCATGGGGGCGAAGATGCGCGGATCGGACGAGCGGAATGAGGCTTTGTTCAGCTATGTGAACCTGGAGGATCGGATTCCGGCGCAGCATCCGCTGCGGCTGATCCGCGAGATCGTCAACGGCGCGCTGGCCCGGCTCGATGGCGCGTTTGACACGCTCTACGCCGCCGATGGACGGCCCTCGATTGCGCCGGAGCGGCTACTTCGGGCGGCGTTGATCCAGATCCTGTTCTCGGTCCGGTCGGAGCGCCAGCTGATGGAGCAGATGCAGTACAATCTGCTGTTCCGCTGGTTTGTGGGGCTCGGCATCGATGCCCCGGTCTGGGTGCCGACCGTGTTCGGCAAGAATCGCGACCGCCTGCTCACCACCGACATCGCCCGTCAATTTCTCGCGGCGATCCTGGCGGACAAGGCCGTGGCGCCGCTGCTTTCGGACGAGCATTTCTCCGTGGACGGGACATTGATCAAGGCTTGGGCCTCGATGAAGAGCTTTCAGCCCAAGGAGGCGGCGAATGGCGCCGAACCGGCCGCTGATGATGCGGGCCCCGGTCAAGCGGGCGGCGGCGCGTCCACGGCCGAACCGGTTGCCAGCGGCGATGCGAACCCTGCTCAGCAAGGCGGTGCGCCGGCCAGCGTATCGGCCGACGGCGGCGATGCGGGCCTGGTCCAGGATGGCGGTGCATCGACGATCGAACTGGCAGCCAGTGACGGCGAAGCCTCAGGCCAGAATGGCGGCACACCAGCCGCCGAGCAGCCAGCGGCGGGCCGCAACGCCGAGGTGGATTTCCATGGCCAGAAGCGCTCGAACGAGACCCACGCCTCGCGTACCGATCCCGACGCCCGCCTCTATCGCAAAGGGCCGGGAAAGGAAGCCAAGCTCTGCTTCATGGGCCACGCCTTGATGGAAAACCGCAACGGCCTCGTCGTCGACGCCTGCCTCACCCAGGCCGACGGCCATGCGGAACGGGAAGCCGCGCTCGCCATGGTCGAGCCCCGCGCCGACCGGCCAGGACGCATCACCCTCGGCGCCGATAAGGGCTATGACGCGGAGGACTTCGTCAATGAGCTGCGCTCCATGAACGTCACCCCGCATGTGGCGGCGAAGAAGAGCGGCTCCGCCATTGATGGCCGCACCACCCGGCATGCCGGTTATGCCATCAGCCAGCGTATCCGCAAGCGGATCGAGGAGGTCTTCGGCTGGGGCAAGACCGTCGGTCCGCTTGCCCAGACGATGCTACGCGGCACCGAGCGTGTCGGCGCGCAGTTCACCCTCACGGTCGCCGGCTACAATCTCGCCCGGCTGCCGAAACTCCTCGCTGCGTGATCAGGGTGAAGGCAACCTCGGCGAGCGAGGGCGACGCAGAAGGGGAAAGCCTTTCTACTGGCAGTCGCTTTTTCAGCAGCCTGCTAGGCGGAGGCGCGACGGGCGCGGGGCGCCGGCCGCATTCCCTTGCCCCACGCGGCAAAAAAATGCCGGATCTCCCTACCGTGTAACCGCCAGGTCACCCAATCATTCAGCACACGGTTGGAGAAAACCCGTCCAATCGCCGACATCGAATTTTAATGCCCCTCCCGTACCTTGTGTTGGGATCCAATGAACTTCCGGTGTCATCATGAGCGAACAATCGCGAAGCCGCGTCAGCCTCTCCGTCAAACAGCGCATTGCCGTGATGGGCGTCGCCAGCCTAATCGGCATGGGCGTATTATTCTCACTGCAGGCCTGGGTCGGCTGGTCCATCAATCAGTCGATTAACGAAAGCGATCGCCTGCGTATCCAGCTCGCCGCGATCACCAACTCACGTCTTAAGAACAAGGAAGTACTCCTTGCCGCAATGGACTCCCTCATCGACAGAAGTGACGGAAAGATTTCGCCCGAACGGCAAAAGATCATTGCGGAACTCCGTGGATGGAATTCGCAAGAACTATGCAACGATAGCCAGCGCGGCAAACGAGCTTGGATTTGCCGAGGACGGAAAGCTTTTCGAAGGGCAATTCGAGGATGTGGCCAAAGCAATCCAGCATGATCTGAAGCAGGCCATCGAAACCAATGCGCCACCAGAAGAATTTGCGCGGCTCGACGACGTCATCGACGCCAGCGGCGAAAAAGCGACCAATCTCCTGGATAGGCTGGACGACGCCTCGGACAAAAAATTCGGTTTAATGCTGGCGCAGACCACCCAGACAGTTGACAGCTCGACATATTTTGCGGTCATTGCGTTTCTTGCCGCCATCGCGATCGTCGCGCCTCTGCTTTACATTTTCGGGCGCAGCATCACCTCCGCTCTGTCCGGACTCAGCTCAGCGATGAGACGCCTGGCCGATTACGATTTCAGCGCGCCGATCCCCAATGCAAACCGATCCGACGAGATCGGCGAGATGGCACGCGCGCTGTCGGTGTTCAAGGAAAACATGATCAAGGGTCAGCAGCTTGCCGACGAGCAGAAGGCCGACGCACAAGCAAGGATCGCGCGCGGCGAAAAGCTGGCGTCTTACGTCGCCACGTTCGACGGGGCGATGACCAATACGATCGGCTCGCTCGGCTCGGCCATGAACGAGCTTGGCGGCAGCGCTCAGGCCATGGCGGCAGTCGCGGAGCAGACCACCGCTCAGGCGAGTGCGGTCTCGAACGCATCGACCGACGCGGCGCAGAATGTCCAGGCCGTCAGTGCGGCGACCGAGGAGCTTTCCGCCTCCGTCGTGTCGATCCTCGAGCAGGTCGGCAAATCCGCCGAGGTGGCTGAGAAGGCCGTTCAGCGTGCGGAGCTTACCGCCGGACAGGTGGAGAATCTGCGCGTCGCTGCTGAAGGCATCAGTCAGGTGATCTCGATCATCACGGGAATTGCCACGCAGACCAATCTTCTCGCTCTCAACGCAACGATCGAATCGGCAAGGGCGGGAGAAGCGGGCAAAGGCTTTGCCGTCGTCGCCTCGGAAGTCAAAGCCCTGGCGTCGGAGACCATGAAAGCCACGGAGCAGGTTTCGAGCCAGATCTCGCTGATCCAAAATGCCACGACGACGTCCGTGGAATCGATCTCGGAGATCCGCACCGTGATCAACCTGCTGTCCGAAAATTTCCGCACCGTCGCCGATGCCGTGAAGGAACAGGGCTTCGCCACGGCGGAGATCGCGGAACGCGCCGTCACCGCCTCGCAAGGGACCAACGCCGTCAACGAGAATGTTTCCGGCCTGCAAGGCGCGGCGCAGGAAGTCGGACAGGCCTCATTCCGGGTTCAAGCGGCAGCCGAAGACCTGTCGAACAAGTCCGATGAGATCCGGCGCCACGTGGATGACTTCCTCAAGAACGTGCAAGCTGCTTAGCGCAGGATCATTTGTTAAGGGCACACTTCGGGTCCGAAGCTCGCGCTAAATTCCTTGCCGATCGCTCAAATCGGAACGCGCCGCCGGGCCGTGCGTAAACGGAGGCGCCCCGTCTCCACCGCCGGCCTGGCCGATCCCGCTTGTCCGGACCCCGTTCGCGCGCCTACCGCAGACCGTTTGGTCTCCGGTTACTGCTGCGGCGTGGTCGCCGGCGGACTTTCCGGCTGGGTCGCGGCCGGCGTCTGCGCCGTACCAGGGGCGATTTCCTTGGTATTGGACAGCAGCACGCCGCCGATGATGATGGCAAGCAGGATCGAGAACAAAAGCACCCAGACCATGATCCGTGGGCCGGTTCCCTGTTTTGCCTGCGTTTCGGTGCGAACCGGGCCGGCCGTTCGGCGATTGGCGTCGATCATGAGTGTCTCCTTTCGCGACTGAGGCAGGCGGACGGCATACTCCGCGTCCCTGCCCCGGAACATTGCGGAACCCGCGCCGCAGCGGTCGGTTCCTCCGGAAGAGCCAAAAGCTGGAGAAACCCATGCCCGCGAAATCTCAAGCACAACAAAAAGCCGCTGGTGCGGCGCTGGCCGCCAAGCGCGGCGAAATGCCGAAATCCAAATTGAAAGGCCCATCGAAGGAAATGGAAGAAGCGATGAGCGAGGCGCCGCTGGAAGAATTCGCCGAAACCAAGCGAACGACCCTGCCGCCCAAGAAACGGAAGAGATGACAAAAAGCGGCCTGCCCTTTCTCCGGACAGGCCGCTCAACATACCGGACAAGACCGGATTAGTTGGTCTTGACGGGCGTCGCCGCGGCGTCGCCGTCCTTGTAGACGAAGTTCGGAGCGGACTCCAAAGCTTCCTTGGATGCGTCGAGGCGCGCAACGCGCTCGTTGCTCTCGTTCAGGGCGAAGGTCAGATTGTCGAACGGAACGCCGACATCCTTCTCGCCGATGCCCAGGAAACCGCCCACGCCGACGATGAACACGGAAGGCTTGCCGGTGTTATCGACGACGATGTCGTTGATGTCGCCCAGCTCTTCGCCGGCGGAATTATAGACGGTCATGCCGGTCACCTTGCTGGCGAGCATCTCGTCCGCGCTCATGCTGGACGAGAATTCAACTGCCCCCGCCGGCTTGTTGGCATTGATTTTGGTCGAAGCCGTCGTATCCGTCTCCGTGCTCTTCATCGTCGCAGAAGGCGGCGTGGCCGTCTCGGCGGCCGGCGGGGTCGACGGCTTGTTCATCGTGTCGGTATTGGTGCTGTTCTGCGCGGCTGCGCCCGTTGCGATCAATGCTGCAGTCGCAACGCCAAGGCCGAATGTCTTGAGTTTCATTTGAACGATCTCCTCTTTATCAGGTCGCTTTTTGAACCAAGCGCTGCGGTGAGCAGTAAATGACCTGGCTCCCAACGCTTGCGAAAGAAACGCTGCCGGAGAAAGTGGGTTCCGAATTTTCTGGGCGGGCCGCCCGCGGAACTTTTGCGCCGCAGAGGAGTTTTCGAGCTGATCGCACCAACAAAAGCCGGAGGTTAAAATGCGAGGTCTCATCCTGTGGATGGTCGGGTTACCGATCCCGATTATTATTCTGCTTTATCTATTCAACGTGCTCTAAGATTGATCCGCCGATCGTTGAGATCCGGCGGATTTTTTCTCTTAGCCGTCGAACGAAAGACTGTCGCCACAACACGCTGAAACCCCGCTCGGCGCCGCCTGCAGCTTGACGCGGACACCGACGCGGCTGCCCTTGATGGGCGCGTAGACCTGTTTCTGCGCCTCGACGATCAGGACACCCGAGAAGGCCGGCCAGCCGTAAAGACCGATCCGCTCCCATGCGAAAGCGGTATTGAGGATGATCGGCCGGCTGAGCGGAGGCACGAACAGCGTCGGCCACCAGCCGGTGGCGGCGTAAAGGCACTCCGCCAGCAGCCGCTCGAGCTGGCCCCGGCTGTAAGGATGGCCATGGCCGAAAGGCGTCGTGTCCATCCGCGCCCACATCCCCCGCCGATTGGGCACGACCAGCATCAGCCGGCCTTCGGGCTTCAAAACCCGCCAGATCTCGCGCAGCACCGGCCCCGACGCCCCGCAATGTTCCAGACAGTGCACGATGAGCACGCGGTCGATCGAAGATGCCGCGATCGGCAGCTCGGTCTCGCTGGCAAGGAAGCTGCACACCGGTTCGTCCGCCGGCCAGCGAATGGCGCCCTGTTCTTCGGGCATGCACAAAAGCTGGCGCGAGGCCTCGCTGCGGAACTGGCGCATGAACGGCGCCGCGTAACCAAGCCCCAGCATCGCCTGGCGGGAAACGTTGGGCCAGACCGAGCGGATCCGGTGCATGAGCAGCCGCCGGGCGACCGCGCCGAGCTGGCCGGCATAAAACCCGCTGAGATCGCTTACATCGGGACGCATCCAGTCACCGCTTTCCTTAAGGCACAGGACCTCCGGGTGGCACCGTTTTGCCGTTTTATGCTAGCACAAGGGGTCATACGGCAAACAGGAGGCCGGCTCGGACACCGGAGGGCTTGGAATGGCTGAGTTGAAAATTCACCAATTTATATGCCGCACGGATAATTTCTGCGTCCTTATACACGACCCGCAGTTCAATGTGACAGCATCGATCGACAGCCCGGACGCCGGCGCAATCCGGCGCGAGCTGAACGCACGAGGCTGGTCCCTCACTCATATATTCACCACCCATCACCATCACGACCATACAGAGGGCCATGCAGAGCTGAAGCGGGAAACCGGATGCATCATCATCGGCCCGGAACGCGAGGCGGCCAACATCCCCGGCATCGACGAACGCGTCGCGGACGGGTCAGAATTCGGCTTCGGCGGTCATTCCGTCAAGGTCCTGGAAACGCCGGGCCACACCGCCGGTCACGTAACCTATTGGATACCCGACAACAATCTGGCTTTCGTCGGAGATACGTTATTCTCCTTAGGCTGCGGGCGCCTTTTTGAAGGCGATGGCGAGATGATGTGGAAATCTATGCAGAAGCTTATGGCGCTGCCGCCGGAAACTTTGGTTTATTGCGGCCATGAATACAGCCAGTCAAACGCGGCTTTCGCGCTTAGCGTCGAACCAGGCAATCCAGCGCTTCAGCGCCGGGCGGAGGAAATCCGCAAGCTGCGCGCCGACGGGCGGCCCACCCTGCCGGTCACAATTGCGGCAGAGTTGCAACAGAACCCGTTTCTTCGTCCGGACAGTCCGGAAATCCAGCGGAAACTGGGCATGGTCGGCCACCCGCTCGCCACAATTTTTACAGAGCTTAGAGGACTCAAAGATCGCTTCTAGCGGTCGGCCTATGCGGAGGCCGGCACTAGATGTTGGGTCGGTGAGATGACTGGGGGCAGTCTGTGGATAAACGGGCCGGGTCGGTTCGGCGCTTGCGGCGCATAATCGATTGTCTTTTAATCAGGAGAACATGGGGAACCGATTCGGCTGGTCACAGTTATAGCCGAACAACGACAAGAACAACGGATCGAAGGTGCGATGGAGGTCAGATGACGGCGGAAAGCTGCATCTGACTGGTGAGGGCCAACCAGCGTTTCCTTCTTGTAGAATAAAAAGATCGGCTGCTTTGCAGGCTCGATCATAGCGGGGTGTACTGCAATGGTTGCGGGGAACGCGGGCGTTTGTCTATCCGCGCTTTTTATCGACTTCGACAATATTTACCTTTCGCTCAAACATCGCGATGAAGAAGCGGCATCGCGTTTTGCACGAAATCCATCCTTCTGGCTGACACAGGTGATCTCCGGCGCCCTGGTGCGCACGGACGTGCCGGCTCAGCCCATGCGCCGGCGCATCGCCGTCGGGCGCTGCTACGGCAACCCGATCCCGCGGCGAAGCGGGCGGGAAGGTGTCGGCGATCCCACCTCATTCGCCTTCGTGCGCCATAGTTTCATGCGCGCAGGTCTGGAGGTCGTGGACTGCCCCCATCTCACCTCTCAGTTCAAGAACAGCTCGGACATCCGCATTGCATGCGATGTTCGTGATTATATCGACCACCCGACCCGGTTCGACGAGTTCATCATCCTGTCGGGCGACGCCGACTTCACCCCGGTGCTGCTGAGCCTGCGCTCGCATAACCGGCAGACGATCATCTACACCAACGAGTACACCTCGCCTTATTACAAGGCGTTCTCGGACGGGCGCATCCGCGAGGAAGACCTGATCCGCTGCCTGATGGAGCCGGACGCCTTGCTGACCGACGACGGACCGACGCCCGTCGCGCTTGAACAGGTTCCGCAGCCAAAACCGGCGCAGCGCGCGGCCCCGGTCGCGCCGAGCCTGCCGCCCCGCCAGAGCGCACCGGCGGTCACCGACGGAACCGCGAAACGCAAGCCGGCCGGCGGCCCTTCGGAAGCGGCGATCCAATCGCTGATCGACGACTTCAAGGTCATCGGCCAGGAGATTCTCGACCTCGTCCGCGATGTGGTCGACAACTCCGAGAAGCCGGTTCCTCTGGCCTATCTCGCGGATCGTGCGCAGAAGACGCTGGGACATCCGAAGACCATCGGCACCAATTGGGCCGGCTCCGGCGGCTTCCTGAACTTTCTGACCCAGAATCTGCCGGCTCATCTGCGTCTGACGGAAAAGCCGCCGCATTTCGTCTATGACCCGCAGCGTCACCGGCTTCGCGAAGACCTGCGCTCGCCCGAAGCGGCGCCGCCTCCGCCACCGCCGGCTCCACCGGTTGCGGTCCATGCGCCGGTCATGCAGACGCCGATCGCGCCCGCGCAGCCGGCGCCCGCAGCTCCGGCACGTTCCGCCGTCCGCGAGCCGTCGATGAGCGGCGGCAATAATGGCCGTCTGGCCGAGCTGCAACGCTCGATCACCCGGATTTACGAGGCGTGTCAGGCTCCGCCGCTCCCGCCGAGCGAATACCAGCTCCTGTTCACTTTGATTGCCGCGGAAGTCCGCGAGAACGGCTTTTCGCCCGACCGATCCGCAGAGGCCGTGATCACGCGCGCCGCGGCCGCAGGGCTGAAACTGTCGCCACAGGACGTCGCCTTCGTTATCGAGGCGGTCGACGAGATCGACCCCTGGCTGGAGCATACACGCTCTCCCGCCGCGGTCGCCCGAGCCTATCGCGATTACGTGCTGACGCGCTGTGCCCAGGTCGGCCTCGACCTGACGGACGACGAATACCAGCTCATCCAGGTTTGGTTCGGTGCGAGCCAGTGGACGAGCACCGCAGCAGGCGCTCCGGCCGCCGGCAACGACGCGAACCGGTTCGGCGCGCCGCAGGAAATGGCGCGCCGCTACGGACCTTCGCCGGAGCTTGGCCTGCCGTCGCCGAGTTCGCCGGGCGACATCCCGCTGCCCAGCGATTTTGCCAAGCCGCAGACCGAGCGCGAGAAGGAATCGTCGGTCCAGCAGGCCGGCAATCTGCGCTACTCGTTCCTGAAGCACGGCTAGGGTTTTCTGGGGAACGTCGTTCCCCGCGACCAAATAAACACAGCCGGGGCAGGTGCCGGACTATGCACCAGCCTCGGCTGCCGTGTTTTGTGGACCGGCTTTGCGCGCGAACAGCATATCCTTGGACGCCAGCAAAGCGCCGCCCGTAATCGCAAGCGCTGCGAGCCAAAGCACCGGGCTGCCGGCGGCAAGGCCGAAGACGATCAGCAGCACCGTCGACAGCAGCGGGGCGAAATAGGCGGACACGCCCAGCACGCGAATGTCGCCATGCTTGCAGCCGTGATCCCATACATAAAACGCAAGCCCGACCGGGCCAAGCCCGAGCCCGAACGCCGCCAGCCATTGCATCGGGGAGAGCGGCCAGACGGTCGGCTCGAGCGCGAAATGCGCGGCGGCCCCGGCCAGCGCGGTCGCAGCGCAATAAAGGGTGACGGCGCTGCTCGGCACCGAGGCGAACAGCCGCGACACCACCGAATAGCTCGACCATGTCAGTGCCGACAGCAACGCGACGCCATAGCCCGCCAACGCGTCCGAGCTGAGCGCGGGCAGCCGCTCGCCTTTGGTGATGGCAAGCGTCGCGCCGGCGAATGCGATCAGCGCTCCGATGAGATGATGGGCCTTGAGCCGTCCGCTCGCCCCAGGCAGCAGCGCGGAGAACAGCACGATCAGCAGCGGCCAGAGATAGTTCACCAGATTGGCTTCCAGGGGCGGGGCGAGGCTGAGGCTGAGGAAGTAGAAGAAATGAAAGCCGAGCAGGCCCGCCATGCCCACCAGCGCGGCCAGCAGCGTAACGCGCCGCAACTCGGCGCGCGCCTGGCTCCGCGTGAGCAGATAGCCGACGCCGATCATCGCGCCGACGGTGAAGCTCATCGCCACGAGCTGGAAAGGTGGGATGCCGGAGGCCAGAACGGTGAGCGGCGCAAGCGTCGCCCAGAGCAGGACGGCGATCAGGCCGGCAATGGTGGCTGAGCGAGTGGTCATGGCGGGCCCTCCGTCCGTCCTTCACAAGTGCGCATTGTCCGGTCGATCCGGCCGGCGCGGACATTCGGAGGGTTGTTGTTCAATATCGGAGGCGGCGCAACCCGCTTGTTGCCGGCCTACCCCCGGTTCCGGCATGTAGGGCGCGCCAAAAGCCGGATCGCTTCAGCCCCGCCTAGCCGGCGATATACTGGCCGCCATTCGCCGTCAGCGTCGCGCCGGTAATGAAGGCGGCATCGTCGCCCGCAAGGAAGGTGACGCAGCGCGCGATCTCCAGCGACTTGCCCAGCCGGCCGACCGGGATCTGCGCGATGATGCTTTCCAGCACCTTCTCGGGAACGGCCGCAACCATATCGGTGTCGATATAGCCCGGCGCGATGCAGTTCACGGTGATGCCCTTGCGCGCGGTCTCCTGCGCGAGCGCCTTGGTGAAGCCGATCACGCCAGCCTTGGCGGCGGAGTAATTCGATCTGGCCCATCTGGCCCTTCTGGCCGTTGATCGACGAGATGTTGATGATGCGGCCCCAATTGCGATTGCGCATGCCTTCGATGATCGGGTGGGTCATGTTGTACATCGAACTCAGATCGACGCGGATGACCTCGTTCCACATCTCCGGCGTCATCCGGTGCAGCATGGCGTCGCGGGTGATGCCGGCATTGTTGACGACGACATCGACCGGCCCGATATCGGCCTCGACCCGCTTCAGGCCGGAGGCGCAGGCCTCGTAGTCTCCGACGTCCCATTTATAGACCGGAATGCCCGTCTCGGTTTGGAACAGCTGAGCGGCCTGATCGTTGCCGGCGTAATTTGCAGCAACCCGGAAGCCTTTATCTTTCAGAGCGATCGAGATCGCATGTCCGATGCCCCTCGTTCCTCCTGTGACCACCGCAACCTTAGCCATGTGCGTCTTCCTCCCATTTCCCCTGACGGCCGGCTTACGCCTTTTTTAAACTATGAAGCACTCTGGCAATGATGACCAGAGCTGCATTGACCTTGCGCAACACCTCTCAATCGACGGGCCGGCGTCAGAGCCGCGGGCGTTTCCCCGCATCCTGACGCCGGCCCGAGCCGATCCGGACGGAGCGGCCATGCACCGCCGCCCCTCCGTAACGTTACCGCAGATGCCCGTTTAGTCGCGGGCCACGCACATGGCAATGCCCATGCCGCCGCCGATGCACAACGTGGCAAGGCCCTTCTTGGCGTCGCGCTTCTTCATCTCGTGCAGGAGCGTGATCAGGATGCGGGTGCCCGAGGCGCCGATCGGATGGCCGATGGCGATCGCGCCGCCATTGACGTTGACCTTATCGGTATCCCAGCCGATGCCCTTGTTCACGGCGCAAGCCTGCGCGGCAAAGGCTTCGTTGGCTTCGATCAGGTCGAGATCCTGGGCCGACCAGCCCGCTTTCTCGAGCGCCTTCTTCGACGCCGGGATCGGGCCGGTTCCCATGATCGAGGGATCGACGCCCGCCTGCGCCCAGGACACGATCCGGGCGAGCGGCTCGATACCGCGCCGCTCCGCTTCGGATGCCGTCATCAGCACCACGGCCGCGGCGCCGTCGTTCAGCCCGCTAGCATTGCCCGCCGTCACCGTGCCTTCTTTCGGATCGAAGGCCGGCCGCAGCTTGCCCATGTCCTCCAGCTTGACGCCGTCGCGGATATATTCGTCCTCGGACACCACCGTCTCGCCCTTGCGCGTCTTGATGACCACGGGGACGATCTCGTCCTTGAACCGGCCGGCCTTCTTGGCGGCCTCGGCCTTGTTCTGCGATGCGACCGCGAGGCGGTCCTGATCCTCGCGCGTGATCTGCCACTGCCGGGCGACGTTCTCCGCGGTCGCGCCCATGTGATAGCCGTTGAAGGCATCCCATAAGCCGTCCTTGATCATCGTGTCGACCATCTCCAGATTGCCCATCTTCTGGCCCTGGCGGATATAGGCGGCGTGCGGGGACAGGCTCATGCTTTCCTGACCGCCGGCAAGCACGATGCGGGAATCGCCGTTGGCGATCGCCTGGTAGCCGAGCGCCACCGACCGCAGTCCCGAACCGCAGACCATGTTGACGAGCCAGGCCGGGGTTTCGATCGGAAGCCCGGCGTTGATGGATGCCTGGCGGGCAGGGTTCTGACCCTGTGCCGCCGTCAGGACCTGGCCGAGAATGACTTCGGAGACCTCGCTCGGCTCGATCCGCGCGCGGCTCATCGCTTCGGTGAGCGCGGTGCGGCCGAGCTCGTGCGCCGGAACGCTGGCAAACGCACCGTTGAAAGACCCGACCGGCGTGCGCGTGCCCGATGCGATGACGATAGCCTCTTGATTACTCATTGAAATTGGTCTCCTCTATATTGTTTAAGGCCGATCGGATGGGCGCAGTCCGCTCTCCGTCTTTCTATAGATGGTGCCGAATGCGCTGCGGCGAGACAAGCTCTCGCTTGGATCGCACCTCCGCCGCGACCGGAAAAGCGAGAAAAACGCGAGCGGCGAAAGCCCTAGTGCTTGCGGCGAATATCGGTTACTTCTTGTTGCGGTGCAACCATATGACGCGTAGGATTGATTAGATGGCAGAAGAGACGCAAAGCTACGCAAATGGTTTTTCGGAAGGTGCCGCGTCGTTCGAGAAGGGCGCCAAGCCGGAACAGTCGACTGTTGTTATCAAGAAATACGCCAATCGGCGTCTTTATAACACTGATACCAGCACCTATGTAACCCTGGATGATCTTGCGGAAATGGTGCGTGGCGGTCGCGACTTCGTCGTCTTCGACGCGCGTACCAGTGAGGATCTTACGCATTCGGTATTGACGCAGATCATTGTCGAGCAGGAGAGCAAGGGTACTCAGACTCTGCTGCCGATCGGTTTCCTGCGTCAGCTGATCCGCTTTTATGGCAATTCGATCGAGCGGCTGGTCCCAAGCTATCTGGAATACAGCCTCGATACGCTGACGCGGGAACAGGAAAAATATCGTAAGCAGTTCTCCAATACGTTCGGCACCGCCGCAATCGAGGCGATGCAGGAGCATACGCGGAATAATATCGAGATATTCCAGCGCGCATTGAACATGTTTTCGCCCTTTACGTCGTTCGACCCCGCCAAGCCGGGGGTGGACTTGAAGGGTGGGAAGGCCGATACGTCGGTGAAACAGGACGCCCGTTCCCACTCCGACGAGATTGCCGAGCTGAAGTCCCAACTTGCGACGATTCAGACACAGCTGAACAAGCTTGCTGATCAAAACAAGTAGGAGCCGGAGCAGGCCACACTCAGGTCACGATTGACCGCGAGACTTCCGCTCGGTGTTGAGAACCCGACCGTCGATGAGCGATTTACCAAGAAAGCGTATCAAATCGCTCAATATTTGACGAATAGGTTAAAGGTCCATTAAACACGCGTTGTTAGGGTTGCGAGGCGAACTCGTATGAGCGAGCATCGCAACATCCGTAGGCGGAACACGCCCGATTGCCTTGGCGCAGCGTCCTGAAACGCGCTGCAGCCTGGACGAAGCGAAGCCGCCGTAGGGAGGAGTTCATGGTTCGGATCATCGCACCTTTGTTGCTCGTGCTGATCTTGCCGGCTTGCGCGATCGCGCCGCCTTCCTCCATGTTTACCTCGCTTGGATCCGACGACGACCGGCAGGTCGAAGCTGCGCGTGAGGTCAAGCCCGAGCCGAAGCCTGTCAAGCAGGCCGGTCTCGGCGGCTCGATCAGCGGACTTTGGGATTCGGTCAAGTCCGGCTTCGGCGGCAGCAAGACCGACGTCGCTCTGCCGCCGGACGATCAGCTCGGAGCGGTCGACGCCAAACAGGCGCAGGATCTGGTCAACACCTACCGCGCGTCCAAAGGACTTAAGCCGCTTCGGCTGAACGCGCATCTGGCGGATGCCGCGATCGTACATTCCAAGGACCTGGCAAAGACCGACCGCATCTCGCATTACGGCTCCGACGGGTCCGATACCTGGGACCGCGTCCGCCGCACCGGATACGACGCCCGTCTGACGGCCGAGAATGTCGGCACCGGACAGCGTTCGCTCGGCGAGGTGTTCCGCGGCTGGCAGAACAGCCCGGATCACAATGCCAATCTGCTGCTCGCCGATGCGGAAGAGATGGGCATCGCGGTGGTTTACGATCCCAAGACCCAGTTCAAGACCTTTTGGACGATGGTGATCGGCTCCCCTGCATCCGCTCAATAATTACGATAGTTGAGGAATTCGGCCGCGTTTGGGGGCGATCCCGCGCGGCCTTTTGGCGTGCCGGGCCGCTTCAACGACGCACGGCCTTAAAGACGCCGGTAACGCTGGGCGGATGGCACGCTCGGATTGCCGGCGATCCAGGGAAGCGCGATCGGTTTAAGTGGCGCCGCCGGGACCGATCGCGTGTGTCTGCGCGGGACTGTTGAACCGCGAACGGCGACCCGATCGCGCGCCTGCATTCGGCAAGAGCGCCGGCCCGCCAATCAATCGGCGGCTTTGGCTTTTGCCTTGGGCGTCGCCTTGGCCTTCGCGTGGGCCTTTTTGGCGCTCTTGCGGGACTTGCCCCTTCTCTTTACCTTGCGCGGCTTGCACACGACCGCAGCCATGTCGCCGGGCGTCGCCACCGCGGTCTGGTCGATCGCCATTTGATCGACGCTCGCCGCGAACATCGTCTTCCAGCCGTAGAAATCGAAGCCGTATTGCAGCAGGCGGGAAGCCCGCGCCGTCCGCGCGCCGCTGGAGGGCTCGCCGAGCACCACGGCAATCATGCTCAATTCCCCGCGCTTGGCGCTGGCGACGATATTGAAGCCCGAAGCGCAGATGAAGCCGGTCTTCATCCCCTCGGCGCCTTCGAATGTCTTGAGCAGCTTATTGTGCGTGCGAAGCGTCCGGTTGCCGATCTTGAACGAAGGCATGGAGAACAGGTCGGCGTGTTCCGGGAACTCCTTCATGATCGCCCGGCCGAGAATGGCCATATCGCGCGCCGTGGTCACCTGGCCGTCATTCGGCAGGCCATTGGCGTTCAAATAGCGCGTCCGCGTCATGCCGAGGCGCTGCGCCGTCTTGTTCATGCGCTCGACGAAAGCCGGCTCGCTGCCGCCGATCCGCTCCGCGATCATCACGGCAACGTCGTTTGCGGATTTGACGATCAGCGCCTTCAGCGCCAGTTCGACGGTGAGCTCTCCGCCGACGGGAAGGCCGATCTTGCTCGGCGGCTGCTCGCGGGCATGCTCCGAGCAACTCACCTTGTCGCTCAGCGCCAGCTTTCCGTCACGAAGATCCTCGAAAGCGATATAGGCCGTCATCAGCTTGGTGAGCGAGGCCGGATGCCAGACATTGTCGGCATCCTCGGCATAGATGACGAGGCCGGATTTCGGTTCGATGACGAGGGCGGGTCCCGCAGTGGCGGCGCGCGGTAGGATGCCGAGCAAAAGGGCCACAACTGCCGAACGCAAGACGCAATTCAAGGTCATGTTCAGGATTTGATTTCGCAGCAACAGCAATGCGGATTAATGGTGCGCCGGCCCCCCCAAGCGCGCCCATCGGCTCTCCAGGGTTGTTATCATCGGTTGCCGTTCATCTCAAGAGCTAAGGGCCGATGAGACGCGATTTCCGCCGCGGCAGGCCGAGATGGCGATCACCGTTTTTCGCCGACCGGCGCTTCCAGTAGGCGTCTGCCGATTCAACAAAAAGTTGCGTTACTGCAACGTCGCACTTGCCGATTCTCGTCCGTCGGGCGTCGCCAGCCCGGCCGCGTCCGCGTGCCGGAGCCGATAAAATCCATGTTTAAACAATAAACTATTGCTAAAATATCAACCAAAGTTGATAAAAACTTTAATGCACTGTTTGTAATGCATTTCCTTTTCGATGATACGCTTGCTTCACATCGAGGCAGGCGAGCGCGTTCGATCGTTTTAAGATGCTGAATTTACCTGAATTATTGGCATGAAGCGGCCTGTTTGCATTTTAAACTTGGTATTTCGCCTGCTGCTGGCGCTCGCCGTCCTGCGAATTGCTGGAGGTCCCGCGTCTGCCGAAGTCGGCTGCGACGTGTTGCTTGAGGCGTGGAAGAGCCATCAGGTCTCCGAAGACTTCTATCTGAAGAACTGTCCATCGCCGGATCAAAAGGTGCGGGTCAACAACCTGTTTTCGACGGCCCGCGTCGACGAGCTGGTGCAGGCGATCGCCACGCGCTCTCCGTCGATGCTTCGGGCGGTGCAGAATTACGGCCCGCCGGAGAAGATCACCGCGCTGCTCAGCCAGAAATCCCTCGACCGGCGGCAAAGCATCCTGTCGGGCCTCGATTGGCGGTTCTACCGCAACCTTGTTGAGTATGTGACATCTGCGCGCTCGGACTACTACATCGAGGAGTATCTGTTCGACTCGACCGGGGCGCCGGCAGGCGCGGCGCCGGCAAAGCGGTATACGACGCTGTTCTGGGTTGCACTCCGGGCGCAGGACCCGTTCTTTCTGAGCCGCACGCTGGCCGCGCATCTGTCGCCCTACAAGCTCGAAAGCGACCCGTCGAACGCGGATAAATTCCCCTGCGCGGCTAACATCTATCTGTGCGTGGTGACCTCGGGGTCGATTTCCGGGCGGGAGAAGCAGGAGCTGGTTTCGATCCTGACGTCCTACGACGTCAACCTGCCCTCGTGGACGGCGCCGATGGTCTCGTCCGAATTCGCCGGATATACAGCTCGCGCGTCCCGACAGGTCGAATGCCGAGATCTGCAATGCCGTTGCGCCCGATTGCAGCCTCGCGCTCAAGCTGCTCGGTCAGCGGCAGGTGCAGGCACCCGATGCTGGGTCATCCTACAGCTTCACGGACTACGCCGGCTACGATCCGATGGGCAAACGCCATCTCCTGACCGGGCAAACCCAGAGCGAGATCTTCGCCGCCTGGATATCCGACGCGTCAAGTCCGGCCGGGCCGCCCGTCGGCAATGCCATCGAGCTGGTGTCTTACAAGACCCTCAACGGCCGGATCGCCCAGTTCAAAAGCCAGGTCGGCAAGAAAATTCAAAATCATGAAAGTCTGAGCCAGACCGGCTTCATCACCTTCGACCCGCTTCAGTCCCGATACGTGCTCAAGATCGTGGCAACCCGCTTCAACTAACGCTCGCCAGCGACTTCGCCCTCCTAGGATCGTCAAACAATGATAAGCAGCCGGCGCTTCAAACCTTCCCAATTGGTCAATCGCTGCTGGTGGATCTCCATCGCGTTTCTGGCTCTCAGCTTTGCCTGCGACGTTGCCCTGGCCCAGTCGACGCCGGACCGGGCGAGCGCCGCGGGAAATGCGAGCTGGATGCTGACGGCGACCGTGTTCGTCCTCCTCATGGTGCTGCCCGGCCTGCTGCTGCTCAATGGCGGCTCCAAGTCGGCCGACGAGCTTTTCGTCTCCGGCATCCTGATCTTTACGTCCGTCTCGGTGACGACGATCGTCTGGGGCGTATTCGGGTATTCGATCGCCTTCGGCAATGGAGGCGAATGGAACGATTTCATCGGCTCGCTCGAATACGTCTTCTTATCCAACGTCCGGAAGGACGAATATATCGGTTCAATACCTATCCTTCTGTACGCGATGTTTCAGCTCAGCTTCGCGATCGTTACGGTGGCCCTGGTGTGCGGCGCGTTCGATCGCCGAGTCAACCTGGTGGTCTTCTTTTCATTTGTCGTGCTCTGGGTGACTTTCGTCTATCTGCCGATCGCGCATTGGGTCTGGGGCGGCGGTTTTCTCGGCGAGTTGGAGTTCCTCGATTTCGCAGGCGGCACCGTCGTACACCTGTCCTCGGGCATGGCCGGCGCGGTGCTGATCATACGGCGCGGGCGGATGCCGCGAAAACCGGGCGAGCACGTCGACAACATCCAGATGCTCAGCGTGTTCGTCGGCGCGAGCTTTCTCTGGCTCGGCTGGTTCGGCTTCAATGCCGGTTCGGCCCTTGCGGCGGGTGAAACCGCAACCGTCGCGTTTGCCACCACGCAGTTCGCGGCAGCCTCCGCCGCGCTGGTCTGGTTCTTCTTCGAGAACGCCTTTTACGGCTACCTCCGCCCGCCCAGCGTGCTCACCGGCGCGCTCGCGGGCCTTGTCGCCATCACTCCGGCTTCAGGCTTCGTGCCGGTCGGCGCCTCGCTGCTGATCGGTGCGATCGCGGGCGGGCTCTGCTTCCTCGCATCCTGGCTGATCCGCGACGTTCTGCGCTATGACGACCGTACCGACCTCATCAGCGTCCATGCCGTCGGCGGCGCGATCGGCACCGTCCTGACCGGCGTCTTCGCAACGAAGAAGATCGGCACGGGCGCGGGCTGGGTGGATGGAAATTTCGGCCAGGTCACATTGCAATGCGCGGCGGTCGCCGTGGTCGCGGTCTGGAGCGTCGTGGTCACCTATATCCTGATCTCGGTGCTGGAAGCGCTGTTCCGCAGCGCCCCGATCGATGCGCGCCGGCCGGTGCACCGCACCTAGAGCGGGATGATCTTGGTCGGAACCAGCGTCAACGTTGCGGCCCGCTCCAGATTGGTTAGCTGATCGCGTGATCGAATGGAAACCGGATTTCAGTTTCCTGATCACGCTCTGGGCCGGAACGGTCTCGATGCGCTCGCGCCATTGTTCGCGGGCGGAATGCTTCGAAGCGCATGGACGGCAACGGCTCTCGCGGACAGGCGCGGAACGAGCGGGGCCGAACCAGATGAGGAAGATGGCGCAAGAGGCTCGCGGGAAAAGACAAATCACCGATAAATACGTCCAGCCCTGCTTTTTTGGACTGGTATGAGCCATCCGCCTCCTTTACACCTTGCAATATCGTAGCTTTGGGAGGTCATTTATGAACCGCAGTAAGAGTCTCTTTTTCGCCCTGGCCGCGTCGCTGATCGCGGCTGGCCCTGCCTCCGCCCAAACGGTGATCAAGTTCAGCCACGTCGTTGCTGAAAATACGCCCAAGGGTCAGGCGGCACTCAAGTTCAAGGAAGTGGCGGAACAGCTTCTCCCAGGCAAGGTCAAGGTTGAGGTCTATCCGAACTCTCAGCTCTTCGGCGACGCCAAGGAGATGGAAGCGCTGGCATTGGGCGACGTCCAGTTCATCGCGCCTTCGCTTGCGAAATTCGGCAAATATACCAAGAAGCTCCAGGTCTATGACCTGCCGTTCCTGTTCAACGATGTCGAGGCGGTCGACAAATTCCAGTCGAGCGATGCGGGCCAGAGCTTGCTGACGTCGATGCAGGACAAGGGCTTCGTCGGCGTTGCCTATTGGCATAACGGCATGAAGCAGCTTTCCGCCAACAAGCCGCTGCTGATGCCGGAAGACGCCAAGGGCCTGAAGTTCCGTATCCAGAGCTCGGACGTGCTGCAGGCGCAGTTCGAAGCGGTTGGTGCGGTCCCGCAGAAGCTTGCCTTCGCGGAAGTTTACCAGGCACTGCAGGTCGGCACGGTCGACGGGCAGGAAAACACCTGGTCGAACATCTACAGCCAGAAATTCTTTGAGGCGCAGAAGCACTTCACCGAATCCAATCACGGCGTGATCGACTATATGGTCGTCACCAATGCCGATTGGTGGAAGGGCCTGCCGGACGACGTCAAGGAAGGTCTGACGAAGGCTATGGCTGAGGCGAGCAAGGTCAACAACGACGTCGCCAACAAGCTCAACGAAGAAGCCAAGGAGAAGATCAAGGCCGCCGGCACTTCGGAAATTCATCAGCTCAATGCCGACCAGAAAAAGGCCTGGCGCGAAGCGATGAAGCCGGTCTGGGCCAAGTTCGAAGGCGAAATCGGCAAGGATGTGATCGAAGCCGCTTCGTCCGCGAACGGCAGCTAAGACGCAAAAGACGAGGGGCCGCGAGCATAACGCGGCCCTTTTTATAACTTGTGACCGGGGGGATACGCGTGCTGATCAAATTCATTCATCGCGCTGAGGAAGCGCTCCTTGCGCTGATCCTCGCGGCAATGACGATCCTGACATTCGTCCAGGTGGTGCTGCGCTACGGCTTGAACACCGGCATGTTCTGGGTGCTCGAGGCGACGCTCTACCTGTTCGGCTGGCTCGTGCTGATCGGCATTTCCTACGGGGTGCGCACGCATTCCCATATCGGCGTCGATCTCCTGGCAAAATCCCTTCCGCCCGCTCCGCGCCGAATCCTCGGCCTGATCATCACCGCGCTCGCCCTCCTCTACACCGCCCTCATGTTCTGGGGCGCCTACACCTATATCGACCGCATGATCATCCTCGGCGTCGAAGCCGAGGACATTCCCATCCAACGCTGGATTCTGGGGCTGTGTCTGCCGATCGGCTTCATCCTGCTCGGCATCCGGCTGCTGGTCATCGGCTGGCAGATCGTCAGCGGCCAGGCCAAAGGCTTCGAGCTCGCCGACGAGGCGGCCGAAGCGACCAAAGACATCAACCGCGACGGAACGCCTGACGCGACGGAGGTCTCCCGATGACGACGGCATTTCTGTTCGTTGCGCTGTTGGTCCTTCTCATCATCGGCATGCCGATCGCAATCGCGCTCGGCCTGTCTTCGCTGCTGACGATCCTGCTCTTCGCCAATGACAGCCTTGCGTCGCTGATTCTGAAATTCTTCCAGACCATGGAGCAGTTCACGCTGCTGGCGATCCCGTTCTTCATCCTGGCCGGTAATTTCCTGACCACCGGCGGCGTCGCGCGCCGGATGATCGACTTCGCCGTGTCCACGGTCGGGCACCTTCCGGGCGGCCTCGCGATCGCCTCGGTGATGGCGTGTATGCTGTTCGCCGCGGTCTCCGGCTCCTCGCCCGCAACCGTCGTCGCCATCGGCTCGATCGTCATCGCCGGCATGGTCAGGACCGGCTACACGCAGAACTTCGCCACCGGCGTCATCGTCAATGCCGGCACGCTCGGCATTCTGATACCGCCCTCGATCGTCATGGTCGTCTACGCCGCGGCCAGCGAAACCTCGGTCGGCCGCCTGTTCATGGCCGGCGTCATTCCCGGCATTCTGCTCGGCCTCATGCTGATGAGCGCGATCTATATCGCCGCGCGCGTCAAGAACCTGCCGCGCCAGCCGAAGGCGGCATGGTCGGAGCGGCTCGGCTCGTTCCGCGAAGCGCTTTGGGGCCTGTTGCTGATCGTCATCGTGCTCGGCGGCATCTATGGCGGCGTCTTCACGCCGACCGAAGCGGCCGCCGTCGCCGCCGTCTATGCCGTCGGGGATCGCGCTGTTCGTCTACCGCGATCTGCATTTCACCGACGTGCCGCGCGTGCTGACGGATTCGGCGAAGGTCACGGTGATGCTGTTGTTCATCATCGCCAACGCTTTCCTGTTCGCGCATGTGCTGACCACCGAGCAGATCCCGCAATCGATCGCGCGCGGCCTCGTCGAGATGGGCCTGCGGCCATGGCAGTTCCTGCTGATCGTCAATATCCTGCTGCTCATCGCCGGCAATTTCATGGAGCCGTCGGCAATCATCCTGATTCTGGTGCCGATCCTGTTCCCGATTGCCGTGCATCTCGGCATCGACCCGGTCCATCTCGGCATCATCATGGTGGTGAACATGGAGATCGGCATGGTGACGCCGCCGGTCGGGCTCAACCTGTTCGTGGCGTCGGGCATCACGGGCATGCCGCTGCTGTCGGTGGTCCGCGCCTCGCTGCCGTGGCTGATGATTCTCCTCGGCTTCCTGGTGCTCATCACCTATGTGCCGCAGATCTCGCTGTTTCTGCCGAACATGATGTTCGGAGGACACCCGGTCTAGCGCGGGATCATTTTGGCGGAAGCGCTTCGATCTTGTCCGAGATAGTCCGGACTCGTCATTCCCGCCTACGCGGGGATGACGCTATGTTTTCGGTGCGCGGTGAGCCCCTCACACGCGGGCGCCGCGGTTCAAGCGCCCGGTGCCGCTCTCGGCGCAATCGCATTGCGGATCATCGCCGGCAGCCTTCCATCGATGGCGGCAAGCCCCAGTCCGATCATCGCCATGCCGATGAAATGCTTGAGCTGCAGCACTTCGCCGAGAACGAATACGCCAAGCAGAATGGCGCTGACGGGGATGAGAAACGTCACCAGAAGCACGTTGGTGGCCCCCGCCGAGGCAAGGATGCGGAAGTAGATCAGGAACGCCAGCGCCGTCGACAGCGCCGCATTCGCGGTCAGGGCGGCAACCGTCGCTCCGCTCGGCATGTCCAGCGTCCAGGGCTGATCGACGATCAGCATGACCGGTACCAGGATGATGCTCGACGCGGTGAGCTGGCCGGTCGCCGTCGCCATCGGGGAAATGCCCATCGCCCGGAAACGCCGGCCGTAGACCCCCGAGAAGGCGTAGCACATCGCAGCGCCGAGACAGGACAACTCGCCCACGATCACCAGCCAGCCGCCGCCGGACGCATCTTCGCCGCCGCTGGCGGGAATGGCGGAATGCAGGACATCGGTGCCGATCATCATGGCGACGCCCGCCAGGCCAAGCACGACGCCGAACAGCCGCCCGCTGGTCAGCTTCTCGTCATCGGTCAGCCAGTTCGCGACGATGACGGCGAAGAGCGGTGTGGTGGCGTTGAGAATGGATGCGAGCCCGGAGGCGATGTGCGTCTGCCCCCAGACGATCAGGCAGAACGGCATGGCGTTGTTCACCAGCCCCATGCGGAAGAAGGCCAGCCAGGTGCGCCGGTCGGTCGGCAGCGGCACCCGCATGATCCGCATCAGCGCATGAAGAATCGCCGCGGCCATCACCACCCGTGCCACGACGATGGTGAACACCGGCAACTCCTTGACGGCGACGCCGGTGAAGAAGAAGGTTCCGCCCCAGAGCATGGACAGGCTGATCAGCAGCGCCCATTCGGTCGTGCCCATGGAACGGTTGATTGTGTGCTTCTGCTGCATGTCGATCCCTCGAGCGTCAAATGCGGCCGCGATCATCGTTCCGCAAGAGCGCCCGCGCATCCCGTTTCTTGCGCGCAACTCGAAATTCGCCTTCCGCCGCGAACATGGCAGGTCGAGATACGGACCTGTTGCGGGTGAATGGCGATCCAGGATGCCGATCGGCCGCCGGCGGTGCCCCCTTACGCCTCGCTGTTGCCCATCGTGTGCAGGGCGTCGGCATCGTGGTTCTCGCCGATCGACATCGCACAGATTCGCGAGATATGCGTCATCGGCAGCTTGCTTTCCCGCGCCCAGGCATTCATCTGCTCCTGGACTTTGCGCAGATCCTTCCGGGACGTCGGCGTCTCGGCGATCTCGAGCCCGGCGTCGCGAAGACAGGCGACCACGTCGCCCGAGAGGATGAATGCGTCCCAGCCGAGGACGCGCAGCAGGTACTGCCCGGTGCGTCCGCCGAGCCGCGAGCCGCGTTTGCCAAGCGCATCGAGCAGCCCCGCCTGATCGTCACCCGGCCAGGCGGCGAGGAATTTGCCGAAACTGCCGTGCTCTCCGGCAATCTCGGCGATGAAGCGCGCATTCTCGCGCACGGCCTTGATCTTTTGCGGGTTTCGGACGATGCGGGCGTCGCTGTGGAGACCTTCCCAGAACTCGTCCGGCTCGAAATTGAGGCGTGCAACGTCGAACCCCAGAAACGCCGCCTCGAAACCCGGCCATTTCTGCTCGATCACCCGCCACACGAAGCCGGAGCAGAAGATCCGCTTGGTCATCTCGGCGAGCACGCGGTCGTCGGCGAGCTGCGTGAGCGCCTTGGCCCCAGGGATCGCGGGAAGCAGAGCCGCAAGCTGCGACTTGCCGCCCTTGCGCTTCTCGGCCCGCGCGCGGATCGTCTTGAATGGCGTCATTCGCTGCGCTCCCCTCACTCGCCATTGGATGTCCGGCGCGAGCCGATCTCCGATCCGAACCCGCCCATGTGAGCGCACAAGATCGGACAGATTTAGGCGTTTGCCAACCCGGACCGCACGGCCTCCGAATTGGCGACGCTTGCGCGGGGGATCTCCGGCGGGCCGGCGCTATCGGATGTGTGGAACGCCTTGGTGAGGACGGTCATCGGCGGCGGGGGGCCGAGACTGTCAGTCGCCTAGGTTTTGGATGTGAAGGGGTGAGGTGGCGCCGGTTTCGCCAGGCGCGTCGCCGCGGTCGGGTAGAGGGTGCCGGTGGGCGCGATGGAAAAGGGGCACCGCCGCCTGGCGCTGCCCCCGTCGTTCGATCAGCAGCTGCAGCAGCAGCAATTCAGGCTGCCGCCGGACGCATTGCCGAGGGCTTCGTCGGACAGCTCGCCGTCCGCAGGCATCGGGGGAATGACGACGGTCCATTCGCTCGCCGAACTCTCGACGACGTTGACCTTGACGTTGGACGGTACGCTCACGCCGGCTTCGGCGAAAACTTCCTTCGGAGACGACTTAAAACGCGCTTTGAAAGCCGGATCGGCCCAGCTCTTTGCAATCAATTTGCTGATGGCCGCTTGCGACCGTGCGTCTTGTCCCATGCTTTTTCCTCATTTGGAGCTAATTCGCTGCTGCCTGTCATTGCGTATCGAACTCGTTGCAACGGCCAAGTGCGCTGCCCGGTCCATTGCGCGCAATGTGCTCGACGAACCCGATCCTACAATTCAAACGTGCAGAAGCCTTTAAGTGGACTATCGCCGGATGCATGACGGAGCCAACCGAAAATTAAGCGTATGCGGACGCCTCTGGAAACCACGTCAAGCGGGCCAGCCAAAAGCGAACTCGCCGATATTGACCTCCTGGAAACGGCCGTTCCCGGTGGCGCGCTGGAAGGCGGCATTGTCGCCCAGCCCGGCAGCGCAGCCGCCGAGGCCGAGATCCGCTGTGACCAGATAGAGGCTTTGCAGCAGGACCCCCGCATTGACGAGCGTGAGATGATAGGCGACGCCCTCATATTTCCAGGCGATCCGCGGAAAGCGCGTGGCGAGCACGACGAGCACCGGCGGCGCCTGCTCCTGCCGCCAGGATTTGGCGCAATGGGCCAGCATCTCCTGCGCCCCGGCTTCGGCGTCCGTGATCCGCGTGAGCGCGTGAATGTCGCCGCGATAGTGATAGAGGCCTGGCTCCAGCGAATTGCCGTCGCGCACGGCCAGATAAAGCTCGATCTCATGGATCGAGCCCCCCGAGGGCACGGGACGCCGAAAGCAATCCTGGCCCTCCTTGCCACGCGCGACATCCGACCTCACGCGGGCAACCCGGTGCAGCACGTCCGACAGTTCCGGCAAGCCCACGGGCCTCGAAACGAACTCCCGGACCGATCGCCGCTGTTCCATGACCGAAGCAAGCGCCTCGCTCCGCTTCAAATTCGCATGGCCTGCGGGCGGCAGCGTTATCGTCTCGCCGTGATAGGCCGGGCGGAACGCCGGCGGCGGCGCCATGTCGTTCTGAAACCTGTAGCTGCCGCCGCGAACGCGCCAGTCGCCATAGGAGCGGGATGCTTTGTGAAACAGCGCATCGTGGAATTCCCAGGTCCGGCGCGCTACGTCTTCGACCGCCTCGGCATCGGCGGCAAATCCCAGAGCGGTCAGCAACGCCGCGAACTGACGCTCCACCGGGTCGGTGATGCCGTCCGAGGCGATGGGCTGCCCGGCGAGTTCTGGCGATGAAGGCGGCAAGGCCAGGAATTCGCCAGGACGATCTCGCAAGACGCCTCGGGATGCGCCAGGACGAGACCGCGCGGGGTTCCGCGCAGATAGCTGAAGCGGTCAAGGCGCAGCGTTGCCGGCAGATCGGGCGCAGACGGAGGATCGAAACCGGGACCGCAGGGCTCGATAATCGCCATCGCCCCATCGGCCGCTTCCAGCACCAGTTCGATCAGCCCGTGATCGATCAGACGCCGCAGGCGGAAAAGGATTTTCGCGTAACCCGCCGGGTCGCCACCGATAAGCAGGTCCTCCTCGCCGGCACCCTCGGCGAGCCTTTCTAGGAGCGCCAGAAGCTCGGGATCGGTGACGTCGAGCCGGCCGCCGTCGGGCTTCGACAAGCGCGCCGTGCCGCGCCCGTCGTTTTGTAGGGCGAATGCCGGCCGCAAACGCCAGACCGGAAGCAATCGTTGATTTTGAACGTTCATGGCCAACACTAAATGAAGAACGGATCGGGGTTGAGGTCGGCTTCATCGAGGACGCAATCCCGCCAGCCCATCGCCACCGGCACGTCATAAAGCCGTCCCGGTGCGAAGCGCGCCCAGAAATGCCGAAGGCCTGGAACAGCGACGCGCACGACCGGAAAGCCGATATCCGGCCGTGTCTGATCGAGGACGATCATGTCGAGGCCGCGATTGCCGACCAGGCGGATACAGTGCTCGATGTCGCCCTTCAGATCGTCGCAGGACTGGTCGTGGAAATCGGCGGCCGTGCGCCGAACGCCGGACGCCGGCAGCACATAGGGCGCGCTTCCAATGGTCGCCTCGGCGAGCCAGCGGTCGAAATCGCTGTTGATCGATGGCGCACTCGGAGCCTGCCCAGCTTCCGGCAAAAGCTCGTTCCAGGTCGATTGGTTCAGCTCCGACACCGCCCTGGAGACGGCAAGCGCCCCATTGAGATGGGTGCCGAGACCGACGTGAATCCGGCCGCCATCGGCCTCCCGCCAGGAAATCGCGATGATCGTCGGCACGCCGAGGTCGTTGGTGATGTCGAGCGCAATCAGCGTCCGGCCGTGCGCCCGGTACAGCGCCTGCATCCGATCGAGATAGGGCGAGGCGAAGCTGTTCAGGTCGATACCCGGGCGGCTCAGCCGGTTGTACCACCAGACCGCGCAGGCATCGCGCTCGACCAGCTCCAGAAATCCCTGCAGGATCGCCTCTTCGATGGTGTTGCCCGCGGCGCAGCCATTGGAGTTGCCCTGGCAGAACATATGATCCGGGTCGGACGGGTGGCGAATGTAGCAAAAGGCGGTCGGTAGCCAGATGGTGCGCTCATTGGTCAGCGACCAGGCCGGCGTCCAGTCGATCTCCCGCGAGGCATCGAACGGCATCGGAACCCAATTGAAGGTGCCCCAGCGTTTGTTGAGCTGCTCGCGCTCCGCATATTGGCGTTCGCTGAAATGCATCAGATCGAGCGGCGATATCGCGCGGTCGCCGAGCGTGTCGAGCCTGGCGCGGCGCCGTGGCTCGTCGCCGAAGGCGGAGGCGGAATAGCGCTCGATCGCCTCGCCGATGCAGCTTACCTTGGCCTGAATGTCGGTCAGGCCCTTGCCGCCCGCATAGGACGCCCGCCCCAGCACACGGTTTTGCCTGTGATCGGCGGACCGGCCGGTGTTCTCGCCGAAAAGCTGGCTGGCGACATAGACATACACCCCCTCGGGCGCTTCCATTTTCTGCAGTGTCGGGACGATGCCGGTGATCTCGCTGACGAGCGGCTCCAGCCGTGACAAGGTTTCCTCCGGCGTCGACGACCGGTAGCCGCCATCGGTGGTGCTGCGTTTGGTTCGGTTGTGAAGCACGACAGGGGCGCCGTCGTCACCGAAAGCGGGCATCGCGGCCGTTGGAGCGCGGCGTTCCCCGAGGCCGATCGGATGGGCTCTGCTCTCCAGCGTCCAAGGGTCGATCGCCAGGACCGAATTCCGGATGCCTGCGGGAGGCTTGCCAACCAGGGTCGCGGAAATCGCGTTCAGGAGCGCGGCGGCGGCAAAGGCGTCGTTTTCCAGCGTGCTCTGGGAGGGAACGAGCGGAAACACCGCCTTTTGTGCGAGGAACGGCGCTTCGGGAACGCGGCTGACAGTCAGGCGGCGGCGCAGGACGGCGAACAGCGCCGGGTCTTGCGGCTCGAGCAGCGGACCGATCCAGATCTGGCCGCCGCCAATGCGAACGGGCAGCGCCAGACATTCGGCCGATCTCGCCTGCGCGATCGCATCATCGAAACGCGGGTCGAGATAATCCTCGGTGAGGATGACCGCGAGATGGGCAGCCTCCAAGGCGTCGCACAATTCAAAGCGCGACGACAGCGATGCGCGGATCGCCTGGAACACCGCGCCGAGCCCGCCGGCATTGTCGAGATGAACCTGACGCTTCAGCCCGGCTGCGACTTCCGCCAGGCTGATGCCCTTCGCCGACCACCACGCCGCCTCCGGAGCAGGCGCGGAGCATCCGTTCACCGCCTGCGTATAGCCGCCCGCACCCATGCGGATCAGCGCGAAGTGAACGATCTCCGGCCGGAAGCATTCGCTCAACTGGTCAGCCATCGCGTCGGCGCTGCGGGTTCCATCGAGCAGCGGCATGAGCGCGGCATAAACGGGACCGCGCAACACATAGCGCTCCGCCTCGCCGAGAAGCAGAAGCACTTCGGCGGAAATCTGGTGGGACTTCAGATGCGGCTTTAGCCGGAGTTCTCTCGGTCATGCGGCCCCTCATCTTGCGGGGCCCTGCTGAACGCGAAAACCATCGCAATACGGTTGAATTGGTCACACCGAATACACGCAAAAGGTGAAGTCGGCCTTAAGCGCCCGGTGGGATTGACGCGAAGCGCTCCCGACCCCGCAGACCTCAGACGAGTTGCCGCTTGGCCAGGGCATAGAACGCGCCGCGCTTGTCCATCAACTCCTGGAAGCTGCCTTGCTCGGCGACCCGGCCATGCTCTAGGACGATGATCCGGTCGACTTTCTCGATGGTGCTCAGCCGGTGGGCGACGACGATGCGCGTTGCGGTGAGCTTCGCCAGCGTCGAGGTCACGATGGCCTGGGTCTCGTTGTCGAGCGCGCTGGTCGCCTCGTCCAGCAGCAGAATACGGGGTTTGCGGATGAAAGCCCGCGCGATCATCAGCCGCTGGCGCTCGCCGCCCGAAATGGTGGCGGACCCTTCGCTGACGAAGGTCTGCATCCCCATCGGCATGGCGCGGATCGTTGCGGCAAGCCCCGTCTGCTCGGCGGCCTCCCAGGCGTCGTCCTGCGAGTAATTGCCATTGTTGACGATGTTCTCGAACAGGCTGGCCGGCAGGAGCTGCCCGCGCTGCAGGACGACGCCGATCTGTCGGCGCAGCAGATAGAGGTCGAGATCGTCGATATTCTTGCCGTCATAAGCGACTTCGCCGGATTTCGGGCCGCTCGAAACCGAGCAGAAGCCGGATCAGCGTCGACTTGCCCGCGCCCGACGGGCCGACGATGGCAACGTACTCGCCGGCGCGGATGTCGAGATCGAGACCGTCGAGAATAGCAGGACCGTCCGCGTCATAGCGGAAGCGAATGCCGCGCAGGTTGACCGCGCCGGCAAGCTCGCCGGGGTCGGTGCGCCCGGCCGCATCCTCGGGCACGGTTTCCAGGATCGGCTTGGCGCGTTCGTAAAGCGGCACCGCGACCGAGGCCGTCACCAGCGCCGAGACCATGCCCATCATCATGCCGAGAAACTGGCCGAACGCGGCGTTGAAAGCGACGAAGTCGGCGGTGTCGATCTTGTCGGCGAACAGCACGATGCCCATCAGGATGGCCAGCATTGCCAGCGGTTGAAACACCTGGTTGAGCACGGTGATCTGGCATTGCGGGATGGCTGAGCGGAAACTGTGGCGCGTCACCTGGGCGAACTGCTCGGCCCAATTGGCGAAAGCGCGCGGCGTGGCGCCGGCAACCTGCAATTTCGACGCGGCCGTGAGCAATTGCAGCTCGCGGCCGATGAGGTGTCCCTGCGTCCGGAACAGATCCCGCTGCGCGCGGACCATCGACCATACGATGAAACAGGTGCACAGGAGTACAAGACCGACCGCGAGGATGGCCACCAGCGTCAGGCGCCAGCTGTAATAAGCCATGATCGCGAGGCTCAGGACCGATGCGACGCCTGCCACCACGGCGCCGATCAACGCGCCGCCGAGCGCGGCGCTGAGCCAGTTGATGCTGAGCGCGCGATTGGCCAGGTCGCCCGCCGACATGCCGCCGAAGAAACCGGCTGGCATATTGATCAGCCGGTCCCATAGCGCGTTCTGCAGCCCGGAGTCCATAGCGCCACGCAGCCGAAGCAATGTCAGCATACGGACAAGCGCGAAGGTAAAGCTGGCAATCGCCGCTCCGGACAACAGAGCGAGGAGTTGGCCGAGCTGCGCGAGCTGGGCGTTCGGAATGACGCGTCCGACGATCGTGCCTGCGAGCACCGGCATCAACAGCCCGAGAAGGGCGGCCGCGACGGTAGCGATGACGATCGTTAGCAGCGGGCCGGATTGCCGGCGCAGGGCGAAGCGGAGCAGCGAGGAGACTGTCAGCGGGTCGGAGGGCAGCGACCAGTAAAGAGCGAATGCCGTGGCGTCGATCCGCGCGCCGAGTGCGGCATCGACGGGCATGCGCGTTCCGCTTGAAGGGTCGACCGCATCGGCTCCGCGGCCCTTGCGGGGCAGAAGCACGACCGGCTTGGGAGCGCTGTCCTCACCTTCAGCTGGACCGATCAAGGCAAGGCAGGGCGCGACCTCCGCTTGCCACCAGCGCGATGGCAGCTCGACGGAGCGGATCCGGAAGCGGGAGGCCCGGCCGATGGCTTCGAGCCGGTCGCGGACGGCCCGCGCGGGCCCACCGCCGGTCTCCGGCGCAACCGCTCTCGCGCCGGCCGTTTCCGCCAGGATCTTGACGGCGCAAAACACCTCTTCATCGTCCCATTGGCTGACCTGGGTGATCGGTGCGTCGTCGTCGAGCACCCGGTCGAGACGGTGTTGCGCGCGGCGCCAGAGCGTGCGGCCGGCGGCCTGACGTTCGGCAAGGCGGCGCGTGCAGCTCCTGCTCAGCGGCGAGCAATTGACGGGAAATGAGAGGCAGCAGCGTTTCGCCCAAGGCGCCGAACAGCGCGGCCAGATCGACGCTGCCGTTGCCGGAGGCGAGCTGAGCCTCTGTCGATCGTGCGTTGAGACTTGCCGGATCCGCCGCCGTGACGAAGCCGTTCGGCGTAACCGGGAGCGGTGTTGCGATGGCGGCCGGCACCGGGATCGAGCCGAACACCCCGGCTTCCCCGGATACGGCGTTGAGCCACACCACCCCGGATGCCGGGCGCACCGCGCGCCCCGGCGTCAAGCTCCATAAACCGGTCTCGGCGATAGCGGTGACTTGAGGCGGCTGCGCGATCGTCACCGCGTCGACCACTTGGGTGACCCAGCCATCGATGCCGACGGCCAGAGCGCCAGCATCCATGGCGCCTGCCGCCTCGACCGTCTCGATCCGCGCGCCCGCGACCGGGACCGCGATCAGACAGATGCCGGCCGCAACGCCGAGCCCCACAAGACATCCGCCGTCTTCGACGCGGAACATCGGCAGCCGCATGGCCTTGGCGGCGCCATCGAGGCCGAGCGCGAAGACATCCGCACCGCCGCCGGTCATCCGGAAGACCCGGCCCGGCTTGTCCAGGCGCAGTGCGTTCCCCGGCCCGGCATTGCCCTCGGGCCGCGGGGTTTCGGCGGCCTTATTGGGCGGCGATGAGCCGGGCATAGGCGCCTCCCTTGTTCAAGACCAGTGCGTCGTGCCGGCCGCGCTCGACGACGATGCCGTTCTCAAGCACGAGGATTTCGTCACTGTCGCGGATCGTGCTCAGCCGATGGGCGACGATGACGCATGTGGCGCCGCGCCGCCGGATGTTGTCGTCGACCAGCTTTTCGGTGACGGGATCGAGCGCGGCTGTGGCCTCGTCCATCAGCAGGATGCTGGGATCGACAGCAAGCGCACGGGCGATTTCAATCCGCTGCCGCTCGCCGCCGGAAAAATTCCCGCCCTGCTCCTTGACGACGGCGTTATAGGCGCCGGGCCGCGCGGCGATGACCTCATGGATCGAGGCATCCTGCGCCGCCCTGACCACGCGCGGCTGCGGGATTGCGGCATCCCAGAGAGTGATGTTGTCGCGGATCGTCGCCTCGAACAGATTGACGTCCTGATCGACCACGGCCACGGAATTGCCGAACACCGCCGGATCGATGTTGCGGATCGGCTCGCCATCGAACAGGACCTCGCCCTCCCATGGCGCATAGAGACCACTCAGCAGACGGATGATCGTGGATTTGCCGCTGCCGGAGAGGCCGACCACCGCGACCCGCGATCCGGGCGCGATCGTCAGGCTGAAATCGCGGATCAGCGGTTCGGCGAGCGGGTTGTAGCCGAAGGTGACGCCCTTGATCTCGATGAGACCGCTAAGCTTGGCGGTGCTGCTGGCGCGGATCGCCAACTGATCCTCGGGCGGCGTCACCGCGCGAGGGTAGCGCAGCACATCGTCGAGGCGGGCGAGATCGCCCATCGCGCCCTGCAATTTGCTGCCCAGCTCGACGAGACGCGTGATCGGAAAATTGAATGCCACGAGCAGCGCCTGAAACGCCACAAGTTCGCCGATGGTCATATGGCCGCTGATGACCCGCTCCGCGCCGATGCCGAGCACGGCGATATTGCCGAGCGCGGCAAAGAAAGTCGGCAGCACCCCGACCACGGCGAAAACGCCGCCGAGTTCCTGGCCGAGATTGACGAACCGTGTCTGATAGCCGGCGAAGCGCTCGAACAGCGCGCCTTCCGAGCCGCTCGCCTTGACCGTCTCGATGCCGGTGATGCCGTTCATGGCCACCGCGTAAAGCTTGCCGCCGTCCTGGGCGAGCCGCCGGTTGCCGTCCTCCTGCCTGCGCCAGACGACCATGAGCGCCGTCAGGTTGAGCAGCCCGAAGGCGACGCCCACCGCGCCGACGACCAGATCGTAGCTCAACATCATCGCGGCGAAGAAAGCCACGCTCACCATGTTGACGAGATCGGTGCCGATCTCGCCGGAGATCAGACGCGCAAGCCGCCGGTTGGCCTCGATGCGCTCCACGAGGTCTCCGGCATAGCGCTGGGAGAAAAACTCAGCAGGCAGATTGAGAAGATGCCAGACCAGCTTGCCGCCGTCGACACGCCGAGCCGCATCTCCAGCCGCAATAAGGTCCGCTGCTGCATGACCGACAGGAGCCAGAGCACGCCCACCGTTGCGATGAACACCGCGACCAGGGGGCGCAGCCAGGAGCTGTGTCCGGCAATCAGATAGTCGTCGACGAAGATCTTCGTCAGCCCCGGAATGACGATGCCGGGAATGGCGAGCAGCAGGCTGATCAGCACGATGAAGGTTACTGTGTCCGCGGCGCCTGCATCCTCTGCCACAGCGAGCGCAGCACATGGGGACGTTCGCCGCCGGTCTTGAAATCCGGTCCCGGCTCGAAAGTCAGGACAATGCCGGTGAAGCCCTTGTCGAAATCCTCCCAGGCGATACGCCGTCGCCCGAGCGCGGGATCGTTGACGAGAACGCTGGTCCGGCTAAAGCCCTCGACCACCAGAAAATGATTGAAATTCCAATAGATGACCTGAGGCAGCGGCATCCCCGGCAGCGCGTCCGGCTCTTTGCGGAAGCCCTTCGCGTCGAGGCCGTAGGTACGAGCGGCTTTGACCACGTTCAGCGCGCTGCTTCCGTCGCGCGTCACCCCGCAGGACCCGCGCAGCTCTTCCAGCGGCACCCAGCGGCCGAAAAAAGCCAATACCATCGCCAGGCTGGCCGCCCCGCATTCGACCGCTTCCATTTGCAGGACGGTCGGCGTGCGCACCCGCGCCGGCTTGATGCGCGGCAGCGGAGCGGTCCGGGCGGGAGCGGCATTCGTCGCAGCGGTCATGGACATCGCCTCACCCGGCCGATGAGCTGAGACCGAGGAGCCGGCGCAAAGCCGGAATCACGAGGCTGGCCGGCGGCTGTTCGCGCACCGTCACGTCGGCACCGGCGAGAGCCCCCTCGCGGACCAGGGTCGATGGGCCGCGCCCGGACGACCATTTCAGCCCCGAAGGCGTCGAGGGGTCGCTGGCAAGATCGACGCGGACCTCGATACGCGGCCCCGACTGGAGAAAATCGCGGGCGAGATCGGTGTCGTTGAGCTGCCGCTGGATCGAGGCCTGGCTCGCCGGATAGGGCGATACGGATACCACCTGGCCGATCACCGTGCCGTATTCGTCGGTGCGCACCGTGCTCGGCATGATCCGGGCGACCATGCCCGGCTTGATCGATTCACCGCTCGTTGCGGGAATGTAGATCACCGCGCTTAAGGCCGGATCGCCGTAGCTGATCGTCAGAATGTGCGTATCCGCCGTAATGTTGTCGCCGGGATTGACCTCGATCTCGGTCACGCGTCCGGTCTCCAGGGCGATCACCGTTCGCGCTTCGTCGAGCGTGTCGCGCGCGGATGTGACATCGCTTTCCGCCTCGATGATCGAAAGGTCGATCTGGTTGAGCGCCTGATCCCTCTGGCTTGTCAGTGCCATCGTCTGACTGTCCAGGCCCTTGGCTTTGACCGCGAGATCGTCGCGGCGCGCGACAGCTTCGAAATAGTTTTGGCGGACCTGGTCGAGACGGGTTTTCGTGGTCAGGCCGCCGTTGAAAAGCGTCTGCGTGGCGTCGAGCTCGCTCTTGGCGGCGGTCACGCTTTCGTTGGCGTCTTGCAGGATTTTCTGCGTGGTGCTGCGTTGCAGCTCGATGCTCGCCTGCTGAGCGGGCAAATATTTGGCCCAATAGGTAACGAGCTGGGCGCGCTGTTGACGCAGCGAGGAGAGCTTGCGCTCGGCGGCGACCAGCCGATCCCTGCCGGCGGTCAAGCGAAGGCGCGCGACGACCTGTCCCTTGTTCACCGCATCGCCGGCCCGGACCAGATCTCGGCAACCTCCGCGCTGGCTTCGGCGGTCACGGCAACGGTACCTCCAGCCTTGCGCAACAGAATGCCCTTGCCCGTCACTGTCGTCGGCACCGTGCCGAGGAAGCCCCACGCAACGCCGGCGAAAATGATCGTCGCGATGCCGGCGAGCGCAAGCCACTCGGGCTTGCCGACCACCTTGAGCGGCGCGGCAAAGCCCTCGGGCGAGCTCGCATTCGTCATAGCCTGCTGACGAAAGATCGGAACTCGTCCCAGCTAGCCTTCTCGTTCCGGATCGACCCGGCCGGCCCCGGACATGGGAGACCAACCGTCGTGGAAACCGACCACCAAGCGACAGGCTTACCTTAGCAACCTACAATTGAGATTTGATTGCATCGATCGGGCGCGTGCGTTTGCGCAGCCGCGATGCGGTGCCGGTGTTTTTCGCTCGCATGGTGAAAGCGCCATTAACGCCGCCTGCGCATGGGCAGGGCCGTCGTCGGGACCATGCCGGGACGGGCGGAGCTCGCGATGGCGGACGGGGACCGCGACATAGGGATTGACGAACAGGGCTCTAAGGCCCCATCTTTCAATTCTGGTTCAACAAACTGAAAGGAGGTGGTCAAATGTCTCATTGTCCAGCGTCGCTCGAGGCGCATCTTGTGAGCATGGCCTCTCCCCGGGAGATCGGCCGCGCATAAGATCGCGCCGCAAGTGGCTGACAATGGAAAGGCCGTCCCATCAGGGGCGGCCTTTTCATATCGCGCAGGTCTGAGCGGCGCCGCTAAAGCGGGATCACCTTGGATAGACGCAACGTCGCGCTGCTTCGACTGCTCAAAATTCCCTTGCTGATGGCGTGATCGGACGGAAAACCGGTTTCCACTTTTCCTGATCACGCTCTACAGCACGCCGGGAAACGCGCCGCCGTCGATCAGAATGCTCTGGCCGGTGATGAAGCCGGCCGGCGGAGCACAGAAAAGCGCAGGCCTGGCCGAACTCGTCGGGGTCGCCGAAACGGCTGGCGGGGATCGCGAGCAGGCGCCCTGTGGCGGAGGCCGTCATGGCCCTGCATCTTCGCCGAGGCCTCTTGTCCGTCGAGCAGCCGGCCCGTGTCGAAAGGCCGGGCAGAAGGAAGTTGATCGTCACATTGTGCTTCGATGACGGAGCGCGCAACGCCCGCGAGGAAGCCGGTCAGGCCGGCTCGGGCGCCGCTCGACAGGTCGAGGCCGGGGAGCGGCATCTTGACCGAGGCCGAGGTGATGCTGACGATGCGGCCGAAGCGGCGTTCGCACATGCCGTCGACGACCAGCTGGATCAGCTCGATCGGTGAAATCATGTTCGCCACCAGCCCGGCGCATGCGTCGCGGTCGAGGTCGCGGAAATCGCGGAAGGGCGGGCCGGCATTGTTGTTGACGAGGACGTCCACCTGCGGCCGGCGCTCAGAAGCGCATCCTGCCCTTCGCGTGTGCGGAGACGGCGACGATCGTCAGCCGTCCGCGCCGGTCTGGTTGCGGATGTCGGCTCCGCCTCTTCCAGCGCGGCGGATCTGCACCAGCACGGGGGCATCTGGGGAAGCCGGCGGACCGGTTACCCGGTCCTGGCGTTCTACGACCGGGCGCCCGCTTCCTGGACCGTCGTCTGGCAGAACAGCAACCTCTCTCTTTACCGGGTGGGCGGCCCGGCCCGCGGGCATCCGCCCGCTGAGCCGAATCATGTCAGTGCGATCACGCAGGCCGGTACCGGACCGGGTCCAACTGGAGACCGGACAGGCGCCGCGAGCAGTAGGGGTCGACGGGGCCGGGGCGTGTCCGACTCCGAGCCGGGAGGATGGAAGATGGCGTTGAAGGCGCACGCGGTCCGTTGAGGCCGCGAGGGTCCTACGCATCACTGGCCGATTTGGACGTGG
>CAVSIA010000014.1:0-60184 GCA_963727575.1 uncultured Alphaproteobacteria bacterium
AGCATGCCACGGCTCGCCGATGGTTGGCACTGCGCGCGTTTCATTAGCTCCATGGCCGCTCGTTGCGAGCGAAGACGAGGCCATAGGTGTCGACAGGGTTCTGGTACAGAACGCTGAAGTTGCGCCGCTTAAGCGCGACAACAATGGCGTCGTGCCCGAGACCGTGGCGCAGGTGATATTCCATTGTCACGTAGCGCACCGGCCGCCAGCCTTCCGGGTCCTCCAGTATTTCCCACTCCGCCCCCTCGCAGTCGACCTTCAACAGATCAACTGAACCGCCGATGCGCTCGATGGCCGTGCGCAAGGCGACCTGAGGGATCGTTCCCGCTGGGTCGCTGCGGGAAGCTGTATGCACGGATTCGGCGGCGTCGATGACGTCGACCTTTGTGCGCCCAGCCTCCCTGCCGACCGCTTCGTAGAACACTTCGACGTGAGCGTTGCGGGCTTGGTGCGCGAGGTATGGCTCCAGCGCCCTGTTGGGTTCGTAGGCGTGAATGGTGGCGGCAGGGAAGGCGTTGCGCGCGGCCAGCCCGAACAACCCGACGTTGGCGCCGATGTCAACGATGCGTGCGACCGTCTCGCCCTGCCGGGAAAGCCGACGCAACCGGTAGCAGTCATCAAGCAGCAGTTCGATGAAGGCGACGTTAACACCGTATTCCGCGGGGAGGCGCAGCGGAACGTCCGCTCCGGCGAGCTTCATGCTGCCGGAAGCAACGAACGTCGCGGCCCGAGCGAAGGGAACATGAAGATTCCTGGCGGCCGTTCGCCGCCGGACGAACGACCTAAGTCTGTTCAGAGGCATGGTGATCCACACACGAAGCGCCCAAGAGAGCAAATTTTCGGCGGCGTCCTGACGCTACCGCCACCCAATTCGTCAGGACGGCGCCGAGACCCGGCGCTGACATGGCGCGATAGCCAACCGATTTGAGGAAGGTCTGCGTGTCATCCTCAGCAATTGCGAGTTTCGCGGCCTCGAGCTCGGTGCTTCTGAAACGTTGATCCATCTTCGGTCCTCGGAGCGCGGCAGATAATGCGTATGAAGGCGCTGCTGCGCCACCTGCTACTCAAGAGGCGATCAGCGGCGCTGTATTCCTCTTTTCCGTTCGACGCAGGCGCTACGGGCTGGTTGCCACCTAGCGGGGGCGCGCACGGCGGCGGGGCGGCCGATCAGACTGCACAATTCTGCCCAGCGCCGTGCGCAGCCGCTGCGCGAAGTTCGGAAAATAGAAGTACTCAAGGCCTGGGGGAACGCCGCGCGGTTGCTTCAATGCCTCGAGGACACCCCGGCATATCGCGTCGGGATCCGACGGATCTACGATGATACCGAGTTCGCCTCCGCGCACGGCTTCGCGCGTCCCGTCCTTCGACGATACGACGACCGGGACACCGCTGGCTAGGACTCCAGCACGACGATGCCGAAGCCTTCGCCCTCGCTGGGCATGACGTAGGCATCGGCCAGCCGGTATACGTCGCCCTTATCGGCGTCGTCGATGCGGCCGGCAAAGACGACGCGGTCGGCCAGCCCCTCCGCGGCGGCCTTGGCCGCGAGGCGCGGCCTGTCCGTATCGTCGCCGACCGCCAGATAGACCACATTCGGCACCTGCGTAATGATCCTGGGCAAGGTATCGATGACGGCGTCGAAGCCCTTCATGCGCTCCTCGGTGTCCATCCGACCCATCGTCATTAGAACGGTTTTGCCCGCGAGGCCGTAACGCCGCACCAGCGCTTCGTTCTTGCCCACGCCGGCCAGCCTCTCGGGATGCACGGTGTTGGGGACGATGAAGGTGCGCTCGCGGGAAATCGGGCCCAGGACAGTATGTGATCACGCGTCAGCTCGCTGACCGAGAGCAGGGCCCCGATGCCATTCGAGGGAAACAGCCGCATCTGGCGGCGGGTCTCCGGCCAAGCCTCGACGCCGTGCACGACCAGGGCAACGGGCGCGCGCAGCGCTTTAGCGACGAAGACCGCGGCGCTCGCAAGATGGACGTGGCCGCAGATCACCAGATCAATCGGCGCCAGCCGGATGGCCTGTGACACGGTATTGACGATCCACCGCCTCGCGCCCCCTACCCCGCCGAGATGGTAGTGGACGTTCTCGGGAAGTGACCCCACAGCGGTGTCGGCGATGCGAGGCAGAACGTCGATACGTTCGACGGTGTCAAAGCCGGCAATCGCCTCGATGGCGTCGCGATTGAATTGCGAGATGCCTCCGAAGCCGCCATGCGCGTCGGTGACGGAGCCAGCATGCGCAGCGTCGGCGTCCGGGGTCGGACCGGCCCCGCATCTGGCTCCGTCAGCCGTGTCGCCACAGTTCTCTCTCGCCTTCTTTGCACTCGGATCACCTTTGTCGCAGGGCTGTCGCTCGGGCGTCCAGACCGCTGGAACCGAAGGCACAACGATCGGCCCACTTATGGACGACCAGCGCCAACAATCCTTTTGACAGATGCTCACGCTCAAAAAGCTCGCCGACCCCGTGCGGGGCTCATGCGGGCGTCGCCGCCCGCATGACGTCCGACCAGGCATTGCCAACCAGCACGCCTCACTTGCGCGGCCAGCGCTCGCGTGGCGACAGCTTGCTCGTGATGCTGCCGAAGCGGCGCATGCGTCGATCCAGGTCGTCATGGAACGCTGAAACCAATCTTCCCCGGCGCGCGATGCTATCGCGCATCGGTGTCTTCGGCGCGTTCTGCGGCAAGCTCTTGCAAGGGGTGCGGCCAAGTTATCGATCCGCCGGGCGAGATTTTGGAGCAGTGGGCTATCGACCAGCGGCAAGCCACTTCAAGGGAGTGAGCATGCTCGTCCAGTCGGTATCGCGTACGAACTGGTTGCACCGATAGAGCGGCGATTAAGCGCCGCGACGCGTCCGAATGAAGTGCCGGGATCGGGGGGGCGAGGCAACCCGAGGAGGGTAGCACGTCGAGTTCGTCGAGGCCACGCCGGGCCATCTCGGGGTTCATGCTCCGGGGCAGCTCCCAGGTCAAGAACAGGGCTCGACCAATACGCCCAGAAGTGCGTGTCCCAAAAGCAGGAACTCGGATCAGGTGCGCTTCAATCGGGATCTGGGCCAACGTACCTGCCCCTGCTATTCAATCGTCGGCCCCGATCAGCAACCGAATTTGCGCTCGTCAAAGCGAACGCCTTGTAATGTTACGGCGGCACAAAACCGCCAGAGATGACTGCGGTGAAAAAACGTGGCGTGTAATTTGCGTAGACCAACCGTATTCAGGCGGCGCAATCTTGGCGGTCAGCGAGGCCCGTCCACCGAAGCGCAACCAATAACGCTGACTGACGCGCGAGCAATGGTCGGCACTCGGAGCTAGTTCCGCGCCCGCAGAATTCCGATTATACAGCACCATCGAAATAACAGCAGGAGATATACGCCAATCCGAAAAACAGATGCGTAGAGGAGGGCGGCCTTCAAATTAAGGAATGCTACCGCACTTCGGGTGAACTAATCACCCAAACATAAGGCAGCAGAGATGTATTGCGAGATCTTAGTTTCCTCCCCCACCCATCTCTGTCGATTTCCGGTCGTCTCTTACTGGGCTCAGCTATTTGCGGAACCTAAATTTACTTAAACGTGAGAATGGCTCGTTCATACCAGGATTCCCCCGAAATAACAGCACACATCCTATGTTTTTCTATAGAAAAACATTAAGAAATATTCTTCTAGCACTAAACCGATATTAGATTACCTGCACGCCTTACATTAAGAGCCTTTAGACCTCTGATTAAATCCGCAATTTTACTTAGCATCGCATTTGAATGACTTGCAAAAAATTAGAGTAGGTCTCTTTAGCAACGGGGGAGCGGCAAATCAAGAGACATTCCTTCAGACTCCACAATGCAAACCGCTCTGATGCATTCTCGCTGGGCGCCTTGGCTTGTTCCACGCCAGTGATTTTGATGGCAAATCAGTCCGTAGGCATAGCATTATCGGCCTTGCGCTTGCACGGGCGGCTTCGCCGCTGGTCGTCCCAGTTGGCAGATTAACTAGGCTTCGGGAATCGCTGGACAACGCAATCTTCATCCTCCGAAGTCGCCCGATCAAGAGCGTCTAATGCCTGTTTAAGCAGCTCATGCACGTTCTCCAAATGAGATCGGTGGCTTCCCTCCAATATCACAAGTGCCGCTTCAATTGAGATTGTGGCCTCCGCCAAATGAGCTCGCAAGTCTGCCGTCATAGATCCTCCCGATCGCCTAAAGTTGTCGGGTGGGCCTCCACTCGGTGAGCCTATGTTGGCTTCAAGTTGTACGCGCCCACTCAAAGGCAATGCGGCAAGCGGCGGTTCCGACACCCTCTCCAAGGCTAATCGCCATGACTACATATCACTATAATTTAGTAGGAATAACTCATTGTTGCGTTAACTCGGTATAACTACAACCGATGCATGGAAGAGTTGCAACCGACATCAATACGCCTGTCGCCCGAATTGAAGGCGCGGCTCAAGGAGTTCGCGTCGGAAGACCGGCGCTCACTCAGCAGCTACGTGGTGCTCGTCCTAGAAGGGCACGTGGCGGAGCGGGAGAAGCGTCGGAAACCTGTGGAAAAACGATAGCCACGTGGAGCCGGTTCTGCTATCAAGTCTTCGGTTTGGGTCCTTTCCCGACACCCGGTTTTTGTTGGCTGTTGTGTTGGTATCGCAAAAAGTCAATCAAAATATCTCATTGTAAAATCACACAATTTTTTCTAGTTCAGGTCCCTCTGTCCGCACCATTTTTGACTGCGCGCCGCCGCCCGCCAACCCGCCGCGCGGGTTCCGGTTCGAGGATCCTCCTCTCACCTGCACCATTCGATTTCAATGACTTAGTGCGTCTTGTCCAACTTCCGGCGATTTCAGGCGAGGCTCGTGTGCGGAGTTTTCTTTCACACAGCGTCGCTTCATAGCCGCATTGGGTAGTTCATCTCCCGTACCTCGGTGCGCCTCTTTCGCAATTCTCTCCAGTTAGCAAGAGCGAGCGATTGCGTTTTCTGGCAATCAGGTGGCCTGTCGCCTCGGGGGTCGCGGTTCGCGCCCGATTCATCATGAGCCCAAAAACCACCAATGCGATCGTGGCGAGCAATATCGCGAGCGACATGCCGCGCTCGATGAAGATCATCGGTGAGCCGCGTGAGATGATCAGGGTCTGGCGCAGTGTTTCCTCTCCAAGCGGTCCGAGGACCAAAGCCAGCACGGTCGCCGCCGGCGAGAAGCCGTAGAGCTTCATGAAGAAGCCGACGATCCCGGCTGCGAACATGAGCCAAACCTCGATGATGCTTCCATGTACGCTGTAGGTTCCCATGGTGCAGACCAGAATCACGGCCGGCGCCAGGATCCGATAGGGCAATTTGAGGATCAAAACGAAGAGCGGGATCGCGAAGATGTTGATGGCGAGCAGCGCCATATTGCCCAGATACATGCTGGCGATCAGACCCCAGGCAAATTCCGGGTTCTGTTCCATGAGCAACGGGCCGGGTTTGAGCCCCCACATCAGGAACGCTGCAAGCAGCACGGCGGTCGATGCGGAGCCCGGAATGCCGAGCGTCAAGAGCGGGACCATCGCCCCTGCCGAGGCTGCGTTGTTGGCCGCCTCCGGCGCGACGAGGCCGGGCATCGCGCCTTTGCCGAACTTCTCCGGCGTCCGCGAGGCGGATTTCTCCAGCGAGTAGGACATCAGCGAGGCGACAGTGGCGCCCGCGCCCGGCACGACGCCGATGACGAAACCCAGAATCGAGCCGCGCACGAACGCCATCCGGGATTCGATCCAGTCTCCCAGGCTCGGCCAGAACTCCTTCTCTTTCTGATACCGGATGATGCCGCCGGTGCCGGCACGGTGGAGGCCCTGGTAGAAGGCAAAGTAAAGCTCGCCGAGCCCGAACAGACCGATCGCGATCGGGATGAATTCGATGCCGCCGATCAGCTCGGGTGAGCCGAAGGTAAACCGCTGCTGGCCGGTTTCAAGATCGAGGCCGACCGTGCCCAGTGCGAATCCGATCAGTGCGGAGATAGCGCCAAGCCGCCAGTTTTCACCGATCATGACGATGAGCGCGACCATACCCATCATGACCAGGAGAAAGAACTCGGGGGGACCGAAGCTGCGCGTGACCAGCGTGAACATCGGCGCCAGAAGCGTGATCAGGATGACGCCGACCGTGCCGCCGATGAAAGAGGCGGCAGCCTGCATGACAAGCGCGGGCCCGGCCCGGCCCTGCTGAGCGAGCGGATAGCCGTCGAACGTCGAGGCGACGGTTGCCGAGTCGCCCGGCGTATTGAGCAGGATCGAGGTGATCGTGCCGCCATACATGGCGCCGTAATAGATGGCGGCAAGCATCATGACGGCGCCGACCGGGTCCATCCCAAATGTGACAGGCAACAGGATCGACAGTCCGGCCGCCGGTCCGAAACCGGGGATGACGCCAACGACCATGCCAATGATCGAGCCGGCCAGCAGGTAGGCGATGTTGATCGGCGTGATGGCAACGGACAGGCCAAGCAGAAGGTTGTCGAAGAGGTCCATGGAGGGCTACCTATGATGGTCTGTCTTGAGCCGCAGACGTAACTACAGCGGCAGGCCGAGCATGCCCGGGGGCAGCGTGGCGTTGAGCGCATAGCGAAACAAGGTGAAGATCCCGATGGGTAGCAGCGCGCCGACCAGGATGTTGGTGAGGTGTCGTCCCCGGTTAAACGCGAACAGTGCCGAGATCATGAACAGGATCATGCCCGGCAGCGCCCCAAGCCAGTGGCAGGCTAGGATCAATACCGCCGACAAGCCGGCTACGCCGAGCGTCGCCGTCCAGTCGATGGCGATCGGTTCCTCGCTGTGGCGCCGGCGGAACTCGATGATCGCGTTGTAGAGCACCAATGCCACCAGCAGCACGCCGATGATCTGGGGAAAGAAGCCCGGCCCGATCCGGCCGCGAGCGCCCAGGAACTGCAGCTCGGAAATCGCGAACCCCGTGTAGAACACGGACAACATCAGCAGGACAATTGTGAAAACGGCTCTCATGGCGGGACTCTGTTCGGGACTATGATTGGTCGTCGGGCACCGTTCCGGATATCCAGCTTGCGCTGGCCTGCGGTCGGCGACCGGTCATCCGCGTTGCAATATCGAGAGCGGTATCCCGCCAGGTGGATTGCGGGCGGGATACACTATGCACCCAAGCGCTTATTTGATGGCGCCTTTGGCTTTCAAGATCTTGGCGAACTGGTCCTGGGTCTCGCCAAGAAACTTGCGGAAATCCTCGCCGAACATCACCGTCTCGGTCAGGTTGTTTTTCTTGACGTACTCGGCCCATTCAGGCGTCGCGACGACCTTCTTCATCGTCTCGATCCACCAGTCACTGGCTTCCTGCGGCACATCCGGCGGCATCACGACGCCGCGCGGCATGGAGATGCCGAGCTCATAACCCTTCTCGCCAAAGGTCGGCACGCCCTTGATCGATTCGGGGACCTTTTTTCCCGAATAGGCCAGCGCCCGCAGGTCTCCGGATTCCAGCAGCCCCGTCACTTCGCCGGGATTGGCCGTCATCGCGTCAAGCGCATCCGACAAGAGCGCGGTCGTCATCTCACCCTGCTTGTTGAAAGAGACGTATTCGAACTCGAAGCCGGCTTTCTCCGCGAGGAGCGTCGGTACGATGAAGTCGACATTGACCGCGCCCATGCCGCCGATCGCCGGTGGCTTGGACTTGGCGTGTGCGATGAACTCTTCGAATGTCTTGATCGGTGACTTGGCGTTGACGAGCAGGATCAGGTCGTCGGTGGCCAGCAACGCGATGGGCGTGAAGCTCGTCGGCGACCACGGCGTATCCGCCTTCAAAGGGGTCGTGATGTAGCTGCCGGAGGTCGACGTGATGTGGTACGGGTTGCCCTTCTGGTTGTCCACGAACCCCCAGCCGACCGCGCCGCTGCCGCCTGGCTTGTTCTCGGCGACGATTTCGTTCGGATAGAGTTTGTACTTTTCCAGGATCGAGATGATCGTGCGGGACATGATGTCGTTCCCGCCGCCCGGTCCGAACGCGATAGTCCAATTAAGCTTCTCGCTCGGATAAGACTGGGCGCTCGCCTGCCCCGATATGAGCGCGGATGCCGAAACTGCGCCGGCGAGCGCAAGCATACGGATCACTGCTCCAAACGTTGGTTTCAATCGCATTGGGCTGTCCTCCTTGGTCGGTTCTCTGCCCGATCTCCTCCGTCATCATCCGTTGCAAGCAACGGTCCCTTATGCGGCGGGCCTTTAGGCCTTCTCCGATTTGTTCCTTGCTTCTTTAGTTTCTGGCCTTGGTGCGGCAGATGCAGGCATTGGCTCTTGGGCGATGGCGCCCGCGCCCAAAGTCGCCTCCCAGCGGCGTCGGCCGGCCAGTGCATGCTCTTCGCCGAGCCGCCGGGCATTCTCGGCGTCTCCGGCTCGCAATGCCGCAATCAGGGCCTTGTGTTCGTCATTCGATTCGCGCATCCGCTCTGGCATATCGAGAGAGCGCTGGCGGCTCAGATGCGCCTCGTTTATCAGCGATTCATAGGTCTGGCGGGCGCGGCCGTGGCGCGCGAATCGTATGCTCGCGTCGTGGAATTGAAGGTTAAGCCGATAGTAAGCGGCCGGATCGCCCGCAGCGATCGCATCGTCCATTTGCAGGACATAATTTTCAAGCTTGCCCAATTCGTCATCCTGAATGCGGCCAGCGAGGCGCCCGCATACCAAGCCGTAAACAACGGCACGCACATCGTAGATTTCGGCGATCTCCTCGGGCGATATCTCGCGCACGAAAAAACCTTGGTTGAGCCGCGTCGAAACCAATCCGGCCCGCTCCAGGGCGGACATGGCTTCGCGGATCGGGCCGCGGCTGACGCCGAACCGTTTTGCCAGGGCCTGCTCATTGAGCCGCTCGCCCGAGCGAAGATCGCCGCTCACAATCAGCCGCTCCAATTCTTTCTGCACGATCGTGGTCAGCGATTGGGCGCGGCGTAAAGCAATAGCTTCGAGGGCGTGATCATTCATCTTGAATTGATTCCAGCCAGCCGGATCTTTGTCAACTGTTGACGATCAGCCGTCGACCGTAGACTGTAGGTCGGCGAGAATGGTCGCCGCAGCCTTGCGTGAACTGGAAAGGTGATCCATGCCATTCACACCCGCATCGCGTGCTCTGTCGCGATACACCGTCCTTGATCTGACCAGGGTCAGGTCGGGCCCGACCTGCGTCCGTCAGCTTGCGGACTGGGGCGCCAACGTCATCAAAATCGAAATGCCGGAAGCGCTCGACGCTGCCGAAGGCCCCGGCGGTCCGCGTCACGGATCGGACTTCCAGAACCTGCACCGCAACAAGCGGGGACTGACGCTCAACCTCAAATCGCCGGACGGGATCGATGTGCTCAAGCGGCTGGTCGAGCGGGCGGATGTCATCGTCGAGAACTTTCGGCCGGATGTGAAGGGACGGCTCGGGATCGACTATGAGAGCCTGAAGGCGGTCAATCCCCGACTGGTCTACGCCTCGATTTCCGGCTTCGGCCAGGATGGCCCCTATGCGCAACGGCCCGGCTTCGACCAGATCGCGCAAGGGATGGGCGGGCTGATGTCGATCACCGGTAAGCCGGGCGAGGGGCCGATGCGGGTCGGCATTCCGATCGCGGATCTCACGGCGGGCCTTTACTGCGCGCAGGGCATCCTTGTGGCGCTTCTGGCGCGCGAGGAGACCGGGGAGGGGCAGTGGGTGCAGACCTCGCTCCTCCAGGCGCAAATTGCGATGCTCGACTTCCAGGCGACCCGCTGGCTGATCGACGGCGAGGTCCCGCCTCAGGCCGGCAACAACCATCCGACCGCGATCCCGACAGGCGTGTTTGAAACCAGGGACGGTTACATCAATCTGGCGGTCACGGGGCAGAGGATCTGGGAGCGATTTTGCCGCGCGGTCGATGCCGAGCGCTTGATCGAGCACCCCGATTACGCGACGGCCGCGCTTCGCTCCAGAAACCGCGATGCGCTTGGCGATGAAATCAACGCCATCATGCGCACAGCCGACAGCGCCACATGGAGCGATCGGTTCAACGCGGCCGGCGTTCCATGCGGCCCCATCAACACCGTCGACAAGGTGTTTGCCGATCCGCAGGTGGACCATTTGAAGATGGCCCAGCCGGTCACCTCGAAGGCGCTCGGCGAGCTGAAACTGGTTGCCCAGCCGGTGACCCTCAGCGACACGCCGAGCGCGTTCACGCTGGCGCCGCCGGAGCGCGGCGAGCATTCCGACGAGATCCTTGAAGAGTTCGGCTATTCACCTGCCGAGATCGCCGACCTCAAGGCGGCGGGCGTCGTCTAAGGTTTGCCGCTCATCTCCTTTCGACCAACACCATTTCCGTCAACGACCCGAAAGGCACACCCCACCCATGTCAATCAGCACCGCGCCCAGCTTCGATGCCGAGCTTGCCAAACAGGCCGGGGACGACGTCCTTTACGAAATTCGCGATAGCATAGGCTTCATCATCTTCAATCGCCCGCAAGCGCGTAACGCCATGACGTTTGCGATGTATGAGCGCATGGCGGAGATTTGCGCCGAAGCCAACGAGGACCGCGAAATCCGCGCGCTGGTCCTGTCCGGCGCAGGCGAGAAGGCCTTCGCCGCCGGGACCGACATGTCGCAGTTCCGCGCCTTCGAGACCGAGGAAGACGTGCTCGCTTACGAGAGTCGCATTGACCGCACACTCGGCGCGCTGGAGCGCTGCCGGGTGCCGACGATCGCGGCAATCCGTGGTGCCTGCGCCGGAGGCGGCGCCGGGATCGCGGCCTGCTGTGACCTACGCATCGCAGCGCGGAGTTCGCGCTTCGGCTTCCCCGTTGCCCGAACGCTTGGCAATTGCATTTCGATGATGAACTATGCCCGGCTCGCCGACATTATTGGGGCCGCGCGCGCCAAGGAAATGATCTTTCGCGCACGCATGATCGAGGCGCCGGAGGCGCTCGAAATCGGCTTTATCACCGAGATAGCGGAGACGCCCGAGCAGGTTGGACCCCGCGCGGAAGAGGTCGCCCGCCAGATCGCCAATCACGCGCCGCTGACCCTACAGGCAACGAAGGAAGCGTTCCTGCGCCTCAGAACGGAAATGCCGCCAGGAGGAGGCCGTGACCTCATCCTCATGTGCTATATGAGCGAAGATTTCCGCGAAGGCATGGATGCATTCCTCAGCAAGCGCCCGCCGGTCTTCAAGGGGCGATGATGGTGGGGCGTGACGAGGATCGCCATGCATCGTCACAGTGCTCAGCGCGCCGCCTCGCCAGCCAGTTCTACCAGCTTGGCGTAAAGCTCGCCCGGAAGACGGAGCCCATTGGCGAGCGCTTCGCGGCGGCGCGCCTGCATGCGCTCGCCGGGCAGTGTCACGCGCTCCGTACCGCGTGCCGGAGGGGTCGATGCGACGATCTCCCGGAAACGCGCCATGGCTTCTTCAAACGCCACACGGCCGATAAGCCGGTCGGGATCGATGACGAGAAAGAAGTGACCGAGGTTCGATGTTTGATCCGGCGCTTCCATGCCAGAGGCGACCGCATTCAGGAAACTTCCGCCCGTCAGCACGCCCGACAAGATGTCGATAGCGAGTGCCAGCCCCGATCCCTTGTGCCCGCCGATCGGCAGCAGCAGGCCGGCGAGCGCTGCGGCAGGATCGGTCGTTGCGACGCCGTCCCTGTCGGCCGCCCAGCCTGCGGGGATTGGCGTTCCCGCCGCAGCGGCAGCGCGGATCTTGCTGCGCGCGGCTTCGCTCATCGCGATGTCGAGGATCAGATGCGGACCGGCTTTGACCGGCGCGCCGATGGCAACGGGATTGTTCCCGAGCCGCGCTTCAGCACCGCCCCACGGGGCCATCATGGCGGAGGCGTTGGTGCCGGCGATCAGGACGAAGCCGGCCTCACAGGCTTGAAGAGCATAAGGCGCCAGCGCGCCCAGATGGTTGGAGCGGCGGCAACCGACATAGGCAATCCCCGTGTCGCGGGCCATGGTGAGAGCGAGGTCGAGCGCCTCGGCGGCGACCGCCGGGCCAAGGCCGTTCCGCCCATCAACAAGGGCCAGCGATGGCGCCTGTCTGTTCAACTGTAATTTCAGCCGACGGATCGATGCCGCCATGGTGCATGCGCGCGCTGTACGAGACGAGGCGCGCGGCGCCGTGGGTGGCGATGCCCATCATCTCCGTGTCGACAAGGATGCGGGCCGCAACGCGCGCGCGATCGGCGGCGAGCCCCGCTCTTTCGAAGATCCGGCAGCCGAGATTAATGAGTTCGTCCGCCTTCACCTGCACCAAGTCATTCATTGCCCTGCCTCATATCTGGCCGCGTGGTTCCGCGCGGATCTTATGCTAGCGGGCTGAAAAAGGAGTCACAATGGGAGCGAACGGCAAAGAATTGGCTGGAAAGGTCGCGATCGTCACCGGCAGCGCACGCAATATCGGCAGAGCCACAGCCGAGGAGCTGGCGCGCGGCGGGGCATCCGTTGTGATAAACGCCGTGCAAGTCGAAGGATCTCTGTGAAGAGGTTGCGGGCGGCATCCGCGCCGCGGGCGGCAAAGCGCTGCCTTTCCTTGCCGATGTCCGGGATCCCGCTGCGGTGCAGGCGATGGTCGATGCCGCGGTGGATACTTTTGGCGGCGTTGATATCCTCGTTCACAATGCCGCCTCTCGCGGACGCGTTTCGATCGAGGACATGGACCTCGACACGTTTCGCAATCCGATCGAGATCTCGATCGTGGGCTTCTTCCATCTCGTAAAGGCGATGCTGCCTTCGATGAAGGAGCGCCAAGGCGGGGCTATCATCGGCGTCGGCGGTCTGGCGTCGACCACCGGCGCGCCAGGGCGCGCGCATGTCAGTGCCGCCAAGATGGGCCAGGCTGCATTCGTGCGGGGGCTGGCGCACGATCTCGGCCCCTACGGCATCCGCGCCAATGTCGTGGTCGTCGGCTCATTCGACACCGATCGCGCTGGCAGCGAGACGACGTCGGTCTCGGCCGTCGATGGCATCAAGATTCCGATGGGGCGTAAGGGAAAACCTCAGGATCTCGCCGATCTCGTTCGTTTCCTGGCCGGCCCCGGCGCCGGCTACATCTCGGGCCAGAGCATTCACTGCAATGGCGGTGCGTACATGACCCTTTGACTGGCAAAGCGAACGGCAGAACCGGGGAAGGACCGCGATCCTGCGGATCGTCGATACGGCGGTCATTTCGATGCTCGTGATTGTCAGAGCCGGGCAAGCCAGCTGGCCAGCGGCGGAAACAGGATGATCAGGACAAGCGTGAACAGCATTGCGCCGACGAAGGGTAGCGCGCCGCGGAAGATCTCCCCGACCTTCAGGTGCGGGTCGTTCATCGCCGATTTGATCGTGTAGACGGACAGTCCGAAGGGCGGCGTCAACAGCCCGATCTCGATGGCGATGACGGTGAGAACGCCGAACCAGATGAGATCGAATTCGGCCGCTCCTGCGACGGGCAGAGCGATTGGCAACAGAATGAGCATGATAGAAATTGAATTGATCAGGCAGCCGAGCAGCAGGATCAGGACCAGGTAGCTCAGAAGAAACCCGTATGGCCCGATCGGGCTCTCCAGAAAGAACGCGGCCAGCGCCTGGGGCATGCCGGAGAGCGCGAGCATCCGTGAAAAGAAGCTGGCGGCCAATATGAGAAACAGAACGGTGACCGTGATCTGTCCCGTTTCCACCAGAAGGTTCCAGAACGACCGCCGGCCCAGCGACTTGCGCAGCAAGGCGATGATCAGTGCACCGAAGGCCCCGGCCGCTCCCGCCTCGGTCGGGTTGAAGAATCCACCGTACAGTCCGCCGAGCACGAGGGCGATGAGCGACACGATCGGTATGAACTTCCGCAAGAGCATCACCGCGTCGAGGTCTTCGTAGGCTGCTTCGTCCTTGTCGATGGAAAAAACGAAATCCCTGCGGGTGTAGGCCAAGAGCAGGATTGTCGCCGTGAAGGCAAGCGCCAGAACGATGCCGGGAATGATGCCGGCGAGAAACATCCGGCCCACCGATTGTTCCGCGAGGATCGCATAGACGATGAAGAGCAGCGATGGCGGGATCAACATGCCAAGTACGGACGATCCGGCGACCACGCCCGTAGCGAATTTGCGCGTGTAGCCGTGGCGGATCATTTCCGGGACGGCGACGCGCGAGAACACCGTTGCCGACGCAATGGAAATGCCGGTGATTGCAGCGAAGATCGCATTGGCGAAAACCGTGGCGATGCCGAGGCCGGCCGTCAAGCGGTGCAACAGCCGCTGAAAGACATCGAACGTGTCCCGGCCGACGCCGGAGATCGTGACGAGCAGTCCCATGAGGACGAAGAGCGGCACGACGGCAAAGAGATATTCTTCGAGTGAATTGTTCGCGACCTGACCGAGCATGCGCATCGCCACGACATCGTTGCGGATGAGGGCGACGCCGACGAAGGAGATCAGCAGCATGCCAATTCCGATGGGCATGCCGATCGTGATTAAGAGGATGAGCGCGACGATGGCCAGCCCGCCGATTTCAACCGGGCTCATGGGGCGTATCCTCACCGGCGAGCGCGTCCCTGAAATGGGTGACCGCGACGACCGCGAACTCCATGGCCGCGACGGCCATGCCGATCACGATGAGTGCGCGAAACGGCCAGGTCGGCAGCGTCCCAAGACCCCGCGTTCCGATGAACTCGTTCGACGCCAGGTCCTTCTCCAATATTCCCACCGATGCCCAGGCGATCATGCCGACCATGAACGCTCCGGCAAGCGCGAAGATGGCCTTGAGGATGTGGGCAAGGCGAGGCGCGCTGAGCGCCAGCGCCCCGATGACGATTTCCACCCGCGCCAACCGGTCCGCACGGATCGCCGACGCAAGCTGCAGCGCGACGATCAGCACCACGAGGAGAGCGCCGATCTCCGAGACCAGCGGTAATGAAGAGCCGAAGCCGTTACGGAAGACGATGTCCGCGCAGATGATCAGCATCAGAACGCCGATGAGAAACGTCGCCAGGGCGGCGAGGCCGTCGACCACGATGGCCCAGCCGCGCTGGAGGAGAGCGGTGCGTCGGTGCCCCGCGGAGGAGGCACCGCTGGCGGATGGAGCGCGCATGGCGGACGCGCTTTAAAGATCCGCGTCCCAGTTGCGCGACGGCTTCACGCCCTTGGCACGCAGCGCAGCCATATACTCTTTTAGAAAGGCCTTGGCCGGCAGGCCCTGGGCTTCGAGTTTCTCGGCCCACTCACCGGCAAGGTTCGGCAGCAGCTTCACCCATTTCTGACGCTCTTCGGCCGGCATCGGTACGATCGTCACACGCGGCGACTGGCTGGCCCCGAGCTCGACCATCTTCTTGAGCGCGAACTCATGACGATCGACCAGGTCCTGGCCGTGGCTGACCGTGTAATATTTGCCGGCCTCGATCATGGCGTTCTGCACCTCTTCCGGCAGACCATCCCAGCTATCCTTGTTGATCGCGACGGCACCAGAGAACGCGGCGGCGGCGTCAAAGCGGTTGATGTAGGGCGCCACCTCGTAGACCTTGATCGGCAGCGCGCCGAGGGCAAGCGTCAGAACGCCGTCGGACACGCCGGTCTGGAGGTCGGTATAGTAGGTGGTCAGAGCGCCGTCGACCGCATTGGCGCCCGTGCCGCGCAGCCAGTTGCCGAGAACGCCCGGCGCAGACAGTTTCATGCCGTTGATGTCGGCAATGCCGGTGAGCGGCTTCTTGGTGTAGATGTCATAGAGGTCGGTTGCGGTCAGGCCGAGGACCTTCAGATTGTGGCCTTCCCATTCCTTGCGGAAGGCAGCGTTGGTTTCTACCAGGTCCTGCATCACTTCGAGCAGAATGCGCGAGTTGGTCACGGTGAACGGCGTATTGGTCGAAACCTGGCTCAGCGGAAGTTTTGCCGGCTCCAGGAACGAGAACACCCAGCCGACGTCGGTGATGCCTTCTTCGACGGAGGAGAGCGTAGCGTTCGCCTTGTAAAGCTGGCCGCCGAATGCCTCGTTCCAGGCGATCTTGTATTTGCCCGACTTGGCAAGGATCTCGTCCGTCTTCGCCATGAAATGGGTCTTGATCATTCCGACCCAGGGCACGACGGTCGGATGGCTCGATGCAATCGTAAGGTTGAAGGTCTCCTGAGCGCGTGCTGCGCCCGACAGGGCTATCAAGACACCGGCCACCAGTCCGAGCAGTCTTTTCATTGCTTCCTCCCATGTGCGATTAGCTTATTTCGAATTTCTGCGTCGAGAAATCGATGCGCACAGTCATCGCCCCTTCATTGATCATCCAGGGCCGGACCCGATAAGTCCGGGCGCCCGATTTGTGCATCGGGTCGGATTCTGCGATTTTGATTGCCTCTTCGCGCGTTGCGGCGCGGATGATGACGAGACCTTCCCCTTCCCAGCTTTGCTCGTCGTCGGTCCATATCGGGCCAGCGGCGAACATGATGCCCTTCCGCTCAAGCTCGACCTGGAATTCCAGATGCGCGGCGATGTTTGCAAACACGGGCCCGAGACCGTCCGACGGGGTCGTGAAGATGGCGTAAAGCTGCTTCTGCAGCATTGCCTTGCTGGCGTCTTTCACGTCGGAGGCAGGCACCGATCTCGGATTGTCCGCGTCGCCCATTTCTCTCCCATCGCATGTCTTTGCTATCAGCCCGCTTTTTTGCGAGCGATTTCCGCACGGATTTCCTCGCCATGCTCGTCGAGTGTCGGCGGCGGCCGGATATCGAGCTCCGGTGTGCCGTCGAAATTGTATGGCGGACGAACGGTGGTGAAGGTGCCCATCTGCGGGTGCTCCGCGGAGACCTTGATGCGGAGATGCGCCGCCTGCGGATCGTCAAGCGCCTCGTTCGAATCGTATGCGGGCGAATAGGGCACTTCCGCCGCTTCGAGCAGACGGCACCATTCGTCGCGCGGCTTGGCCTTGAAAACCGGCGTGAAATGCTCGATCAGCTCGTCCTGATGTCCGATGCGCGCAAGCCGCTCGGAAAATCGCGGATCCCCGTTGAGCTGTTCCTGGCCGGTCGCCATCAAAAGACCGTCCCAGAATTTCGTCGGCGAGGAGAGATGGAAGGCAATCCATTTCCCGTCGGCGCATTCGAATGTGTAGGACTGCGATACAACCGGCCGGGACAACGGTCCCATGATCTCGCCGACCGAGAAATAATGCGTGAAGCTGTCCAGGTTGAAATGCGCCATCGCCTCCAGCATGGAGATGTCGACGCGCCGCCCCTTGCCGGTCGTGGCGCGTTCCAGGAGCGCGGCGAGAATGGCCATGGCGGCATACTGGCCGGTCACCGCATCGGCAATGGCGGGGCCGATCACGCGCGGCTTCTCCGGCGGTGTCAGCAGACGCAGATAACCGCTCGCCGCCTGGGCAACGCTGTCATAGACCGGGCGGTGGCTGGCCGGGCCGGAGGCGCCGAAACCGGAAATCGCGCAGTAGATCAGCGAGGGATTGATCTTGCGGAGGTCCTCCTCGCCGACACCGAGCTTCTCCGCCACGCCGGGGCGGAAGTTCTGGATAAAGACGTCGGCCGAAGCGACGAGCTCGCGCAGGACATCGAAATCCTCCGGATCGTTCGTATCCAGAGCAATGGAGCGCTTGTTGCGGTTATAGGTCTGGAAATGCGGCGAGTAGAGACCGCCCTTGAAGGCGCGAAAAGGGTCGCCCGTCCCCGGACGCTCGACCTTGATGACATCGACGCCGAGATCGGCCAGATGCATCCCGGCCGCCGGCCCGGTGATGTAGGTCCCAAGCTCGACGGCGCGCACGTCCTTGAGGATCTTCACCATATGTCCCGTCAGTCCTTCTCGCTTTCCTGCCCCGACCGCTTGCCGTCATATGCGATGGCGAGGTCGGCCTTGTGCGACATGATGAAACCGATCGGCCGCTGCGATTCCTCATAGAGGTGCGCGGAAAGCCCGGCTGCGCGCGCCAAGCAGCGGCACGGCCTTCAACGCATCGAGCGGCCAGCCGGCATCGAGGATCACGGCGGGAATGGCGCCGGACACGTTGATCGGCAGCGGCCTCTCGATGATGCGGGGCGCGTGCGCGGCCAGGACCCGCAGCGTCTCGACATATGCCCCCGAGACGCCGAGATCGTCAGCGATGGCGAGCAGCCGGTCGGCGCGCGGATCGCCGGCATTGTGCTGGGGATGGCCGAGGCCGGGCACCTTCTGTCGCCGTGCCTTAAGGTCCTTCAGGCTGGCGATCACAGCGGCCTCGATCCCGCCTCCGTCCCTCTCGGCGCTGGCGATGATCTCGGCGAGATAGCGTCCTGCGATCTCCGAACTGCCCGCCACGACGCTGCCCATGCCGAGCAGCCCGGCGGCCATTGCGCCCTGCCAGGCATCCGGGCCGGCGGCGAGCGTCATGCGCGCGGCCTGAACGGAAGGTACCAGACCGTGCTCGGCGATCGCCACCAGGCAGGCATCCATCATCTGGCGCTGCACGTCCGTCGGCCGCGCGCCCAGCACCAGCAGCCAGAAATAATCGGTGAAATTGATGTTGCCGATCAGGTCCCGGCAAAGGTCCTCACCGCGCACCGTGATGGTTTCTGCATCGGACGTGGCAATCGAGGTTGCGGCGTTTTCCTGTTTGCCGATACGCATCTAGCAGCCTTTTTCGCTATACGAAAAAAGTTTCTCTTGTCGAAAGCTTACGGAGCGATTTACCTTCAGTCAAGGCAAAAGCCGGTCGCGATCTATGACCGGGCGAGGCCCGTTCTGGTGTTGGGGAGGAGAGAATGCGCGATATCAATCAGTTCACCATCACGCAGGCGGTGAAGGGTTCATTCAAGACCGAGCCGGGCACCCGGTTGGAGAAGCTGCTGCAGGGCCTGATCGACCACCTTCACGACTATACGCGCGAAATGAACCTCACCCATGAGGAATGGATGGGCGTGCTGATGTTCCTCTACAATTGCGGGAAGATTTCGACGCCTGAACGCCACGAATTCATCCTGCTCTCCGACGTGCTCGGCTTCTCGGCGCTGGTCGACATGATCAACTCGCGCGGCGGCGCGACGGAGGGGTCCAATCTGGGGCCGTTCTATCTCGATGACGCGCCGCGCATGAAGCTCGGCGCCGATCTCGGCGGCAGCCGCCAGGGCGCGAAGGTCCTGGTTCATGGCAAGGTGACCGATATTCTGCACAAGCCGTTGCCGGGCGCGATCGTCGATACGTGGCAGGCTGATTCCTCCGGCACCTATCCGATCCAGGAACAGGCCCAGGGCCAGGATAAATTCGATCTTCGAGGCATCTTCACCACGGACGATCAGGGGCGCTACTACTACACGACCGTGCTGCCGAAGCCCTACACTGTGCCCTATGACGGGCCTGTCGGAGATCTGCTGCGCGCCGGCAACCGCCATGCGTGGCGGGCTGCGCATTTCCACTACATTGTCCGGGCGCCGGGTATGCGCTCCATAACCACGGAAATATTTTTCGACAACACCGAGTATATCGATGCCGACGCGGTCTTTGGCGTTCGCAGCTCCCTGATCGCCAAAGTCAGGCCCGCAAACGAAAGCGATGCCCTTGGACTTCAACTGGACGAAAAGCCCGACGCCGTCGTCGAATTCGATTTCGTGCTCGCGCCGCAAGGCTGATCGCAATGACATTATTGCCTAGCATGGACGTTAGGGACGACCGCCCGGGCGAATTCGTGGAAGCGCTGGCCAAGGGGCTGGCGATTCTCGAATGCTTCGACCAAAGCCATCCGGACATGACGCTGAGCGAGGTTGCGAAACGGGTCAATCTGTCGCCCGCCGCAGCCCGCCGCAGCCTCCTGACCCTCAAGGCGCTGGGCTATGTCGGCCAGGAGGGAAAGCGCTTTCACCTGCGCCCGAAGATCATGGCGCTCGGCTCGGCCTTCTATTTCTCGGCCCGGATCGACGAGGTGGTTCAACCGGATCTGCGCGCGCTTGTTGAACGTTTCGGCGATGCGTCATCCGTTGCAACCCTCGACGGTCATTCCGTGATCTATGTCGCGCATCATTCGCGTCAGCGTGCCCGGCGCGCCGCGGCGGTGGCCGGCGCCGCATACCCGGCCTTCGCGACATCCATGGGACGCGTGCTGATTGCCGCCAAGCCGGACGACGAGCTTGACGAATGGCTTGAGGAGCTGGAACCGGTGCCGTTGACGTCCAAGACCTGTCTCGACAAGGCCCGCCTGCGCGATGAACTCATGAAGGTGCGGGAGAACGGCTACGCCACCACGGTCGACCAGCTCGACTACGGTATCACCGCACTGGCCGTCCCTGTGCGCGACCTCGAAGGCAACACGATCGCCGCCCTCAACAGCTCGGGTTACACCGGCCTCGTCACGCCGGAGCAGTTGGTCGAGGAACGGTTGCCGGAACTGCGCGTCACCGCGTCCCACATCGCAAGCCAGCTCGGGCGCTACCCGGTGCTTGCGACCGTGCTGCGCAGCTAGCCATCAAGAGAATTAGGGGGAAATCGAAGCTCGGTGCCTCGGCCGTCTGGTTCGATGAGCAGTTGAAGCCCGTCCGAGGCTGCGTTCCCAACCAGCAGCTCAAGCTGCGGTTCAGCCCGCCTCGTCCACAAGCCGCGCCGCCTCTTCTCCGGACATCGGCGCCAGCTTGAAGCCGTGGCCCGAGCAGGCCGAGACGACCGTGCCGCGAGCGCCGAGAGCGCGGATTACGAAACGCTCGTCCTCGGTGACCGTGTAGTAGCAGGCCTTGCGCTCCAGCAGCGTATAGGCGTCGAAATCGGCATAGGCGAGCCGGCAGGCCGCGATCAGCCGCTCCACATCAGCGTCGGTCGCGATGCGTGAGGCGTCCGGATCACCCTGGCGGGTGAACAGGTGATCGCCGATTTTCAGGCGCGTGCCCGGGCGCGGCGGCAGGGCATAGGTGCCGCTGTGATCGCCGAGGTCGAGGATGATCGGGGCCGTCCGCCAGAGCGATGCGAATGCCGGGGGCGGCGCCAGAAACATCACGGCCTGGCGCGACGCCACGAGAACCGGCGCCAATTCCGGCAACAGCCGCGTGACCCATGCCCCGGCGGCAATCACGACGTGGTCGGCCGAATGGGTCTGCCCGCCGGCGACGAGACGGCCCGCCTCGGGATCGACGGCCGTTACCTCGGCTCCCTGATGGAAGATGATGCCGCGGGCGGCGAGGTGGACGACCAGATCGGTGAGGATACGGATCGGAAAAAGGACGCCGGCACCGCCGAAAGCCGCAGCCCGCGTCAGCCCTTCGGCGCGGATCATCGGATAGTCGCGGGCGACTGCGTCGAGTGGAATTTCGCGCCAGCCGATGCCCATCCGCTCAGCATCCGTGATCGAACCGCCAAGCCAGCCCGACGGGCCCCGCTCAAGCGCCACCAGCGGCAGCGGATCGAAATGGCGCGCGCCGATATCGGCGAACAGCGCATCCCAGAGCCGGAACGCTTCGGGCATCTTGGCGGCATAGGCATGCATCTCGCCATAGCAATGGCGGGTGATCCTGTGCTCGTCATAAGAACTGGCGATCAGGTTGGGGATGCCGCCTTTGTCGAAGACTTCGACCTCGTAGCCGCGCCGGATCAGCGCCCATGCGGTGGCGAGCCCGTTGATCCCCGCGCCGACAACGATGACCTTGGCTTTCTTCATGACGCCTCTTCCATGGTTCGCGCAGTCCAGCCCTGCCGCGCGGCCCAGTCCGCCGGACAATCGGCAAAGCGTGCGAGTCCGTATTTGCCGATGTCGGCGAAGGAGCAGGCGCCTTCGACGACCAGATCGCGGAGCGCGTGGCCGGTCGCGGGCGACAGGCCGAAGCCGACGCTGGACATGGTGCACAGCGTCAGATTGGACGGCTCGGAAAGGCGCTCGATGACCGGGCGGCCGTCCGGCGTGTTCTCGATGAGGCCGGCCCAGCTGCGGATGACGCGGATATGCCCGGCTTTCGGGAAGAGCTCGCTGACGCGCCGGGCGAGATGGCAGAGCAGGGGGGTGGACGGGCGCTTGAGCGGCTCGCCGTCCGCGGGCAGGTCGATCCACTCGTGCGGGCCGCCGCCATAGGCGAGATTGCCGCGCAGCGTCTGCCGTCCGTAAAGGCCGTTGCCGTCCACGCCGCCGATCGGCATCAGCGGCACCGGCTCGGTGACGATCATCTCCGCGCGCGCGACGGCAACCGGAACGTCGATGCCGATGGTCGCCATCAGCCGGCCGGTTTGCGGTCCCGCCGCCACGACCAGATGGTCGCAGCCGAGGAAGCCGGCGGCGGTTTCGACGCCCGTCACCGTGCCGCCGGAGGTGCGGATGGCGCCGACAGGCGTGTGCTGCAGGATGCGGCCGCCGAGGTCCTGGATCGCCCAGGCATAGGCCTGGACGGTGCGCTGCGGATTGGCATGGCCGCCGACCTTGAGGTGGATGCCGCCAAGGGCGGTGTCGCCGGCCAGCGGCACGCGCTCGCGGACCGCATCGCCGTCGAGCAACTCCCACTCGTAGCCGAGCCGCCCGATCGTCTCACCCATCGCCTGATAGATCTGGAGATGCCGCTCCGCAGTGGCGAAGATGATACGCTCGCGCCGGTATTCCGTCGGATAGCCGAGCAGGTCGTCCATCTGCGGCCAGAGGCGCTGCTCTTCATGGAACAGGGCGCTCGCGTAATGGGTGCAGCCGCCGCCATTCCGCCCAGACGCCTCCCAGCCGACGATGCCCTTGTCGACGACGAGCACGTCGACGCCCGACCGCGCCAGCCACCAAGCCGCCGAAAGCCCGGTGACGCCGCCGCCGACCACGATGACCGACGCGCCGCGACGGTCATGGGCGTCCGTGCCGATGCCTTCCTTCATCGTGGGGCCTCCGGTCATAGATGGGTGTGATCGTCGACGAACGATGCTTCCGCCTCGGTGCCGATCAGATCGTAGGGAATCCATTGCGAGGCGATGCTGAACCAGACCGGCCAGTCGGCGGCCATTGCGGCCGTCTCTTCCAGCGTGGCGAGCACGGCGAGCGGCAGCGGCCGGACCGGCGCGCGATATCCGGCGAGCGGGATCGTCTCTGCGGGCACGCCGCCGCCGATGGCCATCAGCGCCGCCACCTGCTCCCGGCAGCGCCGCCCTTGGCAGAGGCCCATCGAGACCCGCGTCAAGCGCTTCATCTGATCATGGTTGAGCGGGCCGTCAGCCGCCAGCGTCGCGAGATCGCGGCAACGCGCGGTATCGGCCGTCGCTCCAAGGTAGCGCGGCGGGCGGACCCCGAGCAGGTCACCGCGCGTGACCTCCTCGCACTGGCAGGCGAATACCTCCCGGCCGCCCGTCGACAACAGCGCTTCCATCACGCTTGCGTGGTAGGCGAGCGGATCGCCGCCTTGGGGCAAAGCCGTCGGCGTGTCGAGCGGATCGGCGCGGCCGAGGGACGCCGTGACGGCCCGCGCCGCGCGTCGTCCATGGGCTTCCGCCTCGGATCGCGTCGACAGGGGCGTGGAGGCGGCCATGCAGTCTCCGGCGCCGAATACGAGTGGTGAGTTGGTCGAAACGCCGTCGCCGCTCACCGGCACGAAGCCGCCGCGTGCGCCATCGCGTGCGAGCAGCACGCCCGCCGTATCGAAAAGCTCGACGACCGGTACCCGCCCGATGGCGAGACAGATCGTGTCGCAGGGGATCGTCTCCACCGCGTCCGCGCCGCCATCGAGCGAAACGATCTCGGCGCCGACGACGCCGGTCGGGCCGCGCATGGCGGACTTGATCACATGCCCGCAATGCGTGGCGATGCCGCGTTCCGCCAGCGCCGCTACACGCCCGGCGTCGCCGCGCGGGCTTGCGTCGACCTCGATCAGTGCGGCGACATCCAAGCCGCGCGCCAGGGCGAGTTCCGCCGTTCCGAGCGCCAGATCGCCGGAGCCGAAAATCACGAGCCGCCGTCCGTCGAACGCGTCATAGCGCGTCACCAGCGCGTGGAACGCCGCCGCGCCCATCACGCCCGGCTGATCGGCGCCGTCGAAGAATACGACGAGATCGCGGGCGCCGGTGGCGAGGATGAGGCGGTCGAAGCCCACCATCCAGGCGCGCTTGTCGTCCGAGAGCCCCGCCACGCGTCCCGGCTGTTCGCGCGTCGCCGCCCCGGGCAGAAACACGCCCCAGCAACAAACGCCAAGCAGGACATCCGCGCCTGCCTCCAACGCGCGCTCAAGCGCCGGCTCGGAGCCGAAGATCTGCTCCAGCATGCGGCCCTTGTTCTGGACCGCCGCGCCGGCGCGTCCGCCGAAGAATTGCGGCACGTCCATGCCGATCAGACCGGCCTCGACCGGGTTTTCATCAACGAGCATGACCGAGAGGCCGGCCCCCGCCAGCTCCGTTGCGGCAGCGATCCCGGCAGGCCCCGCGCCGACGACGAGAACATCCACCTTCGCTTCGGGCGCGGCCAGCTTGCCGACGATGGAGTGTTGATCGATGACTGTCATCATACGGTCTCCAATGCCCGCAGGAGATCGGCGGCCAGATCCTCGGCATGCTCGATGCCGACCGAAATCCGCAGGGTAGCGTCGTCGATGCCGACCTCCTCGCGCCGCTCGCGGGGAACGGCGTAATGCGTCGTGGAGGCCGGGTGGCAGATCAGCGTCTCGGTGCCGCCCAGGCTGACCGCGAGGCGCATCACCTTGAGAGCGTCGAGCAGTCGGAAAGCGGCCGCCTCGTCGCCGCGGATGCGGAAGGAGAAGGTCGACCCGGCGCCGCGGCATTGCCGCTCGAACACCGCGCGCGCTGCCGTCTCGGGCGGCGTGAAGCCGAGATAGGTGACGGCCCCGACCTTTGGATGATCGCGCAGCAGAGCGGCGATCTTCGCGGCATTCCCGGCGGCCCGCTCCGTGCGCAGATGCATCGTCTCGAAAGAGCGCGCCAGCAGCCAGCACGAATGCGCATCGAGCGTCGAGCCGAACAGCGTGCGCACCATTTTCAGCCTGGCAATCGGTGCTTTCGCCCCGCTGACGCCTCCGGCGAGCAAGTCGCTGTGGCCGCCGGCATATTTGGTCAGCGATGTCATGCAGAGGTCGGCGCCGAGGGCCAGGGGGTTCTGCATGAATGGGCCGAGAAAGGTGTTGTCGACGCAAACCAGCGGCCAGCGCCCCTGGCTGCGGCCGATCTCGTTGGCGATCTCGGCGACCAGGGCAATATCGACGATCGCGGCGGTCGGATTGGCGGGCGTTTCGACCCAGATGATGCCGACGCTGCCCTCGGCCATGGCGCGTTCGGCATCGGCGGCCAGCGCCTCCCGCTCCACGCCGTTGCGGAAGCCGACCGGTTTGATGCCGAACCGCGTAAGCTCGCTGTTCACCAGCGCATCGGTTCCGCCATAGGTCGGGCGACTGTACAAAATCACGTCGCCCGGCGCCGAGAAGGCAAGCAGAATGCCGGCGATCGCGGCCATGCCGCTGGCGAAGCAGGCGGCGTCCTCGCCGCCGTCGAGCGCTGCAAGCCTCGCTTCGACGATATCGAGGCCGGGATGGCCGAGCCGTCCGTAAATATGGCCTTTGGTCCGCATTCTCGGCGCCATCGAAGAACGCTTCGTGGAGGCGTTTGGCCGCGGCGGCGGAGGGATAGACGAAGGTCGAAGTCAGATAGGCCGGCGGCTTTGCGGCGCCGCCAGCGTCAACCGGGTCATAGCCATGCCCAACCGTCAGCGTTTCGCGATGGGCGGGCCGGTTCTCGGGAGGCTCCTTCATCACGCTGCTCAAGCCACTTCGGCGATCATGCCGGATGGCGCGCCGATATGCGCGCGGATCCGCTCGCAATACCAATCGGTGAAGCGCAGAACGAAGTGCTCCCCGTCCGGCGAATATGGGCCCGGCACATAGCCCCGACCGTTCACGCCGCGCTGATTGTTTTCTACAAGGTCGCGGTCCTGCAGATTGGTCCGGTCCCAGATATGGATGAGGCTCGGTATGTCATAATCCACGCCCTCGACTGCGTCCTTATGCACCAGCCACTTGCCGACGACATGCGTCTCCTCCGGTCCGACCGGGTAGACGGAGAATAGGAACGCGTAGTCGCCGAGCACATGGCAGAAGCTGTTCGGCTCGGTGGCGAAGCGCAGCGAGCCGACATCGCCGCCATAGACCTCCATCAGCGGCTTTTTCACCAGCGGTGCGCCGTCGGGCGACATCGAGATCACGCCTTCCTTGAGCGGAAAGCGCGCGATCTGCCACCAGGACCCGTCCGCCGGACCGACGGCGAGTCCATGCTCGGCCATCCGCGCCCGGTAATTGCGCATCCGCACGCTATCCTCGCCGCTGAACTCCGCGGTGATCCCGACCGGAAAGGACGTCCCGAGCTCCGGATGGCACACCGCGCAGTGATAGCACTCGCGGGCATTCTCCATGACCAGCTTCCAGTTCCCCTTCTCGACCAGCACATATTGATGGGCGAGCTTGGCGTTCTCCAGCCCCGCGGGCGCAAGGAACGGCTCCAGCGTCTGCCGGAACGGGGCGAAATCCGGGGGCGTTTCGGCAAGGCAGACATAGATCGCGCCGGCGACCACCTCGACATGAATCGGCCGCAGCGGATGGTCGCCCGCCTTGAAATCGGCGGGCATTTGCCCGGCATGGCGCAGCCGCCCATCCAGATCATAGGACCACTGATGGTACGGGCAGACGAGCCGCGCCTTGCGGCCGGCGCCGTCGGGGCAGATCTGTGCGCCGCGATGCCGGCATGAGTTGAAGAAGCCGCGGATGACGTCGGCGCGGTCGCGCAGCACGACGATGGGCGTGCGCCCGATGGTCAGGGCCAGATAGCTGCCCTGTTTGGGCAATTCCGCCAAAAAGCCGATCATCAGCCAGCTTGCGTCGAACACCGCCTCCAGATCGAGCGCGAAAATATCGGGATCGGTGTAAAATGGCTGGGGCAGCGAGTATCCGGATCGCCGGTCGTCGAGAAGGTCGCGAAGTTGGTGGTCGCCGCGCATCGTCATTCTCCATTGCATACAATGACGATGTCATGCCGGCCGGGACGACCGCAATTTCAATTTGCTCATGCCTCCATCTGAAAAAAGCAATTGTCGAGGGCGCCGCAACCGGAGATGATATGCGGATAAGTGAAATTGGTCATCGACGGGGGAAACGGGTCTTCGAGGAGCACGATGCGGCGCAGTCACCGCGTTCGTTAGGGTGTTGCCTGAAGCTGGAGTACGGCGCACGGAGGCGAGGTGATCGATCGGAAATGGCTTCCTCTCAACGCGCTGCGTGCCTTCGAGGCTGTCGGGCGCCGTCTGAGCTTCACCGCCGGCGCTCATAGCCTGAGCGTGACCCAGAGCGCCATCAGCCGGCATGTCAGCAGCCTGGAAGACCTGCTCGGCAAGCGGCTGTTTCACCGCAAGCCCAACGGGCTGATCCTGACCGAGGCGGGTGTGAAGCTGCTGCCGGTGGTCGAGCAATCCCTCGACCGGATCGAAAAAATCCTCAATGAAATCAAGAGCGATCATACGGCACACGAACGAGTTCCTGAAGGTCCACATGCCTCCGACCTTCCTGCAGCGCTTCGGCCTGCAGATGCTGCACCAGTTCCGCAGCGAATTTCCGGCCATCGCCCTCGACGTCTCCAGCTCCTACGGCACCTGGATGCCGACGAGGAAGGTCGATGTCGCGGTGCTTTACGACAAGTCGAAGGTCAGCGATGCGATCATGGACCTTCTCTGGATGGAGCGAGCAACGCCGGTCTGCTCGCCGAGCCTTGCCGCCCGCTTTGCCGGCCGGCCGCTGGCCGAGCTGCTGAACGCCACCGAGCTGCTCCATGTCCGCATCGAAGGCCAGCCGGCCAACCATCTCTGGTCGCAATTCGCGCGGCAGTTCAATATCGAGCTCGATGTGAGCCGCGGCATGACCTTCGATACTCTGGCGTTGGCCGTTCAATATGCCGAGCGCGGTCATGGCGTCGTGCTGTGCGACATCGACATGTTCATCGACGATATCGAGGAGGGACGGCTCGGCCTGCCGAGCGATATCGAGATCAAGGACGGTTTCGGCTATTTTCTCTCGCTGCAACCGGAGGACCTCGACGATCCGCTGATCTCGCTGTTCCGCAACTGGATCATCACCCGGTTTGCGGGGATCGATCGGCGGCCGTGGCCGAAGGTGCGCCGGACTGGGGCAGAACCGCCGGAGGCGGCCGGCACCAGCGCTGGCGTAGAGACCGCAGGGATTGAAGCGCCGAGCGAGAGAACGCAGCATCTTAAGTAAAGCCATGCAGGGGCAAGCTACGGGCTTTCAGGCATCACTTTGTAGACCCGAGCACGCGCGTGAGGGATGCCGAATGAAATCGCTTCTGCACACACTGCTGTCGGCATTGTGCATGCTGGTTTCGGATGCTCACGCAAATGTAAAGCTATCCGGCTGCACAGGCGCCGTTTTTATCATGCCGGGCATGGCCGATGACCGAAATGCGCTCGTTCTCACCAATGGGCACTGCCTCGGAATCGGCGACTATGACTGGCAGGGGATTTGATTTTTGCGTCCCGATCAGGTGTTGATCGATTATGATTTGAGCAAAGAGGCATATTCGGTCACCGTGTTCAAAGAGCGGGGCATAGGCGGCAAAGATTATACAGCCCAAAAAATCATTTTCGGTACGATGACTATTGCAGATTTGGCGATCATTGAGCTGGAGGTCAGCTATCGAGACCTGAGAAATGTCGGCTATCGGGTGTACCATGTGGCCAAACGATTTCCGGAAGATGGAATGTACTTAAAATTCAGCTCATATTTTGAAAATTTTGACGGGATATGTAACGTGTACGGGGTAGTTCCGACCGTCGTGGAAGGACCCTACATTTGGACTAAGAGCCTGACCAGAAAGTTCTTGAGTCCTGAGAATCGGTTGTGATTCTGTATGTAGCAGCCGAATCAGAGGGGGCTGCCATGTGGACCGAGGAAGCGCGCATCAAGCATGAACCGCGTACGGATCGTTATCCGAGCGACATCACCGATGCCGAGTGGGCGTTGATCGCGCCGATGATCCCGCCGCCGCGCCGCGGCGGGCGACCGCGCGACACCAATATGCGCGAGGTGTTCAACGCGGTGCGCTATGTGCTGCGCACCGGCTGCCAATGGCGGCAGCTGCCGAAATGCTTCCCGCCTCGTTCGACGGTCTACAATTACTTCTGGGAGTGGACTCGCTACGGCGTGCTCGACCGCATCCATCACACACTGCTCGTCCGGTGCCGCGAGGCGGAAGGGCGCGAGCCGTCTCCGACCGTCGCCATCATCGATACACAGGCCGTGAAGGCCACGGAAAAAGGGGGGCCAACGCCGATCCGGTCGGCTACGACGCAGGCAAAAAGACCAAGGGCATCAAGCGGAACGCGCTCGTCGATACCATCGGGCTGCTGCTCGGCATCGAGGTGATCCCGGCCAGCGCGCAAGATCGCGATTGCGCCGCCAGCCTCATCCGCAGGACGCGCCGCCTGTTCCCGTTCATCACCAAAATCTTCGCCGATGGCGGATATGCCAGCCGCAAGCTCAATGCTGAACTCGCAGCCCAACCTGTTACACTCGAGATCGTCAAACGTACCGACAAGGATGGTGGCTTCAAAGTCATCCGACGACGCTGGGTGGTCGAGCGTACCTTCTCCTGGCTTCGTCGCAATCGTCGGCTTATGGCGCATTACGAAGCCCTCGCCAGCAGCTCTGAGGGCTTCGCCAAGCTCGCCATGATCTCCGTCATGATCAAACGGCTGACCGACACAAAGCCCCAAACCCGCTCGTAAACTTCCGAGTCAGGCTCTAACGTCGTAAAGATGAAATTAGGCAAAGACTGTCGCGTTTATTCGGGTATTTCTGGAACACCAGGCATATTGTTAGGATCTAACGAGATCTATGCAGTAGGAAATACGGAATATACGGGCGTTGGCAAGGATTGCGATATCATAAATCCTTGCGAAAGAGATAGCAGCTCAGGGGCGCTTTGGCATGGGCTACGGACTCAAACATACGCAATGCCGACCGCGCCTCTCTACGGATGCTACGATTCCGGCTCCACTCATTTCGATTTCAGCCTTGCGGCTTGCTCTCTGAAAAGGCGGTAGACGAATGCGTAATGTCCCGTCTAACGACGGGAACAGGGGGGCGTGTTCATGATCTCAGTCAGCGCTGATATTGCGGATCGCTTCGCACAGCGCAAGCGTCACACCTGCACCTGAACTTTCGTTTGCAACACCGCCAGCTCATCCAGCGGGATATGGCAGCGTATCGAATGGCCCGCCTCGCGCTCGGTCAGCGGCGGCTCCTCGTCCTCGCAGATCGCGCCGATCTTGCGGGGGCAGCGCGTATGGAAGACGCAGCCTCGCGGCGGATTGGCGGCGCTGGGGATTTCTCCTTCGAGCCGAATGCGTCCGGTGCCGTGGCCATCCAGCGTCGGCACGGCGGACAGCAGGGCCTCCGTATACGGATGGTGTGGTCCGGCGAACACGCGCTCGGATGGCCCGGTCTCCATGACGCGGCCGAGATAGAGCACGACGATCCGGTCCGACAGATAGCGGACGACGGCGAGGTCATGCGAGATGAAGATATAGCTCACATCGTGGCTGGCCTGGAGGTCGGCGAGCAGATTGAGGATTGCCGCCTGCACGGAAACGTCGAGCGCCGAGGTCGGCTCGTCGCAGACGACGATTTGCGGATCTCCGGCGAAGGCGCGTGCGATGGCCACACGCTGTTTCAGGCCGCCGGAGAGTTGGCGCGGCTTTGCCCGAAGATGGCTCTCGGTCAGCCGGACCGACCGGATGAGGGTCAGGAGACGCTGCTGCAAAGCGCCCCCGCTGAGGCCGGCCAGGCGACGCAGCGCGCGGCCAATGATGCGGCTGACCGGATGGGCGCGGTTCAAGGCCGAATCGGGATTCTGGAAGACGATCTGCATCGCCTTGACCTCGCCCGGCGACCGGCCTTCGAGGCTCGGCGCAACCGTTTCGCCGGCGAGCCGGATCGCGCCGCTCCTGGACGGCTCGACGAGACCGAGCAGCAGCCGTGCCAGCGTGGTCTTGCCGCTGCCGGACTCGCCCACGAGCCCGAGCGTTTCTCCGGAATAAAGACTCAGCGACACGTCCTTGAGGGCCTGAACGGGATGCGCGCCGGTGCCGAAGGTCTTGCTCAGACCGTCGACGCTGAGCACCGGTTCTGCGGATTTCTCCGCATGCGGGCTGGAGACGTCCGCAGGCGTCGCGCGGGGCAGGGAAGGCGCGCGGTCGTGATAGTGGCAGCGGGAAACGCGTCCGCCGAGATCGATCAGCGGCGGCAATTCCGTGCGGCAGCGGTTGTCGGCCAGTGCGCAGCGGTCGGCGAACGGGCAACCGACGATGGTCGCGCCCGGCGCGGGGAGGAAGCCGGGGATGGTGTCGAGCCGCCCCTGGTCCTTGCGCTGGCCCCTGCGCGGCAGGCAGCGGAGCAGCGCCACCGTGTAGGGGTGACGCGGGTTGTCGAAAAGATCCGCCGTCGGACCTTCCTCGACGAGCATGCCGGCATAGAGCACCCCGACCCGGTCGCACATCCGCGAAACCACTGCGAGATTGTGGCTGATGAACAGGATCGAGGTCTGGAATTCCTGGCGCAACTGCGCGATCAGGTCGAGCACCTCGGCTTCCACCGTGGCATCGAGGCCGGTGGTCGGCTCGTCGAGGATGAGCATCGTCGGGTCGTTGGCCAGCGCCATGGCGATGGCGACGCGCTGCTGCATGCCCCCGGAGAGCTGATGCGGGAAACGCTCCATGACGCGCACCGGGTCGGAAATGCGCACGCGGGTCAGTATGTCGATGGTGCGCTCGACGGCCTCTCCGGCGGAAAGTCCGGCGAGGTCGAAGATCTCCGTGATCTGACGGCGGATGCGGATCGAGGGATTGAGCGCCTTGCCGGGGTCCTGATAGACCATCGAGATCGTCTTGGCGCGCATCCGGTGCAAGGCCGCGCGGTCCAGCGCCATGACGTCCGCGCCGTCAACGGCGATCCGCCCGCCGGTAACGCTGCCATTGCGCGGCAGGTAGCGCACGGCGGTCAGCGCCACGGTCGACTTGCCGCAACCGGATTCGCCGACCAGTCCGTAGGCTTCGCCCTTGCCGATGCGCAGGCTGAGATCGCGCAGCACCGTCTTGTTGCGTCCACCGGTTCGGTACGCGACGCAGAGGTCGTCGATGGTGAGCGCGTCCACCTCTTTCCGCGCCTGTTCGGCGTGCGCTGAACCCGCTTGCTCAAGCATCGAGCGCCCCCTGTACGCCATCCGCGACCAGATTCACCCCGACCACGAGCGTTGCGATGGCGAGGGCGTCGAACAGCACGGTCCACCAGAAGCCGCCGCCGATCATGCCGTAATTGCTGGAGATGCTCAGGCCCCAATCCGGCGAGGGCGGCTGAATGCCGAAGCCCATGAAGCTCAAAGTGGCGACGGCAAAGATCGCGTAGCCGAGCCGGACGGTCGCCTCGACCAGGATCGGCGGAACGACATTCGGCAGGATTTCGACGAACAGGATGTAAAGCGGGTTCTCACGGCGCAGCTTTGCGGCGGCGACATAGTCCAGCTCGCGTTCGGCGAGCACCGCCGAGCGCACGGTCCGCGCGATCAGCGGTGCAAAGCTGAGGCCGATGACGCAGATCACCGTCACCTTCGATGTCCCCAGCGCAACGACGACGAGCAGGGCGACGATGACGACCGGGATGGCCATGAAGGCTTCGAGAATGCGGCTGATGATGTCGTCGACGATGCCGCGGAAATAGCCGGTTGTCAGGCCAAGCGCGGTTCCGGCCAGGGTCGCGAGCAGCGTCGCCAGCGGCGCCACGGTCAGGATGTCGCGCGAACCGACGATGACGCGGGAAAATACGTCGCGGCCGAGCTGGTCGGTGCCGAACCAGTGCTCGGCGGAAGGCGGCACCAGCGAATTGATGATGTCGTCGGCGAGTGGATCGTAGGGCGCGAAATACTCGCCGAAGAGCGCGCAGACGATCCAGAATACGACGATGGCCAGCCCGGTGAGGAAGGTGCCGGATCGGCTGAGCGCGATGAGGATCTCGCCCAGGCGGCTGCGCTGCCCCGGTTCGTCGTGTGAGGTCTCGGCGCGCTCCACGCTCATCGGCCGCCCCCGAGCCTGATGCGCGGATTGAGCACGGAGTAGAGCATGTCGGCGAGCAGCGTCGCGATGGCGAGCATGATGCCGATCGTCAATATTCCCCCTTCGAGGATCGGAAAATCCTTGCCGCGCGCGGCGGTGAAGATCAGCGAGCCGATGCCCTGGTAGCGGAACAGCGTCTCGACCACGACGAGGCCGCCCACCAGATAGCCGGTCTGCGTGGCGATCACCGTGATGGTCGGCAGCAGCGCGTTGCGCAGCACATGCCGCCAGATCACCGTTCGCCACGGCAGGCCCTTCAGCACGGCCGTCCGCACATAGTCGGAATCGAGCGCCTCGATCATGCCGGATCGCGCCATGCGGGCGATATAGCCGAACAGCACCAGAACAAGCGGCAAGGCGGGCAGGATCAGGTGATGGAGCTGGGTCAGGAAACCGGCGCCCGGCGGCCAGGTGGCGGAGATCGGCAGCCATCTGAGCCAGACGCCGAAGATCAGTATCAGGATGATGCCGGTGACGAATTCCGGCAGCACCGTCGCCGACAGGCCGCCGAGGCTGATGATGCGGTCGATCGGCCGGTTGACGTTCAGGGCGGCGATGACACCGGCGAGGATGCCGAGCGGAACGACGAGCGCGAGGGCGACGGCGGCGAGTTTCAGCGTATGGCCGAGCGCTTCGAGGACGAGGGGCGCCACCGGCGAACGAAACACGTAGGAGGTGCCCATGTCGCCTTGCACGAAATTGCTGATCCAATCCCAATACTGCACGATGAGGGACCGATCGAGGCCGAGCCGCGTGTTGAGCGCCTCGACTGCGCGCTGATCGGCCAACGGTCCGAGGATTGTGCGCCCGACATTGCCCGGCAGCACCTGACCGCCAAGGAACACCATCACGCTCAGCAGGAACAGCGTTACCAGCGATAACGAAACGCGCCGGGCAAGGAAGCGCAGGATGGCTCGAACTCCTTCCCTACTGCATTGGTCCGAAAAGCATGACCTCGCGAAGGCGGGGCTGCGAAACGGTTTTCAGATAAATCCGATGCGGCAACAAACAGGTAGAGCGGCACAGGCAATTTTGATCGAAGATCCGTCGCTCTGGAGCATGTTCCGTTGGCATTAGCTCATTTCGAACGCTTTTCGTTTCTTGATTCAGCGCGTTTCCAGGCGGCGAACCGGTGTTCACTTCCCCTTAACGCGCTCCCGGCGCGGCCCCGCTTCTTGTGAAGCGGAGCCGGCAATTCGTAGACCTCTGCCTTTCTTCCGCGTCAGGCCTTCGAGGCCCGATCGAGATAGAGTTGCGACATGGCGGTCGGCTGCACACCCGACACGCCCTTCGCCGTCGCAGTCAGGAAGTCGAAGAAATAGCCGAAAATGATCGGCGTTTCTTCGAGAAGCAGGCGCTGGATCTTGCCGGCGGCCTGCTTCTGGCTTTCGAGGTCGAGCGCGGCGATGTAGCTTTTGGCGAGCCCGTCATATTCGGCATTCTTGAAATGCGCCGCGTTCCAGGTGCCGTCGCTCATCAGCGGGCGCGGACAAATAGACGTTCGGCACGCCGCGATGGCCGTAATCGGTGATCCCCATGGCCGAATCGAGCCAGTTCGACTTGCCGAAGACGGCGTCGCCGTAATAGGCGCCCTGGTCGAGGATGTTCAGCTCCATGTCGATGCCGATCTCCTTCACCGCGTTCTGGATCAGGACCGCATATTGCGGAATTTCAAGGTGATGAAGCGTGGTCAGTTTGACTTTCACACCTTTGCCCAGGCCGGCCGCCTCCATGAGCTGCTTGGCCTCGGCGATATTCTGCGTGCGTTGCGGCACGCTCGTGTCCGTGGACGGATAGGCCGGGGCGAACGGGCTGTCATTGCCCGGAACCGCGCGGCCTTTCAGAAGCCCTTGCGTGAGCTTGTTGCGGTCGAGGCTGAGCGCGATGGCGCGGCGTACGCGGGCGTCCTTGAACGGCTCGGTGTCGCAGCGCATGTGCACCTGGTGATGCGTCACGGATTTAAGGCTTATGATATCGATATTCGGGTCGTTGAGCAGCCCGACGCCGGCCAGGGCAGGGAGCTGGTTGATGATGTCGATCTGACCGCCCTGCAACGCGAGGATTTCCGGCTGGAGATCGTCGAAGAAGGTGAACTCGGTGCGCGCGGGCAGCGCCTTCTCGCCCCAATAGTCCTCGTTGCGCACGAAGGATGCGCCGGCTTTCAGGGTGTATTTCTCCAGCTTGAACGGTCCGGTGCCGTCGAAGCTCTTCTCGTAATCGCCCGCATAGCTCGCGGGAAGGATGACGGCGTTGTAGTTGTCGGACGAGATCAGATAGGGGAAATTGCCGTTCGGGGCGTCGAGATGGAACTCCACCGTGTAATCGTCGACCTTTTTCGTCCCGCCTTTCTGCAGAATGCCCCGGAACACCGACAATGCGTTCGACGAATTCGCCGGGTCGGCCAGCCGGTCGATGCTGGCGACGACGTCGTCGGCCTTCATTTCGCCGCCGCTGTGGAATTTCACGCCCTTACGCAACTTGAAAGTCCAGACCGTGCCATCGGTGTTCGGGCTCCAGCTTTCCGCCAGCATGGGGCGCAGGACGAGATCAGGGCCGTCGAGGCAAAGAAATTCGCCGACCTGCTGCAGGATCAGCAGGCCCCCGGCATCGGCGATGGTGACCGGATCGATCGCCGCGGCCGGAACCTTGCTTCCCACGCGGATGGTTGCGCCGGGCGCCCCTTGCGCGCGTGCCGTCGTTGGCATGGCGGCGAAGCCAGCGGCAGCGCCGATCCGCCAGAGCAGCGGCAGGGACAGGCCGAGCAGGCTGCCATGGCGGATGAATTCGTGGCGGCTGACCTTGCCGCGTAGAACGCCGTCGATCAGGTGGTTTTCGATTTCGGTCCGGCCACGCCGGATGCTGTCGAGTATGCGGAAGTCCTTGCTCATCGGTCTGACCTCTTCCCGTGTGTACTGGCGGAATGCGAGACTGTTCGGTTCGTTCGGTGTCGCGGCAGACGAGAATTCCTCTCAGACGAAACCTTAACACGCGGGTTTGTCTGGTCCAGCGGCCTTTGCGGCGAATGTGTCGGCTTTTTCGAGAGCAGGCAAGAATTCGGTCCACTTGCGGGGCGCTCGGACCTCGCCGCGTCAGTCCGCAAATCTTACGTGCCGGGATTGTAAGATGCGCGAGGTGCCGCGCGGCGATGAATGGCAGCCCCTTGCGGTGCGAGGTCCATCCGACCGTAACGAGCTGGCGCGCCGATGCTTCATATCGGCCGGCAAGCTGCCACGATCTGGCATCGATCGCCGCGACATCGGCGGACCCGGCGGCGACCGCCCGGATGGAAGCTCTGTGGGCGCCGGTTTCCATAATGCCGGCGAACAGCGACGGGCTGCCGCCGATGCTCTCCAGGTCCCGTTTCAACGCCAGATAGCCCGACATCGAATCCAGACTGTTGAAGGCGAGCCGGCGGCCTCTCAGGGTTTCCGGCGGGATGGCCGCGCGCCCGTCGCCGGGCGCTCTCCGTTCGGCGCTGGCCGGGACATCCGCTCGGCGCATCACCACCGCGCTCGAATAGAGCGGGCCCGCCCCGCCTTCGATGCCGCCGTAGTCCGGCTGGCCGATGACGGTAACATGTGGCAGCAGCCCCAACTCCATCGGCCCCCAACACGTCTGCGCGAACAGAAGCGCCGGGTGTCGCCACAATGTCGGAAGATCGAGCTCGTCCGCAGGCAGCGTCGCGGGATCCGGAGCGATGGGAGTCCCATGCGCGTCACGGACGCCGCCGGGGACGGCCGGCATATCGGCATTGCGACGCGTCAGGCGATCAGGTGCATCGATGCCGCGCGCACGCATCCGGTCACGCACCGCGGCCCACTCGGCGTCAACTTCGCCGCGCCTCTCGGGCCAGTCATACATCGGCAATGCCGCGATGAATTGCATGAGCGCAACCGCCTGTCAGCCGAACCGCTTCGTTTCGTAAACAGATCACGCCATTCAATCGGCCCGGTCCGATCTGTCCTAATCCATAGGCGGCTTTGCGGGAAGAGGCACCGACATGCCGGCCTTGGTGGCGGCCCCCACGCCGTATTGCGGCGACGCGGCGACGGGAGCGGAATGCCGGCGCAGAACCGGATGAACCACCGGTTCCTTGGACCGGAACGCGAAGGTGCGGAAGATCTGATAATAGTTCGGAAACACGTAGCCGCCGTTCATGGCCTGCCAATCCTCGCGCTGCCGGGCATAGAGCTTCGGCAGTTCGTACCACGGTGCGCTCGGCCGTTTGTGATGCACCAGATGCAGGTTGTTGTTGAGAAACAGCAGGGACAGCCATGAGCTTTCGACGATGATGGTCCGCCCATCCGGTCGCTCCGACCACTGATGCTCGCAATAGGCGCGGATCGCGACGATGGCCAGCCCGCCATAGGCCGAGGTGAGCGCGTAAAGCCAGAACGGAATGCCGAACACGCCTTCGAGAATCAAGGCGAGACCTGCCAGCTCGAGCGCGTGCAGCGTCCATGCTTTCCGGATCTTTCCGCTGGAGGCGGCCCGTTTGACCTCGGCCATGAGAAACCCCGGCAGCGCCAGAGCCGGACCGAGCGCGATCCGGCCGACGAGCGTATTGTTCCAGCGAAGCAGCGTCTTCAAGAGAGGGGGAAGCGTACCCCAGTCGTAATGCGCGCGATAGAAGCTTTCCGGGTCGTCGTAGGGATCGGTCAAGCGCTCGTCGGCGTGATGTCTCAGGTGAAGCGCCTTGTAGCGCCGGTAAGGATAGAAGACGCCGAGCGGCAGGCTGACCAGCCATTCATTGATGCGGGCGCTGCGGGTCGGGTGGCCATGCAGCGCCTCGTGTTGCAGCGACAGGTGCAGGGCGATGACCATTGAGAAGAGTGCCAGAGCGGCGGCGGGCATCGCCGGGTAAAGATAGAAGCCGGCGGTGAACCACAGCCCGTAGCAGGCGAGCAGCAGCGCAACGGTCGGCCATTCGATCGCACGCCAATTCAGCCGCCGAATCCGTGAATTCGGTCGGGTCAAAGCATTTCGCTCCAGAGAGGTCTAGGACTCTAGTGGTTCGAAGTCTAACGCTTCGAACCACGCCGTTTTATGTTGATGGATCGAATTGACATGACATTCTAATTACTTACCTCGGCCTCATCGCACGGCGAGAGGGACTCAAATGTCATGTTCGATCCACTAGCGTCTCATGCTTTGCAATCTTGCAGCCTGCGAGAATTGTGATGAAATGTTGATTTTGCACACGAATGACGTCATTCGTTGACCAAAGTCATCAAAAGAGGGGCAAAGTGGACAAGCGCGATCTCGCCGGCCTGTTTCAGGATCGGCTCAGGATTCTCCTGGCACGCAGCGGGATCAGCCAGTCGGCCTTCGCCGCCTCGGTCGGAATCGACCGCTCGGCGCTGTCGCAGCTTCTCGCCGGACGGTCCACACGCCTGCCGAGGGTGGAGACGCTGCTGAACATCGCCGAACGGCATGGCGTATCGCTCGACTGGCTCCTGGGGCTCAGTCAGGACGAAGGCATCACAGGAGGCTTGCGGCCGAGTTTCGAAATCGAGGAGGAAGCGGCCGGCGCGCAACGCCAGACACTGCTCGTACAGTGGCATGCGGAAGCGGTCGGAACCAAGATACGCTACGTGCCGATGCGGTTGCCCGATCTGGTCAGGACGCAGGATGTCATCGCCTACGAAACCGCCAATGTCCGGCTGAACCCGGAAACCCAGATCAGCGAGGCGGCATTCCGCCTGGACTACAATCGCCAGCCCGGTACCGACATGGAGGTCTGCATGTCGTTGCAGACGCTTGAGGAATTCGCGGCGGGGCACGGGATCTGGTCCGATCTGCCGCGCACTATCCGCCGGAACCAGGTCAAGCGCATCGTCGCGCTGCTGGACGAACTCTATCCGTCCTTCAGACTTTACCTGTTCGACGGGCGTCAGCGCTTTTCGGTGCCCTACACGGTTTTCGGCCCCTATCGCGCCGCGATCTTCGTCGGGGAAATGTATCTGGTGCTCAATTCGAGGGAATCGGTGCTCTCCATGCAGAGGCATTTCGACGGGCTCATTCGCGTCGCTCGCGTGAACGCGCATGAAGCGTCGAAATTCGTGGCCGGCTTGACGATCGGCTGATCGATTTGGTGCTGTCGCGATCGCGGGCGGAAGACCTAAGATGGGATGTGTGTCGTTCGGGATTTTGAGACGGAGGCTAATGTGGAGTCATCGGAGAGCTTGTTCACCGATCTGGTCCTTGCCAGCCATATCCTGGCAAACGAGGGTGTGCTCGACGGCTTTGGTCATGTCAGCGCCAGGCATCCTGTCCGTGCCGATCGGTTCTATCTGTCGCGCGCTCGTGCGCCGGAACTGGTCGAGAAGGCCGACATTCTCGAATTCGACCTCGACAGCGCGCCGATTGCGCCCACCGAACACCGGATCTTCGCGGAACGCGTAATCCACGGCTGCATCTATCGGGAGCGCCCCGACGTGATGGCCGTCTGCCATCATCATGCGCCGCCGATGCTGCCTTTCGGCATTACGGACGTGCCGCTGGAGCCGGTCTTCCATCTCGGCGCGACGATGGGCGAGGCGGTCCCGGTGTGGGACAGTCAGGACGAATTCGGCGACACCAATCTGCTGGTCGCGACCGACGCGCAGGGGCGTTCGCTGGCCCGCGTTCTCGGCGGCAACTGGACGGTGCTGATGCGGCGGCATGGTGCAACGGTCGCCGGGCGCAGCGTTCGGGAGGCGGTGTTCCGCAGCATCTATGGCGCTCGCAATGCCGAGATCCAGAGCCGTGCCATGCTGATGGGATCAGTGACGCCGCTCACACTGGCCGAACGCCGCGCGGCGGGCGAGTTCAACCTCTCGCCCATCGCGCTCGACCGCGCCTGGGAACAATGGGTGCGCCGCGCCGGATCGATTTAGACGGAACCCGTCGTAAAAAACGCGGACAAAAACCCCGTGAAAACGGGGATCCAGTGCTGCACACACACACACACACAAGTCCGCTGGATCCCCGCCTGCGCGGGGATTGCGAATTCGGCGGTTCACTTAAACGGATCGCGCCCTAAATCTTGAATGCCTCCAGCGTCGAGGGGTGAAACAGCTCCTCGACGGCCACGCGGCGGGGCGACAGGCCTTGCCGGTGATGATGGGTCAGGAAGGCGTCGAGCGTCTCGCGGTTGTCCCCGACGCCATAGGACCAGAAATCCGGCCCCATCAGATCGCGCGTCTTTTTGAGCTGCTCTTCGACGAAAGGCATCGTGACCTTGGTGGCCGATGTGTCGGCGAGCCGGGCAAGCGCAATCCGCCTTGCAGCTTCGAACGCTTTGAACGCGGCGGCTGGGAGCCAGGGGTGCTGCTCGACGAGCGTCCGGCGGATGCCGACCAGATGCATGATCGGAAAGATCCGTGTGCGGGTGAAATAATCGGCTGCTGCGGCGGCGGGATCGGGAAACAGCCAGCCGACATTCGGATTGCCGGGGCCGAAGCAGGAGGGCATGCGCGGCGCGATAATGCCGTCGATCTCGCCAGCGGCCAGCATCTCCACGAGCGTCTTGTCCGCCGGGATGTCAGACAGCCGCACGTCGTCCGGCAATGTGATCGGGATCTTCTCCAGCCGGCCCGGCTCTTCGATGCCGCCGCGCACCCAGGCGATGTCGGACGGCTTAACGTCGAACTCGTCTTCGAGCAGCGCCCGCGCCCAGACATTCGCCGTGAGCTGATATTCCGGCACGCCGATGGTCTTGCCCATCAGGTCTGCCGGCTGCCGGATGCGGTCGGTGCGCACATAGATCGAGGTGTGGCGGAAGGCGCGGGAGAGGAATGCAGGGATGCCGATATAGGGACAGTCACCCGCGGCGGTTTTCACCGTATAGCTCGACAGCGACAGCTCGCAGATGTCGAACTCGGCATGGCGAAAGGCGCGGAAGAAGATTTCCTCCGGGCTCAGCGTCATCACGACCGGCGCAACGCCGTCGATCTGCACCGCGCCGTCGATCAGCGGCCGCGTGCGGTCGTAATCGCCGACGGCGACGGAAAGCGAAAGTCTGGTCATCGTCTCTGCCTCGCAGCGCTCAGGCCTTCGCCGGCCGCAACTTGATGTGAATGTTCTTTTCCTGCGTGAACAGCAGCATCTCCTCGATGCACTCCTCGCGGCCGATGCCCGACTGCTTGACGCCGCCGAACGGCGCGCCGAGGAAATGCTTGCCGACCTCGTTGATCCAGACGAAACCGGCCTAGACCGCCATGGCCGTGCGATGGGCGGTGGAAATGTCGTTGGTCCAGATCGAGCAGGTCAGCCCATATTCGGGCGCGTTGACGTCGGCGAGCATGGTGGCTTCGTCGGACCATTCGAGCACGGCGAGCACCGGCCCGAAAATCTCCTCCCGCGCGATGCGCATGGCTTGAGTGACGCCGGCAAACACGGTTGGCTCGATATAGAAGCCCTTCGCCAGGGCGGGATCGTCCGGCCGCTTGCCGCCGTTGACGAGCCGCGCGCCTTCCGACTTGGCCGCCTCGATAAAGCCCATCACGCGGTCGAGCTGCGCGCGCGAGACGATGGCGCCCATTGTCGTTGCCGGATCGGTCGGGAGGCCCGGCTTGAAATGCCCGATCCGCGCCTTGATGCGCTCGATCACCGCGTCGTGGATGTCCCGGTGCAGGAAGGCGCGGCTGGTCGAGCCGCAGGACTGACCGCACCAGGTGAAGTTCATGCCGGCAATCGCGGCGGCGGCGACCTCGTCCGGATCGGCGTCGGGATAGGCGATCAGCGCGTTCTTGCCGCCGAGTTCGAGCATGACCGGCTTGACGGTCTCGGCCGCCGCTCGCATCACCGCCCGCCCCGTCGGTACGCTGCCGATCAGCGCGACCTTGTCGATGCCTGGATGGGAGGCCAGCGCCGCGCCGGCTTCCTTGCCGCCCGGCACGATATTGAAGACGCCCGGCGGCAGGATGCCGTCGAGCAACTCGGCAAGGCGCAGCGACGAGAGCGGCGCCTGCTCCGGCGGCTTGACGATCACGCTGTTGCCGGCGGCGAGCGCGGCGGCGGATTTGCCCGCGCAGAACATGAACGGGTGGTTGAACGGAATGATCCGCCCGACCACGCCCATCGGTTCGCGTACGGAGAAATTTACCGCGTCCGGCCCCATCGGGATCGAGGCGCCCTTCATTTCGGTGACGAAGCCGGCGAAGAACTCCATCTGCGCCGCCGCGACCATCGCATCGCCGACCATTTCGCGAACCGGATTGCCGCAATCGGCTGCATCGATCATGGCGAGCTCGGCGGCGTTCTCGCGAAGAATGGCGGCGACCCGCCGGAGCAGCCTGGCGCGCTCCAGCGGCAGCACCCTGCGCCATTCCGCAAAGCCCGCCCGCGCCGCCGCGACCGCCGCGTCGACATCCTCGGCGGAACAGTCCGCGACATCGGCGAGCCGAGCGCCCGTGCCGGGATTGATCGTCTCCGCATAGCGGCCGCCAAGCGGCCGGTGCCATCCGCCGCCATAATAGGCGTCCCGGCGTTCCGGCAGCCGAAGGGCCTGCGGGATCGTCGCTCCCCGCACAGGATCACTCATGCTCTTGCCTCCTGGATTTCAGCGCCGACCGTCATTTCTTCGGCGCCGGCACCTGGAACAGCTCGGCGAGTTGCTCCTTGCTCAGCTTCGCATCCAGGAATTTCAGCGCGATGGCATCTTCCATGACGCCGTCGATGCCTTCGATGCGATAGGGATCGAGCGCCTCTTTCGGGTAGAAGTCCGCCATCGTCTTTTTGGCGCGCGCTTCATCGATCGAGGAGAAGTCCTTGTAATATTTCAGTGCCTGAGGGTCGGAATACATGTAATCGAGCGACTCGTTGTAGGCGGTCATGAAACGGTCGATGACCTTTGGATCGCTTTTCAGCTTGTCCGCGTTGACGATCACGGTACGGACGGTCTGGTTGCGCGTCGAGACCACTTCGCTGCCGCGGCCGATGATGCGGATCTTGCCTTCGTCGATCTCCTTCAGCCCGAAGGGCGGCGCGGCCCAGCCGACATCCACCTGGCCGGACATCACCGCCGTCAGCGTCGCCGGCGGGCTGCCGGTCTTGGTCGGCTTCGATTTGAGATCGTAGGTCTTCAGGAAACCGAGCACGAGCAGGTTGGTCGAGGATCCGGCCGTCGAATAGGCGATGGTGGTGTCCGGGCCCGCATCCTTGATGGCTTGAAGCGGATTGTCGGCCTTCACATACCAGTAAAGGTCGTTGGAGCCGACCGTTGCCGAGCCGATAACGCGAACCGGCGCGCCCTTCGCGAAGGCCGCCATCACGCCCGTTGTGCCGACGCCGACGCCGATGTCGACCGCACCGGAGATCACGGTCTGAATGGTCTCGCCGGCCCCCTTGGTATAGGTGAGTTCGAGATTGAGATCGTGCTTCTTAAAGATGCCCGCGCGCGAGCCGATTTCGGCAATCGCGGTTTCCCAATTGCCCCGCTGGCCGATTGCGAGCTTAAGCGTGTCCTCGGCCTTGGCGGTCGTGGCCAGAGCGAGCGGGGCGAGCATCGCCAGCGCTCCCATCAGTCCTCTTGCGTAACGCATGAAGTCCTCCCTTGTGGTTCGGCCTTTATGGCCGTCTTGAAGCCGGCGGCGCGCCGAGGCGGCCCACCAGCTCGTTGGCTCCGATCGCGAACGCGAACATCACGATCAGCATCGCGTACATTTTCGGCATGTCGAAAATCGAATAGGCCTGCATGATCAGATAGCCGACGCCCGCATTCGACAGCTTGGTCTCGGCGAGCAGCGTGCCGATGATGGCGACGCCGAGCCCCAGCCGGACGCCGTTCATGACCGGACCGCGCATGGCGGGCAGATAGATCTTGGTCGCGGCCTGCCACACATTGGCGTTGAAGCTGCGGCCCACCCGCACCAGAACCGGATCGATGCGGCGCATGCCGGCGGCGACGCTCAGCACGATCGGAAAGAAGCAGGAGACGGCCCCCATCGCCACCTTCGAGGCGGGGCCGACGCCAAACCACATGATCATGACCGGAAAGAAGATGATCTTCGGCGTCGGGCCGAGATAATAGAGGAAATGCTCGAAGGCGCGGGCGAGGAAGCGGCTGATGCCCAGAGCGAGCCCGATGACGATACCGAGCGAACCGCCAAGCGCGAGCGCCAGCGAAACCTCCGCGACCGTGACGCCGAGATTGCGGTAGAACTCCGCGCTCGTCAGTATGCTGAACAGCGCGCCGCCGATCGCGAAGAGCGAAGGGACCACATCCTGGTAGAGCAGGCCCGATACCGATACCGCCTGCCAGACGGCCGCGATCGCCGCAAGGATCGCCAGCCGGAGCGGGCCGACCTGCGACCAGGCTTTGCCTCTGCGCGTCTCTAGCGCCGCGGTCCCATCCATCGCTCGATCCACTCGGTTGCAGCGAAGAAAAGCACGCTGGTCAGGATGACGAAGCCGATCGCCCCGTAGGTGCCGGCGAGATCGTAGCGCTCCGCCAGGTCGTTGATGATCTGGCCCAGCCCGCCGAAATTGATCAGGAATTCGACGCCGACGATATTGATCAGACTGAAGATCAGCCCGAGCCTCAGCCCGACGAAGATTGCCGGCAGGGCCGCCGGAAGCAGGATCTTCCGGAACATCTGCCACGCGCTCAGATTGAAGCTGCGGCCGACCTCGATCAGCACGCGCCGCGTGCCGCCGAGGCCTTCGACGGTCTTCAGGATCACCGGCGGCAGGCCGGCGATGAACCCCATGATGACGATGGTTACAGGCGAACGGCCAAATATCACCAGGAACAGCGGATACATGAGCACGATCGGCGCCGAGGCCATCGCCGCGATCCAGCTTTCCGTCGCCGCCCGCAGCAGGCGGACGCGATGCAGAACAGCGCCCGCAGGCACGCCGACGAGAGCGACCAGCAGCATGGCGTAGAAGCACTCCCGGCAGGTTGTCAGGAAGCGTCCGAGAATGTCTTCCTCGGCGATGAGGCGCGGGATACTGGCGAAGACGTCCGACGGCAGAGGAATGATGAAGCGGTTCAGCACCCCGGCGCGCAGCAGCGCCTCCATGACGATCGTGAAGGCGGCGAGCACGGCGAGGCCGAACGCCGCCGGCACCCATCGTTCCGCGATGCGGGAGGATGCGGCCATGTCACGCCCCCTCGCGGCGCGCATGGGCCTCGGCGTCGAGCATACCCCGGCTCGCCTCCTCGCGCAGGTCGTTCCAGATCTGCGCCACATAGCGGCCGAAAGCATCGCTCGTCACCACCTCCGACGTGCGCGGTCGGGGCAGATCGATTTCGACGATACGTTTCACCCGGCCCGGCCGGTAGGTCATGACGATGACGCGGTCCGAGAGTTGCACGGCCTCGGTCAGATTGTGGGTTATCAGCAGACAGGTCTGCCGCAGCTCCTGCTGAATCTGCAACACCTTGTCGCCGAGCAGCAGCCGCGTCTGCTCGTCGAGCGAGGCGAAGGGTTCGTCCATCAGCAGGATCTTCGGCTCGAAAGCGAGGGTGCGGGCGATGGCGACGCGCTGGCGCATGCCGCCGGACAATTCGGCCGGATAGCGGTTCTCGAAGCCGGCAAGGCCGACGAGGTTGATGAAGCGGCGCGCGCGTTCATGCCGCTCGGCCCGTCCGATGCCGATGATTTCGAGCGGGAAGCCGACATTCTCCAGCACGTTCCGCCACGGGAAGGTGGACTCCTCCTGGAACACCATGCCGATCGATTTGTGCGGTCCGCGGATCGGTTCGCCGTCGACCGTAACGCTGCCCTCATGATCGGCGATCAGCCCGCCGACGATATTGAACAATGTCGACTTGCCGCAGCCCGATGGACCGATCACCGAGACGAATTCGCTCCTCTGTATGCTGAAGGAAATGTCGTCCAGGGCCGTGATCGAGCCGTCCGGCGTGTCGAAGCGCTTGGCGAGGCCCTCCGCCACGAGGATCGGACGACCGGACACGCTTGCGGGCGTTTCGGGTGGTCGGGAGCCTTGCCGGAGCGTCGTGATCGTCATGGCCGTCACTCGCGTGCTTTGAGCATGGTCTGCTGCATGGCGGGAGTATAACCCGGCTCGACGCGAACATCGACGACGGCCACCGCGCCGCGCTCGACCGCGGCGATGGACTCGGCAAAGGCCGGCTCCAGCGCGTCATGGCTGTGGATTGGGCCGAACCCGACGGCGCCCTGCGCTCGGCCCATCGCCGCGATATCGATGTCCGGATCGGTCATGCGCTGGCCGATCCATTTGTTCTCGACCGGCCTCCCCCGCGCCCGCGCGACGCGCTCCTGATGCACCTCGTCGTTGTAATAAGAGCGGTTGTTGGCGACGACGAGCAGCAGCGGGATGCGGTAATGTGCGGCCGTCCACAGCGCGGTCACGCCCATCAGGAAATCGCCGTCGCCGCAGATCGACACCGGTAGGCGGCCGCTTCCCTTTAGCGCAAGCGCCGCGCCGACCGAAATGCCGGGCCCCCCGCCGACGCCGCCCCCGCCGTCGCTGCCGAGAAAGTCGAGCGGATGGCGAAACGGCCACCAGGCGCCGTTCCAGGACAAGGGCAGATGCAGGAGCGAGGCCTCCCGGCCGCCCACCGCCCGGCGAAGCGCGGATGCGAGATGCCCGACGCCCACCGGCCCGCTCACGTCTTGCTGGGGAGAGGAGCGGGCCGGTGCGCGCGCCGCTGCCACTCCGCGAGCGGCCACGGAGTCGGCGAGCGCCACGGCGACGCTGTCGGGGTCGGCGGCAATGAACAGATCGACCGGGGCAAGGCCCTGATGATCCATGCTCCAGCCATTGTGCAGCGTGTGATCGAGCGTCACCTGGATAACCTTGGCGTCGGAGCGGAGAGCGCCGCGCAGGGTTCCGGCGAGGTCCACCCAGTCGAGGCTCAGGACGATATCGGCGTCTGCTAGCGCGGCTCGCGCCTCATCCGCCAAGGCGAGCACCGAAGGCGCGCCGGCATGGAGCGGGTGGTCGGTGGGAAAGGCGGCGCCGACCTTGAGATCGGTGATGACCCGGGCGCCGAGCTTTTCGGCAAGGGCGATCCGCGCGTGCCAGGGCTCGATCCGCCGTGACGCCCGGCCCGCCAGGATGACCACGTTACGGGCGGCATCGAGCATCGCGGCCGCCTGGGCAATCGCTTCACGGGATGCGCCGCCAACCACGGGGGGCATCAGCCGGCCGGGATCGAGCGGCGGCAACGGGCCGGTGAGCGCGGCTTCCTGCATGCCGGCGTCGAGCACGACATAGGTCGGCCCGTGCGGCAGGGTGTTGGCCATCCATGCTGCGCGCGCGATCGCCTCGCGTGCCGCTTCAGGCGAGGCCGGTTGGTCGTCCCATTTGGTGTAGCCGCGCACGATTGCGCCCTGGTCGCGCGCCGTGTGGATCCAGTCGATCCAGGGCCGGCGCTTCGCCGCATCGACCGGGCCGGTAGCGCCGATGGCGAGCACCGGCATACGGTCGCACCAGGCATTGAACAGCGCCATGGTGGCGTGAAACAGGCCGACATTGGAATGCACGGCCGCAGCCATCGCCCGGCCGGTCACCTTGGCGTAACCATGCGCGATGGCGACGGCGGATTCCTCGTGCAGACAGACCAGCATCTGCGGCCGTTCGTTGCCGAGATGGTTGACGAGGCTGTCATGCAGGCCGCGAAAACTCGCGCCGGGATTGAGCGCGATATAGGGAATGTCGAGCGCGCGCAAGGTTTCGGCAATAACGTCGCTGGCGAATCCGGCGTCGCCCCGGTCGGCGAGCGCGGGCCGCTCAACGGCAGCGGCTGCATGCGGATGGTCGTCCCGCAAACTCAAAGGCCGATCCTCCCAATTCCCTGGCTGCACCGTTTTCGATGCGCCGCCTGCTCTCCGGCAGGTCATGGGATCAGGGTACACTTTGACATTAGCGCTCTGAAGACACTAAGTTTGCACGTCTTTGTTGCGTGATTTGCACCAATGGTACGTCATTATGGATCGCTTTCGGACTATGCAGAGTTTCGTCCGCGTGGTGCGTGCCGGCAGTTTTACGCTCGCGGCCAACCAGCTAGGTCTGTCGCGCGCGCTGGTCTCGCGTCATGTGAGCGATCTCGAGGCCAGGCTCGGAGTCCGGCTCGTCAATCGCTCGACGCGCGCCCTCGACCTCACCCAGGAGGGGCGGCAATATCTGGACTTCTGCGAGCAGATGTTCCGCGACCTCGAACATAAGGAAAACGAGATCGCGCAAGTGCGGGCGGCGCCTGCCGGAGCGCTCCGCATTCTCGCGCCGAGTTCCTTCGGCACGCTCCACATCGCCGACGCCGCGATCGGCTTCGCCAAGGTCCAGCCGCGGCTCAAAGTGTCGCTGTTGCTCGAAAACACCTGGTTTCGCCAGGACGATTTCTCCCAGCGCGGGCTCGACATGGCGCTGCGTTTCGCCCCGATCCGCAAATCGGCGCTGGTTGCGGAGCGCATCGCCGAATTCAACTGGGTGGTTTGCGCCGCCCCCGACTATATTGCCCGCCAGGGGCGTCCGCAGAAACCGGCGGATCTTGCCGGTCGCGCCTGCCTTATTCACAGCAATGCGCTTCCGGACGATCATATCTGGCGCTTCGGCGGCCCCAAGGGCGGCCTCTCGGTTCGCGTCAACGGCGCGTTGTATTCGAACAGCGCACTGGCGTTGCGGAAGGCGAGCCTTGCCGGCATGGGCATTGCGCTCGTCCCGCGATACGTCGTAACGGAGGACCTTGCCAGTGGCACATTGATCAGCCTGCTGAACCGCTTCTCAATTCCGCCGCGCATGCTCAATGCGATTTATCCCGAGACGGAGATCACGCCGGCGAAGATCCGCGTTTTCATCGATTTTCTGACCAAATGGCTGGTCACGCGCGGTATCGGCCGGGGCCTTTAGAACGGTGGCGGGATGCGGCGATATTTCCCGCCGCGCGTTGCTCGGGCCTCAGATCTGTTCGGCCTATTGCGCCATCGGGCGGCGTTACCACGCGGAACGAGTGGGCTCTTGGCGATGACAATAAGCGCAGTGCCGTCCCTTGCGTTCGCGCCGCTGACGACGGCTGCGCTCTCCCCCCCAGCTGTTGCCAAGTCGACGCGCGCATCGACCATCGAGTTCATCATCGCCCATGCGCTCAAGGCCTCCGATCTTCTGAGCAAGCGGAGGTTGCTCGGCTCTATTCCGCAACGGGATGCGGTCTCGGGGGGCTGCTCATCCGGCGGCCCTGTCCCAGCTTGAGCACCCACCTTTCACCGTACTGATAAACGGCAAGCACTTGAAACTGGCAGTTTTTCGACAATGGCTACGCCCCGATGTCGGGTTTGTTGAAAAATTACCCGGGACACTCACGCTGCGGCACGTTCGGGCCGTCGATCGAGTTGCCCGATATTGCTCCGGAGTACGCCGGCGTCCCGGAGATCGTTCCACGCTCTTTCTATGAGCGTACGCGAGATCGTTTCGCCGAAGACGACAATCGGCACGGTCTTTAAGACGACTTTCAGATCGAGGAGCAGGCTCGCGTGTCTGACATACCAGACGTCGAGTGCAGCCTTGTCCTGGGCGGAAATGGCGCGCCCGCCGACAACTTGGGCCCAGCCGGTCAACCCCGGTCTGACCAGGAGCCTGGCCCGATAGGAGGCGTCCTGGTCCCGCGGCAGAAGAGGGCGCGGACCAACGAAGGACATATCTCCGCGCAGGACGTTCAGAAGTTGCGGTAGTTCATCGAGACGGGTGCGCCGGAGGAAACTACCGATCCTCGACATTCGTTGGTCGTCTGACAGTTCGCGTCCGTCCGCGGTATAGGCGCTCCCCATCGTGCGGAACTTATACAGGCGGAACGGCCCGCCCCCAAGCCCTGGCCGCTGCTGCCAAAAAACCAATGGCCTGCCGATGCTTACAAGAGCGCAAATGGCAATCAGAAGCATCGCCGGAGCAAACAGGAGAAGGAGCGAGCTCGCCGCTGCGACGTCAAGCGCCCGTTTGATCTTCCAATAGCGCCGGAGCTGCATCGCGATGAGTTCATTGCGTCCGATCTCGAATGCCGCCGGCTGATGTCCGGAGGTCGATGCGTCGCGCGGCGAACGACCGAGGAGCCGATCGGATGGCGTCTCCAGGCCGAACGTCTCAGCAAGATAGATCAGCTCTATCGATCCGCGGCGGTCGATCTCCGCCAGCGCGTCTAGGGCCTCCGCCGAGAAGGAAAAAGAACAGGCAGTGACGACAATCTTGTCGATCTCCACGCCGCTGACTTTCAGGTCAGCCAAGATGCTTCCGATCAATTCCGGCGTTCCCAGGATTTTATGAGCCGCAACGAGGCGGCCGACATGTCGGTCTCGATGGCTCAATATGCCCGCAATCCTCATTCGCCCGGGAGCCAGTTCGCCGATCGATTGGAGGTAGGTCTCGGTCAGCCGGCTGAGGCCCACCAACAGGATTGTTTCGGTTACGGGCTGCTCCACAATCTTCAGCGGCGCCATATTTGTCCGGCGCATACGTCGGGCTGTGTAATGAAGCTTATATGCGACCCTCAGTCCGACCAGGAACGTGATTGCCAGATTGAACTGGAGAAAGGGAAGCGAGCGCGGGACGCCGTCCAAGCGGTTGAACAAGAAAGTCAGCGCGACGCCGGCAATGATGATCGCCAAAGTCGCGGTTACCAGCCGGATATAGTCCGAGAGGCAGCTGAAACGCCATATCAAGCGGTTGGTGCCGAATAGTGGCAGGATCGCTGCTGCAGCCAGGCCCGTTGCGCCAATGTATGGCAATAGTTCCAGAAGGCGGAAATGCGAGAAATCGAAATTGTCCCGAAGGACAACGCTGCATCCGGTAGCAAATAGGATAGTGAAGATATCTAAAATTAATAACAAATATATTTTCATATTATATTCCCGGTCGAATAATCGTCTTGCCGAGAAAAAAAACACAATATCGACAAAATATCAAATAGGTTTATATTCGTATGTGGATACAGATCTGCATTTTGTATTGCAAATATTAAGAGCACAAGCGCGAACAAAGGAGCATCCGTAGATCCAGGCGCTGTTTTATTGGAATGATCTGGTCGGGAAACCATCGAATGCGTTCACTTGCAAGTCATCCGTTCGCCGAAAGGGGACGAGAATTGCCGCTGCAAGTGCAAAAATGCCCGCGACGGCCGTGGTCCGAAGCGGGTAATCGGCCAAAGAGTGGGCAAGCAGGAGGAGAAGGACAAGGGTTGCCCCTCGCTCCAGCATAGAATACGTATCCCCGCTCTGTAATGGTTTCGGCCTCCAGATCTCAACGGTTCGGAGGGCCAACCACGCGAGGAAAAGGGCGCCTATGATTGTTCCGGGCAGCCCGGTTTCCAGGAAAAATTCAGCCCAATCATTGTGAGCCCGGTTCGCATAGCCGCTAAACAGATCGTCGCTGCTTTCGTTGCCGGCGTATATTTCCTCGAACGATCCCAGGCCTGTACCGAACGGCATGTTTTCAAGCGCGAGCTGGAGCGTTGCCGGCGCTAAGGCCACACGCAGGTCGCTAAATGGATCCGCATCGAACCGGCTCATCGCCCGTTGCATGCCATATTGCGTAGCGAACAGAGTTGCGATCAGCAGCGCCGTCCCGACGATATATGGAACGATACCGATCCGCATGTGCGCTGCGCATGTTCCGCCTGCTGTTCAGCACAACCGCCGCCGCGACCCCGGCGACCGCAAAGATCGAAAGAATCAGCCCGGCGCGCGAGCGCGCCAACGCCAGGCCGGCAAGAAGCGCAATGACTAGAATGGCCGACAGAGCAAACCACAAAACCGCGTTGGTGTTGAGCGCTGCCAACCCGCGAAACCGTTGCGACGACGCTGCAAACCAGACGCAACCGAAGACCAGGGTTGCGTAGAGCTGCGCGGCGAAATGATTGCGATTTGCAAAGAAGCCGACCGCCTCCGATGGATTGGTGATCGCAAAAAATCGCAGACTGCTGTTCGGACCTTGAAGCACCTGAATAAACCCAACCAATAATGCCATAGCTCCGAGGACAACCAGGAGTCTGGTTAGTTGCAGTCTCTGCCTACGATTAAGTCCGCTCATGCCAAAAAAGAGCGCAAAAAATGGGATCAGAGACGCTGCCGCAGCCCAACTCGTCGCTGGCGTCGCTGACACTCCATGCTGACCCGTCCCGAACGGCGCGAGTTGAAGCATCAAAAGCACGACGGTGCCGATCAGCGACAGATGAAGCAGGGTCACCCGTGGACGAAGCGCGCGCGCGCTGGCCATGCCAACGACCCAATCACGCGCTCCCACGACAAGCAGCGGAACCGCCAAGAGCTGTGTCGCAACGTCGCCGTAAAAGCCGGCATGGGAGCCGCCGCCGAGCAATAGGGCCGCGCTCGTAACTGAAACCGTTAGCCAAAATAACACGATTGGCCGCCGTCGGTTCTGGATACGATGCTACGGGCTCGCTGGCGGATTGCCGCAGTGATTGTGAAAGGGCCGCGGTCGGCACAGATTGCGCAATATTTCGCGAATTCGCTCAATCGCCTCTCTGCGACGATCGTTGTTGATGGAATTGAAGTTTGCCGTGTTCACCTGCGTTGTGAAGCTGGTCGGCACCGGTATCTTTGGATTGATGACTTGCCGGGTCGGAATGTTGATCGTTGGCACGCGCTGCGAGGTTTGCGCAGAAGCGGCCGAAGAGGCAAGACCGGCAAAAAATGCGAGCAACATAATTTTGTAACGCATGATTTTCCCTCTGCAGTAATAGCAGTGCTCGGCGCTCGCCGAAGTGCCAAGCTCTTGAATTTATCGGTACAATCAGAGCGGGTATAATGCAATCTCTAATTGAATTTTATCAAGCGCAATATTAAAGAGACGAGCGACGACCTGTCCGCACGACCGGCCTAGTCAGCGCCGACCGACAAATCAAGCCGGCAAACACGCAAGGTTTATAACCTCGAAAGATTGCCGGAGTCCTATTCGGGATAGCCCATATACGCAGACGCGTCTGGAGCGGTTAAGTCTAACGTCGTGGCGGATGTGATTCTTGGTCGCGATCCGAAGACCGCGCATTGGTTGAAAATGATTGATCTGCACAGTCACATTTTGCCGGGGCTGGACGACGGCGCCGATACGCTTGCGACGTCGCTGAAGATGGCGCGTGCGTATGTTGGTCAAGATATCCAGTGCGTGGCGTGCACACCGCATATTCTTCCAGGTCTTTACCACAATACCGGTCCAAAGATCCGAGCAGAGACGGCGCGTCTCCAAGCGCATTTCGACGAGGAGGGTGTTCCCTTGCGGCTGGTGCCGGGCGCGGACAATCATATCGCGCCCGATTTCGTCAACCTGCTTCGGAGCGGTGATCTTCTGGCGCTTTCCGACAGCCGGTATGTCCTGGTCGAACCGCCTCATCATGTGGCTCCGGTACAGCTCGAGGCGTTGTTTTTCGAGATCCTGACCGCTGAATATGTCCCGGTCCTCACCCACCCCGAACGGCTGTCATGGATCGAAAGCCATTACACGAGGATCCAGGGGCTGGCCGAACGCGGCGTCTGGATGCAGATCACATCGGGTTCGCTACTCGGGCGGTTCGGTCGACGCGCGAAATACTGGGCCGAAAGGCTGCTGTCGGAAAATCTTGTCCACATCCTGGCGACGGACGCCCATGACGTCTCGCGTCGTCCGCCGGACCTGCTGGAGGGACGCATGGCGGTGGAAAAGCGGGCTGGAGCGCAAAAGGCCGAGGATTTGACTGTAATACATCCAATGATTGTTTTATCAAATAAAGCGCCTTCAAGTTGTATTTTGGGTAAGAGTGATGGCGCGGGCGGGCGTCGTCGGGGAAATGAGCGATATGTTAAAATTGATAATGGCCAGCCTGGTGGCAGTCTCGTTAGCCGGTTGCGCCAGTTCTTCTGACACTCTCAACGTTAACGCCAGCGCAGAGGCGCCGGAGGCGCAGGTCTTGGCCGCCGCGGAACGCAGGGACCCGGCTGGCATCGCCGCGAGTGCTGATCAATCGCCCCAAGATATCCGACCGTCCGCTCACGGAGACGCCTCTGTCGCTCCGGGCGCGACGAATTCGCTGCAAGAGGCCGCAGCTTCCATTTCCGCCGTCGGTACACCGGGAAGCTCGGCCTATAAGATTGGCCCTCAGGACGTCGTCGAGATTTCGGTGTTCAAGGTGTCCGAGCTTTCCAAATCGGTGCAGGTTTCCGAGGCGGGTAGCGTGAATTTGCCGTTGGTGGGAGAGGTGTCAATCGCCGGAATGACGGCGCGAGAATTTGAAAGAGATCTGACGACGCGGCTCGGCAAAAAATATCTTCAAAACCCTCAAGTCTCTGTTTTTATTAAGGAATATAATAGTCAGCGCATAACCATCGATGGTGCGGTGCGGAAGCCGGGCGTGTTTCCGATACAGGGGAGCGTAACACTGCTTCAGGCAGTTGCTTTGGCGCAAGGCCTGGACGACGTATCGGATAATACGGTTCTGGTTTTCCGGAGAACGAGCGGTCAGCGCAAGGCAGCACGATTCGATGTTTCCGAAATTCGATCTGGCGACGCTGCCGACCCGCAGCTTGCGGCGGGCGACGTTCTCATTGCGGGCACATCGGAGCTGAAGAAGGGCTTTAACGGATTTTTGAAAGCTCTACCGATTACCGGTTTGTTTACGCTGCTTTAATCCGTCGAATTCCAGGTCCCAGAAATCTCCGTAGGCGAACAATATGCCGGATTTCCCCAATGAAGCCGACGTTCCCGCGACTGCCGAAGATAAGAGCGTCACCAGGCTGAAGCCGGCGGCGTCGCAGCAGGTGGTGGCGGCCGATGCTTACGGTTACCCGGAATTTCCGTCCGGTCTGAACCCGGACGGTGATGACCTGGCGATTACGGTCCGGCGATATGTCCGCATCTTCTTTAAACGAAAATGGCTGATCCTCGGCATTACGGCCTTTGTCTCGGTATTGGGGGCGCTGCACGCGTTCATGAAAACGCCGCTCTACGTATCCACCGTGACCATTCAGATCGACTTTGAGAGGATGAAGGTCGTTGACGGCGACCCAAACACTCAGCCGGGCGAAGGCCAAGCCAGCGCGGACTTTCAAAGAACGCATTACGAATTGCTGAAGAGTCGCGCGATGGCCGAACGGGTTGTCTCGGCTCTGCAGTTGCAGGACGATCTGGAGTTCTTGACTCCGCGGGATGTATCGGTGGCATCGTTGATCTTCGGCGGATTGCGCTCGCGAGCCGATCTGAAAGACGTGCCTGTCTCCTCGCGGAACGCTGCGGCAACAGGTATTGTTTCGTCGAATATTGAGGTTCGGCCGGTTACCGGTTCGCGCCTCGTCAATCTGAGCTTTTCCGATCCCAGCCCCCAGCGTGCGCAGCAAATCGCGAATGCGTATGCTGACGCTTATGTCGCGTCCAACCTGGATAAGAGATTTGAGGCGAATTCCTACGCAAAGGTCTTTCTCGAGGACCAGATCAAGCAGTTGAAGCTGCGTCTGGAAGACTCGGAGAAGGCGCTTCTCGAGTTCGCCGAACGGGAAAAGATCGTACATTCAACCGATAAGGCCTCGATCGCCGAGAACAATCTGGCTGCCGCGAACGCCGCTTTAGGCCAGCTTATTTCCGAGCGCATCAAGGACGAGCAGACTTGGCGGCAGGTCGAGAACGCCACGGCCATCGATCTCCCCCAGCTTCTTTCGAACGGCGTGATCAATTCCCTGCGCGGGCATGCCAAGGACCTGCAGCGGGAATATGAGGAAAAGCTAGGCACCTTCAAGCCGAGCTACCCGGCAATGATCGAGATCTCGACCAAGCTGAAGGAGGTCAAGCGCCAGCTCGCATCGGAGGTCTCGACGGTGAAGGCCTCTCTGAAGGCCGCATACAAATCCGCCCTCAGTCAGGAAAATGAGATGAAAGGCAGGATCGAGCAGCTGCGCGCCGAAGTGCTCGACCTTCAGAAAAAAGGCATCCGTTACAATATCTTGCAGCGCGAGGTCGAGACGAATCGCGGGCTCTACAATAGCCTGCTGCAAAGGTATAAGGAGGTCGATATCGCCAGCGGCGTCGGCACCAACAATATCTTCATCGTCGACCGTGCATTGGTCCCCGACGCGCCCTCGGAACCGCGCATTTCCCGGATTCTTCTGCTGTCGTTGATGCTCGGCATCGGTGCCGGGCTCGGCTTGGCCTATGTCATGGAGCTGTTCGACGATTACATCCGCTCGCCCGAGGAAGCGGAAGAGGCCTCCGGCCTTTCGACGCTCGGCGTCATCCCATTCATTCCGTCCGAGCAGGCGTTCATGGAGGCGTCGAAGGATCCGCGCTCGTCGATCTCTGAGGCGTATCGTTCATTGGCAACCGCGCTGCAGTTTTCCACAGAAGGCGGCCTTCCGCGGTCGATCGTGGTGACGAGTTCGGCTCCCGAGGAGGGGAAGTCGAGTACGGCCCTGGCGATCGCGCGACACTTCGCCACCATGGGGCTCAATGTTCTGCTGGTCGATGCCGACCTACGAAAGCCTTCGTTGCATTTGCGGATCGGAAAGGAGAGTTCCGTCGGCCTCAGCAACTACCTGACCGGAGCGGCCGCGCCGCCGGATCTTGTCCAGCAGACCGACGTCAAGACATTAAAGTTCATCTCCTCCGGGCCGGTGCCGCCGAATGCCGGCGATCTGCTTGGAGGTACGCGGATTTTCTCGCTGATCTCGGTCGGGCTCGAGATTTTCGATCTGATCGTCATCGATTCTCCGCCCATGCTCGGCATCGCTGATGCCCAGCTCCTATCCAGCGCCGCCTCCGCGACCGTGTTTGTCGTCAGTGCGGGCGAAAGTCGGAAGGGCGCGGTTCAATCGGCGCTGCGCCGCCTGCGCCTCGCCCGGATCACGCCGATCGGCGTCGTTCTGACCAAATTCGATCAGAAGGCTGCGGGCTACGGATACGGTTATGGATATGGATATGGATATGGGTACGGTGGCGAACATCATATGCCGGTGCCATCGCTCGAAGCCGCCGATGTCGGGGAGCAAAAGCCAAAAATTGCCGCGTTTGGAGTAAGTTGACGATGGGCCCGTCCGCTGCTCTCGAGATGGCATTACGCCTCGTCGAGCGGCCGGCGTCGGCCAGACGGGCAAGCTCCATCCCATTGCCGACCGGCATCACATTGCTGCTCGAAGTGGCTGTCGGCGACCCTGTGGCGACCGGTTCGGCGGAGGCAATGACAAGGCGGTCTCGGGAGGCGTTGGAAACGGCTTCCGGCTTCTTTATCGAACAGGTGATGTTCGCGCGCGGCGCGGACAGCTACCGGGTTCTGGGTTCCGAGCGATCCGCGCCGCGCAGGCAGTTGAGGCGGCACATGGCGCTCCTCGTGAAGTGGTTACATCCCGATGGCCATGATCTCTCCGCATGTGCCTTTGCCATCCACCGGAGCGTTTTCGTCCATCGCGTCACCCAGGCGTGGGAAGACCTGAAGAACGACGAACGTCGCGCCGCCTACGATCGCATCTTTCCCGACAGCGCAAATGATGAGCTTGAGCCAAGCAAGGACATTTTCACAAGTGAGACGTCGCGGGCTCTGATCGGATGCGCCGTGCAAAAGAACCGTCGATACCGCCGCCTCGTCATCTACCCGATTCAGAACGACACTCTGCTCAGTCGGCTCCTTTATCACTTGCGGGGGCTCGCATGAGCCGCGCACAACCACATGAAGAGGCTTTCAACCGAACGGATCCGCTGATCGGCGGGAAGGCTGTGCAGACGATCGTCATGAGTTCTCGCCGGCGCGCTTCTCGTCTGGTGCGTTCTGACCAAGAGCCTCCCCTTCGCGCTTGCGGAAGTGCATCCCGATCTGGCCATTCGCCTTGATCCGGGCAATCCGCTTGCGCTGCTCACACTCGCGGAGCGCGCACGCGCGGAGTATCTGGAGTTGCAGGGCGTCGGCGGCGACGTCGCCCCTTCCGCCGAGAACACCGATAGCGAGGTCGGCGCGTCATCGAGCGCCACCGCCGCACTTGCGCCCGCGAACCGGGACCCGGCGGTCGCCGCCAGGATCAGGTCGCTTCGCGACAGCATCGCAGACCTGGCTCGTCGCGCGCTCGTGAATGATCCGCTCAATGCGCGGGCGTTCCGCATGCTGGGCGAGGTTGCCGAAACGCCGGAGCAAACGCGCCTGATGATGCAGGAGGCGGTGAAACGATCGCGCCGGGAGTCGATCGCGGTGTTCTGGCTGATGGCGGACAGCTATGGGCGAGGCGACTTCGCCGGTGTCGTCCAGAAGGCCGACATCCTGCTGAAGAGCCAACCCCAGATTGCGTCAGAGGTGATGCGCTATCTCGGTGCGGCGTCGGCCGACGCGGGCGCGCGGTCGATATTGGTCAAGACGCTGGCGAAGAGGCCCGACTGGCGCGGCGGCTTCTTCAACGCCTTGCCGCAAAATGTTCGTTATGCCGGAACGCCGCTCGAACTGATGACGGGGCTCAAGAGCGCGGGAAGCCCACCGTCCCCGTCGGAACTGGCGCCCTATCTCGATGTGCTGATCGGTGCCGGGATGGTTTCTTATGCGCGGGACGTCTGGCTTCAGCTCATGCACGATGGCGAGCAGCAATCGCTGCTGGTCAACGCTAATTTCGCTCAGGACCCCAGCGGGCTTCCCTTCGACTGGTCCGTGCGGCGGGCGACGAATGCCACCTTCGAATTCCTGCCATCCGGCGGGGGGAATGAAGGACGTTCGGCGCGGATCGATTTCGGCACCGGCCGCGTGCAGTTCCCTGATCTGAGCCAGGTCGTCGTACTCGCGCCGGGCCGGTATCGGCTGGAGGGCGAATTCCGCGGGCTGATCCGAGGACGGCGAGGCTTGCGTTGGGAGATCCGATGCTGGCGCGGGAAGCAGCTTGCCGAAACCGAGATGCTCTTTGCTAGTCGAGACCGGGCCTGGCAGGGCTTTAATCTGCATGTCGACGTGCCCGATCGAGAAGATTGCCGGTCGCAACAGGTCCGCTTGTTCCACGACGCACGCTCCGCCTCCGAGCAGCTTGTGTCCGGGCAGATTTCATTTCGCTCCCTCGTTCTCAGCAGACTTGATCGTTGATGCGGCAGGTTTGCGCTCGGCGAAGGCGTCTGCCTGCGAGCGCTTTGCTGCCCTTCAAGGCGGCCGGACGCCGAGCGGGTGCTCACGCGCTGCGCAACAGGACCTGATCGCTCAGCCCTGCCTCCTCGATCTGCGCAATTTCGAAGCCCGCGCGCGCCGCAAGCGGTGCAAAGCCTTCGATGCCGCGCGGTATCAGTTTGAACTTGCTCTGTGCGATCATCCGCCGTCGGATCGCGTCCCCCGGGTCACCGAGCCGGCGACCAGTCTCACGCCCTCGCCGTCTGTCCGCAGCGCCCGCAAATTCGCGACGATCGCTTCATCGCTGCCATATTCGAACAGCCCGCCTTCGGATGATGCGGCGACAATGGCGTCGTGCGATATCAGGTCGCGAATGAGATCGCCGAGCGGCGCCGGCTCGTTCCAATTGTAGATCTCATGCTTGAAGACGATGTCGACCTCTGTCAGCGGGCCGCCTTCCGCCTGCAGTGCAGCCAGGGCGTTGGCGCCGAAAAATGGGCCGGCGTCGTCGCCATCGAGCACATGAACGGCGATGGGTCGCCGGAGCAATTGCGGATGATCGCGATTGAGCAGGATCAGGGCGTTCAAGCTGTCCATCGCCGGCCCGCCGCCGATATCGACAAGATGCAGCGCCGCGCCCGCCGCTTTGCCAAATCGTCCACGAGCCCTTCGGCGATCAGCCGGGATGTCTGCTGCAACCTCAGACGCAGAAGCGCGATATGCGGCGAGGCGGCAAGGCGGCGGTCGATCGGGCCGTCGAACGGCGGTGGCAAATTGGCTTCACCGAGCTTCATCACATAGGTGCTGATGCCGTCGAGATAGGTCGCGGCGGGGCTGAACAGCGCCTTCAGCAGTGGCGAGCGCCGGGCCGCTCTTCGCAGCAGCAGGCCCATGATAAATTTCGGTATACGCCGCTGCTTTCGCTCAGAGGCGAGGAACGCCTGATATAAGCGGTGCACGCTCTCCGGATCGTCCTCGACGGTGAAGCGGGGATGCGTGACGTCGATCACCGGCAGCACATGCCCGTCCCGCGTCGTCGCGTAGGCGATATCGCGTTGCGGGTCCTGTGGTCGAGGATGCGCCACGTCGTCCATTTCCTTTGGCGATACTGCTTGTCGATTGCAAGGCCTTGTCTAGGCGT